>NZ_JBMIRR010000006.1:0-466 GCF_049195245.1 Arenimonas sp. MALMAid1274
CGCCACGGTCACCGTGACGGTCGAAGCGGCCGTGCTCGACGCGATCAACGACACGGCGGGTCCCGTCAACGGCGCGACCGGCGGCACGAACGTCGTCAACGTCCTGGCCAATGACCAGCTCAATGGCGCGCCGGTGAATCCAGCGAACATCACCCTGGTTCCGGCGACCAACGGTCCGCTGACCGTGAACGCCGATGGCTCGGTGGACGTCGCGCCGAATACCCCGGCTGGCACCTACACGGTCGACTACGAGATCTGCGAGGTCCTCAATCCGACCAACTGCGACACGGCGACCGTTACGGTCACGGTGGAGGAGGGCGTCATTGACGCCGTCAACGACGCTGCCGGCCCGGTCAATGGCTTCGTCGCCAACACCAATGTCGTCAACGTCCTAGGCAATGACCTGCTCAATGGTGCGGCGGTCAATCCGGCCGACATCACCCTTGCCCCGGTGACGAATGGTCCG
>NZ_JBMIRR010000016.1:0-26868 GCF_049195245.1 Arenimonas sp. MALMAid1274
CGCCGCGTCGATCTGGTCGTACGCCTTGAACTCGCCGCCGAAACGCTCGGCGCCGATCTTCGTCAGCGCCGCCGTCAGCGTGGTCTTGCCATGATCGACGTGACCGATGGTGCCGACGTTCACGTGCGGCTTGGTGCGCTCAAACTTACCCTTAGCCATTGCGAGTTACCCGGTTAGGATTCAAGGTGGATTTCATCCCGGCACCGCGACGCGACCCGGGGTGGATGGTGCTCATGACTGGAATCGAACCAGCGACCTCTTCCTTACCAAGGAAGTGCTCTACCGACTGAGCTACATGAGCGAATCTGGTTTGTTGCGGTGACGCTTCAACTATTCAATGGAGCGGGAGACGGGAATCGAACCCGCATGATCAGCTTGGAAGGCTGAGGTTCTACCATTGAACTACTCCCGCCCTGCGTTGTTTGCCGACTTGGAACCCGGTTCACGCCGCGAAGCTGGTGGAGGGAGGTGGATTCGAACCACCGAAGGCGTGAGCCAGCAGATTTACAGTCTGCCCCCGTTGGCCGCTTGGGTATCCCTCCAGCTAGGGAGCCCGTAATTTTCACGGCCGCGACGGCAAATGTCAACGGCCTTGGCACATTCCCGCCTCCGGTTCAGACGTTGAAGCGGAAATGCAGCACGTCGCCTTCCTGGACCACGTACTCCTTGCCCTCCAGCCGCAGGCGGCCGGCGTCGCGGGCGCCGGACTCGCCGCGGTAGCGGATGAAGTCCTCGAAGGCGATGGTTTCGGCCCGGATGAAGCCCTTTTCGAAGTCGGTATGGATCACGGCGGCGGCCTGGGGCGCGGTGGCGCCCTTGTGGACCTGCCAGGCCCGGACCTCCTTCACGCCTGCGGTGAAGTAGGTCTGCATGCCCAGCAGGGCGTAGCCGGCGCGGATCACGCGGTTCAGGCCCGGCTCGGCCAGGCCCATCTCGGCCAGGAACTCTGCGCGGTCGGCGTCCTCGAGCTGGGACATTTCCTCCTCGATGGCGGCGCTGACCGGCACGACCTGGGCGCCCTCGTCCGCGGCCCGGGCCCGGACCAGGTCCAGCATCGGGTTGTTCTCGAACCCGTCCTCGAGCACGTTGGCCACGTACATCACCGGCTTGAGGGTCATCAGGAACAGGTCGCGGACCACGGCCTTGTCCTCGGCCGACAGCCCCAGGGACCGGGCCGACTTGCCGGCATCGAGGCCGGCGCGCAGGCGCGACAGCACTTCCTTGCGGACGATGGCGTCCTTATTGCCGGTCTTGGCTTCACGTTCGGCGCGGTTGAGCGCTTTTTCGACCGAATCCAGGTCAGCCAGGGCCAGCTCGAGGTCGATGACCTCGATGTCGGCGATCGGGTCCACCTTGCCGGCCACATGGATGATGTCGCTGTGCTCGAAGCAGCGCACCACGTGGGCGATGGCGTCCACCTCGCGGATGTGGGCCAGGAACTTGTTGCCCAGGCCCTCGCCCTTGGACGCACCGGCCACCAGGCCGGCGATGTCCACGAACTCGAACGAGGTCGGGATGATCTTCTGCGGCTTCACGATTTCGGCCAGTTCGGCCAGGCGCGGATCCGGCACCGGCACCACGCCCGTGTTGGGCTCGATGGTGCAGAACGGGAAGTTGGCCGCGGCGATGCCGGCCTTGGTGAGCGCGTTGAAGAGGGTCGACTTGCCGACGTTCGGCAGGCCGACGATGCCGCATTTGATGCCCATGGTGCTTTGCTTCCGGTTCGCGAACTCTCAGGCGGCAGCGGGCACGGGGCCGGCTGGCGACTGAAGGCTCAGGGTTTGGGGGTGTGCAGGCGCTTCATCGCCTCGGGGAATTCGCCGGCCACTGCCAGCGGCAACACGTCCAGCGCGTCGTCGATGGCCCGCAGGATGCTGGCCTCGTCGTCCTTGCCGGGCCGGCCCAGGACCCAGGGCGTGACCTTGTCCTTGTGGCCCGGATGGCCGATGCCGATCCGCAGCCGGTGGAACTTGCCGTGCCCGAGGTGCTGCACGGTGTCGCGCAATCCGTTCTGGCCGCCGTGGCCGCCGTCGAACTTCAGGCGGGCGGTGCCGGGGGACAGGTCGAGCTCGTCGTGCGCCAGCAGCGCCTCGTCCGGCTCGATCTTCCAGTAACGCAGGGCCGCGGCCACCGAACGCCCGGAGGCATTCATGAAGGTCGCAGGCTTGAGCAGCCACACGGTGCGGCCGGCCAGGTCGATGCGGGCGGTTTCACCGAAGAGCTTGGATTCCAGCCCGAAGCGCGCCCCGGCCTTGGCGGCGAGGGCGTCCAGAAACCAGAACCCGGCGTTGTGCCGGGTTCGGGCGTGTTCGGCACCGGGATTTCCCAGGCCGACGATGAGGCGGAGTCCGGCCACGTCGAAGGATCACGGGTCCGCCGCGCCAGCCCGAAGGCCCGCGCGGCGGTCCGGGATTTACTTCTTCTTCGGCGCCGCAGGCGCGGCGGCGTCGGGCTTGGCGACCTTGGCGGCCGGCACTTCAGCCGCGGCAGGCGCCGCTTCTTCCTCGACTTCGACGCGGGCGTGCTTGGCGATGACGATCGCCAGGTCATGCTCCTTGCCGCCGTGGGCCAGCGCCGGCAGCGTGACGCCCTTGGGCAGCACGATATCGGACATGTGCATGATGTCGCCCAGGGCCAGCTTGGCCAGGTCGACCTCGATGAACTCCGGCAGGTCCTTGGGCAGGCAGCTGACTTCGACTTCGTTGAGCTCGTGGGTGACCACGACGCCCGCGGTCTTGCCGGCCGGCGAGGTTTCCTGGTTGATGAAGTGCAGCGGCACCTTGGCGCGCAGGGCTTCGTTCTCGCTCACGCGCAGGAAGTCCAGGTGCAGGATCTGCTGCTTGAACGGATGGCGCTGCATGTCACGCAGCAGCACCTTCTGCACCTTGCCGTCGACGCTCAGGTCGAGGATGGCGGAGTAGAACCACTCGTTCTGGCTGGCGAGCCAGAGGTGGTTGTGTTCGACCTGGACGTTCTGCGGCTCCTGCTTGGCGCCGTAGACGATGGCCGGGACCTGGCCGCTGTGACGGAGGCGGCGGCTCGCACCTTTGCCCTCGACTTTGCGGCTGGTGGCCGTGATGTTGTGGTTGGTAGCCATGTTGGGTGTTGCCTTCTTCAATGGTGATGCGCTTTTGGCGCGTTACGCGTGGCCCGCGACCAGGCCCCGCGTCGTTCCCGGGAGGGAATCGGGGATCGGCACTCGCGAATGCCGATCCCGGATCCCCTGCCCGCCTTGCGTCAGTCCACGTAGAGCGAACTGACCGACTCGCCGAACGCGATGCGGCGGATGGTTTCCGCCAGCAGTTCGGCCACGCTGAGCTGGCGGATGCGCGGGCAGGCCCGGGCAGCTTCCGACAGCGGGATGGTGTCGGTGACCACCAGCTCGTCGAGCTGCGAGTTGGTGACGTTGGCGATCGCCGCGCCCGACAGCACGGGATGCGTGCAGTAGGCCACGACCTTGCGGGCGCCATTGGCCTTCAGGGCCGCCGCGGCGGCGCACAGGGTGCCGGCGGTGTCGATGATGTCGTCCACCAGCACGCAGGTCTTGCCGCTGACGTCGCCGATGATGTTCATCACCGTGGAAACGTTGGCCTTCGGGCGGCGCTTGTCGATGATGGCCAGCTCGGCGTCGTCCAGTCGCTTGGCGACCGCGCGGGCGCGGACCACGCCGCCGACGTCGGGCGAGACCACGATCAGGTTGTCGGTGCCATGGCTGCGCCAGATGTCGGCCAGCAGGATCGGCGAGGCGTAGACGTTGTCCACCGGGATGTCGAAGAAACCCTGGATCTGGTCGGCATGCAGGTCGATGGTGAGCACGCGGTCGGTGCCCACGGCCGAGAACATCTTGGCGACCACCTTGGCGGTGATCGGCACGCGCGCCGAGCGCTGGCGGCGATCCTGGCGGGCGTAGCCGAAATACGGCACCACGGCGGTGACGTTGGCGACCGAGGCGCGCTTGAGCGCGTCGATCAGCACCATCAGCTCCATCAGGTTTTCAGCCGTGGGCGCGCAGGTGGGCTGGATGACGAAAACTTCCTGCCGGCGCACGTTCTCTTCGATCTCGACCTGGCACTCGCCGTCGGAGAACTGCCCCACCAGCGCCTTGCCCAGCGGGATGCCCAGCTGGCGGCAGACCGACAGGGCCAGCGGACGGTTGGCGTTGCCGGTGAAAACGAGCAGGTTCTGCTTGCTCATGGGTTTTGCCTTCCGCGCTGGGGTTGAGGGGAGAAACGGGTGGCGCCGGTGGGATGGCTGGGGCGGTAGGATTCGAACCTACGAAATGCCGGGATCAAAACCCGGTGCCTTAGGCCACTTGGCGACGCCCCACCACTGGATCTGTTGCAACACGCACGAAGCTGCGGCGGGACGGGCCAGCCTCAGCCCGGATGCTGCGCCAGCGCCCGGTGCAGCGGCGACAGCGACACGCCCTCCGCCACCCAGCCGCGAAGGCCCGGAGGCAATCGCGACAGCGCGGCGGCCGCCTGCCCTCGCGTGCCGAAGCGCACGAAGCAGCCGCCGCCCGTCCCGGTCAGGGCCGCCGGACCCAGCTGCGAAAGCGCCTGCAGGGTGGCCTCGACGACCTCCGAACGGCGACGCAGCACGGGCTCGAAGGCATTGCCTGACACGGAGCCGGAAACGTAGCCCGCTATTGTCGCCGGGGGCGCATCCCGGGTCAAATCAGGGGTTTGGAACAATTCCGCGGTGGGCACGCTGACGCCGGAATCGACCAGCAGGTAGGCCGCCTCGGGCAGCTCCATCGGGGTCAGTCGCTCGCCCACGCCCTCGGCCCAGGCACTGCGGCCCCGCACGAACACCGGCACGTCCGCGCCCAGTTTCAGCGCCAGCCCGGCCAGGACGTCCTCGCCCAGACCCAGGCCCCAGAGCCGGTCGAGCGCCACCAGCACCGTCGCGGCATCCGAGGATCCGCCACCAAACCCGCCGCCCAGAGGAATCCGTTTTTCGACGGAGATATCGACGCCTTGAGAGGTGTTGCCTGCTGAAGCCAGCAGCCTGGCGGCCCTCACGACCAGGTCCTGATCCTCCGGCACGGTGTAACCCTGGGCCTGGACCCGGTGCACGCGGCCGTCCGGACGCGGGCGCAGATGCACCGTGTCGCCCCAGTCCAGCAGTTGGAATACCGTCTGCAGGTCGTGGTATCCGTCGGGCCGCCGGCCGAGGATGCGCAGGAAGAGGTTGATCTTGGCCGGCGCCGGCCAGGCGCTCCAGCCCTCGCCCGGCGGGCTCACGGCGCAGGCACCGACCAGGCATCCACCACCAGGCGCAGGCTGGCCTGCTCGCCCTGACGGGCGAACACACGCCGGGGCCGGGCCGGATCGGCGGCATCCCATTCGCGGTACTCCACCACCCAACCTTCCTGGGAAATCAGCGAAGGCAGGCCATCGGGCGAAAAATCGATGTCCGCCGGACCGGGCGCGCGGGCGCCCCGCGCCCACGCCGCGAGCGCAGCCACCGGGATGCGCCAGCCGGTGGCATCGAACAACAGCTGTTCGGCGTCCGGTCCGCGGCGCGTGCCGCCTTCAAGACCCTCGAGCCGCACCTCGCCGCCGGCGCGCGTCAGCACCCAGCTCTTGCGGGTGACGGGCGCCGAGAGCCGGATCTGGAAATCGTCGCCCTGTTGCCGCCACTGGATGCGGCCACTGCCGCCCTCGCCCCCTGCATTCACCGACAGCCGGCCATCCATGGCCCAGTGCGTGATGTCGGCCAGCGCGGCCTCGCGCGCGGACTGGGCGGCCAGGACATCGGTGTCGCCGGTTGGGCGCACGGCCAGGGGTGCGCAGGCGGAAACGACCAGGGCAAGGCAAAGTACGAGCGCGAGGCGGATCATGGCCGGTAGATCTCCTGTACCCGCCGCATCGCGCGGCTGTCGGCGTCGAGCTTGAGCGACTCGTCCCACATGCGGCGCGCCTCATCCTTGCGGCCAAGGCGCCACAGCGCCTCGCCGAGGTGGGCGGCGATTTCCGCGTCCTTCATCGCGTCCCAGGCCTGCTGCAGCAGCACCAGCGCGCGCTCCTCCTGGCCCAACATCAGCTGTACCCAGCCCAGGCTGTCGAGGATCGGTGGGGATTCCGGTTCCAGCGCGAACGCGCGCTGCAGGAACGGCAATGCCTGCGCGTAGGCCCCCTTGCGATCGGCCAGCACGTAGCCATAGGCGTTGAGGGCCTGCGCGTCGCCGGGATTGTCGTCGACGATGCGGCGCAGGTCGGCCAGGGCCGCGTCCACGCGACCGTTGCGCTGGGCCAGCATTGCGCGCGCATACAGCAGCACCGGGTCGTCCTCGAAGATCGCCAGGCCCTGGTCCAGCCGCCCGCGCGCCTCCTCGCTGCGGCCCGCGCCCTCGAGCAGTTCCGACTCCAGCGCGTAGCTGTCGCGGACCCGCTCGCCGTCGGCCGATTCGTCGGCCTGCAATTCATGCAGCAGGTCGAGCGCCGGGGCCAGTTTGGCCTGGCGAGCCATCACCCGCGCGCCGCGCAGCATCGCCAGGTCGCGGCCCTCGCCGCGGTCCACGCTGGCGTACCAGTGTTCGGCCTCGCTCCAGCGCTCCAGCGCTTCGGATACGTGACCGAGCAACAGGCGGCGTCCGGGACCCGGCGCCCCGCCCGCCTGGAGTTCCGCCAGCAGCCGCTCCATCCCGGGACGGTCGTTGGCTGCCACCAGCCAGCTGGCGCGCTGGCCCAGCGTGGATTCGTTCTGCGGTCCTTCGGAAAGCAGGTCGGCGGCAATGCGAAGCTCGCCCAGCCGGGCCATCTCGGCGGCCGCGGTGCGCCGTAGGTCGGGCGAGAGCTCCCCCGATGCACGCAAGGCAAGCAGTTTGGACCGGGCGGCATCCGCTTCCCCCGCCTGGCGCAGCCGCGATACCTCGAGCAAGGCCGCACGCGGGTCGTCCGGGAAGCGCGCCAGGCCCGCCTCGACGATGCGGTCTGAAAACGCACGGTCGCCCAGTCGACGGGCCAGGCCTGCGAACCGCAGCCACTGCGCCAGGCTGTTCGGCAGGCGCGATTGTTCGTACAGCGCGCGCATCACGCTGCGCGCAATCACCGCATCGTCTCCGCGCGCCTCCGACAGCGTCGCCAGCAGCGCGGGGAAACCGGCCTCGCCGGGCATGGCCAGCAGCACCAGCGCCTCCTCCATCGCCGTCTCGTGCTCGCCCTGGCGCAGGGCCAGGTGGATGGTGGCGGCATGCATGGCCAGCGATTCCGGCGCCAGCGTGCGCCAGCGCGCCAGGGCCCGCTCGGCCAGCCGCGCGTCGCCCGACAAAAGCGCGATACGGGCGGCGCGCTCGGCCAGGCCAACATCGTCCGAGACCTGCGCCGCCAGCAGGTAGGAGCGGGCAGCGGCCGCCAGCTCACCCTGCTGCAGCGCAAACTCGCCCGCCATCACGTCGCCGATCGGCGGCGCCACGTCCGCCGCGGCCGGCGCCGCGAGGGCCAGCACCAGCAGGGGAACGATGAGTTTTCGTCGCAGGTTCATGGGGTTTGGCTGGCCAGGGGCTAGAATGCGCGCAGGAATCCACGAGAGAGCCCAGGCCGCGAAAGCTTAGCGCACCCGCGCCGATGCCGGCCCCCGCCCATGCCCCTGCTTGCGCTAGGACTCAACCACCAGACCGCCCCGCTGGCCCTGCGCGAGCGGGTGGCGCTGGACGGTGCGCGGCTGCCCGAGGCCCTCGCGGGCCTGGGTGCGGTGGCCGGCGTGGCTGAAGTGGCGCTGCTTTCCACCTGCAACCGCACCGAGATCTATGCCCAGGTGGACGAAGGGCGGCAGGGCGCGGTGGCCGACTGGCTTGCGCAGTTCCATGGCCTGGCGCCCGAGGCCCTGTCCGACTATCTGTACCGGCATGAGGACGAACACGCGGTGCGCCACCTGTTCCGCGTGGCCACCGGCCTGGACTCGCTGGTGCTGGGCGAGCCGCAGATCCTGGGCCAGGTGAAGGAAGCCTGGCAGGCCGCGCGCAGTCACCACAGCCTGCGCACCCCGCTGGACCGCCTGTTCCAGCAGAGTTTCTCGGTGGCCAAGCGCGTGCGCACCGACACCCGCATCGGTGCCCATCCGGTGTCGGTGGCCTACGCCGCCGTGCGCCTGGCGCGCCAGGTCTTCAGCGAACTCGACCGCGCCACCGTGATGCTGGTCGGCGCCGGCGACACCATCGAACTGGCCGCGCGCCACCTGGTGGACGCCCGCGTGAAGCGCCTGCTGGTGGCCAACCGCACGCTGGAACACGCCCAGGTGCTGGCCAGCCGCCACGGCGGCTATGCCCTGCCCCTGGCCGAACTCGAGCGCCACCTGCCCGAGGCCGACATCGTCATCAGCGCCACTGCCAGCCGCGAACCGGTGCTGCGCCGTGCGGCCGTGCAGGCCGCGCTCAAGGCGCGCCGCCACCGCCCGATGTTCCTCCTGGACCTGGCGGTGCCGCGCGACATCGAGCCCTCCGTGGCCGAACTTTCCGACGTGTACCTGTACACGGTGGACGACCTGGAACAGGTGATCGAGGAAAACCGCGCCTCCCGTCGCGAAGCCGCCGAACAGGCACAGGCGATCATCGACCTGCAGGTGGAGCACTTCATGGCCTGGTGGCGCGCGCAGGGCCGCCAGGATGCGCTGCGATCGCTGCGCAGCCTGGGCGAATCGGCGCGTGAGGAAGCGATGCTGCGCGCGCGCGAGCAGCTGGCCCAGGGCAAGGACCCGAACGAGGTGCTGGCCCAGCTTGCGCACCAGCTCACCAACAAACTGCTTCACGGACCCAGCACTGCCCTGCGCCAGGCCGCGCTGGACGGCGACCTGGACCTGCTGCGCGCGGCCGAGCGCCTGTACGATCACAAAGATGACCCCCAGCCTGCGCCGTAAACTGGAAGTGCTGGCCGAACGCCACGAGGAAGTCGGCCGCTTGCTGGCCGACCCCGGCGTGCTGGCCGACAACGCGCGGTTCCGCAGCCTGTCGCGCGAGTACGCACAGCTCGAACCCGTGGCCACCGGACTGGCCGCCTACGCCCAGGCCCAGCGCGACCTGCAGGCGGCCGAGGCGATGCGTGCCGATCCCGAGCTGCGCTCGCTGGCCGACGAGGAAATCCCCGCGGCGCAGGCCCGGCTGTCGGAACTCGACGCCTCGCTGGCGCTGCTGCTGGTGCCGCGCGATCCGCGCGACGAGGCCAACCTCTTCCTGGAAGTGCGCGCCGGCACTGGCGGCGACGAAGCCGCGCTGTTCGCGGGCGACCTGTTCCGCATGTATGCGCGCTACGCCGAGCGCAAGCGCTGGACCGTGGAAATCGTCTCGGCCAGCGAAGGCGAGCACGGCGGCTACAAGGAAATCGTCGCGCGCATCGAGGGGCGCGGCGCGTATTCGCGGCTGAAGTTCGAATCAGGCACGCACCGCGTGCAGCGCGTGCCCGCCACCGAGTCGCAGGGCCGCATCCACACCTCTGCCGCCACCGTGGCCATCCTGCCCGAGCTGGAGGACATCGACGAGATCGAGGTCCGCGACGCCGACCTGAAGGTGGATACCTTCCGCGCCTCCGGCGCCGGCGGCCAGCACGTCAACAAGACCGACTCGGCGATCCGCATGACCCACCTGCCCACCGGCCTGGTCGTGGAATGCCAGGACGAACGCAGCCAGCACAAGAACCGTGCCCGCGCGCTGTCCCTGCTCAAGGCAAAGTTGCTCGACGCCGAGCGCTCGCGGCAGGCCGCGACCCAGGCACAGGAACGTCGGCTGCAGGTCGGCAGCGGCGACCGCAGCCAGCGCATCCGCACCTACAGCTATCCGCAGGGTCGCATCACCGACCATCGGGTCGAGGGCCTGACCCTGTATGCCCTGCCGCAGGTGCTCGAGGGCGACCTGGACGACCTGGTCGACCGGCTCACCCGCGAGCACCAGGCCGACGAACTCAAGCTGCTGACGGAGGCCGCGTGAGCGCAGCCAGCGATTTCCACCCGCTCAACCTGTGCGTGCTGACGGTGTCCGACAGCCGCACGCCCGACAACGACACGTCGGGCGATTATCTGGTTCAGTCCCTCGAGCAGGCCGGCCATCGGCTGCATGCGCGGGCGATCGTGCCCGACGACAAGTACCGCCTGCGCGCGCTGGTCTCGGCCTGGATCGCCGACGAGGCGGTACACGGCATCCTGGTCACGGGCGGTACCGGCTTCACCGGCCGCGATTCCACGCCCGAGGCGCTGCTGCCGCTGCTGGACAAGACCATGCCGGGCTTCGGCGAGATGTTCCGTGCGCTGAGCTACGAGGAGATCGGCACCAGCACGCTGCAGTCGCGCGCCTTCGCGGGCCTGGCCAACGCTACCTTCCTGTTCGCGCTGCCCGGCTCCACCTCGGCCTGCCGCACCGGCTGGGAGAAGCTGATCCAGGCCCAGCTCGACGCGCGCACCCGCCCATGCAACCTGGCCAACCTGCGCCCCCGCCTGCGCGAATCCTGAGTCACCGCCTCGCCGAGGCCTCACTGCATCCGCTCCCGTCCACGTCCCTCCCTGGCCAAAGGAAAGCTTCCATGGGCAAGCTCAAGCGCAAGGAATACGAAGAAGAACTCGGGAAACTGCAGGTTGAACTCAACCACATGGCCCGCTGGCTGCAGCACGCCGGCAAGCGCCTGGTGGTGGTGTTCGAAGGCCGCGATACCGCGGGCAAGGGCGGCGCCATCAATGCCATCGCCGACTGCCTCAGTCCGCGGCAGTGCCATGTCGCCGCGCTGGCCAAGCCCAGCGAGCGCGAGGCCGGCCAGTGGTACTTCCAGCGCTACGTGGCGCACCTGCCCTCGGCCGGCGAGATCACGCTGTTCGACCGCAGCTGGTACAACCGGGCCGGCGTCGAGAAGGTGATGGGGTTCGCCACGCCGGCGCAGGTGGCCAGCTTCCTCAAGCAGGCGCCGGTGTTCGAACGCCAGCTGGTGGACGACGGCATCCTGCTGTTCAAGTACTGGCTGGCGGTGGACCAGCAGGAGCAGGAAGAGCGCTTCGCCGAGCGCGCCGAAGATCCGGTGAAGCGCTGGAAGCTGTCGCCGATCGACCTCAAGGCGCGCGAGAAGTACGCCGAGTACGGCCGCGCGCGGGACCTGATGTTCAAGGCCACGCACCACCGCTGGGCGCCGTGGCATGTGGTGGACTTCAACGACCAGAAGGTGGGCCGGCTCAACCTGATCCGGCACCTGCTGGATGCGCTGCCCGACCAGAAGGTGCCCGAGTCGACCTTCAGCTTTCCGCCGCTGGGCACCAAGCCGGGCAAGGAGCGCTACACCGGCCCGGTGAAGCCGATCAAGGGCCGCTACTGATCAGCCCGCGTCGGTGATTGCCTGGGCCAGGTCGGCCGAGGTCACCGGGCCAAGGAACTTCTTCGCCACCCGGCCATCGGGGGCGATGAGGTAGGTCAGCGGCAGCCCGCGCGGCGTTTCGAAATCGGCGGGCGGATCGTAGGGATCCAGCAGCGCGATCGGATACGACGCCGGGTGACGGGTCAGAAAGGCGCGCATGTCTTCGGGCGTGATCTCTTCGTAGGCCAGGCCGATAACGCGCACATCGTCGCGCGCCTGGTCGAAGGCCGACAGGTCGGGGATTTCCTTCAGGCAGGGCTTGCACCAGGTGGCCCAGAAGTTCACGACCACCCACTGCCCGCGCTCGGCCGCCAGGTCGAAGGCGCCGTGGTCGAGCGTCTGTACCTGCAGCGCCGGATGCGTGGGAGCGTCGGCCTTTGCAGACTCTGCGGTGGCCGGCGCAGGCTCGGCGGAAGGATCCGCGGCGGGCGAATTGTCCGCCGCGATCGACGGGGCCGGCTCGGTGGCCTGGGCCGCTTCGACGTCAGGGGACGATGCCGGCTGGCACGCGGCCAGCATCAGCAGCGTCAGCGCGGAAACAAGAACGCGGGGCAAGGAAGTCATGGCGGGGCATTGTCCGGACTACGCGTGAAGAAACTGCCGATGCTGCGCGCCAGCGGCAGCTGCAGCGGCTGGCGCAGGTGCTCCAGCGCGCGCGTGGCGCAACGCCCCATCGGATCGTCAAAGCCGGGCAGCCCGGCCGTGGGTCCCGGAATGCGCAGGGACAGGCCCTCGTGCAGCTCGCCCAGGGTCACCGTGTCCAGGTCGCGACTGAGCAGCCAGCCGCCGTCTTCGGCGCGGCGCACGATGTTGAGGCTGGTCAGCCCGGAAAGCATTCGCTGCAGCAGGTCATCGGTCAGCATCGGCTCGCGGTCCTGGATCTGCACCAGGTGCAGGCCCTGGCCCTCGCGGCGGGCCTCGTTGAGTCGGCCCAGCAGGCGCAGGTAGCCGTAGAGCTCCATGCCGGCCGGCAGCTGCAGCGCCCGCGGCTGGTAGCGGAACGAGGACAGCGACGCGGCGAAGGACGCGCCCAGCAGCACCACCACCCAGCTCAGGTACAGCCAGATCATGAAAATGGGCACCACCGCGAGCGCGCCATAGACCTGGTCGTACGAGGGCACACCCAGCAGGTAGGCCGCGAAGCCGCGCTTGGCCAGCTCGAACAGCAGGGTGGCGAACAGCCCGCCCGCCAGCGCGAACCGGAACGGCACGCTGCGGTGCGGGATCAGCCAATACGCCAGGGTGAACACCACCACTTCCACCACATTGGGCAGATAGCCCAGCAGCCGCTGGCTCCAGTCCATCTGTTCGACGCCCGATAGCGCCGGCAGCGAAAACAGGTAGGACGTGGTGGCCAGGCTGGCCACCGCCATCAGGCTGCCCAGGGTCAGCAGCGTCCAGTAGACCAGGAAGCGCACCAGGCGCGGACGCGGCGTCGGCACCCGCCAGACGCGGTTGAAGGTGGCCTCGATGCTCCACATCGTCAGCAACAGCGACACCAGCAGGGCGCCGACGCCGGTAAAGGTCAGCTTGCGCGTGCTGATGGCGAACTCGCGAAGGTGGTCTTCCACCACTCGCGCGGAGCTGGGCACGAAGTTGGAGAACACGAAGTTGGTGAGCTGCGCGCTCCACTGGTCGAACACCGGGAAGGCCGACAGGATGCCGAACACCACCATGCTCAGCGGCGCCAGCGCGAACAGCGTGGTGTAGGCCAGCGCGCCGGCGGTTTCGAAGCAGCGGTCGTCCAGGAACCGCGTCCACAGGAAGTGGGCGAAGGACTGGACTCGCTCGCGGTCGATGCGATCCAGCCAGCGGCGCAGGGAGGCGACAGGACTCATGCTGGCGATGGTAACAAAGCCTGCCCGCCGGCCCGAGCGTGATCGGGCGCACAGACCTGGCGCGCCGATTTCGAGCATGATGCACGGCTGGCAAGGCCGGCCCGGATGCCTGCCTGCGTTGGCCTTACCAGACCCCACGGAGCCTTTCCCCTTGTTCGTGCTCGCCGAACGCATCAAGCAGTCCAGGAAGGACGCCAAGCTCTCGCAGGCCGGCCTAGCCGAAACGCTGGGGCTGGACCGCAGCGCGGTTGCCCAGTGGGAGCGCAACACGCCTTCCAGCCCTACCGTGGGCCACCTGATCGCCATTGCCCGGGTCACCGGCGTGGCCTTCGAGTGGCTGGCCACCGGGCGGGGTCCTCGCCGTATCGGCGGCGACGGAGAACAGCCGCCCGCCATCGTGATGGACTACGTCGCCCAATGCGAAAGCGAGGAGCGCCTGCTGGTCGCGTTCCGGTCGCTCGACGCGATGCGCCAGGCCAAGGTGCTGGCCCGCGTGGAAAAGGAAGCCAGCGCCAGCTGAGCCGGCGCGGACCCTCGGGCCGTGCAGCGGGCGGCGACGACGAGTCTGGTAGGCTTTCGGCCCGGCAAGACGCCGAGCCAGGACGCGCCCCATGCCCGAGATTCTCATCCTCTACTACAGCCGTGGCGGCTCGGTCGCGCAGCTGGCGCGCCAGATCGCGCGCGGGGTCGAGGAAGTGCCCGGCATGCAGGCGCGGCTGCGCAGCGTGCCGCCGGTGGCGCCGGTCACCGCCACCGCCGCGGCCCCGGTCCCCGAAGACGGCGCGCCTTACGTGGACCGCCGGGACCTTGAGGAATGCGTCGGCCTGGCGCTGGGCAGCCCCACCCGCTTTGGCAACATGGCCGCGCCGCTGAAGCACTTCATTGATGGGCTGGGCGCAGAGTGGGCATCCGGCACGCTGGTCGGCAAGCCGGCCGCGGTGTTCACGTCCACCGCCACGATGCACGGTGGGCAGGAGTCCACACTGCTGACCATGATGCTGCCGCTCTTGCACCACGGCATGGTGGTGCTGGGCATTCCCTTCACCGAGGCCGCGCTGAGCAGCACGCGCACCGGCGGCACGCCCTACGGCGCCAGCCACGTGTCGGGTGCCGACAACGATCCCCAGCCCAGTGACGACGAGAAAACCCTGGCGCGCGCGCTGGGGCGCCGGCTGGCGGACACGGCGCGGAAGCTTCTGGCATGACCAGCGCCGGCCGCGTGACCGCTCTGGCCATACTGGCCCTGTTTGCGCTGCAAATTGTCTGGCACGGCTGGCTGGCGCCGCCGGTACACGCCGCGCCCTGGGTGATGGCGCTTCTGTTCGCGCTGCCGATCCTTCCAGCGCTCGGGCTGCTGCTGGCCGGCCATCGACGCGCGGGATTCTGGGGCGCATTCGCCGCCCTGCTCTATTTCAGCCATGGCGTCATGGCCGCCTGGGTATCGCCGGACGTGCGCAACCTGGCCCTGGGCCAGGCACTGGTCTCGGCGGTGCTGGTGGTGGCCGCCAGCTGGGACGGGCTGCAGGCCCGGTTTCGCCGGCGACGCGCGCCACCGGACGTATAATCGGCGCCGGACCCGCATCGCGACAGGACGACCGCCATGGATGAGCTGCTGATCGTCACCACCGGGGGCACCATCGACAAGGTGTACTTCGACGACAAGTCCGACTACCAGGTCGGCGACCCGCAGATCGGCCGGATCCTGCAGGAACTGGGCGTGGCCTTCCGCTTCAGCGTGATCCCCATCATCCGCAAGGACAGCCTGCACATCACTGCCGAGGACCGCGAACTGCTGCGGGCCACCATCGCCGCGCAGCCGGCGCGGCACGTGCTGGTGACGCACGGCACCGACACCATGGTGGATACCGCACGCGTGCTGGCGCAGGTGGAGGGCAAGACCATCGTGCTCACCGGCGCCCTGAATCCCGCCGGCTTCCGCGGCTCGGATGCCGAATTCAACATCGGCACCGCGGTGGGTGCGGTGCAGTCGCAGCCGCCCGGCGTGTACATCGCGATGAACGGGCGCATCTGGGATCCGCTGAAGGTGCGCAAGAACGTCGCTGCCAACCGGTTCGAACCGGCTGCCTGACGGTGTCCCGCCTCGCCGCCGCGCTGGTCGGCTGTATCGCGCTTTCCGGCGCATCGGCGCAGCCGGCCCCGGAGGCGCTGCCGCCCGGCCTGGCCGGCCTGCTCACGCCGGTGCCGGCCGCGGGATCCGACACCTGCGGGCAGCCAGATCCCGCGAGGCGTGACGCCTTGTACTCGCAGCCGCGGGCCGAGGGTGCGCCCGTGGGCCACCTGCGCTTCGGCCGCAGCCGCAAGGGTGGCGAGGATTGCGAACTCGCGACGCCCTGGTTCGAGCCGCCATCGGGCGAAGCGATGCCGCTGTCACCGGCGCCTGAAAGCAGCTACGAAACCGCGGCGGTGGTCGTGCTGGAAGATCGCGGCCACTGGTACCGGATTGCAGTGCCTGGAGGATCCGCATGGCTGCTGGCTCCGCCGGGCGACTTCCGCCACGACCCCTACCCCGCACTGCTGGTGGAACGCCTGGCCTACGCCACGGACGCCTTCGATCGGCAACTTTGCGGGCGTCCCGAAGTCCAGTCCTGCCGCGAAATCCAGATTGACCCTGAAGCACCGCTGCGCGTGCTGGACATCCGGGCGACCAGCGACACGGCCTGGCTGCAGGTGGAGTTTACCCATGCGCCCTGCGATGGCTCGGCGGATGCGGTGCTGCACCGCGGCTGGATCCGGGCGCATGGCCGGCAGGGACGCCCCGCGGCCTGGTTCCATTCCCGCGGCTGCTGAAACCGCCGCGTGCCTCAGTAATCGCCCGGATTGGCGCTGAACAGGACCGGCACCAGGATCGTCGCGCTGCCGCCCGACAGCAGGTCCACCGAAAGGGACACCGTGCCCGCGCCCGCCGTTCCGCCCGAGGCCGGGCAAGCCGACCCGGCGGTGGCCGTGCACGTCCAGGGCGCCGACAGCGTGACGCCTGCGGGCAGGTTGTCCACCACGCTGGCACCGTTGGCGATGCCAGGCCCCGCGTTGCTCACCACCAGCGTGTAGGTCGCGCCGGCGCCGGGCTGGTAGGTGCCACTCGCATCGGACTTGGTCACCGACAGCGAGGGGTTGAGGCGCGAGTTGGTGAGCGTGCAGGTGATCGCATCGCCCGCCAGCGGCGTCAGCGGGAAACTGGTGCCGGCGCCCGAGGGCAGCACCGTTGTCGCTCCGGTGCGCGAGTTGCTGCAGGCAATGCTGCCGCCATAGCTGGTCAAGGGCGAGGGGCTGCCCGCCGCCATGGTTTCCGAGAGCGTGTAGGCCGCACCCGGCGTGGCGGAGGCCACCGTGACCGTGCCGCCGCTAATCGTTGCACCGGTGCCGCTGGTGGTGGCCGTGCCGCCGCCCGGTCCCGCCACGCTCATCACGAACTGGTCGCTGTTGCTGAAGCGTGCCCCCGACAGCGCCTTGGACAGCACGATGCTGGCGGCACGGCGGGTGTTGGTGATGGTGCAGGTCAGGATGTCGCCCGCGGCCTGGGGCACGCCCCAGGTTGGCGCCGTGCCGGTGACGGTGACCGCAGCGGGCGCCCCTGCACGTGCATTGCTGCAGCTGATGGTGGACGTGTACTGGTTGATCACCGAAGGACTGCCGGCGGCCATCGCATCGGTGACGCTGTAGGTGCCGGTCAGCGAAGGCAGGGTGACCGCACCGGTGCTGGCGCTGGTGCCCGCCCCGCTGGTGGTGGCGCTGCCCAGCACCGTTGACGGCGACTGCAACACGCTGACCGTGAACTGGTCGGCGGCGTTGGCGCGCGAAGCCACCGATTTGTTGAGCGTCAGCGTGGCCGGACGCGCGCTGTTGGTGATGGTGCACGTGACCTGGTCATTGGTGGCCGGCGTGAACGTCCAACTGGCGGTTGCGGATACACCGCTGGGCAGCACCGTGGCCGAACCGCCCGCGGCATTGCTGCAGCTGATGCTGGCATCGAACTGGTTGATCGCATGGCTGCTGCCCGCCTCGATCACCTCCGACAGCGTGACCGCGACCGCCGGCGTCACCAGCTGCACGCCCGTGGTGGCCGTGCCGTTGGTGGTGCCGCTGCCCTGCCCCGTGCTGGCCGTGGCGATCGTATTGGTGCTTTGCTGGATGCTGACGGTGAAACCGCTGGTGCCGCCGACCGGACGTGACGCCACCGACTTGATCAGCGTCACGCGCGCCACGGTATCGGTGATGGTCAGCGTGCTGGTGGTCTGCGCGGCACCGCCGCAGGTGGCGATGCTCGAGCGCAGGTAGGGCGGCGGCGAACCGGCCGGGGCCGGCAGGCTGAAGAGGATGGTTTCGTTGGCCTCGGGCGTCGCGTCGCTGACCAGGGTGACGGGCAGCACGAACTCGCTGGCCGCACTGGCGCCGTCGTAGACACCGGCCGGGACGGCAATCGTCAGGGTCGTGCTGTTGGCGGGCGTGGTGTAGTCGGTGCCCAGGGTGGCGGTGCCGCCCGTGATGGTCACGGTGACGTTCATGCCGCCGGTGGGCACCGTGCCCGAGACCCGGATGCGCGGGATGTTGGCGTTGCTGCCCGCCGTGCTCTCGGCCTTGCTGTAGGCCGGCGCGACGAACTCCACGAAGGGCCGCAGGCTGATCTGGATGTCGTCGAGGAAGTTGCCGACGGTATTGCTGCCGCTGCCGGTGGAAATCGCCTGGAAGCCCAGGTTGGTGGTGCCCGTGGCGCCGGTGTAGGTAAAGGCGCCGGTGTAGTCGCGCCAGCCGTTGGGGCCGGCCGCAGATGCGGCGGTACCCAGGCTGGTGCTGATCACGCCGCCGGTGCCATTGCTGGTCGTTCCCACACGGACGATGGGCGAGGCGCCGACCAGGTACTCCATCACGTCCTGCACCGTGGCGCTGCCGCGGCCGCGGTGGCTGAACACCCAGTTCACCTGTTCGCCATTGACCAGGCAGACGCTCTGCGACAGGCGCGACACGGCCTCGGCATTGAGCTCCACCAGCTGCGTGCCCGAGCGGGCCGGCGTGGCGTTGAAACTGTTGGCCCAGAATTCCATGGCCGCGCCGGTGGCCGGCGCGCCGGGAATGTTGACGCCATTGCAGGTGGTGGTGGCGGTATTGATCACCGGATGGTCGGTGGTCCAGCCGGGCACCACGGTTTCGCTGATGGTGCGGAAACAGCTGGCGGTGCCCAGCGCCGGCTGCTCGAAGCTGAGGTTGATCAGCGTGCGCTGCACCTGCGCCTGGGCGGCCGGGGCGAGCACAAGCAGCGCCCCCAGGATGCCGGCGGCGGCGATGCGGCCGCCGAGCTCCCTTCCCCGCATCTCAGTAGGTGCCCGTGACATTGAGGAACCAGCCCTTCTGGTCGTAATCGAGCACGGTCAGGTTGTCGCTGAAGCTGGTGAAGTTGTAGCCCACGCCCAGGCGGAAGTTGTCGCCCAGGTGCCGGTCCACACCCACCAGCCAGCCGGCGCGCTCGCTGTCGTTCTCGTCCACGCGCAGCCAGCGGTACTCTGCCAGCGCGTCCCACTTGGAGTGCAGGTTGTAGCGGGTCTGCACCGCGGCGAAATCGGCCGTGGTGTCGAACCAGGGACCGACGGCGCGGGCCAGGCGGGCCTCGCCGGCGCGATGCGCGACCTTGCCGGCCAGCTCCCAGTGCTTGTCCAGGCGGTAGATGCCCTCCAGCGACAGGATGTTGGAGCGCTGGTCGTAGTCGGCCAGCGTGTCCTGGCCCAGGCTGCTGAGGTCGTAGAGGTAGTTGAACTTGCCCAGCAGCGCCAGCCGGTCGTTGGAGGCCGGACGGTAGGCGAAGCCCAGGCTGCCCTCGACGAACTTGGCGTTTGCAATCGGATCGAACGCGTCCTCGGTGTCGCCGTAGTTGAAGCGTGCGGCGACGCGCCAGTCCTCGTTCACCCGCCAGGCCAGGCGGTTGGTGGTGACCCACTGCGTGCGCTCTTCGAAGCCGGTGTCCTCGCGGTACTCCAGCTTGCTGTTCCAGGTCACGTCCTGGTCGGTGCGGCCGGCGCTGACGCTGATGGCGCGGCGGTCCACGCGGCCCAGCGACGACTCCAGTTCGCCTTTCTGCAGGGTGAAACCCAGGGTCCAGCCCAGGCCCGGGAAGAAATCCATGCCGTAGGTGTGGGCGATGCCGCTTTCCGAACGCGACTTGAGGAACTGGCTTTCATTGAACAGGTTCACCTGGTCCGACACGCGCCAGCGCTGGCCCAGCGTCAGGCCGGTGGGCGAGTTGCCGTAGAGCGGGTCGCCGGCGGTGGTGTCGGTGGAATGGGTGTAGCTGCCGTAGAGCGCATGCAGGTCGCTGAGGCGGTACTCGGCGTTGACGCTGGCGGAATCGCCGCGCTGTCCCGAAGTCACTTCCGCGCCGATGGACGAGAGGTTGGCAAAGTTGTACTTGCCGCCCAGGGTCACGGCGTCGTTGTCCTCGTAGCTGCCGCCGTCGTCGTCCAGCGTGACCTGGCCGATGCCGTACAGGTCCAGCGCCTGGCCAACGCGATGGCTGTAGCGCACCGCCGCCAGCGTGCCCGTGGCCGAGACGCCGGCGCGGGTTTCGGTGACGCCACGCAGCTCGCCGGTGAGCTGGTTGAACTCCGACAGACGCCACTCGGCCATGATCTGCGCCTGCTCGATGCCGTCGCTGCCGCGACGGGCGTCGCTGTAGCGGCCGGTCAGGCGCAGGTCGTCGGTGACCTGGCCGGCGAATTCGGCGCCGTGTTCCTCGATGGGCAGGCCCACGTCCTGGCGCGCCACGGAGAAGCCGGGGTCGATGTCGCGCCACCAGGCGCCCAGGGTCCATTCGCGCGTGGTGATGCCACGCTCGAGCAGGTTCACGCGCGCTTCGATGCTGCGCGCATCACCCTCGCGCGCGCCGCCGACCGGGTTGAGCCGGGTGAAGCTCAGGCCGCCGTTGTCGGAGAAGAACACCGGCGCACTGGTGGCTTCGCTGCTGGCCTGTTCGAACTTGATGTAGGTGCCGCGGCCCGCCTGCAGGGTCAGGTCCACCGCCGCCAGCGAGTAGTCCTCGCCCGCGCGCTGCTCGTCCACGTAGGTGCCGCCGATGGCGACGTGTTCGCCCAGCCAGGTGCGGCCGCTGAAGCCGGCCGTGGTCTGGTCCGCGCTGAAGCCGACGGGGATGTACTCGTAGTCCACCAGCAGGCGGTTCTCGAAGCCGTCCAGAGGCGCATCGCGGATGATCGTCGGCAGGTTGTCGCGCACGATCTGCGCCAGCGGGCGCGTCAGCAGCATGCGGCCCTGCAGCTCGTCGATCTCGTAGTCCACGTCGCGAACCAGGTCCACGCGCGTCTCGACGCGGCCGGTCAGCGGATCGCGCACTTCCAACACGACGTTGTCCGAGCCGGGCAGCACGTCGGTGTGGCGCAGGTAGTACAGGCTGCCGCCGGTGCCCAGGAACTCGCTGTGGCCGGGTGCGCTCTGGGCCTCGGAGCCGAACGCACGCACGCTGTGGCGTGCCTCGCCCAGCTGCGTGCTGGCGCGGCTGCGCCACGAGATCGCACCGCCGTAAAGGCTGCGCAGGTACTGGCCGTATTCGGTGCCGGTCAGGCCTGTCTCGAAATTGCCCCACAGCGCCTGGCTCTTGTCCCAGTCCACGCGCACGTACAGGCGGCCCTGGGTATCGACGTCGCGGTAGGTGGTGGAGTCGTCGCCGTACACGGGGTAGTACTGGTCCGGGTCCAGGCGGCGGAACACGTCGCGCGCATCGGGATCGAGGAACCCGTCGAACAGCTCGCTGACCTCGTTCTCGCGGGTGTCGGCCTGGGCGGTGATCAGGTATTTGCCCTGCACCTTGCCCTTGAGGTACATCGCCAGCCGGCCTTCGGTGATCACGTCGTCGAAACGGTCGTCCACGCCCACCGGCACCACGGCGCCGCTGATGCTGTTGTCGGACACGGTCACGTCGGCCAGCGCCACCATGAACAGGTAGCGGCCGGTCACTTCCACGTCCAGCGTGCGTTGCGTGGTCTGGCCGCTGTCGCCGACCTCGATGTCGAAGCTGTGCTTGCCCACCGGCAGCAGGAACTCGGCCGCGAACTTGCGGTCCAGGTCCACCGGATAGGCGCGGCCGTCGATCTTCAGGATCTGGCCGGCCGGAATGTCCTGGCCGACGATGCGCACGCGGGAACCGTAGATCGGGATGTTCTGCTGGCGCAGGTTGCCCTGCCCCAGCACCGCCTCGGTGAGCTGGCGCTGCTGGATCTGCTCGGCGTCCATGCCGCCGAAGCGGGCATCGGCCTGGCTGCGCAGCGCCTGCTGGCTGCGCTTTACGTCTTCCGGACGCACCAGCGTCAGGCGGTTGGGATAGGTCTCGTCCACGCTGCCGTCGGCGGCGATGGCACGCAGCACGTACTGCAGCTCGTCGCCCTCGCGCAGGCGCAGGTCGGAGGGCACGTCGCCATTCCACTCCACCTCGCCCACCGCGGACGCCGGCAGTTCCAGCGTGGCGATCGGCGACACCAGGTCGACGTCGTTGCCGCGGTAGATGCGCAGCTCGTGCTTCTGGGCGAAGTCGGCATAGTTGCTGTAGCTCATGAAGCGCACCGGCTTGCTGATGCGCCCGCCGCTGAACTCGACCAGCGGGCTGGCCTGCACGTTGAGGTTGGGCGCCGCCAGCTGGGGATCCTCGGTGGCCCACAGTACGCCGCCACCCGGCAGGTCCACCGCGAACCGGCCCCGGACCTCGGTGCGAGCCGCAGAGCGACGTTCGACGTCCACGCGCCGGTCGGACTGCAGCTGGTCGGCGTCGCCGGGCCGGGATTCGGCTTCGCCGCGGCTGCGGACGCGCAGCACGGCACCATCGCCGTCGCTGCAGCCGCTGGCGTCGCAGTTCAGGCTGACCGGGGGCGTCGCCGCCTCCTGGGCCCAGGCGCCGGCCGTCATCGTGCCCAGCAGGCCGATGAGGGTGTAGTCCAACAACTTCATGCGCGTCTTCACGACTCGGCTATTCCTGTTCACTGGCCCGCTCCCGGCGCGGCGGCGCCTTCCGTCTCGACCCGAAGCCGGGCGCGTTGCTCTGGTGTCAATCGGGCCTCGATGGCCTGGCGCACCGCGTTCGCACGGCGCAGGGCCAGGGCCTGGTTGTAGGCGGCATCGCCGCGCACGTCGGCGTGGCCGACGAGCACGATCTCGCTGCAGCCGCAGGTGGCGTCGGCCACCGCGCGGGCAATTGAGTCCAGCAGGCCTTCGTTGCCGGCGCGCAGCGCGTCGCTGTCGGTATCGAACAGCACGCTGGCGACGGTGATCTCCTCGCCCACCGACAGCAGGCGGCCCTTGCCGGGCTCGACCACGTCGATGCGCAGGGAGGCCGACCGCTCGCTGCCCAGCTCGGCCAGCAGCGACTCGCGCACCTGCACCGCACGGTCCAGGGCCAGCGCCTGGTCACCGGATACGGTCTCGATGCTCACTTCGCCACCGTCGTGTTCGCGCACCTGGGCCGCCATCTGCTTGATCACGTCGAGGTACTGCGGACGGATCTCGCGGCTGCCGGGCGCGAACACCACCGAGCCCAGGTCGAGCTCGACGATGCGCCTGGCCTGCGGCGAGGCCGGCATGCGCACACCGAAGTCGAAGCGGGTCGGGATGGCCGGCGTGATGCGGCGCAGCAGCGGGTTGGCGGTGGTGAACTCGGCGCCTTCCGGCAGCGTGCTCTTGTCCACCTTGACCACGAAGTTCTGGCCGCGCATCTGGTTGGAAACCACCAGACCCTCGATGTGGAAGCGGCCCTCGGCATCGGTTTCCGTCACCAGGCCTTCCACGGTCGCCAGGCGCACGCCCGGGATGCCGCGCTCGCCCTCGTCCTGCCAGCCGTCGCCGTTGCGGTCGTCGAACACCTTGCCCCAGATGCGGGTCTGCTCGAAGTCCGGGTCGCCGCCAGCGCCGGCCACGACTGCCGCCGCCGCCGTGTTGCTGACCGCGACGCCGCCCTGGTAGACCGTGGCTTCGTTGATGTATTCGCCCGGCACCAGGCCCGCACCCACGCGCAGCAGGTAGCGGATGGTCGCGGTGCCGCCGACCGGGATGTCGATGCCCGAGAACGTGATCGGACCGGTGCCGCTGGTCACGGCCGCATTGTCGGTATCGATCACCGTGACGCTGCCCGGCACGAAGGCGAAGCCCGAGGGCGGCACGTCCACCACGTCCGCGGCGATCACCGGCAACTGGCCGATGTTGGTCACGGTCAGGGTGTACTGCACCAGCGAGCCCGGGTTCACTTCACGCGTGGCCACGTCCTTCTGCAGGCGCAGCTTGCCGGCCACCGGGGTCACGTTGATGGTGACCACGGCGTTGTCGCAGTCGCCGTCGGCGTCGCAGACCTGGTACGGGAAGGTGTCGGTGCCGATGAAGCCCGGGTTCGGCGTGTAGGTGAAGCTGCCGTCCGGGTTCATCACCACAGTGCCGTTGGCCGGCTGCGACACCAGGGTGAAGGTGCTGCTGATGTTGCCCGGCGTGTCGTTGCCCGACACGTTGCCCGGGATCGGCGCATCCTCGCGGCCGCTGAAGGCGTCGTCCACCGCGATCGGCGCGATGTCGCCCGCCACGACCGTGACGGTGACGACCGCGTCGTCGCAGTTGGCCGGGTTGAGGATCTCGCAGATACGGTAGTTCACGGTGTAGGTGCCAGCCGCGATGCCCGGCGCCACCGTGACCTGGCCGGTAGCCGGGTCGAGGGTGACATTCGGGTTGCTGGTCGACAGCGCGGTGATGGTGACCGTGCCCAGCGTCGCCGGCACGCCGTTGAGCGTGTCGTTCACCAGGACATTGGCCACCGCCACGCCGCCCACGCCGCCATCGGGCACGGTGCCGGCGTCGTCCACCGCATCGATCGGCGCCGCATTGACCGTGATGGTCACCGTGGCCGTGTCGCAGTTGGACGGGTTGAGCACCTCGCAGATCGTGTAGTCCACGGTGTAGGTGCCAGCCGGAGTGTTCGGCGCGACATCCACCGAGCCGTCGGCGTTGACCGTCAGCGGGCCGTTGCTGGCCGGCGTCAGCACCACGTTGGCCGGAACCACGGCAGCACCGTTGAGCGTGTCGTTGGTGAACACGTTAAGCACCGCGATGGCGCCCGGGGTGCCGTTGACCGGACCGCCGATGTCATCGACGGCGTCGATGGCCGCTGCGCCGACCGTGACGGTCACGATCGCGTTGTCGCAGTTGGCCGGGTTCAGCACCTCGCAGATGCGGTACTCGAGCGTGTAGGTACCCGCCGCCGTACCGGGCGCAACGATGACCTGGCCGGTGGCCGGGTCGAGCGTCACGTTCGGGTTGGAGGTGGCGACCTGGGCCAGGGTGACGCTGCCCGGCGCGATGGGCTGGCCGTTGAGCGTGTCATTGACCAGCACGTTGGGGACCGCGATGCCGCCGGTGGCGCCGCTGGCCACCGCGCCGGCGTCGTTGACGGCGTCGATGGTCGCTGCCTCCACGATGACCGTCACGGTCGCCGTGTCGCAGTTGGCCGGGTTCAGGACCTCGCAGATCGTGTAGTCAACGGTATAGGTACCCGCCGGCGTACCGGCGGCCACGTCCACCGAGCCATCGGCGTTCACGGTCAGCGGACCGTTCGTGACCGGAGCAAGGGTGACGTTGGCCGGGACCACCGCGGCACCGTTGAGCGTGTCGTTACCGGACACGTTCACGACGCTGGTGTTGGCGGTGAAGCCGTTGACCGGGCCGGCGCTGTCGTTGACGGCGTCGATGGTCGCTGCCGCCACGATGACCGTCACGGTCGCCGTGTCGCAGTTGGCCGGGTTCAGCACTTCGCAGATCGTGTAGTCGATCGTGTAGGTGCCCGCGGCCGTGCCAGCGGCCACGTCGACGCTACCGTCGGCGTTGACCGTCAGCGGACCGTTGGTGACCGGCGCCAGGGTGACGTTGGCCGGGATCACCGCAGCGCCGTTGAGCGTGTCGTTGCCGAACACGTTCACGACGTTGGTGTTGGCGATGAAGCCGTTGACCGGGCCGGCGCTGTCGTTGACGGCGTCGATGGTCGCTGCCTCCACGATGACCGTCACTGTCGCCGTATCGCAGTTAGCCGGGTTGAGGACCTCACAGATCGTGTAGTCGATCGTGTAGGTGCCCGCGGCCGTGCCAGCGGCCACGTCCACCGAGCCATCGGCGTTCACGGTCAGCGGACCGTTGGTGACCGGCGCCAGGGTGACACTGGCCGGGACCACTGCAGCGCCGTTGAGCGTGTCGTTGCCGAACACGTTCACGACGTTGGTGTTGGCGATGAAGCCGTTGACCGGACCGGCGCTGTCGTTGACCGCGTCGATGGTCGCTGCTTCGACGATGACCGTCACGGTCGACGTGTCGCAGTTGGCCGGGTTCAGCACTTCACAGATCGTGTAGTCGATCGTGTAGGTACCGGCGGCCGTGCCGGCGGCCACGTCGACGCTACCGTCGGCATTGACGGTCAGCGGACCGTTCGTGACGGGGACCAGGGTGATATTGGCCGGGACCACAGCGGCACCGTTGAGCGTGTCGTTGCCGAACACGTTCACGACATTCACGTTGGCCACGAAGCCATTGACCGGACCGGCGCTGTCATTGACCGCGTCGATGGTGGCGGCTTCCACGATGACCGTCACGGTCGCCGTGTCGCAGTTCGCCGGGTTCAGAACCTCGCAGATCGTGTAGTCGACCGTGTAGGTCCCCGCCGGAGTATTGGCCGCCACGTCCACCGAGCCATCGGCGTTCACGGTCAGCGGACCGTTGGTGACCGGCGCCAGAGTGACATTGGCCGGGACCACTGCAGCGCCGTTGAGCGTGTCGTTGCCAAACACGTTCACGACGTTCACGTTGGCCACGAAACCATTGACCGGGCCGGCGCTGTCGTTGACGGCATCGATGGTCGCTGCCTCCACGATGACCGTCACGGTCGCCGTGTCGCAGTTCGCCGGGTTCAGCACCTCACATATCGTGTAGTCGACCGTATAGGTGCCGGCGGCTGTGCCGGCCGCCACGTCGACGCTGCCGTCGGCATTGACGGTCAGCGGACCGTTGGTAACCGGTGCCAGGGTGACATTGGCCGGAACCACCGCAGCGCCGTTGAGCGTGTCGTTGCCGAACACGTTCACGACGTTCACGTTGGCCACGAAGCCATTGACCGGACCGGCGCTGTCGTTGACCGCGTCGATGGTCGCCGCTTCGACCGTCACGGTGACCGTGGCGGTGTCGCAGTTGGTCGGATTGAGAACTTCGCAGATTTCGTAGTCGACGGTGTAGGTACCGGCCGGGGTATTGGCCGCCACGTCCACCGAGCCGTCGGCATTGACCGTCAGCGGACCGTTCGTGACCGGGACCAAGGTGATGGCGGCCGGATTCACGGCCGCGCCGTTGAGCAGGTCATTGCCCAGGACGTTGACGACGTTGGTGTTGGCCACAAAGCCATTGACTGGACCCGCGCTGTCGTTGACGGCGTCGATGACGCCCTCTTCGACCGTGACCGTGACAGTCGCCGTGTCGCAGTTGGTCGGATTGAGGACTTCGCAGATCTCGTAGTCGACGGTGTACGTGCCCGCCGGGGTATTCGGCGCGACGTCAACGCTTCCGTCGGCGTTGACCGTCAGCGGACCGTTCGTCACCGGGACCAAGTTGATGGCGGCCGGGTTCACGGGCGCGCCATTGAGCTGGTCATTGGCCAGGACGTTGACGACGTTCGTACCGCC
>NZ_JBMIRR010000027.1:0-1351745 GCF_049195245.1 Arenimonas sp. MALMAid1274
GCTGAAGCCGCTGCCGCCGAAGCCGCTGCCGCCGAAGCCGCCGCCGCCGAAGCCGCCGCCGCCGAAGCCGCCGCTGCCGAAGCCGCTGCTGCCGACGCAGCGGTTTTGGGCAATGACGATTTCTATGGCATGAGCCTGGAAGAACTCGAGGCGCTTACCTCGCCTGAGCCCGCCACGCCGCTCGCCACGAATGAGGCGACGATCGACTCGGAGGCCACCGAGCGCGCCGATCTCGACCTGGTCGGATTCGAGGTTTCGGATCTGGGCATCGACGAACGCGCGCTTTCCGACGCGCTGGCCGCCGAAATTCCGGAGGGGGTCCTCACCGACACCTCTACCGAAGGGGCTGCTGCGGAAGCCGCTGCTGCGGAAGCCGCTGCTGCTGAAGCCGCTGCTGCCGAAGCCGCTGCTGCCGAAGCCGCTGCCGCCGAAGCCGCTGCTGCCGAAGCTGCCGCCGCAGAGGCTGCCGCCGCCGAAGCAGAAGCCGCCGAAGCGGCTGAAGCCGAAGCCCAGGCCGCTGCCGCCGAAACCGCGGCTGCCGCTCTCGCGGCCGCCACGACCGGGGCAACCGCAACTGACGAACCCCAGCCCGCCAGCCGCGTGCAGGTGCCCCTGGCCCTGGATCCGGACGATCCGGACGCGGAGCTCGACACCAGCGACATCGATGTGGACCTGCTGGACATCTTCCTGGAAGAGTCCGGCGACCTGCTCGACCATTCCGACGGCCTGCTCGCCAACCTGCGCGAGAAGACCACCGACCGTGAGCTCGTGGTCGGCCTGCAGCGCGACCTGCACACGCTCAAGGGCGGCGCACGCATGGCCGGCATCTTCGCCATCGGCGAGCTGGGCCACGCCATGGAGTCGCTGCTCGAGGTCGTGGCCGAAGGCCGTCGCGAGCTGACCCAGACCGGCGTGGTCGTGCTCGAGCGCGCTTTCGACCGCCTGCACGGCATGGTGACCCGCGTCGCCGACCGCAAGGCGATCGTGCTGCCGGCCAACCTGATCGGCCAGATCGATGCCCTGGCCAAGGGCAAGGCGCTGTCCGAGGTCGAGACCAGCGCCCCGGTCGCGCCCATCACCGAACGCACCAACACCGCCACCACCGCGCTCGACCGCAAGGCCGCCGCCGCGGAGGAAGCCGCCGTCGCGCGTGTCGCGCCGGTGCGTACCGGTGCGGCCAACGAAATGGCGCCGCTGTCGGCGCCGATCGAAGGCCTGGGCGAGGAAGACGACGGCACCGGCGTGCGCGCCCCGCAGGAACAGGTGCGCATCCGCGCCGACCTGCTCGACCGCCTGGTGAACTACGCCGGCGAGGTGGCTATCTACCGCGCCCGCCTGGAACAGCAGCTTGGCGCCTTCCGCGCGAACCTGGGTGAACTCGGCCAGACGACGACCCGCCTGCGCGAACAGCTGCGCAAGCTCGACATCGAGACCGAAGCCCAGATCATGGCGCGCTACCAGCGCGAGGGCGAGACCAACGAGGAAACCTTCGATCCGCTGGAGCTCGACCGCTTCACCACCCAGCAGCAGCTGTCGCGCTCGCTGGCCGAGTCCGCGGCCGACCTGGTCAGCCTGCAGGGCTCGCTGGACGACCTGACGCGCCAGTACGAAACCCTGCTGCTGCAGCAGTCGCGCGTCAGCTCGGACCTGCAGGAAGGCCTCATGCGCACGCGCATGGTGCCCTTCGATGCCCTGGTGCCGCGCCTGCGCCGCGTGTTGCGCCAGTCGGGCAGCGATACCGGCAAGCAGGTCAACCTGAAGGTGGACGGCGCCGCCGGCGAAATGGACCGCAACGTCCTGGACCGCATGACCGCGCCGCTGGAACACATGCTGCGCAACGCCGTCGCGCACGGCCTGGAAGTGCCGGCCGATCGCCGCAAGGCGAAGAAGGCCGAAGAAGGCACGGTCCGCATCCAGGTGCAGCGTGAAGGTTCCGAAGTCGTGCTCAAGGTCAGCGACGATGGCCGCGGCCTGGACAAGGAAGCCATCCGCAGGAAGGCGATCGAGCGCGGCCTGCTCAAGGCCGAGGCCGAAGTCTCCGACGCCACGCTTTACGGCTTCATCCTCGAGACCGGTTTCTCCACCGCCGAATCGGTCAGCCGCCTGGCCGGTCGCGGCGTCGGCATGGACGTGGTCTACAGCGAAATCCGCCAGCTCGGCGGCTCGCTCAGCATCGAGTCCGAAGTCGGCAAGGGCAGCACCTTCACCATCCGACTGCCGTTCACGCTCGCCGTTACCCAGGCCGTGTTCGTCAAGATCGGCGACACCAGCTTCGCGGTGCCGATCGCCTCGGTGCAGGGCGTGGGCCGCATGGGTCGCGCCGAGCTCGAGAAGCAGCTGGCCACCGACACGCCCAGCTTCATGTACGCCGGCGAGTCCTACGCCATCCACGACCTGGGTCGACTGATCGGCCATGCGCCGGCCAAGGCACAGGACAGCCTGCAGATGCCCGTGCTGCTCGCCCGTTCCGGCGACCTGCGCGCCGCGATCTGCATCGACCAGGTGCTGGGCAGCAAGGAAATCGTGGTCAAGCCGGTGGGTCCGCAGGTCAACTCGATCCCGGGCATCTTCGGCGCCACCATCATGGGCGACGGCCGCGTGGTGGTGATCCTGGACGTCGCGCCGCTGGTGCGCCGCCAGGCCAACATCGACCGCAACGCGATCGTGGTCGCGCCGGCCCCGGCCGCGCCGGTCCGCCGCATCCCGGCGGTGATGGTGGTGGACGACTCGATCACCATGCGCAAGGTCACCGGCCGCGTGCTGGAACGCCACAACATGGAAGTGCTGACGGCGAAGGACGGCGTGGACGCGATCGAGAAGATGGCCGAGCGCGTGCCCGACCTGATGCTGCTCGACATCGAAATGCCGCGCATGGACGGCTACGAGCTCGCGCAGAACATGAAGTCCGACCCGCGCCTGAAGGACGTGCCGATCATCATGATCACCTCGCGTACCGGCGACAAACACCGCCAGCGCGCGTTCGACATCGGCGTCAACCGCTACCTCGGCAAGCCGTACCAGGAAGTGGAGCTGATGCGGAACGTGTTCGAAATGCTGGGCGTGGAGCCGGTCAATGCTTGAGTCGCCGGTTCGTGTAGCGCTGCTCGCCCGCCCGGGCGAGGCCCGTGACCAGCTGCGCCGCGCCCTGGCCGAACTGGGCGCGCAGATGGTGGCCGAAGGCGATCCGGCCGAGCTCGATCCTGGCATCGTCGCGGGTGAAAACCCGTCGGTGGTGCTGGTCAGCCTCGAGCCGGCGATGGAGGATGCGCTGGCGCGTTTCGACGACCTGCTGGCGGCGCCCGGCATCGAAGTGATGTACGACGATGCCGAAGTCACGCGCCTGCTCGATGGCTGGGACCTGGCGCGCTGGGCCCGCCACCTGGCCGCGAAGCTGGTCGGCAGCGACCTGCTGCCGCCGCCGCCCGGTGGCGCCGACCACCTGCCCGAATTCGACCTGTCGCTGGAGCCCGGCGCACCGCCGACGCCCGCGCAGGAAATGCAGCACGAAAAGCTTGAGGACTACGCGGCCGAATCGCTGGACCTGTCGGACTGGGTGCCCAGCAATCCCTCGCTCGCCAGCGAGCCGGTGGCGGCGGAAGACGCGCCAACCGCTGCGGCATCCGCGGACGAGGATCTCGCGCTCGACCTGGACCTGGACCTGGGCGATCTCGAGCAAGCCATGGGTCGCCTGCAGGAAGACGCGCCCGCCGCGCCTGCCGCCGGCAGGTTCCCCGAATCCACGCTGACGCTGGAAGACGTGCCCTCGGAAACGATGGACGCCGCGGCGCCGGAGCTGTCGCTGGAAGACGAGCCGACGGACGCCGTTACCCCGGCGTCGTCGGACAGCACACTGTCCCTGGAAGACGAGCTGTCGTTCGATGCCGGTGCGCTGGACATCGACCTGTCGGCCCTGCCGGAGGACGGCGCGCCGATGGCGGTCGCCGCCGACGAGCTGAGCCTGGCCGACGAAGAACCGCTGCTGGTCGACATGGAGCTGCCCAGCGAACCCGTGAAGTTCTCGTCCTACAGCGATGAGGAAACCTCGCTCGGCGAGCAGATGGACGACGACGTCGCGGCGCTGGCCGCGCAGCTGGAAGCCTTCGAGGCGCAGGACCAGCGCCAGTCGGCCAGCCAGCCCGACTTCATGGCCGCCGCGCCCACCGAACGCGCCGAGCCGGCGTCGGAGCCTGCGAAGGCCGCCGCCGCGCCCGGCTTCGGATCCAGCTTCGGCTCGCTCGAACTGATGCCGATGGACGCCGATGTGTCGGCCCCGGCACCCGCCGCCGAGCCGCCCCCGCTGATGCCGGCCGCGCCGCCGCCGCCGCGCTCGGCCACGCTGAGCCTGGCCGACGCCGAATCCACCGGCAACAACGCCACCGCACGCGGTGCCCTGCTGGTGCTCGCCGGTCTGGGCGGTCCCGATGCGGTGCGCCAGCTGCTGGCCGTGCTGCCGCCGACGCTGCCGGTGCCGGTGTTGCTTTACCAGCACCTGGATACCGGCAAACACGACCGCCTCGTCGGGCAGCTGGCCAAGGCCAGTGGCCTGCCGTTGGACCTGGCCGCCGAAGGCAAGTTGGCCTTCCCGGGCCGGGTGGCCGTGCTCCAGCCCGGCGTCGGCGTGCACTTCAGCGAAGACAGTTTCACCTTCACCCGTGTCGAGCAGCTGGCCAGCGTGGTGTCGGCGCTGCCCGCGGCCGACAGCGCAGTGCTGGTGCTCAGCGGCGCCGACCCGGCCGTGCTGCCGGCGGTGCTGGCACTGCAGTCCGAAGGTGCCTTCATCCTGGCCCAGGACCCCAGCCTCTGCTTCGACGCAGTCTCGGCCCAGGCCGTGATCGACGCCGGCGCCATTGCCGCCAGCCCGTCGGAACTGGCGCGCCTGGTCATCGAACGCTGGAAATGAAGAACGTTCCCGGAGCCTACCCATGACTACCCAGCGCGATATCCGCGGCGTGTTGATCACGGTGACCCACGGTCGCCTGCTGTTGCCCAATGCCAGCGTGGCCGAGGTCATCACCTACTCCGAGCCCGAAGCGGTCGAGAATGCACCCGAGTGGCTCCTGGGCCGCGTGCGCTGGCGCGGCTGGCGGCTGCCGCTGCTGTCGTTCTCGCGCCTGGCCGGCTGGTCGGAGGAAGACGGCCACCTGGGCGCGAAGGTGGCCGTGCTCAAGGCCCTGGGGAACAACCCCAAGCTGCCCTTCTTCGCCATCCTGTCGCAGGGCTTCCCGCGCCTGGTCACGGTGTCCACCACCGCGCTCAATGAGCTGCACGATATGAAGCAACTGCCGCTGGGCGTGCACTCGCGGGTGACGCTCAACGATGATCCGGCGGCGGTGCCCGACCTGATGAGCGTGGAGCTGATGATTTCCAAGGCGCTGCAGCAGGCCGCCTGAGTCCGCCGCGCTTTCTTCCACGACGCCCGCCTCGCGCGGGCGTCGTCGTTTCCGGGTTCAGCCGGCCAGGTCGCCGTGCAGCACCTGCAGCGCGGCGATGGCGGCCAGCCCGGCGGTTTCGGTGCGCAGCACGCGCGGACCCAGGCGCAGGCCGCGGAAGCCGGCCGCGCGCAGCGTGGCCAGGTCGCGTTCGGACAGTCCGCCTTCGGGGCCGACGACCAGGGCCACCGTGTCGCCGGGCTTCAGCGTGAGCCCACGCAGGTCGAGTTCGCCGCTGGGATCCAGCGCCAGTCGGTGCGTGGCGGACTCACGCGAGGCGTACTCCGCCAGGGCGACCGGCTCGGCCAGCGCGGGCAGCACGGCACGGCCGCTCTGTTCGCAGGCGGCAGCCACCACGCCTTGCCAGTGCGCCATGCGCTTGGCCGCGCGCTCACCGTCGAGCTTCACCTCGGTGCGTTCGCTCACCACGGTGGCGAAGGCCGCCACGCCCAGCTCGGTGGCCTTCTGCAGCACCAGGTCCATCTTCTCGCCGCGTGCCAGGCCCTGGGCCAGGGTGATGTGCAGCCCGGATTCGCGCGCGACCGGCTCGCGCGACAACACTTCGGCCTCGGCGCCGCGCTTGGCGGCGGACAGCAGGCGGGCTGCATAGTCGTAACCATCGCCATTGAACAGCTCGAAGCGGTCGCCGGGGGCCAGTCGCAGAACGCGCACCAGGTGGGTGCTGGTGTCCTCGGGCAGGTCGAGCCGACGGCCGATGGCCAGGGGCTGGTCCACGTGGCAGCGGATGGTCCTCATGCGCGGGTCGCCTCTTCGATGGCCGAGGCTGTGACCGCGGCGAGGTGTTCGAGTTCCGCGTCGCCCACGCAGTACGGGGGCATCCAGTACAGCACGTCGCCCAGCGGGCGCAGCAGCACGCCGCGCTCCAGCGCGTGCCGGTAGGCGCGCAGGCCGCGGCGCTCGGCGGCGGGGAAGGGCGCGCGCGTGCGCCGGTCCGCCACCAGCTCGATCGCCAGGATCATGCCGGTCTGGCGCAGGTCCGCCACGTTCGCATGCGCCGCGAAGGGCCGGGCCAGCGCCGCCATGCGGGCGGCGGTGGCGCGGTTGCGCACCAGCACGTCGTCGCTGTCGAAGATGGCCAGCGAGGCCAGGGCCGCGGCGCAGCCCAGCGGGTTGCCGGTGTAGCTGTGCGAATGCAGGAAGCCGCGCTCGCGCGCGTCGTCCAGGAAGGCGTCGTACACCGCGGCGGTGGTCAGCACCGCCGACATCGGCAGGAAGCCGCCGGTCAGGCCCTTGGACAGGCACAGAAAATCGGGCGTGATGCCGGCCTGCTCGCAGGCGAACAGGGTGCCGGTGCGACCGAAGCCGACTGCGATCTCGTCGGCGATCAGGTGCGCGCCGTGGGCGTCGCAGATTTCGCGCGCGCGCCTCAGGTAGGCCGGATGGTGCATGCGCATGCCGCCCGCGCACTGCACCAGCGGCTCCAGGATCAGGGCGCAGACCTGGCCTTCGTGCGCCGCGAACAGGTCCGCCAGCTGCCCGGCGCGACGCAGGGCGCAGGCCTCGGCCGATTCCCCGGGCTCGGCCTCGTAGGCGTCGGGCGAGGGCGCGAACAGCGGCTCCAGCAGCAGCGGCGCATACACGCGGCGGTACAGCGGAATGTCGCCCATCGACAGCGCGCCGAGGGTTTCGCCGTGGTAGCCGTTGCCCAGTGCGATGAAGCGCGTGCGCCCGGCCTGGCCGCGGTTGGCGTGGCTGTGGAAGCTCATCTTGAGCGCGATTTCCACCGCCGCCGAGCCGTTGTCGCCGTAGAAGACCCGCGCCAGGCCAGGCGGCGCCTTGGCCAGCAGCGCCTCGGCCAGGGCAAGCCCGGGGGCGTGGGAAAACCCGGCGTAGATCACGTGCTCCAGTTCGTGCGCCTGGGCGGCGATGGCGTCGGCGATGCGCGGCTCGGCGTGGCCGAACAGGTTGGTCCACCAGCTGCTGACCGCGTCCAGGTAGCGGGTGCCGTCCACGCCTTCAAGCCAGGCGCCGCGGCCGCGCCGGATCGGCACCAGCGGCAGCGTGTGCGGGTGCTCCTTCATCTGCGTGCACGGGTGCCAGACCACGGCCAGGTCGCGGTCGCGCCAGGCCTGGGCTTCGGCGCGTTGCCGCGCGGTGTCGGGGTCGGCCCCGGGAACGAGAGGTGGCTGCGTCATGCCGGGGATGATCCGTGGCCCGGCCCGGCCTGTCCACGCCGACGGGACGGGTGGCCGGGCAGCGGCTAGAATCGTCCCATGCCCGATCATCCCACGCCCCCGCGCGACACGGCCGCGCCGCGCGCCCTGCCCACCATCCACGGCATCGAGACCCAGGACAACGGGCACTCGCGCCGCGAGCTGCTGGACCTGGAGTTCAGCAACGGCGAACGCCGGCGCTACGAGCGCATCAAGAGCGGCGGGCACGGGTCGGTGATCATCGCGGCTATATCCGACAAGGACACGGTGCTGCTGGTGCGCGAATACTCGGCGGGCGTGCACCGCTACGAGCTGGGCCTGCCCAAGGGCCGCATGGACGCCGGTGAATCGGTGCTCGACGCCGCCAACCGCGAGCTGAAGGAGGAAGTGGGTTTCGGCGCGCGCAAGCTGACGCGCCTGCGCTCGATCACGCTGGCGCCGGGCTACATGAACCACGAGATCCACCTGGTGCTGGCCGAGGACCTGTACCCCGAGCGGCTGCCCGGCGACGAGCCCGAGGAGCTGGAGGTCGTGCCCTGGCGCCTGGACGCGCTGCACGAACTGATGCTGCGCGAGGACTGCTCGGAAGGGCGTTCGCTGGCATCGCTGTTCGTGGTGCGCGAAGTGCTGAGGCTGCGGGCATGAGCACGCTGCGCGAGGGCTGCATCGCGCTGGCGCGGGCCGCCGGTGACGCCATCCTGGTTGTGTACGCGCAGGACTTCGACGTCGTCAGCAAGGACGATGCCTCGCCCCTGACGCAGGCCGACCTGGCCTCGCACCACATCATCGTCGAGGGACTGAAGGCGCTGGCGCCGGACATCCCGGTGCTCAGCGAGGAGGACGCCGGCATCCCCTGGTCGCAGCGGCGGGCCTGGACCCGGCACTGGCTGGTGGATCCGCTGGACGGCACCCGCGAGTTCGTCAAGAAGAACGGCGAGTTCACCGTCAACATCGCACTGATCGAAGACGGGCGGCCGGTGCTGGGCGTGGTCTATGCGCCGGTCACCGACTACCTGCTGCATGCCGAGGCGGGCGTCGGCGCCTTCCTTCGGCGCGACGGGCAGGACATCGCCATCACCACGCGGCGCCCGGCCACCACGCCGCTGCGCGTGGCGGCCAGCCGCTCGCACCTGGACGAACGCACCGCCGCCGCGCTGGAGCGCATGGGCGAGACCGAACGCCATGGCCTGGGCTCTTCCCTGAAGTTCTGCCGCATCGCCGAGGGCCGCATGGACGTTTATCCGCGCTTCGGCCCCACCAGCGAGTGGGATACCGCTGCCGCGCAGTGCGTTCTCGAGGCCGCGGGCGGCGCCGTGCTGCGTCTGGACGGCGCGCCGCTGGACTACAACCGCAAGGAAAACATCCTCAATCCCGACTTCATCGCGCTGGGCGACGTGGACCTGCCCTGGCGCGACTGGCTGGGCGGACCCGTGCATGGCTGAGATCGACGAACTGCTCAGCATCATGGCGCGCCTGCGCGATCCCGAGCGTGGCTGCCCCTGGGACGTGGCGCAGGATTTCAGCACGGTGGCGCCCTACACGATCGAGGAAGCCTACGAAGTGGCCGACGCGATCCAGCGCGGCGACATGGCCGAACTGCGCGACGAGCTGGGCGACCTGCTGCTGCAGGTGGTGTTCCATGCGCGCATGGCGGAAGAGGCGGGGCATTTCGCCTTCGGCGACGTGGCGGCGGCGATCAACGAGAAGATGGTGCGCCGGCATCCGCATGTGTTCGGCGATGTCGCGGCGCAGGCCGATGCCGAATCCCAGCTGGCCAACTGGGAAGAGCTCAAGCGCGCCGAGCGCAAGGCGCGTGGCGAAGAGGACACCAGCGTGCTGGCCGGCATTGCCCGCGGCCTGCCGGAATGGCAGCGCGCGGTGAAGCTGCAGAAGCGCGCGGCCACCGTGGGCTTCGACTGGCCGGGGCCGGCGCCGGTGATCGCCAAGCTGCACGAGGAGATCGAGGAAGTGCGGGTCGAGTTCGACGCGGTGGCCGCAGGCGATGCCGCCGCGCGCGACCGGCTGGAGGACGAGCTGGGCGACGTGCTGTTCGTGGTGGCGAATTTGACGCGCCACGCGAAGGTGGATTTCGGGGCGGCGCTGCGGCGGGCCAACCAGAAGTTCGAGCGGCGGTTCCGGCGGATGGAAGCGCTGGCGGCCGCGGACGGCGTGAACCTGGCCGACCTTTCGCTGGACGATCAGGACGCCTACTGGAACCGCGCCAAGGCCGAGGAAAAGCCGGCCTGATGCCACAGGGCTGGTTTTGCGCCAGAATCAGGCATCGCCCCGCCGGAGCCACGCCATGAGCCAGGCCTTCGCCAGTTTCCGCGAGTTCTATCCCTACTATCTTTCCGAACATTCCAACCAAACGTGCCGTCGCCTGCATTTCGTCGGCAGCTGCATCGTGCTTGGCTTCGTCGCCGCCGCCATTGTGACGCTCAACGCCTGGTGGCTGCTGGCGGCCCTTTTCAGCGGCTACGCCTTCGCTTGGGTCGGGCACTTCTTCTTCGAGAAGAACAAGCCCGCCACGTTCAAATACCCCTTCTATTCCTTCGCCGGCGACTGGGTCATGTTCAAGGACATGCTCACCGGCAGGATCAGGCTTTGATCGGAGCCCAGGCGCACCCAGGGGTGGCCATCTTGCTGGCAGTGAGCATGATTGGCTGTGCTCAAGGCCCCAGCCGGGTTGAAGACGATGCTGTGCCACCCATCGAAGCGTCACAGTTCGCGCTTTCCGCGCAATGCTTCGACGCATGGGATCGGCTTTTGGACGAGTGGCTGGCTCAGGGAGGGGGTGTTCGAGCCACTATCGCCCAAACCAGAGCGGAGATCGGATCGAACGGCTCACGGCTGGCGGATATTCTTCGCGAGGCGTGGAGCGTTGCGTCGACGGCGGAGCATGGGGACTTGAAGGTATCGGTTCCTGGCATCTCGTTCTCGAATGCGGCGAGGCGTCACGTCCCCAAGGACTGCGCCGCTTACGTGTGGCTCGTGCCGCTGTTCAACAACCGCACCGATGTTTTTCCTGCGCCGGTCGAAGCTTCCCTTCTCCAGCAAGCACCCATCGCATCGCGGGAAGACAGGCCGGCGATGGCTCAGTGGGTGGTGACCCAACTGCTGGCGCCGGGCCAGCCGCACTGACTACTCCAGGAAGATCAGGAACGCGGCGACGATGATCAGGGCGAAGCCGGCGATGTGGTTCCACTTGATCTGCTCGCCCAGGTACCAGATCGAAAACCCCGCGAAGACGACCAGGGTCAGGATTTCCTGCATGCCCTTGAGCTGAGGCGCGGTGTAGACGGCGTGGCCCATGCGGTTGGCGGGCACCTGCAGGCAGTACTCGAAGAAGGCGATGCCCCAGCTGGCGAAGATGACGATCCAGATCGGGCTGGCCTTGTACTTCAGGTGCCCGTACCAGGCGAAGGTCATGAAGACGTTGGAAGCCAGCAGCAGCAGGATCGGGGTGACGTAGGCGCTCAGGGTCGGCATGGGGGCGGCACGTGGGAAGGGTGGGGATAGCCTAGCCTCACGCGGGCTTGCCGAGTCTTTCACACCGGAATCACCGTCGCCCCGGTGTAATCTTCACAAAGCTGAAGACATTCTCTTCACATCGGAGATCCCCATGCGACGCGACGATCCGGCCGGCCTCATCCTGGTGGTGGAAGACAACCGCAACCTGTCCGAGATGGTGGGCGAGTACCTGGAATCCAAAGGTTTCGGCGTGGACTACGCCGGCGACGGCATGGACGGCTACCGCCTCGCCGCCGACAACAGCTACGACGTGATCGTGCTCGACCTGATGCTGCCGCGGCTGGACGGCCTGGAAGTCTGCCGCCGCCTGCGCAACGAAGCCAAGAAGTCCACGCCGGTGCTGATGCTGACCGCCCGCGACACCCTCAACGACAAGGTCAACGGCCTCGAGGCCGGCGCCGACGACTATCTGGTCAAGCCCTTCGCGATCCAGGAACTCGAGGCCCGCGTGCGCGCACTGATCCGCCGCGACCGCCGCCAGGTCAGCGCCGAAGTGCTGAAGGTGGCCGACCTGGTGCTCGACACCGCCAGCCTGCGCGTCACCCGCGCCGGCCAAGAGATCGCGCTGTCGCCGATCGGCCTGCGCCTGCTCACGATCCTGATGCGCGAATCGCCGCGCGTGGTGACCCGCCGCGACATCGAGCGCGAGATCTGGGGCGACGGCCTGCCCGACTCCGACACCCTGCGCAGCCACCTGTACAACCTGCGCAAGGCCATCGACCGTCCGTTCGACCGGCCGCTGCTGCACACCGTGCAGACCGCCGGCTACCGCGTGGCCGACCTCGACGCGCCGCCCGCCTGATCCGGCGACGCAAGGATGCCCAACGCCCGCACCGGCCTGCGCCGCAAGATCTGGGTCGCCTTCATCCTGCAGGCGGCGGCGATCAGTTTCGCCGCCGTGCTGGGCGTGTATGGCGCCTCGGCCGTGCTCAAGCATGTCCTGATCCAGCGCGCGCTGCAGGAAGAAGCCTCCCATTACTGGGAGCGGCTGGCGAAGGACAGCCAGGCCCAGGTGCCCGACACCTACAACATGACCGGCTTCCTGATCCCGGCCGGTGGCAGCACCGATCCGTTGCCGGGCCCGCTCAGGCAGCTTCCGGTCGGCTTCCACAGCCTGCCGCGCGCGCAGGGCGGGTCGCTGGTGCTGGTGGAGAAGGATTCCAATGGCCACCTGCTGTACCTGCTGTTCAAGCAGGAACAGGTGGACAGCCTCGCCTTCTGGTTCGGCATGGCGCCGCTGGCGATCGTGCTGGTGGTGATCTACGTGATCGCCTGGAGTACCTACCGCACGTCCAAACGCGCCGTGTCGCCGGTGATCTGGCTCGCCGGCCAGGTACAGCGCTGGGACCCCAAAAAACCCGAATCCAGCGCGCTGCGTCCCGAGAACCTGCCGGTGGACGTGGAAGGAGAAACGCTGGTGCTGGCCTCGTCGCTGCACGACTTCGCCAGCCGCATCGAAAGTTTCGTCGAACGCGAGCGCGACTTCACCCGCGACGCCTCGCACGAGCTGCGCACGCCGCTGACCGTGATCCGCGTTGCCGGCGACATGATGGAAAGCGACGAGGGCCTGACGCCGATGTCGCGCCGCGCGCTCAAGCGCATCCAGGGCGCGGGTCGCGACATGGAGGCCTTGATCGAGGCCTTCCTGATCCTCGCGCGCGAAGGCGACACCGGCCTGCCCGACGACGACTTCGCGGTCAGCGAGGTCGTGACCGAGGAGGTCGACAAGGCCCGCACCCTGCTGGGAAACAAGGACGTGACGCTCGAGCTGGTGCAGCAGGCCGACTTCCAGCTGCATGCGCCGGCCCGCGTGCTGTCCGTCCTGCTGGGCAACCTGCTCCGCAACGCCTGCCACTACACCGACGAGGGCCGCATCACGGTCACGGTGCGGCGCGGCAGCATCGCCGTGACCGATACCGGCGTGGGCATGAACGAGGAAGAGCTTTCGCGCGTGTTCGAGCCCTTCTATCGCGCCGGTGACCGCAAGAAGGACGGCCAGGGCATCGGGCTGTCGATCGTGCAGCGCCTGTCGCAGCGCTACGGCTGGCCGGTGCGCCTGGACAGCGAGCCCGGTCGCGGCACCACGGCCACCATCAGCTTCCCGCACGTGCCGACCGCCGGCTGAGGCTGGTGCTGAACCGATCCGTGATCGCGGCGACCGCCCGGTCAACGCATCCGCGGCCCGGACGTTATCCTCGCCACAGCCCCGCTTCGCTCCGGAGATACGATGTCGTCCACCCCGCGCAAACCCCGCTCCACCTTCCGCTGGTGGGCAGTGATCGTGATCCTGGCCCTCGCGGCCGCCGCCTGGTGGACCTGGGGCCGGGGGCAGGGCGATGCCGCCGGCGGCTTCCGGACCGGTGCGGTGGAACGCGGCGAAGTGCGGGTGGTGATCTCGGCCACAGGCACGCTGCGCGCGACCACCACCGTGGCGGTCGGCTCGCAGGTGTCGGGGCAGGTCAAGTCGGTGGCGGTGGATTTCAACGACACCGTGACCCGCGGCCAGGTGATCGCCGAACTGGATCCGGCGCCGCTGCAGAGCCGGCTCGAGCAGGCGCAGGCCGACCTGGCCAGCGCGCGCGCCGCGGTGAATGAAGCGCAGGCCACGCTGAAGAACGCCGAGGCCGACTACTCCCGCAAGAGCGACCTGGTGTCGCGCCAGCTGATCGCCCGCAGCGAGGCCGACCTGGCCCTGGCCGCCCGCGACCAGGCCCGTGCCCGCGTCACCTCGGCCCAGGCCGCGGTGCTGCAGCGCCAGGCCGGCGTGGACAACGCGCGCCTGGACGTGGACTACACCGTCATCCGCTCGCCGGTGGACGGCGTGATCCTGCTGCGCGCGGTCGAGCCGGGCCAGACCGTGGCAGCGAGTTTCCAGACGCCGGTGCTGTTCCAGATCGCCGAAGACCTGGCGCAGATGCAGATCGACCTGAGCATCGACGAGGCCGACGTGGGCCAGATCAAGGAAGGCCTGGCGGTGTCCTTCACCGTGGATGCCTTCCCGGACCGGCAGTTCCGCGGCGAGGTGAAGCAGGTGCGGCTGTCGGCCACGTCCAATGCCAACGTGATCAGCTACCCGGTGGTGGTGCAGGTGGACAACGCCGACCAGAGCCTGCTGCCGGGCATGACCGCCAGCGCCGAGATCGTGGTCAGCCGGCGCGACGACGTGCTGCGCGTGCCCAATGCCGCGCTGCGCTTCACGCCGCCCGGCGAACAGGCACCGGCCGCGGCGGGCGGTGGCCGCGGCGGCCTCGTGCAGGAGCTGCCGCGCGTGGCCGAATCCCTTCAGCTCGACGCCACCCAGCGCGCGGCCTTCGATGCGGCGCTGGCCGAGGTTCGCGAGCGTGCTGCCGCGCGTGCCGCAGGTCGCGCCGCAACGCCGCCGCAGGGCGGCGGCATGGGCCGCGGTCCGGGCGGCGGCCAGGGCCAGGCCGCCGGCGGCGCGGGACCATCGCCTGAAGCGATGCGCCAGCGCATGGCCGAAGCGATGAACCGCAGCTTCGCGGCATTCCGCGCCAGCCTGTCGCCAGAGCAGCAGGGCCGTTGGGATGCGGAGCTGCGCGCGCTGGCCACGGCGCGCCGCGGCACCGTGTGGAAGCTGGTGGACGGCGTGCCCACCGCGGTGGCGGTGCGCCTGGGCGCCTCCGATGGCACCGTGACCGAAGTGGGCGGCGACATCGCCGAAGGCGACCAGGTCATCACCGGCCAGGAGCGCCCGGCGGCATGAGCAGCCCGGCGCCGATGATCGAGCTGACGGCACTGGGCAAGGTGTATTCGCCCGGCACGCCGGCCGAAGTGGTGGCCCTGCGCCACGTTGACCTGGTGGTGCCGCGTGGGCAGTTCCTGGCCATCATGGGCCAGTCGGGGTCGGGCAAGTCCACGATGATGAATGTCATCGGCTGCCTGGACCAGGCCAGCAGCGGCCGCTACGCCTGCGACGGCGTGGACGTGGCCACGCTCGACGCCGAGCAGCGCGCCAAGCTGCGGCTGGAGAAGATTGGCTTCGTGTTCCAGGGTTTCAACCTGCTCTCGCGCCAGACCGCGCTGGAAAACGTGATGATGCCCCTGGTGTATTCGGGCGTGCCGGTGGCCGAGCGCGCACCGCGCGCGCTGGCGGCGCTGTCGGAAGTGGGCCTGGCCGATCGCGCCGGGCACAAGCCCAGCGAGCTCTCGGGCGGACAGCAGCAGCGCGTCGCCATCGCGCGTGCGCTGATCAACCAGCCGCCGCTGCTGCTGGCCGACGAACCCACCGGCGCGCTCGACACCCGCACCGGCGAAGAGATCATGGCCCTGTTCGAACGGCTCAAGCAGGGCGGGCGCACCATCGTGCTGATCACCCACGAGCGCGACATCGCCGACCACGCCGACCGCGTTGTGGTGATGCGCGACGGCGAACTGCATGAAGAGACCGCCGCGGAGGCCGCCGCATGAAGACCTCCGACGTGCTGCGCTCGTCCATCTTCTCCCTGCGCGGCAACTGGATGCGCAGCATCCTCACCGCGCTGGGCGTGATCATCGGCATCGCCGCCGTGATCGTGATGGTGTCGGTGGGGCAGGGCACGCAGTCCGAGCTCGACCGCATGATTTCCAGCCTGGGCTCGAACCGGCTGGAGGTGTTTTCCTCGTCCTCGCGCCAGGGCAATGTGCGCGGCGGCGCGGGCAGCGCCGCCAGCCTGACCGACGACGATGCCGAGGCGATCCGCAACGAGCTGCCGGAAGTGCAGTACGTGGCCACCTCGATCCGCGGCGGCGGCCAGGTGGTGTTCGCCGAGAACAACTGGTCCACCAGCTGGCAGGGCGTGAACCCGGACTACTTCCCGGTGAACGACTGGAAGTTCGCGCTGGGCGAGGGCTTCACGCCGCGCGATTTCAGTTCGGCCGCCAAGGTGGTGGTGCTGGGGGAGACCGTACGCCGCGAGCTGTTCGGCGACGCCGACCCGATCGGCGCCACGGTGCGCCTGGGCCGCGTGCCGCTGCGGGTGGTGGGCGTGCTGTCGTCCAAGGGCCAGGGCAGCTGGGGCAATGACGCCGACGACCTGATCCTGGTGCCGCTGGAGACCGGCCGGCGCCGACTGGCCACCGCACCCTCGACCGGCGCCGTGGCGGCCACCGCCAGTGCCGCCACCACCACCGCCACGCCGGCGGCGGCACCACGGCAGGCCAACACGGTGCAGCAGATATCGGTGTCGGTGGCGCGGGCCGAGGACCTGGCTTTCGTCGAAGAGGAAATCAATGCGCTGATGCGCCAGCGCCACCGCATCAAGCCGGGCGCCGAGGACGATTTCGCGGTGCGCAACATCGCCGAGATCGTCAGCACGCGCACCGAGACCACGCGGCTGATGTCGCTGCTGCTGGGCGCCGTGGCCAGCATCTCGCTGGTGGTCGGCGGCATCGGCATCATGAACATCATGCTGGTGTCGGTGACCGAGCGCATCCGCGAGATCGGCCTGCGCATGGCCGTGGGCGCGGGGCCGCGCGAGATCCAGGCGCAGTTCCTCACCGAGGCCATGCTGATCTCGCTGGGCGGTGGATTCATCGGCATTGCGCTGGGAACGGGCGGTGCGTTGCTGGCCAGCAAGTTCGCCACCCTGCCGGTGCAGCTGGACCTGCAGGTGGTGCTGATGGCGGCGGGCTTCTCGGTGGCCACCGGCCTGTTCTTCGGCTATTACCCGGCGCGCAAGGCGGCCCAGCTCGATCCGATCGAGGCGCTGCGGCACCAGGGGTAGACTGGGGCCTGGACTGTCTGCCCGAGGCTGCCGCTGCCATGATCCGTGTCGCCCTTCTCCTGATCGGATGCCTTGCCATGCCCACGCTGGCTGCCGGATCCCGCACCGCCCTGGTCATCCACGGCGGTGCCGGCGTGATCGACCGCAACAGCCTTTCGGCCGATGACGAACGCGCGGTCCGCGCCGACCTGGATCGTGCGCTGGACGCGGGCCATGCGGTGCTGGCGCAAGGCGGCAGCGCGTTGGACGCGGTGTCGGCGGCGGTGGTGGTGCTGGAGGAGTCGCCCTGGTTCAACGCGGGCAAGGGCGCGGTGTTCAACGCCGAGGGCGGGCATGAGCTGGATGCCGCCATCATGGAGGGACACACGCGGCGTGCCGGCGCGGTGGCCGGCGTGCGTACGGTGCGCAATCCGATCCGGCTGGCGCGCGCGGTGATGGAGCATTCGCCGCACGTGATGCTGGCGGCGGGCGGGGCGGAGGCCTTCGCCGATACGCGGCCCGAGATCGCCCGTGTGGCGCCGTCGTGGTTTGACACGCCGCGGCGCCTGCAGCAGCTGGAGCAGGCGCGCCAGCGCGAGCGCAGCGGGCAGGCACAGGCGCCGGGCACCTACTTCGGCACGGTCGGCGCGGTGGCGCTGGATGCGCAGGGCCGCATCGCGGCGGCCACGTCCACCGGCGGCATGACCAACAAGCGCTGGGGCCGGGTCGGCGATGCGCCGCTGATCGGGGCCGGCACCTGGGCCGACGACCGCTGCGGCGTATCGGCCACGGGCTGGGGCGAGTTCTACATCCGGGCGGCAGTGGCGCACGACGTCTGCGCGCGCGTGGCCTACCGCGGCGACACGCTGGCGGCGGCGATGGAGGAAGTGGTGAACCGCGTCGTGCCCGCGCTGGGCGGCGATGGCGGCGCCATCGCGCTGGACCGCGAGGGCAACATCGCCATGCCCTTCAACACCAGCGGCATGTACCGCGGCTGGATCCGGCCCGACGGCAGCCGCGGGACCGCCGTGTTCGCCGAGTAGCTTACGTACCAGGTATGTTTAATTTCCTTCACACCCCGTGCCCTCGGGCACGGGGTGTGAAGGAAATTAAACATACCTGGTACGTTGGCTTCGTCGGCTTTACGACCGGAACCGGGCCCGCACCTCGGCCTTGTTGATCAGCACCAGCGTAGCCACGCCGAGGAAAGTGCCCAGCGGCACCTGCAGGCAATTGATGCCCGACACCACCGCGCACAGCATCCACTGCCGGCGCGCGGCCAGGGCCTGGGCGGCCAGCACGTTCAACACGATGCCCAGTACGCATGAAAACGCCATCACGGCGTACACGCCACGCACCAGCGACAGCACGGCGATGCCCTGGACGTCGGCGCGCGCCTGCCAGCTGCCGGGGTTGATGAAGGTGATGACCGCCCAGTAGTGCAGGCCGATGAACACCAGGCCCAGCAGGGTCATGCCCGCGAGGATGTAGTGGAAGATCACCAGCAGGCGCAGGTGTTCGTCGGTGCGGTCCATGAGCGGGTCTCCCGGGAAGACAGGCCCGTGTGGCCCGGGCGCGCGGTCCGCGAAAATATACCCGGTACACTCGGGTGTCTTCATCGGGAGCGGGATTCGGGGGCATGGATCTTGCGGGCTACCAGCGGTTGCGGGCGCAGGCGCGGCAGCTGTCGCGGCGCGAGGCCGACGTGGACGACCTGGTGCAGGACACCCTGCTGGCCGCGGTGGAGGCCGGGCGCGAGGACGAGGCCTGGCTGGCCGGCGTGATGCGTCAGCAGGCGGCGATGGCCGCGCGGGGCGCCCTGCGCCGGCGGCGGCGCGAACAGGCCGCCGGGCAGGACAGTGGCGATGCCCCGCCCGACGTGCGCCCCGGGGCCGCCGACCCGCTGCTTCGGAAGCTGCCGCCTTCGGCGCGCCGGGTCGCGGTGCTGGCCCTGCATGGCCTGCCCGCCGACGACATCCGCTGGATCCTGGGCATCGCGCCCACCGCCTTCCGGCAGCGCCTGACGCGCATCCGCCGGGCCCTGGGCGAACTGCCGCCGGCACAGCAGGCCGATGCGCTGGCCCTGGCCTACCTGCGGGATCCGGCGCGGGCGGCGGACCTGCAGTTCGGGCTGGTGCGGCGGGCGCTCAAGGCGGCCCTGGCCGGACGCGCCGGGCTGGGCACCCACGATGCCGACGGTCACCTGCTGGTGATCCGTGCTCACACCCTTTCCCCCGGCGGCAACGGATAGGCGGGAACAACCAAAAGGAGGCGTCCCATGCTCAAGGATTGCAAGGTAGGTGCGATAGTTTTCTTCGTGCTGCAGCTGGAGCGTTCGCTGGCTTTCTACCGCGACACGCTGGGCCTGGAGGTCGAGGCGGGGGAAGGCCACGACGGCCCGTTCGCGGTCGGCCAGGTCGGCGAGCTGACGCTGGTGTTCATTCCACGCCAGGCCAAGGCCGGCGACAGCCCGGTGGTGGTGTTCAACCTCGACGGCGGCATCGACGACTACGCCGAGGCCCTGGCGCGCCGAGGCGTGGAGATCGTGGTGCCGGTGAGCGAGGCGCCCGACGGCGGCCTGAGCCTGGACTTCGTCGACCCGGACCGCAACGTGCTGAGCCTGTACCAGCCCGCCGGCGCCACGCGCCGACGCTGAGACATCGAAGCCGAGATTTCGTACCAGGTATCTTTAATTTCCTTCACACACCGTGCCCTTGGGCACGGTGTGTGAAGGAAATTAAAGATACCTGGTACGTTTTCCTTAGAAGCCGCGGTCGCCGGAGATGATGCCCCCGAGCCCGCCCAGCACCGAGCCTTCGCCCTTGCTGCCGCCCTTCTGATAGGCGGCGCTGAGCATGCGGCCGGCCAGTCGCGAGAACGGCAGCGACTGCAGCCACACCTTGCCCGGGCCGGTCAGCGTGGCCAGGAACACGCCTTCGCCGCCGAACAGCATCGACTTCACGCCGCCCACCGGCTTGACGTCGAAGTTGACCGTGCTGGTCATCGCCACCACGCAGCCCGTATCCACGTCCAGGCGCTCGCCGGGGCGCAGTTCGCGCTCCATGATGGTGCCGCCGGCATGCACGAACACCAGGCCGTCGCCCTCGAGCTTCTGCATGATGAAACCTTCACCGCCGAACAGCGCCGTCATGATCTTCTTCTGGAAGAACAGCCCGATCGACACGCCGCGCGCCGCGCAAAGGAAGCTGTCCTTCTGCGCGATGATGGTGCCGCCGTAGTTGCTCAGCGTCATCGGCACGATCGTGCCCGGGTACGGCGCCGCGAAGGCCACCTTGGCCTTGCCGCTGGCGCCGGCATGCGAGAACACCGTGGTGAACAGGCTCTCGCCGGTCACCAGGCGCTTGCCCGCGCCCACCAGCTTGTCCATGAAGCCGCCGCCGGACGAGGCCGAGGAGCCATCGCCGAACACGGTTTCCATGTTCACGACCGAATCCTTGTACATCATGGATCCGGCCTCGGCGACCGCACTCTCGCCCGGATCGAGTTCGATCTCGACGAACTGCATGTCCTCTCCGTAGATGCGGTAGTCGATCACGTCACTGCGCTGGCCTGCGACCGCGCGCGGCGGCGGCACGGGGATCGGCATCGCGCCCGGCGCGGACTCGGCGCGCAGCTCGGTGCAGGCGCTGATCGGAATCCACTCGGCGAAACCCTGGCGCCAGCAGTGGCCGGACGGATCCCGGGCCGCCTGGGCGCTGGCCGCCGCCTGGTCGAGCGGGCCCATCTGCTGGCCGTTGTAGCTCAGATACCACTGGTGCATTGCAGGTCTCCTGGTTTCGGGGGGGGGCGGTTCAGGCGAAAGGTGGAGCCGAGCGCGAGTGCGGGGGCCGCTCCGTGGGAATCACAGAGCGGCGCGCAGGCCCAGCTGACCGTGGATGTCCGCGCGCGAGGCATCGTCGAGCCCCAGCTGGCCGGCCAGTCGATCCAGGAATGCGCGTTCGGCCTCGGTGTCGGCGGTGATGGCGATCAGCGCAGCCGCATAGACCTCGGCGCGCTGGTGGGCGGGCGTGCGCACGGCCAGCTGTTCCAGCGTCAGCGGCGCGCGGATCTCGGCGTCCAGGGCCTGCAGGCTTTCCGCATCCATGCCGGCATCGCGCGCGCGGCCGAGGATGGCTTCGCGCTCGGTGCCGTCGATCAGGCCATCGGCATGCGCCGCAGTGATCATCGCGCGCAGCAGGTGCATGGCCTGCTCCTGGCGCGCGGGCGTGGCGGCAGGCGGCGGCGGAGGCGCCTGGGCCGCGGCCGGCGGGGGCGGCGGCGGACCCATGCCGGCCGCCGGCAGCGGCGGCGTTGCGCCGGCGCCCGACAGCGGATTGGCCTGGTTGCCCGACGACTGCTGGTAGTGCTGGTAGGCCGCCACCGCGATGCCCAGCAGGCCCAGGCCCAGCTTGGCCTTGGTGCCGGTCGACAGGCCGCCGGAGGAGCCGCCCAGCAGGCCGCCCAGGCCCGAGCTGCGCTTGCGCTTGCGGCCGCCCAGCTGTCCCGACATCGCGTCGCCCATCAGCTGGCCGAGCAGTTTTTCCGGGTTGAACATCGCGCGCTCCTGGCAGGGAATGAGGGTTCTTCGAGGGTGGGGACGTTCCGGGGCCGGGACAAGGGCCCGAAGGTCACGGTCCGGCCGGGCACCGCGCGGACTGTGGCAAAATGCGCGACCTATCGCGATCCACGAGTCCCCGCCCACGATGGCCGACAGCACCGGCAGTCACGCCCCGCGCAGCCCGTTCCGGGCCTGGCAGGCGTTCCTGTGGTCGATGAAGGGGCTGCGTGCCACCTGGGACGTGGAATCTTCGTTCCGACTCGAGGTCTACCTCTTCATCGTGCTGGCGCCGCTGGCGCTGTGGCTGGGGCAGGGCGGCGTCGAGCAGGCGATCCTGGTGGGCTCGATGGTGCTGGTGCTGGTGGTCGAGGTGCTCAATTCGGCGGTCGAGGCGGTCGTGGACCGCTGGGGCAACGAGCACAACGAACTGGCCGGCCGCGCCAAGGACATGGGGTCGGCCGCAGTGTTCCTGGCCGACATGAACGTACTGATCTGCTGGGGCCTAATCCTGGGTCCCCGTTATCTCACCTGAGGCGGCGTCACGATGGAATGGATGTACGACACTGAAATCTGGATCGCGTTGTTCACGCTGGCCACGCTCGAGATCGTGCTGGGCATCGACAACCTGGTCTTCATTTCCATCGCCGTCAGCAAGCTGCCGCCCGAACAGCGCCCGAAGGCGCGCAAGTTCGGCCTGGCGCTGGCCTGCGTCACGCGCATCCTGCTGCTGCTGTCGCTGGCCTTCCTGGCCAGCATGGAGAACGACCTCTTCAGCCTGTTCGGCCAGGACTTCTCGGTCCGCGACCTGGTGCTGATCGCCGGCGGCCTGTTCCTGCTGGTCAAGGGCACCATGGAAATCCACGACTCGGTCGAAGGCCGGGGCGAGGAAGAGGACATCGGCACCAAGCCCTCGGCCGTGTTCGGCTACGTGATCGCGCAGATCGCCGTGATCGACATCGTGTTCTCGCTCGACTCGGTGATCACCGCGGTCGGCATGGTCGACAACCGCTGGGTGATGGTGGCCGCGATCCTGATGGCCGTGGCGGTGATGCTGTTCGCGGCCAATCCGATCGGCGATTTCATCGACCGGCATCCGACGGTGAAGATGCTGGCGTTGTCCTTCATCATCCTGGTGGGCGTGGCGCTGATCGCCGACGGCTTCGATTTCCACATCGACCGCAAGTTCCTGTACTTCGCGATGGCCTTCTCGGCCGGCGTGGAAACACTCAACATCCTGGCGCACCGAAAACAGAAGCGACGGGGCTGACGGCCGCCGTCGCCGGGAGACCGCATGACCCTGCTGCACGACATCGATCCGATCGCGGTGCCGCTGCCGTTCTGGCCGCACGGCATCCACTGGTACGGCCTGATGTACCTGCTGGCCTTCGGCGTGGCCTGGTGGATCGGCCGCCGCCGCGTACGTGCCGGCAGGCTGCCGGGCGTCAACGAGGACGGATTCGGCGACCTGCTGTTCTACGGCATGCTGGGCGTGGTGCTGGGTGGCCGCCTGGGCTACGTCTTCTTCTACAACTTCGATGCCTTCCTGGCCAACCCGCTGATGCTGCTGCGCATCAATGAGGGAGGCATGAGCTTCCACGGCGGCCTGATCGGCGTGATGGTGGCCGCGGCGCTGTGGTCGCGCAGCAGGAAGCTGCACTTCTTCGACACCATGGACTTCGTGGCGCCGCTGGTGCCCGCAGGCCTGGGCCTGGGCCGGCTGGGCAACTACATCGGCGGCGAGCTCTGGGGCAAGCCCACCGGCGGAAGCTGGGGGGTGGTGTTTCCCGACAGCCTGCCGGCGGACATGGCCGCGCTGCCGATGGAGCGCCTGCGCGAGCTGCACGCCTCCGGCGCGCTGGATCCGTTCGCGCGCCATCCCTCGCAGCTCTACCAGGCGGCGCTGGAGGGACTGGTGATGCTGGTGGTGCTGCTGACCTACTCGCGCAAGCCGCGTCCGCGCTACGCCATCTCCGGCCTGTTCGCGCTGATGTACGGCAGCTTCCGTTTCCTGGTCGAATTCGTGCGCGAGCCCGACGCCCACCTCGGCTACCTGGCCTTCGGCTGGCTGACCATGGGCCAGGTGCTGTCGCTGCCGCTGGTCGCGCTGGGCCTGTTCCTGCTGTGGCTGTCGCACCGCTCGCCCACGCTGCAGCCGGTACCGCCGCCGGCCCCGGATCCGGCCCCATGAAGCAGTACCTCGACCTCCTGCGCCACGTGATGGAGCAGGGCACGGAAAAGTCCGACCGCACCGGCACCGGCACCCGCTCGGTGTTCGGCTGGCAGATGCGCTTCGACCTGGCCCAGGGCTTCCCGCTGGTCACCACCAAGAAGCTGCACCTGCGCTCGATCATCCACGAGCTGCTGTGGTTCATCCGCGGTGAAACCAACACCGCCTACCTGCGCGACAACAAGGTCAGCATCTGGGACGAATGGGCCGACGCGCAGGGCGACCTGGGCCCGGTGTACGGCAAGCAGTGGCGCCGCTGGACCGGCAGCGACGGCCGCGAGATCGACCAGTTGCGCTGGGTGGTGGACGAGATCGGGCGCAACCCGGATTCCCGCCGCCTGATCGTCAGCGCCTGGAACGTGGCCGAGCTGCCGCAGATGGCGTTGATGCCCTGCCACACGATGTTCCAGTTCTACGTGGCCGACGGACGGCTCAGCTGCCAGCTCTACCAGCGTTCGGCCGACATCTTCCTGGGCATGCCCTTCAACATCGCCAGCTATGCGCTGCTGACCCACATGGTGGCGCGCCACTGCGGGCTGGGCGTGGGCGATTTCGTGCACACGCTGGGCGATGCGCACGTCTACAGCAATCATTTCGATCAGGCGCGCGAGCAGCTGGCGCGCACGCCGCGGCCGCTGCCGACGCTGGAGCTGGCACCCACCGCGACCGACCTGTTCACGATGGGCTACGACGACATCCGCATCACCGGCTACGACCCGCACCCCGCCATCAAGGCGCCGGTGGCGGTGTGAGCCAGGTGGTGATGGTGGCCGCGCTGGACCGTCGCCACGGCATCGGCCGCGGCAACGCGCTGCCGTGGCGGCTGCCCGATGACCTCAAGCGATTCAAGGCGCTGACGCTGGGGCATCCGGTGCTGATGGGCCGCAAGACCGCGCAGTCACTGGGCCGGCCTTTGCCCGGTCGCCTGAACCTGGTGCTGACCCGCTCGGGCGTGGTGCCGTTCGACGGCATGCAGGCAGTGGCGTCGCTCGACGACGCGATCGCACGGGCCGGTGGCTCGCCGCTGTTCGTGATCGGCGGCGGCGAAATCTATGACTTGGCGCTGCCGCGCGCCGACCGCCTGCACCTGACCTGGGTGGACACCGTGGTGGCCGACGCCGACGCCTTCTTCCCGGCCTTCGAGCCAGCGCACTGGCAGGTGCTGTCGCGCGAACGGCATGCCGCCGATGCGCGCCACGCCTTCGACTTCGAATTCGTGGACTACCGCCGCATCGCGGCGGCTCAGTTGCCCAAGGGGTAGGTCGCCGCCAGTTCGTAGCGCAGCAGCGCGGCCACCTGGGCCTCGAGCTGCACGAACTTGAGCGCCTTGGACGGCGGGATCACGCGGCTGAGCCGGCTGTAGGTGCGCTCGGTCAGCCCGGCCTCGTCGGCGTCGATCTCCAGCGCCTCCTCGGCGATGTCCTCGTACTCGTCGGCCTCCAGGGTGCCGGCCGTGGCCGCGCGTGCGGCGGCGGCCGCGTTCTCGCGGCGGCGCTGCACCAGCTCGGCCAGGTCCTTCTGGTGCTGGTCGTAGTGGGGCCAGAAGCTGGCCTCTTCGGCCGGCGTCAGGCCCATCTGGCGGGCGATGAAGGTCTGCTTGCCCGGCGCCAGCTGCGCCCGGAGCGCGGCCATGTGGGCGGCGGGGTCGCCGGCCTGGGCGCGCGCGGGGGCGGCGGCCCAGGGGCCGGCGAGGGCCAGCAGGGCGGCCATCAGGAAGGGAAGGATTCGGATCATGGCGGGTTGCTCCTGCAGCGTTGTCACGAAGCTTACAGCGGGTGAAAAGAGGCCAGGCACTAATGCCGGCGGGGGCGGGCTCAGTCCTCGACCCGGGGGCCGCCGGCGGGCAGGTCGCGACCGGCCACCTGGTGCAGGCGAAGTTCGGGGCCCAGCTCCATTGCGGTGAGCTTGCCGCCCCACACCGCGCCGGTGTCGATGGCATAGATGCCCAGGCCCATGAACAGGCCCAGCGTGGACCAGTGGCCGCACACCACCGGCAGCTCGCGCGGCGCATGGCCGGGCACTTCGAACCAGGGATACATGCCCGGCTTCTGCGTGCCCGGGCGGCCCTTGTCCTCGAAGCCGATGCGGCCGCTGGGCGTGCAGTAGCGCAGGCGGGTAAAGATGTTGATGATCGCGCGGTAGCGGTCCACGCCGGTGAGCTTGGGCGACCAGGCCGGCTTGTCGCCGTACATGTTCTTGACCAGCTTGAAGAAGGCATCGGACTGCAGCTTGTCCTCGACCTCGCGCGCGCGCGCCTCGGCCAGCGACAGCGTCCACTTCGGCGCCAGGCCCGCATGCACCATCGCGAAGCCCAGCGTGCGGTCCACGTGCAGCAGCTTCTGCCGGCGCAGCCAGCCGATCAGCAGCTCCTGGTCGTCGGCGAACAGCACGCGCTGCAGGTCGGGGTTGACCTTGCGCTTGTCGGCCTCGCGCCGGGTGGAGATGGCCAGCAGCGAGAGGTCGTGGTTGCCCAGCACGATGGTGCTGTGGATGGCCAGCGAATGCACCAGGCGCAGGGTCTCCAGCGACTGCCCGCCGCGGTTGACCAGGTCGCCGCAGAACCACAGGCGGTCCACGGCCGGGTCGAAGCGGATCTTCTCCAGCAGCCGCTGCAGCGCGTCGTAGCAACCCTGCACGTCGCCGATGGCATAGGTGGCCATCAGTGCAGGGTCCGCGGAATGGTGAGGGTGAAGGGGTCGATCACCGCGTCGAAGGTGGTGCCGTCGTCGGCCAGCATTTCGTAGCTGCCGCGCATGGTGCCCAGCGGCGTCTCGAGCACGGCGCCCGAGGTGTATTCGAAATGTTCGCCGGGGCGCAGCCAGGGTTGCTCGCCGACCACGCCTTCGCCGCGCACTTCCTGCACCTTGCCGTTGGCGTCGGTGATCAGCCAGTGGCGGTTGATCAGCCGCGCCGGCACGGTGCCGACGTTGTGGATGCGGATGGTGTAGGCGAACACATAGCGGTCGTCGTCCGGGATCGACTGGTCGTCGAGGAAGCGGGTGGCGACGATCACCTCGATGGCGTGCAGGGGCGAGTCCATGCCCGCCATTCTACGCAGGACGCGCGTCCGGGGGCAGCGCGGCCAGGTGCGCGGTCAGCGCGATGAATTCGTCCACGTGCAGCTGCTCGGCGCGGGCATCGGGACGCAGGCCGGCGGCCTCGATGTCGGCGCCGCTGCACAGCTGGGACAGGGCATTGCGCAAGGTCTTGCGGCGTTGCCCGAAGGCGTCGCGCACCACACGCTCGAACAGCGCGCGATCGCCGATGCCGATCTCGTCCGGCGCCTTGGGCACCAGCCGCACCACCGAGGAATCGACCTTCGGCGGCGGCCGGAACGCGCCCGGCGGCACGTCGAACAGCGAGGTGACGCGGCAATAGGCCTGCAGCATCACGCTCAGCCGGCCATAGACCTTGCTGCCCGGATCGGCGGCCATGCGGTCCACCACTTCCTTCTGCAGCATGAAGTGCATGTCGCGCACCGCGCCGGCGTGCTCCAGCGCATGGAACAGGATGGGCGAGGAAATGTTGTACGGCAGGTTGCCGACCAGCCGCAGGGGGCCCTCGTCGCCGGCAAGGCGGCTGAAGTCCACCTGCAGCACGTCCTTGTGGATGATGGTGAGCCGGCCCACGCCTTCGGACGCCTCCATCAGCGGCGTGATCAGGTCGCGGTCGAATTCGATCACGGTCAGCTCGCCCTGCCCGCGCAGCAGCGGGAAGGTGATGGCGCCCTGGCCCGGGCCGATCTCGACCAGGCGGTCGCCGGCGCGCGGATTCACCGCCATCACGATCTGGTCGATGTAGGTGCGGTCGGCGAGGAAATGCTGGCCCAGGTTCTTTTTCGGCGGGGCCTTGAAGCTGCTCATGCCGGCATCCTGCGGGCAGCCAGCCGCGCGCACAAGTCGGCCGCGGCGTACAGGCTGGAAGGATGGGCCAGGCCGCGGCCCGCGAGTTCAAGCGCAGTGCCGTGGTCCACGGCCACGCGCGGGTAGGGCAGGCCCAGGGTGACGTTGACGGCGTTTTCGAAGCCGGCGTGCTTGAGCACGGGCAGGCCCTGGTCGTGGTACATCGCCAGCACCGCGTCGAAGCCTTGCAGCTTCGCCGGCAGGAAGGCGGTGTCGGCCGGCAGCGGACCCGGCAGGTCCATGCCTTGCGCGCGCAGCGCCTGCAGCACGGGCGTGATCACCTCGATCTCCTCGTGGCCCAGGTGGCCGTCTTCGCCCGCATGCGGGTTCAGCCCGAGCACGGCGATGCGCGGCGAGGCCAGGCCGAAGTCGCGCCGCAGCGCCGCGTGCATCACCTGCAGGGTGCGGGTCAGGCCTTCGTGCGTGATGGCGTCGGACACCGCCCGCAGGGGCAGGTGGGTGGTGGCCAGCGCCACCCGCAGGGTCGGGTTGGCGAGCATCATCACCACCTCGCAGCCGGCCTGCTTCGCCAGCAGTTCGGTGGTGCCCGAATAGGGAATGCCGCCTTCGTTGATGCTGGCCTTGTGCACCGGGCCGGTGACCAGGCCCTGCAGCTGGCCCGACAGGCAGGCGGCGCCGGCCTGCTGCAGCGCGGCGATGACGGCAGGGGCATTGGCCGGATCCGCCTGGCCCCAGCGCACGGGACGCGGCTGCGGAATGGAGTGCAGCGACAATTCGCCGGGTCCGCAAGGCTGGTCCGGGTCGCGCAGCCGCAGCGGGAGTCCAAGCGCGGCGGCGGCCGCGCGCAGGGTGTCGGGATCGGCGTAGGCCAGCCAGTGCACCGTGCGCTCGCGCTGGGCGAGCCGCACGCAGAGTTCGGGCCCGATGCCGGCCGGCTCGCCTGGAACCAGGGCCAGCCGGACGCTCACCGCGCTCAGGGCGTGGTGGCGGGCGCGGCTTCGGCCGGCGCCTCGGGGCCGTCGAGGCGGCTCTCGACGTAGGCTTCGGAGCGGATCTGGCGCAGGAAGCGCTCGAACTCTTCTTCGGACTTGCGCTGGGCGATCACTTCACGCGCCTGGTTGCGGCGGTTCTGCTCGGTGACGTCCTGCTCGCGGGTGCCCAGGCGCTGGATGATGTGGAAGCCCACCTCGCTCTGGAACGGCGCCGACAGCTGGCCATCGCTGAGCGTCTGGATCTGGTTGCCGATGGCGCTGCCCCAGGCATTGATCGCGAACCAGCCCATGTCGCCGCCTTCGGCGCGCGTCAGGGTGTCGTCGGAGTTCTCGCGGGCGATCGTGCCGAAGTCTTCGCCCGCCACGAGGCGGCGGTGCAGGTCTTCGGCCTTCTGGCGCGCCGCTTCCACCGGCAGGGTCGGAGTGACGCGCACCATGATGCCCTGGGCCTGGTATTCGGTGACGGTCTGCTGGCCGGCCTCGCGGGTCTCGATCAGCTGGATGATCTGGTAGCCGCTGGGGCCACGCACGGGCTCGCTGATGTCGCCGGGCTTCATGGCCTGGATGATGCCCACGAAGTTGGGCGGGATCGCGTCGAGCGCGCGCCAGCCGATCTCGCCGCCTTCCAGCGCGTTCTGCGAATCGGAGTAGCGGATGGCCGCGGCGCGGAAATCCATTTCGCCGCGCACGATCAGGTCGCGCACGCCCTGCACCTTCTTCTGCGCGGTGGCGACCTGGTCCGGGGTGGCGCCGTCGGGCAGCGCGACCACGATGTTGGCCAGGCGAACCTCCGGGCCGCCGATGGCGCGCACGGCCAGCAGCTGGTCGATCTCGGTCTCGCTGACCTGCACGCGCGACTGGATGTAGCGCTGGCGCAGGCGCTCGACCAGCATTTCCTCACGCAGGCTGGTGCGGAATTCCTCGTAGCTCAGGCCGTCGGCGGCCAGGCGCTGGCGCAGCTGGTCCTCGGTCATGCGGTTGCGCGAGGCCACGCTCTGCACGGCCTGGGCCAGTTCGCCGTCGGCGACGCGGATGCCGGTGTCGGCCGCGCGCACCAGCTGCAGGCGCATGATGACCAGGCGGTCGAGCACCTGCTTCTCGAGCACGGCACGCGGCGGCAGCTGGCCGGGCTGGGAGGCGTACTGCTGCATGATGTTGTTGACCGCGCGGTCGAGTTCGCTGCGCAGGATCACGTCTTCGTCCACGACCGCGACGATGGTGTCGATCGGCGTGGTGGCCTGCGCGCGCGCCGCGGCGGGCGAGAGCAGGGTACCCAGGACCAGCAGGCCGGCGAGGAGGGAATGCAGGGCGTTCTTCATGCGTTTCATGGCTCCGGCGCCGGGGCCGGCGCCATGGGTTCAGCGTGAATATCGGGAATAATCAAGGATAGCATCATCAAGCAAACGGGCCGTGTTGCGGCCCAGGCCGCCGACGCCGTTCAGCTCCAGCTCAAGATAAATGCCCGTGGTGGAATCGCCCCCGAACTCGCGGATGTAGCGCCGGCCCAGCACGCGCAGGGCGACGCAGCAGCTGCGCCATTCGAAGCCGCCCAGCGCCTCCAGGGTCTGGTCGTCGCGCAGGGAGTAGTTCCAGCGGCCCATCAGGCGCCAGCGGTCGTTCAGGGGCAGCACGAAGGACAGGTCGGTCTGCTCGAGCAGGTCGGCGCGGTAGCGGTACGCGGCGTTGAGCAGGCCGCCCTGGCCGAAACGCCACTGGCTGCGGACCGCCGACAGCGTGGTGCGCTCGGTGTCCGGATCCCACTGCTGGGCCAGGCCCAGGCTCCAGCGCTCGCCCAGCGCCAGGCTGGCCTCGGCCACCCAGGCCGAGCCATCGTCCGAGAGCGGCGGCGCACCGGGCACGGTGACCCGCGGCGCATCGAAATAATGCACGCGGCCGATGCCGGCGCTGAGAATCTCGCGGCCATCGTTGGCGCTGAGGATGCGGCTGCTCAGGGCCAGGGTGACCTGGTCGGCATCGCCCTGGCGGTCGGCGCCGCCGAAGCGGTTGTCGCGGAACAGGCCGGGCCAGCTGAAGGTGAGGGGCTGGGTGTCGAACAGCGGCAGCTCGTCCTGGTCGCGGTAGGGAACATTGAGGTAGTACAGGCGCGGCTCGAGCGTCTGCAGGAACTTGCCGCCGCGCCAGTTGAGCTCGCGCTCGAAGAAGGCACCGGCGTCCAGGCTCATGATCGGCAGGCTGCGGCTGGGGCTGTCGCTGCCGCCGGCCGGCACAAGCGCGTCGTCGAGCGAGTAGGCGGTGTAGCGCCACGCCAGCTCGGGCGTGGCGAACCAGGCCGCGCCACCGAAGGGCAGGCGCAGGTAGGGCCGCAGGTCCACGCGCGATCCGCCATCCAGCGACTCGTGCTCGAAGCGCACCGCTTCAGCGGCGATGCCGAGCTCGAGCCAGTCGGCGAACGGACGGTTCCACTGGGCCTGGGCCGTGGGCAGGCGGCGGTAGGGTTCGGTGCCCGGCACCACGATCGGATTGGCGATCTGCCAGTCCTGCGCCACCAGGCTGGCGGTCCAGCCCAGGCCGCGGCCGTAGATGCCGGCATCGCTGGCCAGCAGGGACACCGTGGCATTGGCCAGGGAGTCGCCGAAGTCCTCGAAGTAGCGGTCGTCGCTGACGTGGTTGAGGTTGGCGCTGGCAAACCACTGCGGGCTGATCGCCGTGAAATGCTGGTAGCTGACCAGGCCGCGGTCGCGGCCGGTGACGTCGTCGTCGGGCAGCCAGGTGCCGTCGAGTACGCCGCGGCTGCGCGCAGTGAGGTAGCGGAACTCGCCGCCCAGCATCAGGCCGCGTTCCGACATCCAGCGCGGCTTGAGGGTGGCGTCGTAGTTCGGTGCCAGGTTGAGATAGATCGGCTGCTCGTATTCGAACCCGTTGCGGTCGTCGTGACCGATCGTGGGCGACAGCAGTCCGGTGCGGCGGCGGTCGTCGGTGGGGAAGCGCAGGTAAGGCAGCCACATCACGGGCACGCCGCCCAGGCGCAGGGTGGCGTTGCGGGCGGTGCCCATGCCTTCCTCCTGGTCCACGTCGATGCGCGCCGCGCGGAACTCCCACTGGCGCTGGCCCGGCGGGCAGGTGGAATAGGTGCCGTTGTCGAGCCGGCCCAGGTCGCCCTGCATGGTCAGCGTGTCGGCGGTTCCGTTGCCCAGCTGCGTATTGAACTGGTACTGCACCTTGTCCAGGCGGACGGTGTTGGCCTTCTGGTCGCCTTCGGCCTTTTCGGCGATGAAGCGCAGGCCGCGGTCCTGGTACTGCACCGGGCCTTCGGTGCTGAAGCGCTCGGAGTCGCTGAAATAGGTGAGCTTGTCGGTGCCCAGCCACTGTTCGCCGCGCAGCAGTTCGACCTTGCCGCTGAGCACCGTGACTTCCTGCTTGCTGACGTCGAGGTTCTCGGCGCTCAGGTCGGTGGGCAGCGTGGCCGGATCGGCGGCGGGAGCCGGATCGGTGGGCAGCGGGCGGAACAGCGGAATCGCATCCGGCGCCGGGCACAGGTCCCAGGTGGGCGGGGCGACTTCCTGGGCGCGGGCGGCGCAGGCCAAGGCCAGGCAGAACGGAAGCAGGCGAAGGACTGGACGGCGCACGGAGGCATCCCGGGAAAAAGGCATGATAGCTTGGCCCATGGCGGGGTGGGGGGCAACACGACGCACCGGCGATACCGCCTCAGGCGGCGACGGCACCCAGTCCCTGCAGGTGCGCCACGCTGCATGCGCGCAGCGCCGCCAGGCTGTAGCCACCTTCCAGCAGCGAGACCAGCCGGCCCTGCGCATGGCGCCCCGCCAGCGCAGCCAGCTCGGCGCTGATCCAGCGGTAGTCGTCGGCTTCCAGCGACAGGTCGGCCAGCGGGTCGAGCCGATGGCCGTCGAAGCCGGCCGAGACCAGCACCAGCTGCGGGCGGTAGGCCTCGATGCGCGGCAGCAGCAGCTCGCGCCACGCGTGCCGGAAGGCCTCGCTGCCGGCACCGGGCGCCAGCGGCGCGTTGGCCAGGTTGCCCACGCCCACGTCGCTGGCCAGTCCGGTGTTGGGATACAGCGGCGACTGGTGCGAGCTGGCGTACATCACGCGCGGCTCGGCGGCGAAGATGTCCTGGCTGCCGTTGCCGTGGTGCACGTCGAAGTCAGCGATCACCACGCGCTCCAGGCCGTGCGCGTGCACGGCATGCGCAGCTGCCACGGCCACCGCGTTGAACAGGCAGAAGCCCATTGCCACCGGGCCGGTGGAGTGGTGGCCCGGCGGACGCACCGCGCAGAAGGCCAGCCTGCTTTCGCCCGACATCACCGCGTCCACCGCGGCGATGCCGGCGCCCGCGGCGCGCAGCGCGGCCTCGGGCGAATCGGTGGACATCGCGGTGTCTTCGTCCAGTCGCACGTGGTGCGGGATCGGCGTGTCCAGCAGGCGGGCCACCAGGTCGCGGCTGTGCACGCGCAGCAGGGCATCGCGCGAGGCCTTGGGCGCATCGCGCCAGGGCAGCAGCGGATAGGCGGCGCGTACCGCGTGCAGCACCGCCTCCAGCCGCGCCGGGCATTCCGGGTGGCCGGCGCCCGGGTCATGTGCCAGGCAGGCGGGATGGGTGTAGAGCAGCACGCCTAGCCTTTCCGGCGCTCGTGGTTCCAGAGCACCTCGCCGTGGCCGCTGGCGCGGGCGAGCACGCGGGCCAGCACGAACAGCAGGTCTGACAGGCGGTTGAGGTAGCGGATGGCTTCGGGCCGCACGGCATCGTGGTGAGACAACGTGACCGCTTCGCGTTCGGCGCGGCGGCAGATGGTGCGCGCCAGATGGCAGTGCGCGGCGGCCAGGCCACCCCCGGGCAGGATGAAGTCCTTTAGCGGCGGAAGGTCGGCGTTGAAGGCGTCGAGCTGGTCTTCCAGGCGCTGGATGTCGGCGTCGAAGATGGCGGCGTGGCCGGGAATGCAAAGCTCGCCGCCGAGATCGAACATCTGGTGCTGCACCGACACCAGCACCGTGCGCACGTCTTCGGGCAGGTCGGCGGCCAGCACCAGGCCGATGGCCGAGTTGGCTTCGTCGACGGTACCGTAGGCGGTGACGCGCGCGGAATCCTTCGACACGCGCGAGCCATCGCCCAGTCCGGTGCTGCCGTCGTCGCCGGTGCGGGTGTAGATCTTGGACAGGCGGTTGCCCATCGCCGCCTCAGCCGACGCTGCGGTCGGCGGCGGACGTACCCGGGCGCAGCACGGCCAGCATGGCCAGGTGCACCACGGTGGCGAGCGCGACGTACATGCCGGTGGTGCGCAGGTAGGGCAGGAACCAGTCGGCGTAGTTCTTGGCCCAGCCGGCCAGGGTGGGATCGGCCACGCTGTTGCTCAGCCAGTAGAAACCGCCCTGGGCGAACAGGTGGCAGGCCGCGACGCTGGCCACCACGGCCAGCACCAGCAGCGCGAGCGCGTTGGCAGTGGGCTCGGGGGCGTAGCGGCGCAGCAGGCTGCCGCCGGCCCACAGGCTGAAGTGCGCGGGCAGCAGGAACCAGTAGCCCGGCGAGACGCAGTAGTGGGTCCAGAAATTCTGGCCGGTGGCCGAGATGACCAGGTAGTCGACGGCCACGGCGATCGCCATCAGCGCCGGGAAGGCCCAGCGCACGCTGCCGCGCAGCTGGTAGCCGGCGATGAAGAACACCGCCCACGAGGCATCGGGCACGCTGCCGAAATGATTGAACCGGGTGGCCGCCATGACGAGGGCGAGCACCGAGAACAGGGCCAGGCGCGAGCGGAGGGAGAGGGGCATGGGCGAGGGGCTTCCGGAGGTCAGGCCGGCATTTTAACGGAACTGCGGGGCCAGCGGGCCATCACGACGGGCGGCATGGCGGGCCGGGTATCATCCGGCCATGGCGCATCAAGACGACTTCGACCACGACATCCTGATCCTGGGCGGTGGCCTGGTGGGCAGCGCGCTGGCCTGTGCACTGCATGGCCGCGGCTGGCGCGTGAGCCAGGTGGAAGCCAGCCTGCCGCAGGACGGCGCGCCCGGCTTCGACGAGCGCAAGCTCGCCCTGGCCCTGGCCAGCCTGAATGCGCTGCAGGCGCTGGACGTGCTGCCGCGGCTGGCGACGCCGCCCGCCCCGATCCGCCGGGTGCAGGTGAGTCGCGTGGGCGACTTCGGCAGCGTGCGGCTGGAGGCCAGCGACCACGGCCGCGAGCAGTTCGGTGGCGTCGTGCTGGCGCGAGAACTGGGCCAGGCGCTGGAATCCCGGCTGCGTGACTGCGACGGCCTGGTGCGACACCGGCCGGCGCGGGTGACCGCGGTCCATCCCGGTGCCGAAGGGCCCGAGGTGCAGCTGGACGGCGAGGCCGGCGCACGACGCCTGCGCACGCGCCTGCTAGTGGCCGCCGACGGCACCCGGTCGCTCGTGCGCGCGGCGCACGGCATCGGCGTGCGCGAACATGACTACGGCCAGACGCTGCTGGTCTGCAGCCTGGCCACCGACCAGGCCCCCGATGGCACGGCCTACGAACGATTCAGCGCGCAGGGGCCGGTGGCCCTGCTGCCGATGGCTGGCGGTCACTACGGCGCCATCTGCGCCGTCGCGCGCGAGGAGGCGGCGCAGGTGCTGGCGCTGTCGGATGCCGACTATGCGGCCTATTTCCAGCAGCGCTTCGGCTGGCGTGCAGGCCGCGTGCGCCGGGTCGGTGCGCGTTCCGGCTATCCGCTGGTGCAGGTGGTGGCCGAGCGCCTGACCGCGCCGCGCTGCGTGCTGGTGGGCAATGCGGCGCAGACCCTGCATCCGATCGGAGCGCAGGGCTTCAACCTCGGGCTGCGCGACGCGCTGACGCTCGCCGAGACACTTTCGGGCGCGGACCCGGGGCAGCCGGCGCTGCTTGCGGCCTACGCGCAGGCACGCAGCGAAGATCGCGCGCAGACGCTGGCCTTCAGCGACGGACTGGCGCGCGCGACGGCCAACGCTTCGTTCCCGATGCACGTGCTGCGTTCGATGGGGCTGCTGGCGCTGGGACAGGTGCCCGGCCTGGCCGATCCGCTGGTGGCGGGCGCGATGGGATTCCGGGGCCGCGTGCCGGCCCTGTCGCGGGGTGGCGCATGAGCCGCCGTGATCCGTGGGACCTGGTGGTGGTTGGCGCCGGCGTGGTCGGCAGCGCGGCGGCGCTCGCCGCCGCGCGCGACGGCCTGCGGGTGGCGCTGGTGGAAGCGCATGCGCCCGAGGCGTGGACGCCCGCTTCGACGGACCTGCGCGTCTATGCGTTTGCGCCCGACAGCGCCGCGCTGCTGCAGTCGCTCGATGCCTGGGACGCAGTGCGCGCCGCCCGCGCGCATCCCTATCGGCGCATGCGGGTATGGGATGCCGCCGGTGGCGCCGAACTCGACTTCGACGCGCAATCGCTCGGCCGCGACCATCTGGGCCACATCGTTGAACATGCGCTGCTGGTGGACCGTCTCTGGGCGGCCTGCGGGCGCGAGCCGGGGGTGCAGCGCTACTGTCCCGACAAGCTGGTGGCGCTGGAGCAGGACGACAACAGCGTCACGGCGGTGCTCGAGGGCGGACAGCGACTGCGGGCGCGGCTGCTGCTGGGCGCCGACGGCGCCGCCTCGCGGGTGCGTGAGCTGGCCGGGCTGGACGTGGACCGGCATGACTATGGCCAGCAGGGCTTGGTCGCCTACGTACAGACCGAACACCCGCATGAAGACACGGCCTGGCAGCGCTTCCTGCCGTCCGGGCCGCTGGCCTTCCTGCCCTGCGCCGATGGCCGCAGTTCGATCGTGTGGACGCAGCCCGAGGCCGAAGCGCGGCGGCGGTTGGCCCTGGAACCGGAAGCGTTCGAACGCGAGCTCACGCGCGCCTTCGATGCCCGCCTGGGTCAGGTGCGGCTGGCGTCGGCGCGCGTGGCATTCCCGCTACGGCGCCAGCTGGCGAAGGCTTACGTGGCCGGTCGCGTGGCCCTGCTCGGCGACGCCGCGCACGCGGTGCATCCGCTGGCGGGGCAGGGCGTGAACCTGGGGCTGCGCGACGTCGCGGCGCTGCGCGCGGAGCTGCAGCGTGCGTCCGCGCGCGGCGCCGACCTGGGTGCCGCACACCGGCTGGCGCGCTGGGAGCGCGGCCGCCGCAGCGACAACGCGCTGGCCGCGTACTCCTTCGAAGCGATCAACCGCGTCTTCAGCAACGATGCGATGTGGCCCACCCTGGTGCGCGGGCCGCTGCTCGGCCTGGCCGGCAGGGTCCCGGGCGTCGCCCGCCTGCTGCTGCGCCAAGCCTCCGGCCGCTAACCCGAAAACATACCAGGTATGTTTATTCCGCGAGGCGGGAATTCATACCAGGTATGTTTATTCCGCGAGGAATGCACACACCCGGTACGAGGTCGCGGGTTCAGGCGGCTTCGGCGCGGGCGGCGCGGGGGCCGTGCAGCAGGGCCTGGCGGATGTGTTCGATCACCAGGTCCACTTCCTCGCTGGTGACCGCGAAGTGCGGGGTGAAGCGCAGCGAGTTGGTGCCGCCATGGATCACGCCGATGCCGCGCTCGCGCATGTATTCCTCGGTGGAGCCCACGCCGAAGCACTTGAACGAGGGGTCGAGCTCGCACGAGAACAGCAGGCCGGTGCCCTGAACCTGGGTGATCAGGCCGCCGCCGAGTTCGTCCTTGAGCCGGTTGATCTTGTCCACGAACTCCCGGCCGCGCTCGCGGATGTTGGCGCGCAGTTCCGGCGTCAGCAGGCCCAGCACGGTGGCGGCGATGTCCAGCGCGCGCGGGTTGGCGGTCATGGTGTTGCCGTACACGCCCTTGCGATACAGGCCCGCGGCGCGCTCGTTCACCGCCAGCACCGACAGCGGATACTGGCCGCCATTGAGCGCCTTGGAATAGGTCTCCATGTCCGGCGCCTCCAGGCCCTCGAAGCCCGGATAGTCCACCACCGACAGCACGCCGTGGGCGCGGATGCCGGCCTGGATGGAGTCCACCAGCAGCAGGGTGCCGTGCGCCTTCGTCAGCTCGCGCGCGACCGCATAGAACTCCGGCGGCACCGCGCGGCCCGGGTCGCCTTCGCCCATCACCGGCTCCAGGAACATGGCCTCGAAGTACCAGCCATGGGCGTCGGCGTCGGCGAAGGCCTGGCGCAGCCCCTCGATCGAGTAGGGCTCGATGGTCACCAGCTGGTCGCTGTGGTGCTTGTAGCTGGCCAAGTGCTGCTGGTAGGCCTTGCGCGAAGAATCCGAGTACAGCGCCGGCAGTTCGGTGCGGCCGTGGAAGGCGCCCTTGACCGCGATGCGCTTCACCCGCTTGCCCGCGTGGCGGCCACCGGCATCGGTGTGCAGCTTGGTATTGACGTCGGCGATGCGGCCGGCCAGCGACACCGACTCCGAGCCCGAGTTCAGGCACAGGAAACGGGCATACGGGCAACCGCCGCGGTTGTGGCCGATCTCGGCGCGCAGCGCGCGCACGATGCGCAGCTGCGACAGCGAAGGCGTCATGACGTTGGCCATGACCTGCGGGCGGGCCATGGTCTCGAGCACGGCCTGCGGCGTGTGGCCGAAGCCGATCATTCCGTAGCCACCGGAGTCGTGCACCACGGCGCCCTTGAGCGTCACCACCCAGGGACCGCGCGCCGCGAGGGCGACGTAGGGATTCACCGCGTCCTCGGGATAGAAATTGACGAAGCCGCCCTGCACGGCGTCGATCTGCGCCTGCTCGTCGAGCTCCAGCAAGTCGCTGAACTCGGCTCGGATGGCTTCGTACTGGGTCGCCGCAGCCTGCACTGCCTGCGCCAGCTCGGGGAAGCGCGCGGCCAGGCGCAGCACGGTGGCGTCGTCCAGACCGGCGGTGCGGACGGTCCCGGCATGGCTGCGCAGGGGCTTGAGGGTCTCGATCAGATTCATGGCGCTCTCCCGGCCCAAACAAGAACGCGAGGAAGGTCCTCGCGCGTTGGGTCTTGCGTTGAAAATCAAATACTTGGCCGCGATGTTACCACCGCGCCCATGGCCGCGTAACCCCCATCCGTTTGAATCCCGGGCGCCCCGGTGACAGCTGTCACCCGCGATGGCTGACGGCCTCCACTGGGGCGGCCTGTGCCCGCCGGCAAGACTGGCGCCACAACCTGGAGGTGCGCGATGTCCCAGCTGTCCCCAAGCCCGATGCCCCTGGCCGCCCTGCGCGGCGCGGTCAAGCGCTACGGCGCGATCACCGCGCTCGATGGCGTGGACCTGCAGGTGCACGCCGGTGAAGTGCTGGCCGTACTGGGCGCCAACGGTGCCGGCAAGACCACGGCGCTGGGCCTGCTGACGGGCCGCCTGGGCCCCGATGCCGGCACGGCCGAACTGTTCGGCGGCGACCCGCGCGACGCGGCGATGCGCCGCGGCATCGGCGTGATGCTGCAGGAGGGCTCGCTGGGCGACACGATCCGCGTCGCCGAGCACGTTCGCCTGTTCTCCAGCTACTACGCCCGGCCGCGGCCGGTGGCCGAAACCCTGGCCCTGGCCTGCCTCACCGACCTGGCCCGCCGGCCCTACGCCGATCTGTCCGGCGGCCAGCAGCGGCGCGTGCAGTTCGCGCTGGCGATCTGCGGCCGTGCGCCCCTGCTGTTCGTGGACGAACCCACGGTGGGCCTGGACGTGGAATCGCGCCGCGCCTTCTGGGACGTGATCCGCCAGCTGCGCACCGAAGGCACCGGCATCGTGCTCACCACGCATTACCTGGAGGAGGCCGATGCCCTGGCCGACCGCGTGGTGCTGATGGCCGGTGGCCGCGTGTTGGCCCAGGACACGCCGGCCGGCATCAAGGCCCGCGCCGCCGGCAAGCGCGTGCGTGCCCGCAGCACGCTCGGCCTGGCCCAGGTGCAAGCCTGGCCGGAAGTGGCCAGTGCCGAGGCCAGCGATGGCCACCTGCAGGTGCTGAGCAGCGACGTGGAAGCCCTGCTGCGCCGCTGGCTGCAGGCCGACACCGGCCTGTCCGACCTGGAAGTGCGCCCGCTGAGCCTGGAAGACGCCTTCCTTTCCCTGACCGCGGCCCCGGCCGCCCCCGAGGTGACCCGATGAACCCGTCCCTGCATCCCGTGCTCGCCGGCCTGGGCCGGCCCTCGTCGCTGCGCATCCACGCGCTGGAAGCCTGGTTCGAATTCCTGCGCGTGCTGCGCACGCCTGCCTTCGCGGTCCCTACGCTGACCTTCCCGCTGGTCTTCTACGTGGTGTTCGCCCTGCTGGTGCCGGGCCAGTGGGGCAGCCTGGACAAGGCGGCCTACCTGTTCGCCACCTACTGCGCCTTCGGTGTCATCGGCCCGGCACTGTTCGGCTTCGGCGTCGGCCTGGCGATCGAACGCGAGCAGGGCTGGCTCGACCTAAAGCGCGTGTCGCCAATGCCGACCAGCGCCTACTTCCTGGCCAAGATCGCGATGAGCCTGGCCTTCGCGATGGCGGTGGTGGGGCTGCTGACGATCGCGGCGGTGGGTTTCGGCGGCGTGGACATCAGCCTGGTCACCTGGCTCAAGCTGGCCGCCACGCTGGTACTCGGTACGCTGCCCTTTTGCGCGATCGGCCTGTGGATCGGCGCGCTGGTGAAGGGCCAGGCGGCGGTCGCGGTGGTGAACCTGGTGTACCTGCCGATGGCGCTGCTGTCGGGCCTGTGGATTCCGCTGTTCGTGTTTCCCGCCGTGATGCAGAAGTTGGCCGTGCTGTGGCCGGCCTGGCACCTGGGACAGATGACTCTGGGCATCGTCGGCCAGGCCGAGGGTGTGCGTTACGGCCTGCATGCCGCGGTGCTGGCGGTGATGACCCTGCTGTTCCTGTCCCTGGCCGCGCTGCGGCTGCGCAAGGCCTGAGGTGGCCATGAAACTGATCAAGCTCACGGTGGTGGCCAGCGCGCTCGCGCTGGGGGGATTGTTCTGGGCCTTCCAGGCGCCGGCGCCGGTGCAAGGGTCCGCTCCGGCCGAAGCCGGTGCGAGCGAGTTCGTCGTACGCGACGTGCGCGTGTTCGACGGCGAGGCCTTCATCGATCGCAGCCACGTGCACGTGCGAGACGGCCTGATCCACGCCGTGGGCCCCGATATCGCGATTCCGGACGGCGTGGCGATCGTCGAGGGTCGCGGGCGCACGCTGTTGCCTGGCCTGATCGATGCCCATGTGCACACCTGGGGCGAGGCCCGCGCCGACGCGCTGCGCTTCGGCGTCACCTCGCAGATCGACATGTTCAGCGACCCGGCGCAGTTGCCCGAGGCGCGCCGCCAGCGCGCTTCGCTCGACGCGACGGCGCAGGCCGACCTGTGGTCGGCGGGGCTGCTGGCCACCGCCGACGGTGGCCATGGCACGCAGTTCGGCGTGACGGTGCCGACGCTGGCCGCGCCTGCCGACGCCTCGGGCTGGGTCGCCGACCGCCAGGCCGAAGGTTCGGATTTCATCAAGATCGTGCGCGAGGATCTGCAGGTTTACGACAGCAGCCGCACGCTGCCCAGCCTGGATGCCGACACTGCCGCCGCAGTGATCGCCGCGGCCCACGAACGCGGTCTTCGCGCCGTGGTTCACGCTTCGGCGCAGGAGGCTGCGCGCGAATCGGTGCGCGACGGCGCCGACGGGCTGGTGCACGTATTCCAGGACGCGCCCGCGGATGCGGCGTTCGTCTCGCTGGCGCGGGACAAGGGCGCGTTCGTGGTGCCCACGCTGAGCGTGGTCGCGTCCATCGCCGGACGCCACAGTGCGCTGGCGCAGGATCCGGCGCTGTTGCCCTTCCTGTCGCCCGGGCAGCGGCAGACGCTGTCGGCCCGCATGGCGTTCGGCGAGGGCAATCCGGCCCTGCTGGACAACGCGCTGGAATCCGTCCGTCGCCTGCACGCCGCGGGCGTGCGCGTGCTGGCCGGCACCGATGCGCCCAACCCCGGCACGGCGCACGGCGTGTCCATGCACGACGAACTCACCTGGCTGGCGCAGGCCGGGCTGACGCCTGCCGCCGCGCTGGCTGCAGCCACCTCCGGTCCGGCCGATGCCTTCGGCCTGGCGGATCGTGGCCGCATCCGCGCAGGCCTGCGCGCCGACCTGGTGCTGGTGGAGGGCGATCCTTCCACCGACCTGAGCCGCACGCGCGCCATCGCAACGATCTGGAAAAACGGCCGCGAAGTGGACCGCCGCTACAAGACCGCCGACGTGCCCGTCATCGCGGCCGGACCGGTCAGCCACTTCGACGGCGCGACCCTGGACAGCCGGCTCGGCAGCGGCTGGTCCGCCACCAGCGACCGCATGGCCGGCGGACAGTCCGAGGCCGGCGTGGCGCGTGTTGCCGGTGGCGCCGAGGGCAGCGAAGGCGCGCTGCGCGTGCAGGGCCAGGTCCGGCCGGGCGCGGCGCAGCGCTGGGCGGGGGCCTTCTTCAATCCCGGCGACCAGATGATGCAGGCGGTGGATGCCCGCGCGGTATCGTCGCTGGTGATGCACGTCCGCGGCGATGGCCGCCGCCTCAGCGTGCTGGTGTTCTCGGGCGGGCAGGGCACGCCGCCCGCCGCGCGCAGCATCGAAACCACGGGGGAGTGGGCCCGGGTGGAGCTGCCGCTGGCGGAGTTCACCGGCGTGGATGCGGGCCAGCTGCGCGCCATCGCCATCACCACGGGCGAGCCCGAAGGCGCGTTCTGGTTTGAACTCGACGGCGTCGAAATCCGCTAAGGTCTGCCCACCCACGGAGCCCTCCCTTGAACGCCCTCACCGGACCCAAGGCCCAAGAACGCAGCGACATCCACGACAGCCCGTGGGTCAGCCTGGCCTACCTGGTCTTCGTGTTCGTGCCGCTGGCCTTTTCGGGCCGCTGGTCCGCGACGGCGTGGATCGCCAGCGTGGGCGCGGTGCTGGTGTTCCTGCCGATGCACTTCGGTTTCTACCGCGCCACCGGCCGTCGCCGCGGCGTGCTGGCGCTGGCTGTGGCAGCCCTGGGCTTCGCGCTGATCCCGTTCAACCCCGGCGGCCATACCTTCATCATCTATGCGGCCGGCATGCTGGGCTGGGCGGTGCCGGCGCGCTGGGCGATCGGCCTCACCGTGCTGCTGGTCGCGCTGGCGTCGCTGGAATTCTGGTGGACGCTGCCCAACGTGGCGCTGGCCATGGGCTGGAGCACCATGCTCGCGGTGATCGCCATCCTGGTGCTGGCCGGCACCCTGTTCGGCCGCGCCAAGGCGCGGCGCGATGCCGAGCTGCGCCTGACCCAGGACGAGGTGGGCCGCCTGGCCGCGATGGCCGAGCGCGAGCGCATCGGTCGCGACCTGCACGACCTCTTGGGCCACACGCTGTCGCTGGTGGCGATCAAGAGCGAACTCGCGGGCCGGCTGGTCGAACGCGACCCGCAGGCCGCGAAACGCCAGATCGGCGAGGTCGAAGCCGTGGCCCGCCAGGCCCTGGCCCAGGTGCGCGAGGCCGTGGTCGGCATCCGCGCGACCGGGCTGCAGGCCGAGCTGGCGGCCACGCGCCTGGCCTTGCTGTCGGCCGACATCCGGCTCGACCAGAGCCTGGCGCCGCTGGCGCTGCCGGCGAACGTGGAATCGGCGCTGGCGATGGCGCTGCGCGAAGCCACCACCAACGTGCTGCGTCACGCCCGGGCCAGCCGCGTGGACGTGGAGCTGGCCCAGCACGGCGGCGAGTGGCGGCTGAGCATTGCCGACGACGGCCGCGGCGGCATCGTGACGCCGGGCACCGGACTGGCCGGCATGCGCGAGCGGGTAGCGGCCTTCGACGGCCGCGTGGACATCGACAGCCCGGCCGGCGGCGGCACCCGGCTCACCGTCAGCGTGCCGGTCACCGCCTTGCCGGGGCCGGCGCCGTGATCCGCCTGGTGCTGGCCGAGGACCAGGCCCTCGTCCGCGGCGCGCTGGCCGCGCTGCTGGGGCTGGAAACCGACCTGCAGGTGGTGGCCGAAGCCGGCGACGGTGAAGCGGCCTGGCGCGCGGTGTCCGGGCACGCGCCCGACCTGCTGGTCACCGACATCGAAATGCCGCACCTCACCGGCCTGGACCTGGCCCTGCGCGTGCAGGAGGCGGGGCTGCGCACGCGCGTGGTGATCATCACCACCTTCGCACGCGCCGGCTACCTGCGCCGCGCGCTGGACGCCGGCGTGCGCGGCTACCTGCTCAAGGACGCGCCCTCGGAGCAGCTGGCCGCAGCGCTGCGGCAGGTGCACGCCGGCGGCCGCGTGATCGACCCGCAGCTGGCAGTGGCGGCCTGGGGCGAAGAGGACCCGCTCACCGAACGCGAACGCCAGGTGCTGCGCCTGGCGGGCGAGGGCGCCAAGAGCGCCGACATCGCGCAGCGCCTGCATCTTTCCCAGGGCACGGTGCGCAATTACCTGTCCGAGGCGATCGGCAAGCTGGGCGCCGCCAACCGCATCGAGGCCTACCGCAGCGCGCGGGCCAAGGGCTGGCTCTAGGCGCCGGGAACGCGCAGGAAACCGCGCGTGGCGCGCCAGTCTCGGGGCGGGCACGGGCAACACGGGGCGATTCGGGGCGATAATGCCGCCCCGCCGCACCCACCGTCCTGCGCCTTGAAGAAGTCCGATTTCCATTTTGACCTGCCGCCGGAGCTGATCGCCCAGTCGCCGCTGGCCGAGCGTTCGGCCAGCCGCATGCTGGTGGTGCCCGACGATGCGCCGCCCTACCAGGACCGCCAGGTGCGCGACCTGCCGGAGTACCTGCGCGCCGGCGACCTGCTGGTCTTCAACGATACCCGCGTGATTCCGGCCCGCCTGCACGGCAGCAAGGAAAGCGGCGGCCGGGTTGAGATCCTGCTCGAGCGCGTCACCGGCGCGCACGAGGTGCTGGCCCAGGTCGGCGCCAGCAAGTCGCCCAAGCCGGGCGGCCGCATCACCCTGGATGAGGGCACCGCGCTGACGGTGCTGGGCCGCGAGGGCGAGTTCTACCGGCTGCGCTTCGACACCGACGAGCCGCTGGAAAAACTTCTGCTGCGCGCGGGTCGCATGCCGCTGCCGCCCTACATCCAGCGCGAGGCCGGCGAGGCCGACCTGCAGCGCTACCAGACCCTGTTCGCGCGCCATGCCGGCGCGGTGGCGGCGCCCACGGCCGGCCTGCACTTCGACCAGCCGCTGCTCGATGCGCTGGCCGCGAAGGGCGTGGCCTTCGGGCACGTCACCCTGCACGTCGGCGCCGGCACCTTCCAGCCGATGCGGGCCGAATCGGTGCACGACCACCAGATGCACAGCGAGTGGCTCAACGTCGGCGCCGAACTGTGCCAGCAGATCGCCCGCACGCGAGCCGCCGGCGGCCGCGTGGTGGCGGTGGGCACGACGGTGGTGCGCGCGCTGGAATCGGCCGCACGCGACGGCGAGGTGGCGCCGTTCGCCGGCGAAACCCGCATCTTCATCTTCCCCGGCTACCGCATCCGCACCGTGGATGCACTGCTGACCAATTTCCACCTGCCCGAGAGCACGCTGATGATGCTGGTGTCGGCCTTCGCCGGCCGCGAGCGCATCCTGGCGGCCTACGCGCATGCGGTGGCCCAGCGCTATCGCTTCTTCAGCTATGGCGACGCCATGCTGCTCACGCCTGATCCTGCCGACCGCACTGCGGGCCCGGCACCTGTTGGAACGTCCCGATGAGCCGCATGCGCTTTGAAAAACTGGGCCAGGACGGCGCCGCGCGCCGCGGCCGGCTGCATTTCCCGCGGGGAAGCGTCGAGACGCCGGCCTTCATGCCGGTGGGCACCTACGGCACGGTCAAGGCCATGCTGCCCGAGTCGCTGCGCGCGATCGGCGCCGAAATCATCCTGGGCAACACCTTCCACCTGTGGCTGCGCCCGGGCATGGAGGTGATCGACCTGCACGGCGGGCTGCACCGCTTCTGCGGCTGGGACGGGCCCATCCTCACCGACTCCGGCGGCTTCCAGGTGTGGTCGCTGGCCAAGCGCCGCAAGATCACCGAGGAGGGCGTCACCTTCGCCTCGCCCACCGACGGCGCCAAGGTCTTCCTGTCGCCGGAAGTCAGCATGCAGGTGCAGCGCTCGCTGGACTCGGACATCGTGATGATCTTCGACGAGTGCACGCCGTACCCGGCCACCGAGCCGGTGGCCCGCAAGTCCATGGAGCTGAGCCTGCGCTGGGCTGAACGCAGCAAGCGCGCCCACGAGCGCAACGACGCGGCGCTGTTCGGCATCGTGCAGGGCGGCACCCACATCGACCTGCGGGCGCGCTCGGCCGAGGGGCTCAAGGCCATCGGCTTCGACGGTTATGCGGTCGGCGGCCTGGCCGTGGGCGAACCGCCCGAGGAGCGCAACGCCACCCTGGACGCGCTGGTTCCCCTGCTGCCCCAGGACCAGCCGCGTTACCTGATGGGCGTGGGCAAGCCCGAGGACATCGTGGAGGCGGTGGCGCGCGGCATCGACATGTTCGACTGCGTCATGCCCACCCGCAACGCCCGCAACGGCCACTACTTCGTGCGCGGCGGCCAGGTGCGCATCCGCAACGCGCAGTACGAGAAGGACCTGCGGCCGATCGAGGAGAGCTGCACCTGCTACACCTGCGCCAGCGGCTACACCCGGTCCTACCTGCGCCACCTGGACCGCTGCAATGAAATCCTCGCCTCGATGCTGGGCACCATCCACAACCTGCACCACTACCAGCAGCTGATGCGCGAGATCCGGGCCGCGATCGAGGCCGGGCGCTTCGAGGGCTTCCGGGCCGCCTTCCACGCCGCCCGGCAGCCCTGAACCGGCCGGCCCGGGCGGGGTTCCCGGCCGGCGGGGCGGGGCGGAGGGCGGCTGTGGCATACTTTTGCGCTTGATTCCCTGTCGGACCGTCCAAGCCCATGTCCCTGCTCGATATCCTGATTTCGCCGGCCGCCGCCCAGGCCGCCGCGCCCGCCCCCAGCCCGCTGCCCAGCTTCATCCTGATGGGCGTGGTGTTCCTGGCCATGTATTTCATGATGATCCGGCCGCAGATGAAGCGCGCCAAGGAGCATCGCGAGCTGCTGTCCAAGCTGCAGAAGGGCGATGAAGTGATCACCAGCGGCGGCATCGCCGGCCGCATCGAGGACCTGGGCGAGAGCTTCGTCACCGTCGAGGTCGCCGACCGGGTGACCATCAAGGTCCAGCGCGGCGCCGTCACCGCGGTCCTGCCCAAGGGCACGTTGAAGTCCGCCTGAACCGTCCCCATCCGAATCACCCACGGCCCTGACCGGGCCGCCACCGGTTGTCGCCCATGCTTCAGTATTCCACCTGGAAATACGTCGTAGCCGCGCTGGTCATCGCGCTCTCGCTGCTCTACTCGCTGCCCAACATCTACCCGCAGGACCCGGCCGTGCAGATCGCCGCCAACCGCGGCGGCGTGGTGGACGACGCCCTGGTGCTGCGCGTGCGCGGCCTGCTCGACGGCGCCAAGCTGCCGGCCAAGCAGGTGGCGATCGAGGACGGCAGCCTGCTGATCCGCACCGGCAGCGCCGACGTGCAGACGAAGGTGGCCGACACCCTGCGCGCCGACCTGGGTCGTGAATACACGGTCGCCCTGAGCCTGGCGTCCACCGTGCCCGACTGGCTGCTGAGCATCGGCGCCCGGCCCATGTCCATGGGCCTGGACCTGCAGGGCGGCGTGCACTTCATGCTCGAGGTGGACAAGCAGGCGGCGATCGAGAAGCGCACCAATGCCTTCGCCGAGGAGATCACCTCGGTGCTGCGCACCGGCAAGTTCGCCTACACCAGCGTCTCGCGCGCCACCGACGGCATCCAGGTCGTCATCAAGGACCCGCAGGACATGGCGGCCATCCGCGCTGCGATCACCCGCGAAGCCCCGGAGCTGGAGCTCAGCGTCGCCGGCAATGACCCGACCCGCCTGATCGCCCGCGTCACAGAGGCCCAGGTCAAGGCCATCATGGACGCGGCGATCGAGCAGAACCGCACCACGCTCGACAACCGCATCAACAGCCTGGGCGTCGGCGAGCAGGTGATCCAGCGCCAGGGCGAAACCCGCATCGTGGTGCAGCTGCCCGGCGTGCAGGACACCGCCCAGGCCCGCAACCTGATCGGCGCCACCGCCACCCTGGAATACCGCCACGTCATCGACTACGGCATGGAGGCGGTGGAAGCCGCCCGCACCGGCGTGATCCCGGCCAATGCCAAGCTCTACTACTCGCGCGACCTGGGCGCCGACGGCAAGCGCCGGCCGATCCTGCTGGCACGCCGCTTCATCGTCTCCGGCGACCAGCTGGTCAGCGCCACCTCCAACCCCGACCCGCAGGGCGGCGGCCCGGCCGTGCAGATCGAGCTCAACAACGCCGGCGGCAACCGCATGCTGGCCCATACCCGCGACAACGTCGGCAAGCTGATGGCCGCGGTGTACATCGAGTCCATCCCCGAAGTGCGCATGGTGGACGGCAAGGAAGTGCTGACCTCGCGGGTGGAGGAGGAAGTGATCAACGCCGCCACGCTGCAGGGCGTGTTCGGCAAGAACTTCCAGACCACCGGCCTGGACAGCCAGGACGAGGCCGCCAACCTGGCCCGCCTGCTGCGCGCCGGTTCGCTGGCGGCGCCGATGGTGATCGTCGAGGAGCGCATCATCGGACCCAGCCTGGGCGCCGAGAACGTCGAGCGCGGCCTCACCGCCGTGTTCTGGTCCTTCGCCTTCGTGCTGGTGTTCTTCCTGGTCTACTACAAGATGTTCGGCATCGTGACCAACCTGGCGCTGCTGCTGAACCTGCTGATGGTGGTGGCGGTGATGTCGGTGATCGGCGCCACGCTGACCTTGCCCGGCCTGGCCGGTATCGCATTGACGGTAGGCATGTCGGTCGACGCCAACGTGCTTATCAACGAGCGAATCCGCGAAGAGCTGCGCGACGGCAACACGCCGCTGGCCAGCATCGCCAACGGCTACGAGAAGGCCTCCGGCACCATCACCGACGCCAACACCACCGCGCTGCTGGCGGGCCTGGCGATGGCGGTGTTCGGCTCCGGCCCGATCCGCGGCTTCGGCATCACGCTCATCATCGGCATCCTGACCTCGCTGTACACGGCGGTCTCGGTGTCCCGCGGCATCGCCACCCTGATCTACGGCAAGCGCAAGAAGCTCGCCAAGATCTCGATCTAAACGTTTTCCAGGAGGCGGCGTGGAACTGTTCCCGTCCAACAGCAAGATCAATTTCATGGGCATCCGGCATGCTGCCCTGGTGGTGTTCTTCTCCCTCGCGGCGATCGCGGCCGGCATGCTGGCCACGCGCGGCTTCAACTACGCGCTCGACTTCACCGGCGGCAGCGTGGTGGAGATCATGTTCGAGAAGCCCGTAGACGTGGAAGGCGTGCGCGAGCGGCTGGACGCGGCGGGCTACGAAAGCCCGATCGTGCAGACCTTCGGCGCCGGCACCGACATCGTGATCCGCCTGCAGCCGCCGGAAACGGAAGGCGAAGGCGAGGGTCCGCAGGCGGCCACGCCAAGCGAGCAGACGGGCACCGCGATCCTTCGCGCCGCCCAGACCCCCGACAATCCGGGCCGGGTGATCCGCAGCGACTTCGTCGGCCCCCAGGTCGGCAGCGAGCTGGCGCTCAACGGCGTCTACGCGGCCATCTTCGTCGCCATCGGTTTCCTGGCCTACATCGCCCTGCGCTTCGAGTACAAGTTCGCGATCGCGGCCGTCACCGCCACCCTGGGCGACATCCTGCTGGTCTGCGGCTGGTTCGCCTTCAACCAGCACGAGTTCGACCTGACCGTGCTGGCCGGCATCCTGTCGGTGATGGGCTTCTCGATCAACGACAAGATCGTGGTGTTCGACCGCGTGCGCGAGAACTTCCGGCTGCTGCACAAGCTCGAGGCCAAGGAAGTGCTGAACCGTTCGGTCAACCAGACGCTGTCGCGCACCATCATCACGTCCTTCGTGGCCTTCCTGACGGTGGTGGCGCTGTACCTGTACGGCGGCAATTCGCTGCAGGGCATGGCCGAATCGCAGATGGTCGGCATCGTCATCGGCACGCTGTCCTCGATCTTCGTGGGCTGCCCGCTGCTGCTGCTGCTCGGCGTGACCAAGCAGGACCTCATGCCCAAGGCCAAGGACGACATCGAAGCCGAGCTCGCCCGGCGACCCTGATTCCGGCGCCGGGTTTCGCGGCGCCGGTCGTTGCGGCGCCGGTCGGGCCGCGGAGGCGAAGGTCACTTTCTGCTCAGAGAGGCCTTTTATTTCGCAGAAAGTGACCTTCACCTCCGCGACCCGCCCGGTGCACATCATCCGGGCTGCTGTAGGGAAGGCCCGTGGCACCGCGCTCCGATGCTTGCGCGTGTGCGATCCGGGTCGAGGCGGGTCATCTCTCCTGCCGATCGCGCGGTTAAACATTTCTCTCCACTTCCCACCCACGCGTCAACGCGTGCGTGTCCACCTGGACACGCGATTCCCTTGGTCGCGAGTTGGATGGACGGCAAGTTCGGAACACCTGTCCGCCCGGCGGCGGGTGTGAGTTCGGGGCGAGGGTGAGGAGCAAATCCGGCATCTCACAGGCCGTGTCGCGACTTTGAAGGTCCGCGTGCGGACCACGTCGGATTCTTGCCGTCCAATGTTCAACGTAGGACGAGCCATAAGCGTGTGCGGCGTCGCACAGCGGAGGCGCGGGAGCTTTTCGCTTTTCCCGCCGGATGCGCGTCTCGGGATCGCCACGAACCCACACCCGCCGCCGGGCGGACAGGTGTTTCGGTCTCGACGTCCATCCAGTGCGCGACCAAGGGGATCGCGTGTCCAGGTGGACACGCACGCGTTGACGCGCTGGTGGCAGGTGTACCGCGTCGTTTAACCGCCGGATCGGCAGGAGAGATGCCCCGCCTTGATCCTGATCCCACACGCGAAAGCATCGTAGCGCGCGGCCACGGGCCTTCCTGTGAGAACCCATGCGGAATGCACCGGCGGCGCCGTGGAAGCGAAGGTCACTTTCTGCGAAATAAAAGGCTTCCCTGAGCAGAAAGTGACCTTCGCTTCCGCGGTGACGCCGGCGCCAGACCCACAACGCGCGAGCTTCAGACCGAGAAAGCCGCCGCGTAGTTCGAAGCGACGATCGCCCGCTGCAGCGAGTCGCTGATCTTCAGGTTGCCGGCCACCAGCTGGCCGGACATCAGCAGCTTGTCGCCGCCGCCCCGGAAATCGCAGACCCGGCCACCGGCCTCGCGCACCAGCAGCATGCCGGCGGCGATGTCCCAGGGCTTCACCCCGGCCTCGAAGTAGGCGTCGGTCCGGCCGCAGGCCACGTAGGCCAGGTCCAGCGCCGCCGAACCCGTGCGCCGGATGTCCTCGGCCTCGGCCAGCAGGCCCTTGAGGCAGTCCAGGTGCGGCGCCAGGCGCGCCCGCTCGCGCGGCGGGAAGCCGGTGATCACCAGCGCGCCCTGCAGGTCCTTGCGCTCGGCCACGCGGATCTTCTTGTCGTTGAGCACGGCGCCGGCACCGCGCGAGGCGGTGAACAGCTCGTTGCGCAGCGGATCGAAGATGACGCCGTGGATCGGCTCGCCGCCCTCGCACAGGGCGATGGACACGCAGAAATGCGGCAGCCCGCGCAGGAAGTTGGAGGTGCCGTCCAGCGGGTCGATCACGAAGGTGTAGCGGCCACTGCCCATCGCGCCCGTTTCCTCGCCAAGCACGGCGTAGTCGGGGAAGGCGCGGCGCAGCTCGCGTATGATCTCCGCCTCGGCCTGGGAATCGACCTCGCTGGCGTAGTCCTGCTTCGATTTCTCGAAGACGTTCAGGCTGTCGAGCTTGCCCATGTGACGCAGGATCAGGTTGCCGGCCGAACGGGCCGCCTTGACCATGACGTTGACGACAGGTTTCTGCATATGCCCGTCCAATGACCGCTGGATTGTGAGAAGAACAAGGGGCCGGTCGAGCCGGCGCGGCGCGAATAATAGCAGGTTGGCCCGAGTGGGGGCTCTAGGCATCGATGACTGACATCCAAGCAAGCCTCCGCATCGTCCTGGTGGGCACCCAGCATCCGGGCAACATCGGCTCGGCCGCGCGGGCGATGAAGACCATGGGCCTGTCGGGCCTGCACCTGGTCGCCCCCGAGCGTTTCCCGGACGTGGAGGCCAATACCCTGGCCGCGGGGGCCGACGACCTGCTGGCCTCGGCCGCGGTGCATGCCGACCTGGACGCGGCCCTGGCCGGCTGCCATTTCGTGCTGGGCACCAGTGCCCGGCGCCGGCACGTGCCGCTGCCGGAGCTCAGTCCGCGCCAGGCCGCGGCCCAGCTGGTGGAAGCGGCGGCCCGCGGGCCGGTGGCCCTGCTGTTCGGCCGCGAGCGCACCGGCCTGGAAAACGAAGAGCTGCAGCGCTGCCATGCCTCGGTGGGCATTCCCACCAACCCGGGCTTCAGCTCGCTCAACCTGGCGGCGGCGGTGCAGGTGCTGTCCTACGAACTGAGGCTGGCCTGGCTGGCCACCCAGGGCCCGGAGGCACCCTCGGGCCGTCCCGTGCCCGGCGCCGAGCCGGAGCCGCCGGCCACCGCCGACGAGCTGGAGCGCTACTTCGCCCACCTGGACCAGGCCCTGCACGACATCGACTTCCACAAGGGCAAGCCACCGGAGATGGTGATGGCCCGGCTGCGGCGCCTGTACCTGCGGGCGGGACTGGACGCCCGCGAGCTCAAGATCCTGCGCGGAATCCTGGCCGAGGCCCAGCGCATGGCCCGGCTGGCGCGCGGCGGCCCGATGAAGGCTTGACCACGCCCCCCGGTGGCCGGGGCATGCATCCTGCCTAGCGCCTTCGCGGCCGGACGCATACAGTAGCCATGCCCGCCGACGAGCTGCCCCCGAGCCCTTTGTGACGCCAACGTTTTCCAGTGCCTCGCCCGGCGGTCTCCGGCCCCTGATCCTGCTCTGCCTGCTGCTGTGCGCGGGCCTGGCCCCTGCGGCCGACGGTGTGCTGGTGCTGGGCCGCATGAGCGATGACCCGCGCAAGCACTACGAGCAGCTGCAGCCGCTGCTGGACTACGTGGTGCCGCGCATGCGCTCGGTGGGCATCACCGAGGGCCGCGTGCTGATGGCGCGCGACCCGCAGCAGATGATGAGCTACCTGCGCCGCGGCAAGGTCGACTGGGTCACCGAAACCCCGGGCACCGGCCTGCTGATGGCCGACCGCGCCGGCGCCCGGCCGCTGCTTCTCACCGAACGCAGCGGCGCCCGCGAATACCGCAGCGTCATCTTCGTGCGCCGCGACAGCGGCATCACCGAGCTGTCGCAGCTGCTGGGCAAGACCATCGCCTTCCAGTCGCCGTCCTCCACCAGCGCCTACCTGGTGCCGGCCATGGTGCTGCGCGAGCAGGGCCTGCCGATGAGCCTGATGGTCTCGCCGCTGGAAGACGCCGACAGCAACAGCGTGGGCTATGTGTTCGCCAACACCGACTCCAACCTGGCGGCCTGGGTGCACAAGCGCCTGGTGGACGCCGGCGGTTTCAGCGACCAGGACTGGGATTCGCTGCAGCGCGTGTCCGAGGCCTTCCGGCGCGACCTGGTGGTGATCCACACCACGCCGCCGGTGCCGCGCGCGATGGAGCTGGTCAGCGGCAGCATGGACCCGGCGGTGGCCGAGCGCCTGAAGCAGGTGCTCCTGGGCGCCAGCACCGATCCGCAGGCGCGCGACGCGCTGCGCCAGTTCTTCCGCACCACCGGCTTCTACGAACCCGACGCCGCCACCCAGGCCACGCTGGACAACCTGCGCCGCGGTGCCCGCGACGTGCGCGAGGCGCTGGAGTGAGGCTGCCGTTCCGGTTGGGCCTGCGCGGCGAGCTGCTGCTGATGATGGGCGGCGTGCTGATCGTGGTGGTCACGCTGTTCGCGGCGCTGTGGTGGCACGAGAAGCGCAGCAACCAGGATGCGCGCGAACTGAGCGCCAGCGCCATGCGCGAACTGGCCCGCGAAGGCCTGCTCAGCCGCGGCCAGACGCTGTCGAGCCAGCTGGCCGACGCTGCCACCAACCCGCTGTATTACCTGGACCTGGCCAAGCTGGGCGAGCTGGCACGCGCCACGCTGCGCCAGCCCGACGTGGTGTACGTGGTGATCCACGACGCCGATGGCCAGGTGGTGCACGACGGCTCGGGCGACATCCCGGCCTTCGGCCAGCCGATGTCGGACCCGATGGCCTACGAGGCGCTCAACGCCGAAGCCGTGCACGGCCAATGGAGCGACAAACTGCTGGACGTGGCCAGCCCGATCCGGATCGGCGGCCAGCGCATCGGCGGCGTGCGCGTGGGCCTGTCGCGCGACAACGCCAACCGGCGCGAGCAGGAAATGCTGGTGCCGCTGGCCGAACGCCTGCAGGCCGCCAGCAACGAACACCTGGGCTGGCTGCTGGCCCTGCTGGCCGCCTTGGCCCTGATTGCGGTGGCGGCGATGGTGCTGCTGCAGCGGCGCATCGTGCAGCCGATCACCGAGCTGGCCGACGCCGCCGCGCGCATCGAGGAAGGCCGCTATGCCGAGGTGCGGGTGCAGTCCAGCCGCCAGGACGAGATCGGCGAGCTGGTGCGCGCCTTCTCGCGCATGAGCGAAAGCGTGGCGCGGCACGATCGCGACATCCGCCGCATGGCCTACACCGACTCGCTCACCGGCCTGTCCAACCGCCTGGCCTTCCGCGAGGCGCTGGACGAGCGCCTGATGACCCTGCAGGCCAGCAGCGGCGAGCTGGCCCTGCTGTTCGTGGACCTGGACGACTTCAAGCGCGTCAACGACACCCTGGGCCACGAGGCCGGCGACGAAGTGCTGGGCCAGCTGTCGATGCGCATCCGCATGTCGGTCGAACGGCTGGGCGGCGTCGGCGCCGAGATCGCGCGCTTCGGCGGCGACGAATTCATCGTGCTGTTCATGGCCGAGGACATCCGCGCCAGTTCGGGCCGCCTGGCCGAGGTGCTGATCGAGGAGATCCAGCGGCCGCTGGTGCTGCGCGGGCGGCAGGTGTTCCTGGGCGCCTCGGTGGGCATCACCCTGTTCCCCTTCGATGCCTCCAGCGCCGGCCAGCTGCTCAAGAACGCCGACATCGCCATGTACCAGGCCAAGGTCGCCGGCAAGGGCTGCTACCGCTTCTACAGCAAGGCCATGGACCAGGCGGTGGAGCGCCGCGTGCAGCTGGAGGAAGAGCTGCGCGGGGCCTGGGACCGCGGCGAGCTGAGCCTGCACTACCAGCCGATCTACCGCCTGGCCGACCGCCGCCTGATGGGCGCCGAGGCACTGTGCCGCTGGCAGCATCCGCGCCTGGGCGTGGTGCCGCCCTCGGTGTTCATCGAAGTGGCCGAGCAGAGCGGCCTGATCGAGGCCCTGGGCCGGCACGTGCTGGTGCAGGCCTGCAAGGACGCGGCCGAGTGGTCGCAGCCGGGCATGGAGCCGCCGTTCGTGTCGGTGAACATCTCGCCGCGCCAGCTGCGCACCGGCGACCTGCCCGACGTGGTGGCCAGCGCCCTGGCCGCCACCGGCGTGCTGCCGCGCCAGCTGCACCTGGAGCTGACCGAGACCGCGGTGCTTGGCGACGAGGTGCAGGCCAGCGCCCTGCTGTCGCGCCTGAGCGCCACCGGGGTGAAGGTGTGGCTGGATGATTTCGGCACCGGCTTCTCGGGCCTGAGCCACCTGCGCCGGGTGCCGGTGGATGGCGTCAAGATCGACCGCAGCTTCGTCGCCGACGTGCTGCGCGATCCCGATGACCTGGCGCTGACCTCGGCCATCATCGCCATGGCGCATTCGCTGGGCATCACCGTGGTCGCCGAAGGCATCGAGGCCGAAGGCCAGTACGAAGTGCTGCGCGAGCGCGGCTGCGACCAGGGCCAGGGCTTCTGGCTGGGCCGGCCGGTGCCGGCGGCGGAGATCCTGCGCAGTTTCCGCGAGTAGGGACGGGGGCGCGAAGGCGCCCGCCGGTCGCGGTCAGTGGAACAGGGCCATGACCCAGCTGACGATCTGGCCGGAGAACACGCCCATCACCACCAGCTGGGCGATGCCCAGGGCCCAGGCGATCAGCATCAGGCGGCCGTCACGTTCGATCAGCGCGATGGCGTAGGCCAGCAGGATCAGGCCGAAGGGATAATTGGTCGCCGGCAGCGGCAGCGCCAGCAGGAAGCCCAGCAGTACCAGCAGCAGGCCGGTGAAGGTCTTGGCAACCGGGTGGTCGATCACCGGTTCGGCGCGCGGGCGGCTGACCTTCTCCAGCCATTTGAGCAGGCGCGAGGTGCGGTCGCGGAATTTGGTCACGCTGCTGCGCGACAGTTCGCGTTTCGACAGGAAGCGCGGCACCCAGGGGTGCTCAAGCTGGAACAGCAGCTGCAAGCCGATCAGGCTGACCAGCGGGCCGCTGATGGCGCCGGCGCCGATGGGCAGCGGCACGAAGGCCGGCAACACGCTGATCAGCAGGAACACGCCAAAGGCGCGCTCCTGGAACTGGTCCAGCAGGTCGCCCAGGCTCAGGTCCCGGTCGCCGCTGCCTTCCACCAGGGCGTGCAGCAGGGCGCGGGTGCTGATTTCGGGGCTCATTGCGGCGAGTGTGGCGTCGGCCGGCTTTATCGGTCCTAAACCTTCAGCTGCCCTCGGCCAGTTCGGGGTCGGGCAGGCGCGCGATCAGCAGCTTGTCGATACGGGCGCCGTCCAGGTCCACCACCTCGACCCGCCAGCCCTGCCAGTCGAACAGCTCGCCCGCATGCGGGATGCGGCCGAAGCGCGCGATCACCATGCCGGCCACCGTGTGGTAGTCGTGCTCCTCTTCGCCGGGCAGGGCGTTGAGAGACAGCAGCTCGCGCAGGTCTTCGGTGGACAGGCGGCCGTCCACCAGCAGCGAGCCGTCCTGGCGGGTAATCACCAGGGCCTCGTCCTCGCTGGTTTCGGTGGCCTGCACGCGGCCCAGCACGGCGCCCAGCAGGTCGGTGACCGAGACCATGCCCTGGATGTCGCCGTATTCGTCCACCACCAGGGCCAGGGTCTGCTGCTCCTCGCGGAAGATTTCCAGCAGCTTCAGCGCATGCGTGGATTCGGACACGAACAGGGCCGGGCGCAGGTTGCGGAACAGGTCGGGCGGGCCGTCGGTGCCGGCGGCGATCAGGCCGGTGAGCGACTTCACTTCCAGGATGCCCAGCACTTCGGTGTCGTTGCCACGGTAGACCGGGTAACGCGCATAGGGCGTCTCGCGCATGGTCGCCAGGTTTTCCTCGGCGCTGGCGGCGGCGTCGAGCCAGGTGATGCGCGTGCGCGGCGTCATCAGGCCGGCGCTGCTGCGGTCGCCCAGGCGCAGCACGCGGTTGATCATGTTGCGCTCGTCGGAGTCGATGACGCCCTGTTCGTGGCTTTCGGCCACCAGCAGGCGGATTTCCTCTTCCGAGACCTGGTTGTCGCTGCCCTGGTTCAGGCCCAGCAGCCGCAGGATGGTGCGGGTGCTCAGCGACAGCAGCCAGACGAAGGGCGCGGCGATCTTCGAGACCCAGGACATCGGGAGCGACACGCCGCTGGCGAACTTCTCGGGCGCCAGCAGGGCGATGCGCTTGGGCACCAGTTCGCCCAGGATGATCGAGAAGTAGGTGATCAGGATCACGGCCAGGGCGGTGCCCAGGGCCTGGTTCACGTCCAGGTTCATGCCCAGCCACGCCAGAACCGGCTGCAGGCCGCCACCAATCAACTGCTCCAGGCCCAGCGGTGCGATCGCGGCCGCAATGCCATTGCCCAGCGCATCGCCGCCGAACATGCCGGTGAGGATGCCGATGGAGGTGATGCCCACCTGCACCGTGGACAGGAAACGCTCCGGGTGCTCGGCCAGGGCGAGAGCGGCCTGGGCGCGGCGGCTCTCCTGCGCCATCTGGCGCAGCTTGGGCTTGCGGGACGCGACCACGGACATCTCCGACAGGGCGAAGAAGCCGTTGCACAGGATCAGGAACAGGACGATGGCTAAAGCAAGGGTCATGGGCCGCCGGCAGGGGCCGGCACGGGCTTCCGTTCAGGGGTGGCGGGGAGGGGCAACTATGCCACAGGCGGTCGGACGGTCCGGTGTCGGCAGCCGGGCCGGCGCCCGGCCGGGCCCGTGTTGCACCGGGGTTTCAGCCGCGTTGCCGGGGCTTGGCCCCGGGCCTGAGAGGCCTGCCGTACGGTCGCTGAGCGGGCGGGCGTTGTAATATTGCCGTCATCTTGAGGGCCGGGGCGTTCCCGGCCAGCCACGGGGCCCCGCATGTTTTCCCTCCAGACCATCTTCGGCAAAGGCGACAAGTTCTACGGCCTGCTCGAATCCAGCGCCGCCGCCGCCCGCGAAAGTGCCCGCGCCCTGGGCGAACTGCTGGCCACGCCGCCGGCCCAGCGTTCGCTGGAGCGTTTCAAGCTGGCCCGCCAGCGCGAGAAGGGCCTGGCCGCCGAGATCAGCCAGGAACTGGTCAACACTTTTGTGACCGCGCTCGAGCGCGAGGACATCGAGGCGCTATCCAACGCCCTGTACAAGATCCCCAAGGTGGTCGAGAAATTCGCCGAGCGCTACTCGCTGGCGCACGAGCGCGTGGGCGACGTGGACTTCGTCTCGCGCGCGGCCATGCTCGAGCGCGCCTGCGCGGTGCTGGAGGAAATGGTGGGCCTGCTGCGCAAGGGCATGAACCTGGAAACCACCAAGGTCCTCAATGACAAGCTGCAGGCCATCGAGGCCGAAGCCGACCGCCTGATCCTGGAGCTCTACCGCGACACCTACACCCACGAAACCGACCCCATGCGCTACCTGATCCTGAAGGACCTGTTCGAGATCCTGGAGAAGGCCATCGACCGCTGCCGCGATGCCGGCAACGTGATCTACGGCGTCGTGCTCAAGAACGCCTGATCCCATGACCGCCGCCCTGATTCTGGTGCTGGTCGTCATCCTGACGGCCCTGGTGTTCGAGTACATCAACGGTTTCCACGACACCGCCAATTCCATCGCCACCGTGGTGGCCACCAAGGTGCTGAACCCGACCCAGGCCGTGGCCCTGGCGGCCTTCATGAACCTGATCGGCGCCCTGGCCGGCACCGCCGTGGCCAAGACCATCTCCTCGGGCCTGATCGACGACCAGGTGGTGGAGGTCACGTCCCAGCTGATCATCTGCGCGCTGTCGGGCGGCATCATCTGGAACCTGATCACCTGGTGGTTCGGCCTGCCGTCCTCCTCCAGCCACGCCCTGATCGGCGGCCTGTGCGGCGCGGCGCTGGCCGCCGCCGACAACAGCTTCGACGCCCTGATCTGGTCGCGGGCGGCCGAGGACTGGACCAAGAGCCAGGGCATCTTCTGGAAAGTGGTGGTGCCGATGATCAGCTCGCCGGTGGCCGGCTTCACGCTGGGTCTGGTGCTGATGGGCGCGCTGATGGCCATCATCAGCGCGATGAACGGCGCCGGCGGCTGGATCGCGCGCATCTCCCGGCCGCGCTGGGTGAACACGGTGTTCGGCAAGGCGCAGATTGTCAGCGCGGCCTACATGGGTTTCGCGCACGGCACCAACGACGCGCAGAAGACCATGGGCATCATCGCGCTGGCCCTGATCGGCGCGGAGGCGGCGGGCACGCTGGACAACCTGCCGTCCTGGCTGGCCTTCATGCATCCGGGCGACGGGGACGGCATCGAGCTGTGGATCGTCATCACCTGCGCCATCGTGATGGCGGCCGGCACCGCCGCCGGCGGCTGGCGCATCATCAAGACCCTGGGCCACAAGATGGTGAAGCTGCATCCCATCCACGGCTTCGCGGCGGAAACCAGCTCGGCCACCATCCTGACCCTGGCCGCTCACTTCGGCATGCCGGTTTCGACGACCCACAGCATCTCCACCGCCATCATGGGCGTGGGCGTGGCCAAGAACCCGCGCGCGCTGCAGTGGACCGTCATCCAGAAGATCGTCTGGGCCTGGATCCTGACCATCCCGGCCGCGGGCGGGCTGGCCTACCTGCTGCTGAAATTGCTCATGGCGCTGGGGTGGGATTGATTTTTGCCGCGGATTTGCGCGGATGGGCGCGGATAAAAGCGGATAGGGCATTTGACGCGGAATGACGCGGACAAGAGCAGATCAATCAGGAAGCCGAAGTGCTTTTCGCCGCCTCCGGACGTCGGCCGGGATCAACCGCTATTTGCTCTATCCGCGTAATCCGCGTTAATCCGCGTCAAAAAAATCCGCTCTTATCCGCGCCATCCGCGCAAATTCGCGGCAAAGCGTTTAAAGCAGATCCCCACCCGCCGAAAGCATGCGTTCCATCTGGTCGCCCAGGCCGCCGATTTCCAGCACCAGGCGGTCGAGTTCGGCGGCGGTGAGGGTGTCGTAGGGGCGGTTCTCGCACAGCTGCAGGTAGGGCACGGAATCGAGCTCGCCGATGGCGAGATAGCCCACGCGGCTCTGCCAGTTGAACGACAGCATGCGGCGCGGGTCGATGCCGGTCATCGGCGCCAGCACGGTGTTCACGCGCAGGTAGGCGCGTCCGTCGTCGCCCACCAGCTCCGACAGGAAGATGCTCTGGTGGCGGCGGCCCTGGGCCATCGAGAGCTGCACGCACAGCAGGTAGGGTTCGCTGGCCGTGAGCTTGTACTTGCCCTGGACGTGGCCGCGGATCTGTTCGAAGTTCTGCATGGGGGGGTCGGATTCGGAAAGCGTGGGGAGCGTTATCCTAAACCCGCATGCCCCGAAAGCCTAACCCCGAGACCCCGGCCGAACGCTCCCGCCGCCTGATCCTGGCGGCGGTGCGCGCGGTGCCGCGCGGCGAAGTGGCGGGCTATGGCGAGGTGGCCCGGCGCGCCGGCCTGCCCGGGCGCGCGCGGCTGGTGGCGAAGGTGCTGTCGGCGGGCGACGAGCCGGGACTGCCCTGGCATCGCGTGCTGCGCTCGGACGGCCGCATCGCCTTCCCGGACGGATCGCCCGGCTTTGACGAGCAGGTGCAGCGGTTGCGCGCCGAAGGCGTGGTGGTCGAGGCGGGAAGGGTGCGCGGCCAGCGCGCCGCCGCGACCTTGGACGAACTGATGTGGGCGCCGCCGCTCAGCCCGCGCGCGGACGCTGCCGGAACCAGGCGGCGACGCTGAAGCGCGGCCGCGTCGCCGGCCGCACCTCGTGCTCGATGCCGTCGCTGAGGAAGACGGCCAGCGTGCCCTGCCGCGGCGCGATGTCCTGCGGGCCCTCGGGCAGGTGCAGGCGCAGCGCGCCGCCGGCGTCCCCAGGCCAGTCGGGGTTGAGGTAAACCACCAGCGACAGCACGCGCGCGTCGTCGCTGCGGAAGCGGTCGCGATGGCGCGCGTAGGACGCGCCCACCGGGTAATGCGCGAAGTGCGCCTCGACCTCATCCAGGCCCAGCAGCAGGCGGCGGTTGAGCTCGACCCGCAGCTGGTCGAGTCCCGCCAACAGGGCGCGCGCTGCGGCGCCGCAGGCGGGATCGTCCAGCCACAGCGTGGCGTCGCCGCGCAGGCCGGCGTGGCGGCGATCGCCGGCGCGTCCGGTGGCCGCGGGCTGCAGCCGCCCGGACGCGGCATGGGTGATCGCTTCTTCACGCGCCGCGACCAGCAGCGCGGTGTCCGGCGGAAGGTCCAGCGTGGCCCAGTCGTGCGTGCGCAGGCGCGCGGCCAGCGCGTCGGTCAGGCGGTCGTCGGCCAGCGGGGAAGGCGGGGCGGGCATGCCGGTATGATACGGGCTGGTTCCTGTCCGGATGCGCCAACGATGCAGTTCCCTCCGCTTACTAAGAAGCTGCTCTGGGTCCTCGCGGCGATGCTGCTGCTGCCGCTGGTGCTGCCGCGCAGCCTGGCGCCGCACCTGATGCTGTGGCCGCTGGGCGACGACGGTTCGGCGATGGCCTCGCAGTACGGCTTCGCGCCCTGGCAGGTGCTGACGCACGTGGTGCTCGACACCGCGCCGATGCACCTGATCTTCATCGCGCTCACTGTGGTGTTCTTCGGCTCGCAGCTGGAGATGATGTGGGGCGAGCGGCGCTACGGCCTGTACCTGCTCACCTGCGCGGCGGGCGGCGGCGTGTTCCAGCTGCTGGTGATGAGCATCGGCCTGCGTTATGGCGTGATTCCCTACCTGCCGTCGGCGGGCGCCAGCGCGGTGGCGTTCGGCATCCTGTTCGCGTGTGCCTATCTGAATCCGCACCAGCGGGTGATGCTGCTCATTCCACCGATCCCGATGAAGATGTGGGTGCTGGTGGCGGTGATCTGCGGCATGGAGCTGGCGTTTGGCGTGTTTGCGTCTGACAACGGGCTGGCCCACCTGGGCTTTCTGGGCGGCATGCTGGCGGGGTGGCTGCATATCCGGTACTGGCGGGGGTTGCCGCCGTTCCGGCCGAGGCGGCCGCCGGGGCCGCGCCTGGTGCGTTGATCTGGCGTTGGTTTTTTTTGACGCGGATGAACGCTGAAAAACGCGGATAACTCTACCGGCTGCTTACTGACGTTTGGGGGCGCCTTGGCGATGGGTCTTCGTTGCGCGCATTGCGAGGCTTCGTTGGGTCAGTTCCGGCTGTTTAGTCAAAGTTGTGGGCAGTGCGGAAGCAAATACGTGGCACGTCCCGGGTTCTCGCCACTGCGAGGCATCCTGGGAATGCTCCTTCCCGCGATCTGGTTCGCGTCCTTGTTCCTGCCAGTTCCGATGTCGATCAAGCTGATCGGCGTGCCGCTGCTGCTGGCGGTCGCTGCGATCTGGCTGACGCTCGGCACCCAGGTGTGGGTGCATTCGCGTGGGCAGTCAGGGTCGGCGGCGCCGAAGATGGAGCGTTGAGGCGAAAGGGCTATCGGCGCAGCTGCAGGAAGTCGGTGCTGGCGACGAGGCGCAGGCTGTCCAGGCGCGGGCGGGCGGTGGGCAGGGCGGCGCGCAGGGCGTCGAGTTCGGATTCCAGCGCGGCGATTTCTTCGGGGCGCACGGCGGGGTTGACCTGGGCCAGGGCGCGCAGGCGGTCGATCTCGTTGCCCAGCAGCTGGTCGGCGGTGGTCAGGGCCGATTCGATGCGTTGGGCGGCCTGCAGCAGGGCTTCCTCCCGGGCGCGTTCCAGCATCGGCGGCACCAGGGCCGCGAGCACCTTGCGCTGGGGCGAGAGGTCGAAGACGCGGTCGCCGGCACGCAGGCGGGCGCGTTCGCCGGGCGCGAAGTCGGGGCGCAGCTGCAGGCGGGTGTCCACCGCCACCACCAGGGGCGCGGGCGGCAGGTAGCGCTCCACGTCCAGGCCGCGCGGGGCCACGCACTCCAGCACGCTCACGGCTTCCATCACCACGGTGCGCGGCGGCAGGCTGTCGTCCACCAGGAAGGCGGCGTTGCCCGATTCGCCCGAGACCAGCAGTTCGCCGGCCGAGAGCAGCAGCGGGTGATCGGCGCGCAGGTAGAGCAGGTCGTCGCGGCCCAGTGCGGTCATGCGGTCGAAGGTGGCGGTGCGCGGGCCGTTCTTGAACTCTTCGAAGCCGTCCACGGTGACGTGTTCGGGATCGAGCAGCCACAGGTTGGCGGCCAGCGGCTCGTTGTGGATGCCGAAGTGCTCCAGCAGGCGCAGCGCGTGGTCGTCCATCGCGGCGTGGTGGTCGTCCTCGCGCAGCGCGGTGAGCAGGCGGGTGGACGGATGGCTGCGGCTGCCCAGTTCGAGCAGGCGGTCGCGGCCTTCGGCGATGATGCGGGCCAGCTCGGCGTGCTTGTCGCGCGTGCGCTTGATCAGCTCGGTCAGCGCGGGTTCGCGGGCGTCGCCGTCCTGGGCGGCCAGCTGCAGCAATTCGGCGCCGAAGCTGCGCAGCAGCTCGCGGCCGTCGGCCAGCACGCCGCGGAAGGCGTCCAGGCCTTCGTGCACCCAGCGCAGCAGCACGTCCTGCGCGCTGCCCGCCACTGCGGCGGCGTGGATGTTGACGTCGCCGCGCTGGCCGATGCGGTCCAGGCGGCCGATGCGCTGTTCCAGCATGTCCGGGTGCAGCGGCAGGTCCCACATCACCAGGTGCTGGGCGAACTGGAAGTTGCGGCCCTCGGCGCCGATCTCGCTGGCGATCAGCAGGCGCGCGCCTTCCGGATCGGCGAAGTAGGCGGCGTTGCGGTCGCGCTGCAACAGGTTCATGTCTTCGTGGAAGCGGGCGACCGGCAGGCCGCTGCGCAGGCGCAGCGCCTCTTCCAGTGCCTGCACCTTGGCGCGCGAGCGGCACAGCAGCAGCACCTTGGCGGGCGCCACGGCCTCGAGGATGCCCAGCAGCCAGTCCGTGCGCGGGTCGCGGGCATAGTCGTGCGCGGGCTCGTCGTCGGTTTCGCCGACATCGTGCGCGAACTCGGCGCGCAGGCGGCCGAGCACGGTGGGATCTTCCGGCACGTCGAGCGCGGTGAGGTGGGGCAGGCGCACGGGGAAGCCGCCGATCGCCGCGCGGCGGTTGCGGATCATCACTCGGCCGGTGCCGTGGCGGTCCACCAGGTCCGACAGCAGGGCGTCGCGCTCGCGGGTGTCGCCGGCGGCGATGCGGCCCAGCCGGCCGACCAGGGCCTCGTCGTCGCCGGGGAACAGCGCCGACAGGGTGGCCATGTCCTCGGTGGTGAGAGCCTGGTCCTCGAGCAGGCGTTCGGCCAGCGCCGAGAGCTCCAGGTAGCGGCGCGATTCTTCGCGGTAGCTTTCCAGGTCGGTGTAGCGGGCGGGGTCGAGCAGGCGCAGGCGGGCGAAGTGGCCGCCCAGGCCGAGTTGTTCCGGCGTGGCGGTGAGCAGCAGCAGGCCCGGCGTCTGCAGCGACAGCGACTCCACCAGCGCATAGCCGGGGCTGGAGAATTCCGGCGTCCACACCAGATGATGGGCCTCGTCCACCAGCAGCAGGTCCCAGCCCGCGGCCAGGGCCTGGCGGGCGCGCTTGTCGTGGCTGGCCAGCCAGTCCACCGACGCGATCACGCACTGCTCGTCCTCGAAGGGATTGGCCTTGGGCTCGGTCAGCTCCAGCGATTCGCAGCGCTCTTCGTCGTAGATGGCGAAGGGCAGGTTGAAGCGGCGCAGCAGCTCGACGAACCACTGGTTGACCAGGCTTTCCGGCACCAGCACCAGCACGCGGCGCACGCGGCCGCTGGCCAGCTGCTGGGCGGTGATCAGGCAGGCCTCGATGGTCTTGCCCAGGCCCACTTCATCGGCCAGCAGCAGGCGCGGCGGCCGGCGCTGGCTGGCGCGCTCGGCCACCTGCAGCTGGTGCGGGATCAGGTCGATGCGCGCGCCCAGCACGCCCCAGCCCGGATGCGCGCGCGCCTCGGCCCGGCGCTGCAGGCACTCGCGCCGGAATTCGAACTGGTCGTTGCGGTCGACGCGGCCCGACAGCAGGCGCGAATCGGCCTGCGACACGGGCTGCTCGGCGTCGAGCTCGCCCTCGGCATGCGCCTGGCCGTCGCAGGTGTAGTGGATCAGCGCATCGTGCAGCTCGGCGCTTTCCACCGTCTTGTCCTGGCCGCCGATGCGCACGCGCTCGCCGGGCCGGAACACGGCGCGCAGCAGGGGCGCCGAGCCCAGTGCGTACATGCGCACCACGCCGGTGCCGGTGAACACGATCTGCACCTGCCGACCCGCCAGCCGCAGCACCGTGCCGAGCCCGAGTTCGGGTTCGGCGCTCGAGAACCAGCGCTGGCCGGGGGCGAAGGTGTTCATCAGCGCCAAAGGGCAACCTGCTCCTTGGCGGTGCGCTGCATCGGCACCTTGCCCTTGCAGCCGTACGCCTGGCCGAAGGCGGGCAGGTTGGACAGCGGGCCGTTCACGCGCCACTTGGAAGGCGCATGGATGGCGCTGGCCTGCGCGGCCGCCAGCACGGTGTCCTTGTCCTGGCGCGCCCACAGGTTGGCCCAGCCGGTGAAGAAAGCCTTGGACGCGGCGGCGTCGGGCGTGCCCTGCGCATTCAGCGCGGCCCAGGCGATCTCCAGGCCGGCCAGGTCGGCCTGGTTCTGCGCGAAGCTGCGGGTACCGTTGACCTTGGTGGCGCCGCCCGTGGCGGAGTAGGCGTTGTACTGCGCGATCAGCGGCGTGGCGCGCTTGCCCCAGGCGGCCGCGTCCGGGCCGTCCCACGTCTGCAGCGACAGGCTGAGCTGCTGCGCCACCAGCGCACCGAAGCCGCCGAAATCAGCGGCGCTGCCGCCGTCGTCGAGGATGGGCGGCTGCAGCGTGCCCGAGGTCACCACCAGGCGGTTTTCCTGCGGCAGCAGCGCCACCAGCGGCTGCCACTGCTCGGCCGGCCAGGCCATGCGCGCGCGCACCAGCGCGTACTTCTGCAGCCAGCGGCGCAGCGCCAGCACGTTGCCGGCCAGCTCGTTGCGCTTGAACTTCAGGTCGTCGAACACGTTGTCGGGCACTTCGCTGCCGACCTGGATCACCATGGCCTGCAGGCGCGCGCGCGCCGAGGCCTTGCCGCCTTCGCTCAGCCACGGCGCGCGGTCCACCGAGGCGATGGCGCTGGCGCGCACGGCCTCGGCGATGGCCTTGGCGCGCTCCTGGCGCGGCACCGGCAGGAAGCGCTGGGTGTAGGCGGCGTCGAGCAGCTCGGGCACGCGCGATTCAAGCACCCAGCGGGCGCGCAGCGCGCGCGGCGTCGGCGCCGCCTGGCCGGCCAGGGTCACTTCGTACAGCTGGCCCCAGGGATCGTTGAAGCCCTTGGACAGCGTGGGCGCCATGTCGCGCGCGATCTGCGCACGCAGGTAGACCTTCCACTGCTCGGGCTTGGTCTTGGCGATCAGCTGGTTGAGCGCCTGGAAGAAGCCCGGCGCGGTCATCGCCACCTGGCTGGCCTTGAGGCCGTGCGCGGCCAGCAGGCGTTCGAGTTCGAGCGCACCGGCCACGCCGGAAGCGTCCTTGGTGGACATGACCTGGAACGGCGTGCCGGTGAGCGTGGCCTTGGCCAGGGTGCGCTCCATCTGCATCACCCAGCCCACCTGCTCGGCCAGCTTGGCCTCGGGCGTGCCGGTGAGCCGCAGCCATTCCCAGACCGCGGCGCCGTAGCGCTTCTCCACCGGCTGCACCAGCGGGTCGGTGCTGTCGTAGAAGCCGGGGTCGGGCAGGCCGATGCCGCCGGCGCCGATCTGGGCGTAGGGCGTGCCGGTGTTGTCGCGCAGCACCTGCAGGTCCACCAGCACGGGCATGCCGGCCGCGTGCAGCGCGGCAATGGCCGGGGCCACGTCGCGGGTGCGCTTGATCTTGTCGACGATGGCCAGCAGCGGCGCCAGCGGCTTGGCGCCGGCGGCTTCGATCGCGGCTTCGTCCTGGGCGCTGGCGAACAGGTCGGCCAGCCGCACCGACACCATGGCCTGCGCCGGCGCCGTGGTGGCCGACAGCACCTGGTCGCGCTGGGCCTGGTTCTGGGCGTACAGCTGGTCCCAGCGGCTGAGCGAGCTGGCATTGGCAGGCAGCTTGTTGCCGGCCAGCCAGGCCGCATTGGCGTGGCCGTAGAAGTCGGTGCAGGCGGCGGGGGTGGCGGGCGCGCGCTGCGCGGCGGCCGGGCCGGCGGCCAGGGTGAGCATCAGGGCGACGACCAGGGGCGAGACCAGGGGCAGGCGGACGGGCATCGCGGACTCCAATTCAGGGGACCGCGATTCTACCGCCCCGGCCGGGCCCGGCCCACCCAATTCGCGCCCAAAAAGAAAACGGCCCGGGCAAGCCGGGCCGTTCCCTTACCTGAACGCAGGGGCGTGGCGGCTTACCAGATGGCAACCTTCACGTCGTCGGCCCGCACCATGGCGTCGCCGGCCTTGCAGCCGAAGGCGTCGGCGAAGGCCGGCAGGTTGGACGGCGCGCCGATGGCCCGGAAGTTGGCCGGGGCGTGCGAATCGGTCTGCAGGCGCACCTTGAGCTCCTCGGGCTTGTAGTTCACGCGCCAGACCGTGGCCCAGTTCATGAAGAAGCGCTGGTTGGGGCCGTAGCCCTCGATCTCGCCGACGCGCTTGTTCTCCAGCTCGCGCTGCAGGGCGTCGTAGGCCACCGCCAGGCCACCCAGGTCGGCGATGTTCTCGCCCAGGGTCAGCTTGCCGTTGACGGTTTCCCCGTCAATGGAGTGGTAGCCGTTGAACTGCGCCACCAGCTTGCCGGTGAGCTCCTCGAAGCCGGCCTTGTCCTTGTCGCTCCACCAGTTCTCGAAGTTGCCGGTCGGTCCGAAGCGGCTGCCCTGGTCGTCGTAGCCGTGGATCATCTCGTGGCCGATCACGGCGCCGATGCCGCCGTAGTTCACCGCGTCGTCGGCATTGGGGTCGAAGAAGGGCGGTTGCAGGATCGCGGCCGGGAACACGATCTCGTTGGCCAGCGGGTTGTAGTAGGCATTCACCGTCTGCGGGCTCATGCCCCACTCGGTCTTGTCCACCGGCTCGCCGATCTTGGACAGGTTCCACTTGTGGTTGAACTCGTTGGCGGCCATCAGGTTGGCCACGTAGCTGTCGCGGCTGGTCTGCAGGCCGCTCCAGTCGCGCCACTTGTCCGGGTAGCCGATCTTGGGCGTGAACGAGGCCCACTTCTCCAGCGCCTTGGCCTTGGTCTCCGGGCTCATCCAGGCCAGGCCCTCGATGCGCGTCTTCAGCGCCGCGCCCAGGTTGCTCACCAGCGACTGCATGCGCTCCTTGGCCTCGGGCGAGAAGGCCACCTCGACGTACTCCTCGCCCAGCGCTTCGCCCATCTGGCCGTTGATGGTGTTGAGCACGCGCTTCCAGCGCGGCTGCATCTCGGCCTGGCCGCGCAGGGTCTTGCCGTAGAAGTTGAAGTTCTCGGTGGCGAAGTCATCCGAGAGAAAGGGCGAGGCATTGCTGATCGCCTGCGTGCGCAGGTAGGCCTGCCAGGTCGCGGCGGGCACGTCGGCCAGCATCGCGCTGACTTCCTTGTGGAAGGCGGGCTGGGCCAGCGAGAACATCTCCGGCGCCTCCAGGCCCTGCGCGCTGAAGAAGGCCGACCACTTGAAGTTCGGGGTCAGCGCGTCGGCGTCGGCGACGCTGACCGGGTTGTAGTACAGCGAGACGTCGCGCGACAGCTCCTCGGCCGACGAAGACACCTTCGCCAGGCGGGTTTCGAAGGCCATCACGGCCTGGGCCTGTTCGGCCGCGGTGGCCTCGTCGGCGCCCGCCAGCTTGAGCAGATTGGCCAGGTAGCCCACATAGGCCTCGCGGATGGATGCGTGCTTCTCGTCGAAGTAATAGCCCTTGTCCGGCAGGCCCAGGCCGCCCTGGGTGGCATAGGCGATGTTGAGGCTGGAGTTCTTGAAATCGGCCAGCGGTCCGAAGCCGAACACGTAGGCCTGGCCCTTGGCGTAGCTGTTGGCGATGTAGGCGGCGATGGCCTCGCCCGAGTCGAGCGCAGCGATCTCGTCGAGCATCGGCTGGATCGGGGTGATGCCGGCGGCGTTCACCGCGGCCTCGTCCATGCCGGTGGCCCAGACGTCGCCGATCAGCTTGCCGGTGCCGGTGGCATTGGGCTGCGCGGCCAGGTTCTCCACCAGCTTCTGCTGGATTTCCAGCGAGCGTTCGGCCAGGACCACGAACGGGCCCCAGGTGGTGCGGTCGGCCGGGACCGGATTGGCGGCCAGCCACTTGCCGTTGACGAAGCCGTTGAAGTCGGTGCAGGCGGCGACATTGCTGTCCAGGTCGCTGGCCTGCAGCGAGATCGCGGGGATCTTCAGGCTGGACAGGTCCACCACGGGCTTGGCCGGGGCCGTTTCAGGCGCAGCGGCGGTTTCCGCTGGCGCGTCGGCCTTCTGGCAGGCGGCAAGCGCGACGCTGACCGCGAGGGCCAGGGCGAGGGGTTTGATCGAGCGTAGGTTCACGTGAAGCTCCAGGCCGGTGCGGCCGTGTTGGGAAAGGGGAGGGGAATCACCAGATGACGACGCGGTCGGCGGCCGGGCGCACCATCTTGTCGCCTTCCTTGCAGCCGAAGGCGGCGGCGAAGGCGGGCAGGTTGGAATGCGGGCCGATGGCGCGGAACATGCCGGGCGAATGCGGGCCGACCGTGATCTGCTGCTTGAGCTGGGCCTCGGTGAAGGCCACGCGCCAAACCGTGGACCAGTTCATGAAGAAGCGCTGGTCCTGGCTGTAGCCGTCGATCATCGGGTCGGTGAAGCCGGGGCCCTGCGCCTGTTTCAGCGCGTCGTAGGCCACGGTGACGCCGCCCAGGTCGGCGATGTTCTCGCCCAGGCCCAGACGCCCGTTGACGAACAGCCCCGGCAGCGCCTCGTAGCCGCTGTACTGGTCGGCCAGCTTGGTGGTCGCGGCCTCGAACTTGGCGCGGTCCTCTTCGGTCCACCAGTTCACCATGTTGCCCTGGGCGTCGAACTTGCTGCCCTGGTCGTCGAAGCCATGCAGCATCTCGTGGCCGATCACCGCGCCGATGCCGCCGTAGTTCAGCGCGTCGTCGGCGTTGGCGTCGAAGAAGGGCGGCTGCAGGATCGCCGCCGGGAACACGATTTCATTGGCGGTGGAGCGGTAGTAGGCGTTCACCGTCTGCGGGCTCATGCCCCACTCGCTGCGGTCCACGGGCTTGCCGATCTTGTCGAGGTTGAAGCGCGTGTTGAAGGCCATGGCCGCCATCACGTTGTCGGCGTAGCTGGCGCGCGCCACCGACAGGCCGCTCCAGTCGCGCCACTTGTCCGGGTAGCCGATCTTGGGCGTGAACGACGCCCACTTCTCGAGCGCCTTGGTCTTGGTCTCGGCGCTCATCCAGTCCAGGTTCTCCAGGCGTCCCTTGAGCGACTGCATCAGGTTCTGCACCAGGGCCTCCATCTTGGCCTTGGATTCGGGCGGGAAGGCCTGCGCCACGTAGATCTGCCCGAAGCCTTCGCCCATGGCGCCGTTGAGCGTGCCCAGCACGCGCTTCCAGCGCTCCTGCAGCTCGGCCTGGCCGCCAAGCGTCTTGCGGTAGAAATCGTAGTTGGCCTGCACGAAGGGCTGGCTGAGGTAGGGCGCGGCATTGTCGATGGCGCGGAAGCGCAGCCAGGTCTGCCACTGCTCCAGCGGCACGTCGGCCAGCATGGCGTCGAATTCCTTGAAGAAGCCCGGCGTGGCCAGCGAGAAGGAGGCCGGCGCCGGCACGTCAAGGGCGGCGAAGAACGCGGTCCAGGAAAAGTGGGGCGTGCTGGCGTCGGCATCGGCCAGCGCGACCGGGTTGTAGCGCGTGGCCGGGTCGCGCATCTCGACGCGGCCCAGCGAGGCCTTGGCCAGGCGGGTTTCGAAATCCAGCACCTGGCGGGCCTGGGCCCGGGCGCTTTCGGCGTCGGCTCCGCCCAGCGTCAGCACCTTGGCCACGTGCTCGAGGAAGGCGGCGCGCGCGGTCTGGTAGTCCTCGCGGTCTTCCAGGTAGTACGCGCGTTCGGGCAGCGACAGCCCGCCCTGCACGGCATAGGCGATGTTGGTGCCGGAGTCCTTGTAGTCGGCCATCGAGAAGAAGCTAAAGAGCATGCCCTGGCCGCGCGCGTAGGCGTCGCCCAGGTAGGCGGGGATGTCGGCGTTGGCCTGGATCGCCGCGATGCGGTCGAGTTCGGGCTGCAGCGGCGCCAGGCCGGCCGCTTCGATCGCCGGCTCGTCCATGCCCGAGGCGAAGAAGTCGCCGACCTTCTGCTCCATCGAGCCCTGCGGCCAGGTACTGGCGGCCGCGGCCTTGGCCAGTTCGTGCTGCACCTGCAGGGAGCGCTCGCCGAGGGCCGCGAAGGCACCCCAGACCGTGCGGTCGCCCGGCACGGGGTTGGCGGCTAGCCACTTGGCATTCACGAAGTCGTTGAAGTCCTGGCAGGCCTGCACCTGCGTATCGATGTCGGCCAGCTGCAGCGAAATCGGCTGCTGGCTGACCTTGCCCAGGTCGATGCTCAGCTTGGGCACTTCCGGCGCCTCGGGCGCGGCCGCGGTTTCGACCGGCGCCGGCGCGCGCTGGCAGGCCGCCAGGGCCAGGGTGATGGACAGGGCGAGCAGGAGCGGCTTGGGCGCGAAGGTCATGGCGTTTCCAGGGAGGGAGCTAGCCGACAAGGCTAGGCGCTGCGCGTGGGCGTGGGTACGGGCCATTGGTCATGGCCGCGGCGGGGTTGCCGAAAGGCGCCGGGGCGGACATCGGGCGGGCCGGTTCCCTTCGCTGCCCGCAGCGGGTAAGGTAGGGGCGTTGGTCCTGGACTCCCATGCTCATGAAGCCCCGTCTCCAGACCCGCGGACCGACCGGTCCGTTCCACACTGATTTGCCGGTCGTCCGATGGTCACAGCGCAATCGCGCGATTCGACAGCCTCCCGGCGTCGTCTTCTCTTGCCCGCACGTTCGTGCGCCGGCAGACGGTGGATTCCATGCGTAGGCAAACGGCCGCCCTTGCGGCCGACGGCGTTTCCGCGACCTGAATCCGGGGCTTGTTGCCTGTCCCGGTCCGGGGCATGGCGGCGGGCCTCCCACCGCTGTTGATCCAGGAGAAAGGCAATGCGCGTTTTGGCTTGTGATGGCATCCATGAAGACGGTCTGGCCCTGTTCCGCGATGCGGGCTGGGACGTCGAGATTTCCGATCCGATCAAGGACCCCAAGGTCCTGGCCGCGAAGCTCGAGGGCTTTGATGCCGTGCTGGTGCGTTCGGCCACCCAGGTGACGGCCGAGTCGCTGGCCCACGCCAGCGCGTTGAAGGTGATCGGCCGCGCCGGCGCCGGCGTGGACACCATCGACGTGGACGCCGCCACCGCGCGCGGCATCGCCGTGATGAATGCCCCCGACGGCAACACCCTGGCCGCTGCCGAACACGCGATCTCGCTGCTGTTCGCGCTGGCCCGGCACGTGCCGCGCGCCGATGCCGGCATGAAGGCCGGCGAATGGCCCAAGGCCGGCCTCACCGGCTTCGAGCTGGAAGGCAAGAAGCTGGGCGTGATCGGCCTGGGCCGCATCGGCGCCACCGTTGCGCGCAAGGCGCAGGGCATCGGCATGGAAGTGGCCGCGCACGACCCCTTCCTGCCGGCCTCGGCCGCGGGCAAGGGCAGCGTGGCGCTCAAGCCGCTGGAGGAACTGCTGGCCTGGGCCGACGTGGTGACGCTGCATATCCCGCGCACCAAGGACACCACCAACCTGCTCAACGAGGCCCGCCTGCGCGGCATGAAGAAGGGCGCCTTCCTGATCAATGCCGCGCGCGGCGGCCTGGTGGACGAGGACGCGCTGCTCACCCTGCTCGAGGAAGGCCATCTGGCCGGCGCCGCGCTCGACACCTTCGTGACCGAGCCGCTGCCCAAGGACTCGGCGCTGCGCGGCAACGCCAAGCTGATCCTCACGCCGCACCTGGGCGCCAGCACCGGCGAGGCGCAGCAGGCGGTGAGCACCATCCTGGCGCGCCAGATCATCGATTTCGTCGCCACCGGCGCGGTCGCGGGCTGCGTCAACCTGCCGCCGCTCACGCCCGAGACCGCGCGCGAGGTCGGTCCTTGGATGCCGCTGATGACCGCGCTGGGCAAGCTGGCCGCGCGTCTGGTGCCGGCGCCGACGAAGCTGCAGGTCACCTACGCCGGCCGCACCGACGGCCTGGACACGCGGCCGCTCACCCGCTTGCTGGTGGCCTCGCTGCTGGGCCCGGCCTCGGGCCGCGTGACGCCCGTGAATGCGCTGCATGAAGCCGCCTCGCGCGGCCTGGAAGTGGCCGAAACCCTGGGCGGCGACGGCGACGGTTTCGACCGCCTGCTGCGCATCCGCGTGCAGGGCGCGGCCGGCAGCCGCGAGATCGAGGCGACGCTGCATCGCGGTCCGCGCGTGGTGCGGCTGGACGGCGTCGAGCTCGACTTCGATCCGCTGGCCCACATCCTGCTGATGCGCAACGAGGACAAGCCCGGCGTGATCGGCCTGGTCGGTTCGCACCTGGGCGCGGCCGGCGTGAACATCGTCAATTTCTCGCTGGGCGCCACCGGCGACGGCGGCGCGGTGGCGGCGATCACGGTCGACCGTGAAGTGCCCGAGGCGCAGCTGGCCTCGCTGCGCGGCATCCCGGGCATCGTCGCGATGGAGCAGGTCTGATGAAGGTACTGCTCGCGCGTCACGGAGAAACACCCTGGAATGCCGAAGGCCGCTACCAGGGGCAGCGCGACATCGCGCTGTCGGAGGTCGGTGAAAACCAGGCGCGGCTGCTGGGCGAACGCCTGGCGCAGGTCGCCATCACCCGCGCGGTGGCGTCGCCGCTGGCGCGGGCGCGGCGCACGGCGGAACTGGCGCTGGGTGCGGAGCGTGCGTCGCAGCTTCGGCTGGACGAAGGCCTGAAGGAAATCGCCCACGGCGACTGGGAGGGGCTGCTGGCCGCCGAGATCCGCGAAAGGGATCCGGCACGCCTGCGCGCCTGGCGCGAGACCCCCGAGACGGTGCAGATGCCCGGTGCGGGTGGCGAGTCGATCGTCGAAGTGCTGGACCGCGCCTGGCCCGCGTTCGCGCGTGCCTGCCGTGGGCTGGGCGCGGACGACACGCTGCTGGTCGTGGCCCACGACGCGGTGAACCGCGTGATCCTGTGCCGCATCCTGGGCCTGCCGCTGTCGCGGCTGTGGACCTTCCGGCAGGCACCGACCACGATCAACCTGCTCGAGGGACCGGACGTGAATTCACTGGAAGTGGTGCGCCTGAACGACTGCGGGCACCACACCGCGCTGTTCGGCGAGGCGGTGCATCGGGCGCTCTAGTTTTCCGGACGGGCGCCGCCGTGCGGCGCCCGTGGCCCGAAGCCGGGGCCGTGCGCTCAGTCCTGCGGCGGCGCCGACTCGTCGGCCTCGGTGTCCGCCGCCTCGGCGGGTTCGCCGGCGCGCTTGCGGGCGGCCTTCTCGGCGTCCTTCTCGGCCTTCTTCTTCTGCTTGGCCAGTTCGCGCTGGCGCTTTTCGAAGGAATAGTTGGGCTTGGCCATGGGCGCGCTCGGGCTGGGGAATGCCGCCAGTTTACCCCGTCGACGGCCCGCCCGGGCGCTGCGTGGCGCCCGCCATGGGCGATAATCGCTGCATGGCACGCACGCTTTCCCAGTGGCTCGAGTACCAGCAGGCCGTCCATCCCAAGAGCATCGACATGGGCCTTGAGCGCGTGGGCGAGGTGGCGCGCCGGCTGGGCGTGGGTCGCGCCGGGCGGCACGTGGTCACCGTGGCGGGTACCAATGGCAAGGGCTCGACGGTGGCCTTCCTCGAGGCCATTGCCCGCGCGGCCGGCCTGCGCGTGGGCGCCTACACCTCGCCGCACCTGCTGCGCTACAACGAACGCGTGCGGGTGGACGGCGTGGACGCCGACGATGCCACCCTGGTGGCCGCGTTCGAGCGCATCGAAGCCGCGCGCGGCGAGGTGCCGCTGACCTATTTCGAGTTCGGAACGCTGGCGGCCCTGCTGGTGTTCGAGGCCTCCGGGCTTGACCTGGCGGTGCTGGAGGTGGGGCTGGGCGGCCGCCTGGACGCCACCAACCTGGTGGACCCGGACGTGGCCGTGATCACCACCGTGGACCTGGACCACCAGGACTACCTGGGCCATGACCGCGAGACCATCGGTGCCGAGAAGGCCGGCATCCTGCGCGCGGGCAAACCCTGCGTGCTGGCCGAGAAGGATCCGCCGTCGTCGGTGCTGCGCCGGGCCTACGCCCTGGGCGCCTTCGCGATCCGTGGCCATTCCGACTACCTGGTCGAGGCGCGGCCGGGCGGCTGGCGCTGGCGCGAGCCCGGGTACCGCATCGACTTGCCCGATCCCGGCCTGCAGGCGCCGGCCCAGCGCGACAATGCCGCTGCCGCGATCGCCGCGCTGCGTGCGCTGGACCTGCCGATCCCGGATGCGGCGATCCGCCGCGGCGTGGCGGGCGCGCGCGCACCGGGCCGCCTGCAGATCCAGACGGGTCCGCCGCAGCGCGTGCTGGACGTGGCGCACAACCCGCAGGGCGCGCGCCAGCTGGCGCAGTGGCTGGCGGCGAACCCGCGGCCGACCGTGGCGGTGTTCAGCGCGCTGGCCGACAAGGACCTGGCCGGCATCGTCACGCCGGTGCAGCCGCATGTGCGGGCCTGGCACCTGGGACCGATCACCGACGCCGGGCCGCGCGGGCTGGACGTCGGCACGCTGGCAGCACGCCTGCGCGAGGCGGTGCCCGACGCGGTGCTGCATGCGCATGCCAGCCTCGCGCAGGCCCTGTCCGCCGCCACCGAAGCGGCGGGAACGGAGGGCCGCGTGCTGGTGTTCGGCTCATTCCACACGGTGGCTGAAGCGCTGGCCGCGGAATGAGCCGGGCGGCCGGCCATCCCGGCTATAATTCACGCCACTCCCCGGCCGGACCGACGACCCGATGGATTCCGCCCTGAAACAGCGCCTCATCGGCGCCGCCGTCCTGGTGGCGCTGGCCATGATCTTCCTGCCCATGCTGCTGCGTGGGCCCGATGCCGAGCAGCCCGATGCCGCGCAGGTGCCGCTGGACATGCCGGCCGCGCCCGACCAGGAATTCGAAACGCGCGAGCTGCCGCTCACCGTGCCGCAGCCGCAGGCGCCCGAAGGCGGCGTGGTCGGCATGGACACCGGACCGCGTCCCAGCGACGACCCCAATGCCGTGGCCACCGTGGACCAGACCGGTGCGCCGGCCGCGCGCACCGACTATGCGCCCGTGCCCGAAGGCGAAGACGGCACGCTGGCGCCGGTCGATGCCGCCACTGGCCTGGCCCAGTCGCCTTCGCCTCCGTCCGCGCCCGCGCCGACCGCGCCGGCGGTGCCGCCCGATGCGGCCAGCCCCGTGACGCCGCCGGCCGCGGCACCGCCGCCGGTCGCGTCCACCCCGGCCGCCGCCGGCGGACGCTACATGGTCAATGTCGGCAGTTTCTCCAACCTGGCCAATGCCCGCGCCCTGGCCGACAAGCTGCGCTCGCGCGGCCTGCCGCTCACCAGCGAGTCGGTGGACGTGTCGGGCAAGCCGGCGATGCGCCTGCGGGTCGGCCCGTACGGCGATCGCGCCGCGGCCGAAGCGGCGCGCCTGCGCGTGGATTCGGTCACCGGCGGTGGCGCCAACGTGATCGCGCTTGACGGTTCCGCCGCGCCCGCGCCGGCGCGCGCCACCCCGGCCGCTGCGGCGGTGGCCACGCCGGCCCAGGTGCCCGTACCCGCGCGCGCCAGCACCGCCGCCAATGTCGGTTTTGCGGTGCAGCTGGGTGCGCTCAGCTCCGAGGCCGATGCCAGTGCGCTGCGCGACCGCGCCCGCGCCGCCGGCTTCGTGGCCTTCCACCAGCGGGTGAACACCGAACGCGGCGCCGTCTGGCGCGTGCGCGTGGGGCCCGAAGCCGACCGCGCCGCCGCCGAGCGCCTGCGCGAATCGGTGGCCGGCAAGCTGGGCATGAAGGACGCGATCGTCGTCCCGCACCCGTGATCCGCTGCCTGCGCCGATGCTGAACTGGGCCGACTACGCGCTGCTGGCCGTGCTGGCCGTGTCGATGGGCGTGGGCCTGTGGCGCGGCTTCGTGGTCGAGGTGTTGTCGCTGACGGTGTGGGTGGCGGCGTTCTGGCTGTCGATCGGTTTCGGCGATGACGCGGCCGCGCGGCTGACCGGCGTCGAACAGGTATCGGCCCGGCTGTTCCTGGGCTATGCCGGCGTGTTCCTGGGCGTGCTGATCGTGGGCGGGCTGGTCACCTGGGGCATCGGCAAGCTGATCGCCAACACCGGGCTGTCGAGCACCGATCGCGTCCTCGGCCTGGGCTTCGGCCTGGCCCGCGGCGGCGTGCTCGCCTGCGTGGCCGTGCTGCTGCTGGGCTTCACGCCGGTGCCGCGTGATGCCTGGTGGTCGGAATCGCGGCTGCTGCCGGGGGCGCAGCGCGGCGCGGAATGGATGGCCGCTTTCCTGCCGCCGGCGGCCGCCGAACACCTCAGCTTCGCACCGGCGGGCGATGCGCCCGACGCATCCCGCACCGAACCCGAGTCCCCGGCCACCGACGCCGTGGCCGAAGAACATCCTTCCAGCGCGGCCCCGCAGGCCAGCGCAAGCATCGATCCGGAGACCTGACCCATGTGCGGCATCATTGGAATCGCCAGCGCCAGCGACGTCGCTGCCGCGCTGTACGACGGGCTGACGGTGCTGCAGCACCGCGGCCAGGACGCGGCCGGCATCGCCACCATGGACGGCAACAAGGTGCGCCTGCACAAGGGCAACGGCCTGGTGAAGGAAGTGTTCGACGAGGCGGCGATGACGCTGCTGACCGGGCGCGTGGGCATCGGCCACTGCCGTTATCCCACCGCGGGCTCGGAAGGCTCCGACGAGGCGCAGCCCTTCTACGTCAACTCGCCCTACGGCATCGCGCTGGCCCACAACGGCAACCTGATCAACACCGACGCGCTGCGGCGCATGGTGTTCGAGCAGGACAAGCGCAACGTGAACACCGAATCCGATTCCGAAGTGCTGCTGAACGTGTTCGCGCACGAACTGCAGGCGCAGGGCGCGCTAACGCCGCAGGCGGCCGTGGCTGCCGTCGCCGGCGTGCATCGCCGCTGCACCGGTGGTTACGCGGTAGTGAGCATGGTGCTGGGCCTGGGCCTGGTGGCGTTCCGCGATCCCTACGGCATCCGGCCGCTGGTACTGGGCAAGCGCGAGCGCGCCGATGGTGGCACCGACTACGCGGTAGCCTCGGAGAGCGTGGCGCTGGATATCCTGGGTTTCGTGCGCGAGCGCGACATCAAGCCGGGCGAGGCGGTGGTGATCACCGGCAACGGCCAGCTGCATGCCGAGGTCTGCGCGGCGCCGCGCGAGCATGCGCCCTGCATCTTCGAGTACGTCTACTTCGCGCGCCCCGATTCCATGATCGAGAACATCTCGGTGCACAAGGCGCGCATGCGCATGGGCGTGACCCTGGGCCAGAAGATCCTGCGCCTGCGGCCCGACCACGGCATCGACACGGTGATCCCGATCCCCGACACCTCGCGCGACGCTGCGCTGGAAATCGCCAACGTGCTGGGCGTGAAGTACCGCGAGGGATTCATCAAGAACCGCTACGTCGGCCGCACCTTCATCATGCCGGGGCAGGGCGAGCGCGTGAAATCCGTGCGCCGCAAGCTCAACCCGATCCCGCTGGAGTTCAAGGATCGCGTGGTGCTGCTGGTGGACGACTCGATCGTGCGCGGCACCACCAGCCAGCAGATCGTGCAGATGGCGCGCGATGCGGGCGCCAAGAAGGTCTACCTGGCCTCGGCGGCGCCGCCGGTGCGTCACCCCAACATCTACGGCATCGACATGCCCTCGGCTGACGAGCTCGTTGCGCATGGCCGCACCGAAGCCGAGATCGAGAAGCTGCTGGGCTGCGACTGGCTGATCTACCAGGACCTGGCCGACCTCGAGGCCGCCGTCGCGGGCCCGAAGTTCCCGGGCAAACGATTCGACAGTTCCTGCTTCAGCGGCGAATACGTCACTGGCATCGAGCCGGGTTATTTCGAGCGCATCCAGCAGCTGCGTTCGGACGACGCCAAGCGCAAGCGGCGCGCGTCGTGATGGCTTAGGCGCGGTCGGACGCCCATGCCCAGCCTCCACGCCGCGGCCGCCGACTGTCTCGCCGCGTCTGATCCGGATGAAAAGCTGCGGCTGACGCATGCCGCCGCGGCGGCGTTCAGGCGCGGCGAACTGACGGTGCCGGCCAGCGCGCCGCCGCCTTCGCCGATCCGTGCGCCCGGCCGGCCCGCGCGTCCGCAGCTGATTTCGCCGCGCGACCTGCCCCAGCGCGGGCTCGGCAGCCCGCAGGGACGCGCGGCCTTCCTGCACGCGGTGGCGCACATCGAATTCAACGCCGTGAACCTGGCCTGGGATGCGGTGTACCGGTTCCGCGGCATGCCGGCCGCGTTCTACGCCGACTGGGTGGGCGTGGCCGATGACGAGGCGCGGCATTTTTCACTGCTGCAGCAGCGCCTGGCCAGCCTGGGCCAGGCCTACGGCGATTTCGACGCGCACAACGGCCTGTGGGAAATGGCCGAGCAGACCGCCGACAGCTGCCTGCGGCGCATGGCCCTGGTGCCGCGCGTGCTGGAGGCGCGCGGCCTGGACGTGACGCCCGGCATGATCACGCGCCTGCGCCAGGCCGGCGATGCCGACTCGGCCGACGTGCTCGCCCTCATCCTGGACGAGGAAGTGGCGCATGTGGCCGCCGGCACGCGCTGGTTCCACTGGTGCTGCGAGCGCGAGGGCCTGGCGCCCGGGCGCGAGTTCATCCGCCTGGTGCGCGAGGTCGCGCGCGGCTCGCTGCGCGGTCCGTTCAATCGTGCGGCGCGGCGCGAGGCCGGGTTCGACGACTTCGAGATGGCGGAACTGGAATCCATGGAGCCTGCGCGATGAACAGATTGTCTTGCCTGCTGCTGCTGGCCGCACTCACCGCCTGCCAGCCCGCGCCGGTGGATCCGGCCTTCGACGAGGAAAAAGCGGCCGAGCTGCTGGCCGGCTACGAGGCCGCGCGCGCCGAGCAGGATTTCGAGATCGCCGAAGCGCGCGGCGACGAGCTGCGCCAGCGCCACGGGGAAACCCGCGCCGCCGAGACGGTGCGCGCGACCCTGGACGAAGTGCGCGCGGGCGCCGAGGCGATGCGCGAGTCGCGCCGCCTGAAGGCCCTGTGGGATTACCAGGCGATTCCGGCGGCGGGCGGCACCCAGCACACCGCCGCGATCTCCAGCCGCGTCGAGGTCGGCGAAGATGCCGACCTGTCGCTGGAAGAAGAAGTGCAGGTGGCGCCGATCCCCGATGCCAAGCTGATCCTGCGGCGGCACCCGGAGTGGGGCGACAGTGTGTACCTGGTGCTGACCCAGCGCGATCTGGACTGTGGTCCGCCGTGCTCGCTGCAGATTGCGTTCGACGACGGCGACTTCGAGCGCTTCGAAGGCGACCCGGCCGACACCGGCACCGGGCCGGCCCTGTTCATCGTCGAGCGCGAGCGTTTCCTGAAAGCGATGCAGGCCGCCAGGCGCGTGCGCATCAAGCTGCCGGGCAGTGCGCACCTGGCGCCGGCCTTCGAGTTCGAGGTGGGCGGCTTCCGCGCCAGGCCGGGCCTGCTCGACTGATCCCCGTGCTCACGTCGAGAGCGCGGGGCGAATTCCTACCCCGGGTGACTGCGGGCTCCGATGGGATCACGACGGCGGCGTCGGCAATCTGCGGATCCGGGTGACGGGCGGCGCGGCCGCCGGCCCCGCACGAGGAGCCGCCGCATGCGCCTGCCCTGGCATCGTCATCGCGCCCTGCAGCGCAGCCGCATCGAAGCGGTCGACGCGCTCTGGCAACAGCTTCGCGATCCGGCACGGTCCGGCTGCCGGTTCCGGCGCCAGCATCCGATCGCCGGCTACGTGGCCGACTTCGCCTGCGCCGAGGCTGGGCTGGTGGTGGAGGTGGATCGCGGCGACGTCCCCGAACGCCGTGATTACGACCGTCGCCGCACCGAGATCCTGGGCGTCGCCGGCTATCGCGTTCTGCGGGTGACGGGCGCGCAGGTGCTGTGTGATCCCGGATCGGTGCTTGCCTTGATCGCCGCGCACGTCGCGCAGCTGCCGCCGCGGCCTGCCGAACGGGCGCAGCGTGGCTAGAGCCGGCTCAGCGCGATGCCTTCGGCCTGGACGCGCAGCACCGAGCCCTGCTCGTACCAGTCGCCCAGCACGATGCGCGTGGCGGGCCTGTCATCAAGCTGCAGCCGGTGCACGGCGGGGCGGTGGGTGTGGCCGTGGATCAGCCGGTCCACGCCGTAGGTGTGCATCAGCGCCTGCACCGCGTCCGGATTGACGTCGGTGATGGCCTCCGACACGCCGGCCTGGTGCTGCTGGCTGGCGGCGCGCGCCTGCGCGGCAAAGGCCTGGCGCGCGGCCAGCGGCTGGGAGAGGAAGGTGGACTGCCACGCGGGGTCGCGCACCTGGCGGCGAAAGGCCTGGTAGGCCGTGTCGTCGGTGCACAGCAGGTCGCCGTGCATCAGCAGGGTGGGGTGGCCGGCCAGCGACACCACGCAGGGATCGGGCAGCAGCTGCACGCCGCTGCGTTCCCGGATGCCCTGGCCGTAGAGGAAGTCGCGGTTGCCGCGCATCAGGTACACCGGCACGCCGGACTCGACCAGCGCACGCAGGCCGGCGCAGACCGCCGCGCCGGGTTCGCCCGGATCGTCATCGCCGACCCAGGCCTCGAACAGGTCGCCCAGGATGTACAGGGCTTCGGCCTGCCGCGCCTCGCCGGCCAGCAGCGACAGGAACTGCTGCGTGATCGCGGGGCGCGACGGATCCAGATGCAGGTCCGACACCAGCAGCACCGTCATGGCTGCGCCGGCTCGTCGGCAGGTGCAAGCGTGGCGCTGCCGGCGGCCACGGATGGCAGCACCTGCACGCGTTCGATCACCACCGGCGTCACCGGCACCCAGGCGGGGAAGGGCGGCTGGGCCGAGGTCGGCACCGCGGCAATGCGGTCCACCACGTCCAGGCCCAGCACCACGCGTCCGAACACGGTGTAGCCGGCGGTGTAGGGACTGTCGGTACCGCTGGCATCGAGCTTCGGGTTGTCGACCAGGTTGATGAAGAACTGCGACGTGGCCGAATCCACCACGCCGCGGTCGCGCGCGGCGGCCAGCGTGCCGCGGCGATTGGACAGGCCGTTGCCGGCCTCGCTGCGTACCGGCGCGCGGGTGGGCTTCTGCTGCAGGTCTGGCGTGAAGGCCCCTGCCTGCACCAGCAGTCCCGGGATGACGCGATGGAAGATGGTGCCGTTGAAGTGGCCATCGCGCGCATAGGCCAGGAAATTCTCGACCATGCGCGGCGCGGCGGCGGCATCGAGCTCGAGGGTGATCTCGCCCAGGCTGGTCACCACCAGCACGCGCGGCGATGCGGCCACTGTCGTCGGCGAGGGCAGGGCATCGGCGGCGGGCGCGCCTGGGGATGCGGGCGGGGCGGGCGCAGGCGTGGCGGCAGGCGCGGGCGGATTCGGGGAAGGCGCTGCGGTGGCCGGCGGCGCAGGCGTGGCGGTGGCCTGGGCATCGGCATTCGCCGACACCAGCAGCAGGCTCAGGCAAAGCAGGCAACGCAGCAGCATCCGGCCTCCGGGCCCGGCGAATCAGGCCACCATGGTAGCGCAGGCGCCGGTCGGCACCGGCGATGGCCCCGCGGGCGGGCCGGTCAAATGGCGTAAAATGTGCGCCATTCCCTGCTTCCAGAGCGCGCCGCGATGACCTGCCGCACCCGTTTCGCCCCCAGCCCCACCGGCTTCCTGCACATCGGCGGTGCCCGCACGGCGCTGTACTGCTATCTGGAGGCGCGCCGCCGCGGTGGCCAGTTCATCCTGCGGGTCGAGGACACCGACCGCGAGCGCAGCACCCAGGAAGCCATCGACGCCATCCTGCTGGCGATGGACTGGCTGGGCCTGGAGTACGACGAGGGCCCGGTCTTCCAGACCCAGCGCCTGGACCGCTACCGCGAGGTGGCCGAAAAGATGGTTGCCGACGGCACCGCCTACTACGCCTACGAAACCCGCGAGGAGCTCGACGCCGCGCGCGACGCCGCCATGGCCGCCAAGGAGAAACCGCGCTACAACGGCCACTACCGCGACCTCAATGCGCCCTGGCGCGACGATCCCAACCGGGTCATCCGCTTCAAGAACCCGATCGGCGGCAGCGTGGTGTTCGAGGACAAGATCAAGGGCCGCATCGAGTGGAGCAATGACGAGCTCGACGACCTGGTGATCTTCCGTCCCGACGGCTACCCCACGTACAACTTCGCGGTGGTGGTGGACGACCTGGACATGGGCATTACCGACGTCATCCGCGGCGACGACCATGTGAACAACACGCCGCGCCAGATCAACATCTACAGGGCGCTGGGCGCGACCGTGCCGCACTTCGCGCACATGCCGATGATCCTCGACCCCGAGGGCGCCAAGCTGAGCAAGCGCTCGGGCGCGGCGAATGTGATGTCGTACAAGGAAGAGGGTTACCTGCCGCATGCGCTGGTCAACTACCTGGCGCGGCTGGGCTGGTCGCACGGCGACCAGGAGATATTCAGTCGCGACGAACTCAAGTCGCTGTTCGCGATCGAGGACGTCAACCAGAAGGCCTCGCGCCTGGACCCGGCCAAGCTGGGCTGGCTCAACCAGCACTATCTCAAGACCGACGATCCGGCCGAGGTGGCGAAACATTTCGTGCCGCAGCTGCTGGCGCACGGATACGACCTGGCCCTCGGCCCGGATCCGGCCGACGTGGTGGTGGCGCTGCGCGACCGCGTGCAGACGCTGAAGGAAATGGCCGAGCGCGCTGCCGTCTGGTACCAGCCCCTGGTCGAATACGATGCGGCGGCTGTCGCCAAGCACCTGGTGCCGGCCGCCGCCGCGCCGCTGTCGGCGGTGCGCGAGCACCTGGCCGCGCTGCCGCAGTGGACCGTGGAAGCGGTGCACGGCGCCATGCAGGCCACCGGCGAGACGCTGGGCCTGGGCCTGGGCAAGATCGCCCAGCCCCTGCGCGTGGCGATCACCGGCACCCAGGTCAGCCCCTCGATCGACCACACGGTCTACCTCGCCGGCCGCGACCAGGCGCTGGCCCGCATCGACGCGGCCCTGGCCCGGATTGCCGCCTGAACCGCGGCCCGGGCGGCGCTTGCCGCGAATTGATTTAGTCACGCCCAGGGCCCACCCTAGACCCATGTCCAAGACCGCCCACGCGCACGACTGCACCAGCCCCGAGCACCACGTGCACGATGCCGGTGGCTACCTGCAGGCGGTCGGCCAGGCCTGCGAAGCCCGCGGTGTGCGGCTTACCCCGCTGCGTGCACAGGTGCTGGGCCTGATCGCGGAAGCCGGCAAGCCGGTGAAGGCCTACGACCTGCTCGATTCGATGAAGGCGCTCAACGGCACCAGCGCGCCACCCACGGTGTACCGCGCGCTCGACTTCCTGCTCGAGCAGGGCTTCATCCATCGCCTCGCCTCGGTCAACGCCTTCGTCGGCTGCCACCATCCCAACGAGCCGCACTCGGTCCCTTTCCTCATCTGTGACCAGTGCCAGGCGGCGGTCGAGCTGGAAGGCGAGCGCATCCCGCGGCTGCTCGACGCGCAGGCCAAGGCGCTGGGCTTCGTCCCGCGTGCGCAGACGCTGGAAGTGCACGGCCTGTGCGCGGCATGTTCGGCGGCCTGAGCCGCCAGGGCCTGGCCCTGGCCTTGGGAATGCTGGCCGGCGCGGCCGCAGCGCAGGACTTCCCGGTCGATCCGCCCGCCGGCGCGCAGCCCGCCACCACGCCGCCCGCCGGCATCGCCAAACCCGAACTGCCGCCGGCGCCTGAACTGGTCACGCCGCTGGCGATCCTGGACCGCCTGGTGGTGCCGGGCACGCGGCTGCAGCTGGAATGGCGCCCCGGCGGCGGCATCAGCAATGCCGAGATTCCCAGCCCGGTGATCGTGGCCCGCGGCGCGATGGCCGGCCCGGTGCTGTGCCTCACCGCCGGCATCCACGGCGACGAGATCAACGGCGTGGAGATCGTGCGCCGGCTCTCGCATTCGGTCGATCCGACGCGGCTGGCGGGCACGGTGATCGGCGTGCCGATCGTCAACGTGTTCGGCTATTCGCGCGGCTCGCGCTACCTGCCCGACCGGCGCGACCTCAACCGCTATTTCCCGGGCAGCCGCCACGGCAGCATCGCCTCGCGCATCGCCAATGGTTTTTTCCAGGACATCGTGCGCCACTGCGACATGCTGGTGGATTTCCACACCGGGTCGTTCGAACGCAGCAACCTGCCGCAGGTGCGCGCCGACCTGACCAACCCCGAAGTGCTTGAATTCACGCGCGGCTTCGGCTCCACCGTGGTGCTGCACAGCGACGGCAACAAGGGCATGCTGCGGGTCGCCGCCACGGCCGTCGGCATTCCCGCGGTGACCTTCGAAGCCGGTGCGCCCACCCGGCTCGAGCCGGCGGAGATCGCGCAGGCGGTGTCCGCCATCGAGCGGCTGATGATGAAACTGGCCATGCGCGAAGATCCGCAGGCCAAGTCCGATTCGCCGATCGACATCACCAGCGTGATGCTGGAAGCGCCCGAGCCGGCGCCGATCTTCCTGGATTCCCGCTGGGTACGCGCCAATTCCGGCGGGCTGCTGATCAGCGACGTCAGCCTGGGCCAGCGCGTGCTGGCGGGTCAGCGCCTGGGTCGCGTGATCGACCCGGTCAGCAACGTCGAGCGCTTCATCCTGGCGCCGGTGCCCGGCCGCGTGATCGGCATGTCGCAGAACCAGGCCGTGCTACCCGGCTATGCCGCCTTCCACCTGGGAACCGAAACCAGCGAACAGCAGGCCGTGCGCGAAGCGGCCGAACCGCAGCCGCCGGCCGCAGTGGCCGAGGATCCCGAGGACCGCCCGGAGGCGGCCGACAGCGACGACGGCGCCGACTTCGAGTGAAGCCGGCACCGCGGGCCCTCAGAAACTGACGCGCAGGCCCACCGCCAGGTTGCGCCCGGGCAGCGGCGCAAAATCCTTCAGGTAGGACGTGTGCACGCGGGCCTCCTCGTCGGTGAGGTTGCGGCCTTCCAGGAAGGCCTCCCAGCCGGTTCCGCCCACGTCCCAGTGGTAGGCCAGGCCGGCGTCGATCAGGGTGTAGCCGTCGGTTGCCGATTCGAGTTCGGCGACGTCGTCCTGGTCGGCGACGCGGATCGCGCCGATGCGGGCGCGCCATCCGTCCATCGACCAGTTCAGGTCGGCGCCGACGCGGCCCGGGGCGATGCGCGGCAGGCGGCCACCGCCGTCGAGCTTCGCGTCCACGCCATCGGCGAACACGCGCAGGGCCCAGAGGCCGCTGGCGTTCTCGAACAGCTCCACCGTGCCTTCCGCTTCCCAGCCGGTGAATTTCGCGTCGCCCTGCACCCAGGCGCGCACCGGCAACTCGTCTTGCTCCAGGCCGGTCTCGGCCAGGTAGATGAAGTCGTCGTAGCGCGACTGGTACACCGAGACCTTGCCCTCGAAGCGGCCCTGGTGCAGGTGCAGGCCGATCTCCCCGCTCACCGCCGTCTCGGTGTCCAGCGTGGCGTCGCCGATCTCGAAGCTCTGGGTGGCGATGTGCGGGCCGTCCGAGAACAGTTCTTCAGCGGTCGGCGCGCGCTGCGCGCGGTCGAGGTTGACGCTCAGGTGCATCAGGTCGCTGAAGTGCCACAGGCCGCCGACCGCCAGGCTGGTGGCGTTGTGGTCGCGGCCCGGGCCGTTCTCGGGATCGATGCTGACGCGGTCGTGGCGCGCGCCCAGCTCGATCTTGAAGTCGCCGAACTCACGCTCCTGCAGCACGAACAGGCCGACGTCGCGGGTGATGGACGGCGGCACGAAGGCCTCGTCGCCGATCGCCTCGAAATCGCGGTGGCCGTACTGCAGGCCGAACGCGCCGCGCCAGCCGTTGATCTCGTTCTGCACGGCTTCGATGCGGCCTTCGGTGCCCACGTTCTCGAACACCGTGCCCACCTCGTCGCCCTCGAACTCGGTGTGCTCGTAGTGGCTGCGGGTGACGCGGTAGCTGATCTCCTGCAGCGGGCCGACGCCGCGCACGCCGCCGCGGAACTCGAAGCGGTCCTGGCGCATGTCCAGGCGCACGACCTCGCCTTCTTCCCCGGCTTTCGCGCCCAGCACCTGGTCCTCTTCCTCATGTTCGTGTTCGTGCGCACCGGGGGGAATGCCGTAGTTGGTGCGGTAGGTGCTGGCCGCCGCGCCAAACCACGCCTTGTCACCGAGCCAGCTGCCGCCGAGGGCGCCGCCCTCGGTGGTCAGCGAGCTGTTGGGCAGGCGGCCCCGCGCGAAGTGGTCCGGGTCTTCTCCCTCGGCCAGTTCCTCGGCGACCAGCTCCGGCGAGAAGGCGTAGCCGGGGATGCGGTAGTCGCCGCTGTCGCGCCGGAACAGGTCGGCATGGAAGGTGACCTGGCCGGCATCGGCATCCAGGCGTGCCATGCCGGTGCTCTCGTCGGCGGCGCTGCCGTGCCGGATCTCGGCGCGGCCGCTCATCGCGCGCCCGGCCGGCGCGGTGGGCACGCGGCCGTCGACCACGTTGACGGCGCCGCCGATGGCGCCGCTGCCGTAGAGCAGGGTGGCCGGACCCTTGAGCACTTCAATCTGGTCGGCCAGGAAAGGCTCGATGGTGACGGCGTGGTCCACGCTGACGGTGGACACATCCAGCGCGGAGGTGCCGCCGCTGAGGACCTGCACGCGCGCGCCGTCCTGGCCGCGGATGATCGGGCGGCCCACGCCGGCGCCGAAGTAGGACGACTGCACGCCGGTCTGGCGCTCCAGCGTCTCGCCCAGGGTGCCGGCCTTGCGCGCGTCCAGGGTCTCGCCGGTCAGCACGTCCACCGGGCGCGCGAGGTTCTCGATGGCGTTGCGCAGCGGGGTGGCGGTGACTTCGATCTGGTCCAGGGTGCGGGCGGTGTCGTGGCCGTGGTCCTCGGCGTCGGTGGCATCGGCCGGGGCGCCCTGGGACTGGGCCAGGGCCAGTCCGGGCAGGGCCAGAAGCACGGCCATGACGAGGGGAGCGCGGCGCAGGGATCGGGTCATTGTTATATAGTCCGGTTGCTGGAGAGTGGGTGCAATGTTATATTATTCCAACTCAAGGGCAATCCCCCGGACGTCATGGTCGCCATAGTGAAATCAAGCAAGCTGCACCTGCCGCCCTGGGCGGACCGCCTCGGCGCGGTCGGCGCCTTCATCTGCGCGCTGCACTGCGCGCTGGTGCCGGTGGCGCTGGCGGTCGTGCCGGCGCTGGGCATGGGCCTGGTGGCCTGGCATGGTTTCGAGGTGGGCTTCAGCGTGTTCGCCACCGTGCTGGCCGTGGTCAGCCTGGTGCTGGGCTATCGCAACCACCGCGCCTACCACGCCTGGCTGCTGGTCACGCCGGGGCTGGTGCTGATCTGGGGTTCGCTGCTGGTGCCGGCCCTGCATGCCTCCACCACCTGGCACGGCGTGGCGATGGCGGTGGGCGGCGTGCTGATCTCGGCCGCGCACCTGGTCAACCTGCGACTGTCCTACGGCCACACGCACTGAGCCCGGTGGCCGGCCATCTTGGTCGGCAGGGCCCGCGGTGATAGGCTACGCGCCTCACCGCACATCATTTCAAGGAATCACCATGGGTAGGGGCGACAAGAAAACCGCCAAGGGCAAGCGTTTCACCGGTAGCCACGGCAACAGCCGCCCGCCGACCGTCAAGAAGTCCACCGCCGGCAAGACGGCCGCCACCGTGAAGGCGCCTGCCGCTGCCGCCAAGGCGCCGGCCAAGAAGGCCCCTGCCAAGAAGGCCGCCGCGGCCGCCAAGTAATCCTGGCGCGCACCGCTGCAAGCACGAAGCCCCGCCGATGCGGGGCTTCGTCGTTTCAGGATGCTGCGCAGGCGGCAGAGCCGTCGGGCCGCGCGCGGCTCAGTCGCAGACGCGACGACCGGCGATGTGCAGCGAGTGCAGCAGGTCGCCCGCCAGCCAGTAACAAAGCTCGGCCGGGTGGCCGACGTTCCACTGCACGAAGTCGGCGCGCTGGCCCGGCAGCAGCCGTCCGCGGTCGTGCAGGCCGAGGGCGCGCGCGGCGTGCATGGTGGCGCCGCGCAGCGCTTCCTCGGGCGTCAGCCGGAAGTGCGTGCAGGCCAAGGCCATCGCCAGCCGCAGCGACTGCAGCGGCGAGGTGCCGGGATTGAGGTCGGTGGCCACGGCCATCGGCACCGCGTGCTCGCGCAGCAGCGCCATCGGCGGCAAACGCGTTTCGCGCAGCACGTGGAAGGCGCCGGGCAGCAGCACGGCCACCGTGCCGGCCTCGGCCATCGCACGCACGGCGGCCTCGTTGCTCCATTCGATGTGGTCGGCCGAGAGGCCGCCGAACTCGGCGGCGAGCGCGGCGCCGCCCAGGTCGCTGAGCTGGTCGGCATGCAGCTTCACCGGCAGGCCCAGCGCGCGCGCGGTTTCGAACACGCGCCGGGTCTGTGCCGGGCTGAAGCCGATGCCTTCGCAGAAGGCATCCACCGCATCCACCAGGCCCTCGGCGTGCAGCACCGGCAGCCAGGCGCAGACCTGGTCGATGTACTCGTCGGGACGGCCCGCGAACTCCGGCGGCAGCGCATGCGCGGCCAGGCAGGTGGTGCGCACGGTCATGCCGAGCTGTTCGCCGACCCGGCGCGCGACCCGCAGCATCTTGCGTTCGTTGTCCAGGTCCAGGCCGTAGCCGGACTTGATCTCGAGCGTGGCGACACCGTCGGCACGCAGCGCGCGTGCACGCGGCAGCGCCATCGCCAGCAGTTCGTCCTCGCTGGCGGCGCGGGTGGCGCGCACGGTGGAGACGATGCCGCCGCCCTCGCGCGCGATCTGCTCGTAGCTGGCGCCCTGCAGCCGGCGCTCGAACTCGACCGCGCGGTCGCCCGCGAACACCAGGTGGGTGTGGCAGTCCACCAGCGCCGGCGTGATCCAGCGGCGCTGCGCGGAATCCACGCGCGCGGCCAGCTGTGCCGGTTCGCCGGGCAGCTCGTTGCGCGGGCCGGCGTAGGTGACCAGGCCATCCTTCCATGCCAGCGCGCCGTCCTCGACCACGCCGTAGGCACCCAGGTCATCGCGCAGCGTGGCCAGCCGCGCATCCAGCAGCAGGCGGTCCCAGGGCGGCGCCAGGCGGCCGATCACCGGATCGCTCCCGCCAGGCGAAGGGCTTCGGGTTCGAAGCCGCATCCGCGCGCGATCTCGTCGCTGTGCTGTCCCAGCGCGGGCGGCGCGCGTTCGAGCCGGGGCGGCGAGGCGGACAGCTTCAGCGGACTGCCGACCATCGGAACGCCCTCCATCAGGATCCGCATGCCGCGCGCGTGCGCGACCGGATGGTCCAGCGCCTGCCGCACCGAGTTGATGGGCGCGGCCGGCACGCCGGCGCCGGCGAACAGGCCCAGCCAGTGCGCCACCGGCTGGCCGATGAAAAGCGCCGCGAGCTCCGCGCAAAGCGCCTCGCGATGTTCGACCCGGCTGGCGTTGTTGACGTAGCGCGGATCGCGCAGCCAGTCCTCGCGGCCGAGCAGGTGGCAGGTTTCCATCCAGAGTTTTTCGCTGGCCACCGCCAGCACGAACTCGCCGTCGGCAGCATGGAAGGCCTGGTAAGGCACGATGCTGGCGTGCGCATTGCCGTGCCGCGCCGCCTCGCCGCCGGTGAACAGCGCGGCGCTGCCCACGTTGGCCAGCAGCGCCAGCTGGCTGTCGAACAGCGACACGTCGATGCGTTGGCCCTTGCCGGTGCGGTGGCGCTGCATCAGCGCCGCCAGGATCGCGGTGGCCGCGTTCTGCCCCGTGGCCAGATCGGCCACCGCAACGCCGACCTTGTACGGTTCGCCGTCGGCGGGGCCGGTGACCGACATCAGCCCGGCTTCGGCCTGCACCACGTAATCGTAGCCGGGCCAGGCCGCGCCGGGACCCTGGCGGCCGTAGCCCGAGATCGAGCAGTAGACCAGCCGCGGATTGATGGCCGACAGCGCGTCGTAGCCCACGCCCAGCGCTTCGGCGCCGCCGGTGCGGTAGTTCTCCACCAGCACGTCGGCTTCGCGCACCAGGGCTTCGACCAGTGGCCGTGATTCGGGTGTGCGCAGGTCGATGGCGAGCGAACGCTTGTTGCGGTTGCAGCAGGCGAAGTAGGCCGACATGCCGTCAAGGAAGGGCGGGCCCAGGCCGCGGGTGTCGTCGCCGTCGAAGGACTCGAGCTTGATCACGTCGGCGCCCAGGTCGGCCAGGATCATGCCGCACCACGGGCCGGCGAGGACCCGGGACAGTTCCAGCACGGTGATTCCGGACAGGGCGCTCATCGCGGCCATTGTATGCGGGCCGCGTTGGCCCATGCCAAACTTGCGGCCATGCCCAGCCAACGCGCCGACCACGCCTTCCTGCCCCGCGGTTGGGCGGCCGACCACACCGTGCCGGTGGCCGCCGGCGGCAGCGATGCCGTGGCCTGGCGGCTCACGGGCCTGCCCAACCTGCACTCGCACGCGTTCCAGCGCGCCATGGCCGGCCTGGCAGAACGCCAGAGCCATCCCGAGGACAGTTTCTGGACCTGGCGCGAGCTGATGTACCGCTTCGCCGGCCGCATCACGCCCGAGGCCCTGCACGCCATCGCCAGCCAGCTCTACGTCGAGATGCTGGAAGCCGGCTACACCAGCGTCTGCGAGTTCCACTACCTGCACCACCAGCCCGACGGTCGGCCCTACGACGATGCCGCCGAGATGTCGAATGCACTGATCGCGGCGGCGCGCGACACGGGCCTGCGGCTGACGCTGCTGCCGGTGCTGTACATGAGCGGCGGCTTCGACGGCCGCCCGCTGTCGGAGCGCCAGCGCCGCTTCGGCCACACGCTCGAGGCCTACCAGGCGCTGCTGTCCGCGCTGCGCGCGCGTGCCGGCGACACCCTGGCGGTGGGCATCGCCTTGCACAGCCTGCGCGCAGTTCCGGAAGGGCCGATGCGCGAGCTGCTGGACGACGTCGGCGACACGCCGATGCCGATCCACATCCACATCGCCGAACAGATCGGCGAAGTGCAGGACTGCCTGGCCCTGCGCGGTGCGCGGCCGGTGGAATGGCTGCTGGACCACGCGCCGGTGGACGCCCGCTGGACCCTGGTGCACGCCACCCATCTCGAGCCGTCCGAAGTGCGCGGCATCGTCGCCAGCGGCGCCACGGTCGCCCTGTGCCCGACCACCGAGGCCAACCTGGGCGACGGCCTGTTCCCGCTGCGCGATTACCTGCAGGCGGGCGGCCACTGGGGCATCGGTTCGGATTCACATGTGTCGGTGTCGCCGGTGGAGGAACTGCGCTGGCTCGAATACGGCCAGCGCCTGGTGACGCGCCGCCGCAACATCGCCGTCAGCGCCACGCAGTCCAGCACCGGCGAGCTGCTGTACGCGCAGGCGCTGCAGGGCGGCCTGCGCGCCTGCGGCCAGCCCGGTGCCGCCGATGATTTCATCGTGCTCGATGCGCAGGCGCCGGCGCTGGCAGGTGCCACCCGGGACGACCTGCTGGACCGCTGGGTGTTCGCGGGCAATCGCAGTCTGGTGCAGGAAACGCACGTGGCCGGCCAGCGCCTGGTCAGCGGCGGCCGCCACCGCGACCGCGATGCGGTGGCCGCCGGCTATGTGCGCGCGATGCGCACGCTGCTGGCGTCGTGACCGCGACCGGCCGCTGGCCCCGAATCCGGTGGCATCGCTCCCCGCGTCCGGGCTTCCGTCGCCGGATGGCCGGGGTTCGTCGCAAGGCCCGGCAGGCAGGGCGCGGTGGCGGCAGTCTGGCGCGGTCCCTCCCTGGAGCCATGCCATGAGCCTTACCCCCACCGCCTTCGCCTTCGCCACTGCGCTGGCCCTGTCCGCCCCGCTGGCTGCCCTGGCCGCACCGCAGTCTGCGGCTGCCGGGGCGTCCAAGGGCGCGGCGCCCGACACGATGACCGACGCCGCGCTGCAGGCCATCGTGCAGCAGCGCCTGCAGGGCGACCGCACCGGCGCCTGCTTTGCGGTGGCGGTGATCGGCGCGGAAGTGGCGCGCGCCTATGCCTGCGCCGATGCCGCCGATGCCGGCCGGATCGATGCGCGCACGGCGTTCGAGATCGGATCCGTCAGCAAGACCATGACCTCGGCCCTGCTGGCCGACCTGATCGGGCAGGGCAAGGGGTCGCTGGACGACCCGCTGTCGGCCTGGCTGCCGGCGGGTACGAAGGTGCCGGCCTACGAAGGCCAGCCCATCCTGCTGCGCCACGTGGTCACCCACACCAGCGGCCTGCCGGCGCTGCCGCCCGGCGTGGAAATGGTGGACGCGAGCGACCCCTATGCGCCGGTGGACGCGAAGATGCTGCTCGCCTCGCTGGAGCGTACGCCGCTGACGCGGGCGCCGGGCCAGGGCTTCGAATATTCCAACTTCGCGTCGATGCTGCTCAGCTACGCCGTGGCGCAGCGCGCCGGACAGGACCTCGAAACCCTGCTCGATGCCCGGCTGTTCACGCCGCTGGGCATGTCGGGGGCCTACATCAACGAGCGGCCCGAGGGCGTGCGCGCCGCTGCCGGGCACCTGCCCAACGGTAAAGCCACGCCGGCCTGGCGCTTCAAGACCGACGTCGCCGGCGTCGGCGGCGTGCGCGCCACGCTCGACGACATGGTGCGCTACGTGCAGGGCCAGCTGGGCCAGGTACAGGCGCCGATCACGCCGGCGCTGAAGTTGAGCCAGCAGGCGGTGAATCCCGGAGCTACCCCCGCGATGGCGATGAACTGGATGCTGGCACCGCTCAACGGACGCACCTGGCTGGCGCACGAAGGCGGCACCGGCGGCTTCTCGTCCTTCGTGGCCTTCGATCCGGCGCAGCAGCGCGGCGTGGTGGTGCTGTCCGACACCGCGCTGCATTCACTCGGCGGCCTGGGCAGCCTGGGCCTGCACCTGGCCGACCGCTCGGTGCCGCTGGGCAAGCCGCGCAAGGCGGTGCCGGCGCCCGCCGGACTGATCGACGCACTGGTGGGTGAGTACACGCTGCAGGGGGGCATGAAGATGAGCCTGGCCCGCCGCGGCGACCAGCTCACGATCCAGGCGCAGGGCCAGCCGGCCTTCGTGATGGGCCATGACGACGCGGGCGATTTCTACCCGCTCGAGTTCGACGCGCTGCTCAAGCCGCAGCGCAAGTCGGACGGCCGCTACGGATTCACATGGATGCAGATGGGCGGTGCGATGGCCGCCGTGCGCACCGATGGCGACTCCGGCGCTGCCTTTCCGACGCCGCCAGCGGCCCAGCTGCAGGCGTATGCCGGCGACTACCCGCTGATGCCGCAGTTCACCCTCAAGGTGTTCGAGAAGGACGGCACGCTCTACATCCAGGGCACCGGGCAGCAGGCGCTGCCGACCGCGGCGACGGCCAAGGATGTGTTCACCGTGGACCAGGTCGGCGCCGAGTTCCGCTTCGAGCGCGACGGCCAGGGCAAGGTGAGCGCCGTGACCCTGCTGCAGGGTGGCCAGACGCTGCGCGGCGAAAAGCAGTAGTCGCGGCACGGATCCGGACCGAACATGCGCACCGACGAGACCTACCCGCTCAACCAGCCGCTGCCCGCCGAAGTGCTGGTGGGCGGCAACGCGGTCTGGAGCCGCTACCGGCAGTACCCGGTGTTCAGCGGCGCCTGGCTGCGCGGCCGCAGCCTGCTGTTCGGAAGCATCATCGCGCTGTTCGCGGTGGTGTCGGGCATCGGCGTGGGCGCCGCGGGGCGCGACTATGCGGTGGGCATGCTGGCCGGCGCGCACCTGTTCGTGGCCTTCCTGCTGATGGCCACCGCCGGACCGGGCTTTGCCGCGTGGGTGCGCGCGCAGCGCTGGCCGCTGCCGCGCGAGCGGCGCGGCGTGGTGGTGGCGGTGCTGCTGGGCATGGGCGTCAGCGCGGCGGCCGACTACTGGGCCTCCAGCTACGTGGATCGCGAGGTCAACCGGTCCATCCACCGGGCGCGGGCGGTGCAGACCGAACTCAAGTTCGACCCCGGCGAACGCGCGATGGTGATGGCGCTGAACCTGGCGGTGCTGGCGGTGGTCTACGGCCTGTTCGGCGGCGGCCTGGCCCTGCGTGCGTACTTCAGCGAAGGCCGGCGCTGGCGCGAGGACCGTCAGCGCAAGGAGCTCACGGCGCTGCGCACGCAGAAACAGCAGGCCGACCTGCGCCTGGGCCTGCTGCAGGCGCAGGTGGAGCCGCATTTCCTGTTCAACACCCTGGCCTCGGTGCGCGCGCTGGTGCGCCAGGATCCGGCGCAGGCCGAGGCCACGCTGGATGCGCTGGTGGACCACCTGCGCGCCACCATTCCCAAGCTGCGCGATGGCGAAGCCAACCTGCATTCGACCCTGGGCCAGCAGTTGGACATCTGCGCCAGCTATCTCGAACTGATGCGCCTGCGCATGGGCGGCCGGCTCAGCTACGCGGTCGAGGCCGAGGCGGCGCTGCGGGCGCGCCCCTTCCCGGCGCTGCTGCTGATCACCCTGGTGGAGAACGCGATCAAGCACGGCATCGAACCGCGGCCGGGTGCCGGCCGCATCGAAGTGCGCGCCAGCCTGCGCGGCGAGCGCCTGGTGCTGAGCGTGGTGGACGACGGTGCCGGCCTGCAGCCTGGCGTGGGCGGCGGCATGGGCCTGGCCAACGTGCGCGAGCAGTTGGCCAACCGCTACGGCGACCAGGCCACGTTCAGCCTGCGCAGCCTGTCAGGCCAGGGCACCGTGGCCGAGATCGTGGTGCCGCTGGAGCCGGGCGCATGAGCGCGGTCACGGCCTTGGTGGCGGAAGACGAGGCGCCGCAGCGCGCCGCGCTGCTGGACATGCTGGCGTCGGCCTGGCCGGCGCTGTCGGTGGTGGCCGCCTGCGAGGACGGCGTTTCGGCGCTGGAAGAGGCGGCGAGGCATCGGCCCGCGGTCGCCTTCCTGGACATCCGCATGCCCGGCGTCAGCGGGCTGGACGTGGCGCGCGCGGTGGTGGCCGGGGGCGGCCTGGTCGTGTTCACCACGGCCTACGATGATTACGCCATCCGTGCTTTCGAAGCTGGCGCCATCGACTACCTGCTCAAGCCCGTGGCCCCGGCGCGGCTGGCGCAGGCGATCGAACGGCTGCAGCAGCGCCTGGCCGCACCGCGTGGCGACGCGGATGCGTCGCTGCAGGCGCTCGAGGCCCGCCTGCGTCCGCAGGGCGAGCGACAGATCCGCTGGATCAGCGCCAGCGTCGGCGACAGCGTGCGCATGATAGGCATCGACGAGGTGCTGTTCTTCCAGGCGCAGGACAAGTACGTGCGCGTGGCCACCGGCACGGGCGACGCCATCATCCGCACGCCGGTCAAGGACCTGCTGGCCGGGCTGGATCCGGACACGTTCTGGCAGGTGCACCGTGGCGTGGTGGTGCGCGTGGCCGCGATCGACCGGCTGCGCAAGGACGAGCTGGGCAAGGCCAGCCTCAGTCTTAAGGGTCATCCCGAGCAGCTGCCGGTCAGCAGCGCCTTCCTGCATCGCTTCCGCGGCATGTGACCCGCCCGCGGTGGGCGGGTGGCGGGGTCTTTGGGTACAGTGGCCGCGTTCCCCCATCGCGAGGCCAGACTTGATTCCGCGCCTGTTTGCCGTCCTGCTGCTGGCGCTCGCGCTGGGCACGCCCTGCGTCGCCAGCGAGACCGCGCCGGCGCGCATCACGGTGTTCGCCGCCGCCAGCCTGCAGGAAAGCCTGGACCAGGCGGCCCGGCGCTGGATGCGTCGCAGTGGCCAGGAGGTGGTGGTGTCGTACGCGGCCAGTTCGGCGCTGGCCCGCCAGATCGAACAGGGCGCGCCGGCCGACGTCTTCATTTCCGCGGACGGTGAATGGATGGACTACCTTGAGCAGCGCGACCTGATCGCGCCGGCCACGCGGTTCGATGTGGTGGGCAACGCGATGGTGGTGGTCGTTCCGGTTGGGTCGCCGGTGCGGTCGCTGTCGCTCGACACGCCGGCCACGCTGATCGCGGCCCTGGGCGACGGAGGCCGGCTGGCAATGGCGGAAACCACGGCAGTCCCGGCCGGGCGTTACGCGCGCGCCGCCCTTGCCAGGCGCGGGCTGTGGCCAGCCGTGCAGGACCGCCTGGCGCAGGGCGACAGCGTGCGCGGTGCGCTGGCCTTCGTCGCGCGCGGCGAGGCGCCGGTGGGCATCGTGTACGCGACCGACGCTCTGGCCGAACCGCGGGTGCGCGTGGTGGCCCGCTTCGATCGCAGCGACCATCCCGCCATCCGCTATCCCGCCGCACGCGTGGCGGCATCGGCGACACCGCAGGTCGACGGTTTCCTGGCCTTCCTGCGCAGCGCGGAAATGCAGGACGTGTTCAAGCGCGCCGGCTTCTCGATCCCGTGACGTGCTGACGCCCGACGAAGTCACCATCATCGCGCTGAGCCTGCGCGTGGCCGCGCTGGCGGTGCTGCTCGCGCTGCCGTTCGCGCTGGCGGCCGCGTACGCCCTGGCGCGCTGGCAGTTCCGCGGCAAGGTGCTGTTCGATGCGCTGGTGCACCTGCCGCTGCTGCTGCCGCCGGTGCTGACCGGCTACGTGCTGCTGGTGCTGTTCGGTCGGCAGGGCTGGATCGGGCAGGCCCTGGAGCAGTGGTTCGGCATCAGCCTGGCCTTCCGCTGGACCGGCGCGGTGATCGCGGCGGCGGTGATGGCCTTCCCGCTGTTCGTGCGTTCGATCCGTCTGTCCATCGAGGCCATCCCGATCGAGGTGGACGAGATGGCGTCCAGCCTGGGCGCGCGACCCTGGGCCAAGTTCTGGCAGGTGGTGCTGCCGCTGAGCCTGCCAGGCGTCGCGGCCGGCATGGCCCTGGCTTTCGCCAAGGCGCTGGGCGAGTTCGGCGCCACCATCACCTTCGTGTCCAACATCCCGGGCGAAACCCGCACGCTGGCGCTGGCCATGCACACGCTGACCCAGCTGCCGGGCGGCGAGGGCGGCATCGCGCGACTGGCGGTGGTGTCCATCGTGCTGGCCGTGGGCGCGCTGCTGGCCTCGGAATGGATGGTGCGGCGCTCGGCCTATCGGCGTTCCAGTGAGTGACGGGGTGTGCGGCGTGTCGTGGCTTGGACAAGAGCGGATTTTTTGACGCGGATGAACGCGGATTACGCGGATAGAAGCGAAGCGGGGTTTGTCACGATGCTGCCGGCGAACGCCGGCATTGGCGCGGAGCCCCAGCTAGCCGCGTCCCTCTAAAGCATTGCTCTATCCGCGTAATTTGCCCTTATCCGCGTCAAAAATCTCTCCCACCCGATCGCGAAATCGCAGCCAACGACGACGTCAGAACGACAGCGCGCCCTGGCCGATGCCCTCGTGCGAGAGCAGCCACTGTTTCAGGGGCAGGCCGCCGCCGAAGCCCGTGAGTTGACCGTCGGCACCGATGACGCGATGGCAGGGCAACACGATCGGCAGCGGATTGCGGCCATTGGCGGCGCCGACCGCGCGCACCGCGGCGGGCTTGCCGATGGCGCGCGCCAGGTCGGCGTAGCTGCAGGTGCGGCCGAAGGGCAGCCCGGCCAGGGCGCGCCAGACCGTTTTCTGGAAGTCGGTGCCGACCGGATGCAGCGCCAGCGTGAATTCCTGTCGCCGGCCTGCGAAGTAGTCCTGCAGTTGCCCGCGCGCGTCGGAAAGGGTCACGGGGTCGTGTATCCACGCCTCGATTCCCTCGGGCGGATAGCGGTTCTCGGGAAAGAGGATGTGGCGGAGGCCGAACTCGTCGCGCGCCACCGTGAGCGGGCCAATCGGCGTGTCGAAGCGGTCGAATCGCAGGGACTCGTGTTGTTTCATGCGCGCGCCGCCTTCTCGTCGTTGGCCAGATGCCACAGGTGCAGCACGGCGTAGGCGCGCCACGGCCGCCAGGCCTGCGATCGCGCCTGGGTGTCGCGTTCGGACAGGCGTCCGTCGCGACCGCCCAGCACCTGCTGCAGCACCAGGTCACCGGCGGGGAAGGCATCGGGCTGCTGCAGCGCGCGCATGGCCACGTAGTGCGCGGTCCACGGCCCCAGGCCGGGCAGGGCGGTGAAGTCGCGCACGAAATCCTCCAGGCGCTGGCCGGCGCGGAAATGCACGTGGCCATCGGCCACGGCCGCGGCCAGTGCGCGCAGGGTGGCGGCGCGCGTGCGCGGCAGGCCGATGGCTTCCAGCGGTGCGTCGCGCAAATGTGCGGGCGTCGGAAAGCGCCGGTCGAGGCCCGCGGCCTCCGCCGGTGATGCCAGGCCATGTGCCTGGACCAGCCGGCGCGCCAGCGTGGTCGCGCCCGCCACGCTGACCTGCTGGCCCAGCACCGCGCGAACTGCGACTTCAAAGCCATCCCAGCCGCCCGGCACGCGCAGCCCTGGCCGGCGCCGGATCGCCTCGGCCAGCATCGGGGTCTGCCGCAGCAGCGCATGCACCGCGCCCAGGTCGGCATCGAGGTCGAACACGCGGCGCACGCGGCGCACGATGTCGGGGATCATCCGGGGATCGGCATCGCGGATCTCCAGCCGCAGTTCCCCTCGGGCGACATCGGCGCTGACGCGCACCGTGCACGGCCGGTCCACGGGACCCAGCACGCGTTCGTACGCGTCCTCGTGCACACGCTCGATCCCGTCGATGGCGCGCTTGCGCAGGAACGCGAGCATCAGGCCGAAGTCCAGCGGCGGGCGATAGCCGAGCCGCAGGCTCAGCTGGCCGGACGGCGCGTCGCGTCGCAACCGGCGGATCGCACCCGGCGCCATCGCGCAGCCCTGCTGGAAGGCGGCATTGAAGCGGCGCACGCTGTTGAAGCCGGCGGCCAGGGCCACCTGCGTCACCGGCAGCGCGGTTTCGGTGAGCAGTTGCTTCGCCAGCAGCAGCCGATGGGTGCCGTGCACGGCCAGCGGCGTCGCGCCGGCCTCGGCCAGGAACAACCGGCGCAGCTGCCGGCCGCCGACGCCGACCTGCGCCGCCAGCGCCTCGACGCCGCCCTCGGACAGCGCGCCGTCTGCAATCAGCGCCAGCGCCCGCTGCACCGTCGCCGCACTGCCCGAAGCCGGTTGCCCCGGTGCCAGCTCCGGGCGGCAGCGCAGGCAAGGGCGGTACCCGGCCGCCGCCGCCGCGGCCGCGCTGGCGAAGTAGCTCACGTTGGCGCGCTTGGGCGCGGGCGCGGGGCACACGGGCCGGCAGTAGATGCCGGTGCTGCGCACGGCGGTGAAGAACAGCCCGTCGAAGCGCGCATCCCTGGCCGCGCGGGCGCGGTCACAGGCATCGGCGGGCGGAAGGTGGGTCGGGGACATGGCGGCATCCTAGCCGGCCCGCCGGCCTCGCACTGGCCGTTTTCGGACACCAATGCCGCGTCCCGGCCGGGAAACCTATAATCGCCACCTGCCTCTGGGAGCGCCCGATGTCCGACCCCCGTACCGACCCCACCCGCCGCATCCGTGCGCCACGCGGCAGCACGCTGAACTGCCGCAGCTGGCTGACCGAAGCGGCCTACCGAATGATCCAGAACAACCTGGACGCCGAGGTGGCCGAGGATCCCACCGCCCTGGTGGTGTACGGCGGCATCGGCCGCGCCGCGCGCGACTGGGCCTGCTACGACGCGATCCTGGCGTCACTGCGTACCCTGGGCGACGACGAGACGCTGCTGGTGCAGAGCGGCAAGCCGGTGGGCGTGTTCCCCAGCCATCCCGACGCGCCGCGCGTGCTGATCGCCAACTCCAACCTGGTGCCGCACTGGGCCACGTGGGAGCACTTCCACGAGCTCGACCGCAAGGGTTTGGCCATGTACGGCCAGATGACGGCCGGCAGCTGGATCTACATCGGCAGCCAGGGCATCGTGCAGGGCACCTACGAAACCTTCGTCGAGATGGGGCGCCAGCACTACAACGGCGACCTGACCGGCAAGTGGATCCTCACCGCCGGTCTCGGCGGCATGGGTGGTGCGCAGCCGCTGGCGGCGTCGCTGGCCGGCGCGAGCTCGCTCAACATCGAATGCCGGCAGAGCAGCATCGACATGCGCCTGCGCACGCGCTACGTGGACGAGCAGGCCGCCGACCTGGACGACGCGCTGGCGCGCATCGCGCGCTACACCGCCGCCGGGCAGGCGCGCTCGATCGCGCTGCTGGGCAACGCGGCCGAGATCCTGCCCGAGCTGGTGCGCCGCGGCGTGCGGCCCGACGCGGTCACCGACCAGACCAGCGCGCACGATCCGCTGGTCGGCTACCTGCCCGCGGGCTGGACGCTGGAGCACTGGTTCGCCGAACAGAAGGCGAACCCGCAGGGCGTGGCCGCCGCCGCCAAGCAGTCCATGCGCGTGCACGTGGAGGCGATGCTGCACTTCCTGCGCCAGGGCATCCCCACCTTCGACTACGGCAACAATATCCGCCAGATGGCCAAGGACGTGGGCTGCGCGGACGCGTTCGATTTCCCGGGCTTCGTGCCGGCCTACGTGCGGCCGCTGTTCTGCCGCGGCGTGGGTCCGTTCCGGTGGGTCGCGCTCAGCGGCGACCCCGAGGACATCTACCGCACCGATGCCAAGGTCAAGGAACTCATTCCCGACAACCCGCACCTGCACCGCTGGCTGGACATGGCGCGCGAGCGCATCGCGTTCCAGGGCCTGCCGGCGCGCATCTGCTGGGTCGGCCTGGGCGATCGCCATCGCCTGGCCCTGGCCTTCAACGAGATGGTGCGCAGCGGTGAAGTGAGCGCGCCGATCGTGATCGGCCGCGACCACCTCGACAGCGGCAGCGTGGCCAGCCCCAACCGCGAAACCGAAGCCATGCTCGACGGCAGCGACGCGGTGTCGGACTGGCCGCTGCTCAACGCCATGCTCAATGTCGCCGGCGGCGCCACCTGGGTGTCGCTGCACCACGGCGGCGGTGTCGGCATGGGCTACAGCCAGCACAGCGGCGTGGTGATCGTCGCCGACGGTACCGACGCGGCGGCCGCGCGCCTGAAGCGCGTACTGTGGAACGATCCCGGCACCGGCGTGATGCGCCACGCCGACGCCGGCTACGAAATTGCCCGCGACTGCGCACGGCAGCAGGGCCTGAAGCTTCCGATGCTCTGATCGCGCGTCCCCACCGGAGAAACCCATGATCGGCTACGTCACCCTGGGCACCCGCGACCTCGCGCGCGCCGCCGCGTTCTACGACCGCCTGCTGGAAGGCCTGGGCGCCAAGCGCTTCATGGACACGCCGCGCTTCATCCTGTGGTCGGCGGGCCGCGGCACCGCGGGCCTTTCGGTGGCCTTGCCCTACGACGGCCAGCCGCACGATCGCGGCAACGGCCAGATGGCGGCGCTGGCGGTCGGCAGCCGCGACAACGTCGACCGCCTGCACGCGCTGGCGCTTGAAATGGGCGGCACCGACGAAGGTCCGGTCGGCGAGCGTTTCCCGGGTTTCTATGCCGGCTACTTCCGCGACCTGGACGGCAACAAGCTCAACGTGTTCCACATGGGGCGCTGAGCCGCAGGCGGGCCGGTGCTAAGCTGCCCGGCAATCCAACGGCCGGGAGCGCCTGCGCATGCTGCACATCCTCTGGACCATCCTGATCGGCTTCGTCATCGGCCTCGTGGCCCGCTTCCTGAAGCCGGGCAACGACAAGCTCAGCCTGCTGTGGACAATGGTGCTGGGCGTCGGCGGCTCGCTGCTGGCGAAATACGTGGGCCAGTCGCTGGGCTGGTATGACGAGGGCGAGCCCGCGGGCTTCATCGCCTCGGTGCTGTTCGCGATCCTGCTGCTGGCTCTCTACGCGGCGCTGCGCAAGAAAAAGGGCGCCTGACGCGGATCAGCCGCCGCGTCGCACCGGCGCGGGCTTGGGCATCGGCGTTTCGCCCGGCGCGGCACCTTCGCGCACCGGCAGCTTGTCGCCCTGCAGGCTGCGGCGGAATCGCGGCTTGGCCTGCACGATGCGCAACAGCTTGCCGTTGCCCGAGTCGGTGAGCACGTAGAGCGCGCCGTCCGGACCGTTGCGCACGTCACGCACGCGATGGCCCATGCCGGTCAGCAGGCGCTCCTCCGCCACCACGCGGTCGCCGGCGATTTCCAGCCGCACCAGCTGCTGCGCGGCCAGCGCCCCCACGAACAGGTCGCCCTGCCAGTCGAACAGCTCCAGCCCGGTGTAGAAAGCCATGCCGCTGGGCGCGATCGACGGCGTCCACTGGTGCACCGGCTGCTCCATGCCCGGCGCGCTGGTGCCCACCGACTCCGGGATCGGCTGGCCGTTGTAGTCCAGGCCATGGGTGATGCGCGGCCAGCCGTAATTCTTGCCGGCCTGCGGGATGTTGATCTCGTCGCCGCCCATCGCGCCGTGCTCCACCGTCCACAGCGCGCCGGTCCAGGGGTTCAGCGTCGCGCCCTGCGGATTGCGATGGCCATAGGACCACAGGTCTTCCAGCGCGGTGGGATGGCCGACGAAGGGGTTGTCGGTGGGAATGTTGCCGTCGGGCCACAGCCGCACCACCTTGCCCTGGTGCTGGTCCAGGGCCTGCGCGCTGATGCGCACGTTGTTCTCGCCCAGCGTGATGAACAGGTGGCCCTGGCGGTTGAACACCAGTCGCGATCCGAAATGGTTGCCGGTGCTGAGCTTGGGTTCCTGGCGGAAGATGACAAGCACGTCCTGCAGCGCGCTGCCGACCAGGCGCGCACGCATCACCGCGGTGCCCGCCTTGCCGCCGCTGCCGGCTTCCGCGTAGCTCAGGTACAGGCGCTGGTTCCGGGCGAAGTCCGGGTCCAGCGCCACGTCGAGCAGGCCGCCCTGGCCTTGCGCCCATACCGCAGGCAGGCCGGTTATCGGCGCCGACAGCGTGCCGTTGGAATAGACCCGCAACCGTCCGGGACGTTCGGTGATCAGCAGCCGGCCATCGGGCAGGAAGGCCATGGCCCAGGGGTTCTGCAGGCCGCTGGCCAGGGTGGTGACGCGCAGCGGGCCCAGGCTGCTGGGCGCGAGCACTTCGTTGCTCTGTGCGGCGGCGGGGCCGGCGACGCAGGCGGCCGCAAGCAGCAGGGGGATCAGGGAGGAGGCTAGGGGACCACGCATGGCGATTCTCCAGGCGGGCGCGACGCGGGGGCGGCGCGGGGCAGCGGCCGGCGGGGGTACCGGCCCGGTCGATGATAGTCCCGTCCCGGGCCTCCGGCGTGAGCGTGCCGCGGGTCGCTCAGGCAGCGATGACGCGGATCTCGGTCCCGTCCAGCCGCACCACCTGGCCCGCGCGGATCTTGCAGGTCTTGCGCAGCTCCTGCACGCCGTCCACGGTCACCGCGCCGCTGGCCACTATGGCCTTGCCCTGGCCGCCGCTGTCGCAGAGGCCGGCCAGCTTCAGCAGCTGGTTGAGTTCGACGTGGTCGCGGTCGAGTTCGAAGTCCAGGACGGTCATGTCATTCCAGGGGAAGCGGGTCGGGGCCGTGCGTGGCCACGTCGGCCAGCAGCCAGTCCACGAAACTTTGCGCGGCCGGGCGCAGGCGCCGGTGCGCAGGATAGACCACGTGGTAGCCCCAGCGGGCGGCCAGGGTGGGGCCGGGCAGGCGCACCAGCTGGCCGTCGCGCAGGAACGGGGCCAGCAGCCGGCCGCGGGCCAGCACGGCACCGAGGCCTTCGACCGCGGCCTGCAGCGCGCCGGTGCTGTCGCTGAAGCGGTAGCGTTCTTCGGGCGCGGGTTCGTGCAGTCCAGCTGCACGGAACCAGTCGGGCCAGCCCTGTCGCGCGAGGTCGGCAATCAGGGGCAGGGCGCGCAGGTCGGACGGCGTGCGCAGGGTGGCCACGCCGGCCAGGCGCGGCGAGGCCACCGGGTAGAGCTGCTCGTCCATCAGCGGATGCGCGCTCAGGCCGTTCCAGTGGCCGGGCCCATGGCGGATCCCGAGGTCGGGGCCGCCGTCGTCGAAGCGCGCCAGTCCCGCGTCGGTTTCGATGCTCAGGCCGATGTCCGGGTGCAGGGCGGCAAAGCGCGGCAGCCGCGGCGTGAGCCAGGTGAAGCTGAGCGAGTGCAGGGTGGTGATGCGCACGCGCGGCGGCGTGCGGCGGCTGGCGCGCAGCGCATCCACGGTGCCGTCCAGGTCGGCGAGCGCGTTGCTGGCGGCATCGGCCAGTTGCCGGCCTTCCGCGGTCAGCGACACCCCGCGCGCATGGCGCTGGAAGAGGGCCACGCCCAGCCGCGACTCGAGCTTGCGCACGTGGTGGCTGACCGCACTGGCGGTGAGGTGCAGGTCTTCCGCGGCGTGCGCGAAGTTCTGGTGCCGGGCGGCGGATTCGAAGGCCGCCAGGGCCGACAGCCATTCGGATCGCAGGGTCATCGTTAGCCCCAAGCAGGATTTGTGGCTGGCCTTGAAAGTATGCGCTTGTCCGGCTTGCGGCCTCAAGGACAATGGCCGCCAGACACGAACCGGCCTTGCCCCGCCCATGAAGAATCCGTCGCCCGCCGTCCTGCCGGTGCAGCCCGCCGCCGTTGCCGCCTGGCGCACGCCGGTGGAGCTGGGCGTGCTGGCGCTGATCTGGGGCGCCTCCTTCCTGTTCCAGCGCATCGCGGCTCCCGAGTTCGGCGCCAGTGCGCTGGCCGAGATGCGGCTGCTGCTGGGCGCGGCCGTGCTGCTGCCCTTCCTCTGGCTGGCGCGCGCGGAGTTCCCGGCGCGCCTTTGGCCGCGGCTGGCGCTGCTGGGCGCGATCAATTCGGCGGTGCCGTTCGCGCTGTTCGCCTGGGGTGCGCAGCGCGCGCCGGCGGGCGTGGGCGCCATCACCAATGCGATGGCCGTGCTGTTCACCGCGCTGGTCGCCTTCCTGTTCTTCCGCGAGCGCATCGCGGCGCGCAAGGTGCTGGCGCTGGTGATCGGCTTCGTCGGCGTGGTGGTGCTGGCCAGCGACAAAACCGAAGGCGCCAGCGTCGGCTGGGCCACCGCGGCTGGCGTGGCGGCGGCATTGATGTACGGCGTGGGAGCCAACCTGGTGCCGCGCCTGCTCACCGGCCTGCCGCCGTCGGCGGTGGCCGCGGCCACGCTGGGCTGCGCCGCGCTGCTGCTGCTGCCGTTCTCGATCTGGCAGTGGCCGCAGCAGTCGGTGTCGGTCGCGGCCTGGGGTTCGGCGATCGCGCTGGGCGTGATCTGCACCGGGCTGGCCTACGCCATCTACTACCGCCTGATCCAGCGCATCGGCGCGGCGCGTGCGGTCACGGTGACCTACCTGGTGCCGCTGGCGGCGGTGGCCTGGTCCTGGAGCCTGCTGGGCGAGCGGCTGACCTGGCCGATGGGCATTGCCTGCGCGCTGATCCTGGGCAGCGTGGCGATCAGCCAGCGCGGGCCTGCGGTTTCGCGGTAAGGCTTCGGGCGTTCATCGCGCCGATGCCGGAAACACCCGGAACGGGGGACAAAAAAATGGCAGGGCCGCCTGTCCCGAAAACAGTCGATCGCCCTGCCCAAGGTGGTCAACGCCAGGGGGCTGTTGACTTGCAAGCGTGACGGTCGGGGCTCGACGAGGTGAGTCCTGACCGCAACGTGCAGCGAATGGACCACTCCGGCCCGGTGCCGCGCAAGGGCGTTCTGCCCGGGGGCGGATTGTTTGTGGGCTTGAACTGCTCACATCCGCTAACGGGCCGGTCGCAAGCTGCGGTTTTTGCCGGGTGTGGCTGGGTTCATGTAGCAAATCCGGACAAGACATGCCCAGCAAGGCTTACCTGGTGCTTATCCGCTAACAGCCCCTGCATTTCCCCGCCCGCGCAAGCAAGCGCTTGAATTTGCGGAAGACCCCGTCGCGGCCGGACAATGCCGGCATCCTGAGGAGCCTGCCTTGAGCAACGACGCCGAAGTCACGTCCGTCCCCGTCAACCTGCGCCAGCTGTGCGCGCGCTTCGCCCAACCCCATCTCGGCAAGGCCGTCTGGCAGCTGCTCAACACGCTGCCGCCGTTCGCGGCGATCTGGGCCCTGATGGCCTGGAGCATCCACGCCGAATGGAACTACTTCCTCACTCTGCTGCTGGCGCTGCCGGCGGCGGGACTGTACGTGCGCACCTTCATCATCCAGCACGACTGCGGGCATGGCTCCTTCTTCGCCAGCGGTAAGGCCAACGACACCGTCGGCCGCTGCCTCGGGCTGATCACGCTGTTCCCGTACGGCTACTGGAAGAAGACCCACGCCGTGCACCACGGCACCTCGGGCAACCTCGACCGCCGCGAGATGGGCGACATCGAAACCCTCACCGTGGCCGAGTACCAGGCCATGCACTGGTTCAAGCGCTTCTGCTACCGCTTCTACCGCAGCACCCCGGTGCTGCTGGGCATCGGTCCCGCGTACCAGTTCGTGATCAAGCACCGCTTCCCCTTCGACCTGCCGTTCTCGTGGAAGAAGGAATGGGCCAGCGTGCTGCTCAACAACCTGATGCTGCTGGTCGTGGGCGGGCTGATGGCCTGGGCCATCGGCTGGAAGACGGTGCTGATGGTGCATCTGCCGATCGTGCTGATCGCCGGCGCGCTGGGCGTGTGGCTGTTTTACGTGCAGCACACCTTCGAGGAGGCGTACTGGACCAAGGGCAAGGAGTGGGATTCGAACCAGGCGGCGATTTCCGGAAGCTCGTTCTACGACCTGCCGCGCGTGATCCACTGGTTCACCGGCAACATCGGCTACCACCACATCCATCACCTGGCCAGCCGCATCCCCAACTACAACCTGCGGGCGGCGTTCGAGTCGCACCCGCTGCTGCAGGCGGCGCCGCGGCTGACGTTCTGGACCAGCCTGAAGTCGGCGCGGCTGAAACTGTGGGATGAAGAGCTCAAGCGCATGGTGGGTTTCCCCAAGCGCGTCCGCGCCAACGGCTGAGCGCGCGCGCGATCAGTCGGCCGGGACGCGCATCCGGTCGGCGAGCGCTTTCTGCTGGCGCGCGAGCGACCAGCCTGTCCAGGCCCAGACCAGCGCCAATCCGGCGCCGGCCACCGCCACGATGGCCGGATGGCTGGCGATGGCATCGATGCCGGCCTTGACCCAGCCGCTGACCGCATCGGCGCCTCGATAGACGGCGGTGTCGATCACGTTCTTGGCCTTGTACTTGGCCTCGGGGTCCACCACGGTGAACAGCATTTCGCGACCGGGGCGTGCCAGGGCGTACTCGCCGGCGCGGCGGGTCACCATCACCAGCGCGAACACGGCGAAGGTGGGCGCCAGCGCCAGCCACAGGAAGCCCAGCGCCATGACCAGTGGCACCGCCGTCAGCAGGACCACGAGGCCCAGGCGCTGCACGATGCGGCCGGTCAGGAAGATTTGGGTCAGCAGCGCTAGCGACTGCACGATGAAATCCAGCGTGCCGAAAACGCGCGTCTGGTCTTCGCGGTCGGGGAAGTTGATCTCGACCAGGCGTGCCTGTTCGAAGTACAGGAAGGTGGTGACGCTGGCCAGCAGCACCACGAAGCCGGCGATGCCCATCAGGTAGCGCGAGCCGAGCACGGTGGTGAGGCCCTTGAAGGGATTGCCGCCCAGGGGCTGCTGGCGCGCCCGCGGCTCGTCCTCGGACAGCGGATGGCGGTCGCGCCAGCGCTGCAGACCCATCGCCGCCATCGCCGAGCCCAGCAGGAACACGGTGGCGACCACCATCAGACCGGGCAGCCCCACCGGACCGACCAGGAGCACGCCCAGCAGCGGACCGACCAGGCCACCCGCGCTCAGTCCGGCCGCGATCAAGCCGAACAGGCGCTTGGCCTGCACCACCGAGAACAGGTCGGCCAGCACGCTCCAGGCCACCGACACGCTGAGCAGGCTGAACACCGACAGCCAGATGTAGAAGCCCCGTGCGATCCAGGCGTTGTCCGGCCGGCTGGCGATCGCCGCCGCGAAGGCAAGCAGGTTCAGCGCAAAAAACGCATAGGTCCACGGCAGGATGCGCCGGCGCGCCGCGCGTGCGGCGATCCAGCCGAAGGCGGGGATCGCGACCAGCGTGGCGACGAAGGTGCCGGTGAACAGCCACTGCAGGTTGTCGACGCCGCCCGCGATACCCATGGTCTCGCGCACCGGCCGCAGCATGAAATAGCCGGCAAAGAGCAGGAAGAACATCGCCAGCCCGCCCGCGACGGCGGGCGCCTCGTCCTCGGAAACGTCGAACAGCCCTGACAGCCCGCGCGCGACGATCCCGGTGGCGGCCATGTCAGGCGAACATCGTCACGAGTTCGGCCCGCTCGGCCTCGGTAAGGTCGCGGCCGAGGCCGGCCTTGAGGTTGTCGCTCTGGCGATCCGGCTTGCCCGTGGCCGGGATGACGACCGTCACCGCGGGATGGCCGGTGGTGAACTTGAGGAACATCTGCGCCCAGGACGTGACGCCCGCCTCGGCGGCCCATCCCGGCAGCGGGCGGTCGGCGACGCGGCTGAACAGGCGGCCGTCGTCGAAGGCGCGGTTGATCATCACCGCCACGCCCAGGTCCCTGGCCAGCGGCAGCAGCGCGCGCTCGGCATTGGGTGCGCCGACGGAGTAGTTGATCTGGATGAAGTCGGGCTTCTCGGCGGCCATGATGCGCGCCAACTCGTGGTGGGCGCTGTCCTGGTAGTGGGTGAGGCCGATGTAGCGGGTCTTGCCCTGTTCCTTCAGGTCGCGGGCGAGCGTGAGCTGGTTGCGCCAGTCGCGCAGGTTGTGCACGGCCAGCAGCTCGACCTTGTCGGTGCGCAGGCGCTTGAGCGACTGCGCGAACTGCGCTTCGCCCGCGGGTCGGTCGTCGGCGGCCAGCTTGGTGGCCAGGAAGATGCGGTCGCGCAGGCCGAGTTCAGCCAGCAGGTCGCCCAGCACGTCCTCGGCATTGCTGTAATTGGGCGAGGTGTCGATCACGCTGGCGCCACCGGCGACGAAGCGGCGCAGCACTTCCTCCAGCGGCTCGCGGCCGGCGGCATCGACTTCGAAACTGCCCGAGGTGCCCATGCCGATGATCGGGATGCGCTCGCCGGACGAGGGAATGGCGCGTGTGGCGAGTGCGGACTCGCGCGGCACCGGGGAAGCGGCGAACACCGGCAGCGGCCGGAGCGCGGCGGCGGCCGCGGCAACCGCGGCGGCGGACAGGAAGGCACGACGGCTGGTCATGGCAAACCTCGCATCAGGACGGTCCCGCATAGTCCCTCACCCTACGTGAAACTTCCGTTCAACCCCCCTGCCAGACGACATCCCCTCGTACCAGGTATGTTTTCGTTTTCGGTCAGGCGAGGTGGGTGCGGTTGCGGCCGGCGGACTTGGCGGCGTAGAGGGCGCGATCGGCGCGGCGCAGCAGGTCGTCGAAGTGGGTGTCGTCGGCGGTGAGCACGGCCACGCCGATCGACACCGTGAGCGGCAGCGGCGCGCCCTGGACGTGCAGCGGGTGCGCCTGCAGGTCGGCCTGCAGGCGGGCGGCGGCGGCCAGGGCCTGGGCGGCGTCGGCGCGGTCCCACAGCAGCACGAATTCCTCGCCGCCGAGCCGGCCGGGCAGGTCGCTCTTGCGGCAGACCTGTTCGAGCCGCTGTGCGAGGTGCTTGAGGGCCAGGTCACCCACGGCATGGCCATGGCGGTCATTGATGCGCTTGAAGTGGTCCACGTCCAGCAGTCCCAGCGCCAGGCCATGGCCCTGCCGGCGCGCCGCGTGCAGCGCGCGCTCGCCGGCCTGCGCCACCGTACGCCGGTTGGCCAGGCCGGTGAGGTAGTCCATCGACGCGGCCTGCTGCCACTGGCCGCGGATCCGCTCCAGGCACATCAGCACGAAGGCCGTGGTGCCAATCACCGGTACCGTGGTCACCAGCAGCAGCGTCACCGCATTGATGCCGTCGCGCAGCTGCAGGAGTGTGCCCACGTCCGGCGGTGCCACGGCGGCCACGCCCGCCCGCAGCAGCATCAGCAGGCCGATCGCCACCATGATCGCCACCAGTACGCCGCGGCTGGTCGTGGCTTCGCCCTTGCCGTGGCGCATCAGGCTCAGCGCACTGGCCAGCAGGATCGCCGCCATCGCCAGCGAAGCGACGACGATGCGCGCGCCGAGGGTTCCCGCTTCGCCGGCGTACCAGCCGATGCCGGCGGTGCCGGCCAGCGCCGGCAGCAGCAGCCAGCCGCGGTCAGGCAGTCCGTCGAACTGCCGCAGCGCGCGCCAGTACCCGGTAAGCCCGAGCAGCAGGCAGCCATTGGCCAGCGGAAGCACCAGCTGTGCAGGCAGCGAGGCCTGCACCACCTGCAGCACGCAGCTGGCGGCGGTGAGCAGGGTGGCGATGCGCCAGCTGACCGCGCTGGGCTGCACGTCCGGCGCCAGGCTGCGGTGCATCAGGCCGAGCACGCCGCCGTTGAGCAGGATCATCAGGGTCGCCGACACCAGCAGCGTGCGCGGATCGATCAGTGCAAAGGAGTTCATCCGGCGCCGCCCGGGTCGTCCTTGCTGAAGCTTCGCGCGGCCAGGTTGCGGGTGAGCCGGAACACCCCCTCGCGTACCACCCGCGTCATGCGCAGGTCGATCAGCGTGGTCTCATTGGGACGCAGCACCTCGAGCAGGCCGCCCCCGTCCGCGCCGAGTTCGGCCAGCCAGTGTTCCACCCATTTGCCTTCCTGTCGCGGTAGCAGCCGCAGGCCATAGGGCGGCCGCGGCACCAGCTCGGGACGGCGCAGCCGACCGTCGGCGTCGCGTATTTCCGGGCAGCCGGTCAGCGCCGCGTGGTTGAGGAAGAAACACAGATTGCCCGGCGCACGGCGGTTGCCCTGGCGGTCGGTGAGGAAACCCTCGGGCAGTTGATTGGGATCGGCATTGGGTCCGGCGGTGAGCAGCAGGTTCATCTCGGGCACGCGGGTGCCGCTGTCGTCGATCAGGCGGAAGATCACCATCGCGTGCGGATCGTGCAGGTAGACGCGGTCGGGCAGCACGGGAATCTTTTCGATCTCGACCCGTCGCGGCAGCGCCTGGTGCTGCGTGTTCTCGGCATCGAAGTCGCGCCGCAGCGTCTCGTAACCAGCCGCATCCTGCACCGCCAGGCAGCGGATCACCGCGTCCACCGTAGGATGGGGCCGGCCGTCGTTGCGCACACTGGCCATGATTCCCTGCTCGCGCCCGCTGTGCGAGACGCCCGGCACGATCTTGAACGCGGTCGGCGCGGCGCGCGCGACCGACACCTTCTGCAGCGAACGCAGCCGCTTGCGCGCCGACGGCAGCGCTTCGCCCGGCACCAGCGGCGGCTGCGCCAGCACGACATGGCTGGCGTTGAGGTTGGCCGCGGCCAGCCGCACCACGCCATCGCCGCCGGTCTCGCCGGTGTAGGCGTTGACGTGGTCGTAAAGCTTTCGATCGATGCTGTCTCCGCTGAGCACGAACTGGAAAACCGGGCGCGCACCGCGCATCAGGTCGAGCGCAGGGTAGTCCTGGATCCAGCGCAGGTTGAGCGCCATCGACTCGGGGCTGGCCAGCTCCAGCCAGTCCAGCACGCCCTGGCCCGGTTCGACGCCATTGAACCAGGCCTTCATCGCGCCGAGCCGGCTCTTGCCCAGCTGCGCCAGGGCCGAACCGAAGTTCGCGGGCGCCAGCATCACCAGGTGGCTCAGCGGGCACTGTGCAAGACGCCCGGTCTTCACGTAGTAGCGGTCGAGCCATTCACGCACCACCGGGCCGCCAGTGCTGTGGGTGATGCAGGCAAAGCGCCGACCGGCGCCGGCTTCGGCGAGCACGGCGGCCAGGGCGCGGTCCAGCGCGCGGGCGACGTCCTCGAGCTTCACTTCGTCGCGGAAGCTCACGTACTGGCCCAGGTGCACTTCGGCCACGTCCAGCGCCGGTCCGCCGGCGCGCGCGGCCTCGGCCTTGAGCCGGGCGGGCAATTCGCCATACGTCGAGGTGTTCGTCACGCTCCAGCCGTGGACAAAAACCAGCAAGGGCTTGGCCATTGCGATGGGCTCGCGAGGGGTTCGGCCATGCTAACGTAGCGACGGCCCGTTGGGGGACGGTGGGGACTCATGGCGTTGGAAGAAAAGCGGATCCTGGTTGGTCTGCTGGAGAAGGGCATGTTCGTCAGTCGCCTCGACCGCGACTGGGTGGGCACGCCATTTCCGTTCCAGGGTTTTTACATCGAGTCCGACAACGATGTGGAGCTGCTGGGCAACTATTGCACCAGCGTGTTCATCGACGTGCTCAAGAGCCCGTTGACCGACCCCGGCCTGCAGTCGCTGCCGCGTCCGGCCCCCGGGGTATTCCCGCCCCGTGGGCCCACCTACCGGAACACCGTGGCGGTACAGGATGAATTGCCGCGCGCCCGCACCGCCCATGCCGACGTGCATCGGCTGGCGGCGGGTGTCGAGGCGGCGGTTCGCGCCGGCCAGCGGTTGTCGCCGCAGGCCGTGCGCGACGCGATGGAGCCCATGGTCGAAAGCCTGCTGCGCAATGCCGACGCGCTGTTCTGGCTGATCAGCCTGCTGCGCCGCGACGACTACGCCTACAGCCACGCGGTGAACTGCAGCGCGCTGGCGGCCGCCTTCGGACGCCATCTGGCGCTGCCGCGGGAAACCCTGGTCGAACTCGCCACCGGCGGCTTTCTGCTCGACGTCGGCAAGGCCGCGCTGCCCGATAGCCTGTTCAACCACGCAGGGCCACTGGAGCCGGCATCCATACAACGCATGCGCAGCCATGTGTCCGAAGGCCTGCGTGTGATCGACGAATCCGGCATCCGTGGCAAGTGGGTGCGCGACATGGTCGGCTGCCATCACGAGCGGCACGACGGCAGCGGCTACCCCGACCGCCTGGCCGGTGACCGCATTCCGCTTGCGGGCCGAATGGGCGCGGTGATCGACACCTATGACGCAATCAGCAGCGATCGCCCGCACTGCAAGGGCGAGTCCCGGCACGACGCGCTGCAGGAGGTCTACCGTGCCAGTGACCGCCTCTACCAGGGCGAGGTGGTGGAACAGTTCCTGCAGTGCCTGAGCGTGTATCCCACCGGCTCGCTGGTGGAGCTGAGCACGGGAGAGGTGGCGATCGTGATGGCGCAGAACCAGGCGCGTCGCCTGCTGCCGCGGGTGATGCTGCTGCTGGATGCCAACAAATACCCCTACCGTCCGTTCCGCGACGTGGACCTGATGACGGCGGGCGGCGAGAAGGCCGGTGCCGGCGCCGCCAAGATCGTCGCGGCGCTGGAGCCCGGCGCCTACGGCCTGGATCCGGCCGAGCTGTTCCTGGCATGAACGCAGGCAGCTACGCCAACGCGGGCACGGCGCTGATGGCGACTCTGGGGCCGCACCTGCAGGCCAGCACGGCCAGCGGCCGGCCGCTGGGCCTGCTGATGCTGGGGCTGCAGGGCCTGCGCCAGTTCAACATCCAGAACGGTTACGGCAACGGCGAGCGGCTGGTGGCGAAGGTGCAGGCGATGGTGCAGGCCGCACTGCGGCCCGGCGACCTGGTGTTCCAGATCGGTCCCGCGGATTTCGCGGTGCTGTTGCCGGTGATTCCCGACGGCAAGCACGCCGTGCTGGCGGCATCGCGGCTGCTCCGGCAGTTCGAGCAGACGCTGGAGGTCAACGGCCGGCCGGTGCTGGCTTCGGTGGCAGTGGGCATCGCGGTGGCGCCCGAGCATGGGCTGGACGCGGATTCGCTGTGCCGGCATGCGGAAGCCTCCCTCGCGCTCGCCCTGGGTGCGGCCGACCGCATGGCGATGGCGCCGGCGCAGGTGTTCGACACCGGCATCGAGCCGGCGGACCTTCGCGAGGCGATCCAGGCCGGGCACCTGGGCATCCACTTCCAGCCGCTGTGGGACCTGCGCGCCGGCCGCGTCGCCGGCGCGGAAGCGCTGGCGCGCTGGCAGCATCCGACCCGCGGCGCGATCAGCCCGGCGGTCTTCGTGCCGATGGCCGAGTCCACCGGCATGATCGCCGAGCTCACCCGCTGGAGCATCAACGCCAGCCTGCAGCACGCGGTGGACGCGCGCGAGGCAGGCATTCGCCTGCCGGTGTCGATCAACCTGTCGGCCGTGGCCTTTGCGGAGCGTGGTTTGGTCGAACACCTGGTCGGCGCGCTGCGGCTGTGGGGCGTGCCGGCCGACGACGTGGTGATCGAAGTCACCGAGACCGCCATCATCGCCGACCTCGACAAGGGCGCCCGCATCCTGGACCGGCTCAGTGCCGAAGGCGTGCGCGTCTCCATCGACGATTTCGGCGTCGGCAACTCGTCGTTTGCCTACCTGCGCGAGTTCCCGGCCACCGAGCTCAAGATCGACCGGTCCTTCGTCACCGGCATGCTGGGCAACGAGCGCTCGCTGCAGCTGGTGAAGGCAATGATCGACTTCGCCCACCACCTGGGCATCCGCGTCGTCGCCGAAGGCGTGGAGGACACCGCCACCCTGGAGCGTCTGGCCGAACTGAACTGCGACCACGCGCAGGGCTATGCGATCGGCCGGGCGCAGCCGGCCGCGGATTTCATCGCCGGCCTGGTGGCCGGCCACTGACTCAGGCCGGCGAGGTCTCGTCGTCGGTGTCGGCCGCCTGCACGCCGGCCGGCGGCAGTCGCCGCGGCACCTGCTGGGCGTCGAGCAGCCGCTCGATGCGGGCGAATACCTCGGCGCGCGCGAACGGCTTCTTCATGAAGTCGTCGGCACCGATGCGGTGCACGTAGAACTGCTCGGTGGCCTGCTCGTTGCCGCTGATCATGATCACCGGCACCTCGCGGGTGAACGGGTCGCGGCGCAGCTGGCGCAGCGCGGCGAAACCGTCCATGCCGGGCAGCACGATGTCCAGGAAGATCAGCTCGGGGCTCTGGGTGCGGGCGATGTCCAGGCCGGTCTCTGCATCGGCCGCCTCCAGCACGGTGTAGCCGTTCTGGCGCAGCATGCGCGAGAGCAGGGCGACGATGGTGGCCGAATCGTCGATCACCAGCATGCGGGTGCCGGGCCGGGCGTTGGCGCGCGCCTTGACGCGGCGCTCGTTGCCCGAGGGCGCCGCCGCGACCGGCGTGGCGCCATCGGCCGGGGCTTCGGCAGCGGGCCGCGGCGCGGGCCGGGCGCCCCAGCCGAACATCTGCTTGATCTTGTCGTAAACGCTCACGCCGCCATCCCCTTCCCCCGATACAGGCGCTAGTGTCCATGCCCGGCCCGCGGCTGGCAATCGCCCGCACTGGACATCGGTGCCGGGCTCGCGCAGTCTGCCCGCCCGCCTGTCCCGCCTGGAGTTGCCGTGGCCCCCAAGTCGACCGTGTACAAGGCCACCCTGCAGGTCAGCGACATGGACCGCAACTACTACGCCGGCCACGAGCTGGTGCTGGCCCAGCATCCGTCGGAAACCGACGAGCGCCTGATGGTGCGGCTGCTGGCCTTCGCCCTGCTGGCCGACGAGCGCCTGGAGTTCGGGCGCGGCCTGAGCACCGACGACGAACCCGACCTGTGGCGCAAGGACCTCACGGGCGCGATCGAACAGTGGGTGGAACTGGGCCAGCCCGACGAGTCGCGCCTGCGCAAGGCCAGTGGTCGTGCGCGCGAGGTGGTGCTGCTCACCTACGGTGGCCGCGGCGCCGACCTGTGGTGGGAGAAGAACGAGGCCGCGCTGGCGCGCCTGAAGAACCTGCGCGTGATCGACATCGCCGCCGAGGACAGCAAGGCCCTGGCCGGATGGCTGCGGCGCGGCATGGACCTGCAGGCGATGGTTCAGGACGGCGTGCTGCAGCTGGTGGATGGCGAGGCCACGCTGGAGATCACCCCGCGCCTGCGCCGCGAGGCCGGCTGAAAGGTCCGCGCCGCTTCAGTCCAGCGCCTTGGCCTCGGACGTACCGAGGGTGGCGGGATCGGGCTTGTGTCGTGGCCCACGCGTCAGCAGCGGATGCAGGAAGACGCCGGAGAGGATGATCACCACGCCCGCGTAGAACATCGCGCCCAGCTCGCGCTGCTCGCCCAGCAGCAGCACCGCCAGCACGATCGCGTAGACCGGCTCGAGGTTGATCGCCAGCTGCGCCGCAAACGCGCTCATGTTCCGCAGCGCCACCAGCGACAGCGCGAACGGCAGCAGGGTGCAGGCCAGGGCCAGCACCAGCAGCATCGCCCCGTCGTGCAGGCCCGGCAGCATCCAGGGCGAGCCGAACCAGGGGATCAGCGGCGCCGCCAGCGCCAGCAGCAGGCCACCGGCGCCCAGCTCGACGAAGGTGACCGTCAGCGCATCGGCGCGCTCGACGTAGCGCTTGTTGAGCGCCCCGAAGATGGCCACCAGCACCGCCGAGATCGTGCCCACTACGATGCCCAGGCGCATGCCGGCGGGCACGCCGCCCACCACCAGGGCCACGCCCGGCACCACGGCGATGCCCAGCAGCAGTTCGCGCGGCTGGAACCGGCGCCCGGTGACCCAGGGCTCGACCACCGGCAGGAACACCGTGGCCAGGGCAATGCAGGTCACCGCCACCGAGGCATTGGCCAACTTGATCGAGCCGTAGAAGGTGAGCCAGTGCAGCGCCACCAGCGCACCGATGCCGGCATAGATGCCCAGCAGGCGCACCGGCATCGCGCGCAGGCCGCGCCATACGCGCGGCACCAGCAGCAGCGCCGCCGCGACCAGGGCCATGCGCCACACCACCAGCGCCATCGCGGGCAGGGTGATGGCCTTGCCCAGGATGGCGGTGAACCCCCACAGCAGCACGCAGGCGTGGATCTGCCACTGCGCCCTGGCCGCGGGCGTCACGCCGGCACCGCCGCGCTGGCCGCCAGGGCGCGCTTGTCGGCGGCGCTGAGCTGCTTGATGGCGTACTCGGCCTTGAGCGCGCTGGACCGGTCGGCATGTTCGAAGCGCGCCAGCAGCCGGCGCGGCGGATGCGAGCGCGTGTAGCGCGCGCCCTTGCCGGCGGCATGCGCGGCATAGCGCTTGTCCACGTCCACCGCGACGCCGGTGTAGAGGCTGCCGTCCTGGCATTCGATCAGATACACGAACCAGGCCATCACTGCAGGCTCAGCGCGATGCGGCGCCAATCGGCGCGCACCTCGAGGCAGTCGCCGCCGCCCATGTCGAACTCCCGGCAGACGAAGGGCCGCTGCTCGTAGATGCTGCAGCACATGCGCTCGCGGTCCAGCGCGACGCACCAGCCGTCGTCGGCCTTGGCCATGATCAGGTAGCCCTCGCGGTCCTGGTCCAGGAAATGCTCCGGCGGCGCATCGCCGGGCAGCACCAGCACGGGCAGCTGGCAGCAGCAGGCCTGGCACTGGTCGCAGCGGATGGCGGGGTCGGTGGACACGGCCCCATTGTCCCATGCCGGCCGCCTCGTGCCGGCGTAGCATGCGGCGAAAACCACGGGAACCCGACCATGGCCATCACGCCCCGCGCCCTGCTGCTTGCCTGCCTGCTGGCGCCCGCCGCGGCGACCCTGGCAGCCTGTCCGCCTGCGGGGCAGGACCGTGCCTCGTTGGCCGCGCTGAAAGCCAAGGCCTTCCAGGTGGACGACGACGCGGCGCGCCAGGCACTGGCTCTGGCGCTGGTGGACTGCCTGGCGGATCCGGATCCGTCGCTTCGCGACGGCATCGCCTACGAATCCCTCGCGGCGTGGCTGCGGGCCGATGCGCTGGATCGGGCTACGCGCGAGCAGTTGCTTGCCGTGCTGCTGCCGCGCATCGACCCCGCCGCGGCCGACCCCGACGGTTTCGGCGCACCGTTCGCGGCCCTGGTGATGTCGGAACTCGCGCGCACCGACCGGGTGTCGGCCTGGCTGACGCCCGCGCAGCGCGCAAGCCTGGTGGAAGCATCCGCGCGCTACCTGGAGGGCGTGCGCGACTACCGCGGTTTCGACGATCGCGAAGGCTGGCGCCACGGCGTGGCGCACGGTGCCGACCTGCTGATGCAGCTGGCCTTGAATCCCGCGCTCGACAAGCGGCAGCTCTCGCGCGAGCTGGAAGCGGTGGCCTCGCAGGTGGCGCCGCCGGGCGCACCGGCCTACCACCATGGCGAAGCCGAGCGGCTCTCGCGTCCGGTGCTGTTCGTACTGCAGCGTGGCCTGCACGACGAACCGGAATGGTCCGCGTGGATCACGCGCATCACTGCCCCCGCGCCGATGAAGGCCTGGTCGGAGGCGTACGGCTCCGAGGCCGGACTGGCCCGCCGCCACAACACGCGGATGTTCCTGCTGGCGCTGTACGTGGGCCTGCGCGAAAGTGGCAGCGAGCCGCTGCAGGCGCGCGTGCCGGCGGTGGTGGCCGGCCTGCGCGCGGTGGACTGAAGGCTTAGTCCTTCGCGGGCGTAGTTGCGCGAACGGGCACCGGTACGTTGCAAAGGTCGATGTGGCCGGCCGGATGCAGGTACCAGTCGTCGCGGCGGTTGCGGCGCGATTCCACCAGCGCCTCGAACGTCGGCGTGTCGGTGCGCATCACCTCGATCTGCTCGCGCTCGGCTTCCGGCACCGAAGCGGCCAGGCGGATCGCGCGGATCGGCGTGCGCTGTTCCGGCTTTTCATAGAAGCCCAGTGGCCCCGTGCCGCGCGGCAGCACGCTCAGGCGCTCCATGCCCTGCACGACGCGTCCCACGGTGGTGATGTTGCGGTCCAGCTGGCGCGGCGACTGCCCGGTGACCACGTACAGCTCGGTGCCGTTGCTGCTGTCGGGCGGACCGCCGCGGCCGGCGCCGACCGTGCCGTAGCAGTGCGCGGCCCAGGCCAGCCCGGCCTCCGGGTCGCGCGCCGCCGGCATGCCCGCGGCGAACCCCACCTGCGGTGCCCAGCCGTCCACGTCGGGCAGGCGGGTGAAGGCCAGGCCCTGCGCGGGGCGGGTGAACTCGGCGGGCAGCTTCGCGGCCGCCTCGCCCAGTGGGCGCGCCTTCTTCGGGTCTTCGGCCTCGGCGTCGCCCCACTGCACCACGAAGTTGTCGTGCGAGCGGTTGATGCTCAGGCCGTCGTAGTACTTGCCGCGCACCAGGGTGAGGATGTTGGCGACGTGCCGCGGCGCGAAGGCGGGCGCCAGCTCGATCACCACGCGGCCACTGTCGAGCTCCAGGTACAGCGTGTGCTCCGGGTCCAGCCGGCGCCAGTCCGAAGGCTGCGAGGCGTCCAGCACCTCCTGCATCGTGCGGCCCTTGGGCGGCGCGTCATCGGCGGCGGCGCAGGGCAGGCTGGCCAGGGCCAGGACGAGCAGCAGGGGTCGCATCGGGGCCATCGGGCGCGCTCCATTCGAGGTTGCCGAAGACTAGCGCATCGCCGCGCGACGGTCAGTCCGGGTCCGGCGGCGCTTCCTGCAGCGCGGCCAGCTGTTCCTGCATCTGCGTGATCACCGATTCCCAGTGGCGTGGGGCCTGGAACCAGGGGAAGGCCACCGGGAAGGCCGGGTCGTGCCAGCGCCGGGCGATCCAGGCGTTGTAGTGCAGCAGGCGCAGCGTGCGCAGGGGTTCGATCAGGTGCAGCTCGCGGCGGTCGAAGGGGCGGAACTGCTCGTAGCCCTCCAGCAGCCAGCGCAGGGGTTCGGCACTGTCCTCGCGCCGGCCCGCCAGCATCCACAGGTCCTGCACCGCCGGGCCGGTGAGGGTGTCGTCGAGGTCGACGAAGTGCGCCTGGTCCTCGCGCCACAGGATGTTGCCGGGATGGATGTCGCCGTGGATGCGCAGCATGTGCACGTCGCCGGCACGGTCGTGGCAGTCGTGCATGGCATCGAGCAGCGCCTCGGCCAGCGATTCGAAGTTGCCTTCCAGCTCGGGCGGAATCCAGCCTTCATCCAGCAGGTAGTCGATGGGATCGTGGCCGTGGCTGTCCAGGGTCAGCGCGCCGCGGTGGCGGAAGCGTTCGCCGTCACCGACCGCATGCAGGCGGCCGAGCACGCGGCCGATGTGGCGCAGCGTTTCGCGGTCGCCGGGCTCCGGGGCGTGGCCGCCACGCAGCGGGAACAGCGCGAAGCGATGGCCGCCGTGGTGGTGCAGGCTGCGGCCGGCATGGTGCAGCGGCGCCACCACCGACAGGTCGGCGGCCTGCAGCTGCGCCGCGAAGCTGTGCTCCTCGTCAATTGCTTCGTCGGTCCAGCGGCCGGGCCGGTAGAACTTGGCCACCAGCGGCGGCCCGTCCTCCATGCCGATCCGGTAGACGCGGTTTTCGTAGCTGTTGAGCCCGAGCACGCGGCCGTCGCTGCGCAGCCCCAGCGACTCGATGGCGTCCAGGATGCGGTCGGGGTCGAGGTCGGCGTAGGGCGTGTCGCTCACTTCGCGGCCAGTTCCAGCGCCGTGGCGGCCGCGGCCAGCTCGCGGCTCAGGTAGGCCTGCGAGCCGACGGCCGTGAAGCCGGCCCGGGCGAAGGCGCGGCGATACCAGGCCGCGGGCCGGCGGCGCATCTCGTGCAGGTCGCCGATGATGTCGTCACCTTCGGCGAACACTTCCAGGAAGGCCACGCCCGAGCACAGGCGCGAGAATTCGGCCAGGCCGCGCAGCAGTTCGTCGTCGGGCAGGTAGTGCATCACGTCCGAGCACACCAGCAGGTCCACCGGCTTGCCAGGCGGCAGTGCGGCCAGGTCGCCGAACGGCAGCCAGTGCAGGTTGCGGCGCAGGCCGTGCCGGCGGATGGCGTAATCGCTCGAATCCACGCCCATGTAGCGCAGCTTCGGACGCAGGGCCAGCAGCGGCGCGCGCCAGGCGCCTTCGCCGCAGCCCACGTCCAGCACCGATCGCACCGGGCGGCCCAGGTGCAGTTCGGCCACCGCCACCGCCAGCGCCACTTTCCGCGCCAGCGCGGCCTTGCCGCCCAGGTCGCGCTGGCGGTACCAGGTGTCGAAGTAGCGGCGGTCGTAGGTCTTGCTCATGGCGGCGCGGGTGCCTGGCGCCGGCGCAGCAGCCACAGCGCGAAGAGCGCGGCGGTGAGGTACATGCTGAGCGAATACACCGCCGGCGCGATCGCCGCCTGCGAGCGCTGCAGCACTTCGATGGCGATGAAGATGGCCAGGGTGCCGTTGTGGATGCCGATCTCGAAGCTGATGGCGATCGCCTGCGGCTCGGCCAGGCGCGCGGCGCGGGACGCGAAGTAACCCGACAGCAGGCTGATCAGGTTGAACACGACGCAGGCCAGGCCGACCACCGGCGCGAACTGCTTCACCATTTCCCACTCGGACATGAAGGCCATCACAATCAGCACGCCCAGCAGCAGCGAGGACAGCGTGCGCACGGGTTTCTCGGCGGCGTCGGCCAGCGCCGGCTGCCAGCCGCGCAGCGCCATGCCCAGGGCCACCGGCACGATCACCAGCACGGCCACTTCCATCACCTTGCCGATGGGCGGCGGCACGCTGGCCTCGGCGCCCAGGAACACCGACAGCGCCAGCGCGGTCCACAGCGGCAGCGTCAGCAGGGCCAGCAGGCTGTTGATGGCGGTGAGCGTGATGTTGAGCGCGACGTCGCCGCGCGCGAGATGGCTGAACAGGTTGGCCGTGACGCCGCCGGGCGACGCCGCCAGCAGCACCAGCCCCAGCGCCAGCTCACCGGGCAGGTTGAAGGCGCGGCACACCAGGAAGGCCAGCGGCGGCAGCAGCAGCGACTGCACGGCCAGCGCCAGCAGCACCGCGCGCGGCATCTTCAGCACGCGGCGGAAATCGGCCAGGGTCAGGTGCAGTCCCAGGCCGGCCATCACCACGGCCAGCGCGAGCGGAAGGAACAGCACCAGCAGCGGATTGTCCTGCACGCGCGCCTCCCCGGCTCAGTCGGCGCCGATCAGCACGGAACGCATCGAGATCGATCCCGATACCGACTCGTTGAAGAATTCCACCTTGTCCTCGGGACGCTGCAGCGCGAGCACGTACAGCAGGGGCAGGTAGTGTTCGGGCGTCGGCACGGCCAGGTGCGCGTCGGGGCCCAGGGTCTCGTAGCCCAGCATGCCTTCGTGGTGCCCTTCGGCGATGCGCTCGGCGATGTCCTCGTCGAAGCGCAGCGCCCAGTCATAGGGCTCGGGCTTGTTCTGCCGCCACAGCCGCAGGTTGTGCACGATGTTGCCGGTGCCCACCACCAGCACGCCTTCGTCGCGCAGCGGCGCCAGCTGTTTGGCGATGTCGTAGTGCCAGGCGCCGGGCTGCAGTATGGACAGGCTCATCTGCACCACCGGGATGTCGGCCTCGGGGTACATCGGCCGCAGCACGCCCCAGGCGCCGTGGTCCAGGCCGCGGTGGCTGTCCAGGTGCACGCGCGGCTGCGGGATCAGCTCGGCGACGCGATGGGCCAGCGCCGGGCTGCCGGGCGCGGGATAGCGCACGTCGAACAGGGCACGCGGGAATCCGTGGAAATCATGGATGGTGTCGGGCCGCTCGGCGGCGCTGACGTAGATGCCCTGGGTTTCCCAATGCGCGGAGATGCACAGGATGGCCTTGGGCCGGGGCAGGCGCTGGCCCAGGACCTGCCAACTTCGCCGCCACTGGTTGTCCTCGATGGCGTTCATTGGCGAACCGTGGCCCAGGAACACCGTGGGCATCGGGCCGGACAGGGACGCGGGGCTCATCGAGGAACTCTCCTGGGGGTCGGGGCCTGCCTAAACACTACCACCCTGACTTCCGGCACTGCGCGTCCCGCGTGCCGGCAGCTAGTGTGGACTTAACGATATAGCCAAGTGGGCTGTATCCGGCAGTCGAGGGCAGGGGCATGGTCGAAACCGAAAGCCACGTGAAGAAATTCCAGAAGGAGCTCAGTGCCGGCACCGTCTCCCTGGTGCTGCTGGCGGTGCTGGGGCAGTCCACCGAGCCGCTGTACGGCTACCAGATCGCCAAGCGGCTCGAGCTCACCGGCGACCCGCTGCTGGTGGGCAAGCAGAGCGCGCTCTACCCGGTATTGCGCAACCTCAGCGCCGCCGGCCTTGCCGAGAGCCACGTCGAGCCCTCGGTCTCTGGCCCGCCGCGCCGCTACTACCGCATCACCGAGCTGGGCAGCCAGGTACTGGCCGACTGGGCCGCCACTTGGCAAACCACCCGCCGATCCGTCGATTCCGTGCTGGAAGGAAACCTGCGATGAATGCCGCCACCCCGAAAACCATCCCCGACTACCTCGACCAGCTGCGGCACGCGCTGCGCGGCGCCGACCCCGCCCTGGTGCAGGACGCGCTGTACGACGCCGAGGAATACCTGCGCTCGGAACTGGCGGACAACCCCGGCACCGACGAGGCCACCCTGCTGGCCAACATCGCCACCACCTACGGCGCGCCCGAGGAAGTGGCCGACATCTACCGCGACACGGAAGTGCAGGTGAGCAAGGCGCTGAGCCCGCCGCCGAAGCCGGCGCAGCGCAGCGCCCTGGGCGGATTCTTCGGCGTCGTGACCGACGCCAGGGCGTGGACGGCGCTGTTCTACATGCTGCTGTCGATGGCCACCGGCATCGTCTACTTCACGGTGGTGGTGACCGGGCTGAGCCTGTCGGCCGGGCTGGCCGTGCTGATCATCGGCATCCCGTTCGTGATCCTGTTCCTGGGCGTCGTGCGGCTGCTGTCGCTGGTCGAAGGCCGGCTGGTGGAAGTGATGCTGGGCGAGCGCATGCCGCGCCGGCCGCTGTACGCCGAGCGCGGGCTGCCGCTGATGACGCGCATCGGCCGCATGTTCACCGATCCGCGCACCTGGACGACGATGCTGTACATGCTGCTGATGCTGCCGCTGGGCATCGTCTACTTCACGGTCGCGGTGACGCTGCTGTCGGTGTCCCTGGGCCTGATTGCCGCCTTCGTGGTGGCGCTGGCGGAAATCCTGGGCATCGGCATGTTGGACGTGGACTGGTACGTCACGCTGCCGGCGATGTGGGAATTGCCGCTGCTTCTGCTGGTCGGCGTGCTGGGCCTGTTCCTGACCCTGCACCTGGCGAAGCTGGTCGGCTGGCTGCACGGCACGCTGGCCAAGCACCTGCTGGTCAAGACTGCCCAGCACGCGTGAAGCGCCCAGGCGTGGCGGTCGACGGCGGGCCCGCAGCGGCCCGCCGTTCCGGTGGCCGGGCCGTCAGGCCAGCACGAAGGTCCAGATGACGCCCCACAGTCCCTGTGCCACCAGCACCACGTTCGCCAGGCCGGCGACGGTAAAGGGCATCGCGCGGCTCCTGGCGGGGTTGGCATAGGCCAGCACGTACCACACGCGTCCCAGCAGCCACAGCGCGCCGAGGGTGGCGGCCAGCCACACCGCACCGAACTCCGCCGCGACCCACAGCGCGGGCAGGAACATCAGCGCCGCCTCCTGGGTGTTGCCCTGCACGCGGAAGATGCGCTCGAAACCCTCGTGGCCGGTGGTGGCCGGTGCCTTGATGCCGTAGCGGCCGCGGGCGCGGCCCACCATGATCAGGGTGGCCATCAGCAGCAGCACGGTGAGCAGGGTGATCAGGGCGATGTAGGGATGCATGGCGGAGTCCTGTCGGGAAGAAGAGGGGGTGCCGCCGCAGTGGGCGGAACCGGATCGGCAGTCAAGGCGTTGTCACCGGGCCGGCAAGCGCGACCAGCTGCACGCCCTTGCCGTTTTCCTGTCGCAGCGAGTGCGGGTCCAGGCCCAGGTCGGAGAGCCGGCCGACCACGTCCTGGTCGGGGCCCGGAAACACGCCGTAGCCGCGATTACGGCCTTCGAGCTTGCTCAGGTACAGCGCCACGTCGGCCAGGTTCAGCACCTGGTCTCGGCTGAGCTGCGCGCCGTCGCTGCCCACCCAGGGCAGGGGCGCGTAGCCGAGCGAACAGGTGACGCGCAGGCTGAGCCCGCCCGGCAGGCGCATCGGGGTTTCGCTGACGCTGTGCAGCACGCGGTAGGCGAAATCACGCGCGCCCTCGTAGTCGTAGCCGTGGCCGACCACCAGGAATTCTTCGCCGCCCCAGCGCAGCAGCCCGTCGTTCTCGCGCAGGTTCTGGCGCAGGCGGCGGGCCACCTCCACCAGCACGGCGTCGCCGGTCTCGTGGCCGTAGCGGTCGTTGATCTGCTTGAAGTGGTCCAGGTCGAACAGGCAGAAAGTGAAATGGCCGGGCGCGCGGTGCCGTCGTTCGGTCGGGGGCTGCGGCAGGTTCGGCGCCTGCTCGAGGAAAAACTTCAGGTAGCGACGGTTGCGCAGCCCGGTCAGCGCGTCGGTCAGGCTGGCCTCGGTCAGTTCGCGATTCATCAGCTCCAGCTGCGCCTTCTGGCTTTCCACCTGCTGGTTGCGCGCCTCCAGCGCCGCCCGGCTTTCGATCAGGGCCTGGAACGCGGCCTCGCGCGCCTCGGCGGCCGCGGCCGCGCGCGCGTGGTAGCGCACGCGCGCGACCAGCTCGAGCGGGCTGGGCAGCTTGACCACGTAATCGTTGGCGCCGCGGCGGAAGGCCTCCACCTTGGTTTCGGGCTCCTCGGCCGCGGACAGCATCACCACGGACACGTCGGTGAGATCGGGATCGGCGCGCAGGCGCGACAGGACTTCCAGTCCGTCCACCGGCTCCATGTTCAAGTCCAGCAGCACCACGTGCGGCCGCAGCTGCAGGGCCAGCACGATGGCGCCGTCGGCATCGGAGGTGGTGGTGACCTCGAGTTCGGGGGCCAGCGCCAGCATGGAGCGCACCGCCTCCAGGATGATCGGCTGGTCGTCGACGATCAGCACGCGCAGGGTCTCGTCCATCACGCGCGCCCCTTCGCCAGCTGGCGCACCAGCGCCGGTCCGATCGCCGCCAGGTCCAGCGCCTGCTGCGCGGCGCCCGATTCCATCGCCGCGCGCGGCATGCCGTACACCACGCTGCTGCGTTCGTCCTGCGCCAGCGTGTGCCAGCCGCGCCGGCGCATCTCGCCCAGGCCCGCGACGCCGTCGCTGCCCATGCCGGTCAGCAGGGCGGCCACGCCCGGCGCCGCGTGCAGGGCCAGGCTGGTGAACAGTGCATCGACGCTGGGCACGTGCAGCTCACTCGCGCGCGCGGCCTGGCGGCTGAACTGCAGCGAGGGCAGCAGCACCAGGTGGCCGCCGCTGCCGGCGACGTAGACACGGCCCGCGCGCGGCGTGTCGCCCCGTTCGGCCACCGACACCGGCAGCTTGCTCTGGCTGCCCAGCCACTCGGCCAGGCCGCTGGTGAATTCACTTTCGATGTGCTGCACGATCAGCACCGCGGCCTGCAGGTCGGTCGGCAGGCTGGCCAGTACCTTGGCCAGCGCGAGGGGGCCGCCGGTGGAGGCGCCGAGCGCGATGATCGGCGGCTGCCGCGTGCTGGGGGCGGCGGTGGCGGCCGGGCTGCCGATGCCGGCCGGACCGACCAGGCTGGCCAGGCGCTGGATGCGCGTGAGCGTGCGCTGGCCTCCGATCAGTTCACCACTCTCGTCCAGCCGCGGCGGCTCGATCAGGCCCAGGGCGCCCAGCCCGAGCGCCTCGTAGCCGTCGCCCGCCGCCTGGCTGGACGCCAGCGCGATCACCGAAATGCCGCCTTCGATCAGGCGCGGCAGGTGTTCGGCCCGGCGGCCCAGCAGCTCGAGCTCGACCAGCAGCAGGGCGGGGGGCTGGCGGCGGCATTCGCGCTCGAGTTCGGTGCGGTCCGCGGCCTGCCAAAGCAGTTCGTGGTCGCTGCGTGACAGGGTGCGGCGCAGGGCTTCGCGCACGAGGCGGTCGCGGTGGGCGATGGCGAGTTTCATTCCGGGGCCTCGGCGTCGCCGATGAGGGAGTGCACGACGTCCAGGAAGCCATGTTCCTGGAAATCGCTCTTGGTGAGGTAGGCGTCGGCGTGCACTTCCAGGCCACGGCTGCGGTCTTCGGGCCGGTCGCGGTAGGACACGATCACCACGGGCAGGTTGCGCAGGCGCGGGTCCTGCTTGATCGAGCGGGTCAGTTCGATGCCGTCCATGCGCGGCATGTCCACGTCGGTCACCACCAGATCGCAGGGCCATTCACGCAGGCGCATCCAGGCGTCCATGCCGTCCACAGCCACCTCCACGTCGAAACCCTTGGCCGACAGCAGCTGGCGCACCAGCTCGCGCACCGAGATCGAGTCGTCCACCACCAGCACGCGACGCCGCCGGCTGGCGTCCGCCTCGTCGCCCTGGCCCGCGAGGCGGCCATGCTGGCGCTCGCGCTCCAGCGCGCCGCGCATTAGGTCTTCGGTGTCCAGCAGCACCACCGGCGCGCCGTCGGGCATCAGCGCCAGCGCGGCCAGGTCGGCGACCCGGCCCAGGCGCGCGTCCAGCGGGCGGGTGGCCAGGTCGAATTCGCCGAGCACCGAGTCCACCGCGAAGCCGGCGCGACGGCCGTCTTGCGCCACCACCACGATGTCCGTGCCTTCGCCGCCGCCGCGCGTGTTGCCCAGGTCCAGCAGTTCGGCCAAGGGCACCAGGCCGATGTTCTGGCCCTCCAGCGCCAGGTACTGCATGCCTTCGCGGCGGTGGATCTGGTCGGGCGAGGCGCGCACCAGGCGTTCGATGCGCAGCAGCGGGAAAGCGTAGGTTTCGCCGGCCACGCCCACGGCCACCGCGCGGGTGACGGCGCGGGAAATCGGCACCAGCAGGCTGAACCGGGTGCCGGCGCCCGGCGTGGAGTGCAGGCGCACGCTGCCCTCGAGCTGCTTCAGCATCTGCCGCACCACGTCCAGGCCCACCCCACGCCCGCTGATCTCGCTGACTTCCTCGCGCGTGGTGAACCCGGCCGCGAACAGGGATTCCGACAAAGTGTCCTCGTCCAGCGCCGCCGCCTCCTCGTCCGACAGTCCGCGCTCGCTGCGCAGCCTGGCGCGGACGCGCTGGAAGTCGATGCCGGCGCCGTCGTCGCTGACCTCGATGGACAGCATGCCGGCGCGATAGCTGGCAGCGATGTTCAGCAGGCCTTCTTCGGGCTTGCCGGCCGCGAGCCGGCGGGCCGGATCCTCGATGCCGTGGTCGAGGGCGTTGCGCAGCAGGTGGGTCAGCGGCGCGTCCAGGCGCTCGAGCACGTCGCGGTCCACGGCCAGCTGCTCGCCCGACAGCACCGCACGCGCACGCTTGCCAAGCTGGCGCGACAGGTCGCGCACCATGCGCGGGTAGGACTCGGCGATATCGGCGAAGGGCCGCAGCCGGGTTTGTGACGCGTGGTGGTAGAGCCGCTCGGTGAGGTCGGCCGATTCGCGCTCGTAGGCCCCGAACTCGTCCAGCCATTGGTTGATGGTGCCGCGCGAGGACGACAGCTGCTGGCGCAGCCCCGCCAGCTGGCTGCCCACGGGCGTCTGCGGGCTGGGGGCGCCGAGTTCGTGGTGCAACTCGTCGAGCAGGCGCGAGGCCGCCGCGAGATCGCGGCGCAGGCGCTGCTGGCGTTCGCCGAACGGACGCAGGCGGCGGTTTTCGACCATGCCGGTGCCGGCCAGCGCGATCAGGCGGCCGACGTGGCTGGCGCGCACGCGCAGGATCGGGTCGGTGTCCTCCACGTCGATGTAGGTCGGCACCGGTGCCGCCAGCGTGGCGGCACCGGGCGCGGTCGCGGGCGCGGCCGGACCCGGGGCCGCCAGCAGCGCCGTGCACAGTTCCGCGGCGGCCTGGCGCGCGGCCGGCGAATCGTCGGTGCCCAGCCGGCGCAGGCGATCCACCGCACGCAGCGCCAGATCCAGGCGTTCGGCGTCCAGCGGCAGCGCGCGCTTTTGCGCGGCGCTCAGGCAGTCTTCCAGCGCATGCGCCAGCCGCACCGCGTCCTCGTTGCGCACGGCGCGGGCCGCGCCCTTGATCGAGTGCGCGGCGCGCATCAGCGGCGCCACCAGCTCGAGCCGCTCGGGTGATTGCTCCAGCTGCAGCAGCACACGCTCCATGGCGTTGCACTTGTCGTCCACTTCCGTCGCGAACAGGGCCCGCAGGCGCGCGTCCACGCCCGCGGGCACGGCGGCCGGCGCGGGCACCGCGATCGCGGCCGGTTCGTTGGCCAAGGCCTGCAGGGCGGCGATGGCCGGCTCGAATTCTTGGGCAGCGATGGCCGTGAGCGCGTCCATCCAGCGCCGCGCCTGCGCCACGTGTTCCTCGCGCGAGCCGACGCCCTGCCACAGGCCCTGCATTCGCTCGATCACCGCCGGCAGCGGCGTGTCGCCCAGCGCGCGCGTGGCGCCCTGGAAGCCGGCGAGGCGACGCTGCCACTGCGCGGCGGCGGCGCCGTCCTCGCCGTGCGCCAGCGCATCGGCGAAACGGCGCAGCTGCGGCAGCAGGCGCGCCAGTTCCTCCTGCATCAGCGGCCACAATGCCTTCATTCGAACACCGCCGACCGCAGCAGGCGGGTCACCGCGTCCGCATCCAGCAAGGCCACGTGCCCCGACGCAGTCGGCATCATCGCGCGCACGCAGGCATCCAGCGGCGCCCGCAGCGTGTCGGGCGGCGGTTCGACGGCATCGTCGGAATAGGGCAGCAGGCCGCGCACTTCGTCGCAGCGGAACGCCAGCGGGCCACTCTCGTCTTCCACCAGCACCAGGCGCGCGGTGGCGCCGCCCGGATCGCGGCGGCCCAGGCCCAGCAGCTCGACCAGCGACACGCACAGGCGCAGCTCGCCGCGCACGTTCACCACACCCTCGATGCGGCCGTCCGTGCGGTGCGCGAGCCGACGCACGGGCGGGTTGGCCGCGACTTCCGCCACCAGGCCGGGCGGCAGCCCGAGCCACTGCTGTCCCAGGCGGAACACCAGCGCCGTGCGCGTGCTGGTGGCGCGGCGGGTGTCGGACGGGATCTCGTCGCTGTCCTCCAGCGGTGATTCGCGGTCGAGCAGCTGCCGTGCCGCGGCCGCGTAGATCGGGCAGTTGCGGCAGTGCAGGACTTCCAGCAGGCGTTCGCAGCTCTGGTCGCCGCCCTGCACGCCGATCACGCGCCAGCAGTTGGCGGGCAGGCCGGTCACGGCGAGGCCTCGCGATGGCGCTGGCGCAGGCGGGCGGCGCGCGCGCGCAGGTCGCGCGCCTGGTCACCGGCACCCCGGCGTTCGGCCAGGCCGATGCGCTGTTCGATGGCGTCCAGGTGGTTGCGGTCGAGGTAGAGCACCTGCGTGAACGCGCGGTCGGCGGCATCGGCATGCCCGGACGCGGACTCAAGCAGGCCCAGCAGATACAGCGCAGCGACATCGGCCGGCTGACGCGCGAGGTGCAGCAGGCAGGCGGCGCGGGCCTGGTCCACGTGGCCGGCATCGGCGAGGTCGTGTGCAAGCCGGATGGCGTCGTCCGGCGCGGCGACGGCATCGGCAACCAACGGGACGGACGCGCGTTCGCGCGGGGGTGCCCCTCCCTGGGACGTCGCATCGCCGCGCGGCACGGCAGGCGCCGGCTCACGGGCCGGGGCGGGGACCGAGCGGCTTCGCGCGCCGGTCGACGACAGCCGTTCCATCGTGCCGGTGGCCTGCCGGCGTGGCGCGGCGGACCGCCCCGACCCCACGCTGGCCGCGGCCCGCGGCCCGCCATGGATGAAGCTCAGCGGGCAGCCGCCTTCGTAAGGCTGCAGCGCATCCGACATCGAACTCAGCACTTCCGCCTGGCCGGCCAGCACCAGGGCCGGCACCTGCGACGCCGACAGCAAAGTGTGCAGCAGCTGCCCGCGCGCTTCCGGGTGCAGATAGATCAGCAGGTTGCGGCAGAACACCACGTCGAACGGGTCTTCCGCGCGCAGCAGCCCGGGATCGAGCGCATTGCCCACCCGGAAGCGAACGCAGCGGCGCAGCACCGGGTCGGCCTGCAGGCTGCCGTCGGCCGCTTCGTGCAGCCAGGGCGTCGGCACCGGCTGGCCACGCAGTGCACTGCGGCGGAACACGCCGGCCTGCGCGCGGCGGATCGCGGCCTGCGAGACATCGATGCCCAGCACGTCGATGTCGGCAGGCGCCAGCCCGGCCTCGAGCAGGGTGATGGCCGCCGAGTAAGCCTCCTCGCCGGTGGAGGAGGGCAGGCTGAGCACGCGCAGCGGTCGCCGTGCCGGCTGTTCGCGGGCATGGCGGGCCAGGTCCTGGAACTGTTCGGCGGCGCGGAAGAACCAGGTCTCGGGCACGACGAAACATTCGCAGAATTCACCGAAGGCCTCGGCGTCGAGCAGCACCTTGCGGTAAAGCGCGGCATCGTCGGCCGCCGCCAGCGCGCGGCGGGCGTCGGCGAAGGCATCGTCCACCACGCGCGCGCCCAGCGTGCCCGGGTCCAGGCCCAGGCGCGTCTGCAGCAGGTCCAGCAGCGCGGCGCGGCTCATGCCGGGGCGGCCTGCTGGTAGAGCGCGGCCAGCTCGGCCGGGAGCAGCTGCATCGGGTCCACCAGCTGGGGCAGGCCGGCGCTGTGCGCCAGGTGTTCGCCCAGCCAGGGCGCACCGGCCACCGCCAGGCCGGGCAGGGTGTCGCCCATCGCCACCAGGTCGAGCACGTTTTCGGCCAGCAGGCCGACCAGGCGCTGGCCCGGGTCCTGCGGCAGCGACAGCACCATCAGGCGGGTCGAACGCAGCGGCCGCGAATCGCGGCCCAGGGCCAGCCGGCACAGGTCCACCACCGGCGTGAGCGTGCCGCGGAAGGGCAGCAGGCCGATGACGCCATCGGGCGCCAGGGCAAGCGGGCGCAGGGTGCGCCGCGGCAGCAGTTCCACCACGAACGAGGCCGGCAGCGCCAGCCGCAGCTCGCCCACCTGGAATGCGATCGCCAGCATCGTCGCGCTTTGGACTCAGTTGCCGACGTTGAACTGGGCGATTTCCTGCTTCAGCACCGACACCGCGTCGCGCAGGCTTTCGGTGGCGCTGTTGAACTCGCGCAGGGACACCGAGGTCTGGCGGGCACCGTCGATCAGCTGGCCCATGGCGTCGCCGATCTGGCGCGCGCCCTGGCCCTGGCTGCGCATGCCGTGGTTGACCGCGTCGAAGCGCTCGGAAAGCGTCTTGACCTGGCTGATGATCTGGCCAAACTGGCCGCCCACGCGCACCACGTTGCCGACGCCGCTGCGAACTTCCTCGGCGAAGCGGTCGATCTCCATCACGCCCGCGGACACCGCGTTCTGCATCTGCTTCACCATCTGCTCGATGTCCAGCGTGGCCACCGCGGTCTGGTCGGCGAGGCGGCGGATTTCGCGCGCCAGCACCAGGAAGCCCAGGCCCTGTTCGCCGGCCTTCTCGGCCTCGATGGCGGCATTGATGGACAGCAGGTTGGTCTGGTCGGCCACCTTGGAAATGGTGGTGACCACGCCGGTGATTTCGGCCGCCTCCTCGCGGATGGCGGCCAGCCGCGCCGCCATGGTGTTGGCGGCCTGGGCCAGGCGGTCCATGGTGGTGTCGAGATTGCGCAGGCCCGCCTGCCCATCCTCAGCGAGGTCGGCGGTCTGGCTGGCCACGGCGTTCACGCCTTCCATGGTGGACAGCAGCTCGGCGCTGGTGGCGTTGATCTGCTTCACCGCGGCGGCGATCTGGTTGGTGGACGCGCCGAAGCTCTGCACCGTGGCTTCCTGCTGGCGGCTGGTGGCGGCGAACTCGGTGGCCGTGCTCATCAGCTCGATGGACGCCTGCTTGGCGCGGGTGACCAGGGCGCGCAGGCTCTGGGTCATGCCGCTGATGGCCTTGAGCAGGCGGCCGGCCTCGTCGGTGTCGTTGCCGGGCGGCACCTCGGTGGCCAGGTCGCCGGAGGCGACCCGGTGGGCAACGTCGGCCGCCATCTGGATGCGCGAGGACAGCTGCCGCGCCGAGCGGTTGGCATAGACGGCCATGAACCCGACCACCAGCAGGATGGCGCCGCCCAGGATCAGCAGGGTGCGGCTCTGTTCGCCGATCACCTCGTCGGCCACCCGCTCGAAGTTGATGTTGTTCTGGGTGGCGATCTCGACCACGCGGTCGATGGCCCGGCGGTGGGTGTCGTAGCTGCGGCCCATCGGCACCAGCAGCGCGCGGGCCCGGTCGCGGTCGCCGGCGCGCACCGCCGGCACGAACTGCTCGTCCCGGACGCGGAAGAATTCGATGGCGGCGCGGTTGGCCTGCACCGTCATCAGGTCGCCCAGCTCGTTCTTGTCCAGCGTGCGCTTCCAGAACTCCTGGCGCGACTCGAAGTCCAGCCGCAGCTGGTCGCCGCGTTCGATCAGCTGCGAGATGCGGGTGGGATCGGTCTCGTCCACCATCTGCAGGGTCAGCAGGTAGGACTCGATGATGTAGGCCGGCGGCGGCAGCACGTCGGCGATCAGGTCCTTGCCCAGCACGATCTCGGTGTAGATCGGGCCCTTCACCCGCACCTGTTCCAGCGTGCGCCAGGTCGTGAAGCCGAACACCAGGAACAGCCCGGCGAACACCGCCACCAGCAGGGACAGCCTGCCGGCCAGTTGGGACTCACGCATCGCTTCCGCTCCCCTGTGGATTACCCCTCGATTTAAGCACAACCCAAGGGCCACCCGGGTGACCCGTGGCCGCCCGCATGCGGTCTAATGGGCCATCCGGCCCGGGAGTGCAAGATGACCGACCCGCTGTCCCAAGCCCTGCGCCTGCCCTGCGGCGCCGTGCTGCCCAACCGCCTGTGCAAGGCCGCGATGACCGAGGGCCTGGGGGATGGCCGGCTGCGCGCGACCGATCGCCACGTGCGCCTTTACCGGGCCTGGAGCGAGGGCGGCGCCGGCCTGCACATCACCGGCAACGTGATGATCGACCGGCATGTGCTGGAGCGGCCGGGCAATGTCGCCATCGATCCGCGCCATCCGCCCAGCGTGGATGCCGAGGCGATCGCGCGGCTCAGGGCCTGGGCGTCGGCCGGCACGGTAGGCGGCAACGGGCTGTGGATGCAGGTCTCGCACGCCGGCCGGCAGTCGCCGCGCTACGTGACGCGGCAACCGGTGGGGCCGTCGGACGTGCAGCTCGACCTGCTGGGCAACTACGCGCGACCGCGTGCGCTGACGGAAGCCGAAATCCTGGAGCTGGTGCAGCGTTTCGCGCAGGTCGCGGTGATCGCCCGCGACTGCGGCTTCACCGGCGTGCAGGTGCATGGCGCCCACGGCTACCTGCTCAGCAGCTTCCTGTCGCCGGTGACCAATCGCCGCACCGATGCCTGGGGCGGCTCGCTGGCCAACCGCGCCCGCTTCCTGCTCGAGACCGTGCGGGCCGTGCGCGCGGCGGTGGGGCCCGATTACCCGGTCTCGGTGAAGCTCAATTCCGACGATTTCCGCAAGGGCGGCTTCAGCCACGAGGACTGCCTGGGCGTGGTCGGCCTGCTCAACGGCGCGGGCATTGACCTGCTGGAGATTTCCGGCGGCAACTACGAGCAGCCGCGCCTGCTGGGCGTGTCGGGCCGCGACGACGACGCGGTGCAGGTGCGCGCCAGCACGCGGGTGCGCGAAGCCTATTTCCTGGATTACGCGGCCGCGATCCGGCGGGTGGCGACGATGCCGATGATGGTCACCGGCGGGTTCCGCACGCGCGCCGGCATGGAAGCGGCGCTGGCCAGCGGCGACACCGACCTGATCGGCCTGGCCCGGCCGTTCTGCACCCATCCCGATGCGGCGCGCCGGCTGCTGGCGGGCGAGATCGACACACTGCCTGCCTTCGAACACCGGCTGTACCTGCGCCCGCGCGGGCGGCTGTCGCCGGCCAGTCCCTGGCTGCTGGCCAAGATGGTGAACGTGCTGGGCGCCCAGGGCTGGTACTACCAGCAGATGGACCGGCTGGCCGACGGACGCGCGCCGGACCTGTCGCGTGGCATGCTGCGCTCCTTCGCGCGTTACTGGTGGAATGACCTGAGCAAGGCCGCGCAGCTGCGGCGCTAGGAGAGCAATCATGTCCGACCACGATCCCCTGCACGGCATCGAGCCGCTGGCCGACGAGACGGTGATTGCCGCGATGCGGGAATGGCTGGAGAAGGCCGTGATCGGGCTCAACCTGTGCCCCTTCGCCAAGGCCGTGCACGTCAAGCGGCAGATCCGCTACGTGGTCAGCCATGCGGCCGACGAAGAGGCGCTGATCGAGGACCTGCTGCACGAGCTGCAGCTGCTGGCGTCGGCCGATGCGGCCGACATCGAGACCACGCTGCTGGTGCATCCTCGCGTGCTGGCCGATTTCCTGGACTACAACGACTTCCTGGACATCGCCGACGCGGCCGTGGACGAACTCGGGCTGGATGGCGTGCTGCAGGTCGCCAGCTTCCACCCCGACTACCAGTTCGCCGACAGCGAACCCGGCGACATGGGCAACTTCAGCAACCGCGCGCCCTATCCCTGCCTGCACCTACTGCGCGAGGACAGCGTCGACAAGGCGGTCGCCGCCTTCCCCGACGCCGGCCGCATCTTCGAAACCAACATCGAGACCCTGCGCCGGCTGGGTCCCGAGGGCTGGGCGGCGCTTTGGCGGTAGGCGTTTTTGGGTTTTGTTTTTAGACGCGGATAAGAGCCCATTACGCGGATAGAGCCAGAGCGAATGGAAGCTTGATCCGGCAAGAACCAACCTTGCTCGCTTTTGCACTATCCGCGTGATTGGCTTTTATCCGCGTCAAAAAAAACCGTCAGAACATCTCGGCAGGGGTCGCCATCAGGGTCGGCGCACCCGCGCGGGCGGCGCGGAACTGGTGGTCGGTTTCCGGCAGCAGCCAGGCGAAGTAGAAGCGCGCGGTCGCGACCTTGGCGGCGTAGAAGCCGTCGTCGGTCTTGTCCAGCGCCACCGCGGCCATGCGTGCCCAGAGCCAGGCATAGGCCAGGTGGCCGACGATGCGCAGGTAGGGCACCGAGGCCGCGCCGACCTCGTTGGGGTCGGCCTTGGCCTTGGCGCCGATTTCGCCGGTCAGGCGCGCGGTGTCGGCCAGCAGCTTGGCCAGCGGCGCGGTGAACTCGTTCATCGCGGCGTTGCCCGACTGCTGCTTGAGGAAATCCTCAACCAGGCGGGCGAAGCGGCCGAACTTGGCGCCGCCGTCCAGCAGCACCTTGCGGCCGAGCAGGTCCAGCGCCTGGATGCCGTTGGTGCCCTCGTAGATCATGTTGATGCGCGCGTCGCGCACGAACTGGTCCATGCCCCATTCGTTGATGTAGCCATGGCCGCCGTAGACCTGCATGCACAGGTTGGTGGTCTCGTGCGCGGTGTCGGTGATGAAGGCCTTGACCACGGGCGTCAGCAGGGCCATCAGCTCGTCGGCCTCTTCGCGCACCGCCGGATCCGGATGCGCGTGCTCGCGGTCGATCAGCAGGGCGGTCCAGGTGGTGAACGCGCGGCCGGCCTCGGTGTAGGCGCGGCTGGTGAGCAGCATGCGGCGCACGTCGGGGTGCACGATGATGGGGTCGGCCGCCTTGGCCGGCAGCGCGGCGCCGGTGGGGGCGCGGCCCTGCAGGCGGTCCTTTGCGTAGGCCACGGCGTTCTGGTGGGCGGCCTCGGCCTGGCCCAGCGACTGCATGCCCACGCCCAGGCGCGCGGAGTTCATCATCACGAACATCGCGGCCAGGCCCTTGTGCGGCTCGCCGATCAGCCAGCCTTGGGCGGCATCGAAGTTCATCACGCAGGTGGCGTTGCCGTGGATGCCCATCTTGTGTTCGATCGAGCCGGCGGCCAGCGAGTTGCGTTCGCCCACGGCGCCGTTCGCATCGGGCAGGAACTTCGGCACCAGGAACAGCGAGATGCCCTTGGTGCCGGCCGGCGCATCCGGCAGGCGCGCCAGCACCAGGTGCAGGATGTTGTCGGCCAGGTCGTGTTCGCCGGCGCTGATGAAGATCTTGGTGCCGGTGATGGCGAAGCTGCCGTCGCCCTTCGGCTCGGCCCGGGTCTTGAGGATGCCCAGGTCGGTGCCGCAGTGCGGCTCGGTCAGGCACATGGTGCCGGTCCATTCGCCCGACACGATCTTCGTCAGGTAGACCTGCTTCTGCTCGTCGGTGCCGAAGGCCATCAGGCATTCGTAGGCGCTGTGCGAAAGGCCGGCATACATCAGCCAGGCCTGGTTGGCGGAGTTCCACATTTCGTACAGACGGTTGTTGAGGATGGTCGGCAGGCCCTGGCCGCCGAAATCCGGATCGCAGCCCACCGAGGGCCAGCCCGCGTCCACGAACTGGGCATAGGCCTGCTTGAATCCCGTGGGCGCGGTGACCACGCCCTGGCCGTGGAAGGTGCAGCCTTCGCGGTCGCCGACCTGGTTCAGCGGCTGGATCACCTGGCTCGCGAACTTCGCGCCTTCCTCCAGCACGGCGTCGATGGTCTCCACGTCGATGGCTTCATACGGCGGCAGCGCCTTGAGCTCGTCCTGGACCTTGAGCAGCTCGAACAATACGAAGCGCATGTCGCGCAGCGGCGCGGTGTACTGGGGCATGGGAAGCGACCGGGGTGGGTGAGGGTGGCGCGGACTCTAACATACCCTTGCGTACGGACTGTGACGCCCGCCGCGGCGCTATGCTCGGTGGCTCAGCCATCTTCGGGAATACCCATGCGCCGTACGCTTCTTGCCATCGCCCTGGCCACCGTCCTGATCGCCGGCTGCGGCGCGGACGGCGCCGCCGCCGCCGCGCCCGCTGCCTCCGCCGAGACCCCGGCCACCTCCACCGCACCCGCGCCGGCCGATGCCGCGTTCGCCACGCTCGCGGCCCGCTACCTGGACGAGGGTCTGGCCCTGTCGCCGGTCAGCGCCACCGGCATCGGCGAGCACCGGCACGACAGCGAGATCGACGACCTCAGCGCCGCCGGCCGCGAGCGGGGCACCGACTGGGCCCGCGGCATGCTGGCCGAGCTGACCGCCATCGATGCCGGCCAGCTGAGCCGGGAAAACCAGGTGGACGCGCGCATCCTGCGCAACCAGCTCGAATACGCGATCTGGGACGACGAGGTGATGCAGCGCTGGGCCTGGGACCCGCAGGTCTACAGCAGCCTGGCCGGCGGCGCGATCTACAGCCTGATGGCGCGCGAGTTCGCACCGATGCCCGACCGGCTGCGCTCCGCCACCGCACGCATGGAAAAACTGCCGGCGCTGCTGGCGCAGGCGCGTGAGAACCTGGATCCGGCGCGCGTGCCCAAGACCCATGCCGAAACCGTCGCCGCCCAGAACCGCGGCGTGCTGAGCCTGCTCGACGGTTTCATCCTGCCGGCGGCGGACCAGCTGCAGGGCGAGGAGCGCGCGCGCCTGGACGCTGCGGTGGCGACGGTGCGCGCCGCGGTCGAAGAACACCAGGTCTGGCTGGACAAGACCCTGGTACCCAATGCCGCCGGCGATTTCCGCATCGGCGCCGAGAAGTACGACCAGCAGCTGCGGTTCGCCCTTAACTCGTCCCTGGGTCGCGCCGAAATCCGCCAGCGCGCCGAGGCCGAACTGGCCCGCGTGCGCGACGAGATGTACGCCGTGGCGCGCACCGCGCTCAAGGACCGGCCGGACGCGCCGCCGATGCCCGAGCAGCCGGACGAGGCGCAGCGCCAGGCCGCCATCGAGGCTGCGCTGGAGCTGGCCTACGCCGAGAAGCCCGGCCGCGACGAGGTGGTGGACTTCGCCAAGCACACGCTGGACGTGGCGACGCAGTTCGTGCGCGACAAGGACCTGGTCACGGTGCCCGACGATCCGGTCAAGATCATCCTGATGCCGGAGTTCCAGCGCGGCTTTTCGGTGGCCTACTGCGATTCGCCCGGGCCGCTGGACCGCGGCCTGGACACCTACTACGCGATCTCGCCGATCCCGGAGTCCTGGGACGCGGCGAAGGTGGATTCCTTCCTGCGCGAATACAACGACTTCATGATCCACGTGCTGACCATCCACGAAGCCATGCCCGGCCACTACCTGGAGGGCGCGCATTCGGTCGAGCATCCCTCCACCCTGCGCGCGGTGCTGCGCTCGGGCCCGTTCGCCGAAGGCTGGGCGGTGTACACCGAGCGCATGGTGGCCGACGCCGGCTACCTGGACAACGACCCGCGCTTCCGCCTGATGCAGCTCAAGTTTTATGCCCGCGCGGTGGCCAATGCCATCCTCGACCAGGGCGTGCACGTGGATGGCTGGAGCAAGGAACAGGCGATGGACCTGATGGTGCGCCAGACCTTCCAGCAGCAGAGCGAGGCGGAGGGGAAGTGGGTGCGGGCGCAGCTCTCGTCCACCCAGCTGGCCACGTACTTCGTCGGCTCGCAGGAACATTTCGACGCCCGCAAGGCCGCCGAGGCGAAGTGGGGCGAGCAGTTCGCGCTCAAGGACTACCACGACCGCATGCTGTCCTACGGCGCGCCGCCAGTGCGCTTTGCGCGGCAGCTGCTGCTGGACGAGCCGATCCAGTGACGTGGGTGGGCGGCGGCGTGGCCGCCGTCCCGCCGCTCAGCAGGCCTGGCCCGCGGCGTGGCCGCTGGCCCAGGCCCACTGGAAGTTGTAGCCGCCCAGCCAGCCGGTGACGTCGAGCACTTCGCCGATGAAGTAGAGCCCGGGAACGTGCTTCGACGCCATCGTGGTGGACGACACGCCATCGGTGTCCACCCCGCCCAGCGTGACTTCCGCCGTCCGGTAGCCTTCGGTGCCGCTGGCGGTGATCGGCCAGTGCGCCAGCTGCCGCGCGATGTCGGGCAGCTGGTTGTGCGTGTACTGCTTCATCGGCTTGCTCGGGAACCACACCTCGCAAAGCCGCTGCGCGAAGCGCTTGGGCAGCACCTCGCCCAGCACCGTGCGCAGTTCGGCGGCCGGCTGCGCCTGCTGGCGCTCGCGCAGGAAGGCGGCGATGTCGTGTTCCGGCAGCAGGTCCAGCAGCAGCTCCTTGCCCGGTTCCCAGTACGAGGAGATCTGCAGGATGCTCGGGCCGCTCAGGCCGCGATGGGTGACCAGCATCGCGTTGCGGAAGCGCGCCTTGCCGCAGCGCGCCTCGACCGGAAACGCGACACCCGACAGCTCGGCGTAATGCTCCTGGTGCTTGCCGCTGAGCGTCAGCGGCACCAGCCCGGCGCGGGTGGGCAGCACGGCGTGGCCGAAGCGGCGCGCCAGCTCGTAGCCGAAGCCGGTGGCGCCCATGCTGGGGATCGACAGCCCGCCGGTGGCCACCACGACGGATTCGGCTTCTAGCGCGCCCTGGCTCGTGCCGATCCGCCAGCCGCCGCCGGGCACGGCGTCGAGGCTGTCGACGGCGCAGGACACCTGCACCTGCACGCCGGCGTCCGCGCATTCGGCCAGCAGCATGGCCACGATCTGCTTCGACGATTCGTTGCAGAACAGCTGGCCCAGCTCCTTCTCGTGGAAGGCGATGCCGTGCGCCTGCACCATCGCGATGAAGTCGGCCGGCGTGTAGCGCGCCAGCGCCGACTTGCAGAAATGCGGATTGGCGGAGAGGAAGTTGGCCGGCGTGGTGCCGGTGTTGGTGAAATTGCAGCGGCCCCCGCCCGACATCAGGATCTTCTTGCCGCAGCGGTTGGCATGTTCGACCACGCGCACCCGGCGGCCGCGGCGGCCGGCGGTGAGGGCGCACATCAGGCCGGCGGCGCCGCCGCCGATCACCAGCACGTCGACCTGCGCGGTGGCCTGGCTCATCGGTGGCGGGGCAGGGTGTCCATGTGGCCGGCATGATAGCGGGGGATGCCCCGGGCCCGTGCCCTCGGCTAACCTGTGGCCCTCACTGACGAAGACGGATGCGCTCCATGTCGGCCAAGAAGTGGCTCAGCGGTTGCCTGATCGTGATCGTGGTCCTGTTGCTGGGCCTCGCCGCCGCCTGGTGGTTCGTGCTGCGGCCGATGTGGAATGCCGGCAGCGAGTGGGTGGGCGAGGCGAAGGCCTGGACCCAGACGCTCGATCTGGGCGAGGGCGTGGTCAACAAGGAGCCCTTCACCGCGCCCGACGACGGCCGGCTGACGCCGGAGCAGGTGCAGGCCCTGGTGCAGGTGCAGCAGGTATTCGTGCAGGAGATGGGCGCCGACCTGGGCCAGCTGGCCGAGCGCGTGCGCCAGGCACAGGCGCTGCGCCAGGGCGGCGAGGCTTCGTTCCAGGACATGGCGGCGGCGTACTCTGAAATGACGCGGCTGCTGAAGCGGGCGCGCGAGGCCCAGCTCAAGGGCGTCAATCAGGCCGGCCTGTCGCGCGAGGAGTACCACTTCATCCGCAGCCAGGCGCTGGCAGCCATGCCGCTGCTGGTGGACGTGGGTTCGATCCCCGGCCTGCCGTCGCTGCCGGGCGCGGACGCGCAGGCCGATCCGTCCGCTGCCCAGGCCAATGCCGAACTGCTGCGTCCGCACCTGCCGCTGCTGAGCAAGAGCCTGGGGGCGGGGCTGCTCCAGCCCTGAAACGACGAGGCCGCGCATTGCGCGGCCTCGTCTTCCGGTCCTGCGTCCGCTTATTCGCCCGGCGGACCCTTGCGGTGCGGCTTCTTGAACGGCGGCTTGTCGCCGAACTTGCGCGGGCCGAATTCCTTCTTGCCGCCGGCGAACGGCTTCTTGCCGAAGGGCTTCTTGCCCGCCACCTTGCCGGCCGTGTCCGGCGCATCGCCGTCGCGGGTGATGCGCAGCTGCTGGCCGGCGCACCAGACCGTCTTGAGGTGGCTCATCACGTCCGGCGGCATGCCGTCGGGCAGGTCGAGCAGGGTGTGGTCCTCGAAGATCTCGATGCGGCCGATGTGCTTGGCGTCCAGGCCGGCTTCGTTGGCGATGGCGCCGACGATATTGCCGGGCTTCACGCCGTGGTCGTAGCCCACCTCGATGCGGAAGGTGGCCTTGCCCTCGTCGGGCGTGCGCGGCTCGCGCGTCTTCTTCGGGAAGGCGGGACGTTCGGGACGCTCGGCGCGGGCCGGGCGCTCGCCGCGCTCGGGCTTGTCGAAGCGCGAGGGCTTGGAAAAGCGGTCGGTGGCCGCGGCGACGTCGCGGTCGAAGGCGCGCTTCTTGGCCTCGAACTTCGGCGGCTCCATCAGCAGCGGCACGTCGCCGCGGGCCATCTTGGCCAGGGCGGTGGCGATCTCGATCGCGGGTACGTTCATCTCGCGCTCGTAGTCCTCGATCAGCTTGCGGAATTCGGTGAGCTCGCCGCCGGCCAGGGTATCGGTGATCTGCTGCTTGAACTTGGACTTGCGCACGTCGTTGACATCGGCCACGGTCGGCAGCTCCATCGGGGTGATGGGCTGGCGGGTGGCGCGCTCGATCGCGCGCAGCAGGTTGCGTTCGCGCGGGGCGATGAACAGGATCGCCTCGCCGCTGCGGCCGGCGCGACCGGTGCGGCCGATGCGGTGCACGTAGCTTTCGGTGTCGTGCGGCACGTCGTAGTTCAGCACATGGCTGATGCGCTCCACGTCCAGGCCGCGGGCAGCCACGTCGGTGGCCACCAGGATGTCGATCTTGCCGTCCTTGAGCTGCTGGATCGTGCGCTCGCGCTGGGCCTGAACCACGTCACCGTTGATGGCGGCAGCGGAGAAGCCGCGCGCCTGCAGCTTCTCGGCCAGTTCGTCGGTGGCCAGCTTGGTGCGGGCGAACACGATCATCGCGTCGAAGGGTTCGGCCTCGAGGATGCGGGTGAGCGCGTCGAGCTTGTGCATGCCGCTGACTTCCCAGCTGCGCTGGCGGATGTTGTCGGCGGTGCGGGTCTTGGCCTCGATGGTCACTTCCACCGGGTCCTTGAGGTAGGTCTGGGCGATGCGGCGGATCGCGTGCGGCATGGTGGCCGAGAACAGCGCGGTCTGGCGCACGGCCGGCATCTTCTTCAGGATCGCCTCGACGTCGTCGATGAAGCCCATGCGCAGCATTTCGTCGGCTTCGTCCAGCACCAGGTTCTTGAGCAGGGACAGGTCCAGCGAGCCCTTCTCCAGGTGGTCGATGATGCGCCCCGGGGTGCCCACCACCACGTGCACGCCGCGGCGCAGGGCCTGCAGCTGCGGGCCATAGCTCTGGCCGCCGTAGATCGGCAGCACGTGGAAGCCCGGCATGTGGGTGGCGTAGCGCTGGAAGGCCTCGGCGACCTGGATGCCCAGTTCGCGCGTGGGCGCCAGCACCAGGGCCTGCGGCTTGGTCTGCGAGAGGTCGATCTGGGACAGGATCGGCAGCGCGAACGCGGCGGTCTTGCCGGTGCCGGTCTGGGCCTGGCCCAGCACGTCGCGGCCGCCCAGCAGGTGCGGGATGGTGGCCGCCTGGATCGGCGAGGGCGACTCGTAGCCCAGCTCGGTCAGCACCTTGAGCAGGGCTTCGCTGAGGGCGAGTTCGCGGAATTGCATGGGCGCGCTGGGCGCCTCGGTCGTCTGGGCGGTCATGGGGAGTCCGTAGGTCTGGGTCCGATCTCGTCGGGGAGACTTCGCATACCGGCACACCACGGACACGAAGAAGGCGCGCATTGTACCCTAAAGCGGCCGCAAGCGCTTGAGCCGCGTGGATTTTCGGCCGGCGGCCGGACTTCACCCGGCCCGGGCCGCGGACCATGGCATCCTGCGCGCACTGCCCCCTCCCACGGACTCCGCATGGCCGCCTATTTCTGGACCAAAACCTTCCATCTCGTGTTCGTGATCGCCTGGATGGCGACTGTGTTCTACCTGCCCCGGATCCTGGTGAACCTGGCCGAGACCCGCGGCCAGGCCGACGTGCAGGCGCGGCTGGTGCTGATGGGGCGGCGGCTGTACGGCTTTGGCCACAGCATGTTCGGCATCGCGGTGGTGCTGGGCCTGCTGCTGTGGCTGGGCCACAAGCTCTCGCCCGAGCTGTGGCCCGATATCGTGGCCGGCATGAAGTGGATGCACGCCAAGCTGACGCTGGTGGCGGCGCTGCTGGCCTATTTCATCGTCGCCGGGCGCTGGCTCAAGCGGGCGGCCGCCGGCGGCACGCTGCCGTCGCCGACCACGATGCGCTGGTTCAACGAGCTGCCGCTGCTGGCCCTGGTGCCGATCATCTGGCTGGTGCTGGCCAAGCCCTTCTGAGGCTCAGCCCCTGGTCCGGCGCCAGCGACTGGACTCTCGCCAGGCCACGGCGGCCAGGGTCAGCGCCGTCAGCGGGATCACCACCGTCTGCATCACCAGCGTGAACTCGTCCAGGGCATCGTGCGCCTGTGCATTGAGCACCAGGTAGACGGTGTAGGCCACGTAGTACCCCAGGAACACCGCGCCCTCCCAGCGGGCGATCAGGTGGCCGGTGAACAGCACCGGCAGGCAGGCGACCGCCACGGCCAGCATCACCGGCAGGTCGAAGGCCAGCAGCGAGGCGGGCACCTGCAGGCCGGTGCCCGACACCATGGCGCTGATGCCCAGCACCGCGCCCAGGTTGAAGATGCCGCTGCCCAGCACGTTGCCCACGGCGATCTCGCGTTCGCCGCGCAGCGCGGCGATCACAGAAGTGGCCACTTCGGGCAGCGACGTGCCCGCCGAGACGATGGTCAGGCCGATCACCAGCGGGCTGACGCCCAGCATCGTCGCCACCACCGTGGCGGCGTCCACCAGCCAGCGCGAGCCCAGCACCAGCATGCCCAGCCCGACGACGATCAGGGCCAACTGCACGGGCAGGCGCGACAGCAGGCCGGGGTGATTGGTCAGCAACGCGTCGGCGACTTCGGCCGGGGCGGCCCGCGTGCCCTGGCGGTATAGCAGCAGGATGTAGGCCAGCAGCGCCCCCAGCAGCAGGGCGCCATCGAGGAAGGACAGCCGCAGGTCCGTCGCCATCCACACCACCATGGCCGACAGCCCGATCATGATCGGCACTTCCTGCCGGATCAGCTGGCGGTCCACCACCAGCGGCGCCAACAGCGCCGAGACGCCCAGGATGAAAAGCACGTTAAAGATGTTGCTGCCCACCACGTTGCCCAGGGCCAGGTCGGTCTGGCCGTCGAGCGCGCCTTTGACCGACACCGCCAGCTCGGGCGCGCTGGTACCGAAGGCGACCACCGTCAGTCCGACCACCAGCGGCGCGATGCCCAGGGACAGGGACAGCCGCGAGGCGCCGCGCACCAGCAGGTCGGCGCCGAGGATCAGCAGGGCCAGTCCGGCGAGGAACATCAGGAAGGTCATGGGCAGGTTCGCGGCGCAGGTGGGGTGGGACGATTATCGCCTGCAACGGTGCGTTGACGCGTGTGCCGGCCGCGGGCGCGTGACCGGGGCCGCGGCCCCCGGTATCGTCGGGGCAACTCTTCAAGGGGGCTGACATGGGCCTGGCGGCACGCTGGTTCCGCATTCCGTTCTGGCAGCGCGTGCTGGCCGGCTTCGTGCTGGGCGGCCTGGTGGGCTGGCTGGTCGGCGAACAGGCCGGCCCCTGGTTCCAGCCGCTGGGCACGCTGTACGTCACGCTGATCAAGATGATCGCCACGCCGCTGGTGTTCTTCGCGGTGATCAATGCGGTGGCCAGCCTGCACGGCCAGCAGTCGGTGGCGGCGCTGGGCGGTCGCACCTTCCTGTGGTTCGCCGGCACGGCCGTGCTGGCGGTGGGCGTCGGGCTGGCGGTGGGCGTGCTTCTGAAGCCGGGCCTGGGCCTGGAGCCGCTGACCGTGGCCGACACCTACGTCGAGAAGGTGGTGCCCGGGCCGGTGCAGGTGCTGCTGGACGTGGTGCCTGCCAATCCGTTCGCGGCGCTGGCCGAGGGCCGCATCCTGCAGGTGATCTTCTTCGCGGGCCTGCTGGGTTTCGCCCTGGTCAAGCTGGGCGAACGCACCGCCGGGCTGCGCGCGCTGGCGGGCGAGGCCAGCGCGGTGATGATCCAGGTCACGCGCTTCGTGCTGGAGTTCACGCCGATCGGCACCTTCGGCCTGATCGCTGCGCTGGTGGGCACCTATGGCTTCGAGCGGCTGCTGCCGCTGGGCGGCTTCGTGTTCGCGCTGTACCTGGCCTGCGCGCTGCACATCGTGTTCGTCTACGGCGGCCTGCTGCTGGCGCACGGGCTGAACCCGCTGCGCTTCTTCCGCGGCGCGGCGCCCGCGATGCAGATCGCCTTCGTCGCCTCGTCCAGCTTCGCGGCGCTGCCGGCCTCGCTGCGCGCGGCCACCCACAGCCTGGGCGTGAAGCCGGAGTACGCCGCCTTCGCGGTGCCGCTGGGTGCCAGCATCAAGATGGACGGCTGCGGCGCGATCTTTCCCGCGCTCACCGCGGTGTTCGTGGCCCAGTACTTCGGGCTGGACCTGTCGGCGCAGCAGTATTTCGTGATCCTGCTGGCCTCGGTACTCGGCAGCTTCGGCACCGCGGGCGTGCCGGGCACCGCGATGGTGATGGCCACCGTGGTGCTCAGCTCGGCCGGCCTGCCGCTGGAAGGCATCGGCTACTTGGTGGCCATTGATCGGGTGCTGGACATGATGCGCACGATGACCAACGTCACCGGGCAGGTGCTGGTGCCGGTGCTGGTGGCGAAGGAAACCGGCCTGCTGGACCAGGCCGCCTACGACGCCGCCAACACCGACATCGCGCTGGAAGGGGACGAGGCCCGGCGATGAGCCCGCGGCACGGCGCCACGCTGGCCGGACTGGCCGCCGTGCTGCTGTGGTCGACGCTGGCGCTGTTGACCGCAGGCACCGGTCGCCTGCCGGTGTTCCAGGTGCTGGCGACGGGGTTTGGCATCGCCGGGCTGGCGGGTTGCGCGCTGTTGCTGCGCCCCGGTGGTCCGGGCCTTGGCGCGCTGCGGCAGCCATGGCCCGCGGCGCGGCTGGCCATTGCCGCACTGCTGGGGTACCACGGGCTCTACTTCTTCGCGCTCAAGCATGCGCCGGCGGTCGAGGCCAACCTGATCAATTACCTCTGGCCGCTGCTGATCGTGGTGTTCGCTGCCGCGATTGGCGGCACCCGCGTGCGCGCAGCGCAGTGGCTGGGCACGGCGCTGGGCCTGGCCGCCGCGGTGCTGCTGGTGTCGCGGGGCGGCCAGGTGCAGGTGGATCCGGCGCACTGGCCGGGTTACGCGGCCGCGCTCGGCGCGGCGCTGGTCTGGGCGCTGTATTCGGTGCTCAACCGGCGCCATGCCGCGGCCCCCAGCACCGCGATGGCCGGCACCTGCCTGGCCGTGGGTCTGTTCGGTGCCTGCCTGCACCTGGCGCTGGAAACCACGGTGGCACCGACGCCCGTGCAATGGCTGTTGCTGCTGGCCCTGGGGCTGGGCCCGACCGGCATCGCGTTCTGGCTGTGGGACATCGGAACCAAGCGCGGCGACCTCGCCCTGTTGGGAACCCTGTCCTACGCCGCCCCGGTGCTGAGCACCGGCTGGCTGCTGCTCGCAGGGCGCGCCACGCCGCACTGGAGCCAGGCGGTGGCGGTCGCCCTGCTGCTGGCCGGAGCCGCGCTGAGCGCGCGGCACGCCGACTAGCGCGCCAGTCGCCAGCCGAGCAGGGCGAAGGGCAGCGGCACCAGCACGCCCGCCACCATCATCCACAGCGGATGCGGGATGGCCGCGAAGTTGGCCGCGACCAGCGCCAGCATCACCACGCCGATGACGATGGCCACGCCGCGCTTGTGCGCGCGGCTGATGGTGGTGGCGGTGTAGGCGCCTAGGAAGCTGCCGGCCGCGTAGGCCACCAGTACCATGCCCAGGGCCATGGGCGGCATCGCGGCGATCAGGGATTTCGCCGCTTCGGGGTTGGTCAGGTCCAGGCCGGGCGGCGGGGGATAGATCGAATGCCCCAGCCACTGGATGGCGGCCACCATCACACCCATCACCACGATCCCCGCCAGTACCGCGAGCACGCTGCGGATCATCGCCGCTTCCTCCCCGTTCGACTGCGCGCAGCTTCGTCCGGGCCCGCGCAAAAGACAAGCGCTGGACGGTTGCCTGGGTCGTGGTTCGCAAGAAACGTGGGGTCCGGGGATATTTTGGCCGCCGCATGGCTGGCACGGCGCCGCCGGCGCCAAATGGAAACCGACGCAAAAAGAAAGGGCCGCACAGGGCGGCCCTTCTTCATGCACCGCGGGCGCGGATCAGCGCGCGGGGCGGGTGCCGTCGTTGCGGCTGCGGCCGTCGCGGGCGCCGTCGCGCGGGCCCTTGGGGCCGGCGTGCGCGTGGCGCTCGGTGCCCACGTGCGGGCGGCGGGCGTGGCGCTGCGGCGGACGCTGGCCACCGGCCGGACGGCCCGAGGGCGCATCGTTGCCCATGCGGATCGGACGCTGCGGCGTGTAGCCCTCGACTTCCACCATCTCGATGTCGGCCTTGAGCACGCGCTGGATCGCGCGCAGCAGGCCGCCCTCGTCGGAGGACACCAGCGAGATCGCCTCGCCGGACGCGCCGGCGCGGCCGGTGCGGCCGATGCGGTGCACGTAGTCTTCGGCCACCATCGGCAGGTCGAAGTTGATCACCATCGGCAGCAGCGGGATGTCCAGGCCGCGGGCGGCGACGTCGGTGGCGACCAGCACGCGGGCCTTGCCCGACTTGAAGTCGCGCAGGGCCTTCAGGCGCTGGGCCTGGCTCTTGTTGCCGTGGATGGCGACCGAGTTGATGCCGGCCTTGTCCAGCTGCTCCGACAGACGGTTGCAGCCGTGCTTGGTGCGGCCGAACACCAGCACCTGGTCCTGGTAGCGCTTGGACAGGATTTCCAGCAGTAGGTCGCGCTTGCGGCTGGCATCCACCGGATGGACGATGTGGGTGACGTTGGTGGCCACGGCATTGCGCACCGACACCTGCACTTCCTTGGGCTCGCGCAGGAATTCCATCGCCAGCTTCTTGATCGCGTCCTCGAAGGTGGCCGAGAACAGCAGGGTCTGCCGGCGCGACGGGATCTTGGCCATCACGCGCTTCATCGCGGGCAGGAAGCCCATGTCGAGCATGCGGTCGGCTTCGTCCAGCACCAGGATCTCGACGTGCGAGAGGTCCACGCTGCGGCGCTCGAGATGGTCGAGCAGGCGGCCCGGGGTGGCCACGAGGATGTCGACGCCGCGGCGCAGCGCGTCGATCTGCGGCTGCATGCCGGCGCCACCGTAGACGGTGGTGGCGTTCAGGCGCAGGTGCTTGCCGTAGGCGCGCAGGCTGTCGAACACCTGCACGGCCAGCTCACGGGTCGGCGCCAGCACCAGGGCGCGCGGCTTGCGCGGGCCGCTCTGCGGACCGGCCTGGGCCAGGCGGTGCAGCAGGGGCAGCGAGAAGGCCGCCGTCTTGCCGGTGCCGGTCTGGGCGCCGCCCATCAGGTCGTGGCCGGCCATGACCAGCGGAATCGCTTCGGCCTGGATCGGGGTGGGGTTGGCGTAGCCGAGTTCGGCAAGCGCACGGTTCAGCTCGGGCGCGAGCCCAAGGGTTTCAAAAGACATGGATGTACTCCGTTGCGTAACCCGGAGCGTTCCCTGAAACCGCGCTGCGAGCTGGTGAAGCTGGTTTTACGGCAGGGCCCGAGCTGGGCCTGACGGGTTTGCGCAGCGAAAGGCGTGCGGAGTGGGGCCAGACGCAGGGCGAGCGGACTCGGGACCTGGGTGGCGGGCATACCGGGGGAAAACGGTCAGCCGTGCAGCAAACAGGGCGAAGGTTACGCGAAACCGGCCGCGCCGGCCAGCGCGGCTGTATCGGCCGTTCAGCCGGCGGCGCGCCGGACCGGCCCGTGGCCGTGACCAACGGGGGAGGGTGGTGGCCGGAACGGGCGGGTAGGATGCGGGCGATGAAGATCACCTTCGAGCTCGAGCCCGGCGACATCGACCGCTTCCACGAGGCGCTGGCCCGGGCCGAGCGGCGCGTGGCCTGCGCCGACGAGGGCGACATCGTGGCCGCGGCCAGGCACTCGCTGGAAACGCTGCCCATCGCCAGCGCGCCCGGCTACATCCGCCGCCGCCTGCTGGACGTGGAGCACCTGATCGGCATGCTCGAGGACGAGGCCTGGGCGCTGCCGCAGGTCGAGCGCGCCGAGGTGCTGCGGCTGCTGGCCTACTTCAGCGACCCCGAGGACCTGATCCCGGACGACGTGGCGGTGATCGGCCTGCTCGACGACGCGATCATGCTGGAGCTGCTGATGCGCGGCATCCGGCACGTGATGGGCGCCTACGGTGAGTTCTGCACCGCGCGCGCGGCCCAGCCCGAGGCCGAAGGCCCCGACGCACGCATCGCCATGGCCCGCGACCTCGCGCGCCGGCGCGATCGGCTGCACGCCCGCATGCGGCGGCGCGCGGTGCGCGACGCGGTGGCCGGCGCGGCCGGGCCCGCCGGTCCGTTTCCCCTCCAGGGTTGAGCCCGGCCGGGCGGCGCCCCGGGGCGCTAGAATCAAGCCTGGCCGCGCCTTGCGGCATCGGGAGCTTCGGGCATGAGCGGTGCGCAGCGTGAACTGACTTTCCGTTTCCTGGCCGAGCCCACCGACGTCAACTACGGCGGCAAGGTGCACGGCGGCGTGGTGATGAAGTGGATCGACCAGGTGGGCTATGCCGCCGCGGTCGGCTGGAGCGGCCGCTACAGCGTCACGGTGGCGGTGGGCGGCATCCGCTTCGTGGCGCCGATCCGCACCAGCGACCTGGTCACCGTCACCGCCAAGCTGGTCTACACCGGCAACAGCAGCATGCACTTCGCCATCGACGTGCGCGCCCGCGATCCGATGCAGGACGGCGGCGAGCGGCTGTGCACCCACTGCGTGATCGTGTTCGTGGCCCTGGACGGCGTCGAAGGCAAGCCCACCGCGGTGCCGCCCTGGACCCCCGAGTCCGAAGACGACCGCCGCATCGCCGACTACGCGCTCAAGGTGATGGCCCTGAGCAAGGACATCGAACACGCCGTGGCCTCGCTGCGCGACGCATGAGCCTGGGCGCGCGCGCCAGGCGATGGGCGTGGCTGTGCCTGGCCTACCTGGCCCTGGCCCTTGGCGTGATCGGCATCTTCCTGCCGGGCCTGCCCACCACGCCCTTCGTGCTGCTGTCGGCGTACGCCGCCGCGCGCGGCTCCGACCGTCTGCACGCCTGGCTGCTGGCGCATCGCCTCTACGGCCCCATGATCCGCGACTGGCAGGCCACCGGCGCCGTCAGCCGCCGCGCCAAGCACTGGGCCCTGGGCACGATGGCCCTGTGCGCCGTCATCTTTTTCCTCACCGCCCCCCGCTGGTGGATGGCCGCCACCGGCACCGCGATCATGGCCCTCGTCGGGACCTGGCTGTGGCTGCGTCCCGAACCGGAGAAGCCGACCGCGGATTGACGCGGATGACCGCGGATGAACGCAGATAAAGCGAAGTAAAAATTGAGATTGGTTCTATCCGCTTTTATCCGCGTTCATCCGCGTCAATCCGCGGCCAGCCTTCAATCCAGGACCCGCCGCGCCCCCGCATAGTGGCGACTCCAGTAGGGCCCGTCGAGGCGGTCCAGGCGCACGGTGCCGCCGGTGCTGGGGGCGTGCACGAAGCGGCCCTCGCCGACGTAGATGCCGATGTGGAAGACGCTGCCGCCGTTGGCGAACAGCACCAGGTCGCCCGAGGCCAGGCGATCGCGCGGTGGCGTGCGCGCCTTGATCTTGGCGATCTCGCGGGTGGTGCGCGGCAGGAACAGGCGCGCGGCATCCAGGTACACGTAGCCGACCAGGCCGCTGCAGTCGAAGCCCCCCTCGGGCGTGTTGCCGCCCCAGCGGTAGGGCGTGCCGACCAGGCCCAGGGCGCGCATCAGCACGTCGTTGGCGCGCATCGGGTCGGCCGGGCTGACGTCCACGATCTGCAGCGCGGGCGCCGCCGGCGCGCGGGCCGGGGTGGTCCGGCGTTCCGGCGCGGAACCGCAGGCGGCGAGCAGGGCCGCCAGCAGCACAAGCGCCCCGGCGCCACGCCAGCCAGGCGCCGCGCGCGGAACTGGCGCTGGCCGGGATCGGCCGGGATAATGCGCGTTCGCTGTCACGGGCCGAGTGTGCCCCATCGCGCCGGTCGCGTCACCGGCCCCATCCGGAAAAAAAATGAAGATCGAGAAGAACCGCGTCGTCCGCTTCCACTACACCGTTTCCGAGCCGGGGCAGCCGCCGGTGGAGAGCTCGCGCGACCGCGAGCCCCTGGCCATCCTGATCGGCCACGGCAACATCATCCCGGGCCTGGAGGCCGCGATGATGGACCGCGTCGCCGGCGACAGCTTCGAGGCCACCGTCGAGCCCGGGCAGGCCTACGGCGAGCGCCGCGAGGGCTTCACCCAGCGCGTGCCCAAGAAGCACATCCGCGAGCCGCGCCTGGCACCGGGCCAGCAGGTGGTGATCAACACATCGGTGGGGCCGCGCGCGGTCACCGTGGTCAAGGTCGGTGCCACCGTGGTGGACGTGGACCTCAACCACCCGATGGCGGGCAAGTCGCTGCAGTTCCAGGTCGAGATCGTGGACGTGCGTGAAGCCGAGCCGGTCGAGATCGAGCACGGCCACGTGCACGGCGAGGGCGGCGCGCAGCACTGACGCTTCTGGCAACAACCAAGGCGGGGAGGCCTGGCGCATGACCGATCATCCGAACGTGCTGGCGCCGGTGGCCGGCGAAGACCGCATCCAGGCCATGGACGTGCTGCGGGGCTTCGCCCTGGTGGGCATCCTGCTGATGAACATCGAGGGCATGGCCGGGCCGCTGATGGCCTCGGTCACGGGCGTGAACCCGGCGCTGCAGGGCGCCGACCGCTGGGCCGACACCTTCGTGTACCTGTTCGTGCAGGGCAAGTTCTACCCGCTGTTCTCGCTGCTGTTCGGCATGGGCTTCGCGGTGATGATGGCGCGCGCCCGCGCCGCGGGCCGGCCGTTCGTGGCGGTGTACCTGCGGCGGTCGCTGGTGCTGCTGGGCATTGGCCTGGCGCACGCCCTGCTGCTGTGGCCGGGCGACGTGCTGACGTCGTATGCGCTGATCGCGCTGGTGCTGCTGTTCATGGTGGCGATGCACGGGCTCAGCCTGCCGCGCTGGGCCGCGGTGGGCGTGGCGCTGAGCATCGCGGTGGTCGTGGTGGCGGTCGCGGCCGGCGTGCCGATGGCTGCGCTGCTGGTGCTGCCGCTGCTGCTGTTCGTCGGTCTGTCGCGGGTGCCGGGCGCGGGCCTGGCGGTGTACGCCAGCCTGCTGCTGCTGTTCACGCCGCTCTTCATCTTCTGCATGGGCCTGCTGGGCAGCGCAGCGATGTCCACGCCGGAATCGGCGGCCGATTGGACCCGCGAGATGGGGGCCGAAGGCGAGCGCATGGCCGCCGTGATCGCGGCCCAGCGCGAAGCCTACGGGTCCGGATCCTTCGCCGAGGCCACCGCGCAGCGCTGGGCCGACCTGAAGATGATGCTGGGCTACCTGGCGTTCTGGGGCTGGAACATCCTGGGCCTGTTCCTGCTGGGCGCCTGGTTCGTGCGCCGCGGTGTGATCGCCAACCCCGCGGCGCATGCGCGCTTCTACGCGGCGCTGCGCTGGGGCGCGATGCCGGTGGGCCTGGCCATGACCTTGTTCTCGTACTGGCTGGCGCCCACCACGGACGTCGGCCGCATGGACATCGTGATGGGCGGCTCGCAGTCGCTGGCCATGCTGGGCGGCACGCTGCTCAGCCTGGGTTACCTGGCCTGGATCGTGCACGCGCTGGGCACCCCGTCCGGCGCGGGCCTGGGCCGCCTGCTGGCGCCGGCCGGCCGCATGGCGCTGACCAATTACCTGATGCAGTCGCTGGTCTGCACCAGCATCTTCTACGGGTATGGCCTGGGCTATTTCGAGCAGATGCCGCGCGCCTGGCAGATTCCATTGGTGTTCGCGCTGTTCGCGCTGCAGGTGGCGCTGAGCCACTGGTGGATGGCGCGCTTCCGCTTCGGCCCGATGGAATGGCTGTGGCGCGCCGCCACCTACCTGCAGCTGCCGCCGATGCGGCGCGTGAGCCGGTGACGCCGCTGCGGTGCCGCCGGGCATGAGCCACGAGGACGCCGACGTCCTGATCCTGGGCGGGGGCGTGATCGGCCTGGCCTGCGCGCACTACCTGCTGGCCGAGGGCCGCAGCGTGCGCGTGCTGGAACAGGGGCGCGTCGGCGGCGCCGCCTCGCACGGCAACTGCGGCACGCTCACCCCCAGCCACGCACCGCCGCTGGCCGCGCCGGGCATGATCGGCCAGGCGCTGCGCTGGATGCTCAGCCCGGCGGCGCCGCTGTACATCCGCCCGCGCTGGGATCCGGCGCTGATGCGCTGGCTGCTGCAGATGGCCGGCCGCTGCAACGCGCGCGACTGGCGCGCCAGCGGCTTGGCCAAGGGCGCGCTGCTCAACCTCTCGCGCGCCCTGACCGAAGACCTGGTGTACGGCCAGGGCCTGGACTGCGGTTTCGAGGCCAGCGGTTTCCACTACGTTTTCCGCAGCGCCCGCGCGCTGGAGAAGCAGCAGCGAGACCTGCCGCTGCTGGCCGAACTGGGCATCGTCGCGCAGGTGCTCGATGGCGCCGCCCTGGCCGCCGACGAACCGGCCCTGCGCCCGGGCATGGCCGGCGCCCTGCATTTCCCCGGCGACGCCCAGCTGCGGCCCGACCGCTACACCGCCGAGCTGGCGCGCATCGTGCGCGCCGCGGGCGGCGTGATCGAAGAAGGCGTGCACGTGGGCGGTTTCGAACGCGGCCGCCACGGCATCACCGCCGTGCAGACCAGCGAAGGCCGGCGCAGCGGCGGCAAGGTGCTGCTGGCCATGGGCGCGTGGTCGGCCGGCTTTGCACGCATGCTGGGCCTGCGCATCCCGGTGCAGCCTGGCAAGGGCTATTCGATCACCTACACGCGGCCGGCCCAGGTGCCGCGGCGCCCGCTGGTGCTCAAGGAGCGCAGCGTCTGCGTCACCGCCTGGGACGACGGCTTCCGGCTGGGCAGCACGATGGAGTTCAGCGGTTACGACGACCGGCTCAACGCCACGCGGCTGGCCGCGCTGGAATCGGGCGCGGCCGAGTACCTGCACGTGCCGGTCGGCCCGGTGAAGCAGGAAAGCTGGTGCGGCTGGCGGCCGATGTGCGTGGACGACGTGCCGCTGCTGGGCCGGGCGCCGGGCCACAACAACCTGTGGCTGGCCACCGGCCACGGCATGATGGGCATGGGCATGAGCGCAGGCAGCGGCCGCGTGGTGGCCGACCTGATGCTGGGGCGCGCGCCGCTGATCGACCCGGCGCCTTACGCGCCAGCGCGCTTCGACGCCCCGCGCGGCGCCGGCTAGACTGCGGCATGGACGTCTTCACCCTGCACCGCGGCACCGCGCCGCTGCTGATCAGCCTGCCGCACGACGGCATCGCGCTGCCCGAGGACATCGCCGCGCGCGTCACGCCGGAAGCCCGCGGCGTGCCCGACACCGACTGGTTCGTCAGCCGGCTTTACGACTTCGCACGCGGACTGGGCGCGTCGCTGCTGGTGCCGAACTATTCGCGCTACGTGGTGGACCTCAACCGCCCGCCGGACGACGTATCGCTGTATCCCGGCCAAAACACCACCGGCCTGTGCCCGGCGGTGCGCTTCAGCGGCGAACCGGTGTACCTGCCGGGACAGGCGCCATCGCCGGAGGAAGTGGCCGCGCGCGTCGAACGCTACTGGCGGCCCTACCACGAGGCGCTTGCCGGCGAACTTGCGCGCCTGCATGCGCAGCACGGCCGCGTGCGGCTGTGGGAAGGCCATTCCATCCGCAGCCAGGTGCCGTTCCTGTTCGAAGGCCGCCTGCCGGACTTCAACCTGGGCACGGCCGCCGGCGCCAGCTGCACGCCGGAGCTGCAGTCCCGGCTCGAGGCGGTGCTGCAGGCGCAGGACGACTACACCTGGGTGGCCAACGGCCGCTTCAAGGGTGGCTACATCACGCGCCACTACGGACGGCCCGGGGCGGGCGTGGACGCGGTGCAGCTGGAGCTGGCGCAGTGCACCTACATGGATGAAGTCAACGGTCGCTATGATCGCGACCGCGCGCAGGCGCTGCAGCAGGTGCTGACGAAACTGCTGGAAACCGCGCTCGCCTGAGGCCGGGCTCAGCGCCCGGCGATCACGCCCGTCATCGAGGCACCGGGACGGCTGCGCGGATCGAAAAAGCAGATCGCCTGCCGCGAGGCCACGCGCCGCGGCGTGTTGCAGCCGGCCTGGCGCGCAGTGCGTCCGTCGAAGCCCTGCAGGCCGATGGTGGCCTGCGCCGCCTGGCTGTCGTCCACCGAGGCGTACTGCAGCGCGATCTCATGGCTGCCGTGGTACAGCACCGCCTGCGCCTGCAGGGGCTGGGTGCTGTGCAGCGGGCCGGCGCGTTCGAAACCGCGCCATTCCACCACCGTGCAGGCCTCGCGCCGGCCGCTGGCCGCGCCACGCGGGCAGGCCGGGAAGTAGGCCTGGCGCACGCCGCCACCGGCCTGCGGGCGCAGGTCGTCGTGGTAGACGTAGATGCGGTTCTGGCTGGCCGCCGGATTGTCGGCACGGGCCGGCAGGCTGCAGTCGTTGCTGAAATCGGAGCCGTCCTCGGCCTGCAGCGAATCGGCCGCCGCCAGGTAACCGTTGCCCGACACCACCAAGCTCTTGCCGGGCTGCTGGTAGAGCTCGAAGGGCTGGGCCAGCGGCAGAACGGCGGCCAGGTCGTCCTCGGCCGCCTTGCCATGGCCGGGCGCCAGCGGCAGGGTCGTCGCGGTGGCGGGCAGGGGAATGTAGTCGTAGCCGCAGCTGCCGCCGCCCACGCCGCGGCTGTCGGCCAGCGTGTAGCCGTACAAGTCGGCCTTGCTGCTGGCGTTCTCGCGCGCCTGCAGGCCCACGGCCACCGCGGCGGCCAGGGTCAGGCCCAGCAGGGTAAGCACCAGGCTCTTGGGAGTGGGGGCAGGACGTGACATCAGGAAGAGCGGTAGCAGGAATCGTGCCAGTTGCACGATGCCTCACGCCGAAACACGCGCGGGATCCTCGCAGAGCCAAGGCTGGCGCGGCTTTGCGGCGATCGCAAGGCGATGACGACGCGCGTGACGGATGGCCTTCGGCGCGGCGGACGGCTGCCGCAACCGGTCGCGGGTGACGCCGCGCGTCACCTTTCCAACGTCGGCTTCAGACCTCTAGCGAGGCCAGGTCGCCCTTGGCCTCAAGCCAGGCCTTGCGGTCGCCGGCGCGCTTCTTGGCCAGCAGCATGTCCATCAGGCCGCGGGTCAGGTCGGCGTCGTCCACGGTGAGCTGCACCAGGCGGCGGGTGTCGGGGTGGATGGTGGATTCGCGCAGCTGCACCGGGTTCATTTCGCCCAGGCCCTTGAAGCGGGTGACGTTGACCTGGCCCTTGATCTTTTCCTTCTCGATGCGATCGAGCAGGATGCGTTTTTCCTCTTCGTCCAGCGCGTAGAAGACCTGCTTGCCCACGTCCACGCGGAACAGCGGCGGCATTGCCACGAAGATGTTGCCGGCGCGCACCAGGGCCGGGAAATGGCGCAGGAACAGCGCCGACAGCAGGGTGGCGATGTGCAGGCCGTCGGAGTCGGCGTCGGCCAGGATGATCACCTTGCCGTAGCGAAGGCCGTCGATGTTGTCGGTGCCCGGGTCGCAGCCGATGGCCACTGCCAGGTCGTGCACTTCGTTGGAGGCCAGCACGCCACCGGACTCCACTTCCCAGGTATTCAGGATCTTGCCGCGCAGCGGCAGGATGGCCTGGAACTCCTTGTCGCGGGCCTGGCGCGCGCTGCCGCCGGCCGAATCGCCCTCCACCAGGAACAGCTCGGTGCGGCCAAGGTCCTGGCTGATGCAGTCGGCCAGCTTGCCGGGCAGGGCGGGGCCCTGGGTGATCTTCTTGCGGGTGACCTGCTTCTCGGTTTTCAGCCGCGCCGAGGCGCGGTCGATGGCCAGCTGCGCGATCTGCAGGCCGGTCTCGACGTGCTGGTTGAGCCAGAGCGAGAACGCATCGTGCGAGGCGCCCTCGACGAAGGCCGCGGCCTGGCGCGAGCTGAGCCTTTCCTTGGTCTGGCCGCTGAACTGCGGGTCGGTGAGCTTGAGGCTGAGCACGTAGCTGACGCGGTCCCACACGTCTTCCGGCGCCAGCTTGACGCCGCGCGGAAGCAGGTTGCGGAAGTCGCAGAACTCGCGCAGCGCGTCGGTGAAGCCCGAGCGCAGGCCGTTGACGTGGGTGCCGCCCTGCGCGGTCGGGATCAGGTTGACGTAGCTCTCCTGCACCAGCTCGCCCTCGGGCACCCAGGCCACGGCCCAGTCCACCACTTCGGTGTCCTTGCTGACGTGGCCGACGAACAGCTCGGCCGGCAGCAGGTCGCGGCCCACCAGCTCGCCGCGCAGGTAGTCGCGCAGGCCATCCTGGTAGAACCACTCGTTGCGCTCGCCGGTGGCCTCGTCGTACAGCTTCACGGTCAGGCCGGGGCAGAGCACCGCCTTGGCGCGCAGCAGGTGCCGCAGCGATCGGGCGTGGATCTTCGGCGTGTCGAAATATTTCGGGTCGGGCCAGAAGCGCAGCCGCGTGCCGGTGTTGCGCTTGCCGACGGTGCCCACCACTTCCAGCGCCGAACTGCGGTCGCCGTCGCGGAATTCCATGCGGTGTTCCTGGCCCTCGCGGCGGATCACCACCTCCACCTTCTTCGACAGTGCATTGACCACGCTGACGCCGACGCCATGCAGGCCGCCGGAGAAGGTGTAGTTCTTGCCGCTGAACTTACCGCCGGCGTGCAGGCGGGTCATGATCAGCTCGATACCGGGGATCTTCTCCTCCGGGTGGATGTCCACCGGCATGCCGCGGCCGTCGTCCACCACCTCGCAGCTGCCGTCCGCGTACAGGGTCACTTCCACGGTCTTCGCGTGCCCGCCCAGGGCCTCGTCCACCGAGTTGTCGATCACTTCCTGGGCCAGGTGGTTGGGCCGGGTGGTGTCGGTGTACATGCCGGGGCGGCGTTTGACCGGGTCCAGGCCCGAGAGCACTTCGATGTCGGCGGCGTTGTAGCGGGTGTTCATTCGGCAGGGGACTCGGCAGGGGGTCGGGCGCGGGCGCGAGGCCCGCAGGATGGGCGTCATGCCCGGGGCGGTCAAGGCGGGGCCGCCGGGCCGGAGCCGCAAGCCCTTGATCGGAAGAAGTTTCTCGCCGCGGGGCGGCCGAGCCGGTAGAATGCGGTTTTCCAGCGCCCCCAATCCCCATGACTCGTCTTATCTTCGTTACCGGTGGCGTGGTGTCCTCGCTAGGCAAGGGCATCGCCGCGGCCTCGCTCGCGGCCATCCTGGAGGCCCGCGGCCTGCGGGTGACCATGATGAAGCTCGACCCCTACATCAACGTCGACCCCGGCACCATGAGCCCGTTCCAGCACGGCGAGGTGTACGTCACCGACGACGGCGCCGAGACCGACCTGGACCTGGGCCACTACGAGCGCTTCCTGCGCACGCGGCTGAGCCGCAAGAACTCGGTCACCACCGGCCGCATCTACGAGAACGTGATCCGCAAGGAGCGCCGCGGCGACTACCTGGGCGGCACCGTGCAGGTCATCCCGCACATCACCGACGAGATCAAGCGCGCCATCTTCGAGGCCACCGACGGCTTCGACGTGGGCATCGTCGAAATCGGCGGCACGGTCGGCGACATCGAGTCGCTGCCCTTCCTCGAGGCCATCCGCCAGATCCGCACCGAGCGCGGCCCCGACCAGGCGCTGTTCATGCACCTGACCCTGGTGCCCTACATCGCGGCCGCCGGCGAGCTCAAGACCAAGCCCACCCAGCACTCGGTGAAGGAACTGCGCTCGATCGGCATCCAGCCCGACATCCTGGTCTGCCGCAGCGAAAAGCCGCTGCCCGAGTCCGAGCGCCGCAAGATCGCGCTGTTCACCAACGTGCACGAGAAGGCCGTCATCAGCTGCGTGGACGTGGACAACATCTACAAGCTGCCGCTGTGGCTGCACAGCCAGCACCTGGACGAGATCGTGGTCGAGCGCCTGCGGCTGGAAGACCAGGCCCGCCCGGCCGACCTGTCGGAGTGGGAGGCCGTGGTGGACGCGGTCGAACACCCGGTGGACGAGGTCACGGTCGCGGTGGTGGGCAAGTACATCGACCACCAGGACGCCTACAAGTCGCTGTCCGAGGCGCTCAAGCACGGTGGCCTGCGCCAGCGCACGCGCGTGAAGCTGCGCTGGCTCGAGTCCGAGCAGGTCGAGAAGGACGGCGTGCAGGTTCTGGACGGCGTGGACGCCATCCTGGTGCCCGGCGGCTTCGGCGACCGCGGCTTCGAGGGCAAGGTGCTCACCGCGCGTCACGCGCGCGAGCACGGCATTCCCTACTTCGGCATCTGCTACGGCATGCAGGCGGCGGTGGTGGACTTCGCCCGCCATGTCGCCGGCCTGGCCGGCGCCAACAGCACCGAGAACGACCGCAACAGCCCGCACCCGGTGATCGGCCTGATCACCGAGTGGCGCACCGCCAGCGGCGAGATCGAGCGCCGCGACGAGAAGTCCGACCTGGGCGGCACCATGCGCCTGGGCCTGCAGGACCAGCGCATCAAGCCCGGCACCCGGGCCCGGGAGATCTACGGCAAGGACGTGGTGGGCGAGCGCCATCGCCACCGCTATGAGTTCAACAACCGTTACCGCACCCAGCTCGAGGACGCCGGCCTGGTGATCAGCGCCAAGTCCATGGACGACCTGCTGGTGGAGATGATCGAGCTGCCCGGGCATCCGTGGTTCGTGGCCTGCCAGGCGCATCCGGAATTCCTGTCCACGCCGCGCGATGGCCATCCGCTGTTCATCGGTTTCATCCGCGCCGCGCGCGAGCACAAGGCGGGCGGCCGGCTACTGAAGGAGGCGAAGGCCTGATGGAACTCTGTGGCTTCAAGGTCGGGCTGGACCAGCCCTTCTTCCTGATCGCCGGCCCCTGCGTGATCGAGTCCGAGCAGCTGCAGGTGGACACCGCCGGCACGCTGAAGGAAATCACTGCGCGCCTGGGCATCCCCTTCATCTTCAAGTCCAGCTTCGACAAGGCCAACCGCACCTCGGGCACCAGCTTCCGCGGCCCCGGCCTGGAAGCGGGCCTGAAGGTGCTGTCGGAAGTGAAGCGCCAGCTGGGCGTGCCGGTGCTCACCGACGTGCACGAATACACGCCGCTGGATGAAGTGACCAGCGTGGTGGACGTGCTGCAGACGCCGGCCTTCCTCTGCCGGCAGACCGACTTCATCCAGAAGGTGGCCAGCGCCGGCAAGCCGGTCAACATCAAGAAGGGCCAGTTCCTCAGCCCCTGGGAAATGAAGCACGTCACCGCCAAGGCCCTGGCCACCGGCAACACGCAGATCATGGCCTGCGAGCGCGGCGCGTCCTTCGGCTACAACAACCTGGTCTCGGACATGCGCTCGCTGAGCGTCATGCGCGACACCGGCTGCCCGGTGGTGTTCGACGCCACGCACAGCGTGCAGCTGCCCGGCGGCATGGACGGCAAGTCCGGCGGCCAGCGCGAGTTCGTGCCGGTGCTGTCGCGCGCGGCCATGGCCGTGGGCATCAGCGGCATCTTCATGGAAACCCACCCGGACCCGGCCAAGGCCCTCAGCGACGGACCCAATGCCTGGCCGCTGCCGAAGATGGAGGCCCTGCTGGCCACCCTGCAACAGCTCGACCGCATCGCCAAACTCAACGGCTTCCTGGAGAACGACGCATGAACATCCCCGCCGCCGCACCGCTCAAGCACTCGGGCCTGGGCATCGCTTCCACCGTCATGGCCCTGCTGTTCGGCCTGGGCATCATCATCGTGTTCGCGTATGCCGGTTACCTGGGCACGCAGGCGCCGGGCGGCGTGATCGACGAGACCGACCCCAAGATCATGATGGTGGGCATCCTGGTGGTGGCCGGCATCGGCGGGCTGCTGCTGGGCGCGCTGCTGGGCCTGCTGGGTCTGTTCATCGGCGAGCGCCGCCGCATGTATGCCTGGCTTGGGCTGGTGCTCAATGCGCTGCCCCTGCTCGCGGCCCTGGGCCTGATGGCCCTCGGCTTCGCGATGTCCTGACGTTCACTCCTTCGCAGCCATCGAAAAGACCATGACCCAGATCAGCAAGATCCACGCCCGCGAGATCCTCGACAGCCGCGGCAATCCGACCCTCGAAGCCGAGGTCACGCTCGCCAGCGGCCACGTCGGCCGCGCCGCGGTGCCCTCGGGCGCGTCCACCGGCACCAAGGAAGCGGTGGAACTGCGCGACGGCGACAAGAGCCGCTATCTCGGCAAGGGCGTGCGCAAGGCGGTGGCCAACGTCAACACCACCATCGCCGAGGCGCTGCAGGGTTTCGACGCCGCCGACCAGGCGGGCATGGACCGCAAGCTGATCAACCTGGACGGCACCGAGAACAAGGGCCGCCTGGGCGCCAATGCGCTGCTGGGCGTGTCCCTGGCCAACGCCCATGCGGTCGCCGCGTCGAAGGGGCAGCCGCTGTGGGCGCACCTGGCCGCCGGCCGCGAGGCAGTGCTGCCGGTGCCGATGATGAACATCATCAACGGCGGCGCGCATGCCGACAACAACGTGGACATGCAGGAGTTCATGGTGCTGCCGGTGGGCTGCGACAGCTTCGCTGAGGCGCTGCGCTGCGGGACCGAGATCTTCCATTCGCTCAAGTCCGTGCTCAAGGGCAAGGGCCTGGGCACGGCGGTGGGCGACGAGGGCGGCTTCGCGCCCGACCTCAAGTCCAACGAGGAAGCCATCGAGGTCATCCTCGAGGCGATCGGCAAGGCCGGCTACAAGGCCGGCGAAGACGTGCTGCTGGGCCTGGACGTGGCCAGCTCGGAGTTCTTCGAGAACGGCAAGTACAACCTGGTGGGCGAGGGCAAGCGCCTCACGCCGGAACAGTTCGTGGATTTCCTGGCCGGCTGGAGCGCGCAGTACCCGATCATCACCATCGAGGACGGCATGGCCGAGAACGACTGGGCCGGCTGGAAGCTGCTCACCGAGCGGCTGTCGAGCAAGGTGCAGCTGGTCGGCGACGACCTGTTCGTCACCAACCCGAAGATCTTCAAGGACGGCATCGACCAGCGCGTGGCCAACGCCATCCTGATCAAGGTCAACCAGATCGGCACGCTGACCGAAACGCTGGAGGCCATCGCCATGGCCGATGCCAACCGTTACGCGGCGATCGTCTCGCACCGCTCCGGCGAGACCGAGGACACCACCATCGCCGACATCGCGGTGGCCACCACCGCCACCCAGATCAAGACCGGCTCGCTGTGCCGCAGCGACCGCGTGGCCAAGTACAACCAGCTGCTGCGCATCGAGGAGGCGCTGGGCGCCAAGGCGCGCTACGCCGGCCGCGGCGCCTTCACCAGCCTCGTGCGCTGAGTCCACGCCCTTGCGCCGCTGGTGGGTCCTTGCCCTGCTGCTGCTGGCCCTCGTGGGCCTGCAGCTCAAGCTCTGGTGGGGCGAGGGCGGCCTGCACGAGGCGCGCGTGCTCGAGCAGCGCGTGGGCGACCAGCGTGCCGAGAATGCGCGCCTGCAGCAGCGCAATGACGCACTGAGCGCCGAAGTCGAGGACCTCAAGTCCGGCGAAGCGGCCGTGGAAGACCGCGCCCGCAGCGAGCTGGGCATGATCAAGCCGGGCGAAACCTTCTACCGCGTGGTGGAGCCGCGCCCGGCGGGTGCCGACGACGGCGAAGACGCGCGCGAGGAGGACGATGCCGCTCCGCCGGCCGATGCCGCCGCGCCCGAGGACCGCGACAGCGACGAAGCCGGGCCCGTGCCCGGAGCCGTGGCATGACCTGGGCGGTGGTGCCTGCCGCGGGCCGCGGCAGCCGGTTCGGCGGCGAGCGGCCCAAGCAGTACCTCAGCCTCGCCGGACGCACGCTGCTTGAACACAGCCTGCGCGCCGTGCTGTCGCATGACGATGTCGATGGCGTGATGGTGGCCCTGTCGCCCGACGACCGCGACTGGCCCGGCTGGCGCGACCTGGGTGGCAAGCCGGTGCTGACCTGCATCGGCGGTGCCGAACGCGCCGACTCCGTGCTGGCCGGCTTGCAGGCCCTGCCGGGCACGGTCAGCGAAGACCAGTGGGTGCTGGTGCACGATGCCGCGCGGCCCTGCCTGCGCGCGCTCGACCTGGCGCGGCTGCTCACGGTCGGACAAGCCGATCCCGTCGGAGCGCTGCTGGCGGCGCCGGTGCGCGACACCCTCAAGCGCGCCGATCGCGTCGGCCGCAGCCAGTCCACCGAGCCGCGCGACTGGCTATGGCGTGCGCTGACGCCGCAGCTGTTCCGCCGAGGCGGGCTCACGCGCGCGCTGGAAGCCGCGCTGCGTGCCGGCGTGCGCGTCACCGACGAAGCCATGGCCATGGAGCGCCTGGGCCTCAAGCCCTGCCTGGTCGAGGGCAGCGAAGACAACATCAAGGTCACCACGCCGGCCGACCTGGCGCTGGCCGAATTCATCCTCGCGCAGGCCAGGGCCTGAGTCCGCGACCCACCAAGGATCCGACATGAGCGACTTCCGCATCGGCCAGGGCTACGACGTGCACGCCTTCGGCGACGGCGACCACGTGGTGCTGGGCGGCGTGCGCATCGCGCATGACCGCGGCCTGCTGGCCCATTCCGACGGCGACGTGGTGATCCATGCGCTGTGCGATGCGCTGCTGGGCGCGCTGGCGCTGGGCGACATCGGCCGCCATTTCCCGCCCTCGGACCCGCGATGGAAGGACGCCGACAGCCGCCAGTTCCTGCGCCACTGCCAGGCGCTGCTGGCGGGGCGCGGCTGGCGCCTGGGCAATGCCGACGTCACCGTGGTCTGCGAGTCGCCGCGGATCGGCCCGCACGCGGCCGCGATGCAGGCCAACCTGTCCAGCGACCTGGGCTGCGACCCGGACGCGGTGAGCGTCAAGGCCACGACGACCGAAGGCCTGGGTTTCACCGGGCGCCGCGAGGGCATCGCCGCCATGGCCGTGGCGCTGCTGGTGCGCGCGTGACCACGCTGCCGCGCGCGCACGGCGCGCCGGTGCTGAGCGCGCGCTGCCGGGTGGCGCCCGAGGATTTCCGCGTCACCGAAGTGGATGGTTTTGAACCGGCCGGGCAGGGCGAGCACCTGCTGCTCACCATCGAAAAGCGCAGCATGAACACCGCCTTCGCCGCCAGGCAGATCGCACGCTGGGCCGGCGTGCCGGAGATGGGCATCGGCTACGCCGGCATGAAGGACCGCCACGCGGTGACCGTGCAGCGCTTTTCGGTGCACCTGCCCAAGCGCGTGGCGCCCGACCTGGCGGACCTGGCCGCGCCCGACCTGCGCGTGCTCGGCGCCACCTGGCACAACCGCAAGCTGCCGCGCGGCGCACTCAAGGGCAACCGGTTCACGCTGCACCTGCGCGACGTGGCCGGCGACGCCGACGCGATCGATCAGCGCCTGCAGGCGATTGCGCGCGATGGCCTGCCCAACTATTTCGGCGTGCAGCGCTTCGGCCGCGACGGCGACAACGTGGCCGCGGCCCTGCGCATGTTCGCGGGCCAGCGCGTGCACCGCGACCAGCGCTCGATCCTGCTGTCGGCGGCCCGCTCGGAGCTGTTCAATGCGGTGCTGGCGGCGCGCATCGAAGACGGCACCTGGGCCCACGGCCAGGACGGCGATGTATGGATGCTGGACGGCAGCCAGAGCGTGTTCGGGCCCGAAGACCTTACCGACGACCTGCGCCAGCGCGCCGCGCGCCAGGACATCCATGCCACCGGTCCGCAGTGGGGCCTGGGTGAATTGCGTTCGCAGGGCGCGGTACGGGCGCTGGAGCAGGGCGTGGCGGCCGGACTGGCCGAGCTCTGCGCCGGCCTGGAGGCCGCCGGCCTGAAGCAGGAGCGTCGCGCGCTGCGCGTGCGGGTGGACGGGCTGCAGTGGCAGCGACCCGCCGCCGACGAACTGGTGCTGGAGTTCGGCCTCGCGCCGGGGGCCTACGCCACCGGCCTGCTCGAGGCCCTGGGCGACGTGGCGGACGCCGGCCGTCCGGAGTGAATCCTCGGCCGGGCACTTGCACCCGGGCACCGCGGGAGTAGGCTGGTTCGGCGGTTTTCCTTTCCGAGGAGGTCGCCATGACTACCGCCCGCAAGCTGTTCCCCGCTGCACTCTCGGGACTGGCCCTGGCCGCATGCGCCAGCACCAGTCCGCCCCGCGCCACGGTGGCCGATCCGGCTACGGCCAACACGCTGGACGGCACCTACATCACCGCCGTCGAAGAGGCCACCCGCAAGGCCGGCGTGCGCGTGTTCTGGGTCAATCCACCGCGCGAGAAGGACCGCAAGCCGGACGAGCCGCGTCCCTAGGCCGGTCGTCCCTGCTCGCCCGCGCGCCGGCGGGCGAGCAGCACCAGCACCGCGCCGGTGCCGCCCATCGCTTCGGGTGCCGAGGCGAAGGCCAGCACGTCCGCGCGCTGGCGAAGCATGCGGTCCACCAGCGCCTTGAGCACCGAGCCGCCGTCGTCGCCGCGCGGTCCCTTGCCGTGGATGATGCGCACGCAGGCGTGGCCGCCGGCGCGTGACTCGTGCAGGAAGTTGCGCAGCCAGCGTTCGGCTTCCACTGCGCGCAGGTGGTGCAGGTCGAGTTCGCCGCCCAGGCTGTAGCCGCCGCGCCGCAGTGTCTTGAGCACGGCCTCGGGGACCTCGTCGCGCCGGTAGGACAGCGCCTCGGCCGCGTCGATGGTGGCCTGCATCAGCGCGGGGCTGCGCGACTGCGCCAGCGCCTCGGCCTCGTCGCGCGCCTGCATGCGCGGCTCGGGCGCCGGACGCGGGCGTTCCGGGGGCGGCGGCGGGGCGGGCAGGGGCCGCACGCCGTCGATGGATTCCCGGAACAGGGCGGCGTCCTCGTCGCTGACGGTCGGCGGTTTGCGCTTCATGCGGCAAGACTACCGCGGGGCCGGGTGATGGCAAGGTGGCCGCCCGGGGACGTGCATCCGTTATCATGTCCCCTTTCCGCGGGACCCCCGATGCGCGTACTGGTGAGCAATGACGATGGCGTGGAAGCCCCCGGCATCCGCGTCCTGGCCGAAGGACTGCGGGCCGCAGGCCACGACGTGACCGTGGTGGCGCCCGACCGCGACCGCTCCGGCGCCAGCAATTCGCTGACCCTGGACCAGCCGATCCGCGTCAAGGCGCTGGGCGACCAGGTCTGGCGCGTGGCGGGCACGCCCACCGACTGTGTGCACCTGGCCCTGGCCGGCATGCTGGACCTGGATCCGGACATCGTGGTCTCGGGCATCAACACCGCCGCCAACCTGGGCGACGACGTGATCTATTCGGGCACCGTCGCCGCCGCGATGGAAGGCCGTTTTCTGGGCCTGCCGGCGATCGCGATGTCGCTGGTCACGTTCGATCAGTCCGGGCGCCACTACGACACCGCCGCCCGCGCCGCGGTCGAGATCACCGCGCGCCTGCTGGTGGACCCGCTGCCGGCCGACACCATCCTCAACGTCAACGTGCCCGACCTGCCCTACGAGCAGATCAAGGGCTTCGAGGTCACGCGCCTGGGCCACCGCCACCGCGCCGAGCCCTGCATCGAGCAGACCGATCCTCGCGGCCGCGCCATGTGGTGGATCGGCCCGCCCGGCCCCGAGCAGGACGCCGGCCCGGGCACCGACTTCCACGCGGTGCGCCACGGCTACATCTCGATCACGCCGATCCACGTCGACCTCACGCGCTACCAGGCGCTGGAAAAGGTCGCCAGCTGGGTCGGGGCGCTGGGGCAGGGGTTGAAGGCTCCATGACGCCACGCATGCACGGCCAGCCCGCGGTCCAGGGCCAGGGCATGACCTCGCAGCGCGCACGCGACCGCATGATCGAGCGGCTGCGCGCCGAGGGCGGCATCGGCGACGAGCGCGTGCTTACCGCGATGCGCACCGTGCCGCGGCACCAGTTCATGGACGAGGCCCTGGCCAGCCGCGCCTACGAGGACACCGCGCTGCCGATCGGCAACGGCCAGACCATCTCCCAGCCCTGGGTGGTGGCGCGCATGACCGCCGCGCTGATCGAGCACGGCCTGCCGCGGCGCGTGCTGGAAGTCGGTACCGGATCGGGCTACCAGGCCTCCGTGCTGGCCACGCTGGGCCTGGAGACCTACAGCGTCGAACGCATCGAGGAACTGCTGCGCGTTGCGCGCCGGCGCTTCCGCACGCTGGGCCTGAACGTGCGCACCCGGCATGATGACGGCCGCGCGGGCTGGCCCGAATACGCCCCCTTCGACGGCATCCTCGTCACCGCCGGCGCGCAGGCGCTGGAACAGGCCCTGTTCGACCAGTTGCCCGAGGGCGGCACCCTGGTGGCGCCGCTGGGCGCAGCCAATGGCCAGCGCCTGCTGCGCATGCGCCGCATCGACGGTCAGCTGGTGCAGGAAGACTTGGGCGCCGTGGTGTTTGTCCCCCTGCTGCCGGGAACGCTCTGATGGAGGTCTTCAAGCCGCTCTACCTCAAGGCCCTGCACTGGTCGCGCCACCGGCACGCGCCGGCGCTGCTGACCGGGCTGAGCTTCATCGAGGCAATCTTCTTCCCGGTGCCGCCGGAGATGATGCTGGCGCCGATGTCCCTGGCCCAGCCCAAGCGGGCGATGTGGTTCGCCACGCTGAGCCTGGCGGGATCCATGGTCGGCATGTTCATCGGCTATGCGCTGGGTTATTACGCGGTGGAGATGGCGATGCCGCTGGTGGAAAGCCTGGGGTATGCCGACCAGTTCGAGTCGATCAAGCAACAGGCGGCGGAGAACGGGTTTTGGCTCCTGCTGATCGCCGGCTTCACGCCGATTCCATTCAAGATCTTCACCATCGCCTCGGGTGCGGTGGGCATGCCGCTGCTGCCCTTCTTCTTCGGCGCGCTGATCGGCCGCGGCAAGCGCGTGTACCTGGTGGCCGGTGCGATCCGCCTGGGCGGCGCGCGGGCGGAGGCGGCGCTGCACCGGTACATCGAGCCCATCGGCTGGTTTGCGCTGGCGCTGCTGGTGGCCGTGGTGGCGTGGCTGTTCCTGCGCGGGCAGGGGGCGTGATGCGGGCGGCGTTGTCCCGGTCGGGTGGTGTGCGCTGGCTGCGTGCGGCGCTGGTGGGGCTGGTGGTCGTGGGCCTGGCAGCCTGCGGGCAGTCGCGTGTGGTCAAGCGGGAAGGGTCGCGCCCTTCGCCGCCCTCGCGCGTGGCCAGCCAGGCGGCGCCGCGGTCGGGCGATTACCTGGTGCGCGCCGGCGACACGCTTTACGGCATCGCGTTCCGGCATGGGCTGGACTATCGCGAAGTGGCGGCCTGGAACCGGATCCCCGCGCCTTACACGATCTATCCCGGCCAGCGACTCAAGCTGCGCGGTGCGGCGGCCTCGGTGGCGCGCGGCCCGGCACCGCGCCCGGCAACCACGAGCGAGTCCTCGTCGGGGCAAGCGCTGCCGCCGCGCCAGGCGCCGGTGCAGGGCGGGTTCGTGACGGTGTCTCCGACGCCGACGCCGTCACCGTCGCCGGCCGGCGCTCCTGTCGCTGCGGTGCCCTCCTCGGCTCCGGCGATACCGTCGCAGGCGCCGGTGGTGCCGGCCCCGAGCGCCACCGCGGTGACTCCCGTGGTTTCGCCGACCGTCCCGGCGGTGTCCGCGCCTGCGCTGCCCGGCCCCGCGGCCGCCGTCAGCGCCGCGGGCTGGCGCTGGCCCACGCAGGGCGCGCTGATCGGGCGCTTCCTGGCCGGCGATCCCAAGCGCCAGGGCATCGACATCGCCGGCGTCGCCGGCCAGCCCGTGGTCGCCGCCGCCGATGGCGTGGTGGTCTATTCGGGCGCTGGCCTGGTGGGCTACGGCGAGCTGATCATCATCAAGCACAACGACGAATGGCTGTCGGCCTACGCGCACAGCCGCCGTCGCCTCGTGGGCGAGGGCACCGCCGTGAAGGCCGGCCAGACCATCGCCGAACTCGGCCGCACCGGCACCAGCCGCGACATGCTGCACTTCGAAGTCCGCCGCAACGGCAAGCCCGTAGACCCCCTGACCCTCCTGCCCGCGCAGTAAAAAAATCCGGAAATCCGGAAATCCGGGGTCAGAGTACGTTTATCTTCGCGGCCCTTACCCATCCGCAGAGCAGGACGCGGCGGCGAAGATAAACGTACTCTGACCCCGGATTGCTCTGGCCCGGACTCTCTTCAGCCGGGAAGCAGGAAGGCGGCGACGACGCGGCGGCCTTCGGTGGCCAGGACGTTGAAGGTGCGGGCGGCGGCGGCGTTGTCCATCACTTCCAGGCCGATGCCGCGGGTGAGCAGGCTGGCCATCACGGCCGCGGACGGGAAACGCTGGCGCGGGCCGGTGCCCAGCAGCACCAGCACCGGGTCCAGGGCCAGCGCGGCCTGCATGTCTTCGGGCGTGAGCTGGTCGGCAGCGGTGGGTCGCCAGTCGGGCACCAGCACATGCGGAGTCAGCAGAAAGCTGCTGGCGAGGGTTTCCTGGTTCACCAGCACCCCCGCGGGGCTGACGCCGCGCAGCACGTAGTTGAAATCGGGGTTTTCCTGCGACAGCTGCATACGGCGGCGCGGGGGCTCAGGCCTTGGGCAGCACGATCAGCGGCTTGTCGGCGCTGCGCTTGTAGAGCACGGCGATGTTGCCGATGCGCGCCACCAGGTCCGACCCGGTGCGCTCGACCAGCTCGCCGATCCAGGCATCGCGCAGCTCGCGGTCACCCGCGGCCACCCGCACCTTGATCAGCTCGTGGTGGTCCAGGGCATTGCCGGTTTCGGCCGCCACGTTGTCGGTGATGCCCTTGGCGCCCACGAGGATGACCGGCTTGAGGTGGTGCGCCAGGCCGCGCAGGTAGCGCTTCTGGGGGTTGCTGAGGGCGGCGGCCATGGGGGTCCGGGCAGGGTCAAAAGGGGGCGTAGGGTATCATGGCGGCCTCTCCCGCCTTCCCCCGGCCCGTCCCGCCCCATGGCAAGAAGCAAAAGCAGCGTCGGTTGGCTCAAGGAACACTTCGACGACCCGTTCGTGAAGCGGGCCCAGGCTGAAGGCATGCGTTCGCGCGCGGCCTACAAGCTCGAAGAGCTGATCGAGCGCGACAAGCTGCTCAAGCCCGGCATGGTGGTGGTGGACCTGGGCGCCGCCCCCGGCGGCTGGTCGCAGGTGATGCGCCGGGACCTGGGCGACCGCGGCCGCGTGATTGCGATGGACATCCTGGCCATGCCCCCGATCGCCGGGGTGGAGTTCATTCACGGCGATTTCAGAGAGGACGGCCCATTGTCGGAGCTGGAAGCCGCGCTGGGCAATGCCAGGGTGGACCTTGTGCTGTCCGACATGGCCCCCAATATGACCGGTGTGGATACGGTGGACCAGGCCCGGGCGATGTACCTGTCCGAACTGGCCCGCGATTTCGCGGACAAGCACTTGAAGGTGGGCGGCAACTTCCTGATCAAGCTGTTCCAGGGCGAAGGCTTCGATGCCTACGTCAAGGACCTCAGGACCCGCTACGACAAGCTGGTTATCCGCAAGCCGGCGGCCTCCCGCCGCCGGTCGAACGAGGTTTATGCGCTGGCCCTGGGCAAGCGACGAGGATGAAGTGATGAATGACCTTGCCAAGAACCTGCTGCTCTGGCTGATCGTCGCCGTCGTGCTGATGGCGGTGTTCCAGAACTTTTCCCAGACGCCGGCGGGTGCCACCAGCGAGCTGACCTACAACCAGTTCATCACCGAGGTGAAGGGCGGCCGGGTGAGCGCGGTGAACATCGCCGACAACGGCATCGAAGTGACCGGCAAGCGCAGCGACGGCTCGGTGTTCAAGACCGCCGCGCCCAACGACGACAAGCTGCTCGACACCCTGTTCGCCAACAACGTGCAGATCGTCCAGGAGGCGCCGGAAGGCCGTTCCTGGCTGGGCATCATCCTGCTCAACTTCCTGCCGGTGCTGCTGATCATCGGCTTCTGGTTCTTCATGATGCGGCAGATGCAGCAGGGCGGCGGCAAGGGCGCCATGAGCTTCGGCAAGTCGCGCGCCAAGCTGCAGGGCGAGAACGAGGTCAAGGTCACCCTGGCCGACGTCGCCGGCTGCGAGGAAGCCAAGGAAGAAGTGGGCGAGCTGGTCGAGTTCCTGCGCGACCCGGGCCGCTTCCAGAAGCTGGGCGGCAAGATCCCGCGCGGCGTGCTGATGGTGGGCCCGCCGGGCACCGGCAAGACCCTGCTGGCGCGCGCCATCGCCGGGGAGGCCAAGGTGCCGTTCTTCTCCATCTCCGGCTCGGACTTCGTCGAGATGTTCGTCGGCGTCGGCGCCAGCCGCGTGCGCGACATGTTCGAGACCGCCAAGAAGCACGCGCCCTGCATCATCTTCATCGACGAGATCGACGCCGTCGGCCGCCATCGTGGCGCCGGCCTGGGCGGCGGCCACGATGAGCGCGAGCAGACCCTGAACCAGCTGCTGGTCGAGATGGACGGCTTCGAGGGCGGTGAGGGCGTGATCGTGATCGCCGCCACCAACCGTCCGGACGTGCTCGACCCGGCGCTGCTGCGCCCGGGCCGCTTCGACCGCCAGGTCACTGTCGGCCTGCCGGACGTGCGCGGCCGCGAGCAGATCCTGAAGGTGCACATGCGCAAGGTGCCGCTGGACGTGGACGTGGAGCCGATGACCATTGCCCGCGGCACGCCCGGCTTCTCCGGCGCCGACCTGGCCAACCTGGTCAACGAGGCCGCGCTGTTCGCCGCCCGCGAGAACGCCAAGACCGTGCGCATGGAGCACTTCGACCGCGCCCGCGACAAGATCCTGATGGGCACCGAGCGCCGCTCGATGATCATGAGCGAGGACGAGAAGAAGCTCACCGCCTACCACGAGGCCGGCCATGCCATCGTCGGCCGCGTCGTGCCCGACCACGACCCGGTGTACAAGGTGACCATCATCCCGCGCGGCCGCGCGCTGGGCGTCACCATGTACCTGCCCGAGGGCGACAAGTACTCGTACAACCGCACCCACATCGAGTCCATGCTGTGCTCGCTGTACGGCGGCCGCGTGGCCGAAGAGCTGATCTTCGGCGCCGACAAGGTCACCACCGGCGCCTCCAACGACATCGAGCGCGCCACCAAGATGGCCCGCAACATGGCCACCAAGTGGGGCCTGTCCGAGGAGCTGGGTCCGATCGCCTATGGCGAGGAAGAGGACGAGGTGTTCCTGGGCCGTTCGGTCACCCAGCACAAGAACGTCTCCGACGACACCGCGCGCAAGATCGACGAGGTGGTGCGCGGCATCCTGGACAACGCCTACCGCCGCACCACCCAGATCCTCACCGACAACCTGGACAAGCTGCACGTGATGGCCGAGGCGCTGCTGACCTACGAGACCATCGACGCGCTGCAGATCGACGCGATCATGGAAGGCCGTCGTCCGGGTCCGCCGTCGGACTGGGCGAAGTCGGGCCGCATTTCCAAGGACGATCCGGGTCCGGGCACGGCGGCGGGTCCGCTCGGCGGCCCGATGCCGCAGACCTGAGGCCGGCCTCCCGGCCCCGCGATGTTCGACCTGGTGCCGCAGCTTGATTGCGCCGGGCGCGTCCTGCGCCTGGACCGCCCGCGCGTGATGGGCATCGTCAACGTCACGCCCGACTCGTTCTCCGACGGCGGCGCGCACGCCGACGTGGACGCCGCCGTCGCGCACGGCCTGCGCCTGGTGGCCGAGGGCGCCGACCTGCTCGACATCGGCGGCGAATCCACCCGCCCTGGCGCCACGCCGGTATCGCCCGAGGAAGAGCGCCGCCGCGTGCTGCCGGTGGTCGAACGTCTGGCGCGCGAAACCGGCGTGCCGGTCTCGGTGGACACCTCCGATCCGGAACTGATGCGCGCCGCGGTGGCCGCCGGCGCGGGCGTGATCAACGACGTGCGCGCCCTGCGCCGCGACGGTGCCCTGGACGCCGCGGCTTCGCTCGGCGTGCCCGTGGTGCTGATGCACATGCCGGCCGAGCCCGGCGGCATGCAGGACGACCCGCGCTACGACGACGTCGTGGCCGAGGTGCACCGCTTCCTGGCCGAGCGCCTGTTCGCCTGCGAGATGGCCGGCATCGCGAAGAAGAACCTGGTGGTCGACCCGGGCTTCGGCTTCGGCAAGACCCTGGACCACAACCTGTTGCTGCTGCGCCAGCTGTCGCGCTTCGCCGACCTGGGCGTGCCGGTGCTGGCGGGGCTGTCGCGCAAGCGCAGCCTGGGCGACCTGACCGGCCGCCCGGTGCACGAACGCGTGCATGCCTCGGTGGCGGCGGCCGTGTTGGCGGCGGAGTACGGCGCGCGCCTGATCCGCGTGCACGACGTGGCCGCCACGGTGGACGCGCTCAAGATCTGGGCCGCGGTGGCCGCGCTGCCGGGACCCGTCGCAAAACCGGCGAAACCGGCCGCACCGAAATGGCCCGACGAGGATTGATCCCGGGACTGGTCAAGGATTGACCAACCCGCTTGACAGCCGCGCCCCGCCTGCCGCGCCGCAATCCATCCACAGGAGTTCTCCCCGGGTTATCCACAGCCGGTGTGGACAGCGGGGCAGGATCAGCCGGGCAGGGCGTCGCGGAAGGCACGCACCCGAGGGTCGATCACCCGGTGCCAGAGCGGCGGCACCAGCGCCAGCACGAACATGGCCGAATAACCGCCCGGCAGCTGCGGGCTGTCGGCGTGGTGGCGCAGGATCGCGTAGCGGCGCTTGGGGAAGGCATGGTGGTCGGAATGCCGCTGCAGCTGGAACAGCAGCAGGTTGGACAATGCGAAGTCCGAGTTCCAGCTGTGCAGGTGGGTGGTGCGCTCGTAGCGGCCGTCGGCGTCGCGGCGGCGCTCCAGGCCGTAGTGCTCGATGTAGTTGATGACCTCCAGCGAGCCGGCGGCGAACACGCCCTGCAGCAGGAAGAACGCCAGCCCCACCGGCCCCAGCCACAGCGCGAACGCGGTGGCCAGCGCCAGCCAGACCCCGGTCCAGCCGATCATCTCGTTGCGCCAGTGCACGGCGGGCAGTCCGCGCCCGCGCAGCCGCGCCGCCTCCAGCCGCCAGGCGTTGAGCGTGTTGCGCCACAGCGCGCGCGGCAGGAAGCCCCACAGCGACTGGCCCAGCCGCGCGCTGGACGCGTCTTCTGGCGTGGACACGTGCACGTGGTGCCCGCGCAGGTGTTCGATCTTGAAGCCGTGGTAGCCCACGCTGGCCAGCAGCAGGCCGCCGGCCACTGGCTCCAGCCGCCCGTCCTTGTGGATCAGCTCGTGCGCGGTGTTGATGGCCAGGATGCCGCCGACCACGCCCTGCGACAGCAGCCAGCCGGCCGCGCCCACGGGCCCCAGGTCCGCCTGCACGAACCAGTGCGCCGACCACGCCAGCAGCCCCAGCTGCACCGGCAGGCAGGCCAGGGTGAGCGCCTTGAACCACACGCGCTGGGCGACCGCGCGTTCCCGCGCCACCGGCACGTTCACCGGGTCGTGCCCCAGCAGGTAGTCCACCGCGGGCAGGAATACGAACAGGAAGAACAGCGGGAACCAGGCCATCAGGTCGGGGCGTCCCGACCACGCGGCCAGCCAGGCGGCCGCCGGCATCAGCGCCGGGACGATGAACACCAGCAGGAAGGCGAGGGCTTTTCCGGGCGACATGGCGCGGGCTTCGCGTGGGGCCTGGCGCCCAGCATACGCCGGGACCGGGCACGCGGCACCGGGGCCGGCGGCCTTCGCGCTAAGCTTGCCCGGCCTCCGCACGCCGACGAGCCACCATGAGCCAGTTCTCCCCGCTGCACATCACCTTCGCGATCTACATCCTGGGCATGATCGGCATCGGCCTGGCGGCGTGGTACTACACGCGCAGCTTCGACGACTACATCCTGGGCGGCCGGTCGCTGGGCAGCGTGGTCACCGCGCTGTCGGCGGGCGCCTCGGACATGAGCGGCTGGCTGCTGCTGGGCCTGCCCGGTGCGCTGTTCCTCAACGGCGTGTCCGAGGCCTGGATCGCGATCGGACTGATTGCCGGCGCCTGGTTCAACTGGCGCTACGTGGCCGCGCCGCTGCGGCTCTACACCGAGCGCAGCAACAACGCGCTGACCCTGCCGGACTATTTCACCCATCGCTTCGAAGACAAGGGCAAGCTGCTGCGGGTGTTCTCGGCGCTGGTGATCCTGGTGTTCTTCGCGGTGTACTGCGCCTCGGGCATCGTCGCCGGCGCGCGCCTGTTCGAAAGCGTGTTCGGCATCCCGTATGCGCAGGCCATGTGGTACGGCGCCGCGGCCACCATCGTCTACACCTTCATCGGCGGCTTCCTGGCGGTGAGCTGGACCGACACGGTGCAGGCGACGCTCATGATCTTCGCCCTGATCCTGACGCCGGTGTTCGTCATCCTCAGCCTGGGCGGCCCGGCGGAAAGCCTGGCCGTGGTGGAGCAGGTGAATCCCGCGAACCTGGACTTCTTCAAGGGCGCCAGCTTGGTCGGCATCGTCTCGCTGCTGGCCTGGGGCCTGGGCTATGTCGGCCAGCCGCATATCCTGGCGCGCTTCATGGCGGCCAAGGACGCGCGCACGCTGACCAACGCGCGCCGCATCGGCATGACCTGGATGGTGCTGTGCCTGTTCGGCGCGATGGCCGTGGGCTTCTTCGGCATCGCGTATTTCGCCCAGCATCCGGACCAGGCCGGCCCGGTGACCGTCAACCACGAGCGCGTCTTCATCGAGCTGGCCACGCTGCTGTTCAATCCGTGGATCGCGGGCATCCTGCTGTCGGCGATCCTGGCGGCGGTGATGAGCACGCTGAGCTGCCAGCTGCTGGTGTGTTCCAGCGCGGTCACCGAGGACTTCTACAAGGGCTTCCTGCGCAAGAAGGCCGGGCAGCGCGAACTGGTGTGGATTGGCCGGCTGGCCGTGCTGGGCGTTGCGCTGCTGGCGATCTGGCTGGCGTCGGATCCGGAGAGCCGCGTGCTGGGCCTGGTCAGCTATGCCTGGGCCGGTTTCGGTGCGGCCTTCGGTCCGGTGGTGGTGCTGTCGCTGTACTGGAAGCGCACGACGCGCAACGGGGCCCTGGCCGGCATGGTGGTGGGCGCGGTGACCGTGATCGCGTGGAAGGAGCTGCTGGCCGACACGGGCCTTTACGAAATGGTGCCGGGCGTGATCCTGGCGACCCTGGCCGTAGTCGTAGTCAGCCGACTGGGCCGGCCGCCGTCGCCGGCGATGGAAGGCCTGTTCGACCACGTGCAGGGCGAACTGCGCCGCGACGGGCTCTGAGCCGCATGCAGGACCGGCGCCCGCTGGCGATCGCGCTGATGGGCCCGACCGCCTCGGGCAAGACCGCGCTGGCGGTGGACTGGGCGCAGGCGCTGGGCACCGAGGTCATCAGCGTGGATTCGGCCCTGGTGTACCGCGGCCTGGACATCGGCGCCGCCAAGCCCGATGCCGCCACGCGCGCGCTGGCTCCGCACCACCTGGTGGACGTGCGCGATCCGCACGAAATCTTTTCGGCCGCCGATTTTGCCCGCGAGGCGCTGCCGCCGATGCAGGCGCTGGCCGCGCGCGGCCGCATCCCGCTGCTGGTGGGCGGCACCGGCCTGTATTTCAGCGCCCTGCTCGATGGCCTGTCGGACATGCCGCAGGCCGATGCCGCAACGCGCGCGCAGATCGCGAGCGAGGCCGCAATGCACGGCTGGGCGGCCCTGCACCGGCAGCTGGCGCAGGTGGATCCGGACGCCGGCCATCGCATCCAGCCGGCCGACCAGCAGCGCATCACCCGCGCGCTGGAGGTGTACCGCCTCAGCGGCAAGCCGATCAGCCAGTGGCAGCGCGAAGGCACGGCCCGGGCGTTCGGGTTCCGGGTGCTGCGGCTGGTGCTGGCCCCGGCCGACCGCGGCGTGCTGCACGAACGCATCGGGCGCCGCTTCGACCAGATGCTGGCCGAAGGTTTCCTGGACGAAGTGCGGCGGCTGCGCGCCGACCCGCGCCTGCATCCGGATCTTCCGTCCATGCGTGCGGTCGGCTATCGGCAGGCCTGGCAGCACCTGGAGGGCGACACCGACGCCGCCACCTTCCGCGACCAGGCCATCGCCGCCACCCGGCAGCTGGCCAAGCGCCAGCTGACCTGGCTGCGGGCAAGGCCCGACGCCCGCTGGTTCGACCCCGACACCGACCGGAATGCGCTGGACCGGGCCCTGCGCGACTTCGTGACCAGACCCTAACGCGCGGGGCTGCTAGAATCGTCGGCATTCGCGGCCTTGGACCCTTTTGGCCGCAAATCGCGCCAGCTGGCGCGCCACAAAAAGAAGAACGGAGTCCATCCCCATGTCCAAAGGCCAATCCCTCCAGGATCCCTTCCTCAATGCCCTGCGCCGCGAGCGCATCCCGGTGTCCATCTACCTGGTCAACGGCATCAAGCTGCAGGGCACGATCGAAAGCTTCGACCAGTTCGTGGTCCTGCTGCGCAACACCGTCAGCCAGATGGTCTACAAGCACGCCATTTCCACCGTGGTGCCGGCGCGCAACGTGCGCGTGGGTCCGGGTGGCGGCGCCGTGGCGTCGGGCGCGGGCGAGGACGACGAGGCGGGCCAGGACGATTGACGCCCTTGCACGGCGGATCGGCCCACTGATGCGCCGCACCGATGTTTGAGCGCGCCCGCAAGGGTGAACAGGCCCTGCTGATCCAGCCCTATGCGCCGGGCCAGCAGGACCCGGCCCTGCTCGAGGAATTTTCCGAACTGGCGCGCTCCGCCGGCGCCACCGTGGTCGGCACCCTGATGGCGCGCGTGGAGAAACCCAACGCCGCCTACTACATCGGCACCGGCAAGCTGGAAGAGGCGCAGGCCGCCTGCGAAGCGACCGGCGCCGACCTGGTGCTGGTCAACCACCTGCTCACGCCCGGCCAGGAACGCAACCTGGAGAAGGCGCTCAAGCGCCGCGTGGTCGACCGGACCGGGCTGATCCTGGACATCTTCGCCCAGCGCGCCGCGACCCACGAAGGCAAGCTGCAGGTCGAACTGGCCCAGCTCAAGCACTGGGCCACGCGCCTGGTGCGCGGCTGGACCCACCTCGAGCGCCAGCGCGGTGGCGCGATCGGATTGCGCGGCCCCGGCGAAACCCAGCTCGAGCTCGACAAGCGCATGCTGCAGAAGCGGCTGGAGTCGCTGCAGGCGCGCCTGGACAAGGTCGAGGTGCAGCGCACCCAGATGCGGCGCGCGCGGCTGCGCAACGACGTGCCGCGGGTCGCGCTGGTGGGCTACACCAATGCCGGCAAGTCCACGCTGTTCAACCTGCTGACCGGCTCGGGCGTTTACGCCGACGACCGCCTGTTCGCCACGCTCGATCCCACCGTGCGGCGTGTGGAGGGCGTGGCGCCGCTGGTGCTGTCGGATACCGTCGGCTTCGTGCGCGACCTGCCGCACGAACTCGTCGCCGCGTTCCGGTCCACCCTGGCCGAGACCCGCGACGCCGACCTGCTGCTGCACGTGGTGGACGCCGCCGACGAACTGCGCGACGAACGCATCGTGCAGGTGGACCGGGTGCTGGAGGACATCGGTGCCGGCGACATCCCGCAGGTGCTGGTGTTCAACAAGATCGACCGGATCGAGGGCGCCCAGCCGCGCCACGATCCGGAAGTGGAAGGCCGCGAGCGGCTGTGGCTGTCGGCCCGGGACGGGCAGGGCGTAGAGCTGCTGCGCGACCTGCTGGCCGGCCGGTTCGTGGACCATCGCCTGCGGGGCGAGCTGGCGCTGGGACCCGGTGAAGGCCGCCTGCGCGCCCGTCTTCACACCCTGGGTGCGATCCTGTCGGAAACCACCGATGAAAACGGCTGGGTGCTGCAGCTGGACCTGCCGCTGGCGGCCGCCGAACGGCTGGCAAGCGAGCCGGGTGGGCATTTGCTGCAGCCCCTCTTGCTTGTGGCCCCCGGCGCCCCTACCTACAATCCCGACACTGACTAATGCGCCCCCGCCGGCCCTGGCCCCCGCCAGGAAGCCGGCCCGGAGTGCGCGACGGAGCATCAAGCATGGCCTGGAACCAGCCTGGTAAAGGCAACCAAGACCCCTGGAAAGGCAAGGACCCCGGCAACGAGGTCGAAGCCTTCCTGAACCGCCTCAAGGGCATGTTCGGCGGCGGCGGTTCCGGCGGCGGTCGCGGCGCGCCCGCGGCGGGCTCGTTCAACCCCGTGCCCTGGGTGGTCGGCCTGCTGGCCATCTGGGTGGTGTTCAACAGCTTCAAGCTGATGGACGAGCGCGAGCGCGGCGTGGTGCTGCGCTTCGGCGAGTTCAACCGCATCATGACGCCCGGTCCGAACTTCAAGTGGCCGTGGCCGATCGAGACCGTCACGGTGGTGGATGCCACCCAGGTGCTGACCCTCAGCGACCAGGTGCGCGTGCTCACCAAGGACGAGAACATCGTCGACATCAAGTTCAACGCCCAGTACACCAAGTCCGACCCGCGCCTGTTCCTGTTCGGTTCGCGCGACCCGGAAGAGACCCTGCGCCAGGCCGCCGAAAGCGCCGTGCGCGAGGCGGTGGGCCAGAGCCGCATGGACACCGTGCTGTTCGAACGCGCCGAGCTGGTCATCATGGCGCGCCAGCGCCTGCAGGCCTCGCTCAACGACTACCAGACCGGCCTGGTGCTGACCGAGTTCAACCTGCCCGACGCCCGTCCGCCGGAAGAAGTGAAACCGGCCTTCGACGACGCCATCAGCGCGCGCGAGGACAAGAGCCGCATCGAGAACGAGGCCGAGGCCTATGCCAGCAAGATCGTGCCCGAAGCCCGCGGCTCCGCCGCCGTGGTGCGCACCCAGGCCGAGGGCTACCGCGCCTCGGTGATCGCACGCGCCGAGGGTGACACCGAGCGCTTCCGCCTGCTGGCCGACGAGTACCGCAAGGCCCCCGAGGTCACCCGCCAGCGCCTGTACCTGGAGACCATGCAGGACGTGCTGTCGCGCAACCGCAAGGTGATGTCGGGCAACGACAACATCCTCTACCTGCCGATTGGCGCCACCCCGGCTGGCGCCGCACCGGTCGAGGCGCCGCTGGTGCGCATGCCGTCCACCCAGGCGGTCGCCCCGGAACCCACTACCCCCAGCGCCGAGCGCAACCGCGCCGACGCCCGCACGGGAGGCCGCTGACATGCTGCGCGGAACCACGCTAGCCATCCTGCTCATCGTCGCGGGCCTGCTGGGCCTGATGGGCTCGGTCTATGTCGTCAACGAAGGCCAGACCGCCATCGTGCTCAACCTGGGCAAGGTGGTGCGCAGCGACGTCGAGCCAGGCCTGCACTTCAAGTGGCCGCTGGTGGAGGAGGTGACCAAGTTCGACCGGCGCATCCTCACCCTGGACGACGCCCCGGAGCGCTATCTCACCTCGGAGAAGAAGGATGTCAGCGTCGACTTCTTCGTCAAGTGGCGCATCGACGACGTGTCCACCTTCTACCGCGCCGCCAGCGGCGGCAACGAGGAGGCGGCCAAGCTGCGCCTTACGCCGATCATCAAGGATGCGCTCCGCCAGGAAATCAACCGCCTGAGCCTGCAGGACGTGGTGTCCGGCGCCCGCGTCGACCTGACGGCCCGCCTGCTGGAGGCCACCAAGGACGGCGCCGCCACCCTGGGCATCGAGATCGTCGACATCCGCATCAAGCGCATCAACCTGCCCGAGGATGGCAACATCCTGAGCTCGGTCTTCGAGCGCATGCGCGCCGAGCGCACCCGCGTAGCCAATCAGCTGCGCGCCGAGGGCACCGAGGGCGCCGACGAGATCCGTTCGGAAGCGGAACGCGAACGGCAGGTCATCCTGGCCGAGGCCGAGCGCGATGCCCAGCGCGTGCGCGGTGCCGGTGACGCCCGGGCGGCCGAGCTGGCTGCGGCCGCCTACGGCCAGGACGCCGAGTTCTATGCCTTCTACCGCAGCCTGGAGGCCTACCGGAACTCGATGGCCGATGGCCAGTCGGTGCTGGTGCTGGATCCGGACTCCGAGTTCCTGAAGTATTTCGGCAACGACAAGCGCTGAGCGCACCAAACAAATTTCGGAGTCAGGTCATGGGTCAGTCGGTGGTGGTGCTGGGCGCGCAGTGGGGCGACGAGGGCAAGGGCAAGATCGTCGACCTGCTGACCGAGGAAATCGGCGCGGTCGTGCGCTTCCAGGGCGGCCACAATGCCGGCCACACGCTGGTGATCGGCGGCAAGAAGACGGTGCTGCACCTGATCCCGTCGGGCATCTTGCGCGCCGACGCGCTGTGCCTGATCGGCAACGGCGTGGTGCTGAGCCCGGCGGCGCTGAAGAAGGAAATCGGCGAGCTGGAGGCCAATGGCGTCGAAGTGCGTTCGCGCCTGAAGATCAGCCCGGCCACGCCGCTGATCATGCCCTACCACATCGCCCTGGATCAGGCCCGCGAGAAGGCCGCCGGCGGCGCCGCGATCGGCACCACCGGGCGCGGCATCGGCCCGGCCTACGAGGACAAGGTGGCGCGCCGCGGCATCCGCGTGGCCGACCTGAACTACCCCAAGGAGCTGGCCGAAAAGCTCCGCACCACGATGGACTACCACAACTTCGTGCTGACCAAGTATCTCGGCGTCGAGGCGGTGGACTTCCAGAAGACGCTGGACGAGGCGCTGGAGTTCGGCGCCTACGTCGACCCGATGAAGGCCGACGTCGCCGGCATCCTGCACGACCTGCGCAAGCAGGGTAAACGCGTGATGTTCGAGGGCGCGCAGGGTTCGCTGCTCGACATCGACCACGGCACCTATCCGTACGTGACCTCGTCGAACACGACGGTGGGCGGCGCGATGGCCGGCACCGGCGTCGGCGCAGACGCGATCGACTATGTGCTGGGCATTGCCAAGGCCTATGCCACCCGCGTCGGCGGCGGTCCGTTCCCCACCGAACTCAACGACGCCACCGGCGAACTGATCCGCCAGAAGGGTGCGGAGTTCGGCGCCACCACCGGCCGCCCGCGCCGCTGCGGCTGGATGGACATCGTCGCGCTCAAGCGCGCGGTGGCCATCAATGGCATCACCGGCCTGTGCATCACCAAGCTCGACATCCTGGACGGGATGGAGAAGCTCAAGATCTGCATCGCCTACGAGTACCGCGGCAAGCGCACCGAATACGCGCCGCTGGACGCCGCCGGCTGGGACGAGTGCACGCCGGTGTACCTGGAGTTCCCGGGCTGGGAGGAAACCACCGCCGGCATCACCGAGTGGGACAAGCTGCCGCCGGCGGCGCGTGCCTACCTGCGTGCGCTGGAGGAGCTGGCGGGCTGCCCGCTGGCCATCGTTTCCACGGGTCCGGGGCGCGAGTCCACGATCGTGCTGCAGGATCCGTTCGCCTGAGTTCGGAGCGGGGCGGGGCACGCGGCCCCGTTCCTCAACTGCCGTTTTCTTCGACGATGCCACGCGCCGTCGCGGCATCGCGACGACGCTGCGCCGCGGTCAGGCATACGCTGCGCCGGCGGTTGCTGCCGATCACCTGTTCGCGCACGCAGATCATGCGGCTGTCGGCGCGGGCCGTGGCGAGCGTGGCGTTGATGGCGTCCTGTTCGCTCCGGATCGCCGTGCGCTGCGCTTCCGGCAGCTGCGCGAGCGATTCCACCGTGGACAGGTCCGTGCCGATGCGTCCTAGTGCTTCCTTCACCCGCCTGCGATCGTGTTCGCGCAGTTCCGAATAGTCCTGGGTGTCGCCGAGGGCCTTGAGGATCTCTGCGGAGCGCGCTTCGAACTCGGCGGCGGTGGCGTCGTCGGACAGCTCAAGCCGCAGTTCCGGGGCGATCTTCGCGTGCGCGAAACCAGCAAGAAGGCAGAGGCTGGCAGCCAGCAGGCGGGCGGAACGCAGGGCGGACGGCATGAGGCAACAACTCCGGAAGGGTGTACGTCCGATGCTAGGCGGCGGGCTCCCCCAGCGTCAACGCGGCAGCCGGCGCCTGGCTCAGCAGCAGCGGCCATTGCCACCGCCGTAGCGTGACTGCTGGCACGCGTGGAAGAACTGCGCCTCCGTCAGCGGTTCGCGCCCGGGATGTTTCGCGCGCTGGTGCGCCAGGTAGCTGGCGTAGTCCGGCAGGCCCACCAGCATGCGCGTCGTGCGGGCGAGGTGGCTCCAGGCAAGCTTGAGTCGCGAGGTCATGGGCGTCTCCTCAGACCGGCACATGGTCGGCGGGAATCGGTTGCGCCGGCCGTTCGGTGTCGCTGCGCTGCGGATTGCGCCGCGCCTTCGCGATTGCCGTGACCGCGTAGAACAGGATGCTGGCCACCACCATCAGGAACAGGGCGGTCAGCCCGGTGTTGAGGTAGCCGTTGGACACGATGTGCTGCATCTGGTCCATGGACTTGGCCGGCGCCAGCAACTGGCCGTCGGCCATCGCCGCCTGGTACCGGCGCGCCTGCGCCATGAAGCCCAGTGCCGGATCGGGATCGAAGATCTTGATCAGGCCCGCCGTGGTGGTGCAGATCAGCAGCCACACCGCCGGCACCGCCGTCACCCACGCGTAGCGCTCGCGCTTGAGCTTGAACAGAACCACCGTGGCCAGCATCAGCGCGATGCCCGCCAGCATCTGGTTGGAGATGCCGAACAGCGGCCACAGCGTGTTGATGCCGCCCAGCGGATCCACCACGCCCTGGTAGAGCAGGTAGCCCCACAGCGCCACGCAGCCGGCGGTGGCCACCAGGTTGGCCAGCCAGTTCTCGGTGCGGCGCATCGCCGGCACGAAGGTGCCCAGCAGGTCCTGCAGCATGAAGCGGCCGGCGCGGGTGCCGGCATCCACCGCCGTCAGGATGAACAGCGCCTCGAACAGGATCGCGAAGTGGTACCAGAAGGCCATCGTGCCTTCGCCCGGGATGACCTGGTGCAGGATCTGCGCAATGCCCACCGCCAGCGTGGGCGCGCCGCCCGCGCGTGAGAGGATGGTGGATTCGCCGATGTCGTCGGCGGTCTGCTGCAGCATTTCCGGCGTGATCGAGAAGCCCCACTGCGTCACCGTGGCCGCGACCGTCTGCACGTCGGCGCCGACCACCGCCGCCGGGCTGTTCATCGCGAAGTAGACGCCGGGCTCGATCACCGACGCGGCCACCATCGCCATGATCGCCACGAACGATTCCATCAGCATGCCGCCGTAGCCGATGTAGCGGGCGTGGCTTTCATTGGCCAGCAGCTTGGGCGTGGTGCCCGAGGCGATCAGCGCATGGAAGCCCGACACCGCGCCACAGGCGATGGTGATGAACAGGAAGGGGAACATGCCGCCCTTCCACACCGGGCCGCTGCCGTCGGTGAACTGGGTCAGCGCCGGCATCTTCAGGTCCGGGTTGATCAGCAGGATGCCGATCGCCAGGCCCACGATGGTGCCGATCTTGAGGAAGGTGGACAGGTAGTCGCGCGGCGCCAGCAGCAGCCACACCGGCAGCACCGCGGCCACGAAGCCGTAGCCCACCAGCATCCAGGTGATCTGCACGCCGGTGAAGGTGAAGGCCGGGCCCCAGGTGGGATGCGCCGCCACTTCGCCGCCGAGCCAGATTGAACCCAGCAGCAGCACCAGTCCCACCACCGAGATCTCGCCGATCTTCCCGGGCCGCAGGTAGCGCATGTACAGGCCCATCATGATCGCGATCGGAATGGTCGCGATCACGGTGAACATGCCCCAGGGACTCTCCGCCAGCGCCTTGACCACGATCAGCGACAGCACCGCCAGGATGATGATCATGATCAGGAACACGCCGAACAGGGCGATGGTGCCGGGCACGCGGCCCATTTCCTCGCGCACCAGGTCGCCCAGCGACCGGCCGTCGCGGCGGCTGGAAATGAACAGCACCATGAAATCCTGCACCGCGCCCGCCAGCACCACGCCCGCGATCAGCCAGAGCGTGCCGGGCAGGTAGCCCATCTGCGCCGCCAGCACCGGCCCCACCAGCGGCCCGGCGCCGGCGATGGCGGCGAAGTGGTGGCCGAACAGCACGTGCTTGTTGGTGGGCACGTAGTCCAGGCCGTCGTTGTTGAGCACCGCCGGCGTGGCGCGGTTCGGGTCCAGTCCCATCACGCGGGTGGCGATGAACAGGCCGTAGTAGCGGTAGGCCACCAGGTAGATCGAGACCGAGGCCACCACGATCCACAGCGCGCTGACGCTCTCGCCGCGGCGCAGCGCCACCGTGCCCAGCGCGAAGGCGCCGACGATGGCCAGCAGGATCCACAGCAGGTGGCGCGTGAGCTTGTTCATGCCGGCTTTCCGTCGAGGGGCGTGCGGCCAGTCTAGGCGGGTCGCCGCCGCGAAGCATCCGGTGTGCCGCGCAGGCTTGCGCAGGCGCAGGTCCCGGCGGCGCGCTCAGTCGATCGTGTAGCCGAGCCGCCGCGCGTGCGCGCCCAGCGTGTCCATCCACGGCTGCAGCTGGTCGCGATAGCGCAGCCAGCGCGCTGCGGCGCGGCGGGGTCCGCGGTGGGCCGGCGCGTCCGCGCGCGGAGCCTCGGGCGCGCCCTCGAGACCGAGGAAGGCGAAGACTTCCGCCAGCGCGGATTCAGGCGACTCGGCCAGCGACTCGTAGCGCACCTGGGCCAGCGGCAGCGTGATGCGAGGCTGCAGGCGCTGCCACAGGCCCATCACCGCGTCGTAGCTGCGCACGGCGCCGGCCAGGCTGTGGAAGTTGATGCCCGCCTCGCCCATGGCTTCGGCACGCATGAAGTTGGCCAGCACCACGTCGCAGGGATGGCGCAGCGACCACAGCAGGCGCGCGCGTGGGAACAGCGCCTGCACCAGCCCCACGTGCAGCGTGTGCAGCGGGGCCCGGTCCACGACCTGGGTGCCGGCGGCGACGCCCAGGCGCGAGAGCGCCAGGCGATAGGAGCGTCGCAGCGCCATGCGGTCGGTGCGGTCCAGGCGCGCGATGGCGCCGGGATAGCCGCCGGGCAGGCCAGCGATGATGCCCACCACCGGCGCCAGCGTGGGCTGGTCCACGCAAAGGCCCAGGGCCGGATGCCGGCGCAGCGCCGCGTCCAGCGAAGCGTGGTCCGAACGGGGAAAGCCGAACTGGAAACAAAGGTCGGCGCCGGTGTCGCCATCGCCGTCGTCCACGCCGTCCAGGCCGGGCGCGCCGTCCTTCAGCCAGGCCTGCACCTCGTCCACCCGATGGAACAGCGCCTCGGCGTCCGGCTTGCGGAAGCTCAGGTTGGCCGCGGCCAGCTGGTTGGAGGCCTCGAAGGCGCGGAAGGCCTCGTCGCTGCGGGCGTTGCGGTCCAGCACCCGGCCCAGTTCGTGCTCGTAGCGCTGGCGCACGCGCGGCGTGATCTTGCGCGCGTCCAGCCGCCGCAGCCGCGCCTCCGCGCCCAGGCTGTCGCCGCGGCGACGGTCCAGCCGCGCGGCCTGCACGTTGAGCAGGGCGTGCTGCGGCGCCAGCGTCAGCCCGGTCTGCACCGCCTGCTGCGCATGCGGCAGGTCGTCGAGCGCCTGGTAGACGATGGCCAGCTCGGCCCAGGCGTCGGGATCGTCGCCGCGCAGCTTGAGTGCCTGCTGCAGCGAACGCTTCGCGGCCTCGTACTCGCGCTGCTCGCTCAGCAGCGTGCCCAGGTAGTAATGCGCCCACTGGTGCAGGGGATCGAGCTCGAGCGCACGCTGCAGTCGCTGGCGGCCTTTCGCCAGCTGGCCGAGGCGCTGCAGGCAGGCGCCGGCGTTGACCATCGCCTCGACATCGTCGCGGTTGAGCTTGAGCAGGGACTCGAAGCAGGCCAGAGCCTCGCCGGGCTGGTCCATCGCGTACAGGTTGATGCCCAGGTTCAGGCGCGCCGAGCGGTAGCCGGGCGAGATCGCCAGCGCACGCTGCAGGGCCTCGCAGGAGCGTTCCAGCTCGCCGTTGGCGCGCAGCGAATGCGCCAGGTTGTGCCAGGCCTCGGGATAGCGCGGATCGGCGTGCACGGCGCGCTCGAACTCGGCCAGGCCGCCGGCGGTATTGCCCTGGTTGTGCAGTGCGCGGCCCAGGTGGTTGTGGGCCGGGGCATGGGCGGGGGCGATCGCCAGCGCGCGGCGGCAGGTGGCGGCCGCGCCGGCGTAGTCGCGCGCCAGGTGCTGTTCGAAGGCGGTGGCGACGAGGCTGCGCGGCTCCTCATCCGACCGGGGCCGCATGCGGATCACGGCCACGGCCTCGGCGTTGCGGCGCTCGCCGACCAGCTGCTCGCGTGCGCGCTCGTTGCAGATCGGATCGGTGCCGAACTCGCGCAGGATGGCCAGCGCGCCTTCGGCGTCGCCGGCGCGCAGGCGCAGCCAGCCCAGGTGCCAGGCCGCGGTGGGGTCGGACTCGGTGCGCGCAAGGTGCGCCAGCAGGGTGTCGGCCTCGCCCGGCTTGCCGTCGGCGGCCAGCGCCAGGGCGTGGTCGATGCGTTTGGGATCGGCGGGCATGCGGGTGTCCGGTGGAATCTCAGCGCGATTGTAGGGCCGCCCGGCGTGGCCGGCCCGACCGCCGGGCAAAGAAAAAGGCCCGCCGAAGCGGGCCTTTCCTTTGATCTGGTGCCCGGGAGAGGACTCGAACCTCCACGGTTTTACCCGCTAGTACCTGAAACTAGTGCGTCTACCAATTCCGCCACCCGGGCAGGGGCTTCCCGAGCGAGCGCTGGGAAGCCGCATAAGTTAATCGCGCGGCCTGGGCTTGTCAATTGCCCGGCGCGCAAACGGCATCGGCGGCCGGCCGTACAGGCTGGCGGGTGTACCATTCAGCCATGACAAAAGCCCCAAAGAAGCCCGGCAAGGCCGGCAATCTCCCCGGTTGGATGCCCGACAGCATGCGCGGCACCGCGCCGGCCAAGTCCGGTCCCGCCGCCAAGTCCCCGAAGTCCGCCAAGTCCGCCAAGCCCGGGCCGGCGGCCGGCAAGGGCCCCGCGCCCGGCAAGGCCGGGAAATCCGGCAAGCGCAGCGGCCCGCCCGCAGCGGCCCATCGTGGTGGCCCCGGCGGCAAGCCGCCGCGTGGCCCGCGCGGTTCCGGCGCCGGCATCCATGACCCGCATGCCTCGCGCGAAGCGCAGAAGTACGACCAGCCCATCACCAGCCGCGAGGCCATCGCCGAGTTCCTCACCGAGAGCGCCGGCCCGCTGACCGCCGAAGACATCGCGCGCGCGCTCAACCTCACCGCGCCCGACCGCTTCGAGGCGCTCAGCCGGCGCCTGGCGGCCATGCTGCGAGACGGCCAGCTGCTGATGAACCGCCGCGGCGGCTATGCCGCCGCCCAGAAGCTGGACCTGATCGCCGGCACCGTGATTGCCAATCCCGACGGCTTCGGCTTCCTCAAGGCCGAGGACGGCGGCGAAGACCTGTTCCTGCCGCCGGGCGAGATGCGCAAGGCGCTGCACGGCGACCGCGTGCTGGCCAGCGTCACCGGCGTGGACCGCCGCGGCCGCCGCGAAGGCGCGATCGTGGAGGTGCTCGAACACCGGCTCACGCGCCTCACCGGCCGCTACAGCGAACGTTCCCGCATCGGCATGGTGGTGCCCGACGACCGCCGCGTGCTGACCGAAGTGCTGATCCCGCCGGAAGACCGCAACGAGGCCCGCGAGGGCCAGCTGGTGGTGGTGGAAGTGACCGCGCCGCCGGAAAAGGGCCGCCCGCCGATCGGCCGCATCCTGCTGGTGCTGGGCGACAAGCTGACGCCCTCGCTGGTGGTGGAAGCCGCCATCCACGGCCACGACCTGCCGCACGTGTTCCCGCGCGAGGCGCTGGCCGAGGCCGCGCTGGTGCCGGTGGAAGTGCCGGAGGCCGAGACCCGCGACCGCGTGGACCTGCGCAAGGTGCCCCTGGTCACCATCGACGGCGAGGACGCCAAGGACTTCGACGACGCGGTCTGGTGCGAGCCCACCGGCACCGGCTTCCGCCTGATCGTCGCCATCGCCGACGTTTCGCACTACGTGCGCCCCGGCACTGCGCTGGACGACGAGGCCATCAAGCGCGCCACCTCGGTGTACTTCCCGGGCTTCGTGGTGCCGATGCTGCCCGAGACGCTTTCCAACGGCATCTGCTCGCTGATGCCCAAGGTCGAGCGCATGTGCTTCGCCTGCGAGATGCAGGTGGATTTCGAGGGCAACGTCACCGCGTCGAAGTTCTATGAAGCCGTGATGCGTTCGCACGCGCGCCTGACCTATACCCAGGTGTGGAAGGCCGTGGGCGAGGCCGACACCGCCGACGGCGCCGAGGCCGTGGCCCAGATCGGCTCGCTGATGCCCCAGGTGCAGCGCCTGCACCAGCTGTACAAGGTGCTGGCCAAGGCGCGCAACCGCCGCGGCGCGATCGAGTTCGAGTCGGGCGAAGTGCGCTTCGTGCTCGACAACAGCGGCGAGGTGATCCAGGCCGGCATGATGGAGCGCAACGACGCCCACAAGCTGATCGAGGAATGCATGATCGCGGCCAACGTCGAGGCCGCGAAGTTCGTCACCGCCAAGCAGATCCCGGCGCCGTTCCGCGTGCATCCGCGCCCGCCGGAGGCCAAGTACGCCGATCTGCTGGAGTACCTGTCCGAGTTCGGCCTGAGCCTGCCGCCATGGTCGAAGGTGCAGCCGAAGGATTTCACCAACCTGCTGCGCAAGATCCGCGTGCGGCCGGATGCGCCCCTGCTCGAGACGGTGCTGCTGCGCTCCCAGAGCCTGGCTGTGTACCAGACCGAGAACCTGGGCCATTTCGGCCTGGCGCTGGAGGCCTACGGCCACTTCACCTCGCCCATCCGCCGCTACCCGGACCTGCTGCTGCACCGCTCGATCAAGCACGCGCTGCTGTCGGGAGATCCGGACGGCTTCCGCTATTCGGCCAAGGAGATGTCGGCGCTGGCGCTGCACTGCTCGGCGATGGAGCGGCGGGCGGACGAGGTCGAGCGCGAAGTGGACGAACGCTACCGCAGCGCCTGGATGGAAAAACACGTCGGCGACGAGTTCGACGGCGTGGTCAGCGGCGTCACCAACTTCGGCCTGTTCGTGGAGCTGGCCGGGTCCAAGGTCAATGGCCTGGTGCACGTGACGCAGCTGCCGCACGACTTCTACCACTTCGATCCGCTGCGCCGTTCGCTGGCGGGCGAGCGCACCGGGCTCAAGTTCCGCTTGGGTGATCCGGTGCGGGTGCTGGTGCTCAAGGCCAGCGTCGAGGACAAGCGCATCGACTTCAAGCTGGTGGTGCCGGAAGGCGCGCCGAAGAAAAAGAAAAAAGCCTGACCCAAGCGGCATGACGGGAAGATCGCAATGAGCAAGAAGGACAACTGGATCGCCGGCATCAATGCGGTGGCCTCGGCGCTGGAGCACGACGTCGAGAACGTGCGCGAAGTCCTGATCGAGGGTGGCGCCAAGAACGCGCGCCTGACCGAGATCGAGGAAACCGCACGCCGGCGCGACGTGTCGGTGCGGCGCATCCCGCTGCAGTCGCTGGAGGGCATCGTCGGTGCGCTGCGCCACCAGGGCGTGATCGCGCGCTACGAGGCGGCCAAGCCCACCGACGAGTCCGAGCTGCCCGGCCTGGTGGAAGCCGCCGGAGGCAAGGCGCTGGTGCTGGTGCTCGACGGCGTGCAGGACCCGCACAACCTGGGTGCCTGCCTGCGCAGCGCGGCGGCGGCCGGCGTCACCGCGGTCGTGATCCCCAAGGACAAGGCCGCGCCGATCAATGCCACGGTGCGCAAGACCTCGGCCGGCGCCGCCGACCGCATCCCGGTGGTCAGCGTCACCAACCTGGCCCGCACCCTGCGCGCCCTGCAGAAGATGGGCGTGTGGATCTACGGCCTGGACGGCGAAGCCACCCAGGCCATCCACGGCATCGACTTCACCGGCAACGTGGCGATCGTGATGGGCGGCGAAGGCGAGGGCATGCGCCGGCTGACGCGCGAACACTGCGACGGCCTGGTGAAGATCCCGATGCCCGGCGAAATGGAAAGCCTCAACGTCTCGGTCGCGACCGGCGTTGCCCTGTTTGAAGTGGTCCGACAGCGTGGAGCCAAGGCATGAGCCTTCAGTGGTTTGATTTCGTGGGACTGGCCGGCGTGGCCTTCGTGCTGGGCGCCTTCTACCTGCTGCAGGCCGGCAAGCTGGCCAGCGACTCGATCGGCTACCAGCTGGCCAACCTGTTCGGCGCCATCTTCTTCCTGGTGTCCATCTTCGGACCGTCGCCGGATTTCCGCGACGTGATCTCGGTCACCATCATGCAGTTCGCGTGGATCGCCATCAGCCTGTATGGCATGTGGCGGGGCATCCGGGCTCGCGCTGAGCGCTTCCGCAACCGCAAGTCGCCGCCGGGGGCGTGATTTTTGCCGCGGATTTTCGCGGAGGGCGCGGATAGGGCGATTTGACGCGGATCAACGCGGATGACGCCGATAGGGCAATTTGACGCGGATTGACGCGGATGACGCGGATAAGACCGTTGATGGCCACCGGTCGCACGATGAATGCCGGCCACCATACTGCGGCCACGACCTCCCGATCATTCTTTCCTTTTTCGGCTCTATCCGCGTCATCCGCGTAAATCCGCGGCAAAAAAAATCAACCCAACCCCGCCGCCCAGTCCTCATCGGAGCCTTCGTTGATGCCTTCGAAGAGGAAGGTGCTGAGGTAGCGTTCGCCGGTGTCGGGGATCATGGCCAGCACGACGCTGCCGGGTTCGCAGGTGCGGGCCACTTCCAGCGCCGCGGCGAAGGTGCCGCCGCCGGAGATGCCGCAGAAGATGCCTTCCTGGGTGGCCAGGGCGCGCGCAGTGTCACGGGCCAGCAGGTCGGTGACCGGCACGATCAGGTCGTAGATGTCGCGGTTGAGCACGGCCGGGATGAAGTCCGGCGTCCAGCCCTGGATCTTGTGCGGCTGCCATTCCTTGCCCGACAGCAGGGCGGCGCCGTCGGGTTCGGTCACCGCGATCTTCAGGTCGGGGCGCGCGGCCTTGAGCACTTCGCCGGCGCCGGTGAGGGTGCCGCCGGTGCCGTAGCCGGTGACGAACCAGTCCAGCCGGCGCGCGGCGAAGTCGCGCAGGATTTCCGGGCCGGTGGTGCTGCGGTGGTAGGCCGGGTTGGCCGGGTTCTCGAACTGGCGGGCCAGGAAGGCGCCGTGTTTTTCCGCGAAGGCAGCGGCGCGCCTGACCATGCCGCTGCCGCGCTCGGCCGCCGGGGTCAGGATCACCTTGGCGCCCAGGCCGCGCATCAGCTTGCGGCGCTCTATCGAGAAGGTCTCGGTCATGAAGGCCACGAACGGATAGCCACGCGCCGCGCAGACCATCGCAAGCGCGATGCCCGTGTTGCCCGACGTCGCCTCGACCACCATCTGCCCGGGCTTGAGCACGCCCGTGCGTTCGGCATCCAGGATGATGGCCAGCGCCAGCCGGTCCTTCACCGAGGACATCGGGTTGAAGTACTCGAGCTTGGCGTACATCGCCACGCCGGGCGGCGCGAGCCGGTTGATGCGCACGATGGGTGTGTTGCCGACGGTACCGAGGATGCTGTCGTGGATCATGGCTTGCTCCCGAGGGTGAGCGAAGGATCAGTCCTGGTGCGCGGCGGCGAGGTCGTTTTCCGAAAACTGGCGCCAGCGGTTCAGGACTGCGCAGAACAGGTGCGCGGTGCGTTCGGTGTCATAGACGGCCGAATGGGCCTGGTCGCCGTCCCAGGGCAGGCCCGCGGCCTGCACGGCGCGGCTGAGCACGGTCTGGCCATAGGCCATGCCGGCCAGGGTGACGGTGTCGAAGGTGCTGAAGGGATGGAAGGGATTGCGCTTGTGGCCCACGCGCGCGACGGCGGCGTTGAGGAAGCCGAGGTCGAAGTGCGCGTTGTGCCCGACCAGGATGGCGCGCTGGCAGCCGTTGCGCTTGGCCGCGGCGCGCACGGGCGCGAAGATGTGGTCCAGTGCGGCGCGTTCCTCCAGCGCGCCACGCAGCGGCGAGTCCAGGCGGATGCCGGTGATCTCCAGCGACTTGGGATCGATCTGCGCGCCTTCGAAGGGCTCGACGTGGGTGCTGACGGTTTCGCCCAAGACGTAATAGCCATCGCCGTCGAGCTCGATCGGGATCGCGGCGATTTCCAGCAGCGCGTGCCGGCTGCAGTCGAAGCCGCCGGTTTCCACGTCCACCACCACCGGGAGGTAACCGCGGAAGCGCTCGGCCATGCGCGGCAGGGAAAAGGATTCCATGCCGGCAGGATAGCAGCCCGGGGCTCAGGCCAGCAGCAGGCGATCCAGTGCGATCAGCAGCAGGCCGACGATGGCCAGGGTCAGGCCGAGGGTCGGCATCAGCAGGGCCAGCGGCAGGCCCAGCACCAGGGCGGCCAGGCCCCAGGCCAGCGCGTCCTGGACCGGACGCCGCTCGCCGCTGCCGTAGCGGCTGGCGATGGCGGCATCCAGGCTGAACTTGCCGGCGCCCTTGAACACCAGCGGCAGCAGCATCAGCGCGAACAGCAGCGGCAGCTTGAAGTTGCCAAAGCCCTTGTCGGTGATGGCATAGCCCTTGGCCAGTTCCTGCACGCCCATCCAGTCCATCGGCCAATGCACCGAAGCGGTGGCGACGGCCGTGAGCACCAGCAGCGAGAAGGCGAAGAAGCGCGTGCCCAGGCCCAGGGCCAGCGCCACCGCGCCGATCAGCTCGGCCCAGGTCGCCATCGTCCAGCTCAGGTCGGCCGGCACGCGGTCGAACGGGAACGGGAAGTCGGACTGGATGCCGGAGAACCAGTTCTCGCCGCGGAATTTTTCAATGCCGGCCTCCCAGAACTCCCACGCCAGGATCAGCCGCAGGCCCAGCGGGGCCAGCCAGTCGCCAACACCGTCCAGCCGTTCGGTGAGCGCTGTCCAGCGCTCGCTCAGGGATACACGCATGGGAAACTCCGTCAGGAAAGGGAAGTGCCGAGGATCACGTGGGTGGCGCGCAGCTGGTCCAGCATCACGCGGCCTTGTGCAAGGAAGGCATCGGGGTCGGGAGCGCCGGCCTCCATTGCCAGCGCCTGCAGCTGCTCGCGCCCGCGCAGCGCGGGCTCGTCCGACAGCCGCTGCAGCAGCCGGAAGGTGAGCGCATTGAGTTCGCTGAAGCGCACCTTGTGCTGCGCGTCGCGCTGCACCATCAGGAAGGTCGCGACCGCTGGCGTCTCTGCCGGCTGGTAGTCGGGCGACAGCCGGTGCACGGGCCAGGTGTAGGCCAGCGGCCAGGCCAGCGGCGACAGCAGGGGCACGCCCTCGAACAGGTCGCCGTCGGGATCAAAGCGTTCTTCGGCCGGGTCGGCCTCCAGCAGATCCATCGCCAGCTCCGCCCACTCGTAGTGCGCCAGGTCGGCCAGCCAGGGCGCGTCGCCGCGGCCGGCCTGCGCGCGCTGCTGCAGGTACTGGATGAACTCGCGCGGCAGCTCCGGGAACAGCGGCGTGCCGCAGCGGAACTCACGGTAGAAGTCGCGCACCAGGCGATGCCAGCCGGTGTCGCCCAGCAGCCGGCGGATGACCGGGAAATTGCCGGCCAGCAGGCCCTGCAGGCTGTTGTAGAACAGGTCGCGGTAGATCGCCAGGCGGCGGTCCTCGATGCCCGGCGGCGGCGCCTGGCCGGGGTCGCGGATGTGCGCGGCCAGCTGGAACTGCTGCGCGCGCAGCGTCTCAGGCGCGGGCATGGCAGGCCTCGGCCGGCGCATGGCGGCGCAGGATGTCGCGCACGCTGCCCACTTCGGCCACCAGTTCGGCGAAGGGCGGGAAATTGAAGTCGCGCTCGAGCAGCGCGGGGCGCGGGCCGAACAGCGCGCAGGCTTCGTCCAGCAGCGCGAACACGTCGGGCTTCACCGTCGCGCCGTGGGTGTCGACCTTGAGGTCGTCGGCCTCGTCGTAGTGGCCGGCGACGTGGAAATAGGCGATGCGCTCGCCGGGAAGCGCGCGCAGGAAGTCGTGGGCGTCATAGCGGTGGTTCACCGCGTTGACGTAGATGTTGTTCACGTCCAGCAGCAGGTCGCAGTCGGCCTCGGCCAGTACGGCCTTGAGGAAGTCGATCTCGGCCATCGCCTGGTAGGGCGCGGCGTAGTAGGAAATGTTCTCCACCGCGATGCGGCGGCCCAGCGCATCCTGCACCTGGCGGATGCGGGCGGCGACGTGGTGTACGGCTTCTTCGGTGAAGGGAATGGGCATGAGGTCGTACAGCTGGCCGTCGTCGCTGCAGTACGCGAGGTGCTCGCTGAAGATCCGCACCTGGTGCTGGTCCAGGAAGCGCCGCAGCTTGAGCAGGTAGGTCTGGTCGAAGGGTTCGACCGCACCCAGCGACAGCGACAGGCCGTGGCAGACCAGCGGGTGGCGCGAGGCCAGGTCCATGAGCGCCTCGCCGAAACGTCCGCCGACGCCGATCCAGTTGTCGGGCGCACATTCCAGGAAATCAAAATCACCCGGCGCCGCAGCCTGCAGCGGACCCATCAGGGCCCGCCGCAGGCCGAGGCCGGCGGCCATCGGGGAAAGGGAAGGGATGGCCGTCATGACGCGCTTACTTCTTGTCGTCGCCGCACTTGCCTTCGCCGCACTTGCCTTCTTCCTTGGCCTTGTCGTCGCCGCACTTGCCTTCGCCGCACTTGCCCTCTTCCTTGGCCTTGTCGTCGCCGCACTTGCCTTCGCCGCACTTGCCTTCCTCGTGCGCCTTGTCGTCGCCGCACTTGCCTTCGCCGCACTTGCCCTCGCCACACTTGCCTTCTTCGGCCTTGGCGTCGCTGGCGGACACCAGGTAGCCCTGCGCGAGGGAGCTCATGGCGAACGCGGAATTGGCAAGGGCCATGCTGCCCAGGATCAGGGCACCGGCGGCCATCACGGCGGGCTTCAGGGATTTGTTGCTCATGGTGTTCGCTCTCTCTGTGGATGGTGCGGGCGGTCCCGCGGGGTGGAATCAATCTTTCAGGAACTCGCGCGCCAGGGCGCGGGCACGGTGCAGTCGGGCCTTGGCGGCTTCGCGGGTCAGGGCCAGGCGCTCGCCGATCTCTTCGATCGTCAGGCCCTCCAGGTCGCGCAGCAGCAGGATCTCGCGGTAGTGCGGCGGCAGCGCCTCGATCGCGCAGGCCAAGTCGCGGGCCAGGCCGCGCTGTTCGATGCGGCAGGTGTCGGCAATGTCCTCGGTGACGGGCTCATGGTTGAAGCTACGCAGCCCGCGCTTCAATCGGTTGCACTCGCGCTTGACGATGCGGAACAGCCAGGACGCGAAGCACTCCAGCTGGCGCAGGTCGGTCAGCCGGCGCGAGGCGGTGAACAAGGCTTCCTGTACCGCGTCCTCGGCGTCGTTGACGACGCAGTGGTGCTCGGCGTAGCGGCGCAGGTCCTGGCGCGACCGGCCCAGCACGCGCTCCAGCGCCGGACGATCGCCGTCGCGGGCCGCCTGCAGGTCGGTGGTAAAGGCCAGGCTGTTCATCGGGTGTCCTTTCGCCGGTACCAGCATGGACGGGCATGTCCCTGCTGTCATATGCCCTAAGGGGCACCGGGAAGGCCAGCGGGTGCGCCGCCGGACGGACGGGATTTAGCCGCGGTTCAGCAAAAAAATCAGGCCGGCACCGGGTGCCGGGGCAGCCCGCGTGACACCCCGGCGGCGATCGCCACGAAGGCCGCGGAAATCCACAGGCAGGCGGCCAGGCCCCAGGCCTGGTACACCGCGCCCGACAGGACCGTGCCCAGCAGTCGGCCGCCGGCATTGGCCATGTAGTAGAAGCCCACGTCCAGCGACACGCCGTCCTCGCGGGCATAGCTGACGATCAGGTAGCTGTGCAGCGCCGAGTTCAGCGCGAACAGCGCGCCGAACACCATCAGCCCGCCCACCAGCACCGGCCCCGGTGGCCAGCCGGCCAGCAGTGCCAGCGCGATGCCCGCAGGAATCAGGGCCAGGGGCAGCGCCCAGGCCATCGCGGCCCGGCCGTCGGGAGCGGGGCCGTGGCCGGTGCGTGTCAGCGCGGGCGACAGCGCCTGCACCGCGCCATAGCCGATGATCCATAGCGCCAGGAAGCCGCCCACCTGGGCATGCGTCCAGCCCAGCTGAGTGGAAAGGAAGACCGGCAGCGCCACCACGAACCACACGTCGCGCGCGCCGAACAGGAACAGCCGCGCCGCCGACAGCCGGTTGATGGCCGCGCTCTTGGACACCAGCTCACGGAACTTCGGTTTGGCGCTGGCCTTGCCCAGGTCGGCCTTCAGCCACACCAGGCTGGCGATCCACACCACGACCAGCGCACCGGCCATTGCCAGCACGGCGCCGTCGAAACCCAGCAGGCCCAGCAGCAGTGCGCCGAGGAAAAAGCCCACGCCCTTGAGCGCGTTCTTTGACCCGGTCAGCAGGGCCACCCAGCGATACAGCCGCGCTTGCTCGCCTGCGGGCACCAGCAGCTTCAGGCTGCCCTTGGCGCTCATCTTGTTGAGGTCCTTGGCGATGCCGCTCAGGGCCTGCGCCGCCATCACCCAAGGCACCGTCAGCATCACGGCCGGCACCGCCAGCATGGCCAGCGCGGCCACCTGCAGGAACAGGCCCAGGTTCATCGTTCGGTTCAGGCCCAGCCGTGCGCCCAGCCAGCCACCGACCAGGTTGGTGACGACGCCGAAGACTTCGTAGAACAGGAAAAGCATCGCCACCTGCAGCGGCGAGTAGCCCAGCTGGTGGAAATGCAGCACCACCAGCATGCGCAGCGCGCCGTCGGTGAGGGTGAAGGCCCAGTAGTTTCCGGTGACCAGCAGGTACTGCCCGGTCAGCGGCGAACGCGCGGGCGTCGCCGGGTTCACGCCAGGCCCACCTTGCGCGCCAGCTCGACGGTGCGGTTGGCGTAGGCCCACTCGTTGTCGTACCAGGCGAACACCTTCACCTGGGTGCCGTTGACCACCATGGTGAAAGGACCATCGACGATGCCCGAGCGCGGATCGGTGCGGTAGTCGATCGACACCAGCGGCCGCGTCTCGTAGCCCAGGATGCCCATGAGCGGGCCGTCGGCCGCGGCCTTGAACAGGGCATTGACCTCGTCGACCGTGGTGGCGCGCTCCACTTCGAACACCGCATCGGTGAGAGAGGCATTCGCCAGCGGCACGCGAACCGCATGGCCGTTGAGGCGGCCCTTGAGTTCGGGAAAGATCTCGGTGATCGCGGTGGCCGAGCCGGTGCTGGTCGGGATCAGGCTCATGCCGCAGGCGCGCGCGCGGCGCAGGTCCTTGTGCGGCTGGTCGAGGATGGACTGGGTGTTGGTCAGATCGTGCACGGTGGTGATGCTGCCGTGGCGGATGCCCAGGCCTTCGTGGATCACCTTCACCACCGGCGCCAGGCAGTTGGTGGTGCAGCTGGCGGCGGTGACGATGCGGTGCACGGCGGGGTCGTAGCGGTCGTCGTTCACGCCCATGACCACGTTCAGCACGCCGGGTTCCTTCACCGGTGCGGTCACCACCACGCGCTTCACGCCCTGGTCCAGGTAGGCCTGCAGCACCGCGCTGGACTTCATCTTGCCGCTGGCCTCGATCACCACGTCGCAGCCCGACCAGTCGGTGTCGGCGATGGCCTTGTTGCGCGAGACCGGGATGCGCTGTCCGTCGATCAGCAGCGCCTCGCCCTCGGAGCCGGCCTCGGTATCCCAGCGGCCATGCACGGAGTCGAAGTTGAGCAGGTGGGCCAGCGTGGCCGCGTCGCCCGCGGGGTCGTTGACGTGCACGAAGCTCACGTCGGGCCAGGTCCACGCCGCGCGCAGGGCGAGGCGGCCGATGCGGCCGAAGCCGTTGATGCCGATTTTCAGGGTCATGGGGAGGGCTCGGGCAGGAAGGGTCAGCAGCAGGCGGCCGCCCGGGTGGACGCGCAGTCCGCGCCGGCGCAGCAGTTTTCGGTGAGGTAGTCGACCAGCGACTGCATGGCGGCGAAGTCGGCCCGGTAGCGGATGTTGCGGCCCTGAGGCTCGGGCACCACCAGTCCGGCCTGCTGCAGCGTGCGCAGGTGGAAGGAAAGCGTATTGGCCGCCAGCCCCAGGTGCTCGCCGATCTCGCCGGCCCACGCGCCTTCCGGCCCTATCTCGACCAGGCGCCGGAAGATCGCCAGCCGGTGCTGCTGGGCGAGGGCGGAGAGGGCGGTGACGGCGACGGGGGCATCCATGGCGTTTCCCTCGGCGATTGCATCCCGATTCGACGGGACGGGCGTCAGTTCGATAATACTAGAACAATAGAAATATACCGCCAAGAGACGACGATTTCATGACAGACAGTCGTCCCAACCGGGTTTCGGCGGCGCCGGAACGACCGGGTCTGGCCCACCTCGCGCTGCCGGACGCCGGGCATGCTCCGCGAATCCTGCTGCTGTATGGCTCGAAGCGGCCGGGCCGCAGCGCGGATCGTGCAAGCTTCCGGCGTCTAGAATCGCGCCCATGCAGCGCGGCATCTTCATCACCTTCCTTCGCCTGGGCCTGACGTCGTTCGGCGGCCCGATCGCCCATCTCGCCTATTTCCGCGAAGCCCTGGTCGTCCGCCGGCGCTGGCTCGACGATGGGGAGTTCGCGCAACTGGTGGCGATCTGCCAGGCCTTGCCGGGGCCGGGCAGCAGCCAGCTCGGATTCGCGGTCGGATGGCTGCGCGGCGGTTGGCGCGGCGGATTGCTGGCCTTCCTCGGGTTCACGCTGCCGTCGGCGCTGCTGATGTTCGGACTGGCCCTGCTGGCGCCGCGGCTGCAGGGTCCTGTGGCCGACGCCGCATTGCATGGCCTGAAGCTGGTCGCGGTGGTGGTGGTGGGCCATGGCCTGGTCGGCATGGCGCGCACGCTGACGCCGGATTTCCGGCGGGCCGTGCTCGCGGTCATCGTGATGGTCTGGATGCTGGGCGAAGGGCAGGCCTGGCAGCAGCCGGCGGTGATCGCGATGGGTGCCTTGGCCGGCATCTGGTTCTGGGACGACCTGCCTGCGCTGCCCGTCGCTCCCATGAGGGTGACGCATGGACGCCAGCTTGCCTTCGGACTGTTGGCGGTATTCGCGCTCGGCCTGGGGGCGGCGCTGTGGCTGGCGGGAGGGCCGGCATCGCTGGTGGCGCTGGCGGCCTCGCAGTACCAGGCCGGCGCGCTGGTCTTTGGCGGCGGGCACGTGGTGCTGCCGCTGCTTGAACAGAGCATGGTGGGGAGCGGCTGGCTCAGCGACGCGCAATTCCTTTCCGGCTACGGTGCCGCCCAGGCGCTGCCGGGACCGATGTTCGCGCTGTCGGCCTATCTCGGCGCCCTGGTGCCGACCGGCGCCACGCCCGCCGCAGGCGCGGCGGTGGCGCTGGTGGCGATGTTCCTGCCCGGGCTGCTGCTGGTGGCTGCGGTGTTGCCGCTGTGGCAATCGCTGGCGTCGCACCGCTGGGCCCCGGCGGCGATAGCCGGGATCAATGCGGTGGTGGTCGGCCTGCTCGCCGCTGCGATGATCGGGACGGTGCTGCCCGCGGGCGTGCGGGGCGCCGCGGATGCCGGCATCGCAGTCGTGGGCTTGCTGCTGCTGTGGTTGGGCCGCCTCAACGTCCTGTGGGCCGTGGTCCTGATTGTTGCGGCGAGCGTGCTCTTGCGGGCCTGGAGCTGCTAGCGCCTTCAGCGCGCCAGGAAACGCGCCATCGCCTCGACGGGCACGTCGCCCGACAGCACGGTGTCATGGCTGGCCTCGGCCACGTCCACCACTTCCGGCGCCTTGGGCAGCGCCGCGATCAGCCGGTTGGTGTGCACCGGCGGCACCACCTGGTCGCGGCCCGCGCGAATCACCAGCACCTGGCCATCGAAATTGGCCAGGTGGCGGTGCGAGTCGTAGCGGTCGCGCAGCAGCCAGTTCACCGGCAGCCACGGGTAGTGGCCGGCGCCCACTTCGGCCAGGCTGTCGAACGGCGTCACCAGCACCAGCTGCTTCACCGGACGCTGCGCCGCCACCTGGCTGGCCACGCCCGAGCCCAGGCTGCGGCCGATCAGCGCCACGTCGCCCTGGCGATGCCGGCTGCGCACATGGTCGAACAGGGCCAGGCCATCGCCCACCAGCGCGGCTTCGTCCGGTTCACCGTCGCTGGCGCCGTAGCCCCGGTAGGCCAGCAGGTAGATGCTGCGGTCGGGAAACCAGCGCGACAGCCGCGTACGCATGCCCTCGATCGCCTCGGCATTGCCGCCGAAGTAGATCAGCGCATCCGCCTGGCCCGGATTGATCAGCCAGCCGCGCAACGCCACGCCGTCGCGCTTGATCGCATAGTCGGTGTGCACCGCATCCATGCGCGTGCCCTGCGGGAAATACACCAGCGACTGCTGCCTGCCGTACATCAGCAGGCACAGGGCCAGGTAGGCCAGCAGGGGCAGGGCGAGCATCGTGGCCAGCACGAGGCGTCGCTTGCGCTGGGCGCGCGCCGTGCCCCGCATCATCAGGCCTCGGCCTCGTCCTTGTAGGCATCCACCGGGATGCAGGCGCACATGATGTTCTTGTCGCCGTACACGTTGTCCACGCGCGACACCGGCGGCCAGTACTTGGCCTGGCGCAGGGACGCCAGCGGGAACGCCGCCAGCTCGCGCGGGTAGGAGCGCGTCCACTCGCTGGCGGTCACGGTGGTGGCGGTGTGCGGGGCGTGCTTGAGCGGATTGTCCTCGCGGTCCAAGCGGCCGTCCTGCACCGCGCGGATCTCTTCGCGGATCTGGATCATGGCGTCGATGAAGCGGTCGAGTTCGTGCTGGGACTCGCTCTCGGTCGGCTCCACCATCAGGGTGCCGGCGACCGGGAAGCTCAGGGTCGGGGCGTGAAAGCCGAAGTCGATCAGGCGCTTGGCCACGTCCTCGGCGCCGATGCCGGTGGCGTCCTTGAGCGGGCGCAGGTCCAGGATGCACTCGTGCGCCACCAGGCCGTTGCGGCCGGTGTAGAGCGTCTTGTAGTGCGGCGCGAGACGGGTGGCGATGTAGTTGGCGTTGAGCAGGGCCACCTGGGTGGCCTTGCGCAGGCCCTGCGAGCCCATCATGGTCACGTACATCCAGCTGATCGGCAGGATCGAGGCCGAGCCGAAGCTGGCGGCGCTGACCATGCCCACGTCGCCTTCGCCGCCGAGCGTCTTGGGCAGGAACGGGGCGAGGTGCGACTTCACCGCGCAGGGACCGACGCCGGGGCCGCCGCCGCCGTGCGGGATGCAGAAGGTCTTGTGCAGGTTCAGGTGCGAAACGTCCGAGCCCCACTTCCCGGGCTTGGCCACGCCCACCAGCGCATTCATGTTGGCGCCGTCGGTGTACACCTGGCCACCGTGGGAATGGATGATGTCGCAGATCTCGACGATGTCCTCCTCGAACACGCCGTGCGTGGACGGGTAGGTCACCATCAGCGCGGCCAGGCGGTCGCTGTACTTCTCGGCGGCGCGGCGCAGGTCGGCCACGTCCACGTTGCCGTTGGCGTCGGTCTTGGTGACCACCACGGTCATGCCGCACATCTGCGCGCTGGCCGGGTTGGTGCCGTGCGCGGAGTCGGGGATCAGGCAGATGTCGCGGTGCGCCTCGCCGCGGCTGCGGTGGTAGGCGCGGATGGCCAGCAGGCCGGCGTATTCGCCCTGCGCGCCGGAGTTGGGCTGCAGGCTCACCGCGTCGTAGCCGGTGCACTCGACCAGCATAGCCTCGAGTTCGTCGATCAGCTGCCTGTAGCCCATGGCCTGCGTGGCCGGCGCCAGCGGATGGATATTGCCGAACTCCGGCCAGGTCACCGGGATCATCTCGGCGGTGGCGTTGAGCTTCATCGTGCAGCTGCCCAGCGGGATCATGGTGCGATCCATGGCCAGGTCCTTGTCGGCCAGGGCGCGCATGTAGCGCAGCAGTTCGTGCTCGCTGTGGTGGGTGTTGAACACCGGGTGCTGCAGGAACGGCGACTCGCGGCGCAGCGCCTCCGGCATCGCGTACTTCGCGGCGGCGTCGAGCGCATCGATGTCGGCCTGGGCGCCGAACAGGGCCGCTATCGCGACGACGTCGTCGCGCGTGGTGGTTTCGTCCAGGCTGATCGTCAGCGAGCCGGCATCGAGCCTGCGCAGGTTGATGCGGGCGGCCTCGGCCTTGCCGTGCAGCGCTGCGGCATCGATGCCCGTGACATGCAGCGTGTCGAAGAAGCCGTCGCCGACCGACACGCCGGCGCCGCGAAGCGCGCCGGCCAGGATCACCGCCAGGCGATGCGTGCGGCGCGCGATGCGCGTCAGGCCCTCGGGGCCGTGGTAGACGGCGTACATCGACGCCATCACGGCCAGCAGCACCTGGGCGGTGCAGATGTTGGACGTCGCCTTCTCGCGGCGGATGTGCTGCTCGCGGGTCTGCAGCGTGAGGCGATAGGCCGGCTTGCCCTCGGCGTCCACCGACACGCCGATCAGGCGGCCGGGCATCGAGCGCTTGAACGCGTCCTTGCAGGCCATGAAGGCCGCATGCGGGCCGCCGAAGCCAAACGGCACGCCGAACCGCTGCGAGTTGCCGACCACGATATCGGCGCCCCATTCACCCGGTGCCTTCAGCAGGGTGAGCGCGAGCAGGTCGGTGGAGACGGCGACCAGGCCGCCGCGCGCATGCACGGCATCGGCCAGCGCCTGGTAGTCCTTGGCCTGGCCGAAGGTGTCCGGGTACTGCACCAGCGCGCCGAACACGTCCAGGTCCGCGGCGGTGGCGTCGTCGCCGATCACCAGTTCGATTCCCAGCGGTTCGGCCCGCGTCTTCAGCACTTCCAGGGTCTGCGGATGCACGCCGCGCGACACGAAGAAGAGGTCGGACTTCGACTTGCACGAGCGCTTCGCAAGCGTCATCGCCTCGGCGGCGGCGGTGCCTTCGTCGAGCAGGGACGCGTTCGCGATCTCCATGCCGGTCAGGTCGGCGCACATCGTCTGGAAGTTGATCAGCGCTTCCATGCGGCCCTGCGAGATCTCCGCCTGGTAGGGCGTGTAGGCCGTGTACCAGGCCGGGTTCTCGAGGATGTTGCGCAGGATCACGTTGGGCGTGTGGGTGCCGTAGTAGCCCTGGCCGATGAAGCTGCGGAAGACCTGGTTCCTGTCCGCGATCTTCCTGATCTTGGCGATCGCCTCGACCTCGCTGATCGGCGCGGGCAGCGCCAGCGGAGCCGGCGACTTGATGCTGCCGGGCACGATGGCGTCGGTCAGCGCGTCGAGCGAGGCATGGCCGACCGCAGCCAGCATGGCGGCGATCTCGGCGTCGTTAGGGCCGATGTGGCGTTCGAGGAAGGCGTCGTGATGTTCGAGCGAGCGCAGGCTGTCGCGGTTCATGGGCGGTCCGGGCATGGGGGAGGGCCGCGCAGACGCAGCGCGGATCGCCCCTCTGTCCTTTTGCCTGAGAGTTTTGGGCCGCAATCCCTGCAGTCCCATGCCCCTTCGGCGCCGGGTTGAACCGGTCTCTCCAGAGTTGCTCGCGCGGTACGGTTCCGGGTCCTGAGCGATTACGGGCGTTACGCCTTCGGCGCTGGCCTAGGCCAGCCTCTCCCGCACCACGCATCGAGCGTTGGCATTCTACCCCAGGCGGGTGGCCCGGAGGCGGGGCCGTGGCATCGGACCTGCCGGTGGCGCCACTTATCGGCGGTCCGGAGCCGCGCTAGCATGGCCGGGCTTCACTCCGCCTACATCCCCGGGAGTCCCTGCATGAATCCGACACCGAAGTGGTACCTGCCGGTCGCCGTCCTCGCCCTGCTCTGGAACTTGCTGGGCTGCGCCGCATTCGCGATGGACCTGATGCTGACCCCCGACGTGGTCGCCACGCTGCCGGCCGACCAGCAGGCGCTGTATGCCGCCCGCCCGGCCTGGGCGCTGGTGGGGACCGGGCTGGCGGTGGTTGGCGGCGCGCTGGGGTCGCTGGGCCTGGTGCTGAAGCGGGCCTGGGCCTGGCCGCTGCTGCTGCTGTCGCTGCTGGGACTGTTGCTTCAGGACGCGGCCCTGGTCGGGCTGACCGGCGAACTGCTGACGCCGGCGATCTGGGTCATGCAGGGCGCGGTGCTGGTGATCGCCCTCGGCCTGGTCTGGCTGGCGTGGGCCGCCCGCGCCCGGGGCTGGCTGCGCTGAAGAATGCTGCCGCCGCGTCCCGGGATGCCGGGAGCGGCGCCGCGTGGTCGGCCTTACTGGCTGGTCAGGTCGCGCTTCTCGCGCTCTTCGGCCGGCTGCTCGCCGTGCACCAGGAACCAGGTGTACTCGGCGATGTTGGTGGCATGGTCGCCGATCCGCTCGATGTTCTTGGCGATGAACAGCAGGTGGGTGCAGGCCGTGATCTGGCGCGGGTCCTCGGCCATGTAGGTCAGCAGCTCGCGGAACAGGCCGGTGTACTCGGCGTCGAGCTCGGCGTCGCGGCTGCGCACCGCCATCGCGCGGTCGGCGTCGCGGGCGCGGTAGGCGTCCAGCGATTCGCGCACCAGCGTATTGGCCAGCTTGGCCAGCGCGGGCAGGCCGCGGGCGGCCGAGACCGGGGCCGTCTGGTTGAGCACCGTCGAGCGCTTGGCGACATTGGCCGCGTAGTCGCCGATCCGCTCGATGTCGGACGAGATGCGCAGCGCCGCGTAGACCTCGCGCAGGTCGCGGGCCATCGGCTGGCGCAGGGCCAGCAGGCGCAGCACGTCATGGCTGACCTCGTGTTCCAGGGCGTCGATGGCGTCGTCGTTGGCCACCACCCGCATCGCGGCCTGGCTGTCGCGACGCTGCAGCACGTCGATGGCGGCGTCGAGCTGGCTGATGGCCAGCTCGCCCATGCGGCGGATTTCGCCGTCCAGGCGCGTGAGCTCGCTGTCGTAGCTCTTGACGATGTGGTCGTTCATTGGGGGCGTCATCCTGTGCTCAGCCGAAACGGCCGGTGATGTAGTCTTCGGTCTGCTGCTTGGTCGGCTTGGTGAAGATGGTGGACGTGACGCCGTGTTCGACCAGCTCGCCCAGGTACATGAAGGCGGTGTAGTCCGAGCAACGCGCCGCCTGCTGCATGTTGTGGGTCACGATCAGGATCGTGAACTGCTGCTTGAGCTCGGAGATCAGCTGCTCGATCTTGCCGGTGGCGATCGGGTCCAGCGCCGAGGTCGGCTCGTCGAACAGGATCACCTGCGGCTTGAGCGCCACCGCGCGGGCAATGCAAAGGCGCTGCTGCTGGCCGCCGGACAGGCCCAGGGCGCTCTGCTTGAGCTTGTCCTTGACCTCGCCCCACAGCGCCGCCTGGTTCAGCGCTTCTTCCACCCGCACGTCCATCTCGGCGCGCGAGAGCTTCTCGTAGTGGCCGATGCCGTAGGCGATGTTGTCGTAGATCGACATCGGGAACGGCACCGGCTTCTGGAACACCATGCCGACCTTGCTGCGCAGCTTGTTGAGCGGGTACTTGGGGTCGAGGATGTTCTCGCCGTCCAGCAGCACCTGGCCGCTGGCGCTCTGGCCGGGGTAGATCGAGTAGATGCGGTTGAAGATGCGCAGCAGGGTCGACTTGCCGCAGCCGGACGGCCCGATCAGCGAGGTCACGCGCTTTTCCGGCACATCCAGGTTGATGTCCTTGAGCGCGGTGAAGTCACCGTACTTGAAGGCCAGGTTGCGCGCCGACAGCTTGGCGCTGCGCGGGGCCAGCTCGGCCGCGGCCGGCACGGCGGTGGAAAAGGCGATCGAGACGTCAGTCATGGCTCATCTTCTTGCGAAGCAGGAAAAAGCGGGCGGTGAGGCTGACGATCAGCACGAACACCGTGATCAGGAAGGCGCCGGCCCAGGCCAGCTGGTTCCAGTACTCGAAGGGGCTCAGGGCGAACTGGAAGATGGTGACCGGCAGGTTGGGCACCGCCTGGGTCAGGTCCATGTTCCAGTACTGGTTGTTGAAGGCGGTGAACAGCAGCGGTGCGGTTTCGCCGCTGATGCGCGCCAGCGCCAGCAGTACGCCGGTGAGGATGCCCGGCGCGGCCGCGCGGTAGAGGATCTGCGTGGTGACCTTCCACTGCGGGATGCCCAGCGACAGCGCCGCCTCGCGCATCTGGGTCGGCACCAGCTGCAGCATCTCGTCGGTGGTGCGCACCACCACCGGCAGCACGATGAAGGCCAGCGCGATGGCGCCGGCGAAACCCGAGAAGCCGCCGGTAGTCCGCACCACCAGCGTGTAGACGAACAGGCCCAGCACGATCGACGGCGCCGACAGCAGGATGTCGTTGACGAAGCGGATGACCTCGCCCAGGCGGCGGTGGTTGACGTACTCGGCCAGGAAGGTGCCGGCGGCCACGCCGATCGGCGCGCCCATCAGCACGGCCAGGCCGCTGATCAGCAGGCTGCCGGCGATGGCGTTGAGCAGGCCACCGGTGGCCTGGCCCGGCGGCGGCGTCATCTCGGTGAACAGCTGCAGGCTCATCGCGTCCACGCCCTTGGTGAACGTGGTCCACAGGATCCACACCAGCCAGAACATGCCGAACAGCGCGGCGAAGCCGGAAAGCACGAGGGACACGCCATTGACGACGCGGCGGCGCAGGAACAGGCGGTCGGCGACGGTGGCCATCACTTGCCCTCCCGCTTCTTGAGCTGCATCAGCATCAGCTTGGCGATCGACAGCACGATGAAGGTGACCACGAACAGCAGGAAGCCCAGCGCCAGCAGCGCCGACTGGTACATCGGGGTCGTGGCCTCCGCGAACTCGTTGGCCACGCTGGCGGCGATGGAATTGCCCGGCTCCAGCAGCGAGGCGCTGATGCGATGGGCATTGCCCAGCACGAAGGTGACCGCCATGGTTTCGCCCAGGGCGCGGCCCATGCCCAGGAAGATGCCGCCGATCACCGCCGAGCGGGTGTAGGGCAGCACGATGTCCCAGGCCACCTCGGTGGTGGTCGAGCCCAGCGCGTAGGCCGATTCCTTGAGCCGGGTAGGCACGGTAAGGAAGACCTCGCGCATCACCGAGGAGATGAAGGGGATGACCATGATCGCCAGCACGATGCCGGCGGTGAGCATGCCGATACCCAGCGGCGGGCCGCGGAACAGGGCACCCAGCACCGGCCAGGTGCCCAGGTTCTCGTCCACCCAGGGGTAGACGTGGTTGCCCAGCAGCGGCGCCAGCACGAACAGGCCCCACATGCCGTAGATGATGGACGGGATGCCCGCCAGCAGTTCGATCGCCGAGCCCAGCGGCTGCCGCAGCCAGACCGGGGCGACCTCGGTGAGGAACAGGGCGATGCCGAAGCTGACCGGCACCGCGATGATCATTGCGATGGCCGTGGTGACCAGGGTGCCGTAGATGGCGACCAGGGCGCCGTACTGCTCGGTCACCGGATTCCACTCGGTGGACGTCAGGAAGCCCCAGCCGAATTCCGAGAAGGCCTCGCGTCCGCCCCAGTACATCGAGAACGCCGCCAGGAACAGGGTGATGAGCACGAACCAGCCGGCGACGGCGACGATGTTGCGGAACAGCCAGTCGCCGATGCCGTCGAGGAATCGGGGTGCGGGGTCGTTCGCGGCGGCAGGAGCTTGCATTCGAGGCCCAGGGTTAGGTGTGGCGCGTGCGGGGTCCGGAAACAACCGCGCGCGCCGGAGGGCGCGCGCGGTCGGTGCAGCAGGCGATTACTTGGCGACCTGGGTCCAGTAGGTCTTGATCTGGGCAACCAGCTCGTCCGGCAGCGGCACGTAGCCCAGCTCCGTGGCGGCGGCGTCGCCGTTGGCATAGACCCAGGTGAAGAACTCGAGGGCCTGCTTGGAGCTCTCGGGGTTCTTCGGGGTCTTGTGCATCAGGATGAAGTTGGTGGCCGAGATCGGGTACGCGTCGGCACCCGGGGCATCGGTGATCACCAGCGAAAAGTCCTTGGCGCCGGCCCAGTCGGCGCTGGCGGCGGCCGCGGCGATGGACTCGTTGCTCGGGACGATGAAGTTGCCGGCCCGGTTGCGCACCGCGGCGTAGTTGAGCTTGTTCACCAGCGCATAGGACAGCTCGACGTAGCCGATGGCGCCCTTGATCTGCTTGGTGTACGCGGCCACGCCCTCGTTGCCCTTGCCGCCCACGCCGGTCGGCCAGCGCACGGAGGTGCCTTCACCGACCTTCTCGCGCCACTCGACGCTGACCTTGGAGAGGTAGTTGACGAAGTTGAAGGTGGTGCCCGAACCGTCGGAGCGGTGCACAACGGTGATGCGCAGGTCCGGCAGCGGCACGCCCGGGTTGACCGCGGCGATCACCGGATCGTTCCAGTTCTTGATCTTGCCCAGGAAGATGTCGGCCAGGATCGGGCCGGTGAAGCGCATCTTGCCCATTTCCAGGCCCGGGATGTTGACCACCGGCACGATGCCGCCGGAGACCGACGGGAACTGGTACAGGCCGCTGGCGGCCAGGTCATCGGCCTTGAGCGGGGCGTCGGACGAACCGAAGTCCACCGTGGCCGCCTTGATCTGGGCGATGCCGCCACCCGAACCGATGGACTGGTAGTTCACCCGGTGCTGGGTGGCAGCGTTGTAGTCGGCCGACCACTTGGACATGGCCGGGAACACGAAGGAGGCGCCGGCGCCGGTGATTTCGGCGGCCTGGGCGTTTGCGCCAAGCACGCCGGCGATGGCGAGCACGGCGATGCGGGACTGGGTCTTGATCGAACTGAACACGGTCGACTCCTTGGAGTGAGGGTGCCGGCCGGGACCGCGGGGGAGGAGGCGGTCCGGCCGGCAGGACTATGATTTATGACGAATGTGACAGCGCGGTTACATTCCGGCGCAGGGGCCGGCAGGGCGCCCCGGTTGCCGGGGCGCCGTTCATGCGGGGCTTACCAGTAGAACTGGGCGCGCAGCTCGAAGATGTTCGGGCTCTGGTCCAGGCCCTGGCGGTCGGCGTCCACCATCACGTAGTTGGCCGAGAACTTGTAGTTCGAGCGCCAGTACCAGTTCACGCCCACGGTCCAGTTGTCCTCGGTGCCGCCGCGGACCAGGCCGTCGTTGAGGTCCACGGTGTCGTAGCGCAGGCCCACCTGCCACATGCCCGAGGCCGGATCGTCCGGCAGGCCGGTGGTGATGACGCCGTTGCGGTAGCCCCAGGTCTCGCCCGTGACGTTCCAGACGCCGTAGACGTACCAGCTGTCGCCGCTGAAGTCGGGATTGAGGTCGCGGCTGATGTCCGAGGTCATGTACTCGGCCTGCACCTTCACCGGGCCGTTGACGTAGGCGGCTTCGAAGCCGGTGGTGGCGATGCGGTCGGCGTCGGCGAAGTTGCCGGTGTCCACCAGGCGGGCGGTGGCCAGGTCGGCATCGGGGCGCACGCGGAAGCGGGCCGACGCATTGCCGTTGGCGTCCTCGGCCTCGAAGTCGTTGTACGACAGGCCCAGGTGCAGGAAGTTGCCCGATTCGTTGATCGGGGCGAAGTAGCCGCGCACGCCGTAGCCCGGGCCCTGGGCCAGGTTGCGGGTCAGCTCGTCGCCGTAGGCGCTGCCGGTGATGCCCCAGTTGGTCTGCAGGTAGGCCAGCTGCACGCCCATGCGGCGGGCGACGCCCTGCAGGTTGGTGGTCATGGCCTTGGAGATGAAGTCGTTGTTCTTGGTGCTCGACAGTTCTTCCAGGCTGTTGGGCTGCTTGTACTGGCCCACGGTCAGGAAGGTCTGGGCGTTGAAGCGGTACTGCACGTTGGTGTCGAGGAACTTGTCGGCCTTGGCGTCGTAGCCGACCACCCAGTTCCAGTTGCCCGGGCCCTTGCCCTTGAGCACGATCTCGGCGCGGCGCAGCTCGAACTCGGTGTCGTCGCCGTTGATGGAGACGCCGTTGAGGTCGGTGATGTCGTTGTCGAACCAGTTGCCGTCCATCTGGATCAGGCCCTCGAAGGACACTTCGGAGCCGCCGATGACGTCGATGGTGATCTCGGCGAAGGCCGGGGTGGAGAGCGCGGCCAGGACGGCGGCGGCGAGCAGCTTGGGAGCGAGTTTCATGGGGAATCCCTGCGACGTGGGAGTAAGGGGAGGAGGCCGGCGCAGGTTAGGGTGTGAAGGTTTCGTTATTGTGACAGACAGTGACATATGACAGTCCTCCCGCACGCCTTGCCTTCACTCCGTCGTCTTGTCGCGGTAGCGGCACAGGTCGCGGATGACACATTTGGGGCACTCGGGCCGGCGCGCCTTGCAGACGTAGCGTCCGTGAAGGATCAGCCAATGGTGGGCATCGCGCCGGTACTCGGCCGGCACGGCCTTGAGCAGCTTGTCCTCGACCGCGCGCACGGTCTTGCCGGGGGCCAGGCCGGTGCGGTTGGCGACGCGAAAGATGTGGGTGTCCACTGCGATGGTGGGTTCGCCGAAGGCCGTATTGAGCACCACGTTCGCGGTCTTGCGGCCGACGCCGGGCAGGGCTTCGAGCGCATCGCGGTCACGCGGCACTTCACCGCCGTGCGCGTCCACCAGCTGGCGCGCGGCGGCAATGACGTTGGCGGCCTTGGTGTTGAACAGCCCCAGCGAAGCGATGTGGCGCTTGAGCGCGGCTTCGCCCAGGTCCAGCATCTGCTGCGGCGTGTTGGCCTCCGCGAACAGCCGTCGCGTGGCCTTGTTCACGCCCACGTCGGTGGATTGCGCCGACAGCGCCACGGCCACCAGCAGTTCATATGGCGTGCTGTATTCGAGTTCGGTGGTGGGGTGCGGGTTGAGTTCGGCCAGGCGGGCGAACAGTTCGCGGCGCTGGTCGGCCTTCATGCGACGGTGCGCCCCGCGCGGAGCCGCCAGCCCTGCCGCATCGCCACCAGCGTCGCCAGCACCAGGAAGGCGCCGGTCGGCAGCACGGCAATCAGGAAGCCCGGATAGCCCGGCACCGACAGCTCCAGGCCGGGCAGGCCCAGCAGCCGGCCGGCGCCTGCGAACAGGCTGCCTTCGCCGACCGCTTCGCGCACCGTGCCGATCAGCAGGATCACCCAGAGGAAGCCCAGGCCCACCGCGAAGCCGTCCAGCGCCGCGCGCGCCGGGTCGTGCCGCGAGGCAAAGGCTTCGGCGCGGCCCATCAGCGCGCAGTTGGTCACGATCAGCGGAATGAACAGGCCGAGCACGGCGTGCAGTTCCGGCAGGAAGGCGCGCAGGCCCAGCTCGATCGAGGTGACCACGGCGGCGATGACGAGGATGAAGGCCGGGATGCGCACGTCGCGGCGCGTGAGCCGCCGTATTGTCGCGACCGCGGCGTTGGTTAGCGTGAGGGCCAGCAGCGTGGCCAGGCCCAGGCCCAGCGCATTGACGGCGTTGTTGCTTACCGCCAGCAGCGGGCACAAGCCCAGCAGCTGCACCAGGCCGGTGTTGCCGCTGGACAGGCCGTACTCAAGGATGGCGCGCGGACTCGGGGCGGTCATGGCGGGGCAGCGTCGGGGGCCGTCTGGAGGGAAAGTGTAGCGCCGGCCTCCGCCGTGCGGAGTGCGTCGCCGTGGCGCGCGACGAACTCCAGGCCGCGCCGCACGGCCGCCACCACCGCGCGCGGCGTCACGGTCGCGCCGGAGAACTGGTCGAAGTCGCCGCCGTCGCGCCGCACGGCCCAGCGCGGCGCGGGCGGATCCTGCAGCGAACGCCCGGTGAAGCGCGTGATCCAGTCGCTGCGCCCGGCCTCGATGTCGTCGCCCAGACCGGGCGTTTCCTGGTGGCCGGTGACGCGCACGCCCAGCACGCGTCCCTCGCGATCCACCGCCATCAGCAGGCGGATCGGCCCGGCGTAGCCGTCGGGTGCGGTGAGTTCCAGCACCAGGGCGCTGTGCTGTCCGCGCAGCCGCGCGCGATGGACCCTGGCCGAGGCCTGGCCCAGCCACGCCGGTGCCTGCACGGTGACGGCATCGGTCACCGGATCATTGTCGTGCGATGCCGGCGGAAGCACGATCTGCAGCGCCTCGCGCTGGCTGCGAAGTTCGGACTCGGCGATGCGGCCGCGGGTGAGCAGGTGGGTGCCGGCCAGCAGCGCGGTGGCAAGCAGGGCCGCCAGCGCCAGCTGTGCGCCGGCCCGCAGCGATTCGCGCGCGGCCTCGCTCATGGGTGGCGGCCTTCGCCCAGGATGCGCGGCCGGGTGTGCTGGTCGATCCACGGTGCCGCGCAGTTCATGATCAGCACCGCGAACGCGATGCCGTCGGGGAACGCGCCCCAGCGCCGGATCACCAGCGTCAGCACCGCCACGCCCGCGCCGAACACCAGTCGTCCGCGCGGGGTGCTGCAGCCGCTGACCGGATCGGTGGCGATGAAGAACGCCGCCAGCACCAGGCCGCCGGAGAAGACATGCTGCAGCGGGAACGGATGCAGGTCGGGATCGAGCAGCCAGAACGGCAGCGTGGCCAGCACCACCGTGCCCAGCACGGCTGCGGGTACCTGCCACGGGATCAGCCGCTGGTACAGCAACCACAGGCCGCCAAGGGCATAGGCGTTGGCCACCCATTCCCAGCCCTGTCCGCCGAAGTCGCCGAAGACGGCCGAGTCGCGGATTTCCGCCAGGGTCGCGCCCTGGCTGGCGAGCGTGCGCACGGTGTCGAGCGGCGTGGCCTGGGCCAGCATGTCCCAGCCCCAGGGCGCCGGCAGCTCACCGGTGAGCACGGCCCGCAGGCTGGCGCCCCAGCCGGGCACCGGCAGGTCCAGGCCCGCGGGCGGCAACCACTGCGTGAACTCGCGCGGGAAACACAGCAGCACCACGGCCAGGCCCACCATGGCCGGGTTGAAGAGGTTGTTGCCCAGCCCGCCGAACAGATGCTTGGCCACCACGATGGCCGCGGCCATGCCCACCGCCGCCAGCCACCACGGCGCCAGCGAAGGCAGGCACAGCGCGAACAGCACCGCGGTGAGCGGCGCGCTGAGGTCGGTGAGGAAGGGCCGCAGCGGCCGCCCGCGCAAGTGCAGCATCGCCGCCTCGAAGGCCAGCGCGAAGCCGGTCGCCATCACGATCTGCAGCACGATGCCGGGCCCGAAAAACCAGGCATGCGCCAGCACGCCCGGCACGAGCGCCAGCAGCACCCGGGCCATGACGCCGCGCACGCTGCGCCGCGCCGGCAGATGCGGTGAGCTGGCGGTCTGGAAGGTCTTCATGGCGGCGTACCGGGGTCGGCGGCCGCGGCGCGTTTTGCGCGGGCGCGGGCGAGCGCGGCGGCCACGGCGTCGTCACTGCTCGCGTCCAGCGCGCTGGCGCGGCGGGCGTCGCGTTCGGCGCGCTCGCGCGATTCGCGCTCCAGCCGCTGCTGGCGCGACTCGTGGCGCTCACGTGCGGCCTGCGCCCGGCCGGCGTCCAGGGCGCGCAGACGGAGGGTCGACTTGCCGTGGCGGAAATGCGCCGTCAATGGAATATGGCTGGGGCAGACCAGGTCGCAGGCGCCGCACTCGATGCAGTCGAACAGCCCCTGGTCGCTGGCGCGGTCAAGTCGGTCGGCGCGCAGCTGCCACAGCAGCATCTGTGGCTGCAGACGCGACGGGCAGGCGCTGGCGCAGTCGCCGCAGCGGATGCAGGGCATCTCGCCGCGCTCGTCCGCGACGTCATCCGACGACAGCACCAGCACCGCGCCCTGCGTCTTGCCAATCGGAACCTCGTCGTGCGCCAGCGCCTGTCCCATCATCGGGCCGCCCAGCAGCAGCCGGGCCGCTGCGGGCGTGTAGCCACCGGCCTGCGTGACCAGATGCGAAACCGGCGTGCCCAGCGGCACGACGTAGTTGGCCGGATCGGCCACGCCGCGCCCGGTCACGCTGACGATGCGGGACACCAGCACTTCGCCCAGCGCGACCGCGCGCCAGGCCGCGCGCGCCGTGGCAACGTTGTGCACCAGGATGCCCAGGTCGCGCGGCAGGCCGCCGCGCGGAACCTCGCGGCCGGTCAGGACCTGGATCAGCTGGCGCTCGCCGCCGGCCGGATAGCGGGTCGGGACGGCGACCACTTCGACGGCGCTGCTTTCGTGGTCGTTCAGCGCGGTGGCGGCCGCGTGTGCGGCGGCCAGCGCTTCGGCCATGCGGTCCTCGATCGCGAGCAGCACGCGGGTGGCGCCGACCGCGCGGGCCAGCAGCAGCCCGCCACGCAGCACGTCGCCGGCATGCGCGCGCAGCAGGGCATCGTCGCAGGCCATCCAGGGTTCACATTCGGCGCCATTGAGCACGAGCAGCTCGCGGCCGGCGGAAAGTTTTTCGGCCGTCGGGAAGCCGGCGCCGCCCAGGCCTACGATGCCGGCTTCGCGAACCCGCTCGCGCAGTTCGCCGGGGGTCGCGGTCGCGGCGTCCATCGCCGGCAGGGCCAGCGGCGCCGCGGGCTGGATCGCATCCACGGCAATCCCCACGTGCAGTGCCTCGACGCCGGGCAGGTGCGGCACGGGCCGCGACGACACCGAGCGCACGCGGCCACTGGCCGGCGCGTGCACGTGCGCGCTGAATTCCCCGGTGGCCACGCCGATGCGCTGCCCGGCCACCACGACCTCGCCGACGGCGACGCAGGGCAGGGCGGCCTCGCCGGCGTGCTGCAGCAGTGAAACCTGCAGGCACTCGGGCAGCGTGCAGGTGCGCAGCCCGTCCCGCGTGGACTCGGCCTTGTGGCCGGCCAGCCGCAGGCCGCCGTGGAAGCGATGCAGGCGCATGGCCTCGCCGCGGCCTCAGCGGCCGCTGAATTCCGGCTTGCGTCGGGCCAGGAAGGCGCCCGTGCCTTCCTTCATGTCCTGGGTGGAGAAGGCCACGGCGAACACCTGGGTCTCGTAGTCCAGGCCCGCCTCGAGCGGGCCGTCACCGCCGGTGATCACCGCATCGAGCACGCCGCGCAGCGCCTGCGGCGCGGACGCGGCCAGCTGGTCGGCGACACGGTCGGTCTCGGCCTCCAGCTGATCGGCGGCGACCACGCGGGTGGCGATGCCCAGTTGCAGCGCGCGCGCCGCGTCGATGGGCTGGCCCAGCAGGCACAGCTCCAGCGCGGCGCCGCGACCGGCCAGGCGCAGCAGCCGCTGCGTGCCGCCGAAGCCCGGCACCAGGCCCAGGTTCACCTCCGGCTGCCCGATCTTCGCGGTGTCCGCCAGGATCCGCAGGTGGCAGGCCATGGCCAGCTCCAGGCCACCGCCCAGCGCGAAGCCGTTGACCATCGCCAGCACCGGCTTGCCCAGGGTTTCGATGCGGCGCATCAGGGCCTGGCCGTGGCGCGAGAAATCGCGCGCCTGCACGGGGCTCAAACCGTTCATTTCGGCGATGTCGGCGCCCGCGACGAAGGCCTTGGGGCCGGCGCCGGTGAGCACCACCACGCGCACCGCGTCGTCACGGCCGGCGGCCTCGAAGGCCTGGTGCAGGTCGGTGAGGGTGGCGTGGTTAAGCGCGTTGAGCTTGTCGGGGCGGTTGAGCGTGATGCGCCGGACCGCGCCGCGATCCTCGACGAGCAGGTTGCTGGAAACCATGAAAACTCCGTTAATTGGGGCTGCGGCGGGAACTTGCGGGCGCCATCGCCGGTCGATGCAGGGGTCCGGGCCCGGTGTCAGTAGCGGTTCAGCCGTGCCGGGGCTATCCTAGCGCGGCCTTCGGGGCCCCACATTGCCCCGGTTTCAACCACTGGAGATTTCCTGATGAAGTTGCGTCTGTTGGCTGCCTCCGTGGCGGCCCTTGGTCTGAGCGCCGGCATTGCCCTGGCCCAGACCGCCCCGGCCCCCGCCCCGCAGGCCCAGCCCGCGCCGCCGCCGGTCAACAAGCCGGTCCTGAGCTACGCCATCGGTTACGACCTGGGCAAGGACCTCGCCGACCGCGGCGTCGATGTGGACATCAACGCGGTGATCCGCGCCGTGCAGGACGGTTACGCCAAGAAGGCGCCGACCACCCCGCAGGCGCAGCTCGACGCCCAGCTGGCCGGTCTGCAGCAGCGCATGATGGCCAAGGCCCGCTCCGATTTCGAAGCGATGGCGCGCGACAACAAGGCCAAGTCCGATGCCTTCCTGGCCGCCAACCGCAGCAAGCCGGGTGTCACGCTGCTCCCGGGCAGCAACATCCAGTACCGCGTGATCGAGCCGGGCACCGGCGCCAAGCCGACCGCCTCGAGCAAGGTGCAGATGCACTACCGCGGTTCGGTGTCCAGCGGCCAGGAGTTCGCCAACACCTACAACCAGCAGACCCCGACCCCGGCCTCGTTCACCGTGTCCGAGTTCCCGATCAAGGGCGTCCAGACCGCGCTGCTGCAGATGCCGGCCGGTTCCCGCTGGGAGGTCTACCTGCCTGCCGACCAGGCTTTCGGCAACGACCCGCGTTCGCCGGTCGGTCCGGGCCAGGCGCTGGTGTTCGACATCAAGCTGGTTTCGGTCGGCCAGTAATCGCAATCAGCCGCCGCGCCGGGTCCTCCGGCGCGGCGGTTTTGCGTTTGTGACCCCATGAATCCCGTTTTCCGCGCCGTGCTCAGTCCCTGCATCGGCATCTGCTCGCTGGACGCACAGGGCCTGTGCGAAGGCTGCCACCGCAGCTCGGCCGAGATCGCCCGCTGGGGCCAGATGAACGACGACGAGCGCCTGCACCTGATGGAAGTGGTCCTGCCGCGCCGCGAGGCGCATCGCGGGTGAACCCGGCCTTCGATCCCTTCGATCGATTGCCGCGCGCGCTGCATCCGCTGGCCCGGGCCCCCGACGGCCCCGGCTGGAACCACGCCGAACTGGCCGACCTGCTGCCCGCCGAGACCCCGCTGCGGCCGGCCGCCGTGCTGGTGGCGCTCGTCGAGAGGACCTACGGCCCGCAGGTGCTGCTCACCCGGCGCACCGAAGCCCTGCGCCACCATGCAGGACAGATCAGCTTCCCGGGTGGCCGCATCGAGCCCGAGGACCCCGACCCGGTCGCCGCGGCGCTGCGCGAGGCGCATGAGGAAGTTGGCCTGGAGGCCGCGCTATCCTCGCCGCTGGGTTACCTGGATCCCTTCGTCACCATCACCGGCTTCCACGTGTATCCGGTGGTGGCCACGGTGTCGGACCGTTACGTGCCGCGCCTGGATCCGTCGGAAGTGGCCGAGGCCTTTGAAGTGCCGCTGGCCTTCCTGCTCGATCCCGCGAACGTGCGCGAACAGGAAGTGGACTGGCAGGGCAAAAGGCGCAAGCTGCTGGAGTTCCAGTACCTGCAGCACCGCATCTGGGGCGCCACTGCGGCGATGCTGGTGAACTTCCGCCACCGTCTGGAGCAGGCCGGATGAACTGGACCACGCTGGTTACTGCGGCCGATCTCGCGGCCAGCCTCGGGGCGGCGGACCTGGTGGTGGTGGATTGCCGCCATGTCCTGGCCGACGCCGACGCGGGCGAGCAGACCTGGCGCGCGGGGCACCTGCCCGGCGCGGGCCACGTGCATCTGGACCGGGATCTGTCCGACCACCGCAAGCCGGCGGCGCAGGGCCGGCATCCGCTGCCGGACGCGGCGGACTTCACCGCCGTTCTGCGGCGGCTGGGCATCGGCCCCGGCACCCAAGTGGTGGCCTATGACGCCGGCGAGGGCGCGATGGCGGCTGCGCGTTTCTGGTGGCTGCTGCGACTGCTCGGACACGCACGCGTAGCCGTGCTGGACGGCGGGCTGGCGGCATGGACCGCGCGCGGCCTGCCGCTGGAAACGGCAATCCCTGCGCACGAGCCTGGCGATTACGCCGGCCAGTTCGACCTGGCGCAGGTCGCCGACGTGCAGGAAGTGATGTCGCGCCTGCACGAAGCGCCGGGCTGGCTGCTCGACGCACGGGCACCCGAGCGTTTCCGCGGGGAGGTCGAACCGCTGGACCCGGTGGCCGGCCACGTGCCCGGCGCGCGCAACCGCCCTTACGCGTACAACCTGGTGCAGGGCGTGTTCAAGCCGGCAGGGAAACTGCGCGAGGAGTTCCTGGCGCTGATCGGCAGTCGGGATCCGGCGGAGGTGGTGCTGGGCTGCGGCTCGGGCGTCACCGCCTGCCACAACCTGCTGGCGATGGAGCACGCGGGCCTGCACGGCGCACGCATCTACGCCGGCTCATGGAGCGGGTGGGTCAGCGACCGCGCGCGTCCGGTGGCGACCGGCGCGGCCTCATAGCCGCACGCCGCCGCCCGGTTCCGCGTAGGCGCGAACGCGCACCAGCGCCACGCCATCCACGGTCATGGTCCACTGACCCTCGACCTGCGCCGGTGCACGGCTGACCTTGAAACGCGCGCTGAGCGGGCCGATGCCGATCTTGAAGCCGCTGGTGGTGAAGTCGTGGGCCGGACCGCTGATGCGGGTGCTGCGGCCTTCGCGCTCGCGTTCGTATCGGGAATCGCCGTCGGGCTGGATGTCCAGGCGCATGCCCGGGCCTTCCCAGAGGCCGATGTAGTCGCGGTGGTCGGTGGGCACCGGTTTGGTGCAGGCCACCAGCAGCCCCAGCACCAGCAGCATCAGCAGCCGTTTCACTTCTTCAGCCTCGCCACCAGCGCCTGCAGCGCCGCCTGCGTGCCGGCCGAATACCAGTCGTCGAGGAAGCCGTCGAGCAGGTGGTCGTCGAAGCCGTCCAGCGCCGCCACCAGGTCGGCGCGCGCGATGGTGCGGGTGGCCTGCATCGAGGCGGCCGGCAGCTTGAGCAGTTCCTCGAGCCAATGCACGGCCCGCGCGGTGACGTGCTCGGCATCGGTGAGTTCGTCCACCAGGCCGATCGCCTGCGCGTGTTCGGCTTCCACCAGGGCGCCCGAGACCAGCAGGCGCTCGGCGCGGTAGGTGCCGACCACGCGGCGCATCAGGTACTGGATGGCGTCGGGCGCCACCAGGCCCACCTGCACTTCATTCAGGCCGATGCGGAAGGGACCGCGCGCCATGATGCGGTAGTCGCAGCACAGCGCCAGCACGCAGCCGCCGGCGGGGCTGTGGCCGCCGATGGCGGCAACCACCGGCACCGGCGAGCGGGCGATCGCCCGCGCCGCCGAGAACAGCGTGGACCAGCCGGCCCGCAGTTCGTCGCGGTCCAGGCCCATCAGGTGCGGCACGTCCATGCCGCCGGAGAAGACCTTGTCGCCGCCGGTGAGGATGATGCCGCGCGCACCCTCCGCGGGCGCCGCCTGCACGGCCACGCGCAGCGCCGTGAGCAGTTCGGGCGTGAGCGCGTTCACGGGGGGCCGCGCCAGGCGGATTTCCTGCAGCGATCCGTGGCGGTGGAGTTGGATGCTCATCGCGGGCCTCAATCGATCTTGACGTCGGGAGCCCAACGATACCGCACCGTGTAGGTCAGACGCGCCTCGCCGCCGGCCGGGACCGGCAGGTCGAAGGTGGTGGTCTGGGCGTCGCGCTTGCTGGCCGGCACGCTGCTGGCGGTCACCTCCCAGTCGCTCCAGCGCGGCAGCGGTTCGACCACGCGCACCACGGCCGCTTCCGACTTGGCGTTGCGCACCAGCACGCTGACGCGCTCCTCCATCTGGCGGCCGGCGCGGTCCACGCGGAAGTCTTCGCGGGTGCGTTCGGCGACCAGGTCGAACACGGTGCCCAGGTCCAGCTCCACCCGCGACTTGGCGGCCGTGTGCGGAAGGCTGGCTTCGCCGAGCAGATCCTTGCCGTCGAAAACGCGCACCCGGCCGGCCGGCAGCGGCACGCCCAGGCCCGCGGGCTTGGTGTTCTCGAAGGCGAGGCTGGCTATGACCGGCTGCGGACCGGTGCCGGAATTGAAGTTGGGATCCAGCATCGGCTGCGGCGGACGCCAGCCGCCGAAGTTGGCCCGGGTTTCGTAGCGTCGTTGGCAGGCCAGGCCACGCGCCGGATCGAGCAGCGGCACGCGCTGCACGCTGCCCTGCGACAGCATGCTGGTGCCGGGCAGGCGGTAGGCGTGGTACTCGCCCGAGGCCACCGCTTCCGGGGCCGGCGGCGCTGCGGCGAAGGCCATGTCGCTCTGTTCCCGCGCGTAGACGCGGGACGGCCCGGACACTGGCGTGCGGTTGGGTTCGCCGGCCACCAGGGTCAGCGCCACCGGGCCGAAGTCGGCGCCGGAGCGGTTGACCACCATCGCCGCGCCTTCCAGGTCCATGCGGCAGGCCTGCACGCCGCCGCTCAGGTCGGCCTGGTATTCCGCGCGCCAAGCCAGGCCGGCGGTCGCATAGGCCAGGTCGAAGTCCTGCCGCCCCGCGGAACCCGCCTGCAGGTCCCAGGCCAGCGTGGGTTCGTTGACCATGCCGTCGGGCAGGCGGGACAGTTCGAAGCTGGAGAAGCTGGAAAGCACTTTCACGCGGCCATCGGGAAGGCGCAGCGTGAGTCCGCCGCCAGTGGCCATCAGCACGCCGGTGTGGGTCTGGCGGGTGTCGCCGACCGGCTGCTCGACCGTGACGGTCTGGCCGATCGCGCGGCGCAGCAGTTCGTCCTGGCCGGCGAGCGCGAAGTCGAAGCGCTGGCCGTCCACGCGGGCCTGGCCGCGCGGGCGCAGCCGCACCGAGCTGGCGTCGAGGGCGGCGGGCAGTTGCCCCAGCCTCACGCTGGTCCGGCCCGTGGCCAAGTCAAAAGACACCATCGACTCGTAGAGCGCGAAGCCCGGGCCGCCGGGAGAGGCTTCGGACTGCACCACGGCATCGTAGTCGCCGCTGTAGACGGTGAGGCTGGCGGGGGCGGCGTGTGTGTCGTCGGCGCTGGCGAGGGCGGCGACGAGGGCGAGGGCAAGCGGGGCGGTTTTCATCCATCAACTCCAGGGGCGCGTGGGATTATCATAGGGCGATGAACGTCCCACGCTGGTTCCTGGGGTTGTGGCTGGCCGGCCTGTCTTCAGCTTCGGTTGGGGCCGCGCCTGCGTGCGCGCCGGTGATCGACCAGGGCTGGGTGCGCGCCGCGCCGCCGGGAGCCGCCACGCTGGCCGGGTATCTGGTGCTGAAGAATCCCTGCGATGCCGCGGTGTCGGTCGTGGATGTGGAAAGCCTGGACTTCGCCATGCCGATGATCCATCGCACCGAGGAGGTCGACGGCGTCAGCCGCATGCGCGCGGCCGGCAGACTCGAGGTGCCCGCACGCGGCGAGCTGCGTTTTGCGCCGGGCGGCCTGCACCTGATGCTGATGAAGCCGCCCAAGCCGCTGCCCGAGGGCAGCCGCGTCAGGCTGCGCCTGGTGCTGGCGGACGGTCGTCGCGTCTATTCCGAGCTGCCGGTCCGGCGTCAGGCGCCCTGAGTCGCGTCAGGCGGCGCCGTTGGCGCGCCCGGTGCCAGGCTCAGTCCGCGCAGGCCGCGCGCACGGCCGCGGGCAGTGGCACCGACTGGCCCTGCGCGTCCACCCAGACCAGCACGGTGTGGCCATCGCAGTACAGCACGTCGGCATCGGTGGTCGACGTGATGCGATGCGCGAGGGTGAGGCTCTTGTTGCCCAGGCGCTCGGCGAGCAGTTCCACCCGCAGGGTTTCAGGCCAGCCGATCGGACGACGGTAGTTGACGGTCACCGCCGCCATGATCGGCGCGGCGGCGGCGCCGGCCCAGTCGGGCGTCAGCGACTTGAACCAGCGCACGCGCGCTTCCTCGATGTAGCCCAGATAGCTGGCGTTGTTGACGTGGTTGAAGGCGTCCATGTCGCGCCAGCGCACTTCCAGGTCCACCGCGTGCACGACCTTGTTCATGGGCGCTTCTTCCGGCGGGGGGCGGCGACGCCCGGGTTGGGAGTGGTCTTGGCCGGCGTGCTGGCCAGCATGCGCGCCAGGAACTGGCCGGTGTGCGACTCGGTGATCGTGGCCAGGTGCTCGGGCGTGCCCTCGGCCAGGATGCGGCCACCGCGATGGCCACCCTCGGGGCCCAGGTCCACGATCCAGTCGGCGGTCTTGATCACGTCCAGGTTGTGCTCGATCACCACGATGGTGTTGCCGTCGTCGCGCAGCTTGTGCAGCACGGCCAGCAGGTGCTCGATGTCGTGGAAGTGCAGGCCGGTGGTGGGCTCGTCCAGAATGTAAAGCGTGCGGCCGGTGTCGCGGCGGCTGAGTTCCTTCGACAGCTTCACGCGCTGGGCTTCGCCGCCCGACAGGGTGGTGGCCGACTGGCCGAGCTTGATGTAGCTCAGGCCCACGTCCATCAGCGTCTCGAGCTTGCGGGCCAGGGTCGGCACCGGCTCGAACAGCTTCAGGGCGTCCTCGACCGTCATGTCCAGCACGTCGTGCACGTTGTAGCCCTTGTAGCGGATCTCCAGCGTCTCGCGGTTGTAGCGCTTGCCGTGGCAGACGTCGCAGGGCACGTACACGTCGGGCAGGAAGTGCATCTCGACCTTGATCAGGCCATCGCCCTGGCAGGCCTCGCAGCGTCCGCCGCGCACGTTGAAGCTGAAGCGGCCCGGCGAATAGCCGCGGGCGCGCGCCTCGGGCACCTGCGCGAACAGTTCGCGCAGCGGCGTGAACAGCCCGGTGTAGGTGGCCGGATTCGAACGCGGCGTGCGGCCGATCGGCGACTGGTCGATGTCCACCACCTTGTCGAACAGCTCCATGCCCTGGATTTCGCGATGCGCCGCCGGCGTGTGCGAGGCGCCGTTGAGCTCGTTGGCGGCCAGGTGGTAGAGCGTGTCGTTGACCAGCGTGGACTTGCCCGAGCCCGACACGCCGGTGATGCAGGTGAACAGCCCCGCGGGGATGTGCAGGTCCACGTCCTTGAGGTTGTTGCCGGTGGCGCCCAGCAGCTTCAGCATCATCTTCGGATTGGGCTTGTGGCGCTTGGCCGGGATCTCGATGCGGCGCTTGCCCGACAGGTAGGCGCCGGTGATCGAGCGCGGGGCCTTGAGCACATCGGCATAGCTGCCCTGGGCCACCACTTCGCCGCCGTGCACGCCCGCGCCGGGACCGATGTCCACGATGTGGTCGGCCAGGCGGATCGCGTCCTCGTCGTGCTCGACCACGATCACGGTGTTGCCCATGTCGCGCAGGCGCGTGAGCGTGCCGAGCAGGCGCTCGTTGTCGCGCTGGTGCAGGCCGATGGAGGGCTCGTCGAGCACGTACATCACGCCCACCAGGCCGGCGCCGATCTGGCTGGCCAGGCGGATGCGCTGGGCTTCGCCGCCCGAGAGGCTGTCGGCCTTGCGCTCCAGCGTGAGGTAATCCAGGCCCACGTCCACCAGGAAACGCAGGCGGTCGCGGATTTCCTTGACGATCTTGGTGGCGATCTCGCCGCGCCAGCCCGAGAGCTTCAGGCCGGAGAAGAACGCCAGTGACTCGTCCACCGGCAGTTGCGTGATCTGCGGCAGGTTGCGTTCGGCCACGAAGACGTTGCGCGCCGAACGGTTGAGCCGGGCGCCGCCGCAGTCGGGGCAGGCGCGGTCGGAGATGTACTTGGCCAGCTCTTCCTTCACCGCCTGGGACTCGGTCTCGCGGTAGCGGCGCTCGAGGTTGGGCACGATGCCCTCGAACTTGTGCTTGCGCACGGTGCGGCCGCCGGACTCGGTGAGGTAGGTGAAGCTGATGACCTCGTTGCCGCTGCCGTACAGCACTGCCTGCCGGACCTTTTCATCCAGCTCGTTCCAGTGGGTGTCGGCGCTGAAGCCGTAGTGCTTGGCCAGCGAGGCGATGAGCTGGAAGTAGTAGGCGTTGCGGCGGTCCCAGCCGCGCACGGCGCCGGCCGCCAGGCTCAGCTCGGGGTGCACCACCACGCGCGAGGGATCGAAGAACTGGGTGATGCCCAGGCCATCGCAGGCCGGGCAGGCGCCGACGGGCGAGTTGAAGGAAAACAGGCGCGGCTCGAGTTCCGGCAGGGCGTAATCGCAGGCGGGGCAGCTGAACTTGGACGAGAACAGCAGGGGCGCGGCGGATTCGTCGTCCAGGTCCTGCACCTGGGCCAGGCCGTCGCCCAGCTTGAGTGCGGTTTCGAAGCTTTCGGCCAGGCGCTGCTTGAGGTCCTCGCGGGGCTTGAAGCGGTCGATCACGGCCTCGATGGTGTGCTTCTGGCGCAGGGCCAGCGCCGGCACGGCGTCGAGCTCGTGCAGTGCGCCGTTCACCCGCACGCGCACGAAGCCCTGGGCGCGCAGCTGGTCGAAGACCTGGGCGTGCTCGCCCTTGCGCTCGCGGATCACCGGGGCCAGCAGCATGTAGCGGCGGTCCTCGGGCAGGGCCAGCACCTGGTCCACCATCTGGCCCACGGTCTGGGCCTCGAGCGGGTAGTGGTGGTCCGGGCAGCGGGGCGTGCCGACCCGCGCGAACAGCAGCCGCAGGTAGTCGTAGACCTCGGTGATGGTGCCGACGGTCGACCGCGGGTTGTGCGAGGTGGACTTCTGCTCGATCGAGATGGCCGGGGACAGGCCCTCGATGTGGTCCACGTCGGGCTTTTCCATCACGCTCAGGAACTGCCGGGCATAGGCCGACAGCGACTCGACGTAGCGGCGCTGGCCCTCGGCATAGATGGTGTCGAAGGCCAGGGAGGACTTGCCCGAGCCGGACAGGCCCGTGATGACGATGAGCTTGTCCCGGGGCAGGTCCAGGTCGATGTTCTTGAGGTTGTGGGTGCGGGCACCGCGGATGCGGATCGTGTCCATGCGCCTGGGGGTGGCTCCGGAAGGGGCAGCCGGGCAGTCTAGCAAACCCGCGCGGGCCGGCCGTGACCCCCGCGTGGACGCGGGCAAAAGCCAGCCCTGACAGGGGCTTACCGAACCCCTGATCGCGTACCAGGTACGTTTTCTTTGGCCGGTGAGACACGGGCCCAACCCCTGTCTCATCGGCCAAAGAAAACATACCTGGTACGTTGGCTTTCGTTGGCTTTCGCTTACGGGTGGGAAGGGTTTGACCGGAAAGGGGTTTTTCCCCTAGAATTCCGCTTCTGTCCCGTTGACCGCGGGCAGGCATGCTCAAAATAACTACTAGAGGAATCCACGGTCATGTACGCAATCATCGTCACCGGCGGTAAACAGTACCGCGTCATGCAGGGCGAGACCCTGAAGGTCGAGAAGATCGACCTGGAAGAAGGCAAGAGCTTCAATATCGACAGCGTCCTGATGATCGGCAACGGCGACACCGTCACCGTCGGCACGCCGAACCTGGCCGGCGCGGTGGTCACCGCCACCGTCAAGTCGCACGGCCGCCTGGACAAGGTCCGCATCGTCAAGTTCCGTCGCCGCAAGCACCATCGCAAGCAGATGGGCCACCGGCAGTACTTCACCGAAATCGAAATCACCGGCATCGCCGGCTAAGCCCGAGGAGATAACGTCATGGCACAGAAAAAAGGCGTAGGCTCGTCCCGCAACGGCCGCGATTCGAACCCGAAATACCTCGGCGTGAAGATGTATGGCGGCCAGGCGATCGAAGCCGGCAACATCATCGTCCGCCAGCGCGGCACCGAGTACCACCCGGGCATGGGCGTCGGCCTCGGCCGCGACCACACCCTGTTCGCCCTCATCGATGGCGTGGTGGACTTCTCGGTCAAGGGTCCCAACAAGCGTCGCACCGTGAGCGTGGTGCCGGCGGCCTGAACCGCCAACGGCATCGCCTGAAGGGCCCCGCTTCGGCGGGGCTTTTCGTTTCAGAACCCGGCTTTTCCCGCGGGCGCCCTTCACGGCGCGGCGCGGACGGCCCACAATCGCGGCGGACGGCTCGTCCTTCCGCACGGGAAGCACCCAGTGAAATTCGTCGATGAAGCCCAGATCATGGTGTACGCCGGAAAAGGCGGCAACGGCTGCATCAGCTTCCGCCGCGAGAAGTTCATTCCGCTCGGAGGCCCCGACGGCGGCGATGGCGGCAACGGCGGCAGCGTGTTCCTCGAGGCCGACGAGAACCTCAACACCCTGATCGACTTCCGCCACCAGCGCCAGTTCCGCGCCCAGAGCGGGCAGAGCGGCATGGGCCGCCAGGCCTTCGGCAAGGCCGGCGACGACATCGTCATCCGAGTCCCCATCGGCACCGAAGTGATCAACGTCGAGACCGACGAAATCATCGGCGACCTCACCGCGCACGGCGACCGCCTGCTGGTAGCGCAGGGCGGCATCGGCGGCAAGGGCAACGTGCACTTCAAGAGTTCGGTCAACCGCGCGCCGCGCAAGGCCGGCACCGGCACGCCCGGCGAGGAGCGCGAGATCCGGCTTGAGATGAAGCTGCTGGCCGACGTCGGCCTGCTGGGCTTCCCCAATGCGGGCAAGTCCACCTTCATCCGCGCGGTCTCGGCCGCGACGCCGAAGGTGGCCGACTATCCCTTCACCACCCTGCACCCGAACCTGGGCGTGGTCAGCGTCGAGATGGACCGCAGCTTCGTGATCGCCGACATCCCCGGCCTGATCGAGGGCGCGGCCGACGGCGCCGGCCTGGGCAGCCTGTTCCTGCGCCACGTGCAGCGCACGCGCGTGCTGCTGCACCTGGTGGACATGGCGCCGTTCGACGAGGGCGTGGACCCGGTGACGCAGGTGCGCGCGATCGAAAACGAACTGCGCAAGTACGACCCCGGCATGCTGGAGAAGCCGCGCTGGCTGGTGCTGAACAAGTGCGACCTGATCCCCGAGGACGAGCGCCAGGCGCGCGCCGAGGCGGTGATCCGCGAACTGGACTGGAAGGAGCCGTGGTTCATGGCCTCGGCCATCGGTCGCGAGGGCACCTGGCCGATCGTGCTGCGCATCCAGCAGTTCTTCGATGACCGCAAGGCGGCGGCCCTGGAAGCGGCCGAAGACGTGGCTGCCCGCGCGGAGATGGCCCGCAATGCCTGAGGCCGCGGCGGTGCAGGGCAGGCAGGCCGCCCGCGGACCTGCCGGATTCCAGGCAGCAAAAAGGCCGGCTTGCGCCGGCCTTTTTTCGACCCTGTCGCGGGCGCCCTGCGGCGCCGGCGGCTCAGGCCTGCTTGAGCGCCTTGATGTGGGCGCTGATGCGGCTCTTGTGGCGGGCCGCCTTGTTGCGGTGGATCAGGCCACGGGCCGAGTAGCGGTCCAGGATCGGCTGGGCGGTCGCGAAGGCGGCTTCGGCGCCGGCGGCGTCCTTGGCTTCCAGGGCCTTGATGACCTTCTTCACGGCGGTACGCAGCATGGAACGCTGGCTGGCATTGCGGGCGTTGCGGACGACGGTCTGCTTGGCGCGCTTCTTGGCGGACTTGATGTTGGCCACGGAGGGCTCCTGAAATCGATGGTTGGTGGCCGGATCGGTGGGAACCGGCGGGAATTTTTGGGCACTGGCCTGCGGACAGGCCGGGGTGGAGCTGGAAAGACCCGAAATTATGGAGGATTCAGTAGCTTGAGTCAATTCCCCCGCAGCGCCCGGAGGGCAGGGCCATGAGCCGGGGCGGCCTGCTGCGCTCGACCGCGGTTTTCAGCGGCATGACCTTCCTCTCGCGCCTGGCCGGCCTGGCCCGCGACCAGATCCAGGCCACGCTGTTCGGCACCGGCCCGGCAGTCAGCGCCTTCGTGGTGGCCTACCGCATCCCCAACTACCTGCGCCGCATCTTCGCCGAAGGCTCGTTCGCCTCGGCCTTCGTGCCGGTGCTGTCGGAGCTGCACCAGCGCGGCGACAAGGCCGCCCTGCAGGATTTCCTGGACCACGTGGCCGGCGCCCTGCTGGCGGTGGTGCTGGCCATCACCGGCCTGGGCATGCTGCTGGCGCCCTGGATCGCCCGGCTGTTCCTGCTGTTCGCGGGCAAGGATTCCGAGCAGGTGGCCCTGACGGCCGACATGCTGCGCATCACCTTTCCCTATCTGGCCTTCATCTCGATGACGGCCATGGCGGGCGCAGTGCTCAACAGCATGCGCCGCTTCGGGCTGCCGGCCTTCACGCCGGTGCTGCACAACCTGGGCGTGATCGCCGCGATGGTGGGCCTGGCCTCGTATTTCGAGGTGCGCGAGTTCGCGCTGGCCTGGGGCGTGTTCATCGCCGGCCTGCTGCAGCTGCTGCTGCTGTGGCCGGCGCTGGGCCGGCTGGGCATGGCGCCGCGGATGCGGCTGGATTTCCGCCACCCGGGCGTGCGCAAGGTGTTCGGCCTGATGCTGCCGACCATCTTTTCCTCGTCGGTGTCCCAGCTCAACCTGCTGGTGGGCACCATGTTCGCGTCCCTGCTGATCGTCAACGCGCAGGCCTGGCTGTACTACTCCGACCGGCTGGTGGAATTCCCGCTGGGCCTGTTCGGCGTGGCGATCGGCACGGTGATCCTGCCGCACCTCTCGCGCCGCTTCGCCGACACCGACACCGCCGGCTACTCGCAGGCGCTGGACTGGGGCCTGAAGCTGGTGGCCCTGGTCAGCGTGCCCGCCGCGCTGGGCCTGGCGCTGATGGCCGAACCGCTGTGCGCCACGCTGTTCCAGTACGGCCAGTTCGGCGCCCGCGACACCGACATGGTGGCGGCCAGCGTGATCGCAATGAGCGTGGGCGTGCCGGCCTTCATGCTCAGCAAGGTGCTGCTGCCGGCGTTCTACGCGCGGCAGGACACCCGCACGCCGATGCGGGCGGCGGTGATCACGGTCTTCATCAACGTGGTGCTGACGGCCCTGCTGGTGACGCCGCTCTGGTACTGGGGCTATGGCGCGGCCCATGGCGGCATTGCGCTGGCCACCGCGCTGGCCGGCATCGCCAACGCGGCCCTGCTCTGGCGCTACCTGATCCGGCAGGGCGTGTACCGCGCCCGCGAAGGCTGGCTGCGCCTGTTCCTGCAGATCGGACTGGCCTCGGTGCTGATGGCCGCGGCCGTGGTGGCCGCCCGGGTGCAGCTTGGCGACTGGGCGCAGCTCGGCCCCTGGTACCTGCGCGTGGCCTGGCTGCTGGGCGTGGTGGCGGCCGGCGCCCTGGCCTATGGCCTGGGCCTGTTGGCCGCCGGCCTGCGCCCGCGCCACGTGCGCGAGGCCTGAGCGGCCGCTGACGCTATACTTTTGCGCATGAGCAAGCTGTTCCGCGACGTCGAGGGCAGGTCCCCCTGCCCCCAGGGCAGCGTGGTCTGCATCGGTGCCTTCGATGGCCTCCACCCGGGGCACCGGGCCCTGGTCGGCCACGTGCTGGCGCGTGCCCGTGCGCGCGGGCTGGCCGCGGTGGCCCTGAGCTTCGAGCCGCTGCCGCGCGAATTCTTCGGCGGCAAGCAGGCCCCGCCGCGGCTGCTGCTGCCGCGCGCCAAGTTCGAGGGCCTGCGTGCGCTGGGCATGGACGCGGTCGGACTGCTGCGCTTCAACGCGGCGATGGCCGCGATGGGCGCGGAAGAGTTCGTGCAGCGCGTGCTGGTGCAGCGGCTGTCGGCGCGGGAAGTGTGGGTGGGCCCGGACTTCCGCTTCGGCCACGGCCGCCGGGGCGACCTGGCCTTGCTTGAGCAGATGGGCGAGGCACTCGGCTTCCAGGCCGGGGCGATCGCCCCGGTGCAGTCCGGCGGCGAGCGCGTATCGAGCACGGTGCTGCGGCAGCGGCTGGCCGACGGCGACCTCGAGGGCGTGGCCCGCGTGCTGGGCCGGCGCTACGCGATCTCCGGCAAGGTGGTGCGCGGCAAGCAGCTGGGGCGCAAGCTCGGCTACCCTACGGCCAACCTTCGCCTGGCGGGCAAGCGGCCGGCGCTGTCGGGCATCTACGCCACCTGGGTGCATGGCATCGGGCCGGAGCCGCGCGCCAGCGTGTCCAGCCTGGGCACCCGGCCGACGGTGCAGGGCGTGGAGCCGCTGCTCGAGGCGCATGTGTTCGACTTCGACGGCGACCTGTACGGCCGCCGCATCGAAGTGGAGTTCGTCGCCAAGCTGCGCGATGAAGAGAAGTTCGACGATTTGCCCGCCCTGGTCCGGCAGATGGACCTGGATGCGGCGCAAGCCCGGCGCGTGCTGCGCCACGACATGGAAAAACGCGGAGCGTTGGCGTGACCGATAACGGCGGCAAGGACTACAAGCACACCATCAGCCTGCCGGAGACGGCGTTCCCGATGCGCGGCGACCTGCCCAAGCGCGAGCCCGGCATCCTGGCCGGCTGGCAGCAGCAGGGGCTGTACGCCCAGGTGCGTGCGCACGCCAAGGGCCGGCCGCTGTTCGTGCTGCACGACGGCCCGCCCTATGCCAATGGCTCGATCCACATCGGCCATGCGGTGAACAAGATCCTCAAGGACATGGTGGTCAAGTCCCGGCTGATGTCCGGCTTCGACGCGCCCTATGTTCCGGGCTGGGACTGCCACGGCCTGCCGATCGAACTGGTGGTGGAGAAGAAGCACGGCAAGGTTGGCGACAAGCTCGACGCCGCGCAGTTCCGCGCCAAGTGCCGCGAGTACGCCGGCGAGCAGATCGCCGGGCAGTCGAAGGATTTCCAGCGCCTCGGCGTGCTGGGTGACTGGGACCATCCCTACCGCACCATGGACTTCGCCTTCGAAGCCGACATGCTGCGCTCGCTGGCGAAGATCATCGAACGCGGCCACCTGGCGCGCGGCGTCAAGCCGGTGCACTGGTGCTTCGACTGCGGCTCGGCCCTGGCCGAAGCCGAGATCGAATACGCCGACAAGACCTCGCCGATGGTGGACGTGGCCTACGACGCCCGCGACCCGCAGGCGCTGGCGGGAAAGTTCGGGGTCGAGCCGGGTGATGCGATCGTGGCCGTGCCGATCTGGACCACCACGCCCTGGACGCTGCCGGCCAGCCTGGCGGTGACGCTGGGCGCCGACATCGACTACGTGCTGGTGGAAGGCCCGGCCCGCGCCGGACGCCGCCAGCTGCTGGTGCTGGCCGAGGCGCTGTCGGAAGAGGCCCTGGCGCGTTACGGCGCGGGCCCGGCAACGGTGCTCGGCCGCACGACCGGATCGGCCCTCGAGGGCCTGGTGCTGCAGCATCCCTTCTACGAGCGCGTGATCCCGCTGCTGCTGGGCGAACACGTCACCACCGACGCCGGCACCGGCGCCGTGCACACCGCGCCCGGCCACGGCCAGGAGGACTACCAGGTCAGCCTCAAGTACGGCCTGATGGACAAGTACAGCGCGCCCGAGATCAACCCGCTGGGCGGCAACGGCGTCTACCTGCCGGGCACGCCCATCTTCGCGGGCCAGTACCTGTGGAAGGCCAACGACACCATCACCGCGCTGCTGGCCGAGCGCGGTGTGCTGCTGGCCTCGGGCAAGCTCACCCACAGCTACCCGCACTGCTGGCGGCACAAGTCGCCCGTGGCCTTCCGGGCCACGCCGCAGTGGTTCATTTCGATGGAGCAGGCCGGCCTGCGTCCGGACGCGCTGGCTGCGATCAAGCAGGTCGGCTGGGTGCCGGAGTGGGGCGAGGCGCGCATCAACGGCATGATCGAGGGCCGCCCGGACTGGTGCATCAGCCGCCAGCGCACCTGGGGCGTGCCGATCGCGCTGTTCGTGCACAACGTCAGCGGCGAGCCGCATCCGCGCTCGGTCGAGCTGATGCGCACGGTCGCCGACCGGGTGCAGGCCGCCGGCACCGATGCCTGGTTCTCGCTGGATCCGGCCGAACTGCTGGGCGCCGAAGCCGGCGACTACCACAAGATCACCGACATCCTGGACGTCTGGTTCGACTCGGGCGTGACGCATGAGGGCGTGCTCGCCGCGCGCGCCGCGCACGGCCTGCACAAGCCCGCCGATCTTTATCTTGAGGGTTCGGACCAGCATCGCGGCTGGTTCCAGAGCTCGCTGCTCACCGGCATCGCGATGGACGGGCAGGCGCCTTACCGCCAGGTGCTGACGCACGGATTCACCGTGGATGCGCAGGGCCGCAAGATGTCCAAATCTATCGGCAACACGGTGGAGCCGCAGAAGGTGAACGACACCCTGGGCGCCGACGTGCTGCGCCTGTGGGTCGCGTCCACCGACTACCGCAACGAGATGTCGGTGTCGGACGAGATCCTCAAGCGCACGGCCGACGCCTACCGCCGCATCCGCAACACCGCGCGCTTCCTGCTCGGCAACCTGCACGGCTTCGATCCCGCCACGCACCTGCTGCCCAACGATCGCCTGCTGCTGCTCGACCGGTGGGCGGTGCACCGCGCGCACGCGCTGCAGCTGGACATCCAGGCCGCCTACGAACGCTACGACTTCGCCGCCGTGGTGGCCAAGGTGCAGAACTTCTGCACCGGCGACCTGGGCTCGGTGTACCTGGACGTGACCAAGGACCGCCTGTACACGATGCCGGTGGACAGCGAAGGACGACGCTCGGCCCAGAGTGCGATGTACCGCATCGCCGAGGCGCTGGTGCGCTGGCTGGCGCCGGTGCTCAGCTTCACTGCCGACGAACTCTGGAACCACCTGCCGGGCCGGCGCGAGGACAATGTGCTGTTCGCGACCTGGTACGAAGGCCTGGCGCCGCTGCCGGCCGACGGCGTGCTGTCGGCCGATGGTTTTGACCGCCTGCTGGCCCTGCGCGAGGCGGTGAGCAAGGTGCTCGAGCCGATGCGCGCCAACGGCGCCATCGGCGCTTCGCTGGAAGCCGAGGTGGATCTCTATGCCGACGAATCCACCCTGTCCCTGCTGGCCCCGGTGGCCGACGAGCTGCGCTTCTTCTTCATCACCTCGCGCTTCGACCTCAAGCCGGTGGCCGCCAGCCCGGAGGGCGGGGCGGGTCCCTGGATCCATGCCGTATCCACCACCCACGCCAAGTGCGTGCGCTGCTGGCACTACCGCGCCGACGTGGGCAGCCACGCCGACGATCCCGAGCTGTGCGGTCGCTGCGTGGCCAACGTCAGCGGCGCCGGCGAAACGCGGCGGTGGTTCTGATGTCACGCTCGCGTCCCAGCGCGCTGTCCTGGCTGGGCCTGTCGGCCGTGCTGATCGTGGCCGACCAGGCCAGCAAGTGGCTGGCCCTTGCCAGGCTGCAGTACGCCCAGCCGGTGCCGGTGATCGATGGCTTCTGGAACTGGACGCTGGTCTACAACTACGGCGCCGCCTTCAGCTTCCTGTCCGATGCCGGGGGCTGGCAGCGCTGGTTCTTCGCGGGCCTGGCCGTGGTGATCAGCGCGGTGCTGGTGGGCCTGCTGGCCCGCACGCCGCGCGCCGACTGGCGCACCGCGCTGCCCTACGCCCTGGTGGTGGCGGGCGCGCTGGGCAACCTGGTGGACCGCGTGCGCTACGGCTACGTGGTGGATTTCATCGACTGGTACCTGGGCTTCTCCGACTGGCCGCACTGGCCGGCCTTCAACATCGCCGATGCCTGCATCGTGGTGGGCGCGGTGCTGCTGGTGCTGTTCAGCTTCGGATCGGATACCGCGCCGGAAAAGGGCCGATAATTCCGCCATGGACGTCCTGCTCGCCAATCCCCGTGGTTTCTGCGCCGGCGTCGACCGCGCCATCGAGATCGTCAAGCGCGCGATCGAGTCGCTGGGCGCGCCCATCTACGTGCGCCATGAAGTCGTGCACAACCGCTTCGTGGTCGAGGACCTGCGCCAGCGCGGCGCGGTCTTCGTCGAAGAACTCGATGAAGTGCCGGCCGGGGCCACCGTGATCTTCAGCGCGCACGGCGTGTCGCAGGCCGTGCGCATCGAGGCCGAGCGCCGCGGCCTGAAGGTGTTCGACGCCACCTGCCCGCTGGTGACCAAGGTGCACATCGAAGTGGCGCGGCATTGCCGCGCCGGCCGCGACGTGATCCTGATCGGCCATGCCGGCCACCCCGAGGTGGAAGGCACCATGGGGCAGTGGAAGCGCGAGTATGGCGAAGGCCGCATCTACCTGGTCGAGGACGTGGGCGGCGTGGCCACGCTGGAGGTCAACCAGCCCGACCAGCTGGCCTACACCACCCAGACCACGCTGTCGGTGGACGACACCCAGGAAATCATCCAGGCCCTGAAGGTCCGCTTCCCCGCGATCCAGGGGCCGAAGCACGACGACATCTGCTACGCCACCCAGAACCGCCAGGACGCCGTGCGCCTGCTGGCCGGCCGCTGCGAGGTGGTGCTGGTGGTCGGCTCGGTGAACAGCTCCAACTCCAACCGCCTGCGCGAGCTGGCCGAGAAGCAGGGCGCCGCGGCCTACCTGATCGACGGCGCCGAGTGCATCGACCCGGCCTGGGTGGCCGGCGCCAGCCGCGTGGGCGTCACGGCCGGGGCCTCGGCCCCGGAAGTGCTGGTGCAGGGCGTGGTCTCGCGGCTGCGCGAACTGGGCGCCGGCCTGGTGGACCACCTGGAGGGCGAGCCGGAGAACGTGGTCTTCGCCCTGCCCAAGGAACTGCGCATCAGCCTGGTAAATTGACCCGGACCGGCCGCAAGGCCTAGAATTCGCGCCTTCCGCCGGAATAGCTCAGTTGGTAGAGCGGCGCATTCGTAATGCGTAGGTCGTAGGTTCGATTCCTATTTCCGGCACCATCACCCCCGCACGGACCGACCGGGACGTGTGGGCACGAGCCCGGCGCTGCTGCCGGAGCCCGGCCATCAGCCCGCCTTTCGGCGGGCTTTTGTTTTGCGGATCGCGTCCGCAGTGCATTGCGCATGAGGGTGCCGCCGCAAACTGCCCGGGGATTTTTGATTCGGCACTAACGGGCCAGCGCCTAGGCTAGTCGGATGACCACTACGCCCGCTACCGCCGCGCCCGACGCACGCCTGCACATCGTCATCAACGCCGCGTCCGGCAGCCACGATGGCGAGCAGACCATCGCCACCATTGCCGGCATCCTGGACGAGGCCGGCCGGGCGCATCAGTTCCTGCGCATCGACGACCCGTCGCGCATCAGCGAGGTGGCCGCTGAAGCAGTACGCCATGCTAAGCAGGACCAGGGCATCGTGGTGGCGGTGGGCGGCGACGGCACCCTCAATGCGGTGGCGCAGGCGGTGCTCGGCAGCGGCTGCGTCTACGCCGTGTTGCCGCAGGGCACCTTCAACTATTTCGGGCGCGTCAACGGCATTTCCCAGGACATCGAGGTCGCCACCCGCGCGCTGCTGCGCGGCCAGGTCGAGCCCGTGCAGGTGGGTCGGGTGAACGGCCGCGTTTTTCTGGTCAACGCCAGCCTCGGCCTGTATCCGCAGGTGCTGCAGGACCGCGAGGCGGCCAAGAAACAGATGGGGCGCAGCCGCTGGGTGGCGCTCTTCTCGGGGCTTCGCACCCTGCTGAGCCATCGCCGCCAGCTGCAGCTGGACATCGAGACGGCAGGGCAGCGCCGCAGCGTGCGCACGCCCACCCTGTTCGTCGGCAACAACCAGCTGCAGCTCGAACGCATCGGGATCGCCGAGGAAGCGGCGCTGGAGCAGGGCAGGCTGGCCGGCGTGATGGTTCGACCCACCGGGACGTGGTCCATGCTGGGCCTGGCCCTGCGCGGCGCGCTGGGCCGGCTGGGCGATGCCGACAACGTGGAGAGCTTCGCTTTCCGGCGCCTGACCGTGCAGCCGCGCGGCCAGCGCAGGAGCAAGGTGGCGATCGACGGCGAGATCCTGTGGATGACCCCGCCCCTGGTATTCGATGTGTCGCCGGAGCCGCTTTCCCTGCTGGCGCCGCGCCCCGAGGACCGGGTGGCGGTGGAATGAGCCTGCTGCTCCAGGTCTCGGATCCGCATTTCGGCACCGAGCGCGCGGACGTGGTGCAGGCGCTGGCCGCGCTCGCTGAGACGAAACGACCGGACGTGCTGGTGCTGTCGGGCGACATCACGCAGCGCGCGCGACGTTCGCAGTTCGACGCCGCGGCCAGGCTGTGCGACCGCCTGGCGATCGCGCGCCACGTGGTGATTCCAGGCAACCACGACATTCCCCTGTTCGACCTCGCGACGCGCCTGTTCAATCCCTACCGTCTTTACCGCCGGACGTTTGGCGACGCGCTGGAGCCCGAGCTGGACCTGCCCGACCTGCTGGTGCTGGCGGTGAAGACCACCCGCCGCTACCGGCACAAGAATGGCGAAGTCTCGCCTGCGCAGGTGGAGCGGGTCGCCGCGCGCCTGCGCCAGGCCGCGCCGGGGCAACTGCGCGTGGTCGTGACGCACCAGCCGCTGGATGTTCCCTATCGCCACGAAGAGCACAACCTGGCGCGCGGCCACGAAACCGCCGTGCACGCCTGGGTGCAGGCCGGTGCCGACGTGGTCATGGGTGGCCATATCCACCTGCCTTTCATCCGGCCCCTGTCGGCGCGCTACCCGACCCTGCGCCGGCGCGCCTGGTGCGTGCAGGCGGGTACGGCCGTGTCCACGCGCGTGCGCGACGGACTGCCCAACTCGGTGAACCTGGTGGAGACCACGGGCGCGGGCTTCGCCTTCACCGAGCGTTGGGATTACCTCGAGGGCAGCGGTTTCCTGATGGCCGAACGGGTCGAGATGGCCCTGGACAGAAGCCCGGCCTGATCACCGTCCACCTGTCTCGTTGCCTGCGACCGCGCGCGGCTACACTGGCTGCCTGATCCGCCACGCAGGAACGTCCGCCCCATGGCCAAAGCCAAGACCGCCTATGTCTGCACCGATTGCGGCGCTTCGGCCAGCAAATGGCAGGGCCAGTGCGGCGAATGCGGCGCCTGGAACACGATGAGCGAATTCGTGGTCGAGCCCGCGTCCGCAGGCAAGGGCGGCGGCGCCACCCCGGCGCGCCAGGGCAGCTGGGCGGGCCGTCCGGAAGCGGCGGGCGTGGTCGCGCTCAAGGACGTCAGCCAGGACGCCGAGGTCCGCGTGTCCACCACCATCGGCGAGCTCGACCGCGTGCTCGGCGGCGGCCTGGTGGAAGGCTCGGTGGTGCTGGTGGGCGGTGACCCGGGCATCGGCAAGTCCACCCTGCTGCTGCAGGCGCTGGCGCTGATGTCGGCGCACGTGCCCGCGCTGTACGTCACCGGCGAGGAAAGCCTGGCGCAGGTGGCGGGCCGGGCCCAGCGCCTGGGCTTGCCGCTGGACAACCTGCATGCGCTGGCCGAAACCTGCGTGGAAAAGATCCTGGGCCAGGCGGCCGCAGCCAGGCCCGCGCCACGCCTGCTGGTGGCCGACTCGATCCAGACGCTGTGGAGTGAGCTGCTGACCGCCGCGCCGGGCTCGGTAAGCCAGGTGCGCGAGAGCGCCGCGCGGCTGGTGCGCTTCGCCAAGGAAACCGGCACCAGCGTGTTCCTGGTCGGCCACGTCACCAAGGAAGGCGGCATCGCCGGCCCGCGCGTGCTCGAGCACATGGTGGATGCGGTGCTTTATTTCGAAGGCGAGTCGGGCAGCCGCTTCCGCGTGCTGCGCGCCTTCAAGAACCGCTTCGGTGCGGTCAACGAGCTGGGCGTGTTCGCGATGGGCGACAAGGGCCTGCGCGAGGTGCCCAACCCTTCGGCGATCTTCCTCTCGGGCAGCAGCACGCCGCAGCCGGGCAGCGCGGTGATGGTCACGCGCGAAGGCACCCGGCCCTTGATGGTAGAGGTGCAGGCACTGGTGGACCAGAGCCCGCTGGCCAATCCGCGCCGCGTGGCGCTGGGCCTGGAACAGAACCGGCTGGCCATGCTGCTGGCGGTGCTGCACCGGCACGGCGGGGTCGGCGTGTTCGACCAGGACGTGTTCGTGAACGTGGTCGGCGGCATCCGCGTGCAGGAAACCGCGGCCGACCTGCCGGTGCTGCTGGCGGTGCTCAGCTCGCTGCGCGACAGGCCGCTGGCGGAAAAGACCGTGGCCTTCGGCGAGGTCGGCCTGAGCGGGGAGATCCGTCCGGTGCCCAACGGCGAGGAGCGCCTGAAGGAAGCTGCCACGCACGGGTTCCGGCGCGCCATCGTGCCCAAGGCCAATGCCCCCAAGAAGGGCACGTTCAAGGACATGGAAGTGATCGCGGTGGAGCGGCTGTCGGAGGCGATGGAGGCGGCGGCGGAATGAGCGCGGGCCTGGACCTGGATTTTGGCCCGGGTCGGATCCGCGACTGGGTCCGCAGTGATCGCGCCTCGCTGCTGCGCCATGCCGATGACGCGCGGGTGGCGCGGTTTCTTTCCGCACGGTTTCCGCATCCCTATCGCACGACGGATGCCGATGCCTGGTTCGATTTCCTGGCCGGCCAGCCCGAGCCGGAAGGCTGGGCCATCGAGGTGGACGGCCAGGCGGTCGGCGGCATCGGCGTGCGCCGCGGCGCCGGCGAATTCGCGCATTCCGGCGAGCTGGGTTACTGGCTGGGCGCCGCGTACTGGCGGCGCGGCATCGTGTCTGCCGCCGTGCGCGTGCTGGTGCCCGCCGTGATGGCGCGCTGGGACCTGGCGCGCGTCGGCGCCTACGCTGCCACCGCCAACATCGCGTCGATCCGGGTGCTGGAAGGCGCGGGCTTCGAGCGCGAAGGCGTGATGCAGGCGCGCTCCATCCGCGGCGGCGAGGTGCAGGACCACGTGGTGTTCGCGCGTATCGATCGCGCGCGGCTGGCCCGGCTCGCCCGCTAGGGCGCGGCGCGCGCGCCGGCTTCGGCCAGGCTGTTGCCGGACCAGACGATTTCAAACTCGCCGCAGTAGCCGGTGGGCCGGCACAGGTGGATGCCCACGTGCGCGTCCGGATCACGGCACAGGCCGTCAGCGGTGCAGGGGAAGCTGATGATCTGGCGACGTCCGGCACCCAGCGGAATTTCGACGGCGGCGCCCGCCATGGCGCGCTGGTCGCCGGTGGCGTCCAGTGGATTTTCGCGCAGCCCGGCGCGCGGCGTGGTCGAGACCGACACGTACGTCCACAGGTAGGCCAGCGGTTCGCGGGAGCGGTTTTCCAGCGCCAGCCGCACGATGCCGCTGGCCGCGTCGCGATCAAGCACCGTGACCTGCACCGCGCCGGGGTCCAGCGCGCGCTCGGGCGGCAGCGTGGCGCAGCCCGCCATCGGCAACAGCAGGCAGAGCGCCGCCAGCGCTTTCTTCATGCGCGCTGCAGCACCAGCTCGTAGACGTACTTGCTGCCGAAAAACGCCAGCAGCAGCAGCGCCATTGCCACCAGGGTGAGCTTGGCGGCGCGCGGGCCGCGCCAGCCCCAGCGCCAGCGGCCGAACAGCAGCAGGGCCAGCACGATCCAGGACAGGATGGACAGCACCGTCTTGTGGCCCAGGCCCTGGGCGAACAGGTCGTCCACGAACACCACGCCGGTGAGCAGGGTAAGGCTGAGCAGGGCGAAAGCGGCGCCGAGGCTGCGGAACAGCAGCGTCTCGACCTGGGTCAGCGGCGGCAGGATGCGCTGCCAGGCGCCCAGCTGGCGCTGGCGCAGGGCGCGCTCCTGGAACCACAGCATGATCGCGATCAGGGTGGCCACGGCCAGCGTGGAGTAGGCCAGCAGCGCCAGCAGTGCATGCAGCTTCAATGGCCAGCCCAGGTCTTCGCGGGGCTGGCCGCCGCCGAACACGGCGTAAGCCGCCAGCACCAGTGATGCCAGGGGAAAAACGAAGATGCCCAGGGCCTCGATGCGCTGGGCCGGGCCGAGCAGGGTAGTGAGCGCGGCCATGCCCAGGCCCACCAGGGACATCGCGGCGAAAAAATGCAGGTCCGGTCCGCCCAGCAGGCGCCACGCGACCAGGTGCAGCGCGGCGTGCAGCACCACGGCCGGCACCGCCGGGAGCAGCCACGTCCGGCTGTCGGGCCGCGCGCCGAACGGGCGCGTCGCCAGCTGGTGGCTGGCCAGCGCGTACAGGGTGATCGCGAACAGGCTGAGGGCAAGGGCGGGCATCGCCGGAGTTTGGCACAGGCGCCCGAAGGTGAGAACCATTCTCGACAAAGCCGGCCGTCGTGCGCCCCGCGCTATACTTCCGCCCCCCAGTGGCATGACACCAGACCCCATGTTCGAGTCCTTGACCCAGCGCCTGTCCGGCACCCTCCAGCGCCTGCGCGGCCGTGGCCGCCTCACCGAGGAAAACATCCGCGAGGCCACCCGCGAAGTGCGCATCGCCCTGCTCGAGGCCGACGTGGCGCTGCCCGTGGTGTCGGCGCTGATCGAGCGCATCAAGGTGCGCGCGGTCGGCCAGGAAGTGCTGACCAGCCTCACCCCCGGCCAGGCCCTGATCAAGGTCGTGCGCGACGAGATGGCGGCCGTGATGGGTTCGGCCGCCAGCGAGCTCAACCTCAATGTGCCGGCGCCGGCGATCATCCTGATGGCCGGCCTGCAGGGCGCGGGCAAGACCACCACGGTGGGCAAGCTCGCCAAGCACCTGAAGGAACGCAAGAAGAAGAAGGTGATGGTGGTCTCGGCCGACGTCTACCGCCCGGCCGCGATCGAGCAGCTGCGCACGCTGGCCCAGCAGGTGGACGTGCTGTTCTTCGCCTCCGATGCCTCGCAGAAGCCCGAGGACATCGTGCGCGCCGCGATTGCCGACGCGCGCAAGAGCTTCGTGGACGTGCTGATCGTCGACACCGCCGGCCGCCTGGCCATCGACGACGCGATGATGGCCGAGATCAAGGCCCTGCACGCGGCGGTGAATCCGGTCGAGACGCTGTTCGTGGTGGACGCCATGACCGGCCAGGACGCCGCCAACACCGCCAAGGCCTTCAGCGAGGCGCTGCCGCTGACCGGCGTGGTGCTGACCAAGACCGACGGCGACGCGCGCGGCGGCGCCGCGCTGAGCGTGCGCTACATCACCGGCAAGCCGATCAAGTTCGTGGGCGTGGGCGAGAAGCCCGACGGCCTGGATGTGTTCCACCCCGACCGCGCCGCCAGCCGCATCCTGGACATGGGCGACGTGCTCAGCCTGGTCGAGCAGGTCGAGCAGCAGGTGGACAAGGACAAGGCCCAGAAGCTGGCCGAGAAGGTCGCCAAGGGCAAGAAGTTCGACCTCAACGACATGCGCGACCAGCTCGAGCAGATGCAGAACATGGGCGGCCTGGCCGGCCTGATGGACAAGCTGCCGGGCATGGGCCAGATCCCGGACGACGTGAAGGCCAAGGTGACCGGCAAGGAAGTGCCGCGCATGGTGGCCATCATCGGCTCGATGACCAAGAAGGAACGGCGCAATCCGGGCCTGCTGAACGGGTCGCGCCGGGCCCGGATCGCCCGGGGCTCGGGCACCACCCCGGCCGACGTGAACAAGCTGCTCAAGCAGTTCCAGAACATGGAAAAGATGATGTCCAAGCTGTCCCAGGGCGGCATCAAGGGCATGATGCGGGGCATGAAGGGCCTGATGGGCGGCGGCATGCCCGGGCGCTTCCCGGGCCGCTGAGGCCGGGCGCCGGGCCCCCGATCCGGCCCCAAGGGTTTCCTTCGGGCGGACAAGGGGTTAGAATTCGCGATTCCCCCGGCCGGTTGCGGTCGGGCTTCCTGTTTCAGAACTGCATAAAGAGCGAATTCACATGGTCAAGATCCGTCTGGCCCGCGGTGGCGCCAAGAAGCGTCCCTTCTACCACATCGTCGTCACCGACCAGCGCAACAAGCGCGATGGCCGTTCGATCGAGCGCGTGGGTTACTACAACCCCATCGCCACGGCGACCGAGCAGCGCGTCGTGCTCGACACCGAGCGCGTCAAGCACTGGGTGTCCAACGGTGCGCAGCTGACCGACAAGGTCCGCGTGCTGTTCAAGGAAGTCTCGGCCCAGGCTTCGGCCTGAGCCTTCGGCCTCGCCCCGCGCGAGGCCTGATGCCATGAGCACCGATCGCCGCATCCTGCTGGGCAGGGTCGCCGGCGATTTCGGCGTCCGGGGGGAGCTCAAGCTGCTCTCCTGGACCGATCCCCGCGAGGCCATCTTCAGGTACCAGCCCTGGATCCTCCGCTCCGGTGACACCGAGCGCGAGGTCTCCGGCGTGCGCGGCCGCGACACCGGCAAGCTGGTGATCGCCACCTTCCCGGGCGTGGAAAACCGCGAGCAGGCCGAGGCGCTCAAGGGCGCCGAGATCTGGGTCACGCGCGACCGGCTGCCGCCGCCGCGGCCCGGCGAGTACTACTGGGTGGACCTGGAAGGCCTCGCCGTGCAGACGGTGGAAGGCGTGTCCCTGGGCACGGTGTCGCACCTGTTCGACACCGGCGCCAACCCGGTGATCGTGATCTCCGGCGAGCGCGAGCGGCTGGTGCCCTTCGTCACCGACACCTTCGTCAAATCCGTGGATTTCGAGGCCGGCCTGATCGTGGTCGACTGGGATCCCGACTTCTGAGCTGACGGCAGGAGCCGCCGTGCGCATCGACGTGGTCACCCTGTTTCCCGATTTCATCCGCGACAGCGCCGCGCTGGGCGTGGTGGGGCGCGCGCAGGAGCGCGGGCTGCTGGCCGTGCACGGCTGGAATCCGCGCGATTACGCCACCGATGCCTACCGCCGCGTGGACGACCGGCCGTTCGGCGGCGGGCCTGGCATGGTGATGCTGGCCGAACCGCTGTCGGCCTGCCTGGCCGCGGTGCGGGCGGCCGACCCGGCCGCGGCACCGGTGGTCTACCTCAGTCCCCAGGGCGCCCGCCTGACCCAGGCCAAGGTGCGGCAGCTGGCCGCGCAACCGCGGCTGGTGCTGCTCTGCGGCCGCTACGAAGGCCTGGACGAGCGCTTCATCGCCCGCGAGGTGGACGAGGAGCTGTCCATCGGCGACTACGTACTGTCGGGGGGCGAACTGGCCGCGGCCGTGGTCATCGATGCCGTCGGCCGGCTGCAGGAGGGCGCGCTGAACCACGCCGATTCCGCGCTGCAGGACAGCTTCGAGGACGGCCTGCTGGACTGCCCGCACTTCACCCGGTCCGAGGCCGAGGGCACCGGGGGCGTGCCGGCGGTGCTGATGTCCGGCGACCACGCGGCCATCCGCCGCTGGCGCCGCCAGCAGAGCCTGGGCCGGACCTGGCTGCGGCGCCCGGACCTGCTGGCCCGGGCCGGCCTGGACCGGGCCGACCGGGCCCTGCTCGAGCAGTTCATCACCCAGTGGCGGGCGGACCACCCGGCGGGCGGGTAACCCCTTCCCCTTCAAGGGCTTGGCAGGCTATACTTGCGAGCTGTTCCACCAAAGCCAAGCACGGTTACGGGCCTCTGGCGCGCATATCAAACAACTATCAAAGGCGTGTAACCATGAATTTCCTCCAGCAGTTCGAGCAAGAGCAGTCGCAGCGCAAGCTGCCCGATTTCGGCCCCGGCGACACCGTCGTGGTCAACGTGAAGGTCAAGGAAGGCAACCGCGAGCGCGTGCAGGCCTATGAAGGCGTGGTCATCGCGATCAAGAACGCCGGCCTCAACTCCGCCTTCACCGTGCGCAAGATTTCGCACGGTTTCGGCGTCGAGCGCGTGTTCCAGACGCACAGCCCGATCATCGACTCGGTGTCGGTGAAGCGCCGCGGCAAGGTCCGCGCCGGCAAGCTGTACTACCTGCGTGGCCTGGAAGGCAAGAAGGCGCGCATCAAGGAAGACCTGGGCGCGTCGCGTTCCAACGACTGACGTATCCTGGTTTCCACGCGAACGGCCGCCCCAGGGCGGCCGTTTTGCTTTCTGCGCCCGCGCCCCCATGAAAAGTCCGATGACCCGCACGAGACTGCCGCGATGAATCTCGCCCCGGACAGCGCTTCGGTGCGCCTGGACCTCTGGCTCTGGGCAGCACGCTTCTACAAGACCCGCGCCCTGGCCAAGGCTGCGATCGAAGGTGGCAAGGTGCACGTGCAAGGCCAGGGCGCCAAGCCCTCGCGCCTGCTCAAGACCGGCGAGACCCTGCGACTGCAGCGCGGCGAGGACGTCTTCGAAGTGCAGGTGCTGGCGCTCAGCGGCAAGCGCGGGCCGGCCTCCGCCGCGGCCCTGCTGTATTCGGAATCGGATGAGTCGCGTGAAACCCGCCTGCGCCTGGCCGCCGAACGGCGTGCCGCCAACGCCGGTTACCGCGCCCCCGCCGGAAAACCCGACAAGCGCGCCCGCCGGCTGATCCAGGCGCTGGGCGACCTCGACGCACTCTGAGCGCGGCTGCCCTACACTCCGTCGCCAGGGCCATGGGGGATACGATGCAGCTGCGAAACGTCACGCAAGCACTCAGGAATCGCGACTGGTCGTCGGTGGCGATGGAGATCCTCATCGTCGTGGTCGGCGTGATCATTGCGCTGCAGGTGAGCAACTGGAACGAGGAGCGCAAGGAGGCGCAGCGCGCCGAGGGCTACCTGCTGCGCATGCAGAACGAACTGCGCGCCGATGCGGCGCGCCTGGCGACCATGACCCGGCTGTGGCAGGCGGTGAACGCCGAGGGCCGCGCGGCCCTGGCGCACGCCGAGAAGGGCACGCTGCACGAGGGCTCGGCCTGGAAAACGCTTCGCGCCTATTACCAGGCCAGCCAGATCTGGCCCTACCGCATGGACGACACCACCATCCAGGAGCTGCGCGCCAGCGGCGAGTTCGGCCTGATCCGCGATCCGGAGCTGCGGGCGCTGATATCGCACCACTACGCCGGCAATGCCGGCGGCGCGATCGAGGAAGTGCTGGGCGTGGTCCCCGCCTACCGCGAGCAGGTGCGCGGCATGACGCCCTGGGCCATCCAGGAATACCTGTGGGCCAACTGCTACGCCAGCGCCTCGGAATCCCAGGAACTGGTGGATTGCCCCTCGCCGGTTTCCGAAGCGGAGGCGCTGGCCGTGCTGGAAGAGTTCCGGACGTCGCCGTCCCTGCTGCGCCACCTGCGCTTCTGGATCGCCACCAACGGGCTGGCCATCACCCTGTCCGCCGGGCTGCAGCGCGAAGCGGGCGAGCTGGCCGACATCATCGAGCAGCGCGAACGCTAGTGGCGTGCGTGCCCCGCATCGCCGGGGTGGACGTCACGGCATCAGCTTGAGGCGATACAGCGCTTCCAGCGCCTGCTTGGGCGTCAGCTCGTCCGGATCGATCGCCGCCAGCGCCTCCAGCGCCGGCGAGCGCGCGGGTGCGAACAGCCCGAACTGCAGCGGCGAATCCAGTGCCGCGGGCGTCGAAGCGGCGGCCGCCTGCGGGGCACCACGCTGCTCGAGTTCGGCCAGCGTGCGCCGCGCCTGCTCCACCACCGCGCGCGGCAGGCCGGCCAGCGCCGCCACCTGCAGGCCGAAGCTGCGGTTGGCGGGCCCGTCCTTCACCGCATGCATGAACACCAGTTTGTCGCCGTGCTCGACGGCGTCCAGATGCACGTTGGCGATGCCGCTGCCGGGCTCGGCCAGGGCGGTGAGCTCGAAGTAGTGCGTGGCGAACAGCGTGCGCGCGCGGTTGTGCTGCGCCAGGTGGCGCGCGCAGGCCTCGGCCAGCGCCAGGCCGTCGTAGGTGGACGTGCCGCGCCCGATCTCGTCCATCAGCACCAGCGACTGCGCCGTGGCGTGGTGCAGGATGTAGCTGGTCTCGGCCATCTCGACCATGAAGGTGGACTGGCCGCGCGCCAGGTCGTCGCCGGCGCCGATGCGGGTAAGGATGCGGTCGACCGGCCCGATCACCGCGCGACTCGCGGGCACGAAGCTGCCGATGTGGGCCAGCAGCACGATCAGCGCGTTCTGGCGCATGTAGGTGGACTTGCCGCCCATGTTCGGGCCGGTGATCACCAGCATGCGGCGGTCGTCGTCCAGCACCAGGTCGTTGGGTTCGAAGGGTTCGCTGCGCACGGCCTCGACCACCGGATGGCGGCCGCGCTCGATGCGCAGGCCGGGCGCGTCCGTGAGTTCGGGGCAGGACCAGTCCAGCGCCTGCGCGCGTTCGGCGAAGGCCGCCAGCACGTCCAGTTCGGACAGCGCCGCCGCGCAGCGCTTCAGGGGCTCCAGGCGCAGGTTGAGTGCGTCGAGCAGCCCTTCCCAGAGCAGTTTTTCGCGGCTCAGTGCCCGGTCGCGCGCGCTGAGCACCTTGTCCTCGAAGTTCTTCAGCTCCTCGGTGATGTAGCGCTCGGCGCCGGTCAGCGTCTGCCGGCGGGTGTAGTGGGTCGGCGCGCGTTCGGACTGGCCCTTGCTGATCTCGATGAAATAGCCGTGCACGCGGTTGTAGCCGACCTTGAGCGTGGCGATGCCGGTGGCGGCGCGTTCGCGCGCTTCCAGCTCGACCAGGAACTGGTCGGCATTCGTGGACAGGGTGCGCAGCTCGTCCAGGTCGGCATCGAAGCCGGGCGCGATGACGCCGCCGTCGCGCAGCAGCGCTGGCGGCTGGGGCAGGATGGCGGCCGCCAGCATGGCGGCGTCTTCGGCATGCTCGCCGAGTTCGCCCGACAGCGCCTGCAGCCGCGGGGAGTCCAGCGGTGCGAGCAGCGTTCGCAGGTCCGGCAGCAGGGCCAGGCCGTCGCGCAGCGTGGACAGGTCGCGCGGGCGCGCCGAACGCAGCGCCACCCGCGACAGGATGCGTTCCAGGTCGCCCAGCCCGCGGAAGCGTTCGCGCAGGGGCTCGCAGGCCGCCTGGCCGATCAGGGTCTGCACCGCGTGGTGGCGTTCGCCGAGCACGCGCCGGTCGCGCAGCGGGCGGTTGAGCCAGCGCCGCAGCAGGCGGCCGCCCATCGGGCTGACGCTGGAGTCGAGCACGCCAAGCAGCGTGTGCTCGATGCGGCCATCGGTGCGGCTGTCGAGTTCAAGGTGACGGCGCGTGGCGGCGTTGAGCACGATGCCGTCGTCGGTGGACTCGAACGCGATCGCGGTCAGGTGCGGCAGCCGCTGCTTCTGGGTTTCCTCGACGTAGGCGAGCAGGGCACCCGCCGCGCCCACGGCCAGGGTCTTGTCCTCCAGGCCGAAGCCGGTGAGGTCGTGCAGCTGGAAAAAGCGCAGCAGCTGGCGTCGGCAGGCATCGGCCTCGAAGCCCCAGGGCGGTCGGCGCCGAAGGCCGGGCAGGGCCAGCACGCCCGCCGGCCAGCCATCCTCGTCCGGCAGCAGCAGCTCGGCCGGATCGAGCCGTGAAAGCTCGGCCGCGAGCTGGTCTTCGGTCGCCACTTCCGAAACGAGGAAGCGGCCGCCCGCCAGGTCGGCCCAGGCCAGGCCGAAACCGCCACGGCCGCGCGACACCGCCATCAGCAGCGTGTCGCGGCGTTCCTGCAGCAGGGCTTCGTCGGTCACCGTGCCCGGCGTGACGATGCGCACCACCTTGCGTTCGACCAGGCCCTTGGCCAGGGCGGGGTCGCCGATCTGCTCGCAGATGGCCACCGATTCGCCCAGCGCCACCAGCCGGGCCAGGTAGCCTTCCATCGCGTGCACGGGCACGCCCGCCATCGGGATCGGCGCGCCGGCCGAGGCGCCGCGCTGGGTCAGGGTGATGTCGAGCAGGCGAGCCGCCTTGCGGGCGTCGTCGTAGAAGAGCTCGTAGAAGTCGCCCATGCGGAAGAACAGCAGGATGTCGGGGTGCTCCGCCTTGGCGGCGAAGAACTGCTTCATCAGTGGCGTGTGTTCGCCAGACGCCTTGCTCTGGCGCGGTTGTTCAGCGTTATCAGTCATTTAGTGCGTTTCGTGCCAGGCAGAAGTGAGGGCGGTTGGGAGTGCTCGGGAGTGTTCGGGAGCGTGAAATGTAGCCACCATGTAGCCAGATCCACAGATGCCTCAAGAAGTGGCATGATTTGGCTACAAACGCCGGGACGGGCGGTTTGGACGTAGCCAACAGAGGAGGGCGATCCCGTGGGTTTCAAGCTCGTATTCACCGAAGAGCAACTCCGACAGCTTCGCAGCAGCCAGCGGCCGAAGCTAGACAGCGAGGGCCAGCCGGTTCTCTCGCGGGGCAAAGCCACCCTGGAGCCCAACCCCGACGGGGCCCCGTGGCGGTGCCTAGTGGGCAACGACGGGGCGCCCAAGGGCTTCGGTATTTACGTGGGCAAGACCAAGGCGACTTACGAGGTCCAGCGGCGCATCAACGGCCGGGTGATGCGGTTCACCATCGGGGACGCCGGGGAACTCTCGCTCGAGGCGGCCCAGCTCCGCGCCCTGGAGCTGATGGTTCAGTCCAAGAAGAAGGACGCCCACCCCCGGGTGGTTCAGCGCGACGAACTGTCCACGCAGGCCATCCGCCGGCTGACCGTCAACGGCGCGATCGAGCTCTACCACGACATGCTGGCACGCCGCGCCCGCCCGGCCAGGGAGGGCACCCTCAAGATGCTCAAGAACGCGAAGGCGCGGCTGGACCGTCCCGAGGTCGGCCTGGGCCAGGTAGCCCTCAAGGACCTGGCGGAAGCGCAGGTGATCACCGCGTTCGAGGCCACGCGCCTGTCCGCGGCGCTTCGGTCGAACCGCCTCACTGGGCCGATCAAGCTGTATATGAAGAGCGTGCAGCGGGTCGAACTCACGGACGACGAACTGCGCCAGCTGGGGGTCAAGAGCGATGCGATGCGAGAACGCATCCGCGCCGCGGGCGTGAGCGCGGCTGAGCAGACCTTTGCCAGCGCTTCCCGCGCCGTGCGCTACGTCCTGGACAAGGAAGCCCGCCAGGCCAAGAGCGCCAACCGCCCTCCCTTGCTGGTCGGCAACGACTTCCAGGTGCTCTGGGAAGAAGGCCGTATGCGGGACGCGAAGGCGCTGCAGGACTATTACCAGAAGGCCCGGGTCCGCAACCCGCTGGGTCAGGAGGACAACACCCTGGGCCAGGCCATCGAATACTTGTGGGGCCGGCGCGTCGCCCAGAAGGGCCAGAACGAAAGCGGCGTCTATTACTTGCTGACCACGCTGTTCCTTGGCGCCCGCCGAAACGAGACGGCGCAACTGGCCTGGTATGACCGCGTGCCCGAAGACCAGCGTCAGAACGTGTCCTGGGTGTGGCTCGACAGCATGGATCCGGCGGCGAAGCGGGAAGGGCGGCCCGCGATCAATCCCACGACGAAAAAGACCGGTCCCCAGGTGCTGTTTGCGAAGACCAAGAACCGCCGCGACCACAACATGCCACTGGGGCCGTTCTCGGTCGCCCTTCTCCGGCAACGGTTCGAGCGGCGGCTGCCCGAAGACGACGCACGGGCCCGCTGGGTGTATCCCGCGCGCAGCCAGCGCGCCAAGGACGGCCACTACAAGGACAGCAAGGCGATCATGCGCGGGCTGGGGAACCAACTGCCGGTCGAGTTCGGGCCCACGCCCCACGACCTGCGCCGCACCCTGGGGCGCTACGCGGGCAAGCTCCAGATCCCCGACCGCATCACCAGCCGCCTGTTCAATCACCTGCCGCCCCGCGCGGAGGATGAAGACGCGGGCTCCAAGTCGTCCCAGCGCTACCAGGAGCCGGAGTGGACCGAGCTTCAGGAAGCGTTGCAGCGGGTGGAGAAGCTGATGGCATCCAGCGCCCCGGCGTTCTTCAACGAACTGGCCCCGGCGGACTGGCCCCCGCTCCCGGTTGTCCCGCGCAAGTAGCCGCCGATACACTGGGCCATGGACGGCTCCTTCACCCTTCAACGCGACCCCGACGCAGCGTCGCCCCCGCCAGACAAGGCGGCGTGGCAGCAAGAGATCACCGACGCCAAGGCGGGCAACCCGCCCAGCGTCAGCACGCACGCGGCAGCCTTCTACCTGGGCGTCCACTACAAGACCTTCCTGGCCTGGGTCCGCAGCGGCTGCGGGCCCGACCCCATCAAGAACCCCGTCCGGCCCGGCACCACGGCGCGCAACCAGCGCATGCGGTTCACGCTTGAGGCGCTCGACGCCTTCCAGCAGTCGCGCACGGGTAGCGTCATCACCCGCGGCATGCGCACCGACACCGAGCGGGTCCAGCGCGAGACCGAACGCATCCAGGCGGCCATAGACTTGAAGGCCGCCCAGGACCAGCTTGCGAAGGCCCGGGAGCGCGCCAAGCGCCACGGCATCGTCTGCTTCCTCGTGTTGGCTGACACCGTTGAGGTCCAGCCCTGGGCGCGGATTGACGACCGGCTGGTCGGGCACGCGTGGGTGGTGGACGACGCTGACTTTGACGCGGCCGGCGACGACCTGGTGGAGGCGACCCTAGAGGAAGCCTTGGCCATGCCGTGGGCCAGTGAAGCGGCCCGGGCTCCCTACGCCACCGCGTTCGATAACGTCCTCGGGAAGATCGAAACCGCGCTGGCCGCGGGCCGCGCTCGCCAGCGTGCGCAGGACTTGGAAAACAACATGGGGGAGGCGCCGTCGAAAACGGAGCCCCCGCGGTTCGCGCCGACCGGTGGCCGGCTCTGAGCCGCGATCCCGACATCATGGGTGTGCCCGCGCGCCGTGGGCGCCCGAAGCGGGATCCCTTGGCGCCGCCCGCGCTGAGCAAGAAACATGAGCGTGAGCTGGCCGATGCCGAGGCGGGCAAGCTCGAATGGGTGAGCCCGGCGGTCGCGGCGCACATGCTGGGGATCACGCCCGATGCGCTGGCCAAGCGCCGCAAGCAAGGCAGCGAGGAAACGCCGACATGGAAGCAAGCCAAGGAAGACGGGAAGGTCTTCTATCGGTGGGACTACTTCCACCGCATCCAGCCGGCTCAAAAGAGCGAGCTCGACCTGTTGAAACAGAAGGTCGCTTCGCTCGAGGCCAAAAAGAGCGAGAACGACCTGTTGAAACAGAAGGTCGCTTCGCTCGAGGCCAAGTTGGATGAGCTGCTGCGCAGGAGAGGGATGTCCCTGTTGGCCTTGAACACCATGGCGTTGTGGGCCGTGAATGCCGACGACCTCGTAGTGGGCCACGCCGCGGTCTCTGAAGGCATGGGATTGGTCGGCTACACCTGGCTGGAGGCCCTGGCAGCGCCGTGGGTCAGCGAAGGGGCGAGGCACCCATACGATGCCGCAGTGGTTGGCTTGCTGAACGAAGCCCGCCTGCACCCCTCAGCGGCTCACAACTAAAAACTCAGAAAACAAAAGCCCGCGTTTCGCGGGCTTTTTGCTAACAGCCAGGCCAAAAAGTCAGAAAGTTTCTGACCCGGCAGTTAGGCCGCCCTCTTGCGCGCTTGCTCATGATCCCCCTCGCACACCACGGTGCGAACTCGGAGTTTTCCCATGAGCAATAACTCGACCCGCGTCGGCCCCAGCGGCTCGCCGGACCAGCCGCACCATCGCGCCGACGCAGGCGCTTCCTCTGACGAGCGCAATCACGCACAGGGCTCGCACGCAGGTGCGGACCACCAGGACGTGTATGAGGCTTTGATGGCAATGGCAGCCTCCCAAGGCATGCGCGAAGCCGGGTTGGGCGAGGCGTTCGCCCGGCAGATGGCTCGCAACTGCCAGAAGTTCGAAAGCTTGCCTGCCAGCGCGCAGCGAGAGATTTTCGAGCAGTTTGGCGACCAGGCCCAGGCGTTGTCGGAGCTTGAAACCCGCCGCCTGCATAGCGTTGAGCGCAGCCAGGCGTTGGTTCGCTGGCTGCAGGGCGTCAACTTGTTGCTGGCGATGCAGGGCAGGGGGGGTTGACCATCTGACGCTACATAACATCAACAGGATTACGACGATGAAAAAAAAGTTCAAGTTCATTACCGACCCCAAGGTCCGCAGCCTGGTTGAAGCCATTCGGCGCATTCCCGAAGCGGCCGCCGCCAGTCCCCGTGAGCAGCTGCACAGGTTCGCGCAGTATTCGCTCCTGTCTCTGGAGCACTCCGTAGGCCAGCTGGGGGAGTGCTGCCCCATGGCCTTTTCCGTGGACCCTGTCGCCCTGGCGTTTCGGCGCATTGAGCGGCCGCGTGGTGCGCCTTGGCTGCCTGGTGAGGATGCGTTGCTGCCGACCTACCTCGAAGCGGTGAAAGCCGCGGAACCGTTTGAGGACCTTCTTACACCCGTTTTTGCGGAGATGGGCGTTGGGGATGATGGGAATGGCCAGCACTTTACGCCCAGCGGGTTGTCGGCAGGAATGGTCCGGTTCCTTCCTCTCGATCACAGCGATCACATGCTGGACATGTGCTGCGGTTCTGGCGCACTCATGCTGGCCATGCTCCAACGCAAGCACAGGGAGCAGGGACCCGAGAGCCTGGCCGCGTTCACTGGCAAGGCCGTGGATCTTGATCCGTTGTGCATTGCCCTTGCGGCCCTGCAGTTGATTGCCAATCAGTGGGTGCACGGGGCTTACATCGGCCTGGTCGCGCTCGAAGTCGGCGATGTCATTCGCAGGACCGGTGAGATCGCGATGGTGAGCAGGGTCCGGGACAACTGGAAGTCCGCGACCGCGGCGCTGGCCACTGACGTCCCGGTTGCCGAAGCGGTAGGGAACGAGGGCTGATATGGCGGCGTCTATTGAGAAGCTCACTACTGCCCTCCGCGCAATCCCTACCCAACGCAAGGCGTGGGACGCGAACCAGGCATTGTCTTGGTTCACGCATGCAACGTTGCAAGGGATTTGCCGAGCAACGATTAGGCTCGGCGGACGCCCGGTCGCCGCACGTTGCTATGAGCCGCTGGACGGGTTGACCGCGGATGAGTATTCGCGCGCCCAGGTGGACGCGATGCTCGAAGCCGCGGACGTCTACCTCGCCGCAGTGAAGGAGCAGCCTCCGTTCACGGACGTGCTGACCCTGGTGCACGCCGAAGCGTTGGGGCGCTTTGGAGGCAATGGCCTGGGGCAGCACTTCACGCCCTGGGACCTGGCCGACTTGAAGGGCGAGCTCGTAGCGGACCACTACAGGCGGCATCCGCTTGCCACGGCATCGCCAAGTCTTTACGAGCCTACGTCTGGCGCGGGTGGCCTCGTGCTCGGCCAGCTGCGCCACTGGAAAGGCGACTTGGGCTCGCTGCGCGTGGTCGCCAACGACCTGGATCCGCTTTGCTCGGCGATGACGGCCCTCCAGTTGCTGGCCAATCAGTTTGTCCACAACAAGCCGCTGCGCGAATGCGCCATCACCGTCGGAAACGCGTTGGTGTCGGACGAAAAGTTGGCGTTTGCTTCCGTTCGCAAAGCCACCCGCGACTGCGACCAACAGCGCAACGCGGAGGAAGCGCCCATGCATGCATTTTAGTCTGCTGGCTATCCGTTCGGCTGCTGGCAATAGCCAGCAGAGAAGGCCAGCAGCGCCAAGTGTCCGCACCGTAAAGGAAAAAAACTCCAGATCGATGCGCTGCTGGCCTGCTGGGTGAGTTTTTACTTTTCTTTGAGCAACTGTCAGCGATGGCGTCGAAAGTTCAATGACTAAATAGTTTTCCAAAAAACAGCGTTTTTTCACCCAACAAGCCAGCAGTGCTCATTCCTTGATGCAAAAAGAAACATCTTTCAATGAGTTAGCGCTGCTGGCCTTCTCTGCTGGCTAATGCTTCTGCTGGGCAAACTTGCCGAAATCCTGGCGAGGAAGGCCAGCAGGCAATGCCAGATCTCGGAATACCTGCTGGCTATCGCGACGATTGTTAGCAAAGAGATTTCACCGGACAGATTGACGCGCGGCGTTTTTTTGCTTGGATGGTTGTATCCCGCCTGTCCTCCAACTCGAAGAAAGGAAATCGACCATGTCCCACCCCCAACGCCGAGGCCCGCCGCGCAAAGACGTGAAGATCCAAGTTCGCGTTGAGCGCCCGCTCGCGGAACGCCTACAGCACGCCGCTGCGGAAAACGGGCTTGAGCCCAGCGACAAGCTACGCCGCATCCTGGATGCGGTTCTTCCCCCGCTTCCCAACAAGAACGCGGCCTGAAAACAACAATCCCCCGCCGGCTAGGGCGAGGGATTGGAATGGAGCACAAACAAGATGACCAACACCGCCAAGGTGCCTAGCGATGGGCACACTGTCAACTCCACCGGCGCATTTCGTCCCCCGGCACAGCCCGGGCGGCCCCAGCCTCCCGCGTCGGTGGCCTCGCTCACGCATGCTCGCCAACAGCAGCAATCCGAAAAGGAAGCTGCCTGGCTGAAAGAGCACCGCACCGATGGCCGAACGAACCGGCCCAAGCCGGCGAGCATCGCGCACATCTACACGCAGCAGGCCATTCGCAGTGGGGACTGGACGTGTCAGTCCACCGCAGGCGAGGGCGAAGTCATCCACCGTTGGAGCGGCATTTGCTGGACGGCTGTCTCCGATGCCGCAGGGGACGCCATTGCGGCGAAGTGGATCGAAGCGCACGCGCCACACGCGGCGGGCGCCAAGCAGTCGGAGGGTTGCTGGTCCTGGGCGAAGAAGCGACTGCGGATTGAGAGGCCGCTGCCTGCCTTGGACACTCGGCGGTCTATCGTGCCCTGCTCGGACGGCTACATCGAGATCCTGCCTACCGGGTATCGGGTGCTGGCGCCGGACCGGTCGCTGGGCCTGACCCACTCGGTGAACGTGGCATGCAAGCGCCCGGCGGGGTCTTCCTACGCTCCGCAGGGCCTTCCCCCGACGTCGCAGTTTGGGCGGTTCCTGCACCACGCCTTCGACAACCCCAAGGTGCTGGCGCTTGTGCAGGAGCACTGCGGCATGACGCTTCTCCCCCGCAGCTACTCGCGCGCGGCCTGGTGGCACGGTGCGGCGGGGTCGGGCAAATCCACGTTGGCCGAAATCGTGGAAGCCATGCAGGGGCAGGTGGCGCGCTTGAACCTGGAAACGCTGGGCGACACGTTCTCCCTGGAGCCCTTGGTCGGCGCCAACCTCATCCTGGTGGATGAAGTGGAGTGCGAGCGCTGGGCCGAGGGGCGGTTCAAAACCTTGGTCTCTGGCAACGGCATCGGCGTGAACCGAAAGCACCAGAAGGCGCTCGCGTCCTATCGCTCCCAGGCGAAGTGGATCATCACCAGCAACAGCGAGCCGTTCATCCGGGACAAGTCGAACGGTGTCTGGCGCCGGCTGGACATCGTTCACTGGAAGCACGCAGTGGCCGCGGAGAAGATGAACCCGACCCTGGTTCAGGACATCCTGGCCAAGGAGGCCCAGTTGGTTCTCGACTGGATGCTCGAGGGCGCACGCCGCATCGTCGCCCGTGGACGCGCTTTGGCCGACCACGAACATCCCGAAGAAGTTCGCGCGGCTAAGCGCGACGCCCGCCACAACTCGGACCAGGTCGCCGCATGGGTGGACGCCGAACAGGTCAGCCGCCGGGACGGGCACTGGATGCCGGCCAAGGATGTCTACCTGCGGTTCAAAGCCTTCCACGAGAAGCGCAGCTTGGAGAGCTTCGAGATCCTCACCGCGCGCCAGTTCTGGAACGGCATGAAGATCGCTGGCCTGGTCTCCGGACCGGCCAGCAACCGACGTATCAACGGCAACCAGACCGAGTGCCGAGAGATCCATGTCGCGGGTCGGCCGAAGCCGACCGACGATGCGCCGGACAACGACGGGGTGGACGAGACGCCATTCGGATAAGGCGTGGCCCCACGGCGCCCGCCACCAAGGCCGGTTGCGGTAGGCTGGCGTTTCCCCGGCCAGGTTTGGTGGCCGGCTGCTAACCGCTCAACGATGGAGAAAGGCATGAAGTGGCTCAAATCGTGGTGGCTTCAACTGCGCGCCAAATGGAGCAAGGACCCCGTCCTTCGCGCCAAAGCCAGCCAAGAAAGCTTGAACAAGGCGATAGGCGATACGGAAGCGGCACCACCTAGAAAGCCTCCGATCTTCTAGTCGCAGGAGCAGTCTCGCCCCCTGCGACGCCCCCCGGTTAAGCTTGGCCCATGACACACGAGCCCGACGGCAAGACCGGCAACTTTTTCCGGAAGGGCCCCACCCAGGCCTCCCGGATGGTGCCCCTGGACCCTCTTATCCCCGGCTGCGGTTGGCGCATCGCCGAGCCCTACCACCTGCCTATCGAGGCTGGCATCCGCGCCGAGCGGGAACGCTTGCGGGGCAAGAGCTGGATGGTCGTGCTGTTCGAGCGGACGTTGGACTACGACGGTATCTATGAGGAGGTCCGGCTCGACGAAGGCTTCGAGGCACTTCCCCACGCGCTCCAGCGGGCCGAGGCGCTGCTGGCCGAGCATGCTTCAGCTGCGAAAGCACTGCACCCCGAATGGCCGTTGGGCGTGGAGCGGGTGCGGTGGCCGAAGCTGACCCACGTCGCCGGCCAGCCCGTCCATCGCCTGGAGGACTTCTTCATCCACGATGGCGTGGGCTGGGGGAACCACCACGTCCAGGTGTCTGTGATGGCCCTTCCAGATGAACCCGTCGATCGCGAGCTCATCGACGCCATCGGCGCCAACACGGAACTCCAGGCTCACTTCCGCAAGGTGGGGCGCGGCTGATGCGCGTGCGCGCCCCCTCGTTCGGTCTCTTGACCGGCACGGCCACCTGCCACGCCTGCAAAGCCCCAACGCCCGTGGCGCGTCTGTGGGTGCCGGAGCACACCTATGTGTTTGAGCCCGGCGACGAGCCCGAGCACGAGCCGGACCCGGCGTTGCTGTCGTTCGTGAGCGCGCTTTCCGGCGCTGTGTCCGACCAGGTCCGAGTGCACGCGCCATGGATGCGCATGGCGCCCACGCGCACTTCCGGGATGACCTACCTCGCGAACCATTGCAGCGGCTGCGGCGCCGTCCAGGGCGACCACTACCTGGGCGAGCCAGGCGAAGCGTTTTGGCCCGAGACGCCGGAGGCACTGCACGCGCTGCGGTTCCAGCCGTGCGAAGGCCCGCTGGAGGCAGAAGCAGACCCCGGATCCAGTTCGTGGATGGACCAGGTGCCAGGATTGCCGAGGCCGTAGCGGGGCAAGGTTCCCCATCGACGCGGGCCGCTTGAAGGGATCCTGCCTTCACTCGTCGGGGCGCAAGGGGCAAGCCCTGCTCCACGGTGTTCCGCCCCCGCTGCGCGCGGCTTCGCCGTGCTCGCTTACGGTGCACCCCGCCTGCCGTTTCAGCGGTCGGCTCCCACGCGGCGCCTGTTGCGCCGAAGGGAGAAAAACACCATGCCACGCACCCGCAAAGCCTCTGCCTACACCCTGGCCCCCGAAGAACAGGCCATCCTCGAAGCCGCCGAGAAAATCCTCCAGCGACGCCTGAAGCGGCACGGAGAAATCCGCGACCCCGGCGCCTGCGCCGACTACCTGAAAGCCCGCTGCGCGCACCTGGACCACGAAGTCTTCGGTGTGGTCTACCTGGACACCCGGCACCGCATCCTCGACCACTTCGTGGTCAGCGGCGCAGGGACCACTTCCTTCGCGCAGCGGGGCCTCCTTTGAGGCCTCGCTACATCCAGGCCACAGTGAGAGCCCGGCCCTACCCAGTTCGTGGAGATATCAGATGTCATCGACGGCTATTGTCGGAATGGCGCGTGTTTAACGAGGGCTGGCCGTCTTGTGAGTAGTGCCAGATAGCCATACTTACCAGGTGAGCATTAATGCTCATAATACGTGCACACTCACTAACTACGTCGCTCCACGTCAACCTGCAACGCACCAACCGTTAGCGTAGAAGAGCGTCTTTTGTTCCATTGGCTGAGACTGCCTCGTTGCGGCACGAGAGGCCAATGCTGAAGATGGGAGAAGAACTTGGATTTCAGAAGAGGAATACGACCAGTGCGACCATTGCCAGTTCTTGCTTGCGCACTACTGATTGGGGCCGGCGTATTTGCTCTATTCGTCTGGAAAAAAGATGAGCCGGAGGCAACCACGATCACCGGTGTGTCGCCGGCAGCCCAGGCGAGCGCGCCGGCACCAGTTGTCGATATAAACCCGGCCGAGAATGAGAGCGCGCCGGCTGTCCAGGAACGTCCCGCGCTTCCGTCGTCCTTGCTGACGGTCGTCGGCGACAAACACAGGTTCGATCCGACTAATCCGTCCAACGAGGCCACCAGCGAGGCCGATGCCGCGTGGCTGCACAAGTTTGGGTTTCTTGACCCCGAGGCTTACGACCGTTTGCGCAAAGCCTCGATGGATGAGCTTAAAGAAGCAGCGAAGGTAGATCTTCGAGCGCAAGTCATATTGGCTTACAACATGGCGGCCGCTGGCGGCTATGGCGATCAGCCCTTTGTTCTTCTTGAAGACGCAGCAGCCCGCGGCTCTATTTTCGCCTTGGTCACTTGGGGAGATATTCATTTCTCTCTGCGGCAATATCGAAACGGTGCAATCGGAAGCGCCTATTACAAGCTGGCGCTTCGCCGTGGCTATTACACCGCGGCCACCAAGAACTACGCCATTGCTGGGGATCTGAGCGCGGAGCAGCGCTTGATCGCCGACGTTTGGGCTGAAGCGGCTTGGCTACGGCTTCAGGACGCGCGGGCTACTCGCGGACTGCCCCCGTTTGCGCAGCCTGACTTGAGGCCTGGTTTCGAACAGTTTTTGACCACGCTTGAAGCCAGTTTTCGTCCGAATAACGCGTCAGAAAAAAAGTAAGCAGCCAAACTCAGACTAGGGGTATGTATGAAGAAGAACAAAGTTTTGCTTGGATTGCTGTTTGTTTCGGCGGTCGCTTGGGCTTGCACCGACTATGAGTTTGTCGGTGAAGTGAACGTCGGCACGGTCGATAGCCGCGACGATGTCGCAGAGGCGCTGCAAGAGCAGTTTGGCGATGATTATCCGGAGGGAACTCGCGTCAGCATGGTGGTCCGCTTCATTCTCCAGCCTGGCACCACGCCCCTCGGCACGTTCTCGATGCCTTTGACGAAGGAGTGCGACGAGAAGCTCGATGAAGCATATGAGGCCCAGATCGCGATAAACACCACTCCAACGGGAAGCGGTGGTGGCGGTTCGATCTACTTCCCGCATTTCCCCCGTCCCTTTGGCCCCTGCGGAAGTCGCTGTGGCACGGGCACCGTTGAGGTTGGCGAGGTCAAGCCGACCTGAATGCCGGAGAGATGACGAAAATGGGCCCACTTGCTGGGCCCTTTTTTTGTGTGGAGTCGGACCCTAATCCCTAAGGGCGACAACGATCTCATTTCGTTGGATGTCAACGAAGCGACGGGGCGATCTCCTGCCGGATAGGACAACCTGGGGACGGCTTCACTCTTCGAAGACCGCCTGGTAGAGGCAACGGCATCCCATCGCATGGGTGCATCCTGGATGGGGAAGCTCGGGGGCCTTGCTCAAGGCGAACTTCTTGCCGTCCATAGCCGAGCACGCAGGGCAGCTGTCCCCGCCGCCGGACACTTCCACTTTTTTGTGGCCGTTCGCCCGCATGCCTTCGAGCGTGGCCATGTTGCTCCCGTGGAAGAGCAGCATCCGCACCACGGTTTCGACGTCCAGCCGCGGGTGGCCCACCAGGCCGGGGGGCAGCCAGGCCTTGGCCCGGCTCTCTCCCGTCAGCTCGAGCATGGCGGCGACCGGGCGAAGCAGCGCCAACTCGTGCTCGGGCACATCGCGCAGGATCCCTGGCGATGCCTTGAGGATGTTTCGGGCCCGTTCTGCGAGGTGCCGACCGATGCCTTCGCCGTGCCAGTCGATCCCGATGCCCCGGGGGAACAGCCGGGTCCGCTCGAAGGCCACGATGGTGCTCACCGCAGCGTCCAGGTTCCCGGCGCGCAAGGAGTCCATGGCGGTGGACTGCGCCACGGCCTCGGCGTCGCGCTCCCTGGCCAAGTAGTTATCGACCGGGCATTCCGCCAGCGCCGACAAGATCCACGCTTTGACCCCGGCGACGCGCAGGCGCATGGCTTCTGGGTCGGCCGCGATGAGCCGCTCGACCAGTTCGTCCTTCTTGCCGGACACCTTCAGCCCGCGCTCGTTGAGCAGGGGCTTGAGCTCGTCCACCCGGTGCTGGGTCGCAAACACCTGTTGCCAGGGTGCATCCACGAGCCAGCCGTTGCGTCGGAACAGCGCCAGCGTGTTGGGCACCGTGTCGGGCAACACGTTGGCCCAGTAGTCCTGGGCGGCGCTGGCCGGGTCGCTGCCGTGCTTGAACTTGGCCAGCAGCGCCAGGTGGGAGCGCTCCGTGGGCGGGCCGCCAGGCGTCGTTGGGGCCGGCTCACGGATGGCAGAGGCAGGCGCAGCCGGCCGCGGGGTCGGGGAGGGTGCCGGCGTTGCGGCCGGCGGCGGAACCGAAGGGCTTCCGAACAGCTTTTTTAGCCAACTCGCCATCGTCTGCTCACTTGGTCCGGTGTCCCAGTTTACCGTCCGTGCTTCAGTCAGTGAAAACACCCTCCGGATGCATCTACGTGGCCTCCAGAAGCCTTAACAGGCCCTGTTGATGCATCTGGCACCTTTTTTCTCGTTTTTCTTGCAAGAAATGTAAATAGCTATTCGAGACGTGCATTTTTTGGCGTTTCGGAAAACAACTCACATATGGAGAAATACAAATGAGCAATACCAACGAAAACAGCTTCACAACGATGTCCTACGACGAACTCATCAAGGTTCTGACCGAGATGGGGCCGACCACGGGGCGACATGACAAGGTGGTGGTCGAGTGCCTGACCAAGCAGCGGCTCCAGGTCGCGGCGAACTTGGCAGGTCGGCTGCTTTCCAGCGGCTATGTGAAGTCGCAGTCCACCGACCAGAAGAACCCCGAAGAGAACCGGATTTACGTTCATTTCACGACCCCGCAAGCGCAGATGGGTAGGAACTGACGGGAACACGGGCGGCGGCTCTTCGGGGCCGCCGTTTCCGCTTCAGGAAGCCGGGGAGAACCCAGTGGTAGCCTTCAATGAAGGACCGCTGGGCGGTCGGATTGAACTGCAATCGGAGGCTGCCATGTGCTACTCGGCCCAGGTTTGGGGGGATTACCACACCTACGTCCGCAAGTTCGGGGCGCAAATCGATATCAACGAGTTCGTCCGCCTCTACGGCCAGCGCCGCGAAGGCCTCAACCCCAAGATCCCCAAGGGCATGGACCTGGCGTTCGCGCACCCCAAGACCCCGGAAGAGAAACAGATCCAGGCCCTCATCAAGGCCTACAACACCGAGCTCATCGCCGACAGCGAGCAGGAGATGTTCGAGCAGGCCAAGCGTGTGGCCGACGCCGAGCGAAAGCTGGCGGTCAAGGAAACCAAGGCCGCGCTCAACGACGTGCGCGTGGGCGGAAATAAGGTCAAGCAAATGAAGCGCTGGATAGCCGACGCCAAGCGCACCGAGCTCGAGCCGGGCAAGGACAACCGCATCTGGCCGGACTGGTATGCCCCGGTCCTCATCCAGGAAGGCGGCAAGATGGTCGTGCGCCCCATGCGCTACCACTGCAGGCCTGCCGGCATGGACGCGTCGGTGGACCGCACCAAGGACGGCCGCGTGAGCGGCACCTACAACGCCCGACGGGACAACTTGACCCGGTTCTGGCGGCACCAGTTCGGCTTCACCCACGGCCTCATGCTCGCCGAGCAGTTCTACGAGATGGTGGAAGGCCCCGACGGCAAGGCCCAGGAGATCCAGTTCAACCCCCGCACGGGCGAGACCATGCTCATCGCGTGCCTGTGGTCGCACTGGACCGACCCCGCCGGCGTCGAGCCGGACCTCTACTCGTTCGCGGCCATCACCGACGAGCCGGAGCCCGAAGTCGCAGCCGCCGGGCACGATCGCACCATCATCAACATCAAACCCGAGCACGTCGAAGCCTGGCTCAACCCGGATCCCCAGGACCTGGACGCCCTATTGGCCATTTTCGACGACAAGCGGCATCCTTACTACGAGCACCGGAAGGCGGCGTGATCCATCGCCGCGGGGTTCGGACGTCCACCGCTTCGTTCAACCAAGAAGGGAATGCATGAGCAGATTTGACGACCTTATCCAGTCCGTGGGGCTCATGGCCCCGGCGCTGGCGATTGCCGCCATCGACCGCGAGCTGGCCGCTGGCATGCCCATCAACATGACTACGCAGGTGCAGGAGGAAGACACCCCGTTTGTCGACATGGGGGCCATCGACGTGTCGCTCTTGGCCATGTGCACAGACGCGGGAGTAGCCAGGCATCTGTTGTCCAAGGGGGCGGACCCAAACCTGGAGCTCGAAAGCGGCTGCGCGACGGTGGACTTCGCGTTGGCCCAAGGCCATTTCGGCATTGTGGTGCAGTTGCTCGAGGGTGGCCTCGCGGAAACGCAAGGCATGCTGCTGGAGAAAACCGACGCGCTCGTAGAACCCAAACATCGGAAGACCTACAAGCAGGTCGTCAACGCGTATTTCGGCACTCCCAAGCAAAAAACCGAGGTGCTGGAGTGGTCGTTGGCCGGTGGCACGTTCCGCCCGAAGCAGGCCGGGTAGCGCCTTCGGAGCGGGATCCGTCGCGCTTCCCGCCAGGTCGCGAACGCCGCCTGGCCAATGGGGGTCGGCGTGGACTGGTCGAACCAGCGACCCTTGGCCAGCAGCCGAGAGACCCGCGCGCGGTAGCGGTCGGCAGCAGAGGATCCTTGGCCCGATGGCGGCGCCAGTTGCAGACACCATGGGCGGCCACGATGCTGGCCGCCGTGTTCGTGCCACTGAGACCCGCGCCCCGCCTCATAGTATGAGTTAGTGCCAAGCCCGCCCCCTTGGCCGGTTCCAGAGCCTGGCGCGTTCCTGTAATGATGCTGCGGCGGCCCTGCGCGTGGACGACCCGCGGGCGGGATCTCGAATGGATGGGGGAAGAAAATGGCGTTCGATTGGGACAGCTTGGACCTGGCCAAGCCGCCGTGGCGGCGGTCGGTGGTGGCGGACATCCCGCCCATCCTGTTCCGGCGCGCCAAGGAAGGGCGGCCAATCACCTACACCGAGTTGGCCGACGAGCTCAAAGCCGAGTATGGGCACCCGCCCCAGGGGCTGAAGCCGCTCTACGGGCCGCCCGTGGGTGCGGTGGGCCTGGCCATCCGCCAAATCGGCGACCAGTGGCGCCAGACCATCCCGCCCATCAACCTCATCGTGGTGAACGGCGAGACCGGGTTGCCCGGCACCGGCGCCGACGAAATCGCCCAATACTTTTTCAAGGACAAGGGCCGCGGGATGGCCGAGGACCGCGAAACCTATGTGCGCCAAGGCATGGAGGCCGTGTTCGCATACGGGTCGCGTTGGGACAAGGTCGCCGAGGCCCTGGGTAGCCCGACGCTGACGGTTCGGGGCCCCGACGACGGCGAGGTGCTGGAGCTCCCCAAGCTCCCTCCCGTGCAGGGCCCCGAGAGCGCCGAGCACAAAGCGCTCAAGCACTGGGTGGCGCGCAACCCCGGCGCGTTCTCAGAGTTCGGCACGTTCCAGCCGGGCCGTGTCGAGTTCGGCTTGAGCTCGGGGGACTGGCTGGACGCTTACTTCAGCGCTGGCAAGCGTCGCCTGGCGGTCGAAGTGAAGACCAGCAAGGCCACGAACGAGGAACTGGAGCGGGGCGTCTACCAGTGCGTGAAATACCGCGCCGTCCTTCGCGCGGAGCAGATTGCTATTCGGAAGCCACCGGACTGCGACGCGGTGCTGGCCAGCACTCGGGCGCCGACCGCCAAGATCCGGGCCCTCATGGACCGGCTGCACGTGCAGTTCGTGCAGTGCCCGCTGGAGGCCGAGAAGTAGTAGCCCGCGCCTCTCGGCGTTCCCGCCTGCTAGGGCGTGCTGCGCAGGATTGGTCTTATGACATTCGTCATCCGCATCACGAACTGATCCAGAAGCCGCATAACCACATCGCAGGGGAAATCCGTGACAAAGAAGAAAGCCAAATACGACGATAGCGATGCATTGTTCGAGGCGGTAAAAAGCGCACAGAACAGCCGGCGCTACGGCGCATTGAAGCAACTCTTGGCGGAAGGGTTGAACCCAGACAGTTCGTTCGCGAACGATCACAGGCGCACGCTGTTGTTCCAATACTATTTGAAGGAAGGTGCGGCCAAGATCCTGCTGGACGCTGGAGCGAACGCTTCCTACGTGGATGAGAACGGATACACGCCCCTGCACTCTGCCAATCCTGAGGTCGCCGCCCTGTTGTTGAGGCAAGGCGTGGATATTGAGAGCCGCAACAATAGCGGTCGGGTCACGCCATTGCTCGCGCAAGCGATCCGCGGGGATGCCAGGATGGTGAAACTGCTCCTACACAATGGAGCCGACGTATTGGCTTCCTACGACAACCATCGCCGGGGCGTTATTGAGGCCGCTGCGTCCAGTGGCGAAGATGGCGGGCGTTTTCGAGGTCGCGACGAGATTTTCCGTCTTGTGGAAACGCATGTTGGTCGCGGCCTGGTCAAGGGCACCTACACACTCAAGAGCCTGCGGGATATTTCTGGCGGCCCCGAAGCACAGCAAAAAGGTGAGTTCGACGAGGTCTAGCCGGCACGCCGGCGGGGAGCTGACACGATGGGGATCGTTGACGAGTTCGCGCGCTACAAGGCCACACTCCGGAACCGGTTCTACGACATCTCGGCAGAGGTGGGGCCTGAAACGGTCCTCAGCCTGTGGCGGCACCGGATCAGTGTAGAGGGAGGACGGTGGATCTACCGCGACCACCTGTCGCGCTGGAGTGGCTTGGGCAACCAGCAGTTCGCACGCCACCTTCGGACAGCGTTCGATGATGGCCGGACCATACGCGTGGTCGTGGCCACGACGGACAACCCCGCCTTGGTCGAGGCCGGCGGAGACGCGTCCACGGCAAACAACTCGTTCAAGGCTCGGCCCGATTGGGTCGGGCGGGTGGAGGCGTTCGACGGCAACCACTTCACGATCGGGTTCGATCGCGTGTGAGGCGCCAGACACGCTAGCCAGGAATGTGGCGGGCCTGGCGGGCGACCGCATGCAGGGTCTTGTCGAACCACTTCCCCCGGGCCACGAGCCGGGTCACCCGCGCTCGATACCGATCAGGCGCCAGTGGCACCTTCGCCAGGTGCCGCCGCCGGTTGCACAGCTGATGGGCCGCGACAATGTTCGCCGCTGTCGTCTTGCCCCCGTCGCAGACGGCCACCAGGTGCTCGGCCGTGGCCTGCAGCGCGGGCAGTTGCCCGCGCGTGCAGCCGAAGCGCGTTCGGAAGGCGTCGGGATCGGTCAGCCACATGGGCGAGCCGCAGTAGTAGCAGCGGCCCTTTTGATTGGCGAAGGCGTCGGCACGCAAACGATTGATGGCAGGCATAGAGGCTCCAGCGGGCAGGGGGCCCCGGTGCCTCTATGAGGACCGCCGGGAACCTGGAGCCATCTGGCTATGCAGGCAAAACACCGCGGCTATTGCCGACGGCGTCGTATTTATAGCTCCGAGCTGCGGACGGATGCAATCGCAGGCGTCGCGGCGCCCCGAGCGCCTCGCAACACCAAGGCCAGGACGCCCTCGAACCGGTCGAGTTCGCTCCCATCTACCGGGCTTCGCTGGTAGTGCTCGGGATCGTCAAGCACGTGGACCACGGGGCAGGCCGCGCCGCCGTCGGCACCCAGGACCAGGGGTGCTTCGTATAAGCACTGGCTCGTCCAGGACCGCCAGCACCGCAGCACGCCCTGGGGGTCGAGCCAGATGGCCCAGCGGTCGTCCATGTCCTGCGGCCACAAGCCCAGCCGCAGCGCCACTACTTCCTGGGGGGAAAACACCAGGCTGCAGCGGATGGGCCAGGCGCGGCCTGCCAGCGGCCCGAGCTGCGTTTGCCAGCGGGTGGCCAAGTCGGTGGGGTCATTCAGAAGGTCCATGTCGTTAGGATAGGGCGAGGCAAGCCAGCGGAAGCTGAAGGGTGCGCGACAGGTGTCGCAAGCCTTGCGACGTCGGGTCCGCAAGGTGGGCACCAGCGAAGGAGTAGGCATGGCATCCACCCAGAAACCGTTTTCCCATGTGGCCGACCGGTCGCACCCGAATAACTGGTTCAACCGCGCATCGGACCTCCACGCCTCCGCCGGAGCTATCTGGCTGGCCATGGAGAGCGGCCTGGCGTCTGCGCAGGCGCTGGGGCTCTGGGAAGGGTTCGACATGCGGGTGGCCTGCCGTCCGGTCTACCACCTGCTCTCGGGGCTCTCGCTGGAGGTGCTTATGAAGGGCGTGCTCGCGGAGCGCGGCGACGCCCCGGAGCCCACGCACAACCTGCTGGACTTGGCCAACTCGCTCCCCTTGGAGTTGCTGGACGGCGAGCCCGAGCTGTTGCGCTACTACTCTGACACCGTGATCTGGGCGGCCAAGTATCCGGTGCCCACCCGGCCCACGGACGAGAAACTGGCCGCGTTCTTTCACAACGCGGTCGATGTCCTCACCGATCGCGTTCCTGGCGCAGCGTTCTCGCCCACGTTTCCGGTCTACCGCGTGTCTTCCAGCGGCCGGGCCGATTGGGAACCCTTCAACGAGCTGTATGGCCGGATATACGCACTGAGGCAGGGGATATGAACGAACAGACGCTCGAGACCACGCTGGGCACCGTCCACGCGCTGCTGCTTGCAGAAGGGATGGACGAAGCGGCCATGGTGGTGCGCTCGTTCCCTGCCCGGGCCGAGCAGACCGGATACGACAACTGGAACGGCGGCACCCAGTTGTGGGATGTTTACATTGAGCTGCCGCCGGAAGACTATGCCCGGATGGGGCCGCAGCGCAGCCGCATCGAAGAGCAAGTGTCTGAGCGGCTCAAGCGCGTCCTGGAGACCGAGACCCAGGACTGGTATGCCGTCAAGATCATCCCGGCCTTGGTCAAGAACAAGGATTGGCGCGACGCGACGCGGGGTGTGGCCCGGCAGGTGCGGATAAACGTGCTGGACGGCTTGCGCCTGGAGAAGGTGAAGTGGTTCGGCACGCTGGACGAGGTCGAGTTCCTGAGCCGCCTGTTCGACCTGCAAAAGATGCCGTCGAACGACCCGCGCTATAACGACGCAGCGCGCGACATTTGGCAGCACTGCATCAACAACGACGATTGGGACCTGGACTGGGTTTACTCGGACGAACGCTTCGACCTGCTGGGCGGTCCCTCCGAGCGCTTTCTGCGCTTCCTCTGCGAAATCGTGCACCCGGTGGTTCGGCCTGATCGCGACGAGGCCATGAAGCTGGTCTCCCATTTCAACGACCAGCTCAGGGGCGAGGGCTGGGAGATCTACGAGGAAGAGCGGATAGCCGGGCGCCCGAGGTTTGCCTACCGCCCCTTGACCAATCATGGGGTGCGCTCCGTCTCGCGGGCGCGCACCGTGGCGGACGCGCTGGACGCCGGCTGGATGGCCAAGGAAATCGAGCGCCTGGAGAACGCCGTGGACCGCGACCCGGCCCTGGCAATCGGAACCGCCAAGGACCTGGTGGAGAGCTGTTGCAAGACGATCTTGGCCAAGCTCAACATCGAGTGCGCGAAGTCTGACGACCTGGGCGACTTGACGTTCAAGCTTACGACCGAACTCAAGTTGGTGGCGAAAGGCGTCTCCGATGAGGCGAGGGGGGCAGAGAACATCCGGCGCATCCTCCGAAACCTGACCCAACTTACGCACCACCTCGCCGAGCTTCGGAGCCTTTATGGCAGCGGGCATGGGCGGGACGGCAAGCACAAAGGGCTACAGCCCCGCCACGCGCGGTTGGCGGTCGCGTCGGCGGTCGCGTTTATTGATTTCGTGTCCGAGACCTACCGCGAGAGAGCGGGGACAACGACGGCGGAACCCGGGGCCGACGCTTGATGCTCGGTCGCGGGTGCTGTTGTTGGTGGATGCTAACGTTCGGGCGGACAGGGAGGATTGATCATGGCGCAGGTGGAGCTGTCGAGTTGGCCGGCGTCAGGGCTTTTTCCAGTCCAGGCGACGGGGAGCCACGCGACCCATGAACCGTTGGCCTCGATCGCCGCCAACGCCAAGGGCGAGACGGGGCTCTGCTTTCTCCCGGTCGCGCTCTACCCCTACGACACAAACCCCTACGACCCCAACGCAGTCGGCGTCATGGCGCTGCCCAGCATGGGCGCCCACCTGCTGGGCCACTTACCCCGCGAACTGGCCGTGGCCTACCGCCAACGGATGGCCGCGCTCGGCATGCCCCACTTCAGCGCGTGCGACGCCGTGATATCCGGCGGAATGAAGGACGGGGACAAGCAATACAACTACGTGCTCGAGCTGGACCTCGACCTGGCGGCCGTGCCCACCGCTGAGCCGCAGCTCACGCGCTACGCCGCGGAGAGGGTGCCGGCCCAAACGGGTCCGTTGGACGATGCTGGCCCGGGCTATGTGTTCCGGGCGTGGCTGCCGCAGGGTGGCCTAGGCGCCCTCTGCTCGAAGCGCTCGATGCACTCGTGGTCGGCGCCCGGGTGGAAGACGGTCAACTACTACGTCCTGTCCGATCGCCGCATCGGCCTGGGCCACAAGCTGGTGTCCATTCCCAAGGGGATGCACCGCAAGTGGTTTGGGGCAGGGGTGGCCAACGCTACCCTGGTGCAGCTCGACGGGCGCTGGGCCACCGTCCGCCTGGAGAAGGGCGAGCCGGGCAACAAGGCGAAATGGCAGCTGCCGAAACCGACCTCTACCGAAACCTACTCTCCCCGCCTGGACATTGACTACTCATGAGATACGCCACCGCTAAGCGCCGCAACAAACTGCCCCCGCTGCAGCGTGCCTTGCTGTCGGCGCACGTCGTTTTGCAGGTCCACCAGGAAAAAATGGACGAGGCCGAAGCGGGGCGGACGCTGCGCGAGGCCATGGGTGTCCAGTGGACCTTGCTCACGGCGCTGCAATACCTGTCGGGGCAGGAGGCCATAGCGTCCATCCAGGGGCTGCCTGCGGGGTGGCAGCAGGGCGAGTTGACCAAGGAGCGCGCCTGCGAAGGCATTCTGATTGCGGGCTTGGCTTGCGCGCATGGCCATCCCAGTGGCGCGGCGATGTCTGCCGGCCACCTGGTGTCGGCGCTTCGCGAAATGGGCAAGCCCGAGTGAAGCGCTTGCAGCCCGATTGGTAGCCGCGGGCTAGTTGCGGTTGTGTCCGTGCTCCCGGGACAGCAGCACCGACTTCCAGTGAGCCTCGCGCTCCAGCACTTCCTGGCTCGTGGCGTGGAGGTCGGCGATTTCCAAGATCGAGAAGCGCAGGGCGCCCAGCCTCTCGGCGGAGCCGTCCAGGCCGAACTCTTTGCGCAGGGCCTTGTTGCCGCCGTGGCCAGTGTTGGCGTAGCAGCACCAGCGGCCCCAGATGCCGTCGGCGCCGTCGGCCTTCCCGACGTAGAGCTTGCCCTTGGCAGTGTCTGAAATCAGGTAGACGCCCTTGACGCTGGCCAGGGCGGCACGCCAAGTCTCCGGACACTGCTTCACGACCAAGTCGAGCTGCTCCTTGGTGATGTCCACGCGCTTGTAGCCCGGGAAGTGCCCGATGGTGCGGCGTTCCGGGAGGACTTCCGCGACCTCCAGATCTTCGGCCAGGGTTTCGCCGTAGGGATAGGACGCGCGTTCAGTGTAGGCGCTGGTCAGGCAGAGCCGGCCCACCCATTCATCCCCCGAAGCCAGGCGCTCCAAGTTGTAGTAGTAGAGGGGCCGCTTCTCGCCTTGCTCGACCTCCGAGCCGTGCGAACGGAACAGCCCTGCATACAGCCACCGGGTGGGGTGGCCATCTTGCACGAGCGAAACCACGAACTCGCGCTGGAAGTTGCGCCGGGTCTGCGTCCGCTGCCACTCGTCGAACGTGCCCTGGAGGAACTCGTCGATCGGGCGTTCGTTTCCGTTGTAGCGTGCCAGGTGCACCTTGGCGAGCTTCGGGTCGAACGACGGTTCCCAAACTTTCAGCAAGTCGAACAGGCGCACGGGCATCTCCTTTGGGTTCCAGCCCAGTCTAACGGAGCCGCTTGGAAAACTCGGCCGCCGCCCACCGACGGCCGGCCGGCCACCCCACCGCTATCCACCGCTAACGCTAACAACCAGGGTCCTTATGACGTGCGCGCCGCGGCGGCGAAGCTGCGCGTGTCCCTTCCCCGCCTTGCCAAACCGGCGTTTTCTTCCATGCTCATTTCATCCTCTGTTGGAGATTGAAATGACTAAAGAAATCCACCCGGAAGCGTTCGACGAAGACGCGGTTTCCGACGTCGAAGCGTTGGGAGCGAGTGCGCGCTTCGTCGCCTTCCGCTCGGAGAAGGGATTGGCGTTCCGGCTCGAGCACGAAAGCGACCTGCGCCAGGGGCTGGTGTCGAAAGACGAAGTCCTGGCCTTGATCGCCCGCTGGCTTGAAGACGGCAGCGTTGTCCATGTGGCCTGACGGCCATCCCATTCTTACCTTGGAGAAACCTATGTGGGCTAGTGCGGACACGAAGCAGAAAAGAGACGCAGGGGCGGATCGCTATTCGGCCTACTGCGAAGACTACTCTGCGTTGCTTGGCAAGATGATCGAAGAGAACCGCGCGCCTTGGCAGCCGACCTGGAGCGCCGGTGAGGCCGCCGGTGGCATGCCCTACAACGCGGTGTCGGGCAAAGGCTACAGCGGCGCCAACGCGCTCTACCTGTCCATGGCCAAGGTATTGAACGGCTACGCCGACGACCGCTGGCTGACCTTTAAGCAGGCCCAGGACCTGGGGGCGAACATCCGCAAGGGCGAGCGGGGCACGACCCTGCCGAAGTGGTTGGAGCTTGCCGAGAAGGACGGAGCCCAAGACAAGGGGTCTGACAAAAACGACGACAAGAAGCAGAAGCGCATGGTCCCGATCCTATTCACTGTCTTCAACGCTGACCAATGCGAAGGCTTGGCCCCAGCGCCCCAGCGCAAGCAGTTGACCGAGATGGAGCGCCACGAGCAGTGCGAGAAGCTGTTGGCCGACAGCGGCGTGGAAATCGTCTACGCCGGCACCCAGCCCTGCTACATCCCCGGGTGGGACCGCATCATCGTGCCCAAGCGCGAGGACTTCGCAAAAATAGACCTTTTCTATAGCGTGGCACTCCACGAGTTGGGCCACGCAAGCGGCCACAAGAGCCGGCTGGACCGCGACTTGTCGGGAAAGTTCGGCAGCGAAAGCTACGCCCGCGAAGAGTTGAACGCCGAGATCTTCAGCTTCATGGTCGGCCAGCGCTTGCAGATCGGCCACGACGGCGCCCAGCACGCCGCCTACCTCCAGCACTGGGTGAAGATCGTGCGCGACGACCCCAAGGCCATCCTGACCGCGTGCCGCAACGCAGAGAAGATGTGCGACTTCCTGGGCATCGCGAAATACGAACACGAAGCCACGCCAAAGGTCGAACGCACCCAGGAGCAGGCCAACGCCCACACGGCGACGCATGACCAGGAGCGCGTGGTGGCGATCCCGGCAAATGCTCGGCCGGTGCCGGCGCGCCAGCGGGGCCAGGACCGCGCCCAGGACTTCGGGATGGCGATGTAGTGGACAGACTGTGGCGAGCGAGCGCTGCGCGCGACATCACCCGCGCCGTCGTCTTCGAGCAGGCGCCCATCAACGGCGCCAACGCGCAGGGCGAGACGCCGCTGCACGCGGCCATCCAGCGCGGCGCGCCCTTGGCCGTAGTGGCCGAGCTCGTGCGGCTGGGCGCGCAGGTCAACGCGCTGACCCACCTGCTGCGTTCGCCGCTGTTCCTCGCCGTCGGCCATCCCAACACCCGGGTGCTGGAGCTGCTCCTGGAGAACGGCGCCCGCGTGGACGGGTTGCGCTACCAATCGGCCCCGCTGCACGCCGCGGTGAGCCTCGACGACACCGAGCGCGTTGGCATACTGCTGGCCGCCGGGGCCGATCCCAACCACCCGGGCCCGCGCGGCTCCACGCCACTGTTCGCTGCGACCTGCGCCCGGATGGTGCAGCGCCTGGTCCAGGCGGGCGCCAATCCGCATCTGCGCAACCGCGACGGGCAGCACGCGATCGACTGGTGGCGCGAGCAGGGCCGCGAAGAAGCGCTTGCGGCCGTGGCCCGGCCCAAGGTCTCCCGCCCCGTGCTCAAGGCGGTGCGCTGTGCATGACTGGCTGGCGATCCTCATCCAGGCTGTGCTGGCCAAGGCAGGCGCCAACGCCGCCGTGAGCGGCCGTTCGTTGCTGCACCTGGCCACGGCCCTGGGCCGCCTGGACTTGGTGCTGTGGCTGATCGAGCAAGGCGCCGACGTGGAGGGCCAGGACACCCGCGGGCGCACACCCCTGTTCTTCGCCGCCAACCAGCGCCTGGCGCGGGCTTTGCTCGAGGCCGGCGCCAATCCCCGACATATCGACCTCCAGCACCACTCGCCGCTGCACGCGGCCGTGCGCGCCGGACGCCTGGACGTGGCCCACGCCCTGAAGTTGGCTGGCGCCGACATCAACGCCCAGGACAAGCGCGGCCTGGCGCCACTGCACGCCGCGGCCATGAAGGGCAGGGTGGCGTGCACCCACCACTTGCTGAGGCTGGGCGCGAACCCGAACGTGCAGGATCGGCGCGGGCGCCACCCGCTGTTCTACGCCGTGGCCGGTGGCCACCTGGAGGCAGCCACGGCGTTGATGGAAGGGGGCGCGGACTTGGAGATGCTCGACGACGCCGGCACGCCCTGGACCAGTCTGGCGCGCATGGACCAGATTGCGCCGCTTCAGGCCTGCGCGGCTCAGGTGCTGGAGGCCGAGGCCCAGGCCGACTGGTCGCCGTTTTCGCCCCGTAGACCGCCCCGGGTGCGCTACGCCGGGGCCCTGGGAGAGCAGAGCAGTTGCCAAGCGATGTGAGGGAAGGTGTGATGCAAGCGGGCGTGTCAACCTTTCTTGCCAATAGGGGTGTGGCATGTAATCTTTCTAGGAATTGAAGATCGCCCTGCAGATCGATTCACACGTGGTGGTCGGCACGTCTGCAGGCGGTTGGCGAACGCTATCAGTATGGGGGCAGCTAAGTTGGCTAAGGGCACGAATAAGAACGAGCGGAACACCGAAAATCTCGTGCGCGATGCATTGAGAAAGCTCGACTACTACGAAGAAGACAACAACGTCAGCGTTGAGGAACAGAAAAGCGTCATAGAGGAGATCAAGAAGCTCCTGAAGACAGCTAGCAAGAGTGCTAAGGGTGGGCGCGGATACCCCGAGTTCTTGGTTAGCAACGCCGACACGCCAGACTTTCTTATCGTCTATGAGTGCAAGGCTTCCACGGCAGATCATGCGAGCCCGATCGTGCCTGCGATTTTGGGAGGAAAACCGTTCGTCGAGACAGAGGAAGAAACCGCAAAACGGGTGAAGCGGTTCGCTGTCGACGGCGCTTTGCATTACGCGAAGTTGTTGGCGCGCGGATACAACGTTATCGCGGTAGCCGTCAGTGGCGAAAAGAAGGCCAGTGCCTCTAAGTCGGTCTATTTGCACTCAAAAGGTGCCAAGACAGCACGCCTGCTGCGAAACAAAAGCAGCGGCGCCCCCATTACTGAGATCCTCCCATGGAAGGATTTCCTGGACCACGCGGTATTCGACCCGGCGGTGCGTCAGGCACGCCTAGAAGATCTGCTCGCGTTTGCGCGCGAACTACACATCTTCATGCGGGACCACGCCAAGCTGACAGAAAGTGAGAAGCCACTGCTTGTGAGCGGGACGCTTATTGCACTCAAGAACAAGGCTTTCTCGGCATCGTATGGTCTTCATGAGGCCAAGGACCTTCCTAATCGGTGGATAGAAACCATCAAGCAGGAGATAAACGGCGCAGAGATCCCCCAGGCGAAAAAGGACAACATGGCGCAGCCCTACGCGTCCATATCCGTCCACCCTGAGCTTTCAAAAAAGAGCAAGGAATACCCCAAGGGGATCCTGCACGAGCTGATCAAGCAGATCCACGAAAAGGCTGCTCCCCTCATGACCGCCGAAGAAGGGACGGACATTTTGGGGCACTTCTATGGCGAGTTCCTGAAGTATACGGGCGGCGACAAGAAAGCTCTCGGTATCGTGCTGACCCCGCGGCACATTACAGAACTGTTCGCCATGCTTGCGAATGTGAGCAAGCATTCCACTGTCGTAGACATATGCGCTGGGACAGGAGGTTTCCTTGTTTCTGCCATGTCGCAGATGATGCGGGAAGCTAATACCGAGCAGGAGCGGACGCGCATCAAAGGAAAGGGGTTGATTGGTGTCGAGCAGCAGCCAAACATGTTTGCATTGGCCGCGAGCAACATGATCCTGCGCGGAGATGGCAAGGCAAACCTTTATCAAGGCAGCTGCTTCGACGAAGCGATTGCTCCAGCCGTCAAGAAGCACAAGCCAGATGTTGGGCTGCTCAATCCGCCGTTCGCGCAAGGCACCGCAGACCTTCACGAACTTCGTTTCATCCAGCAGATGCTCAACTGCCTGGTGGAGGGCGGGACAGGGGTGGCTATCGTCCCAATGTCTTGCGCCATATCACCCAATCCGCTTCGCAAGGAGTTGATGGCAGAGCACACGCTCGAGGCTGTCATGTCGATGCCAACGGAGCTGTTCTATCCGGTCGGCGTGGTGTGCTGCATCATGGTTTGGACTGCCCACAAGCCCCATGCGCAATCCAAGCGAGACACGTGGTTTGGCTACTGGAAAGACGACGGATACATCAAGACTAAGCACAAAGGCCGGATCGATGGCGACGGTGGTTGGCCGAAGTTGCGCGATCATTGGGTTGACATGTATCGGAACAGGCGAGTGAAACCAGGCGAAAGCGTTCTTCAAGCAGTGAAGTATGACGATACGCAGCAGGACGAATGGTGTGCCGAGGCCTACATGGAGACTGACTATTCGGCCTTGAGCCAGGCTGACTTTGAGCAAACTGTCCGCAAGTATTTGATGTTCCAGCTGGTCAACGAGGCCGAAGAAAAGGCACGGACGTCAGCGGGCGAAGCTGGGGAAGAGGCCAATGACTAAGGCCAAGAAGCTTGTATCCATCGGCAGTATTTTTACGGTTCAGTATGGCGTCAACCTTGAGCTCAACGCGCTCAAGCTGGATCCCAATGGCATCAACTTTGTCTCGCGCACAGCACGCAATAATGGTGTCTCGGCAAAGGTAGCCCCGGTAGCTGGACTGAAGCCCTTGCCTGCGGGTCTCTTGACTGTCGCCGGTGGTGGCAGTGTGCTTGAGACATTCGTCCAGTCTGAACCTTTTTACAGCGGGCGAGATCTCTACTATCTCGTTCCACCGCCGGATATGGCTTTGCAGGAGAAGTTGTATTACTGCATGGTTATCCGAGCCAATCGCTACCGGTTCAACTACGGCCGCCAAGCAAATCGCACCCTCAAGGACATCAAGGTTCCGGGGCGAACTCAAGTTCCATCGTGGGTTCAAGGTGTGTTCGGAGAGGCGGTGAATAGTTGGCAGGAGAAGCTCGTTGCGTTGGCAAAGCCCGCAAAGACCAAATGAGTAGACGCCTCTGGTCGAAGGGCTGATTGACGCAAAGTTGAGTGTTGGCGTTTCTCTTGAACGGCTCCGTGCATTGACACGGGGCCGTTTTCGTTTTTACTGGTCTGTATAGCAATCGCTATACACCCACCCACCGAAGAGGCTCATGCCATGCAACGAAAACCCATTCCTACCGGAGCCAGACCGTCATGCATCCCCGCCCGTTTCGCCGCACCGCCCATCTGCTGACCAACCTCGCGCTGTTCGCGTTCCTCCTGTCCCTCGCCGGGCCTGCGCTCCAGCACTTCGACCGCGCCCAGGCCGCGCTGGCCACCCTTCGCGCTGCCGGGGGTTGATGCCATGGACGCCCCCCTGCTCACCTTCCTGCTCAACACTGGCTTCGTTGTCCTGGCGCTGCTACTTGCCTGGGCCCACTTGGCATCTCGCCCGACCTACCTCGTCGGCGACCACCTGCTCAAGAACCGGGATTTCCACGAAAGCCTGGTCGTGGGCGCCCTGACCAGTGCGGCCTGCGTGCTGGCCTCGCACTTGGGCTATCGCCTGGAGGCCGTCGTGCGCCACCAAGACTTCGCCGACCCGCTGCAGTTGGCCGTGGCGGTCTCAGCGTTCCTGTCCATCGCTGCCCTGGTCCTGGGGCACCGGGCATACCGCGTGATCGCCCGCCGCGCCGACCGCCGCGCAGCCGCCCGCTGGTTGCGCGCCATGAACGACCTGGACATGGCATGACGCAGCGCCGGCCGCCCAGCGTCCAGTTGCCGCCCGTGCGCGTCGAGCCCGGGCTCCACCAGGCCCTCCAGGCCATCGCGCAGGAAGAGGGCCGCTCGCTGTCCGACGTGGTGCGCCACTACTTACGCGAGCAGGTGTCAAAGCGTTCACAGAGGCCCGCAGCATGACCCGCCGCGCCCGCTACTACGCCTACGCTTCCAGGTTCGAAGGCGTCATCTGGATGAGCAAGACACTGCACGACGCCCTGCAGGCGCGGCCGCACACCATCGGCTATCACCAATGCACCCACTACCTGGGGCAGTCGCAGCTGATGACGCGGGAAGAGTGGCGGCAGGCGCGCAGCGCGAGAAGCAGGGGCGACGACACAGCCGCAGTTGCTCAAGGGCCTCAGAGCCTCCAAGCCTAAGAGCAGCGTTGGGGCCTTTGGCCCGTGAGAAGCGAACAGCGAACCGCTTGGAAAAGTATCGGCAGCGTTCGCTCGCCTGCAGGGTCATCCGGCACAAACGCCCAGCAATCCAACGACACAACACCGCTGCAGGATGCCTGCAGCGGGCGCAAATGTATTGCACGAAACATTGACGGAATGGCGTGCTCCGCTAACCTGAAATCAGAGCAACAACAAACCCGACCAAGGCCAAGGAACCCACCATGAACCTGCAAAACCTCACAGAAAACGACCTGTCATTCGTCCTAGAGATTGCCCTCCAGGGCAAGAAGATCGGCGAGGTAGCTGTTCCGGTTCGCACCAAGTCGTCGGTGGTCATGCACCTGGTTCACGAGGTCGAAGAAGGCCTGGTCATCGAACGCCTCGAACGCACACGCCACTAACCCCAGCCAAGGCCACGCGCATGCTCACCCTCACCCTGCTTGCCATCCCCAGCTTCGGCCTGGCCTTCCTCCTGGGCGAGCGCATCGTCGCCTTCACCGAGGCCTATCTGTGAAGCTCCGGCCGAAGCCTCCACGGCCCAGGCGGCCGGTCTTCCGGCAGGTCAAGGCGAAGCCGGACATGGTCCAGGCGTTGGCCGAGGAAGCCGCAGCGGTGGGCATCACGGCCACCGAGGCGCTGCGCCAAATCGTCGTGGACTACAACGCCAGGCCGTGGCCGTTCCGCCCGCGTGCGCCGAACGCCGACAAGACCGCGGTGTGGGCCAACATCGCCAGCGACCAGCCCACCATCGACGCGTTCACGCGGCACGCCAAGCGCCACGGGGTCAGCGTAGCCGAGGGCATACGTCAGTGCGTTCAGAAGTTCCTCTACGAGCAAGGGAGACACGTCCAATGAAGAAGGCAACACGAAGCATGAAGACCGTTCGGAAGGCGCCCCGCCAGGAACGGGTCCGGCCCTACACGCCCGTTCCGCCGGCTGTCCCTCGCCAGGCGGTGGAGCAGCCAGCCTTGGACGCTGCACCGTTCGATCCCCAGCTGGTCCCCGATGGCTTGCTGTGCGAAGCCGCGGCTGCGGGGCTCTACAGCCAGGAGCTGCTGGTGGAAATCACGAGACAGGATTGGCAGCGGGCCGCGTCAGCTGGGCACATCACCAAGGAGCTGCTTGCCGAGATCACGCATCAGCGGTGGCAGATCTGCACCGAGGCGCTCCAGCGGGGCTTCGACGAGTTCCTGGTGCATAGCCTCGAAGACGGGTGCGTGGTGCTGAGCGAGATGGGCCAGGTGGTGCTGGAAGAAGCGCGCAAGGCGAGGAAACCCATGCAGAACTACGCCATCCGAACCCTGGCGGAGAAGTTGACCAAGCAGCACCAGCAGGAGCGCCAGAAGCAGCTCGAGGCGGCGAGTGGGGTGTTGACGGTCAACGACGCCCTGGGGCGCATCCTGGCCGGGGGCTGACGGTAGGCGAATACAGCGAGAGCAAGAGCGAACGGCCTAGAGCGACAGCGCTCAAGGCAAAGGCGGTTCTGGGATTGGACCTTGGCGAAGCATCCGATGGTCGCGCCAAGGGTCCTTATGAAGCCGATCAAATGCGCTGCAGGATGCCTGCAGGACGTGGAAAAGTAGTGTCGAAAACATTGACGAAGTAATGCCGTCCGCTACGCTGAATGTGTGGAAAGCAAATCCGCTTTCGCAGACAACCAGGAGCATCAAGATGGCCAGAAACATACACGCGTTGGCAGTCCTAGACGAAATCGCCGTAGCCATTGTCGAGACGGCTTCGTCGGGCGGGCAATGGGGCGCGCCGGTCCGCCTCGCCACGGTCCGCATGCACACGCGCGACCTGGCTGGCCTGACGGATGCTCGCATCCTCGGCAACAGCAAGTTTGAACAGATCGAGGCATGGACGGTCAACGGCGCCAGCCGTGGCGAACGCTCCAAGTTCAGCCGGACGCTCAGCGCGATGAAGGATGAGCTCCTAAGCCACTTGGGCACGGGCGCAACCCTGTTGCTTGGGACTGAAGAGCAGATCTCACCCGATGTGGTGCAGCGCCTGGCGGGACAAGTTGACCGGACGCGTGCGGCGGTGGCGGCGCAGGTTCTCGAGGCCGCGATGCCCGTAGCGGCCCACTCGGTCAGCGCACGGGCGCGCTTCTAAGGGCGGCCTACGAGCGGAAACTCAGATGACAAAGAATGCAAACATCGAGGCCCGGCGCCGGAACATCCTGGCCCTGGTCGCCCAAGGGAAAAGCTCCGAGGAAATCTCCAAGGCCCTAGGCACAACGTCCCGTCATTACCAGGACGCCCTGGGATACGCGTGGACCACTCCCAGAGAAGTGGCCCGTGCGCGGCGCGCCCAGCGGACGGCTGACCTGGTGCACCGCGGGGTTTCCCTGCCGGTTGCCGCATCCCTGCAAGGTCTGGCCTACATCACCGCCGTTCGCGACATGCAACTGGCGGCGCGACTGAATGCACTGCGGCGCCCAGTGCCTCAGAGTGAGGGCGGCACCTGCCACCACGCGGCCCCGTGGGGCGGGGCCTGGATGCAAAAGCACACCAGGCGCCGACGCTTCGGCAGGGCGCTGGTTGCGGTGCTGGATGGGTGGGCCGTCAACCCCGAGCAGTAAAGCGGACACCGAGGTCGGACCACGGGCCGCCCGCGGAAAGCTATGCTTGGGCCTGCCCTCTGGCCGCAAAAGAGAACCCATCGCCCATGAAGTTCCAAGACAGGCTGCCGAACGTCAACCTTGCGTCGAAGCTTGATGCGCGCAACAGCGCGCTGGACTACACGCTGAAGGCATTCAAGACCATTGAAAATGCCCACGGCGTAGCGCTCGCAGGCAAGATGCCGATCGATGGCGCCGAGACGTTGGCGAACCTGAGGCACCACTACCGGCCTGGGGATCCTTCGTCCCATGCGGCCTTTGTCCGTGCCTACGAAAGCCAGCTGGAACTTGGCGGCTGGGCGCGTGATCTCGCCGCCCGAGACAGTGCTATCAAGCTCCTGCGTAAGGCCCTGAAGCTTCTGGACGCCGCCTACCTTGAGGCCATCCAGGGAGGGGTGGCGATCGGGTGGGATGAGGCCGTGGGCCTGGTGCAGCAGCACTACCGGGCTGGTGATGCATCGTCCCTCAAGCCCGCGATTGCCGCGCTCCAGCGTGAGATGGACATCGTGGCCTGGCGCAACGCCCTGCGGGATTGCGGCTTGTGGAGCGCCACGGACGTTCTCGACGCTGACCGATGGGAGCAAATCATCCGGACCCAGTCCGGGCCATTGGAGGATGGCATGCAGGCCCCCTGGCTCTACGTGCTGCATGCTCGGTCAGCGACGACTTGGGACACGGGCTTGCCGATGTTCTTCCGGCTGATGTCCTGGAACAAGAAGGCCAACGCGCCTGTGCTGCTCGGACCCACGGTAGAAATCCGTCAGTTCGTTGATCCAGAACGCCGGGTGTCCGTTAGCCAGAAGAGCCTTGACGAGCTTTGGCAGTGGATGAGCTTCCTCGGCGGCGGGCCGGAGGTATCGAAGCCCAACACTGTGTCCAAGCTGTGTGCTGAAGCCATCAGCGAAGGGCGCCGGGAGGTTGATACGGACCTGATGCACGTGAGGTGGACAGCCCGGAACGCGGTAGTTTCGTTCAAGCGGCCGGAGCTCGTGGACAGGGTCAACCAGGTGATGCTGCTCCTTTACCCGGGAGCGCTTCCTGCGTAGCCGCTAGACGCGCAGAGCAGGGCGGCGAAAGATGCCTCAAACAAAGAGCCCCAGAGCGAGAGCAGCTTTGGGGCTTTTTGCTTTTGATGTTGAAAAAGACGCAGCGCGAAAATCCTAACTTGAGAGCACGAAGCACGCCTGCAGTTCGCCTGCAGCGTAGGGGAAAGTATTGTCGAAAGCATTGACGGAATGACCTGCTCATCTACCCTGAATGTGTAGGAACGACCTACACACAAACAACCAAAGGGAACGAACAGATGAACGCGAACTACACACCCCCTAATGCCATCCGCGCAGCGGCCCTTCAGCTGGCCACGACCCAAGGATTTGTCGAGGTTTCGCCGGGCGTTTACCTGCACACGTCCGAGAACATCGCTTCAGACGCCGAAAGTTGGGGCGACGAAGATCAAGCCAAGGCGATCGATTTCTCGAAGTATCCGTTCTGGCTTACGACCAACAGCGGGGACGGTCCGGTCGGGATCACGGGGATCGATGACCAAGACCTCGCGGACGCACTGACGGCCTGACAGTTATTTCGCTGGCGGGCCTCATCCGGGGCCCTCATGCAACCCACCACCCAAGGAGCCAAGCCATGAAATCCCTCAAGACCCAGTCCGGCACCACCCTTTTCGAAGTCTCCCTCGGCTGCGCCGTCGCCCTCCTGCTTGGGGGCGGCCTGCTGACCATGGGTTCCGCCGCCACTGACCAGGCCGCGGGCCTCACCGCCGCGGGCCCGGCTGCCGTGGCCGCCATGGAAGCCAATCACCAGGCCAAGCCGCTCGAGCTGTGCCGCATCGAAACCCAGGCGACCGGCAAGAAGCCCACCGGCTGCCCGTAAAGGTCGCTGCTCTACTGGGCAACGCAGTCCAGCGCGGCTGGCTCGCCGAAGGGCGGCAGCTCATCCGGCACGCGCACGCTGCACCCCAACGCTTCAGAGGACCACACCTGGCCTGGGGTCGCCTTCTCCAGGAACAACAGGCCGTCGTAGCCAACGTGGATTACTTCGTCGCCTGAGCGCAGCAGCGTATCCAGCGGCAGTGGGCTGCCAGCGAAGGACGCCACGAAAGCACGCGCCGTGTTGGACAGCACCGGGAAGACCACGTGGATGCTTCCGCCGCGCGGAGCCGTCCAGGTTTGGACCGGCGACCCAATCTGCACTTCCAGCGGCAAAGCCCGCGTGTCGAGCTTCACTTCGCTGGGCGTCAGCGGGCTGACATGCCCCACGAGCAGCCGTCCGTGCTTGTCCGTCTTGCCGACCGAGCGCCCATTGACCAGCACCGGCACCCCAGCCTGGCCAGGCACGTCCACGATCGCGTAGGCCTCCGGTGCCCGGGGGAGGGTAGCGATGCCCTGGCCGCTGATGTGCAGCGCGCCGGTGAAGCTTCCCGTGGCCACCACATCGCCGCCCGCGGGACGGGCCAGCTCGACCCGTGCTTGTCCCATGGACGTGTCCCAGTCGGCGCGGGCGCGAAGATCCGTGCCGCGCTGGGCATGGGCAGCTTCTGCGGCCAGCCGCACCGGACGTCCTTGGATTTCCGCCGTCGTGTAGCCGGAAACGGCAGTGCTCGTGCCGTCTTCCCCGGCGCGGGCCCGCACGGCCACGGCGCTCTGGTTCCCGAAGGTGTAGCGGTAGCCGAGCTCCACGCGCGGGGACCGATCCTCGAAGTCGTAAAGGACACTGGCGCCCAGGGCGTGTTGTCCCCTGGAAAACATGGCGCCTACATCGGCGTAGCGCGTCTGGGTTTCCGTCGTCTTGACCTCCGAATAGCCTGCGCGGACGCGCCACTCGCGGTGTGGCCGGAACATGGCTTGAACCCGGGTGCGCTCTTGGATGGGAACCCGCGCCGAGGGCCCCAGTTCCCACCAGTTCTCGTTGCGCTCGTGCTCGACGCGCACACTCCAGTCCGACGCGCGGTAATCGTAAGCGACCGCGAGGCGCTGGCCCTTGCCCTGGGGGCCGCTGGATTGGCCCACCTCCACGTCGAGCACGCCGCCGGCGTTTCCGAGCACTGTCGTGGCGCCCAATACGGCCTGGCGGTGGTGCCTGTCCGCCTGCAGGCGCGCGTGCAGCGTGAATGTGTCGGTGGCGCCGTAGGACACGCGGGTCGCCGCGCCCAACTCGCCGTAGTCTTCGCCCTCGCGCACCGCGCCTGCCGCCACTTCCCAGTCCCACAATCCTTTGCGGAGCAGCGTAGGGGCAAAGTAGAGCGTCTGTTCCGAGAGCACGATCTCGCGCCCGAACTCGTCGCGCACGATCAAGGTCGTGGTGTTGGCGCCCGGCGACAGGCCGTAGCGGTCGATGGAGAACGGGCCGCGCCCCACGTCCTGGCGCAGCACCTCGGCGTCGTTGGCCAGCAAGCGGACCTGGCCAGGGTCCAGCGCCAAGCCGCCCAGCACGGGCACCGCGAAGGTGGGGGTGAGCGGGTCCAGCCCGCCGGGATCCTTTGCAATGCGCACCCCGCCCAATGCCGCAGGGGCGGAGCCGCTCGTGATGACATCGCCCACCTGGTAGGTCAGCTGGCTATCGACATCGTCGCGCTGCCATTGCGTCAGGCCGCGCTCGTAGTCCACGCCTCCTTTACTATCCAAGCTTGCCTGGCCCGTCGTGCTCAACACGCCCCCGGCGACAGGAGCGCGCAGCTCGTGCCCGATGGACACGGCCTGGTGATCGGCGCTCACTCGAGCGCCCACGGAGTAGTTCACCAAGACGCCCGGAGCAGGGGCGCCCAGCGGAGCTTTTTCCCTTCCTCGCTCTATCCGCTGGTCCGGCAATCGGTCCGAAGGAATGGACACGACCACCGTGCCCGTCTCTTCTTGCACCAGCATCGACACCCCGAGCTGCCCAGCGGTCAGAAAGCCGGTCTCTCCAACTTGCAGAACAACGCCCAGGGAGGCCCACAACTCGGCCGAGCTCGTCCACTGGCCCTGGTCGAGCCAGAACGCGGCCATCTCGAACCGCTGCCCTTCCACGATGGGCACGAGCAGTGTGGGCTCCACGTCTTCGGGGAACACCAGCTCGGCGTGCGCAGGCGCAGCCAGGAGCGCTAGCAAGAACAGACAGGCGCGCAACACTTACTGCACCCGCAGCGATACCGTCTGCGCGAGCATGCGCACGGACAACACGGGAACCACGGCCGGCGCCGCGAAGAACTTGCTCTGGCCCGGAAGCACCCAGCCCAGCGTGCCTTGGCTCCAGGGCTTCGCGCCCTCTGGGCCAAGTGCCGAAACGCGGGCCGCGGTGCGTCCGGTGTTCGTCAGCATGTAGCCACCAGGGGCCGCCCTGGCCTCGAGCGGGGGCACTTCCTTCGACGTGTCTTCGAAGGCAACTGACAGATTGTGGTTGGTCAGGAAGTCCAACGTGCCCTTGGGCTGGCCCGCGACCGGCAGTTGTCGCAGCAGCAAGCGGAAGTAAGCCGGGCCAGTGCCGCCAAGGCGCGACAGGTTGATCGCTCGCGTGCTCCCAGCTGGTATTTCCACGATGCGGGGCGAAGCGAAGGCGGCGCGGGTAGGTTCCGACACGTCCTTACCGCCCGTCTGCGTCCAGGAGCGCACCTCTACCTGAAAGCGAATGGAGGTCTTGCCCAGGTTGCGAACTGAGACAGACTGGTTGGTTGCGTTGCCCGAAGCCTGGAGGACGGCGGGCGCGAGTGAGATCTGCGGCACCAAGGCTTGGTTGGCCGGGCTGGGAACGTTGGCGAGAGCAGGAAGGGCCGCAAAAAAGAGGGCGAAAACCAGTTTGGAAAACAATGTAGGCACGTGGGCTCCTTGGTCGGGTGTTGTCGGATGTTTCTTCCTATTGACGCTAGAGAAAAAGCGCGCACTGGCAAGGGCGAACGGCTGCAGAAAAAAGGGCCCCCGAAATCGGGAGCCCTTCGCCTTCAAAGTTATGGGGGAAGAAATCTCCCCGCTGCCTGCTCTGTCAGAAGTAGGTCAGCGTCAGCACGACCTGGTCGGTGTAGGTGTCGCCCGCCAGTTTGTTCATGTCGTAGGCCATGACGCCGAACGAATGCGCCTGCCAGTCGCCGTTGCCGTAGTCGAAAATGGCGTCTGCGCCGGTGCCCCAGGGGATCCCCGAGCTGCCGCCCTTCTGCAACGAGTAAGCAAGCAGGCCGCCCCACATATCGCCGGTTGCAGCGCGCTTGTCAGGATGGTCCGTGTTTTGGCCGAAATACAGCCCGTCGCCTGGCTCCACGGTGTAGGTGATGTTCGGGTTGCAGCGCACCTGAAGCTGGCCCGCATCGCTGCCGATGTATTCGTTCTGGAGGCCATAGAGGCCGCTGACGGAGATGTGCCGGGTGATGGCGAACTCGCAGATGCCGTAGGTCTGGATGGAAACGTCCAGGTTTTCAGACAGCGTGCCCGCCGAGGCGGAGCCGGCAGCGCCCAGTGCAAGGGCGAGAGCGGCGGTGAGGGACAAGAGGCGATTGCGCATGGGTCTGGTTCTCCGAAGGTTGAGGGATTGGCAGTTGCCTCTCTCTACTTACCCAGGATCGGCCGATAGGCAAGGGGCAAATCTGCTTCTGGCACCAGCAGATTTTGATATTCGTTTCTGCGAACGCGAGCGCCGTGTGGGAAACGCACACGGGCAGCTGACACCAAGTGTCGGGAAACGTCGGAAGGTTTGCGACGGCGAGAACGCTAACAAAAAGAACGAAGGCCTCCATCGCGGGGCCTTTTTTCCGTGCGTTTGTTCACGCATCTGCAGTTTAGTTTTTTAGATCGCGCTGTCGCATTGACTTCGCGTTTCGTTCCGCTTCACTGAAGGAAGAAGGTAGACAAATCCCTACCTTTCCCTCCGGACAGAAAAGGAACCCGACCGATGCGCCTCAAGACCGACAACATCTCTATCCCCGTGCAGACCGCCTACGGCTTCTGCGACGGCCAGCTGCACAGCGACCCCAACGCGCTTACCGCTTACTACGGGGCGCAGAACGGGCGAGCCACGCGCAACCAGGAAATGGGTTGCCTGACGCGTTCTTACGAGAAAGCTCAGCGGCTCCAGCGCCTCGTCGCGCGGGCCTACAAAGATCGCCAGCGCCGCGGGGAGGGCTGAACCATGAACCAGCTCATCACGACCCAACCCACCACGCTCCAGTTCGTCCCCGTCAACGGCTTCCTTGCCTTGATGTTCGACCCCGAGGCCATCCTCGCCAACGCCGACGCCCCGGACATGGTGGCCGAAGTGTTGTGCGCGCTGACCGAGAGCCAGGGCCGGCACATCGAGTTCACCGGTGAAGACCTGGCATACATGATCCGCTGCAGGAATACGCCGCCGGGCCAGAAGATGCTGGTCGAGGTGCACCCGTGAGTGCCGGCAAGCGGGACTTCCTGGACTGGTGCATCGACGCCGGCGTCTTGGCAGGGCTGCTCATCCTGGTGGCGATCGTCGGGGGGTGGGTATGAACACGCCCAAGGCGATGACCTGCGCCGTAGACCAAGAACTGCTCGAAGACTTCCAGCGGCTGATGGAACATATCGGCCTGGATCCGCACGAAGCCCTGGCGGAAGCCATGCGCGATTGGGTCAACCGCAACGCGGTCGTTTACGGCTACGGCCATGGCACGGAGGTGGCAAACGATGGCCTCTAATCGTCTTGTAGCCCTGTTGCTTGGCCCTGTCGCCGCTGACCTGCTTGCCGAGGGCACGCCCGATAGCCTGGAGACGTTTGCCGACCTGGTGCGCTTCCTGATCGGGGCGGGCCTGCTCGTCCTGGCCGCGGCCATCTCGCTGCTCGTCAACTAAGGAGCCCGGCCATGTCCCACGCCCATGAACTCATCACGGCTGTCCAGTCGTGCCAGCCTGCCAGACTTCGCGCCGTCATTGCCCAGCTGCAACGCTTGGCCGACGCGAACGTGAAGCACCTCAGAGGCAGCGAGCGCCATTGGCAGCGCAAGACCTACCTCGATGACCGCTTGCCCGGCCCGCTGGACCTGACGGCGCTCCACGTCGCCGCGAAAGGCTACGCCGCGCACGCAGACGACCCCACCCTGGCCCAGGTGTTCGACACCATGGTTCAGGACCTGCTCGAGGCCGGTGCCTCGCCTTGGCTGGAAGTGGGTGCCAAGCAGTTGTGCGGCGGCCTGGAAGGCAAGGCCCTGATGACGTTCGCGGCGGGCAAGACCGTGGCCGAAGTGTGCGATGGCCGCATGCCGCCGTCGTTGTCAGCATGGTTCGCCGCTCGCGTCTCGGAGAACCACGTCGGCCGTAGTTTGCACGCGACGACTAAACAGCGAACAGAAGAACGCCTCAAGGCATGGCGGGAATGCAAACGCCTCCGCGACGAGGCCAAGGCTGCGCTGCAGTGCGAGGCCGCGATGGAACGAAGAACAAACCTGGCCCTGGCTGGCTGACCCGATCCCGCTGCAGGGATTGCCATTCCGCGCTTTCCTCTTACCGTCTTTGTAGGCACCCCCTACACACGACGGAGCGCGGCACTGCATGAAGATCTGCCTGTTCAATGCCAAGGGCGGCGTGGGGCGCACCACGCTCGCGCTGAACCTGGCTGGCTACTTTGCGCACACCCAACCCCGTGCCCGCGTCCTGGTGGCCGACTGCGACCCGCAGGGCAGTGCCCTGGCCTGGGCCGCCTTGGCCAGCGAAACGCCTTTCACCGTCGGACGCAGCCGCTCGCGCGGGTTCGATCTCGAGCTCATCGACTTGGCGCCACGGATCCCTGAGAACGGCCAGTTGCCGGACGCGGACCTCTACCTGGTGCCGACACTGCTGGACGGCGTGGCGTTTGTCGTATTCCTGCGCACCCTAGCGTTGCTCAAGGAGAAGAGACTGCCGTTCCGGGTCGTCGCCAACCGCGTGAACCCACGGCGCGCCGAACACCGGGAGCGCTTGGCCGGCCGGGTCATGGCCGGTGCCCTGGTGGTGCGGGAGCGCTCCGCGCTGGCGTCCTACTACGCCGAAGGCCGCACGGTCTTCGACATGACCGGCCGCCACATCGCGCTCGCCCAGGACGAGATTGCGGCTGTCGGAAAAGCTATCCCGTTTTCCTTCCGCAGCCCAAAGCGCGGCGCCCGATGAACGCAGACGAGAACAAACAAAGGGTCGAGCAGGCAGGGGAAACGCAGGCACTGGCCGCCGGCCGGAAGCAGCGCAAGGCAAGGAAGCCGTCCGCAGGCCGCCGAGACCTGTCGGCCGCCGTGGCCCAAGTGCACCAGCCGCGGGGGACGCCGAACCCGGAAGGAGTGTGCGAAGTTGACGTGCGGGATCTGAAAGTTTGGCTACTCCTGGCGGCTGGCGACGCCCCCAAGCGGAAGACGTTCTTCGACCACGACGATAGCCAGCGGGCGGGCATGAAGCACGGGAAGCCTGTCTTTCTGGTCCTCGGGCCGAAGGCCGCCTTGCACGACTACCGCACGAAAAAGGGGCAGCGGTCCCAGCGCTCCATGATCACCATCCCGCCCAAGCTGCGGGAGAGCATCCAGGCCTGTTTCGGCGCGGACAGCCCCCGGGACTTCCCCCTGACCACGGCCATCATTGCCCTGGCCGACTACGCCGCGTTCGTCTTGAAGCGGGACAACAAGTGCCTCCAGGTGGACGCCGCCGAGGACCGCTTTGCCGAGAAGCGCAAGGCGGCGCGCAAGCTCATCCGCCAGGCGAACAGCAAGCGGAGTTGAGCCGGGCGGTTGCCAAGCGGCGGCGGCGGCCGGTGTGGTTCGCCGCCTTTTTCTATCGCAGCAGCGCCAGCACTTCGCGCTCCATGGCGTCCATATCCTGGGCCGAGGGCACGGGGGCCCGCCCTTGGCGCACGCTTTCCTTGAACGCGTCCAGCGATGCCCGCGCGGCCAGATAGGCTTCCGTTCGTGCCTTTTTAGCCAACCGCTGATATCGCTCCCGCTTCGCCACGGCTTGCTTTGCAGTGGAGGGTTGGCGGGGTTTGTGTGGGGCCGCCGTGGGCGCCTCCGGTTCCACCAGGTGCGCTGGGGAAGGGAGGATGCCGTGCTTGAAGAAGCGCATCTTCGCGTTGGCCCGCGTTCCCCGTGTGAGTGCGTTGTTGCCGGTTAAGCGACGTCGCCGGCGGCGCAGATCGGACAGGTGCTCGAAATGTTGCGGCCAATGGTGCTGCCAGTTTCTCGGATCCAGGGCGACGGTCTCCAGGGAGGGGATGGGCAGGTTCTGCACCAGGGCGTGGTGGTCGATGAGAAACCAGACGGCCTCAAGGAAGGTGCCAGGGTCGAGCTCATAGAGCACCACGCTGCCCGTCGAGAGTTGCACGGCTTTGCAACCGAACCGGAGCAGGGCGGCGGCCAGGCCCAAGGCGCTGCTGGCCCCGTTGCGCTGCGTCCAGCCGATGTAGGCGCGATGCTTTCCGTGCACGGCGTAGACGGTGAACCGGGGGTGCTTCCATCGCTTCTCCAGCTCACGCAGCACAGAGGCGAGGGGGGCATTGGCGCGGGTGGGCGGGAGGTGGTTGCGGGCGATGGCCAACACCTGGCGCCGCTGGGCGAGCAAGGCGAGGCGGGTGGTTTCGTCTCCGAGCCGGTGAAAAGGTTTCCAGGACACGAGGTCCTTGTGCGCTTTCGAGCGGGCGCAGGACGGGCAAGAAAAAACGCGGTTCTCGTCCACGGCCGGGCCACCGAGTTGCAGCGGCACGAGGTAGTCGATCCACACCTGGCCGGGGTTCCGAATGTCCAGCGGGGCTTGGCAGTAGGCGCAGGCCAGGGGCAGTGCGCCGTCGGCCTGGTTGCGGTGCCAGCGTCGGTGGAATACACGCGGCGCGTCGTCGGCTTGAAGGATGGACCGGCAGAGCAGGGCGGTCAGGTCGTCGGTCGGCACGGTCAACGGATACCCCCCCAGGCGCGGCTTGCCGTGGGCCGATGCAGCGATGGCCATGCAATCGCCTGTTTGACTAAAACCGAGAAACGAACACGGGAGAGGCGTGAGCGCGTGGGCCGTGGGGAAGCGATAGCCGGGGTGAGGGCAGCGGTGAGAGCGGGCGCAGGAATACAAAACAGGGGCATAGGGAGAGCGACGGCCGGGGCAGCAAGGCGAGGGAGTGAGCGCGAAGTTTTCCAAGCCGCTGAGTGCAAAGCGATGGCCTGGGGCGATGAAGGAAACCTGGGCACTGGTCGTTCTCCTGCAAAGCGTTTGTCGTCCTCCCTTTGTAAATCAGAAGCCCGGCGTGGCAAGGGCGTGGCGGTCGGCGATACAAAACTGCGACCGCGCCTCTTCGCCTGCTGTCCTCGACTGGCTGCCCTGGCTGCACCAGAGCAAAGCCTTATCGAGGCATACACACTACGCACCTGAGGTTGTTCGCCAGCTTTACGGACAAACAACGCTAACAACCTCGCAACAGCTTGATGCGTCTGCCTCTTCGCATACGGCAACGCTTACGGAACAGATCCCGCGTTGCCTGCAGAAAAGGCCTTGATTTAAGCCTTTCAGGCATACGGGCTTGCCAGACCTCGATTTTCCTCTATTGGTTGAAGTAGGCCAGTAGAGGAAATGTTTTCGATGAAGCGATTTGAAATCCGGATGCCGTTGCGAGAGCACCAAGCGATGTCCCGCGCAGCGGAAGCCATCGGCATCACCGCGTCTGAGTTCGCCCGCCAAGCCATGAACGAAAAGCAGGTGCGCACTGCCGTGCTCGAGCACATCGAGAACGCGCGCACCGAGCTCGAAACACTGGTCAGCGAACTGCGCGAAGACACCGGCCGCATTCGACGCGACCTGATGGACGACCAGCAGCGCGGCCTGGAGCTGATGCGCCAGGAAATCGCCAAGTCGATGAAGAAAAACGAAGAGCTCCAGAAAACATTCGTCATGGCCCTCGCCGGCCAGTCCGCGCCCCCCAAGCCCAGCCGACCCGCTCGCCCCGCCGGCGACGGCCCGATGGTGATCCCCGGTTGATCCCCGACCCCTCAAGGAACCCAACGCAATGAACACGACCCCTGTCTCTTGCTTCGACGCTCCACCCCTTCCGCTGCCTTGCGGTGCCCCCAAGCGCGCCTTGGCCCACGCCATCGATCAGCTCACCGGCGGGTATCGCGTTGATGCCCCGCTAGACCACTCGTTCACCAATCAAGCGCCGGTTTCCTTCCGAGACATGGATGGGAAACAGATTGCCAAGCTCATAGACGACCAAGCCAAGGCGAGGGCGCAAGAGCCCGACCTCGTTCTTCAGTGGATGCAAGAACAGCTTCGCGTGTGGGAAGTGACGTTCGAGGCCATGAATACCCCCGAAAGGCCTTACCTGGCCTACGCCGCCGACATGGCGGAGAGAAAGCAGCTGGCCACCGTTGAGCTGGAGGCCACCATCGCCGACGCCGAGGCAAACGGAACGTCCGCCGAGCACCTCGAGCTGGAACTGCAGTGCGTCAAGGGCGAGTGCAACGCATGGAGACGGGTGCTTCGGAAACGAGGCCTCCACGGAGACGAAACCGCATCCATTGGAGAGCAGTTCCAGCACTGCATCTGGATGCAGGTGCTCTACCAACACAGCCCCGTCTGACCCATCCCCATCCCCCCACTAGGAGCACACCCCCATGCCTTTCAAGAACACCCTCATCGCTGTCGCGCTCACCCTGGCCCTGGTCGGCAACGCCCAGGCCGGCGTCAAGGACTGGCTGCGCGACAAGCGCGACAAGCTGCGCGGCGAAACCAGCCAGTCCCAGGAACAGGAGGCCGCGACGCTTGAGCCGGTCGAAGTCCAGGGCGAGCGCGAGCAGCGCCCGCCGGTGGACAAGGGCAAGGCGATGCAGAGCGCTGGCAAGGGCTGCGGCGTGGGCGCGCTCATCGGCGCCGTGGCCGGCGTGGATCCCCAACTGGCCTGCGTGGCCGGCGGCGCCATCGGCTTCGGCTGGTCCTACCGCAAGCAGGTGAAGGACGCCCGAGCAGTGGAAGAGGCGGCACGCGCCGCGGGCATGGATGCCACGGTTCGCACGGAGCAGAGGGTGGACGAGAAGGGCAAGCGCCAGGAAGCCCTGGCCGCGCTGACCATTCGCTACGAGACGGCGGACATGGAAGCGATGGACGCCAAGACGGTCGCCATGCTCGACAAGCTCGCCGGTCTGACAAGCAAGGCGAAGAACACCCTGACCGTTCGCTTCGAGGGCGTGCGGGCGTGCCAGGTGCCGCTCCAGGCTTTGAACGATCGCCAGGCACTGGCCCGCCACACCGTGGTCAACGCGTGCGGCTCTGGCCCCAGCCAGATCACCGTCTCCCCGTTGCCCGACGTTCGCTGACCCCATCCGTGGGGCGGCTTCGGCCGTCCCCCTCCTAAGGAGACACCCCCATGTCCGACCACAAAGATTTCCTCCGACGCGCCCGGATGGCGCAGCTGCTCAACAAAGACGACGTGCCCAGCCGTCCGGAACGCGCGGCGAAGGACGACGGCCACCGAGACGACGCGAGCCGCACCGAGCCGGCGCCCGACGACGCTTTGTTATCGGAAGGGACCCTGGAGGTGCTCAAGGACGCCGGCCACCTGGCGGCTCGCCTGGGTCGTTGGACCTGGGCGAAGACCAAGGACGGGTGCACGTTCGCCTTGGCGAAGGGCGGCGAAGTGAAAGCCACGTGGCGGTTGCGGCGACTTAAACATCAAACATTTGTAGCGGTAGAGGCGCCGAAGGCAATCGGTCCGGACGACGAAGAAGCCCACGTCTTGGTGTTCGGGCGAGACAATGAGATTTCGCGTGGAACGATCGAGAAAATGCTGGCCGCCCTTCAAGATCGGGACCCAGACGGCCAGGAGGGCGCGCATCTGTCGGACGGCGTGGGCACCTTGCCGGCCGAACTGTCGCCCCTGATCGACGTGATGATCAAGCCCGGGGTGGATTTCGCTCCACTAGAGGGGTTGGACGGCCACAGCATCGCCGCTGCGCTGTCGGGTCCTCATCCTGAAACCCCCGCGCCAGAGAACGACGAGCCTGCCTCGGCAGCGGCGCTGTTGGTGGAATGGCCCGGCTCCAGCGCCCGCGCCCTGCGCTTTATCCACGTCATGTTCGTTTTCTTGGCACTGCTGTCGGCAGCGCTTTTCTTCGCCTGGTGGAAGAAGCATGGGGCACCAGAGGCAGAGCCAGCCGCAGCAGCCGTGCCCACGTCCGAGGTAAGCGTTCCCACCCCGGTCGAGGCCATCCCGGCGCCGGTGGCCAGGCCCACTGTTGTTGAAGTCGCCGTTGAGCCCGTAGCCGCACCCACGCCGGTCGTTGAACCCGCGCCGGTGCAACTGCCGCCGCCAGTCCGCGCTCCCGACGCCCGGGCGGCTAAGCCGAGCGCCGCTCCCGTTCGGCCTGCAGTGGCGAAGCCCAAGCCAGTCCCTGCGCCCGCGGAGGAATGGCAGGACAAGGCTGCCGAGGACATCGACGCCTGGGCGGAGCAAATGGGCATTGAAGCCGACGCTGACTAAACGAGAAAGCGCCGACGCACCTTGCCATTCGGCCGTTTTCTCTTAGACCTAAGACCACCTACACACGAAAGGAGCCCCGCGTGCTTTTCATTCTCAAACATCTCTTCCTGCAATACGACAAGAACCCCGGCCCCACCTTCGCGTCCCGTTTCATGAAGGCAGTCGGAAACATCTTCATCGGCACGCTCGCCGACAAGGGCCTGGGCCACCTGCGCAAGGACATCCGGGAAACATATTTCTACATCAAAGAAGACCGGCAGCTGCCGCCCGCGGGGCCAGACCTGGAAGAGTGGGAACTCGATGGGATCCTGTTGGCTCAGCACCGGGACGTCGAAGCGCCTCTGGTCGCTCGGGCGGTGTTCTACATTTTGCTCCCGACCATCCTCGCAATCGTGGCTTTGGCCATGGTCCTCAAATCCTAACAAGGAGCCGACCCAATGACCCTGCCCAGCTACGACCAAGTATTGGACATCACCGACCGTTTCGCCGAGACGCTTCGACAGAGCCGGAAGAAGAGGGCTGCCCAGCCGTCCGAGAAGACTGCTGCCGTTCCCGACGGCTCCGCTGCCAAGAAGCGATCGGTCGCGGATGTGCTCCCGAGAACTCCGTCATCGAAAGATGCTGTTTTCATCGAAACAATGAAGCGCTTCGACAACATCGTCGGGCGTTTTGACAGCCTGGAGAAGGTTCCGCATCGCGAACTACGCGCACCTGAAGCGGAAGACGAAGCCGAGCATTTGCGTGAGCACGGCGCAGTGTTGCGGGAGGATGGGCAGTGGATAGTCCCTGACAATGTGCCCCTTGGTGAGCACTTCGAGCCGTTCTACCCCGACGTGCCCGAGGACCTGCGCGACCGCACCCCGCGGCTGTTGACCACGCGGAACGGCCGGTCCGTCGCTAGCTATGTGCTCCCCGAAGACCGGGCTAAGGGCGCCGACAGCACCGCCACGTCGCTGATGTATGGCGGCATCGTGTTGGTCGCCGCGCTCTGCTACCTGGCCAGCGCGATCTGGGCTCCCCTCGGAGTGCTGATGCTGCTGGGTTTCATTCCGTTCACGATCGCGCTCGCACAAGGCGAGGGCCCGCTGGAGGCAGCCAAGAGCCTGGTTCTGCTGGGCCTGGCGCCGCTGTCCCTCGCATCTGGGTTTTCCATGCTCGCGGCCAAGCAAGCAAAGAGCCAGATACCAAGCCAGTTCACAAACCAGGTGTCGAACATGTCGCCCGAGACCATGGACGTCATGGGCATTGGCGGAGGCATTTCATTCCTCTTGCTCGCGATGGTCGCTGCATTCCTGTTCACCCTGTTCGACAAGAACGCCCAGGACGGGGTCATCGGCAGCACGTTTCAGAAGTTCAAGGCCATCGTGAAGTGGGCGATCGTCATCGGCGCGGCCTACTACGCCGTGTCCTTCCTGCCTAAGCAGATGCAGCCGTTCTTCTTCTTGGCGCTTCCAGCTCTCTACCCGATGATCTACACGAACGCCAACTACATCCGCCGGGCCAAATACCTGAAGGAGCACGGGGAACGCTTCAACCTGGGTCGCGTGGGTCGACTGACCGACGTGCACGTGAAGCCCAAGCAGATGCAGGCCATCAAGGCCTTCCAGGACAAGTCTCCGCTCATGGAGATTGGCACATCTACGGGATGGCTCACCAAGAAGCATTTCCCCTACGCGCCCGACGCGGGTGTGCGGATGTGCGTGTCTGCCTACGACCTCTACATGCACATGTTGGCGTTCGGCAACACCGGCATGGGTAAGTCAACGTGTGTTGCCCGTCCCATGGCCAAGCAATGGGTCGAAAGCCGCGTCGGTGGGTTCCTGTGCCTGGACGGTAAGGGCTCCCTGCCCGGCGAGCTGTCGTCGTTAATCGACGTGATGATCAAGCCGGGCGTGGACTTCGCGCCCTTCCAAGGTCTCGACGGCCACGGCATCTCGACGGCTCTCAACTCGACGGCCAGGGCTGGCGGTGGCGGCAATCCGGCGCACCAAGTCTGGGAGCTTGGCGCTGACGATTACGTGGTGCGTTGCAACCTTTTGTTCGAGGCCCTGCACAAACACGAGAAGGCCTACATCCAGCATGCGTTCGACATGACGCGGCTCAAGCAGCTGGACATCGACAGCGGCATCGTTGAGATCGCGCGGCTGGAGAGGCGCGGTGAAGACACGGGCACCGCACGAGCACGTCTGGAGCAGGACCGCGCCGATTACGCCAACTGGGCAGTCATTCGGGACGGCTCTCGCAAGTGGCTTTGGAACGTCGACACCCTTAGTAAAGTCATCAACATGGTCAACTCGCCGGTCAAGGGAGCGCAGGGCTGGGAAGCCGGCCCGCTGTTGGCGGCCGCGGTCCAGTTCTTGGGCTACGAGAAGGATCCCGCCCAAGCCGCCAAGCGTCGCGCCAATCAGCCTGCGACTATTCACCCCGAGATCGGCAAGCAGAGCCTGCTGGACGATGCGTTGGAGTTCGTTCTCCATACCTGGCCCTCCTATGAGCCCCAGCAGCGGTCTTCGTTCTTCTTGAACGTAAACCAACGCGTGCTGCCCATCACCAACGGGCCTTACCTGGTGGGCAAGGACGGCAAGCACTGGAAGACCTTGGAGACGGGCGTGGACGCGGGCGCGTGCCTGTATGGCAAGGCGGTTGGCGTGGATCTGCCCGAAGAGCGGCACCAGCGCGCCGGCGTGCTAATCGCGGCGCTGGTCAAGCAGCGTATCTACAACACCGTGGCCTTGCGCGGCGGCAACCCGGACTGGGAGAAGGAAGGCCAGACGCCAATGATGGTCATGATGGACGAGTGCCAGGACCTGATCACCGACGCTGAACGAAACCTCCTGCCGAAATGCCGGAGCCTCAAGATGGCTGTGGTGGCCTTGACACAGAACTGGGAGGGCTTGGAGAACAAGCTGGGGAACGAGATGAAGGCGCTGCAGTTCTGCCTTACCTTCCAGAACTACGTCCTGATGCGGAGCAGCCCGAAGACCTACCGTTTCTTCGAGGACAGGTTGGGCACGGCGCAGATGCTGGCTTACGAAGAGCCGACGGTTGGCCTGGACATGCACGGCGGCGTCATGGCCCTGCAAGCCAGCCCGCTCAACGACCCGAACCACCCGAACCGCTCTGCCATGCGGCAAATGGAGCGTCAGGGCGCTGGCAGGCTCGTCGTGCAGACGCACGCCGGGGCTGCGGGCCAGGGTTGGCAGGGCCACGCGTTGCGCAACATCGACGACAGCACGCTGACCAAGCACATCGTGGTGCCCCAGGGCGGCAAGCTGAAGATGCAGCCGATTTTCCTCCCCGAGGAATACTCCGCGCTGACCACCTTCGGCCAAGCCATCGTCATCCTCAACCGGGCAGGCGAACGCCGCATCGACGTGGCGACGCTGAACCCCATTGGGGCGGATGAGCTGCGAAAGGTCGCCTGACTTAGATCGGGCTGCAGGAAGGTATACGGGGGGCGAGCAATCGCCCCCCTTGCCATTCCGCCGGTTTGTAGGACCTTGGGTTCACCCCCCAACGGAGAACCCACGTGGCCAACACAAACAACCCTAACGACCAAGAACGCCTGACGATGGAAGACGACGCTTTCCGTCGTTCGATGCGCGAGCGCCAGGACCCGCAAGCCAAGGCCTGGGTCGCGCTCGATGGCAAAGCCGAGGCGCTCGAGGACCAGGTCGGGCGCGGCACGCGCGAGGTGGATCGGCGGGCAAGCAGCGTGTTTGAGATCGAGCGCGATATGACCGACGCCCGCACCGCGCGTGACGACTTCCGGGCGGAGAACGAACGGCCGGGCCTGCTCTCCGGCGAGCGCAAGCAATGGGACGAGCGCTACCAGGGCCTGGAAGGAAACGTCGCCGGGCTGCAGAAGGACTTCACCGAGGCCGTGAGCAAGGCCTCGCCCGAGGAACTCGATGCGCTCCAGGCCCAGATCGGTCAGAGGCGGGACGAGCTGGTGAAGACCATCGAAGTGCGCCAGGGCATCGCGCGCTTGCCCAGTGAACAGGGTCAGGGCGAGGACCTGCACGCCCAGGTGGCGGAAGGTATGGACACGCCGTTGCTGGAGCGCCGCGGCCAGCGCGGCGGGAGCCAGCAAGAAGACGAGCGCGGCCAGGGCGAGGGTGCCGCTTCCGGCGGCTCGTATCGCCAGCGTCCCAACTTCGGCGCCTACGCCACCACGGTGGATGAGGCGACCGAGCGCAAGCAGCTCGAGGAAGACCAGCGCACGCTCCACCAGCAGCTTGGCCAGCCGGCGACGGATGCCCAGGTGCAGCGCTTCGAGCGGGAGCGCACCGAGCGCCAGGAGCAGGAGCGGCAACAGGCGAACCAGGCGGGCAACGGCGCGTCGGCGACGCCTTCCGCAGATGCGCCCACAGCCAAGCGCGGCGTTGAGGCTGCAGGGCAAGCGGTGCAGGAGGACTTGAGCGTGCAGGCCGCGGCTGCGATCGCACCTCCACTCTCGGAACTCCGGGCGGCGCGCACTGAGAAGCAAGCCCAGGCCGACCAGGGGCAAGCGCAAGGAACGCAGCACAAGCGCGACTGGGGCCAGGAAAGCGGGCAGGGGATGTAAGCAAGCAGCGAAGAAAAGCCCCGAGAAATCGGGGCTTTTTTAGTCCTGTGTGCAGGCGTCGAGGTTGCCAAACCGCCGCTTTCTGCTTTGCTGAATGTGTAGGTCGCACCTACACATAAATCCCAACCAAGGAGAACCAGTTTGAAGATTGCGATTGCCCTCATTGCCTTGCTTTCCTTGGCGGGCTGCACCAACAAAGAAGACGCCGAGCGCGCTCTGACGGCAGAGGGATTTACCGACATTCAAGTGGTCGGATACGACTGGTTTGGGTGCAGCGAAGACGATTGGTATGCAACCAAGTTCACGGCAACCAACCGCGACGGCAAACCAGTTCAGGGAACGGTGTGCAGTGGCTTCTTCATGAAAAGCGCGACCGTTCGCTGGTAAGCGAAACACAACTCCACCCCCGACCAAGGAGCCCCCCGATGAAACATCTCACGCTGTTGCTGTCCCTACTTTTCGCCGCGTTGCCCACGGTAGCTCTCGCCGGCGCCACCCCCGTAGACCGCTTGAGCTTCGGCGCCCCTGTCTCGCACGCGCCGCTCTACGACGCGCTCCAGGACGCCAACTGGTTCGAGCCTCTCACCGACCTGGGGGACGCGGCTCGCAACCTCACCAGCCTGGACGCGACCCTGCCGGCCCCCGTGGCCCGCCGCGCGATGGACGCCGTGTTGTGCGCCCAGGACCAGGGCCTGGTGGTCGAGAAGCTCTTGCTCGTGGACATGGCCGCCCCGGCATCCACGCCGCGCCTCTGGGCGTTTGACTTGAGCGACGCAGACAAGCCGCGCCTGGTCCTGCGCGACTACGTGGCGCATGGGGCCGGGTCCGACCCGAACCGAGACGGACGGGCCGAGAAGTTTTCCAACAGGCCGAACTCCCACATGACCTCCTTGGGCCTCTACAAGGTTGCCGAGCGCTACCACGGCAAGAGCGGCTGGTCCCGGCGCCTGGACGGGCTGTTCGCTCGCTTCAACGGCAAGGCCCGCGAGCGCGCCGTGGTCATGCACCCGGCGACCTACGTGCGTCCCGGCCGCGTGGGCCGCAGCCAGGGTTGCCCCGCTGTCAGCCAGGCCACGATGGACCGGCTGGAAAAGGCAGGACTGACAAACGCGGTGCTCTGGATCGACGCGGAAGACAAGGATCTCGAAGCCGCGGTCGCCGAGTGCTCCCAGAAGCGAAAGGGCGAAGGCCTGGCCCGCACCGGCGTGGAAGCGTGGAGCTTGGCCACCTACACCTGCCCAGCGCCGTTCGGCATTGACACGGCGGCGCTTGACCGTAGCTTCATGGGATGAGGAAGCCGCCCGCAAAAACTAAAAGACCAGTGCGCAGCGAGCGGCTGGAAGCGAAAGTCGATCCGCGGCTCTACGCGGCCGTGGAAGCGTTTGCCATCGCCAAGGGCCACACGCTGTCGAGCGCCGTCTACGCCATCCTGCTTGACTGGCAGAAGCTCGAGCGCCACCGCGCCGCCCGCCGAGGCTGACCGACGTGGCCAAGGTCTACGACGCCTTCGGCCCGGTGCCGGCCCACGTCGCCCCCAGCACCCTGGTGCGCCGGTGGGACCAAGCATTGCTCGCCGCAGGCGCCACGGTCCTGCTGCTCTGGGCCCTGGGCTTGGCCATTGGCCTTGCGTTCCCCGGCCCCTGGCTGGGGCCATACTTCCATCACTTCATTGCCGCGCCGCAGACGATGCTGCACTACGCCACGGTGGGTATGTCCTTCAAGGCCCAGGCACGTGCTTACCTGGTCAGTATCTCGCCCATGGAAGCCTCTGCAGCCCTTCGCGTGGGCTTGCCCCTGCTGCTCGCCGTGCTAGCCGGGGCGTGGGTGTTCCGCCGCGGCCTAGTGCCCAGTTCAAACACTTGGCACCTGTCCGGCCCGCGCTTGCTCGAGGGCAAGGAGGCTCTAGTGGAAGCCCGCCTCCGCAGCCTGACCCCCGAGCAGCAGAAAGCCGATCCGCTCCACCTTGCCGTGCATCCGGCCCTGGTGTGGCCGAAGAAGCATTGGAGCCGGCATGGTTTTCTCTACGGCAGCGTGGGCAGCGGCAAGACGCAGGTCCTTCTCCCCATCGTCGAGCAAATCATCGCGCGCAATCAGAAGCTGTTCCTGTATGACGTCAAGGGCGACTTTACCGCCGCGTTCCGGCGTCCCATCATCGTCTCGCCGTTCGACCGCCGCTCGTATGTCTGGGACATCGGCAAAGACGTGCGCACGCCGACGCAGGCCGCGGCGTTTGCCGCCTCGCTGATCCCCGAGGACACCGGCAACGGCAGGTTCTGGTCCCAGGCGGCGCAACAACTGTTGACCGGCGCCATTCGCTTCCTCCAGAACACCAAGGGCACGGAGTGGGGTTGGAAAGACTTGGCCGATGCCGTGGCGCGCGGAGCGCCCGAGATGCTTGTGCTGATCCAGGAGCACTACGCCAAAGCCGCGCCGCTCATCGCCAACGCAGAGAGCCAGAGCACCGCCAGCGTGCTGGCCACGTTGGCCGGCTACACCCGCGTCATCGACGACCTGGCCCTGGCGTGGCCGCGTCGCAGCAAGCGCTCGTTCTCCATCACCGACTGGATCCAGGACGATTACCACGGGCCAAGCCAGATCATCGTCCAAGCAGGCGAAGCGCAGCTCACCCGGGCTTACATCGCCGCAATGGTCAACATCGCGGTGCCTTCCATCATCTCGCCTGCTCTGTCGGAGAACGAGGAAGGGCGCGGCATCCACTTCATCCTCGACGAGCTCCCGAGCCTGGGGGTCATCAACCTGGCCCCGCTCATCGACCGCGGGCGCAGCAAGGGCGTCGTCGTGCTCGCCGCGTGTCAAGACACGGGCCAGCTCAAGGCTGTCTACGGCGAGCACCAAGCCAAGAGCCTGTTGTCCATGGTGGGCACGCACATCGTTTGCCAGGTGCAAGCCGGCGAGACACGGGAAGAAGTGGCAAGGCTGCTGGGCAAGAACAAAGTGGCCTGGCGCAACCACGGGGACGGCGCGCACGTGCACGAGGAAAGCCGGGGCGTGGTGTCGTCCAGCGACCTCACCGACAAGCTCGGTTTCCGCAAGGGCAAGGCCATGGGCCCCTTGGGCTGGGGCATCCGCGCGATCGTCTTCACCAGTGGCGACCCGCTGTTGCTCGATTTCCCTGGGGTGGAACTGCCCAAGAAGCGCGAAGCCCAGGTTGCGGCCGAGTGGACCCTGAAGCCCGCGGGCGCCCAGGCACCGGCTCCGGTCGCGAAGCCCCCGGCCCCGGAACGGCCCGTGGGGCTGTCGCAAGAAGAGCTCCAGCGGGAAATGGAGAGGATTTATGGAGCCGACTGACCGCGACCCGGACCGCTTGGACCCCCTGATGGTGCCCATGGGCGCCTTCGAGGCCGAGCTCTACCGCACTGCCCGCGAGGCCCGCCCCGACGGCACCGACGTCGACGCGCTCCTGGCCGCGCACCGAGCCCGGTTCGGCGAGCCCGAGCAGGTGGCCTACGCGGCGCAGTCCGACACGATGGACGCCCCTTCACCGGCCATGGCTCCCCTGACCCTGGCAGAGCTGGAGGCCGTGCACGGGGGCGGGGCGCCGGCCGTGGCGGCCTACCTGGCAGAGCACCGCCAATGGAACCGGCCTGGCACCCCTCCAGCCATTTGCCAAACTGGTAAATGCCAGCGTAGAGTGAACCCGGCAGAATGAGCGTTATGCCGTCTGCCAAGCCAACCAAGACCATTTTCGGTAGCCGATTGCGTGCCGCCCGCGAGGATCGCGGTTGGACGCAGGGCAAACTGGGAGCCGTTGCGCTGGGCATCGAAGACGAGAACAACGGAGCCTCCCGGATCTCCCGCTACGAGGGAGGGGACCGGCTGCCCGATCCCGAAACCCTGCAGGCCCTGGCCGATGCACTGGGCATGCCGGCGGTGTATTTCCACGCCACCAACGATCTGATGGCCGACATCATCCTCCAGGTGTCCAAACTGCCTCAAAAGAGCCAGAGGCAGGTGCTGGAACACATCAAGGGCTTGGCGGCAAAGCGAACGCCGGGCTAGCCGCCCATCCAGGCCAGCAGGAACGGCGCACCGAGCATGGCAACGACCGACAGAACCACAAGCGCGACCAGTGCAAAACCTAGGATCAACACGATCTTGAGCGCCTTCCAGCCGCCGGCCACCGCGCCGCCCGCCGTGATGGGGCCGCCCACGCCCTGGGCAGCTTCCGGGATACGCGCCGCGGACAGCGCGCTCCACAGCCAGCCGGTCAGCAAGGGAAGCAGGAACACGCCAAGCATGACCGCGAGCAGCAGCACCTGGCGGCCGTGGCTGTTCACCTGGGCGATGTCGAGCTTGTAGGCGAACAGGCCCACCACCCACCACGCCAGGCCCAGCACCGCGCCCTTGAAGAACGCGCCGGGTCGGGCCGCCACCTTTTCGGTGGAGCGGAACCGGGCCACGAGCCAGGCGTATTGCGACGCCTTCTGCAGGCTGATGGCCCACAGCAGGAACAGGAAGCCGAAAACGGTGAAAGCGGCGAAGGCCATCGTCCAGGAGCGCATCTGCTGGGCACCGGCCAGGAGCACCATGCCGAAGCCGCCGATGAAGATAGTGGGCAGGCCCATGTTCGCTTGGCTCACAGGGCACCCCCGGTCATGGCACCACGCTGACTGTTCAACACTTCGCACCCCCTCGGGCTGTTTGGTCTATTTACCATATTGGCAAATAGGCGCCGCGGCGCAAGGGGGTCGGATTCTCGTTCAGCGGCCAGCAGGCAGCCCGGCCAAGGCGGGCTATTTCTTGGGGGGAGGCTTGCGCAGCCACTGCTGCCACTTCGGGGCCACGGGTCGGGGCCCGTCCTTCGCCACGCTGACGGCCAGCGCGTAGGAGTAGCGCTTGGCCAACTCGGCCTGGGGCATCTCTTGCAGTTCGGCGATGTCGGAGTGGTGGGCCATGAACTCCAGCAGCTTCTCCCGCGGGGTGTTCGCGTAGGTGGCGTGGAAGAACTGATAGAGGTCCATCGCGTCCTTGGCAGGGCGGTGGTAAGGCCTCAGCTCGCCGAAGAACGTATCGGGGTGGTGCTTCCAGGCGTCCAGCTCGGCCTCGGTCAGGTCGATGTTGACCATCACCCGCTTGCCATCGGCCCGACGCATGAAGCAGGCCGCCTGCTTCCATTGTTCCACGACCGTGGCTTCCTCCAGCACGCCCAGCTGACCGTCTGGAAGCTGGTAGGAGCCACCGAAGACAAGGCGCTTCTCGGGGTCGATGCCGGGCAAGGAACCATCGAAGGTCGTAGGGATGCGCGAGTGCTCTTGGAGGGAGCGCCAGAGGAAGTGGATCTCTCGGTCGCGCTCCCGGGCTTCGATGGCGGCGAACAGCTCTTCTTCCTCGCCCATCCGATACCGATCGGTGCGAAATCCTTCCATCACTGCGCCGGCGCCCACCAAGGGATCGTCCAGCTGCCATTGCTCGGGGTAGTTGGACAGGATCACGAGGGCAGGGGGGAGATCAGAGGCTTCTGGCTGCGCTTCAAACAGCCGCAGCTGGTTAATAGCCTCGCCACGCCAACCCCCGGTCTCGTCGTCGACCGGACCCGTGGGATAGGCCAGCTCCACGAACACCAGCCGCTCGAGGTCCGTAGCCTTCTGCAACGCTTCGCTCAAGCGGCGCGCATACCGCATCGGTGCATCGGGTCGGTCGGCCTGGCGCATTTTGCATTCGACCCAGAACGCGCGCCCGGTCTCCGGGAAGGTGGCGACGAACTCGCCGTGGCCACCTTCCTGGCGCACCTGCTCGTCTTCCCAGGTGAGCTTGAACCCAGCCCGCAGCAAAAAACCGGCGGCTCGCGCCTCGTGGCGGGCCCCCTGGAACTGGTCGTCGATACGTAGTCGGTGAAGGATGGACTGGAACGCTGCACGGTCGCGCTCGTCGTCGATATGGTGCTCGATGGTGTAGAGGTTGTAAGCCAGGGTCAGGACGGCGTGGGACGCGCCGGTCATCCGGCTCATATGGGTGCCATCGGGCAGCACGGTGCTGCGCTTTATCTCTTCGCCCAATGCGGCCAACCAGTGGAACAGGCGATGGCGCTCTGGCTCGGGCTTCGCCGTCTCCGCCTGGCCCCATTCGAGGCCGAAGCGGCTCTTGAGGTAAGCCAGCAAGAAATCGGGGAACGTCTTCCAGGGGCCGTTCATGACCGTATTGCCCACGGCGACCATTCGCTTGTCGCCGATGGTGTCGGAGATGATCGGACGCCCGTGGCCTTGTTGCCGCACACGCTGGGCCTGTTGGGCCTGGGCCCGTCGCATCAAGGCCTCGAACACCTCCTGGGGCGGACCGGGCGGACGCTTCACCGGGGCCTCCTTAGGCGCGCCGTGGCACTTCTTGAACTTCTTCCCGCTGCCGCACGGGCAGGGGTCATTGCGCCCGACCTTGGCCATCCGCTTCTCCAGGATCCGCCGCGCTCCCCACGGCCGACGAAGTAAGACATGGAGCCTGACCCCTCAAACGCAAGGCCCCTCAAAAAGGGGCCTTGGGCCGTCGGCGCTTTGTTAGGGATTTTTGCCCCTGGCCCCGCGTGCACGCGGTGCAATGGCCTGGACGACGCACTCACTTTGACGGCGCGACTAGCCGCTGTCTGTAGGAAAACAGCTCGACACCGTGCGCGGCTGCAGCGCAGGCACCTTGTCAGTCGGGCGAATGCTGCTTCACTGGATTGAAGGGTAGTTCGTTCTTTTCTAACCAGGGAGGCCAAGTGGGAACATTTATTTACGTGGACAACTCGAACCTGCTTTTGTCGGCGACGAGGAACCATTTTAAGGACGCGCGTCCCTACTGTTTTGATTACGAGATCAACTACCCTGTTCTGTTGGAAATGCTGAGCTTGGGCGGTGTGGCCCGAAAAGCAACCATCTACGGCTCGGTAGGCGAATGGGACCGTAAGACGCGCAAATGTCAGTTTGACGAGGCGAAAAAAGCCGGTTGGGCTGTCATCCAACACCAAAGGAGCATGGACGATCGCGAGAAGATGGTCGATTGCGAGATCATCTCGGACATGGTGCTCGATGGCCTCGAGCTCATGGATAGGAAGGAAGACCAGATGATCCTCGTTTCGGGCGATGGAGACTTCGTTCCGGCGGTGAATAAGCTTCGCTTACGGGGCGTTCCGGTCGCGGTGGCGTTTTGGAACTTTGATGTCCACAAGATGCTTAGGGACAAAGGGCATTTCGTAGACTTGACCCCTCACCTTCGTCGCATCGTCAAACCGCGGGTCAACTTCTATCGCCCGAGTAGAAATCCCGGGACTTCGGCGGAGGCCCTGCAAGCATGATTTCCATTCAACGATTGAGCGCCCGCGGGGCGAACAAGAACGGCGACGCTGTCGTCGATTACTTGCTGGCGACCGAGTATTACACCAACGGCCAAGGGCAGAAGGAGGAAAACACCCGCTGGGGTGGCCGCCTCGCCGGCGACGCGGACCTGGCGCTGGAAGGCCAGCCGGTCGAGAAGGCGGCCATGCTGGCGCTTGCCAAGGGCTTCTCGCCCAGCGGGAAGGCGCTATGCCGCAACGCGGGTGAAATGCCGCACGAGGTCGCGAAGATAGGCCGCGACGGGAAGCACAAGCTGGACAAGAACGGCAAGGCTATGACGAAGCTCGAAGGCGGGCACCGCGTCGGTTTCGACCTGACGTTTACACCGCCTAAGCCGTTCTGCCTTCCATTCGCCATCGCGCAGGGGGAAGAGCGCGACGCCGTCCTCAACGCGCACCGCAAGGCGGTGGACGTGGCGATGGGATGGCTGGAGGACAAGGTGGAAACACGCCGCGGACGGGCAGGGAAGGACGTCATCGCGACGCAGGGGCTGATCTACATGCAAGCCGACCACCTCAGCTCCCGAAACCAGGACGTCAATATTCACACCCACACGCTGGTTTTCGGGGTCGCCAAGGGCGTGGACGGGAAGTGGGGAACCTTCGACGCCCAGGAGCTCTACCGGCACCGGGTGGCGGCCGACGCCATCTACAAGAACGAACTCGCGATGAACATGCGCGAGCTGGGCTATGGCATCTCGACCGAGCGCCAGCTAAACGCCGACGGCAAGGAAACCGGCCGGGTGCTCTACAAGGTCAACGGCATCTCGGATGCGTTGTGCGAGAAGTTTTCCAGCCGGCGGCAGGAAATCCTTGAATACCAGGAGCAGCACGGCGTGGACGCGCAGACCGCCTGCCTGGCCACGCGCCGCCACAAAGACGAACCGTCGTATGCCGAGATGGACGCCCTGTGGCAGCGGACCCTGGACGCGATGCCCGAAGGGGAGGTTCCGACCATTGCCCACCTCAAGGCCCTGGGCGACGTGCGCATGCAGCAGAAGTCCGAAGCGGAGATCCTGGAGCGGTTGCACGCCAACGAAGCCGTGCTCTGCGACCACCACCTGGTAGACGCCCTGGGCCAGGAGTTCGCCGGCCAGGTTCGGCTTCCCGAGCTGTTGGAAAAGGTGGAGGCCTTCAAGCAATCCCAGGGCTTGGTCGCCATCGAGGCCGAGCGCCTGGCCGAGGAAGACAAAGGCACCACGTTGGCCCGCCGCCACGCCGAGACCCGCTACGCGGCACCCTGGATGGTGGACTGGGAAAACGAGGTCGTGCACCGGATCGAGAGCCGCAAGGACGAGACCGCGCTCAAAGTGCCGGCGCCCGTGGTGGACGCCGCGATTGAAGCTTACGAGCAGCGAAAGGGCTTCACCCTCTCGGGCGAGCAACGCCGAGCGGTGGAGCACCTTGCCCACGACAGCGGGGGCGTGGCTGTCCTGGAAGGCTTCGCCGGCACCGGCAAGACCACGGTGTCGGATTGCTACAGCGAGGCTTTCAAGGCGCAGGGCTTCCGCATGCTGGGCGTGTGCGTTTCCAACGCCGCCGCGCAGAAGCTCGAGCACGAGAGCGGGATGCCGTGCGTGAGCGTCGCCAAGATGCTGAGCCGCCTGGACAAGGGCCGCGTGGAGCTGGGTGCCAAGGATGTCCTGGTGGTGGACGAGGCCGGCATGATCGACACCAACCAGACCCGCCAGCTGTTGGCGCACGCACAGCAGGCGGGGGCCAAGGTCATCCTGCAGGGCGACGAGAATCAACTCCAGCCCATCGGCGCCGGCTCGGGCCTCACCCTGGCCAAGCGCGCGGTGGACGGGGCCAAGCTGACCGAGATCCGCCGGCAGAAGAGCCAGGAGGACCGCGACTTGGCCTTGTTGTTCTACAACCGCGACGAGAAGGGCGACTTTGCCGACCTCAAAAAAGGCACGCGCTCCCGCCGGCAATCGGCCGAGATGGGGACGCGCATCCTGGCCGCGCTCGACAAGAAGGGCGCCCTGGACGACTACGACACCCAGGACCAGGCCATCGACGCCGTGGTGCAGGACTACCTGAAAAGCCCGGTGCCGGCCGACGAAAAACTGGTGCTGGGCCATTCGCGCCTCGAAGTGGCCGCGCTCAACCGCGGGATCCGGGAAGGCCTGAAGGCCAGTGGCCAGGTGGGCGCGCAGGACACGGTGGTGCGGGCCAAGGAGAACGGCGAGTGGGTCGAACTGCCCCTGGCGCGGGGCGACCGGGTGCGCTTCACCGACACCAACGAAAAGCTGGGCGTGGTCAACGGCAGCGCCGGCGTGGTCATCGGGTGCCGGGCCAACACACTCAAGGGCGGCGTGGACCTCCAGGTGCGCCTTCAGTCGCCGATCGCGAAGGACAACGGCCGCGTGGTGGTCTTCAACACCGAGCACTTCTGCCACCTGGGGCACAACTTCGCCACGACCATCCACAAAGCCCAAGGCGCGAGCAAGCAGGACGTTTTTCACAAGGTGAACAGCTCGATGCTCGACAACCACAGCGCCCTGGTCGCGTTCTCGCGGCTCACGAGCGGCAGCTACCGCGCCTACGGCACCACCGAGGACATCGAAGGCCTCAAGGACCGCTTTGGCCTGGAGCGCCTGAAGGACACCGCCACCGGTGCCGGCATCCAGACCCCGGCCCAGGCGCTGGTGCAGGCCCAGGCGGTCCGCAGCGAGCACGAGGACAAGAAGGCGGCCAAATCCGCGCTGTCCGACGACGAGCGCAGCGTGGTGAAGGACGCAGCCCAAGCCTTCCTCCAGCGGCTGGGCGTCTGGCGCGAGGCGCGGCGGGAGCAGGGGCAGGACCACGGCGCGGGCATCTGACCGGGGCGATTGCGGGGACGGGGGTGCCGTCCCCATCATGGGGGCATGAAAGCCACGTTCGCCCCCGATACCAACTTCCTCGAACAGTTCAAACAACCGTCCGACCTGCCGTGGAGCGAGATCACGGAGGCGGACGAGGTGGAGCTGGTCCTGCTGACGGCCGTGCTTCGAGAACTCGACGCCCACAACCACGGCCCCAACGGCCGACGGCACCGGGCGGCGGAGCGGGTGCTCAAAGCGACCCTGGGCCTGGAGATTGGAAAACCCGTGGTGCTGAAGGAAAAGAACCCGCGGGTTTACTTCAGCGAGCCCGAGGTGTTGCCGAACCAGCGCGACGTGCCGGCCTGGATCGACACCAGCAAGCCAGACGAAGCGATCCTGGACGAGGTGCTGGCCTACCGGGACGGGGGTAGGTCCGAGCTGGTGCTGCTCACGGCGGACCGCACCTTGGAGCGGCTGGCCCGGAGGGCGGGCGTCCCGGCCGTGCTCGCGCCGGACGCGTGGAAGCTGCCGCCCGAGCCAGATCCCCAAGTTAAGAAGGTCGAGGAACTCGAGCGCCGGATGAAGTCGCTGGAGGGCCGCGTGCCGACCATCCGCGTGTGGCCGGAAATCGACGACACCGAGGTGGAGATCATCGCGGGCACTGTGAAGCGTTTCCGTCCCCTGACATCGGCGTTTATTCAACGTGCGATAGAAGCTATCCAGGAAGACCTTCCGCCCCAAACCGTCCCGGCTATTGGCGCTACGCTCTACACCAAGCGCACCGTCGAGAAATATCACGAAGACCGCCAAGCCTGGCTAGGTGGGCTGCTGGAAATACTAACGAACCTGCACCAACGGCTGAACTTTCAAGAGGGCATGTTGACGCTGACCCTTTGCATAGCGAACAGCGGCGCAGCAACGGCAACCGGGTTCGTAGTGGAAGTAGATGCAGAAGGAGCGTTTAACTTCGTTGATGGCGAGGACGACGGTGTAGAGCGCGCGTGGGAGCCGTTCGGATTGCCGTTGCCGCCCGATCTCAAACCCAGCACCGTCCCCTTCCTTTCCGACATTGCTGGTCTGTCGAACTTTCCTCGGGAAGTTCCGTTCAAGGATTACTTCACGCCGCGCCCAGACAGCCCGGATTTCCACTGGGTTTACGAAGAGGTGATCGGACAGCGCGTTAAAGGCATCTGCGGTCAGTTCCGTCGAGGCCGCCGTCCCGAAGAGCTGGGCCTGGATCTCATGTTGAAGAAAGACGAAGAGCTGGCCGGTAGGACCGAGGTGAAAGGTCGTCTGGCGGGATGGTTCACGGCCGACAACTTGGCCGAGCAAGGCGAGTTCTCGTTCCCCGTGCGCATTGAACTGGATTGGCAAGATGCGGAAGCCACAGCCACAAAGCTGCTCAAGCAGCATTTGAAGGTCTATTTATAGCAACAGCAACGGCACCCCTGCAGCGGCAGAAACTGCCACTGCGGCCTTGAACAGCCGCCAGGCCCAGTTGCGCGAATAGCCCCGCGGCCAGCGCAGCGTCCACGCCAGCAGGTAGCGTTGCAGCGACATTTGCCGGCGGTGGTTCACCACCACGCCTGGTGGTTTGGCGTAGATCGTCCAGCCGTGGGTGTGCGCCACGTGTCGCCAGGCGTGCTCGTAGTGTTGGGCCTGGTGCTCGGTGCTCTGGACCAGGCCCAAGGGCACGCACTGAAACGGCTTTCCGCACCAGCCGCCGGCCGGCCGCCGGTGCTGCTGCTCGCGCTCCTTCAGGTCCACGGATTGGCCGATGTAGGAGCAGCCGTTCTCGAAGAGCAGGGCATACAGGTGCCGCGGGCGTCGGTGGTATTTCTGGCTGCGTCCCCAGCGGTGCACGGCTTACGCGCGGTCGAGGAAGCGATCCTGGTTCCACTGCCAGGCGCGCATGAACGTCGGCGGGTTCGTCTCGTCCACCCCCACGACGGCGTTGCGGCGCATGCGCTCGCCCAGCAGCACCCGGCCCGGCTGGAACCGCACGACGCCCAGTTCGGACACCACGGTGATGCGGTAGTGGCCGTCGGAGCGCACGTTCATGGCGCGCCAGCGCCCGTTGGTGCCGGTCTTGCGCACGACGACGCGGCCCGTCTCCAGGTGCTCGACGATGACGACGGCCCCGGCCACGGGGCGCTTGTCCACGTCCACGACGACGCCGTGCAGATCCGAGGTCAGCTTGCCGCCCAGGTTGGCGTGGGCCGGAGCAGAGAACAGGGCCAGCACGGCAAGGGACAGCAGGACGAACAGGCGCAGCGCGTTCATTGCGCACCCCCGTCAGCGCGGACCGCTTCGCCGACTTCGACGACCCCCACGCGGCACATCACCCAGGGCGTCTCCACCTGAGGCGGGATAAGGGAGCCGGTGGTCCGGGAACGGCGGAGCGTGTCGCTGGTGAGCCGCTCGCGGTAGACGGCGCCTGCGGGAACGGTGGCCTCATAGACGCCGTCCTTCCCCGTTTTCACCGGGTGGGCGTCGCCCGTGTCGCGGTTCACCAAGTCCAGGGTGGCATGGGGCAGGGGCGTGTCTCCCACCGTCATCGCCCCGCGGACCAGGCAACGTTCCTCTACGACCGAGGCTTCGGGAAACGCGGCGAGCCGCTGGGCCGTGGTGTCGGCGAACGCGGCGAAGGGAACGAGCAGTGCAAGCGGAACGAGCAAGTGGCGCATGGTCGGGTCTCCATTGAGTGAGAAGTTTTTTTTGCTTCTCAACAGGGAAACAGAGAGCGGCCGATGCGCAAGGGGGTGAAACGAAAAAAGGCCCACCGTTTCCGGTGAGCTCCGACCCGACCAAGGATCGCACTGTCAGAAATAGCAGGCGGCGCAGCTTTCGCAAGGGAAGCGCGATGCAAACAAACTAACGAGCCGCGTTTTAGTCAGATTGAAACGCGAGAAAGCCCGCAACCCGCTACCACTTAACGCGCCAGGCGCCGCCACTGGTGCGGGATGCTACATGATACTTTCCCAACTGCTTCCGCCGGGAAAGTTTCGACGCTGGCGCCGGTATTAACGGACAACCTCGTCAAGCAGGCCCGCTTGACGAACTTCTACTTCGCCAAGAAAGCTCTCCATAGCGTCTCGCTGGTCCTCAAGAAACGGCGCATCTTTTACTTTTGAATAGAGGTTCAGGAGCCGCTTTTCGGCGCGCCGAAGAATGGTGTCATAGAGCATAGGTGCAATCTTTACGCAGTCTCCTTCGGTGCGCGGCTCCGCCTCTCCAGGTTCGATTCGATCGCCAAGAATGAAGGCATCCACCTTGGTTGTTGCTGAAAGGTATCCCTTGTTCCGTAGCTCTTTAACATACTTCCACACCTGCTCTTTCTCTTTCGATCCGAGCGCAAGGTCAGTCGTTTTCAAATCTACAATAACTAAATGAGCGATCCCATTTTCGTTCGATTGTTCATCATAGGAAGATCGGGCATATAGTCCGATGCTGCTGTCATCGCGAACTACGAAATCAGGGCGGTTCCTGCTTCCGCGGCCATTCTTGTCGCCAAATATTGTCTGAATGACCTTCGTCATTCCTTGATTTGAGGTGAACTCAATAGATTCAAACTCCGCTCCGAACATCCAGAGCCCCTTATTGAACAGCGGTTGAAGTTCATGCACCTCATCAACGCCAGGGATGTCTAGTTTCTGCTTGAGCTCATCAATCAGGCGAAGGCGAGTTTGAATCTCATCCAAAACGATTTTCGCCAATCCAATCGTCCAGTTTCGGAGGATTTCGTTGAGGGCGTCGTAGTCGTCCGGGGTTTGGCTATGAAGAGCTTCGAGAAGGCCGTAGAGCGACTGACTTTTTTCGAGCTTAGTGAGGATCGTGGTTAGTTGAATGATTTCCTGTTCGCCGAAGTTAGGACAGTTATCTACGACCTCATTGACGAACGAGGCGACGCGGTCTTTGCTCAGCGGCGGCAGGGCATTCAATGACGATCCCACCCGATCAAATACACTCGAGCGTTTTCCTTCGCGCGCGCTCCGGTTGGTGTCTTCGATTAGCTCCCGAATGCGCTGTTGAACTTGAGGCTGCACGAGCTTCCACGTTGGGTTGTTCTCGTCGAATCCTGACCAGTCAGCTTTGACGGCGTTCGAGTCATTCAAAAAGTCCGCTTCCACGATAAACGTGAATCGCTTTGCTTCCGATGTTCTGCCGTCCAGAACCCGTTCTACGTCGCTACCTCTCCATCCGAAATCGCCAACCGCACGGCGTTGGACCCACCACGCAATCCCATGTTGCTTGGTGGTCTTGTCTGCTTTGCGCGTGTCAATGTGGTGGATCGTGATATTGCCCGCGCCGGGAATGTGCATCTGCGTTGTAAGTAGAGACTGGCGCGAGATATCAGAAAAAGAAATCAGCCGATCATTTAGATAGACTTGGAACTGAGGGTCGGCCAAAAACCGTCCGCCAATGATGTCTCGCGCGGCGGCCTCATCAAGCCCGATTTGTGAGATCTCTCCCACGCCCTTGATCTCGGTTCCATGGCCTTTGGCCCCGGACTTGATGTGCTCGACTACGTCTATCACCAAGGGGTTGGTGGGGGTCCTCTTCACGAGGCAAGTAAACTTGGCTCCGTCTCTCCAGGACGACACGAGGTATTCGCTCGAAAAGCAGAAGCTTGCGAACCGGCCCTTTCCATTTCGCCCAAACACTGGTCGCGGCAAGCCAACCAAGTCCGGAGGTGGTTGACTGGTATTGCCAGAGCGAGCCACTCGGTCGTAGGACATTGCCCGCCATATGAACTGAAACTCTTCGAGAGACATGCCCTTTCCGTCATCTTGGACGGCGAACTGTCGCCCCGTCTTTGGGTCAGGCCAGGTTATTTGCACCTTGGTTGCGTATGCATCCCAGCCGTTGGCCACGAGTTCCACGATGGCGGTAGCTGGGTCAGAAATAATGGATCCGGCGTAGCTATCGAGGAAGCGTGCTTCGAAGAAGAGGTCCTGAGGCTTGGCCATGGCTTTCCTGTCATTTTTCGTGGGCTGCTGTCGCAGCTATACAGCTCGACGGATGCGATCGACTTTAGCCGTTTTGCTCTGGTTGGAACGCGAGCTTGCTGCTGTGCGGAGCCCCGACGATGAGCAGCTATCCACCGATGTTGAGGTCGGGGTCGCCAGGGCTAGGTCCTCATCAAGAACAATCGCGGCACTTCCGGTTCAACGGCGTTGCGTCTGCGACCTGGACAAGCCGGCGGGTCAACGGGGCAGGGCAATCACGTCGAAGGGGCCGAGCAGCTCCCACTCCTACCTTATATAGAGGGCGACGAGGCCCGGCGGGAGATGGCCTGGAGCGGGTCCGATGGGGCGGTTCTGACGCCGGGCAGGGCGCTCAAAAAGGACGGCGCGCCAGCGGATCCACGGCTGCGAAAAACAGCGGAAAGTGCGGCCGAATGCCCCAGAAACGTAGCCATAATGTAGCCAAATGCAGCTACAACCTGAGGGTGCCTCTTCAATCCATTGATAGGTATAGATAAAAAGCGTAGATCAAAGCGCACCCGCTTACTGCTTCATCAGCGGCGTATGTTGGGCGGTTTCCGAAGCGGACATCCGGATGGCAAAGGCAGGAGCGGCCCTATAGTCTAACGGCCATGGACGACGCCGCCCGGATACTGGACGACACCCTGCATGCGCTGGCCACCGACGTCGGCGCCGCGCTGCAGTCGCACCACCTGATGCTGGCCACCGCCGAAAGCTGCACCGGCGGCTGGATCGCCAAGACCATCACCGACATCCCGGGCTGCTCGGCCTGGTTCGACTGCGGCATGGCGGCCTACAGCTACGAGGCCAAGCAGGCCCTGCTGGGCGTGCGCCCGGAGACGCTGACCGAACACGGCGCGGTCAGCCGCGAGACCGTGCTGGAGATGGTCTCGGGCGCCCTGGTGACCTCGGGCGCCAGCATCGCGGTCGCCGTCACCGGCATCGCCGGGCCCGGCGGCGGCACCACCGACAAGCCGGTGGGCACGGTCTGGATCGGCTGGAAGCGGCGCGGTGGCTATCCCCAGGCCCGCCTGTTCCATTTCGACGGCGACCGCGACGCGGTGCGGCGCCAGACCGTGGTGGCGTCCCTGCGGGGGCTGCTGGAGCTGGCGGTTTGACGACGCTTTTGGCGCCCGCCTAATCTCGCGTTTTCCTGGTCCGGACGAACCTCCGATGCGTGTCCTGCTGCTCGCCCTTGGGCTTTCCATCTCGCCTGCGATGGCGCAGTCCGCCCTGTGGGACGCGGAGTCGCGCTGGGAATTCATCACTGGCGGCGACGATATCGGAGCGTACGTCGCCTACCTTCGCGACTACCCCGACAGCCCGCACGTCGCCGAGGCGCGGGCCCGGCTGGAGGCCTTCAGGAACGAGCCGGCGGCACGCCTGGATACGCCCGCCTGCGCGGCGGTGCTGCAGTCGCGGGCCGAATCCATGCTGGCCACGGCGGTCGAGGGTCACCACGCATCCTTCGATGCGCGGGTGCCGGCGGATCATTTCCTGTCCTCGTCCACGCTGCTGGTCGAGCCGCGGGGCCAGGCGCCGGGCCAGGCGCCGATCGAATCGCGGATCTACCTCACCCTGACCGCCGACACGGCGGGCGGCTGCCGGCTGATGCACCGCTGGTCGATCGGCAGCGGGCTGCCTCAGGAATGCCGCTGCAGTCCGCGCGACCCCGACTACCGCGCGCCATCGCCGGTGGTCGCGGCCGTGTTCTCGGACCTGCTGCGATTCAAGGCGCTCAACGCCGCCTGCATCGCCCGGGGCCAGCCGGACCTGTCCGTCGAAATCCAGGCGTTCCTGGCCGAATCGATCGCGAGCCGGGAAGCCCGCGCCGCGGCACTGCAGGCACGCGTGGCGTCCGGCGGGGAGCTCTCTGCGGCCGAGCAGGTCGAGGTCGACCAGATCCTGGGCGCGCTGCCGGCGCTGAAAGCGGGTGATTACCCGGTCGGCCTGGCCGATCGCCAGGCGGGGGCGGTACGCGACATGACCCGGGAGCAACTTGACACGCTGTGCGCGGGCCGGCTGCCCGGCATCGTGGCCGGCGCGCGACAGGCGGTCGGCGGCGAGGGACCGGCCCAGCCCTGATCCCAGGCGCGAAAGGGCTTGACAGGGCAGGGTGGCTTGTTAGTAGTATTACTACTAATGGAACTGACCGATACCCAGCAGGCCATCCTGGCCATGATCTCCGAGCGCATCGAGGCCGATGGCGTGCCGCCTTCGCAGGTGGAAATCGCCCACGCCTTCGGCTTCAAGGGCGTGCGCGCGGCCCAATACCACATCGAGGCCCTGGAACAGGCCGGCGCCATCCGGCGCGTGGCCGGCCAGGCCCGCAGCATCCGCCTTGTCTCGTCCCCGGCCGCCGAACCCGTCGCGGTGGTCGGGGACGAGCTTCTCCGCCTGCCCGTCCTGGGCCAGGTCGCCGCCGGCCTGCCCATCGGCGCTGATGCCGGCCTGCACGACATGGTGCTGCTCGACCGCGTGTTCTTCTCGCCGGCGCCCGATTACCTGCTCAAGGTAAAGGGCGACTCGATGCGGGACGAGGGCATCCTGCATGGCGACCTGATCGGCGTGCACCGCACCCGGGACGCCCGCAGCGGCCAGATCGTGGTCGCGCGCATCGACGACGAGATCACGGTCAAGCTGCTCAAGATCGGCAGGGACAGCATCCGCCTGCTGCCGCGCAACCCCGATTTCGCGCCCATCGTGGTCACGCCCGACCAGGATTTCGCGATCGAAGGGCTGTACTGCGGCCTCGTCAGGCCGAACCGTTGAGCTTCGGGAAGAAGAAATCGCCGGCGAAGAAGTCCCTTTCCCTACAGCGCGTCGAGGCCGAAACGGCTGCCGCGGCTGCACAGGGCAAGGGAAAATCCGCAGGCCGGTCGGGTTCTCAGCCTGTGAGACATCCGCCCGATAATCTGGCGACAACCCAAAACGACACCTCCAGGAGCTCCCCCATGGACGACACCAAGAAGACGGCCGCGATGGACGAGAACAAGAAGCGCGCGCTCACGGCCGCCCTGAGCCAGATCGAGAAGCAGTTCGGCAAGGGCGCCGTCATGCGCATGGGCGACAAGTCCAGCGAGCCGGCGGAGGTGATCGGCACCGGCTCGCTGATGCTCGATATCGCGCTGGGCATCGGTGGCCTGCCCAAGGGCCGGGTCATCGAAATCTACGGTCCGGAGTCCTCGGGCAAGACCACGCTCACCCTGCAGGTCATCGCCGAATGCCAGAAGGCGGGCGGTACCGCGGCCTTCATCGATGCCGAGCACGCGCTCGATCCTACCTATGCCGTCAAGCTGGGCGTGAACATCGACGACCTGCTGGTCAGCCAGCCGGACACCGGCGAGCAGGCGCTGGAGATCGCCGACATGCTGGTGCGCTCCAACTCGGTGGACATGGTGGTGGTCGACTCGGTCGCCGCGCTGACCCCGCGTGCCGAAATCGAGGGCGAGATGGGTGACCAGTTGCCCGGCCTGCAGGCGCGTCTGATGAGCCAGGCCCTGCGCAAGCTCACCGGCAACATCAAGCGCAGCAACTGCATGGTCATCTTCATCAACCAGCTGCGAATGAAGATCGGCATGATGATGCCCGGCCAGAATCCGGAAGTGACCACGGGCGGCAATGCGCTCAAGTTCTACGCCTCGGTGCGCCTGGACATCCGTCGCATCGGCGCGGTGAAGAAGGGCGAGGAAGTCATCGGCAACCAGACCAAGATCAAGGTGGTCAAGAACAAGATGGCCCCGCCGTTCAAGGTCATCGTCACCGAGATCCTCTACGGCCAGGGCATCAGCCGCGAAGGCGAGCTGATCGACATGGGCGTGGATGCCAAACTGGTCGAAAAGGCCGGCGCCTGGTACAGCTACAACGGCGAACGCATCGGCCAGGGCAAGGAAAATGCCCGCCAGTGGCTCAAGGACAACAAGACGGCGGCCAAGGAGCTCGAGGCCAAGCTGCGTGACAAGTTCGTCCCCGGCCTGGTGATCGGTGATGAGAACGCCGAGGCCGTCGAGGCCTGAGGCCGCACCGGGCCGGTCGGAGGCGTTGATGGCTTTCTCCGACCGGCCGCCGCGGGCCAAGCCCGAGGCCTACCAGAAGGCGCTGGAACTGCTGGTCCGGCGTGAGCATTCCCGCCGCGACCTCAAGCGCAAGCTCGGCCTGCGCGGGGCCGACTCGGCCGAGGCCGACGCCGCCATCGAGAAACTGGCCGGCCTGGGGTTCCAGGACGATGCGCGCTTCGCCTCGTCCTTTGCCCGCGACCGGGCGTCGGCAGGGTATGGGCCCGTGCGGATCCGGCAGGAACTGGCCGGCCACGGCCTGGACCGGGACCAGGTGCAGTGCGCCCTGGACACCTGTGACACCGACTGGCGCCAGTCCGCCCGCATGCAGGTGGATCGCCGCTTCCGCTCCGCTGAACTGGCCGATCCGGCCCGGCGGCGCAAGGCCGTCGAGTTCCTGCTTCGGCGCGGTTTCGACCAGGACAGTGCCCAGGCCGCGGTCAGGCCATCGATGGACGAGGACGACGTATAGCCCAGATCCCGCCCGGGACCCCGGCGCGGGCTGGTAATCTTGGCGGTCTAGCCGGTCTGCTTGCGTCGTCCGATGCCCGCCCGCATCTTTGTGGGCAGGTGGGGCGTCCGCGCCACCGACCCTCCGCACACGTGATACCAGGATCCATCGCCGTCCATGAACAAGACCAGCAACGACATCCGCCGGGACTTCCTCGAGTTCTTCCGGTCCAAAGGCCATGAGGTCGTGCCCTCGAGCTCGCTCGTGCCGGGCAACGACCCGACCCTGCTGTTCACCAATGCCGGCATGGTGCAGTTCAAGGATGTGTTCCTGGGCGCCGAGAAGCGCAGCTACAAGCGCGCCGTCAGCTCGCAGCGCTGCGTCCGGGCCGGCGGCAAGCACAACGACCTCGACCAGGTCGGCTACACCGCGCGCCACCACACCTTCTTCGAAATGCTGGGCAACTTCAGCTTCGGCGACTACTTCAAGCGCGATGCCATCCTGTACGCGTGGGAGCTGCTGACCGGCGTGTGGGGCCTGCCCAAGGACCGCCTGCTGGTCACCATCTACCACACCGACGATGAAGCCTTCGAGCTGTGGCACAAGGACGTGGGCCTGCCCGCCGACCGCATCATCCGCATCGGCGACAACAAGGGTGCGCCCTACGCTTCGGACAATTTCTGGCAGATGGCCGATACCGGCCCCTGCGGCCCCTGCACCGAGATCTTCTACGACCACGGCGCCCACATCGCCGGTGGCCCGCCGGGCAGCCCGGACGAGGACGGCGACCGCTTCATCGAAATCTGGAACAACGTCTTCATGCAGTACGACCGCCAGCCGGACGGCAGCCTGGTGCCGCTGCCGGCGCCCTGCGTGGATACCGGCATGGGCCTGGAACGCGTATCGGCCGTGCTGCAGCACGTGCACAGCAACTACGAGATCGACCTGTTCCAGCACCTGATCAAGGCCGCCGCCGCGCTCACCGGCACCGCCGACCTGGAGCACAAGTCGCTGCGCGTGATCGCCGACCACATCCGGGCCTGCAGCTTCCTGATCGTCGATGGCGTGCTGCCCTCGAACGAGGGCCGCGGCTATGTCCTGCGCCGTATCATCCGCCGTGCCATCCGCCACTTCTGGAAGCTCGACGGGCTCAGCCCGGACGGCAAGTTCTGGCGCATGGTGCAGCCCCTGGTCGAGGCCATGGGCCAGGCCTATCCGGAGCTGGCGAAGAAGCAGCCGCTGGTCGAGCAAGCGCTGAAGGGCGAGGAAGCCGCGTTCGCGCAGACGCTCGATGCCGGCATGGCGCGCCTGCAGGACTACCTGGCGGCCTCGGGCAACCGCATCCGCGGCGAGCAGCTGTTCCAGCTGCATGACACCTACGGCTGCCCGCCCGACCTGATCGCCGACTTGCTGCGCGAGAACGCCGACAAGGGCTGGGCGCTGGCCGACGGCGCCCTGGCCGAGTACGACACGCTGATGGACCAGCAGCGCGACCGCGCGCGCGCCGCCAGCAAGTTCGCCGGCACCGCCGCGCTACCCGCGGACCTGGTGGCCACGCTGCGGCCCACCGAGTTCCAGGGCTACGAGGCCCTGGACTGCGATGGCTGCCGCATCGTCGCCCTGGTGCGCGACGGCAAGCCGGTGGACGAAGTCCGCGCAGGCGAGGAGGCGCTGGTGCTGCTCGACAGCACGCCCTTCTACGCTGAATCCGGCGGCCAGGTTGGCGACGCGGGCGTGATGACGACCCGGGCTGGCGACCGCTTCGAGGTGCGCGACACGCTCAAGCTGGCTGGCACGTTCCACGGCCACGCCGGCCGCGTGGCCTCGGGCACGCTCAAGCGCGGCGACCGCGTCTCGGCGCGCGTGGACGAAGTCCGCCGCCAGGCCACCGTGCTCAACCACTCCGCCACCCACCTGCTGCACGCCGCGCTGCGCAAGCTGCTGGGCGAACACGTCACCCAGAAGGGCTCGCTGGTGGCGCCCGACCGCCTGCGCTTCGATTTCTCCCATTTCCAGGCCATCCCGGCCGCCGACCTGGCGCGCATCGAAGCGATGGTGAATGCCGAGATCCGGCGCAACGCCGAGGCCGAGGTGCACCACATGGGCATGCAGGAAGCGCTCGATTTCGGCGCCATGGCCCTGTTCGGCGAAAAGTACGGCGAGCACGTGCGCGTGCTGCGCATGGGCGAGTTCTCCACCGAGCTGTGCGGCGGCACCCATGTGCACCACACCGGCGACATCGGCGTGTTCAAGATCGTCAGCGAAGGCGGCGTCGCCGCCGGCGTGCGCCGCATCGAGGCGGTGACGGGCGAGGGCGCGCTGGCCTACATCGCCCAGGAAGAGCAGCGGCTTGAGGAAGCCGCGCAGCTGCTGGGTGCCAATGCCGGCGACGTGGTCGAAAAGCTGCGCCAGCTGCTGGACCGGCAGAAGAAGCTCGAGCGGGAGCTGGAATCGCTCAAGGCCAAGGCCGCCGCAGGCGCCACCGCCGACCTGGCCGCCTCGGCGCCGGAAGTGCAGGGCGTGCGGGTGGTCGCGGCGCGCATCGAGGGGCTGGACGCGAAGTCGCTGCGCGATGCGGTTGACCAGCTCAAGTCTCGGTTGACCGATGCGGTGATCGTGCTGGCCTCGGCCGAGGGCGGCAAGGCCTCGCTGGTCGCCGGCGTGCAGGGCTCGGCCCTGGGCAAGGTGAAGGCGGGCGAACTGCTGTCGCACGTGGCCGCGCAGATCGGCGGCAAGGGCGGCGGACGCGCAGACATGGCCCAGGGCGGCGGCGCGGATGGCCCGGCGCTGGTGTCCGCGCTGGCGAGCGTGCCCGCCTGGGTAGGCGAACGCCTGGGCTGATCCATCGCCCGGCCTTCATTGCGCCACGCGCTACCCCGAACTACCATCGGACCCAGCCGCGCTCGTGCGGCTGGGAACCGCGGCTGGCAACGCGCCGCGCGGGCCGGTGCAAGGATGTATCGGGAGGGAGTGCGATGCTGATTCTGACGCGAAGGGTAGGCGAGACCCTGATGATCGGCGACTCGGTCACGGTTACCGTGCTGGGCGTCAAGGGCAACCAGGTGCGGATCGGAATCACGGCGCCCAAGGACGTGGCCGTGCACCGTGAGGAAATCTTCCAGCGCATCCAGAAGGACGACGGCGCCGCGCCCGTGGCCGCCGATGCCGGCGCGGGTTTACCCAAGGACGACTGAGGCGCTATCCTATGCGGCCGGCAGCGCCCCCAAGGTGCCGCCGGGAACAGTTCCCGGAGTGATGCCCGAGTGGCCGAAGGGGCTCCCCTGCTAAGGGAGTATCGGGTCAAAAGCCTGATCGAGGGTTCGAATCCCTCTCACTCCGCCAGTCCTTGCTGCACCGATTCCATCCGGTGATTTCGCAGACTGGTTCCCCTCGGGGAAAGACTGATGTGCTTGGGCAAGAGGTTGGGTCGATGCATGGGCATTGACGGCTACGCCAACGTCCCCCATAATTTCGCTTCTGCGCGCCCGTAGCTCAGCTGGATAGAGCACCAGGCTACGAACTTGGTGGTCGGGAGTTCGAATCTCTCCGGGCGCGCCACTAATGCAGACAGGGTGCTTCGGCACCCTTTTTGTTCGGCGGTATCTTCCCCAGGCGCGTTGCGCCGCCGGTTGCCACCGCCGTACAGTTGGGCTTCGAGCGGCGTGCCGGCACGGGCGTCGGGCTTCACCCCCGGGGCATAGCTCAGCCTGGTAGAGCGCCAGCTTTGGGAGCTGGATGTCGTGGGTTCGAATCCCTCTGCCCCGACCAGGTTGGCTGTCCAGGCAAGACCCGCAACGCCGCATGGATGCAGGCGGGCCCGGGCCGGTATCATCCCGGCAGGCGCCCGTAGCTCAATCGGATAGAGCACCGGCCTTCTAAGCCGGCGGTTGCAGGTTCGATTCCTGCCGGGCGCGCCAGCCGGGACAGGGTGGAGGAATGCGGTTCAGGTCACAATGTGGTGGATGTAGCTCAGTCGGTTAGAGCATCGGATTGTGATTCCGAGGGTCGCGGGTTCGAGTCCCGTCTTCCACCCCAGTTCCAGCCAGTTCACAGATGCGGCATAATGCCGCGTCGCAGCCGCTTCGGCGGGAAGATTACGGGCCGTTAGCTCAGTTGGTAGAGCAGTTGACTCTTAATCAATAGGTCGAAGGTTCGAATCCTTCACGGCCCACCAATCTTCCCGATTGAATCGTCACCGCGCGGCACATTGCGAAAGTGGCGGAACTGGTAGACGCGCTGGATTTAGGTTCCAGTGGGGCAACCCGTGAGAGTTCGACTCTCTCCTTTCGCACCATCCGGCAACGGAGGCGCGGGGATGAGCCGAAGCTCCGCGGGTTTTTTCATTTTCGCGCCCAAAACAAGGCGCGGTCGCAGGAGTGGATATGCAAGTCTCGCTTGAGAACACCGCCAATCTGGAACGTCGCCTCACCGTCAGCCTGCCGGCCGAACGCCTCGACGGCGTCGTCGGCAAGCGCCTGCAGGAAATCGCGCGTACCGCCAACATCAAGGGTTTCCGTCGCGGCAAGGTGCCGTCGAAGGTGATCGAACAGCGCTTCGGCCCCCAGGTCCGCAACGAGGCCTACGGCGAGCTGATCCGCGAGAGCTTCGGCGAGGCCGTGCGCCAGCAGAAGCTGCAGATCGCCGGCAACCCCGACATCCAGGCCGAACCGGCCGGCGAAGGCGGCGACATCCGCTTTACCGCCACCTTCGAAGTGGTGCCCGAGTTCGGCGCCATCGATCCGTCCCAGCTCAAGATCGTGCGCGCCACCGCCGCGATTTCCGACGCCGACATCGACGGCATGATCGAAACGCTGCGCCAGCAGCGCCGCAGCTGGGACGAAGTGCCGCGCGGCGCCGAGCCGGGCGACCTGGTGACGGTGGAGACCTTCGCGGTCGCCAACGGCCAGCGCCTGCCGGCCGAAGGTGCCGACAAGGGCGCCACCGTGCTCGGCTCGAACGTGATGTTCCCGGCGCTGGAGTCCCAGTTGGCCGGCATGAAGGCCGGCGACGAGCGCGAAGTGGACGTGGATTTCCCGGCCAACTGGCGCGTCGCCGAGCTGGCCGGCCAGTCGGCCAAGGTCACGCTGAAGGTCACCAAGGTGTCGGCCCCGAACCTGCCTGAGGTGGACGAAGCCTTCGTGAAGAGCTTCGGCATCAAGAGCGGCAAGGTCGACCAGTTCCGCCAGGAAGTGCGCGCCAACCTCGAGCGCGAGCTCAAGGGCAACCTGATGCAGCGCCTGCGCGCGGAAGTGGCCGAGAAGCTGGTCGCCGCCCACGCCGGGGTCGAGCTGCCGCCGCGCCTGATCCAGGCCGAGGCCCGCCAGATGGCGGCCAACGCCGAACAGCAGGCGCGCCAGCAGGGCCAGGCCAATGCCAAGTTCGACGCGGAGCAGTTCCTGGGGGCCGCGCGCAACCGCGTCGCCGCCGGCCTGCTGGTGGGCGAGGTCGCCCGCCAGAACGACCTCAAGCTCGACGGCAAGCGGCTGAACGAGACCCTGCAGCTGATCGCCTCGACCTACGAGGATCCGCAGCAGGTCATTGAACTCTACCGCAACGACCCCAACCTCATGTCCAGCCTCCGCGGACGGGTGATGGAAGAGCAGGTGATCGACTGGATCGCCGAGCGCGCCGACGCCACCGAGCAGGCATTGAGCTTCTCCGAACTGATGCGTCCGGCCGCCTGAAGCGGCCCCAACCGAGGAACGCGCGCATGGATCCGATCAAGGCCTTGAACCTGGTGCCGATGGTGGTCGAACAGACCAGCCGCGGCGAGCGGGCGTACGACATCTACTCGCGCCTGCTCAAGGAGCGCGTGATCTTCCTGGTCGGCCCGATCGACGACTACATGGCCAATGTCATCGTCGCCCAGATGCTGTTCCTGGAAGCCGAGAATCCCGAGAAGGACATCAGCCTGTACATCAACTCGCCGGGCGGCGTGGTCACCTCGGGCATGGCCATCTACGACACCATGCAGTTCATCAAGCCCGACGTGAGCACCATCTGCGTCGGCCAGGCCGCCAGCATGGGTTCCTTCCTGCTGGCCGCCGGCGCCAAGGGCAAGCGCTACATCCTGCCCAGCGCGCGCGTGATGATCCACCAGCCCCTGGGCGGCTACCAGGGCCAGGCCAGCGACATCGAGATCCACACCCGCGAGATCCTGACCCTGCGCGACCGCCTCAACAGCGTGCTGGCCAAGCACACCGGCCAGCCGATCGAGCGCATCGCCAAGGACACCGACCGCGACAACTTCATGGACGCCGAAGCCGCCAAGGCCTATGGCATCGTGGACGCGGTGCTTGACCGCCGCCCCGACGACACCGTCCAGGCCGCCTGACGCCCTTGCAGCGCCGTCTTCACGCCCCGGTCCGGCCCCTCGCCGGGCCGGGGTTTGACGCCTTCCGGCCTGTGATATTCTCGATCCAGACCCATTCCATCAGGGCAGCGAAAGCATGACCGAAGACCGCCAGGGCCGCACCGGCGACAGCAGCAAGATCCTGTACTGCTCCTTCTGCGGGAAGAGCCAGCACGAGGTGCGCAAGCTGATCGCAGGCCCCAGCGTGTTCATCTGCGATGAATGCGTGGAGCTTTGCAACGACATCATTCGCGAGGAGCTCGAGGAGAAGGCGCACGCCGCCCGCAGCCACCTGCCCAAGCCGCGCGAGATCCTTGAAGTCCTCGACCAGTACGTCATCGGCCAGTTCTGCGCCAAGAAGACGCTGTCGGTGGCGGTCTACAACCACTACAAGCGCATCGAAAGCCGGATCAAGAACGACGACATCGAACTGTCGAAGTCCAACATCCTGCTGATCGGCCCGACCGGCTCGGGCAAGACGCTGCTGGCCGAGACGCTGGCGCGCCTGCTCAACGTTCCGTTCACCATCGCCGATGCGACGACGCTGACCGAAGCCGGCTACGTCGGCGAGGACGTCGAGAACATCATCCAGAAGCTGCTGCAGAAGTGCGACTACGACGTCGAGAAGGCGCAGTCGGGCATCGTCTACATCGACGAGATCGACAAGATCTCGCGCAAGTCGGAAAACCCGTCCATCACCCGCGACGTGTCGGGCGAGGGCGTGCAGCAGGCACTGCTCAAGCTGATCGAGGGCACCGTGGCCTCGGTGCCGCCGCAGGGCGGCCGCAAGCATCCGCAGCAGGAGTTCCTGCAGGTCGATACCCGCAACATCCTGTTCATCGTCGGTGGCGCCTTCGCCGGCCTGGACAAGATCATCCAGGCCCGCAGCACCGAGGCCGGCGGCATCGGCTTCGGTGCCAAGGTCAAGTCCAGCGAGCGCAAGATCGAGGTCGGCAAGCTGCTGGCCGAGGTCGAGCCCGAAGACCTGATCAAGTTCGGCCTGATCCCCGAGTTCGTCGGCCGCCTGCCGGTGGTCGCCACGCTCGAGGAGCTCGACGAGGCCGCGCTGGTCAAGATCCTCACCGAGCCCAAGAACGCCATCACCAAGCAGTTCAAGAAGCTGTTCGAGATGGAGGGCGTGGAGCTGGAAGTGCGTCCGGACGCGCTGATGGCGGTGGCCCGGCGCGCGCTCAAGCGCAAGACCGGCGCCCGCGGCCTGCGCACCATCATGGAATCGGTGCTGCTCGACACTATGTACGACCTGCCGTCGCTGGAAAACGTCAGCAAGGTCGTGGTGGACGAGTCGGTGATCAACCACCAGACCGAGCCCTACCTGATCTACTCCAGCGCCCCCCAGCCGGCGCCCAAGGCCGCCTCGGGCGACTGAGGCTGACGGTGCAAGTGCTTGAATCTCGGGCCGGTCTTTCCGGCCCGATGCTTTTGCGGCGGAATAACTTGCAAGCCGCCGCCGGGAACCCCATAACCTGATCCATGACGGGCCCCGGTGCCCGGACGGAGTCCTCCATGCAAGACACCCCCGCCATTCCCCACCGCGTCGACCTGCCCGTGCTGCCGCTGCGCGACGTGGTGGTCTATCCGCACATGGTCATCCCGCTGTTCGTCGGCCGCGACCGGTCGATCAAGGCGCTGGACCTGGCCATGGCCGGCGACAAGCAGATCCTGCTGATCGCGCAGAAGGTGCCCGACACCGATGATCCGGTGGCCGAGGACCTGTACCCGGTCGGCACGCTGGCCCAGGTGCTGCAGCTGCTCAAGCTTCCCGACGGCACCATCAAGGTGCTGGTCGAGGGTTCGTCGCGCGTGGCGATCGACGGCTACGGCGAGCGCGACGGCGCGCTGACCGCCACCGGCAACGAGGTGGACTCGACCTACGAGCGCGACGAGCGCGAACTCGAGGTCACGCAGCGTTCGCTGATGACCCTGTTCGAGCAGTACGTCAAGACCAACCGCAAGCTGCCGCCCGAGCTGCTGACCACGCTGTCGGGCATCGACGACCCCAGCCGCCTGGCCGACACCATCTCGGCCCACCTCGGCGCGCGCCTGTCCGACAAGCAGCAGCTGCTGGAGACCCTGGAGGTCGGCCAGCGCATGGAAATGCTGATCGGCCTGGTGGACGGCGAGATCGACGTGCAGCAGATCGAGAAGCGCATCCGCGGCCGCGTCAAGTCGCAGATGGAGAAGAGCCAGCGCGAGTACTACCTCAACGAGCAGATGAAGGCCATCCAGAAGGAGCTGGGCGAGATCGACGACGCGCCCAACGAACTCGAGGAGCTGGCCAAGAAGGTCGCGGCCGCGGGCATGCCCAAGGCGGTGGAGGCCAAGGCCAAGGCCGAGCTCAACAAGCTCAAGCAGATGTCGCCGATGTCGGCCGAGGCCACCGTCGTGCGCAACTACATCGACTGGCTGGTGGGCGTGCCGTGGAAGAAGCGCAGCAAGGTTCGCAAGGACCTCAAGGCCGCGCTGGACGTGCTCGACGCCGACCACTACGGCCTGGAGAAGGTCAAGGAACGCATCCTGGAATACCTGGCGGTGCAGCTGCGCGTGAAGCAGATGAAGGGCGCGATCCTGTGCCTGGTCGGACCGCCGGGCGTGGGCAAGACCTCGCTGGGCCAGTCCATCGCCAAGGCCACCAACCGCAAGTTCGTGCGCATGTCGCTGGGCGGCGTGCGCGACGAGGCCGAGATCCGCGGCCACCGCCGCACCTATATCGGCTCGATGCCGGGCCGCATCGTGCAGAACCTGAGCAAGGTCGGCACCAAGAACCCGCTGTTCATGCTCGACGAGATCGACAAGATGAGCATGGACTTCCGCGGCGATCCGTCCTCGGCGCTGCTGGAGGTGCTCGACCCCGAGCAGAACCACTCCTTCAACGACCACTACCTCGAAGTGGACCTGGACCTGTCGGAAGTGATGTTCGTGGCGACCTCCAACTCGCTCAACATCCCCGGCCCGCTGCTCGACCGCATGGAAGTGATCCGCATCCCCGGCTACACCGAGGACGAGAAGCTGCACATCGCCGAGCGCTACCTGCTGCCCAAGCAGATCAAGGCCAACGGCCTCAAGGCCGGCGAGCTCAAGGTCAGCGAGGCGGCGGTGCGCGACATCGTGCGTTACTACACGCGCGAATCGGGCGTGCGCAACCTGGAGCGCGAGCTGTCCAAGATCGCCCGCAAGGTGGTCAAGGAAATTGCGCTGGCCGGTCCGCGCAAGTCCGGCAAGCCGCATGCGGTTTCGGTGACGCCCAAGAACCTGGACAAGTACCTGGGCGTGCAGCGCTACGACTTTGGACGCGCCGAACAGGAAAGCGAAGTGGGTCTGGTCACCGGCCTGGCCTGGACCGAAGTCGGCGGCGACCTGCTGCAGATCGAAGCCACGCTGCTGCCGGGCAAGGGCCAGCTCATCCTCACCGGCCAGCTGGGCGACGTGATGCAGGAGTCGGTGAAGGCCGCCTACAGCGTGGTGCGTTCGCGCAGCGAGCGGCTGGGCCTGGACACCGAATTCCACAACAAGTTCGACACCCACGTGCACGTGCCCGAGGGCGCCACGCCCAAGGACGGCCCCAGCGCCGGCATCGCCATGGTGACCGCCCTGGTGTCGGTGTTGTCCGGCGTGCCGATCCGGTCGGACGTGGCCATGACCGGCGAAATCACCCTGCGCGGCCGCGTGCTGCCCATCGGTGGCCTGAAGGAAAAGTTGCTGGCGGCGCTGCGCGGCGGCATCCGCACCGTGCTGATCCCGGAGGAGAACCGCAAGGACCTTGCGGACATTCCCAAGAACGTTACCCAAGGCCTTGAGATCATTCCGGTCAAGTGGATAGACCAGGTGCTGGACGTGGCGCTGGTGCACCCGCTGGCGCGCGAGTCGGGCTCGGATCCGTCGCCTGAAACCAGCAGCGAACCCAGCACCAAGGAGGGTACCGGCGCCGTGCTCAGGCACTGATCGCGACGTTGCGCAAACCCCGGAAACCCGCGAAATATCTGGCTCTCGCGTATTGCGCGGGTAAAATGCGGCTGGTATAAATCAACGCAACCTTCGTGCGGGCCACCGCCCGGCGCGACGGCACAGGTGGACCGGATCACGACCCAGGCCGATGCCGGGTGGGTCCGGTTTTTCAGAATGCGGGGTCACCTCGCTCAGGGAGTCAATAATGAACAAAGCCGAATTTACGAGTGCCGTCGCCGATGGCGCCGAGCTGTCCAAGGCCGATGCCGGCCGGGCCGTCGACGCCATGATCGAAACGATCAAGAAGGCACTCAAGAAGGGCGAAACCATCACGCTGGTGGGCTTCGGCACCTTCTCCGTCCGCAAGCGCGCCGCCCGCCAGGGCCGCAATCCGCAGACCGGCGACACCATCAAGATCAAGGCCTCCAAGAATCCTGCGTTCAAGGCTGGCAAAGCCCTAAAGGATGCTGTAAACTGAGCGTCTTGTAAGGGTGCTTAGCTCAGCGGTAGAGCGTCGCCCTTACAAGGCGAGGGTCGGGGGTTCGAAACCCTCAGCACCCACCAAGCTTTGGTTTCAGCGGAGTGGTAGTTCAGTCGGTTAGAATGCTGGCCTGTCACGCCGGAGGTCGCGGGTTCGAGTCCCGTCCACTCCGCCATATCCTCGAGGGCGCCCCGCAAGGGCGCCTTCGTTTTTTCCGGCCCCGGGACGCCTGGGCCACCAACCTCACGGCCCATCGCACATGCTGCAGAACATTCGCGAAAAGAAGTGGATCGCCTTCGTCATCCTGGTCCCGGTGATCATCGCCATGGCCTTCTTCGGCGTCGATTCCTACTTCTCGACCAACATCGAGACCTTCGCAGCCAGGATCCAGGGCCCCGCCAAATTCATGGGCTACGGCGGGCAGGAGCGCGAGATCTCGCAGGACGAGTTCCGCCGCCGCTTCGACCAGGTCCGCGAGCAGGAGCGCCAGCGCCAGGGCGAATCCTTCGACAGCCTCGCCTTCGAATCCTTGGACAACAAGCGCCAGGTGCTGGACGCGATGGTGGACGAGGCGCTGCTGGCCCTGGTGGCCGAGCGCGACGGCATCACCGTCAGCGAGCTGGCCGCGGCCGAAGAGCTCAAGGCGCTGCCCCAGTTCCAGGTGGACGGCAAATACAGCCCGGAAAGCTACCGCGTGACGCTGGCGGGGCAGGGCACCAACCACGCCCAGTTCATGGCCGGCATGCGTGCCGACATGGCGCGCCGCACGGTGCCGGCCCAGATCATCGACACCGCGCTGACCAGCGACGCCGAGCTCGAGGCTTTCCTCAAGCTCAGCCGCCAGACCCGCGACGTGTCCCTGCTGGACCTGCCCACGCCCTCGTTGCCCGCCGAAGCGCCGTCGGACGCCGACCTGCAGGCCTGGTACGACGCCAACGCCTCGCGCTACCGCAGCGAGGAGCAGGTCGCGCTGGAGTACGTGGAAATCGACGGCGCCACGCTCGAGGTGCCCACCACGGTGGACGAGGCGACGCTGCGCGGCCGTTACGAGGATCAGAAGGCGCGCTACACCACCGCCGCCAAGCGCGTGGCCTCGCACCTGCTGGTGGCGGTGCCGGCCGATGCCGACGCAGCCGCCGAGGCGGCTGCGCGCGAGCGCATCGACCGCCTGGCCGAACAGGCACGCCTGCCCGGCGCCGACTTCGCGGCGCTGGCGCGAGAGAATTCCGACGACCTGGGCTCCAAGGCCGAGGGCGGCGACCTGGGTGAGATCCAGCCGGGCGTGTTCCCGGCCGAATTCGAGGCCGCGCTGAACAAGCTCGACCAGGCGGGCCAGGTTTCCGAGCCCGTGCGCACGCCGGACGGCTGGCACCTGGTGCAGCTGCGCGAGTTCACGCCCGGCACCGGCCGCAGCTTCGAAGAGGTGCGCGGCGAACTCGAGACCGAGTACCTGGCCAACGAACGCGACCGCGTCTTCAGCGACCTCACCGGCGAGCTGATCGACCTGGTCTACCAGGACCCGACCGCACTGGCACCCGCCGCCGAGAAGTTGGGTCTGCCGCTGCAGCGCACGGGCCTGTTCAGCCGACGCGAGGCCACCGGCATCGCCGCCCTGCCGGCGGTTCGCGAGGCCGCCTTCAGCGAGGCCCAGCGCGTCGACCGCCAGGTGAGCGACACCATCGAAATCGGGCCGAACCAGGTCGTGGTCATCCATGTCGTGGACGTGAAGCCCGAGGCCGCCATCCCGCTGGCTGACGTGCGAGACCGCGTGCTGTCGGACTACAACGCCGATCGCCTGGCCAAGGCGTCCAAGGCCCAGGCCGAGGCGCTGCTCGCGCGTGCCGAGAAGGGCGAGACGCTGGACGCGCTGGCCACCGAAGTGGGCCGCACCGTGGCCACGCTTCCGGGCGTGAACCGCGAGGCGCAGCTGCCGCCCTCGCTGATCGCCGGCGTGTTTCGCCTGCCGGCGCCGGAAGCGGGCAAGCCCAGTCTCGGCGTGGTCGAGCTGGCGCCTGACCGCCACGCCCTGGTCTCCGTCACCGCGGTGACCCCGGGCGACCTGGCCCTGCTGGACGACCAGACGCGCCTGCTGCTGCGCGGGCAGTTCGCCCAGGCCCGCGGCCTGGTCGAGTACCAGGATTTCATCAAGTCGCTGCGCAAGACCTACACCATCACCGTCGCCGAAGACCGGCTCTGAGGCCATCGCGCGGATGAAGAAAGGCCCGGGATTCCCGGGCCTTTTCCATTTAGGAACTGCGTCGTGGGGCAGGCATCAGTCGGTGCTGATGCCGGTCATGCCCAGGATGTTGTAGCCGCAGTCCACGTAGGTGACCTCGCCGGTGACGCCGGCGGCCAGGTCCGAGCAGAGGAAGGCGCCGACATTGCCCACATCCTCGATGGTGACGTTGCGGCGCAGCGGCGCCGTTTCGGCGACGTGGCTGAGCATCTTGCGCAGGTTGCCCACGCCCGACGCCGCCAGCGTCTTGATCGGGCCGGCGGATACGCAGTTCACGCGCGTGCCTTCCGGGCCCAGGTTCATCGCCAGGTAGCGCACGTTGGCCTCCAGGCTGGCCTTGGCCAGGCCCATCACGTTGTAGCTGGCCAGCGCACGTTCGGCGCCCAGGTAGCTCAGCGTCAGGATGCTGCCGTTGCGGCCCTTCATCATCGGCCGCGCCGCCTTGGCAAGCGCCGCCAGCGAATAGCTGGAGATGTCGTGGGCGATGCGGAAATTCTCGCGCGTGAGGTTGTCCAGGAAGCCGCCCTCCAGCGCCTCGCGCGGCGCGAAACCGACCGAATGCACCAGGATGTCCAGCCCGTCCCAGTGCTTGCCCAGTTCGGCGAACACGCTGTCGATCTGGGCGTCGTCGCCGACGTCCAGCGGCATCACCAGGGACGAGCCGCACTCCTTCGCCGCGTCTTCGACCCGGGACTTGAGCTTGTCGGTCTGGTAGGTGAAGGCCAGCTCGGCGCCTTCGCGGTGCATCGCTTCGGCGATGCCGCTGGCGATGGAACGCTGGCTGGCCACGCCCACCACGAGGGCACGCTTGCCGCTGAGGAAACCCATGATCTTCTCCCTTGGCCGCCAACGCGGCGGCACCCTTGGCCCTTAGTTTGAACCGCGCCGGGCCATACCGCCAAGCATGGACGCCGCGCGCCTCAGGGATCGATACGGATCACCTGTCCCACGCGGAGTACCGACTTGCCGCTCAGGCGATTGAGCCGGAACAGCTGCTGCAGGTCCACGTCGTAGCGCGCCGCCAGGCGCGACAGCGTGTCGCCGCGCTCGATGCGGTGCGTCCGCGGTTCGCCGGTGTCGGCACCGGACGGCGTGGCCTCGGCCCGCGCCGTCGCCAGCGTGGCCAGTGCCGTCACCGGCACCAGCACGTCGCGCGGCGCGCCTGCGACCACGCGGCCCTGCCGGTAGGCGGGATTGAGCTCGCGCAGCTTCGCCGCGTCCACGCCCATGCGCACGGCGGCCTGGTCCAGCGAGGTGACGCCCTCGGGCAGCGTGCGCCGGGCCAGCGGCACGAAGCGCGCCTCGCGCGGAAGCACCAGGCCGTGGCGCTCGGGTTTGGCGAACAGGCACGCCAGCGCATGGATCTTGGCCACATAGTCGTAGGTGGTGCGCGACAGCCCGCGCGGCAGGTGGCTCTCGCCCGACACCCGATGGTCCTTGCTGCTGCGGAAGGCGCGCAGGATGCGGTACTCGCCGGCGTTGTAGCCCATCGACATTGCCCGCCACTCGCCGTCGAACATGCCGTCCAGGGTCTGCAGGTAGTCCAGCGCCGCGTCGGTGGATTCCACCGGCGAGAGCCGGCCGTCGTAACCGGACTGGATGCGGATGCCGTGGTTGCGTGCCGTGCTTGAAATCATCTGCCACATGCCGGCGGGGCCGCCCGGACCGATCGCCGCAGGGCGGTACCAGCTCTCGACGATCGGCAGCAGCGCAAACTCGCCGGGCAGGTCGCGCCGTTCGAGCTCTTCGACCACATAGCCCATCAGCGGCAGGATCTGCTCGACGTGGCGGGCGAAGCTGGCCGGGTAGCCCGCATAGCGCTTGCGCCAGGCGCGGTTGTGCTGGCCCTTGACGCAGATCGGCGGCGAGAAGCGCGCCACCATCCGGTCGATCACTTCGGCACCGGTATCGATGGGGTCTGGAGCCGCCAGGTCCGGCTGCGCCACTGGCTTCGGCGGGGCAGGCACGCTTGCGGCAGGGCGCGGCGTGATGGTGACAGGCGTGGCCGGTTCGGCGGGCTCCTCCACGTCCGGTTTCACCGGAACCTGGCAGGCGGACAGCAGCAGTACCAGCAGGAAGCCGGCGAGCAAGTGGAAACGGGAGGCATTCATGCGGCGAACGTGTCCTTCCAGTGGCGCAGCGTGGCGAAGGCCTCGATGCGGTCGGCGGGCGCACGGCCCAGTCGGTGGCTCAGGCTGGCCTGCACGCCCGGCTGGTCCAGGCGCAGGAAAGGATTGCAGTCGCGTTCGCTCGACAGCGAGACGGGCAGGCTGGGTTGCTGACGGGCACGGCGGGCACGGACCTCGTCGAGCCGGTGGTCGCGGGTCGCGTTGTCCGGTTCCACCGCCCGGGCGAAACGGCCGTTGGCTTCGGTGTACTCGTGGCCACAGCACACCTGCAGGTCGCCGGGCAGGGCGGCCAGCCGGTCGAGCGAATCCAGCATCTGCGCCGGCTGGCCCTCGAACATGCGGCCGCAGCCGAGGCTGAAGAGGGCATCGCCACAGAACAGGTGTCCGCCGCCGTGGAAGGCGACGTGGCTGCGGGTGTGGCCATGCACCTGCATCACCTGCAGCTGCAGCGACAGCGCCGGGAAATCCAGGCGGTCTCCCTCGGCCACGCGCACCTCCGCGTCGGGGATGCGCTCCTCGAACGGCGCGTGGCGCGGGATGCCCAGGCGGCGGGCCAGCTCGGCCGCGCCGCCCTGGTGGTCGGGATGGTGGTGCGTGATCAGGATGGCGAGCGGCCGCAGTCCCTCGGCCACCGCCTGCAGCACCGGTCCCGCCTCGCCGGGATCCACGACCAGCGCCGCGCCATCGCTTCCGGCGAGCAGCCAGATGTAGTTGTCCTGGAGGGCAGGCAGGGCGTGAACGCGCAGCACGGGGTGACCAGGGGCGCGCCAATGACGCAGAATCGCGACCATGCCCCCGGCTCCCGCCCGCCGTCAACCCGATCTGCCCGCCGACGCCTGGTTCCGACGCGAGGCCACCCTGCGGCTGGTGCAGGAGGTCCAGCGCCAGGCGGTGCCCGAGCTGACCCGGGTCTTCGGCCACACCGGCCTGTACCTGCGGCCGTGCGCGGCCCTGGCTCCGACGCTCTCCGGCAACCTGCTGGCCAGCGTGCTCAGCCTGCATCGCGAGCAGGACGGCCTGGCCGGTGAGCTGCGCTGCCGTGACGACCGGCTGCCCCTGGCCAGTGCCAGCCTGTCCCTGGTCTACGGGCTGTTCGTGTTCGAGAGTTCGCCCGACCCGCGCGCCCTGCTGGCCGAAGTGGCGCGCGTGCTCAAGCCCGACGGGGTCGCCCTGCTGGTCACGCTGAACCCCTACAGCCCGGCGCGATTCCGCTGGGCCTTCCGGGGCCTGCACAGCGTGGATCCGGCCGCCTTCGAAGCCCAGGTCCGCGACAGTGGCCTGGACGTGCAGCGCCGCCGCTACCTCGGCCCGCGATGGTCCCTGGCCAAGGCCGTCGACATCGATCCCCGCCGCGGCGGCGGACGCGGCTCGCGCCTGCGCATGGCCAGCCTGGTGGTGGCGCGCCGTCGCGACGCCGCGCTGACGCCCCTGCGCGCCACCGCGCCCGCCCTGAAGTTCCGCCCCGGCATGAGTGCCGGTTGAGTCAGCCCCAAGCATGGATGCCCTGATGAACCCAGATTCCCCGCCCCTCCGAAAATCCGTTGAAATCCACACCGACGGCGCCTGCCTGGGCAATCCCGGCCCTGGCGGCTGGGGCGCGCTGCTGCGCCATGCCGGCACCGAGCGCGAGCTGGCCGGCGGCGAAGCCAACACCACCAACAACCGGATGGAGCTGCTGGCGGCGATCATGGCCCTGGAAGCGCTGAAAACGCCCTGCGACGTGGTGCTGTCGACCGACTCGCAGTACGTGCAGAAGGGTATCGGCGAATGGCTGCCCAACTGGATCCGCCGCGGCTGGAAGACCGCCGGCGGGGAACCGGTCAAGAACAAGGACCTCTGGGAACGGCTGCAGGCCGCGGCGCAGCCGCACCGCGTGCAGTGGAAGTGGGTCAAGGGCCATGCCGGCCACGTCGAGAACGAGCGCGTGGACCGGCTTGCCCGCGCCGCCGCCGAACGTTTCAGGAGCTGAGGCCGCCATGCGCCAGATCGTGCTGGACACCGAAACCACCGGCCTGTCCTGGGAAAAGGGCAACCGCATCGTCGAGGTCGGCTGCATCGAGCTGCTGGAGCGGCGCCCCACCGGCCGCCAGTTCCAGCGCTACTTCAACCCGGGCCGCGAGATGGAGCCCGGCGCGCAGGAAGTGACCGGGCTGAGCCTGGACTTCCTGCGCGACAAGCCGCGTTTCGAAGACGTGCTGGACGAACTGCTCGACTTCATCCGCGGCGCCGAGCTGATCATCCACAACGCCAGCTTCGACGTCGGCTTCCTCAACTACGAACTGTCACTGGCCGGCGCGCACTACGGCCGGCTGGACCAGCACGCCAGCGTGCTCGACACCCTGGCGATGGCGCGCGAGCGCTACCCGGGACAGCGCAACTCGCTCGATGCGCTGTGCAAGCGGCTGGGCGTGGACAACGGCCATCGCAAGCTGCACGGGGCCCTGCTCGACGCCGAACTGCTGGCCGAGGTCTACCTGGGCATGACCGCGGGGCAGGGCGACCTGGGCCTGGCGCCGGCGGGCGGCCCGCGCGCGGCCGCGGCCACGTCGCTGCGCATCGAGGCCGGCAGCGGCCAACGCCGGGTGCTGCGCGCCAGCGAGACCGAACTGGCGGCACACGAAGCGCGCCTGGCCCGGATCGCGGCCAAGGCCGGCAAGCGGCTCTGGCCGGAAACGGCAGCCTGAGCGGCCTTGGTGGATAATCGGCCCCGATCACCGGTCATGAGGTTGCCTTGAACGCCACCGTCCTGCTCACCTCGGTCGACATCAACATCCCGGGCTATCGCATCGTGCGCCCGATCGGCGAGGGCGGCATGGCCTCGGTGTTCCTGGCCGTGCAGCAATCGCTGGACCGCGAGGTGGCGCTGAAGGTGATGTCGCCGGTGCTGGCGGCCAATGCCGAATTCGCCAGCCGTTTCGTGGTCGAAGGCAAGATCACCGCCAAGCTGCAGCACCCGAACCTGGTGACGGTGTACGACATCGGCAGCCACAACGGCGTCTATTACCTGGCCGCCGAATACATCCCCGCCGGCACGCTGAAGGAACGCATCCACGACGGCGGGCTGAGCGTCGCGCACATCCTCGACATCGCCAGCGACATCGCCCAGGGCCTGGACTTCGCGCACCAGAAGGGCTTCGTGCATCGCGACGTGAAGCCCGGCAACGTGCTGTTCCGCGACGATGGCCGCGTGGTGCTGGCCGACTTCGGCATCGCCAAGGCGATGGACGGCAGCAACAGTTCCACCGTGGCCGGTGCGTCCATCGGCACGCCCGACTACATGAGCCCCGAGCAGGCGCGCGGCGAGCCGGTGGACGGACGCTCCGACCTCTACAGCCTGGGCACCGTGCTGTTCGAGATGCTCACCGGGCACGCGCCCTACCAGGCCAGCGATCCGTTCACCGTGGCCCTGATGCACGTCACCCATCCGGTGCCGGAACTGCCGGAAGAGTTTGCCTGGCTGCAGCCGCTGATCAGCGGCCTGATGGCCAAGGAGGCGGGCAAGCGCTTCAATACGGGCGCGGCCTTCGTCGAGGCGCTCAACCGGCTGGTGGCCAGCGCGCCGCAGGGCGCCGTGCTGCAGGAAACCAGCGTGCGCAAGCAGGGCGGCGGCAACCGCCATTCCGGTGGCGCCGCCACGCAGCAGCGCACGCGCATCAGCGTCAAGCAGCAGAAGGACCGTCCGGCCTGGCTTTGGCCGGTGCTGGGGGGCGGCGGCGCGTTCGCGCTGGCGCTGGCCGCCTGGTGGGCGCTGTCGCCCGCGCCGGAACCGACGCCTCCCGTCGTCGCCGGACCGGCGGTCACCACGCCGTCCTCGGATCCGGGGACGGCGGCCGATGAACCCGTCCCGGCCGGCTTCGAACTGCCCAAGCCCGTGGATGCGCCCGACAGCGACGAAGTGGAACGCCTGCTCAACGCCGGCGACCAGCTGTTCGAATACGGCACCCAGGTCGAACTCAGCCGCAAGCTGACCCTTCCCGACGACGACAGTGCGCTGGGCTACTACCGCCGCGTGCTGGCGCTGGATCCGGACAACGCGCGTGCGCATGCCGGCATCGCCGGCATCGTCGCGTTTTACCGCGGCTTCGCCTACCAGGCCTGTTCGGCCGGCAAGTGGGTGCAGTGCGGCGTGCTGGCACGCGCGGGACTGGCGGTGGATGGCAGCGATGCCTACCTGCTGCAGCTGCAGGACGCGGTCACGGCGGCGGAGTCCGGACCGGCGCCGACGCTGCCGCCGCCACCGCCCAAATCCTGAGCCGGCTCAGGCGCGACGCAGCAACAGCACGGTGACGTTGTCCGATCCGCCGCCGTCGAGCGCGGCGGACACCAGGTGGTCCACGCACTCCTGCGCCGACAGCTCGGCGCGGCCGAGCAGGGCGGCGATGCCGGCGTCGTCGACTTCCTCGGTCAGGCCGTCGCTGCACAGCAGCAGCTGCTGGCCGGGACGCAGCTCGCCCGCCAGCGTTTCCACCTTCAGGTTCTGCGGGTCGGTGACGCCCAGGGCCTGGGTGACCACGTTGCGGTGCGGGTGCGCACGCGCCTGCTCGGCGGTGATCGCGCCCTGGTCGATCAGTTCCTGCACGTAGCTGTGGTCGGACGACAGCTGGCGCAGCTGGCCGTTCCACAGGTAGGCACGGCTGTCGCCGACCCAGGCCAGTTCGAACCGGTGGTCGTGGATGCGCAGCGCGACCACGGTGGTGCCCATGGGCAGGCTTTCGGCCCGCTGACGGCTGTGGCGGATGATGTCCTCGTCGGCGCGCCGGATCGCGTCCACCAGCGGACGGCCGGCGCGCACCTCGCGCACCACCGCATCGCGGGCCAGGGCGCTGGCGACTTCGCCGAACTCATGGCCGCCCATGCCGTCGGCGACCAGCCACAGGCCCAGTTCGGCATCCCCGTAGTAGGTGTCCTCGTTGAGCTCGCGGCGCAGGCCCACGTGGCTGAGGTGGCCGAATTCGATCATGCGGGCGACCTGGTCGGCCGGGGCGGGGGAAGGCACATGGCACGCATCATGCGTTCGGCCCCGTGCGGCCCGCAAGCGCCGCCCGGCGCCAGTGGCGCACCGGGGGCGACAGGCGGGCGGCTGGGAGGGGCAGGTCAGAACTCCAGCCGCAGGCCCAGCGCCAGGCTGTACTGGGACATGCCGTCCCGGCCCAGCAGGTGCTCGTAGTACAGGAAGCCGGAGCGGCCGCGGCTGAGCACCATCGACAGGCCCAGGCCCAGGCGGAAGTAGTCGGTGTCCAGCGGGTCGCCGCGCACCAGCATCGCGCTGCCGGTCGGATCGTTGAGGAAGCGTGCCTCGATCGCCTGCGGGTCGTCGCGGAACTCGTGTTCCCATTCCAGCTGCAGGTGCGGCATCAGCACGCCCCAGTCGGTGCTGTGGGTGTACGTGAACTTGGTGCCCAGCACCGAGGCCAGCGAGCTCAGGCTGCGTTCTTCCACCCGCAGGCCCAGGCCGCTGCCGGGCAGGCCGGGAAGCAGCTCCTCGTTGATGCTGTCGAAATCAAGGCGCGTGTACAGCACGCGGGCATAGGGGCCGATGCCGAGCGCGCCGCGGTTGAAGTCGCGGCCCACGGTGAAGGCCGTGGACAGCAGGTCGCCGTCGGAATCCGAGCCGGCTTCCTGGTCGATCGTTCGGGTGCCACCGCCGGCCGTCGGCACCGTGTAGGTGATCCGGCGCAGCATCTCGAAGTTGTTGCGGCCCCAGGTCAGCACGCCATCGGCATACCAGCTGTCCTGCTGGTAGAAGGTGGAGTAGGCCGACACGCTGAAGCCGCGCGTTTCGACGCCGCCGCGGCCATCGGGCAGGTCGGTGTCCTGGCGCGTGTAGCCCAGCGAGCCGCCGATGATCCACTTGTCGCTCTGGCGATAGTCCACGCCCAGGGTGATGCCGTCGATGTCGTAGTCGTAAGCGGGATTGATGTCGCCCGGGTCCATTTCGCCGCGACCGATGGTGCCGGCGGCGAAGAAGCCCCAGCGGCTGAAGTCGGTGCCGACCTCGGTGGCGCTGGACTCGGGCGCCAGCGCGCCGGCCAGCATGCCCAGCGAGATCGGGCCGGCGGACGTGTTGAACGCCAGCCCACCGAAGTCGGTGCCGTTGGTGCCACTGCGCAGCGCGGCGATGCGGGTCTTGAGGTTCTGGAACTGGGACTGCGCGGCGCTCATCGAGGCATTGCCCTGGGCCAGGGCCACGTCGGTCATCAGCTGGTTGATGGCGTTCACCGCGGCCCCGGGATCGAGTCCGGCGGCGACGATCAGCTCCTGGCAGCGGGCGTACAGGTCCTGCTGGCCTGCGGTACGCGTGGGCAGCGCCGCCAGCGCCGGACAGGCGCTGTCGATGGCTTCGGCGATGCTCTGCTGTTCCGGCGTGAGGCCGCTGAGGCTGGACAGTTCGCCGTTGAGCGCGAACACCGCGGGCGCCGTGGACAGCGGCGAGCTGGCCGTGACCTGCAGCGAGCCGGCACTGGTGGTGGTCACGGTGTTGCTGGCGATGCCGGCGGCATTGGTGGTGCTGGTGGCGCTGGCCAGGGTGCCGCCGCTGGTGGTCCAGCTGACCACGGCGCCGGCGACGGGATTGCCCGCGGCGTTTTCCAGCGCGACCTGCAGCGGCGCCGACGTGACGCCGGCCCCGAGCAGCTGGTTGTCGCCACCGACGATGGTCAGCGAGCCCAGTGCTTCCACGGTCAGCGTGAACGTGACGGTGGCGGCGGGATCGTCCTGCCGCGTCGCGGTGATGGTGAGCGGGCCCGGGGTGGCGCCTGACGTGACGGTGATGTTCGCGGCGCCGGTGGCGCTGGTCACGGTCGCGTTGGAGGACAGCGTGCCGGCGCCGCCGGTGATGGCCCAGTTGATCGTGACGCCCGGGGCCGCGATACCGCTGTTGAGCGCGGTGACCTGCAGCGGCAGGGCATACGCGGTGTTGACCAGCGCGTTCTGGTTGTTGCCGCCGGTGATGCCGAGGCTGGCGACGAAGGCGATGTTGGCGTCGTAGCTGACCGTCAGTTCGTCGCCGCTGGCGGGGATGCCGTCGGGATCGAACAGCGCGGTGATCGCATTGGTGAAGTTGCCGAAAGTGGAGGGCGTGAAGCTGGCGGTCGCATCGCCGTTGGCGGCGTTGGTCAGCGAGGTGGTCGCGGCCGGCGCGAACGGCGCCGTGGCCGTCCACTGGATGGTCGCACCCGCGACGGGCGCGCCGCCCTGTTCGAGCCGCACCGTCAGCGGCATCGGCACGCCCGCCGTGCCGCTGGCGGGGCTGGCGGTGACGGGCGTCAGCACGAACGGCGGCGCCGTGACATTGATCGTGAAGATCTGCGAGCCGGGTGCGCAGAAGGTGCAGCCGCTGTTGGCGAACACGGTGTAGGTGCCGGGCACGGTCGCCGAGAACGTCGCGGTGGCCTGGCCGGCACCGCCGGCCACGGGATTGCCGGTCAGCACGCCGTCCGAGCCCGAGGGGCCGCTGAGCGTCCAGGTGATGTTGCTGCCGTTGGGTGCAGGAATGCTGGCGCTGCCGTAACGCACGATGACGTTGACGGGGGTGCCGGAGGTCGTGTTCGCCGTCAGCGGCGAGATCGCCTGCAGCGATACCGGTTCGACCACCACGGTGAAGTCGATCGGCGGCACCGCGGCGCAGCCTTGAAGCACGAATGCCGTCGGGCAGACGACGCTGCCCCGGACCGTGTAGGTGCCCGCAATCGCACTGCTCTGTGTGGTGGTGGCGGTGCCGGCGGCATCCGGGGTCGAGGTGCCGTAGTTGGCGCCGTTGCTCAGGTTGTTGAAGGCAATGCCCAGTCCGGCCGGACCGCCGTTCAACTGCAGGTTGGTGCCTACCGTGAATGGCGTGATCTGGTTGGCGGTGATGTTCACCGGCGTGGCGGCGGTATGCACGAACTGGTTGTTGGTGTTGAAGGTGTAGACGATGGTGTCGCCGGTGCAGCCGCCGGTGAGGCAGGTGACGGTGACCGTGCCGGTGCCGCCCGGCGTCGGGCCCAGCGTCAGCGTGAACGATTCATCGGTGTCCAGCGTGGCGGTGAACGTGGTCGGTGCCGTCGCGCCGCCGGTGGTGTCGGAGGTGATCGCGATCGTACCTGTCACCGTGGGCGAGCAGGCGGTCTGCGCCTGGAAGGTGTAGGTAAGCGTGCCGCCCGCGGGACCCGACTGGCTCAGCGAAGGATCGACGTTGACGAAGTCGCAACTCTGCGCGAGCGACTGGCCGCTCCACGCCATGCCGAACAGTGCGAGCACGACCAGCGCGACGAGGTTGAACCACCGCGACGCGACGGTGGAAACCGCCCGTCGGCCGATTGCCGCGTTGCTGCTGCACGTCATCGCTTTTCCCCTGGATTACGGCTATAACTCCGGCTCGAGTATAGCGGCTGGCGCGCCGCTGCAAGGGCCTTGGCGCGGGCCGCATGCTCCCAATGGAGCCATGCCAATGATCGCGCGCAAAACATGTCCGGTTCGTTCCCGACTTCTCGTTAGTGTTTCATCTTGCCTGGTGGTGCTGGCGGCCGGTTGGCCCGTCGAAACCCCGCTTGCTGCGGTGCGCAACGCCGAAGACCTGATGATCGTGGACTGCCTGTTGCCGGGCCAGATCCGCAAGCTCGGACGCCAGGCCACTTACCTCAGCGCGCGCCGTCCGGTGCGCACCACGCAGGCCGACTGCGAGATCCGCGGCGGCGAATTCGTCGCCTACGATCGCGCGAACTACCAGACCGCGCTCAAGGTGTGGCTGGAAGGCGCGATGGGCGGCAGCGCCGAGGCGCAGAACAACGTCGGCGAAATCTACGCCAAGGGACTGGGCACCGAGCCCGATTACGGCATGGCTTTCCAGTGGTTCAAGAAGGCGGCCGACCAGGGCTACGGTCGCGCCAAGATCAACCTGGGTTTCCTGTACGAGCAGGGCCTGGGCGTGGCGCAGGACCAGGCCGCCGCACTGAACCTGTATCGCGAAGCCTCCGGCATCCAGGACGAGCTGCTGTATGCCTCGGTGGTGCAGGTGCAGATCAAGGCCCGCGACGAACAGATCAGCGGGCTGCAGCAGGAAGTGGCCGAAGGCGAGGCGCAGCAGGCCGAGCTGCGCGAGCAGGTGCAGCAGCTGCAGCGTGAACTCGCGCAGCGGCGCAGCGCGCTGCAGGCCGCCAGCCGCGAGCTGGCCGACACCCGCGCGAAGCTGGTGCAGGCGCAGCAGCAGCAGGACAACGACCTGGCCAAGGTGCTGGAGAACCAGCTGCTGGCGCAGGAAGAACAGATCAACAGCCAGCGCACGCAGCTGGCGTCGCTCGAGCAGCGCGCGGGCGCGGGTGCCGGGGGCAGCTATGCCGCGGTGCCCACGCTCGAGATCCTGGATCCGGTGTTCGTCGCCACGCGCGGCCGCAACACCGCCGTCTATCGCGGCGGCCCCGGCAAGCGCCAGGTGGTGGGTCGCGTGACCTCGCCGCAGCTCGTCAGCGCGATCACCGTCAACGGCCAGCCGGCGCCGCTCAATGCCAACGGCGGCTTCAGCGCGCAGGTCGACGTGCCGGCGGCAGGCGCGCAGGTCCAGGTGGCCGCGGTGGACCGCAAGGGCGGTCGCGCGCAGCTGGACTTCACGCTGCTGCCGCAGGCGGCGTCGGCGTCCGCGTCGGCCAGTTCGCCGGCCGGCGGCGATGGACGCCTTCCGGGCGGCGTGAAGCTGGGCAAGTACTACGCGGTGGTGATCGGCAACAACGCCTATCGCGATGCCGCGTATCCGGCGCTCAAGAGCGCGGCCAACGACGCCAATGCAGTCGCGGCCATGCTCAAGTCGCGCTACGGCTACCAGACCACCCTGGTGCTCAACGGCGGCCGGCTGGAGATCCTCACCGCGCTCAACGAGATGCGCGAGAACCTCAAGCCCGAGGACAACCTGCTGATCTACTACGCCGGCCACGGCGAGATAGACAGCCGCGGCCAGGGCTACTGGGTGCCGACCGACGGTGCGGCCAACGCCGAGAAGACCTGGATCTCCAACGCCGCCATCAGCGACATCCTCAACACCGTGCCGGCCCGGCACGTGCTGGTGGTCGCCGATTCCTGCTACTCGGGCACCATGACCCGGGCCTCGGCGCCCACCTTCGACGCGGGGGCGATGGCCGGCGACAAGTGGGCGGGCTGGGTCAAGGCCATGGTCAACGGCCGTTCGCGCACCGCCCTGACCTCGGGCGGGGTGCAGCCGGTGCCCGATACCGGTACCGGCAAGCACAGCTATTTCGCCCGGGCCTTCCTGAACGTGCTGCAGGACAACAACAAGCTGCTCGAGGCCCAGCGCCTGTTCCGGGAAGTCTCGACCTCGCTGGCCCTGGGGGCGATGGACTCCCCGGTGCCGCAGGTGCCCGAATACTCGCCGATCCGCTATGCCGGCCACGAAAGCGGCGAGTTCTTCTTCATGCCGCGGGGGGCGGGCGCCGCGACCGGGCCCTGAGGCTGGCGGAGCGGCGCGGGGCCGCCTATAATTCGCGGCCCCGGCGGTGCGACCGCTACGCCGGGGTCCGGAGAGGTGGCAGAGTGGTCGAATGTACCTGACTCGAAATCAGGCGTAGGTGTGAGCCTACCGTGGGTTCGAATCCCACCCTCTCCGCCATACCGATGCAAAAAGGGGACCCCGGCGGGGTCCCCTTTTTCTTGGCGGGCCAAGGCCTTCCCGGCCCGCGCTAGACTTGGCCCACCCCGAAGCGAGCCGCCCCATGTCCGAAATCCACGCCCCCGTGTCCTTTGGCGAGTTCCTCGACAAGATCGCCATCCTGCAGATCAAGTCCGAGCGAATGAGCGACCCGGCCAAGCTGGCCAACGTGCGCAACGAGCTCAACGCGCTCGAGGCCCTGTGGCTGGCCCATCCGCTGGCGTCAAAGGACATCGTGCGGCTGCGCGCCGAGCTGAAGGCCGTCAACGAACGGCTCTGGGTGATCGAGGACGACATCCGGCTCAAGGAAAAGGCCCAGGCCTTCGACGCCGAGTTCGTTCGCCTGGCGCGCGCGGTCTATTTCGAGAACGACGAGCGGGCCCGCATCAAGAAGGACATCAACCTGGCGCTGGGCTCGGCCTACGTCGAGGAAAAGTCCTACGAGGACTATCGCGCCAAGCCCGGCGCCTGAGCGCCGGGCCTGGCCGAATGCCTTACTTGCCGCCGCCGATCAGGCGCCGGTCGAAGTCCACTTCATTGAGCAGGCGGTTGCTGCTGGCCAGCATCGGCAGGTAGTCGGCGCCGGTGCCGAAGTTGCGCAGGTTGGGGAAGATCTCCATCGCATCGCCGTAGCGCAGTCCGAACCAGCGCGCCATCGTGCTGCCCAGCTGCTCGATCGCGGTGGTCGGGATCATGCGGCCGCGGCCCACGTCCAGGTCGCTGCCCAGCCGCATCTCGGCCACCTGGCCGTAGATCTTCCGGCCCACCACGTCGCCGCCCAGCATCCAGCTGTGGCCGCCCCAGCCGTGGTCGCTGCCGTCGCCATTGTTATTGAGCGTGCGGCCGAAGTCGGACAGGGTGAAGGTGGTGACCTGTTCGGACACCCCCAGCTCGACCGTGGCGCGGTAGAAGGCGGCCATGGCGGCGCTCAGGGTGCCGAGCAGGCGCTCATGGTCCACGATCAGGTTGTCGTGCGTGTCCCAACCGCCCAGGCCCACGAAGAAGACCTGGCGCTTCTGGCCCAGCGCCTGCCGTGCCGCGATGGTGCGGGCCACGGTGCGCAGCGGATCGGACAGCCGGTTGCTGCTGGGCGTGGGGAAGGCGGTGGTGATCGCCGGCGCGCTGTTGATCGCGTTGTACGCGAACTCGCTGAACTCGATCGCACGCCGGCTGGTGCGTGCGTGCTCGCGCGTGAACACCGAGGCGTCGCGCTGGGCCGAATCGAGCAGTTTGTAGAAGGCCTCGCGGCGCGGGATCGTGCGGGTCCAGGTGGAGTCGCGCAGGGTGTCGTTGATGCGCGACGGGCCGGTGCTGCCCATCGTGTAGATGCCCTGGCCGGCACCGGCCTGCCACATGTTCGAACCCGACAGCGAGATGCTGGCCGGCAGGCCTTCGCCCGACACGAGGCCGTAGTCGCCCAGGCGGTCGGCGATGCGCGCCCCCCAGCCGGTCTTGGCGGCGGTCTCGCTGCCCATGGACAGGCTGTAGGCCTGCTGGTCCACGTGCGAGAACAGCTCCGGCGGGAGCGGCACGCTGCGGTTCTGGTAAGTGGCCTTGGTGGTCGGCGCCACCAGCGGCCCGACGTTGGCCAGCAGCGCGGCCTGGCCGCCGTTGAACAGGGCCTGCATCTCGGCCATCGCCGGGTGCAGCCCCCAGTCCACGCCGCCGGTACCGCTGAGTGCATTGAGCGGCAGCAGCGAGGCCTGCGGGATCGACAGCGCCGGCCGGGCGGCCTGGTATTGCGTGTACGCGCTGGCGGTACGGGGCACCAGCATGTTGAAGCTGTCGTTGCCGCCGAACAGGTAGATGCAGACCATGGCCCGGAAATCGTCGGGCTGCGGGCGGGTGGCCGCCTGCACCAGCTGCAGCTGGCCCATCGTGGCCCAGGCGGCGGCGCTGCCCAGGGCGATCTGTGCGGACTGCGCCAGGAAGCGGCGGCGCGACGGAGAAGGATGTTCGCTCATGGCCTACCTCTGCGCCGCAAATTGGGAGGACGAGGCGATCAGGAAGATCATGTCTTCCACCCGATCGCCGCCGCCGTCGTTGAGCGGCGTGGCATAGGCCGCGTCCACCAGGATCTGCCGCATGGCCGGGGTCATGCGGCCCGCCATCAGCAGCAGGTTCAGGCGGTCGGCCAGCGCGCCCGGCGACACCGCCAGGCCCTTCTCGACCGACAGGTTCAGGCGCATGCGCGCGGTGTAGAAGCGCGGATCGCTGACCGTCGCCGCGAGGCTGGTGTCATCGCGGTCCATCTGGAAGAGGCGCCCGTGCCAGTGGTTGTAGGTCGACATGGCCGAGGCTTCGTTGAGGATCTGCAGCTCGGGGGCGTACAGGCCGCGCCGGCGCATCTCACCGGGCGGCTGGTAGTTGGGCCGGTAGAAGTTGAATACCGACGGCGAGGACATCACCGTCTGGCCCATCTCCGGGCCGGCGCCGCGATTGCGCAGGAAGGCGCGCGTGGTGGCGCCGGCGGGCGTGGCCACCGCCTGGCCCTCGGTGGGGAAGGCGCGCCAGATGGCGGTCTGGCGCAGCATCGGCTCCTTCACCTTGCCGAAGTCGTCGCGGGCCGCGATGGTCATGTCGCGCGCCTCGGTGTCGAGCAGGATGGCCCGCACGACCGCGCGCAGGTCGCCGCGCACGCCCGAGCCATTGTTGTTGAACACGGTCGCCACGCGCTGGATGTAAGCCGGGGACGGGTTGCTGGTCACCAGCCGCTGGATCAGGTGCCGCGCCACGAAGGGGCCGACGTTGGGATGGTTGGCCAGGTTGTCCAGCGCCGCCTTCAGGTCAGCCTGCGCGGTGCCGCCGGCCGGCACGCTGGCACCGTTGAGCAGGGTCTTGGCGCCGGTGTCGTGGTAGTTGGCCCAGGGCGTCATGGACTGGATCAGGCCGGGCAGCTTCACCGTGTCTTCCCATGCCCACCAGCTGGTGGCCCCGCCGAAGTTCCATCCGGTCAGCGCGCGCGCCATGTTGGTGATGACGGCGTTGTTGTAGGTCGGGATCGGATTGCCGGCCGGGTCCAGCCGCGGCGTGCCGTTGGTGTTGAGTTCGACCAGGCCGATCGAGAACAGCTGCATCACTTCGCGCGCGAAGTTTTCGTCGGGCTCGGTGTTCTGGCTGGCATTGGCCTTTTCGTTCTGCAGCATGCCCAGGTAGCGGCCCATCAGCGGGTGCAGCGTCACTTCCTCCAGCAGCGTGCGGTAGTTGCCGAAGGCATTCACCGCCAGGGTGTCGTAGTAGTCGCTGACCGCCAGGTGCGAATAACCCACGTTGTCGCTGACGTCGGAGATCACGAACAGCTGGCTCAGCGCGAACGCCACGCGCTGGCGCAGCTGGTCCTCGCCGGTCACCGCGATCTGCATCCAGGCGTCGTGGCGGCTCAGGTTGCAGCCCCAGGAGAAGGTGCAGGTCCGGTCGCTGGCATCGGTGTAGTGCGGCATCAGCTCGTTCTGCATCGCCGTGTGCACGGCCAGGTGCAGGGTGGCGGGTCGCGTGAACTGGTTGTCGATCCAGCCGGCATACCCCAGCGACACCACGCGCTGGATCTCGGCCGGGGTGGCACCGTAGGTGGCCTGCTGCAGGAAGCGCGAGGCCTCGGCCTGGTTCGCCGGCACCGGCAGGCTGGTGGTGAAGCCGCCTGCGCTGGCGCCGCCCATGCCCCAGTTCTGGTTGCGGCCCGACGTCGGCGACTGGCAGTCCCAAAGTTGCACGCGGCCACCGGCCTGCTGCGAGCTGCCGCTGATTTCCATGCAGCGGCCCGAACTCATGTGCCGCAGCCGGTACGTGGTGGACGCGTTGATGGCCTCGAGGCGGAAGTTCTGCTCGGCGCCGGCGCTGCAGGCCTGCTGGACGAGGGCGGTGCCGTTGGCGGTGGCGGCCGCACGCGGTCCGACGCAGGCATTGGTCGACGTACGCAGTTTGACGCCCTGCACCACGCCGGAGACGGGCTCGAAGCGGAATCCCTGCTCGGGGCGGCCATTGCAGGTGTTCTGCACCAGCTGGATGTCCAGGGTGGCCACGGCACCCGGCAGCTCCATGCAGCGGCCACTGTGCTGGGCGACCGCCGTGCTGGCGAAGGTACGCAAGGCAGGCAAGGTCTGGGCGGAAGCCGGGACGCAGGCCAGCGCCAGGGGGAAGGCCAGGCACAAGACTAGGTGTAGGGGGCGCATGCCAGCGACTCCAGGTACCGCAGTGGGGGGGGGGCGCCGTTGGGGAAGCGGCGTTCAGCGGAAATTTACACTAAGGCCAAGGGCAAACTGTGCAGCCGGTCACGTTTCCGCAGTGCGGGGCGCCGGGTGTCAGGCCGGTTGCCAGCCTGGCAGCCGTCCTCGGCGGTCGGCCGCCGCGGCATAGGCCTCGAACAGGCCGATCACTTCGTCCACCTCGATCAGGTCCATCACCCCGGGAAATTCGATGCGACGGCCCCAGCGGACCTCGTTGACCGGCTTGTGCAGGAAGCGCTGCGCCGCCTGGGCATAGTGGTTGGTGCACCAGCGGCGGTCCCGGTAGGGACCCGAGCGCTCGGCATCGGTGCAGGCGTGCAGTCCCAGCACCGAGCTGCCCATGGCGTCGGCCAGGTGGGTGGGGCCGGCGTCGGGGGTCAGCACCAGGCTGGCCCGTGCAAGCAGGGCCAGCAGCTGCTTGAGCGTGTCCTTGCCGACCAGGTCCAGGGCCGGCGCGCGCATCGCCGCCAGGATGCGGTCCGTGGTCTCCCGTTCGATCCGGCTGCGCCCGCCACACAGCACGACCCGCCAACCGCGCGCGGCCGCGTGGTCGGCCACGGCGGCATAGCGTTCGGGCCGCCAGTTGCGCAGCGCATGGCTGGAGCAGGGCGACACCAGCAGGGTGGGCTGGTCACCGGGCAGCTGCGCGGCCGCCCAGTCGTGCGCATCCTGCGGCACCGGAAAACGCCAGGGCGCAGGCGGGCCGGCGATGCCCAGCGGCGCCAGGAACTGCAGAAAGGCGTCGAGCACGTGATGTCCGCCCGGCGCGATGCGTTCGTTGATGAACAGCGAATGGCCTTCCTTGCTGCGCGCGCGGTCGTAGCCGATGCGCCGGTCGGCGCTGACCAGGGTCGAAAGCAGGCCGGCGCGCAGCGCCAGCTGCAGGTTCAGCAGCACGTCGAAGCGGCGTCCGGCCAGCTGCGCCCGCAGGGCCCGCAATCCCGCCAGCCCGGACTTCTTGTCGTAGACGACGAACTCCACGCCCTCCAGGCCCTCGAGCAGCCGGGCCTCGCCTTTGCCGATGATCCAGGTGATCGGCAGCCCCGGGCGATGCTGCTGCAGCGTGCGCACCAGGGCCAGGGCGTGGGAGGCGTCGCCCAGCGCCGACAACCGGAGCAGGCAGAGCGATTGCGGCGCGGGCTTCACGGGCATTGGTTAAACTGGCCTGGAATGGGAGTCAGTGCCGCCGCCGTCGAGCGCCAACAGCAATTCCGCGATGCCCGCGGTCCGGGGGCGATTGTGTTCGACCCGGTCCGACTGCGGCAAGCAGACGCGCGTCTGCTGGATCCGGCGCACTACGGCGCCGCGGCGCAGCCGGTGCAGCAAGGCGGCCGCGGCTCGGCCTGGTTCGTTCGCGGCGAGTTCGGCGAAGGCGTTCTTCGGCACTATCGGCGCGGCGGCCTGGTGGCGCGGATCAGCCGCGACGGGTACGTCTGGACCGGCGAGGCCGGCGTGCGCAGCGTGGCCGAGTTCCGGCTGCTCTCGGCGCTGCGTGCCGAGGGCCTGCCGGTACCGGTGCCGCTGGCGGCCGGCTATTGGCGGCAAGGCCTGGTCTATCGCGCCGCCTTGCTGGTCGAGCGCATTCCGGACGTGCGCACGCTGGCCCAGTGCCTTCAGGCCGATGTGGCGACGGCGCCCTGGGAAGCCGTGGGCCGCATGCTGGCCGGCTTCCATGCGGCCGGGGTGGACCACGCGGACCTCAACGCCGACAACATCCTGATCGATGCCCAGGGCGCGCCGTGGCTGATCGATTTCGACCGCAGCCGCCGGCGCCGTACCGGCGAGGCCTGGCGTCGTGCCAACCTCGCCAGGCTGTCGCGCTCGCTGGCCAAGCTGTCCCCGGTCGGCGTGGATTGGCGCGGCGGCATGTCACGCCTGGTGGAGGCCTACCAGGCGCGCCTGCAGGCGCGTTCTACATGAGCTGGGCCCTGCGGTTCCTCGGCGTGGGCAACGCGCAGGCGGCGGTCGAGCTGGGCTCGGCCTCCGCGGTGATCGAGCGCGACGGCCGACCGGAGCTGATGATCGACTGCGGGCAGGAAGCCCTGACCGCGTACGAACATCGCTACGGCGCCCGCCCCGAGGCGCTGTTCATCACTCACGTGCACATGGACCACGTGGCGGGGCTGGAGCGGCTTTTCTTCGCCACGTACTTCGCCCCGGAACGGCGCGGCAAGGTCAGGCTGTACGTGCCCGTCACCGTGCTGCCGCACCTGCAGTCGCGGCTGGCCGATTACCCGGGCGTGGTCGCCGAGGGCGACGCCAACTGGTGGGACGCCTTCCACCTGGTGCCGGTCACCCGCGGCTTCTGGCATCGGCAGCATGCCTACGAAGTGTTTCCTGTCCGGCACCACCTGCCCGACACGGCCTTCGGCCTGCGCCTGCCCGGCAGCGTGGTGTGGACCGGCGACACCCGGCCCATCCCTGAGATGTTGGCGCGCCATGCCGATGCCGGCGAAGTCATCGCGCACGACTGCGCGCTGCACGGCAACCCCTCGCACAGCGGCATCGACGACCTGGAACGCGAGTATCCGCCGGCGCTGCTGTCGCGCTGCGTGCTCTACCACTACGCCTCGCTGCAGGACGGTGAACAGCTGCGCGCGCGCGGCTACACGGTGGCGCGCGCCGGCGACGCGCTGGTGTTGCCGCCGCCCAACGGTCCGCGCGTGACGGAGTCGACGTGAACACGGCCGCGATGCCCGGCGCGACGCAGCCGCTCGATCGCCTGGGCCGTCCGCTGCACGACCTGCGCGTCTCGGTGATCGAGACCTGCAACTTCCGCTGCCCCTACTGCATGCCCGATGGGCTGACGCCGGAAGAGAGCACGCTCGACCGCGCCCGCCGGCTGGATTTCGACGAGATCGAAACCGCCGTGCGCGCCTTCGCGCGCCTGGGCGTCAGCAAGCTGCGCCTCACCGGCGGCGAGCCGCTGCTGCGCAAGGGCCTGCCGCTGCTCGTGCGACGGCTGGCGGCCATCCCCGGCATCGACGACCTGGCGTTGACCACCAACGGCTCCCTGCTGGCGGGCCAAGCCCAGGCCCTGCGCGAGGCGGGGTTGCACCGGCTGACGATCAGCCTGGACTCGCTGGATCCGGCGCAGTTCCGCGCGCTGTCCGGCGGACGGGGCGACCTGGCCGACGTGATGGCGGGCATCGCCGCGGCCGAAGCCGCGGGCTTCGCTTCGCTCAAGATCAACTGCGTGGTGCAGCGGGGCGTGAACGAAGACCAGGCCCTGGCTCTGGTCGAACGGTTCCGCGGCACTCCACACGTGCCGCGCTTCATCGAATACATGGACGTGGGCAACTGCAACGGCTGGCGCCGGGAAGGCGTGGTGCCCTCGGCCGAGCTGCGCGACCGGATCAGCGCGCGCTGGCCACTGCGGCCGCTGGTGCCCACGTACCGGGGCGAAGTGGCGGCGCGTTACGGCCACGCCGATGGCGCCGGCGAGGTCGGCTTCGTCAGCTCCGTCAGCGCGCCGTTCTGCGGCGACTGCCACCGGGCGCGGCTGTCGGCCGACGGCCAGGTCTACACCTGCCTGTTCGCCGCGCGTGGCCAGCCGCTGCGCGCGCAGATCGCACAGGGCGAGCTCGCCCTGGCCGGTCACCTGGCCCAGCTCTGGCGCCAGCGCGGCGACCGCTACAGCGAACAGCGCGCGGAAACGAGCCCGGACCGGCGCAAGATCGAAATGTTCTACATCGGAGGCTGAATGGCGAAGGCGAAGCTGACCCACCTGGATGCCCGGGGCCGACCGGCCATGGTGGACGTGTCGGCCAAGCCGGTGACGGCGCGCCAGGCCGTGGCCGAATGCCGGCTCAAGTTTCCGCCGGCGGTGGCCGCGGCCTTGCGCAAATCGGGCATGAGCACGGCCAAAGGAGCGGTGGTGGATACCGCCATCATCGCCGGCACGATGGCGGTCAAGCGCACGCACGAGCTGATTCCCTTCTGCCATCCGCTGCCGATCGACGGCTGCCGCTTCGACGTGGCCTGGTCGGGCGAGGCCACCCTGCGCATCGAGTGCGCGGTGCGCACCACCCACCGCACCGGCGTCGAGATGGAGGCCCTGACCGGCGCCACGGTCGCCGCGCTCACCGTCTACGACATGTGCAAGGCGCTGTCGCATGCGATGGTGATCGGGCCGGCCCGGCTGCTGGCCAAACGCGGCGGCAAGCGCGACGTCGGCAAGGCGGCGCCATGAGCATCACCGTGCTTTATTTCGCCAGCCTGCGCGATGCCGCCGGCTGCAGCAGCGAACAGTGGCCGCTGCCCGAATCGCTGGCGTCGCTGTACGAGCAACTGCGTGCGCGCCACGGCTTTCCGCTGTCTGCGTCGCGACTGCGCGTGGCGATCGATGGCGACTTCGCCGACTGGGCCAGCCCCCTGAGGGACGGCTGCGAGGTGGCCTTCATCCCGCCGGTGTCGGGCGGATGAAGTCCTTCTCGATCAGCCCGGTGCCGTTCGACATCGCGCCCTTGCGCGAGCGTTTGCTGGACGCCCACGCCGGCGCCTACGCCAGCTTCGAGGGCTGGGTGCGCGACCACAACGAAGGGCAGCCGGTGCGCGGCCTGGCCTATGAAGCCTACGTGGCCCTGGCCGAGGCGGAAGGGGAACGCATCCTGGCCGAAGCCAGGCAGCGGTTCGCGATCACCGCCGCCGCCTGCGTGCATCGCACCGGTGAACTGGCGATCGGCGACCTGGCTGTCTGGGTCGGCGCCAGCGCCGCGCACCGCGGCGCCGCCTTCGACGCCTGCCGCTGGATCATCGACGAGGTCAAGGCGCGCGTCCCGATCTGGAAACACGAACGGTATGCCACCGGCGCGGCCGACTGGTTGCATCCGGGAGGGTGATTGTTTTCGACGAAGCCTTTGCCGCGGATCAGCGCGGATGAAAACGCGGAAAGAGCCGATAGGACAACGTCCAACGATTGACCCGGCGTGACCAGCCCACCACGCAATGTTCTACTCTCCGGAGACAATCCTCACTGCGCAGCCCACCTTGTTAGGGGGGCGCCCCGACAGGGGCAGGCGATCGGGAGTCCGGACAGGGACCCATGGTTTGCGAAGCAAACTATGGGCGTCGCTCGGGCGCAGCCCGAGGAAGGGGCGGTAGCCCCGCCGACGGTCCCCGGCGCCCGCATCATCCAATACCGTTGCTGCCTTCCGGCCCTGGCGGAGTTTTCGGACTAGCGTCGCGGGGGGCCGACGGGGCCACCATTGAAACCAACGTCGCACCGGGGCGCGCCGTCTTGAACGGGCCGGGCCGCGAGGCGCCGGGACGGCCGCACCGGCAGGGCCGATGCGGACGGTGGTGCGAATAAGTGGCGGAGAGAGAGGGATTCGAACCCTCGATACGGGGTTTAGCCGTATACACACTTTCCAGGCGTGCTCCTTCAACCGCTCGGACATCTCTCCGCAGAGATAACCGCCTGAAACAAGCCGGAAATCATACCTGTCGCCGGGCCCAGCGACAAGCGCGGCGATTCACGCTGGCCCGGGGGCGGGGGGGTTGGCACAATGGCCTGTCGGTCCCGACCTGCCCCGAGTCCCCGCATGTCCTACCTCGTGCTAGCCCGCAAATGGCGCCCCCGGCGCTTCGCCGAACTGGTGGGGCAGGAGCACGTGGTGCGCGCGCTGAGCAATGCGCTGGAAACCGGCAAGGTCCACCACGCCTTCCTGTTCACCGGCACCCGCGGCGTCGGCAAGACCACCATCGCCCGCATCTTCGCCAAGTCGCTCAACTGCGAGCGCGGCACCAGCGCCGAGCCCTGCGGCGAGTGCGGCGCCTGCCGCGATATCGACGCCGGCCGCTACGTGGACCTGCTGGAGATCGATGCCGCCAGCAACACCGGCGTGGACGACGTGCGCGAGCTGATCGACAACGCGCAGTACATGCCCTCGCGCGGCAAGACCAAGGTCTACCTGATCGACGAAGTGCACATGCTGTCCAAGGCGGCGTTCAACGCGCTGCTCAAGACGCTCGAGGAGCCGCCGGGCCACGTCAAGTTCCTGCTGGCCACCACCGACCCGCAGAAGCTGCCGGTGACCGTGCTCTCCCGTTGCCTGCAGTTCAACCTGCGGCGCCTGGACGAGGGCCAGATAGGCGGCCAGATCAGCCGCATCCTGGAGGCCGAAGGCATCGCCTCCGAGCCCGGCGCGGTCTCCCTGCTGGCGCGCGCGGCCGACGGCAGCCTGCGTGACGGCCTGTCCCTGCTCGACCAGGCCATCGCCTACACCGGCGGCCAGCTGAACCAGGCCGCGGTGAACGCCATGCTCGGCACCGTGGACCGCAGCCAGATCGCGGCCCTGCTCGACGCGCTGGCCGCGGGCGACGGCGGCGCGCTGCTGGCCTGCATCCAGGACCTGGCTTCGTTCTCGCCCGACTTCGGCCACGTGCTCGAAGACCTGGCCACCACGCTGCATCGCATCCAGCTGCGCCAGATGGTGCCGGGCTTCGCCGGCGACGCCGAGCCGCCGGGCATCGAGGCCTGGGCCGCGGCCCTGTCGCCCGACGTGGTGCAGCTCTGGTACCAGATGGCCGTCACCGGGCGTCGCGACCTGGGCCTGGCGCCCAGCCCGCGCACCGGCTTCGAAATGGCGCTGCTGCGCATGCTGGCCTTCCGGCCGGCGGGGCCGGGCGGCGCAGCCACCGTGCTGCCGCCCGCTGCGGGCGCAGGCGCGGCGGGAAGATCCACCTCCGGTTCGCAGGCAGCGGGCTCCACGGCATCGCCTCCGGCACGTGAGGCAGCGGTCACCTTGTCCGCACCGAAGGCGACCCCGCACGCGGTCGCGGCGCGCGCTGCGCCGTCGCTGCCGTCCATCCCTGAAGCGATCGCTCCGTCGCCCCCGGCCGTATCGCGGACGCCGTCGCCCGAACCGGCCAGGTCGCCGACCGGCATGTCGTCTCCGGCAGGCGCGGTGCTGGCAACGGTGGACGATTGGCTTTCGCTGGTGGCCGGCGTCGGCCTGAAGGGGCCGGTGCGCGAGTTGGCGGCGCACAGCGCGTTCTGCGGCCATGCCGACGGCGTGCTGCAGCTTTCCCTGCCCGACAGCTTCGACCACCTGCGCAGCGACAGCCTGGTGCGACAGCTGGCCCAGGCACTGGGCGGTCCGCTCGGTGCTCCGCCCGTCATCCGCTTCGAATCGGCGCGCAACACCGCGTCGGAAACCCTGCACTCGCGCACCCAGCGCGAGCGCGGCGAGCGCCAGGCCGGCGCCGAATCCGACTTCCTGGCCGACCCGGTGGTTAGCCGGCTGGTGCAGCAGGGCGCCACCGTGCTGACCGAAACCATCCGTCCCCTCGACGATCACTGACAGAAGGAAACGACCATGCGAGGCAACATCGCGCAACTCATGCAGCAAGCCCAGCGCATGCAGGAAAACCTGAAGAAGGCCCAGGACGAGCTGGCCACGGTCGAAGTGCTGGGGCAGTCCGGCGGCGGCATGGTCAAGGTCACGCTCACCGGCAAGATGGAGTGCCGCAGCGTGCGAATCGATCCGTCGGTGTTCGCCGACGCGGAGATGGCCGAGGACCTGATCGCCGCAGCCTTCAACGACGCGGTCAACAAGGCCAACGAGGAGAGCGGCAAGCGCATGTCCGCCGCCACCGCCGGCATGCCGATCCCGCCGGGCATGAAGCTGCCGGGCATGTTCTGAACAGGACCGCATGAGCGCCTCGCCCCTGCTCGAACAGCTGATCGAGGCGCTGCGCTGCCTGCCTGGCGTGGGCCAGAAATCGGCGCAGCGCATGGCCTACCACCTGCTTGAACGCGAACGCGAGGGCGGCCTGCGCCTGGCCGCCGCGCTGGCCGAGGCGGTGGAGCGCGTGGGCCACTGCGAATCCTGCCGCGACTTCAGCGAAATGCCGATCTGCGCGCTGTGCGCCAGCGGCTCGCGTGACCGCAGCCTGCTGTGCGTGATCGAGTCACCGGCCGACCGGCTGGTGATCGAGCAGGCCACGGGCTACCGCGGCCTCTATTTCGTGCTGCAGGGCCGGCTGTCGCCGCTGGATGGCATCGGTCCGCGCGAGCTGGGCCTGGACAAGCTGGCCGATCGCCTGGCCACCGGCGAGGCGCGCGAGCTGATCATCGCCACCAACCCCACGGTCGAGGGCGAAGCCACGGCGCATTACCTGGCGCAGCTGGCGCACCAGGCCAAGGTGAAGCCGACCCGGCTGGCGCATGGCGTGCCGCTGGGCGGCGAACTGGAATACGTGGACCGCGGCACCCTGGCGCACGCCTTCGGTTCGCGCATCGACCTGTCGACCTGAGGACACCCGCATGCCCGGCACCATCTTCGACAAGATCATCGCCCGCGAGATCCCCGCCGACATCGTGTTCGAGGACGAGCACGTGCTGGCCTTCCGCGACATCCATCCGCAGGCGCCGGTGCACGTGCTGTTCATTCCCAAACAGCCGGTGGCCACGCTCAACGACCTGGTTCCCGGCGATGAGGCCGTGGTGGGCCGCCTGGCGATGGCCGCGGCGGCCTACGCGAAGCGGGAAGGCTTCGCGGACGACGGCTACCGCGTGGTGATGAACTGCAACCGCGACGGCGGGCAGACCGTGTTCCACATCCACCTGCACCTGCTGGCCGGACGCCCGCTGACCTGGCCGCCGGGCTGAGCCGCGGTCACCAGTAGAACGGCGCGCGCTCCACGATCACGTCCACCTGCCGGCGTTCGGGCCAGAGGTAGACCACGTCGGCGGCAAGTCGCGGGTAGCGGTAGTCGTAGTCGCCGACCTTGCGCTGCTCGAAGCCTTCGATCACGCCGGTGAGCGTGACTTCGCGGCCCGGCTGGAAGATTTCGGGTTCGTAGAAGCCGGAGCGGCAGGCCAGGAAACGGCCCTGGCTGTGATCGCGCGCCAACGGACGGCCATCCGCGGCCAGGCGCACGCCCACGACTTCGAAACAGCTCTGCGTCGCCAGCGGCTCGACCTTGACGATGCGTCCGCCCCAGCGCACGCGTTCGCCCGCGGCACCTGCCTTTGCAGCCTGGCCGGGTCCCAGATCGGCGTACTCGCCCTGCAAGGCCTTGGGCGCAGTGACGCAGCCGGCCAGGCAAAGCAGGGCGGACAGGGCAAGAAACGTCTTCATGGCGAAACTCCTGCAGGTGCGGTGTTCGCGGGTTGCGGTTTGCCGGGCCGGTAGGCGCGCAGCTCGGACGCGAGGGCGGCCTTGGCGCGCGCGTCCAGGGGCACGCCAGCGTAGCGCCAGGCGGCGTAACGCCGGCTGAGTGCGCGCACCTGGTCCGCCTGTGCGGGCAGGGCGGAGGCGACGCGTTCCCCGAAGCTCAACGGCGCCTCGGACGGTGCCTTGGCCAACCCCACGCGGCGCAGGCGGCGCGTGAACAGCTGCCAGGCCCGCTCCAGCGGATCGCGTGATCGGGGTCGGCCGCGCATCAGGATCGCCAAGGTCAGAACCAGCGCCAGTCCGGCGCCGATCGCGAACGCTGCCGCCAACTGGCCCGCGCTTGCCTGCTCGATGCCGAGCGGACGCAGCAAGCTCGCCTGCCGGGCGGCGTTGAAGCCCAGAACCATGTCGTTCCAGCCGCGCCGGGCCCAGTCGCCGAAGTCGCGCAACGGGGTGAAGGCATCGGGTAGCAGGGCCTCGGCACGGGCCAAGTCCTGCACCGTGTCGAGCACGCGCTCGGGCGCCACTGCAGCGGTGGGGTCCACCCGGATCCAGCCCCGACCTCGCAGCCAGACTTCGCTCCAGGCATGCGCGTCCATCTTGCGCACTACCCAGTACTCGCCATACGGGTTTCGATAGCCGCCGGCGTAGCCCACCACGACCCGTGACGGGATGCCCGCCGCGCGCATCAGGTTGGTGAACGCGGAACTGTAGTGTTGGCAGAAGCCGACCCGGGTATCGAACAGGAAATCGTCCACCGCGTGGCGTCCGCTTGGCGGCACCGTGAGGCTGTAGCTGAAATCCTCCCCGATCCAGGCCAAGGCTCGCCGGACGACGGCGACGTCGTCGCCGGCGGCCTCGTTGCGCCATTGAAGGGCCAACGCCCGCATGCGCGGGTTGAGATCGCGCGGCAGCGACAGCGCGGCGCGTTCTTCCTCCGGCGCCAGCGGAAACACCTGCCGCGCATTCGACACCGATCTGCCCGAGTAACGTACCAGCGCGACCACCGGCGCGGGCGTTGACACGGTGAGGTCATGCGCCAGCTGCCCACCCTCCGGCGCGGCCACGGGCTGGTCCAACGTCACGAGGTAACGCAGGTCGGTCGGCTCCATCGTCACTTCGTAATCCAGCACGTCGGCGGCCTCGAACCGGCGCTCGGGCGCTGCCTGGGCCGGCTCCGCGCCGCGGCTCCAGGTCCTGCCATCGAACCAGGTCAGCACCTGTGCACGCCAGTACAAGTCGTCGCTTCGCGGCTGCCTGGCGGTGAAGCGGGCGCGAAGGACGGGGGCGTCGTCGGCGAATAGCTCCACCCACTCATCCGGCGTCATGCGGTCACTGAGGCCGCTGCGGCCCAGCGCGTTTTCCGGCAGGCCCCACATCGGGCTGCCGAGGCGCGGGAACAGCCAGAAACCCGCCAGCGCCAGTGGCACGGCCAGCGTCACGGCCAGTGCGATGTCGCGTGCGCGGCCCCGGTCAACGCGGGTCGGTGGCGCACCCGGCACCTGCTCGGCCAGCACCGCCAGCGCCAGCAGCCACAGCGCCATTGCCGGCAGTGCCAGGGCCAGGACCAGCGGACCCTGGTCCTGCAGGAAGGCGGCGAACGGCGCGAACAGCGAGAAGCCCAGCAGGCTGCGCGCATCGCGCAGGCGGTGCGTTTCGAAGGGCTTGAGCGCCAGCAACGTCGCCAGCATCGCGCAACCGGTGTCGCGGCCCAGGCTGAATCCGTGGCTGACCAGGACGTAGCTGCCCAGCAGGGCCAGCAGGGTCAGCCTCGAGAACACCGGCCACTGCCGCGCGGCCGATACGCCGACCGCCGCCACGGCAACCAGGCCCCATGCCAATCCCGTGGGCAACTGCAGCAGCAGCGGCAGCAGGCAGGCCCCCGCGGCCGCGAGGGACAGCAGCCGCACCCGGCGCGGCAGGACCTCAGCCACGGGGCAGCAGCGCCAGCGCGCGCAGGCAGGCGTGGCGATGTTCGGCGCCGCTGCCGGGTCCGACCAGCGCGGCCGGCAGGCGCAGCCGGTAGCGGCTGCCCTGGCGTTCGGCGTCCAGCACCCAGCGCGTCAGCCGCCGTATGCGTGCCTCATAGGCCAGCGTGCCCAAGGCGTACCAGTCCAGCTCGATCTCGCGCTGCGCGCTGGCTTCATATTCGCGCACCATCATGCGGTCGGCACGCGCGGAGGCCTTCCACGCGATCTGCCGAAGCGCATCGCCGGCACGGTAGTCGCGCAGGTGGTGCGGCTGTTCCCCATGCGAACGGGTGCGCGTGGACTGGCCATCGCCGCCCAGGTCGGGCAGGGCCACGCCCTCCGGTTCGGGCGCGGGATAAACCAGCAGGCGCAGGTCCGGGCGCAGCCAGGACCAGGCGCGCGCCAGTCCGAACGGGCGCACGGTCGCCACCCGCAGTCGCCCGGGGCTCAACCAGCCCCGCTGCTCGGTGGGCAGGGCCAGCACCACTTCGCGGCGCTCGCCGGGAGCCAGGTCGAAGAAGGCTTCCTGGTGCATCGCGCGAAGTTCAAGTCCCCCACGCTGCCGGTTGCCGCCGGCTTCGAAGGCGGCGCGCAGCAGGAGGGGCCGGCCGGCATGCACCGGCTCGGCATGCAGGGCTACCAGCCGCAGCCCCGACAGCGTCAGGTGCGCATGCACCAGGCTGTTGTGCGCCACCGCGATCATCACGAAGGCCAGCAGCAGCGCCGGATTGTTGTTGTAGTTGAGTCCGCCCAGCAGCATGGTCGCCAGCATGCCCGCCAGGAACAGCCCGAAGGCGGTCGGCAGTACATACACCCGGCGACGGTCGATGTGGATGGGCAGCGTTTCGGTGGCGCGCGGCCGCACCAGCGGCAGGTTCGCCAGCCGGTCGCTGAAGCGTTCGATCATGTCGCGCGGGCGGGCCACCGCCGTCAGTCCACGGCCACCGTGCGAAGGATGCTTTCGGCCAGCGCGTCGCGGCCGGCCGATTCCGATTCCGGTACCAGCCGGTGCGCCGCCACCTGCGCGAACAGCGCCTGCACGTCCTCGGGCTGCACATGGCTGCGCCCGTCCAGCAGGGCATGCGCGCGCGCACCGCGCAGCAGGCCCAGGCCCGCGCGCGGCGACAGGCCGACCTGCACGCCCGGATGCCGGCGGCTTTCCTGCAGCAGCGCCTGCACGTAGTTCACCAGCGCGGGACTGGCATGCAGTTTTTCGACCGCGGACCGCAGCGACAGCACGTCGTCGCCGCCCAGCCGCGGAAGGCTCTGCGCGATCAGGTCGCGCCGGTCCTCGCCGGCCAGCATCTCGCGCTCGGCGGTGGCATCGGGATAGCCCAGCTTGATGCGCAGCAGGAACCGGTCCATCTGCGAATCGGGCAGCGGGAAGGTGCCGGCCAGGTCTACCGGGTTCTGGGTGGCCACGACGAAGAAGGGCTGGGGCAGGGAATGGCTGACGCCGTCCACCGTCACCTGGTGTTCGGCCATGGCCTCGAGCAGGGCGCTCTGCGTGCGCGGCGGCGCGCGGTTGATCTCGTCGGCCAGCAGCAGCTGGGTGAACACCGGGCCGGCGTGGAAGCGGAACTCGCGCGCGGTCTGGTCGAAGATGGACACGCCGATGATGTCCGAGGGCAGCAGGTCGGACGTGAACTGCATGCGCTGGAAATCCAGGCCCAGGCTGGCCGCCATCGCGCGCGCCAGCGTGGTCTTGCCCAGGCCCGGCAGGTCTTCGATCAGCAGGTGGCCGCCGGCCAGCAGCGTGGTGAAGGCCAGGCGCACTTCGCGCGGCTTGCCCAGCACCAGGCGGTTGACCTGGTCCAGGGCATCGCCCAGGGCCTGCCGCGTGCGGTCGGTTACGATGGCGGCGTCGATGGCCTGCGCGTGCATGGCGTGCATCCGGATAATGGTGAGTCGAAGTCTAACCCTCGCGGATGCTGGCATGGCCCCAAGTTCGTTGCGCGTGAAATTCATCGTGGCCTGGGGCCTGCTGCTCCTGGCCAAGCTGTGGCTGGCGATGACGCTGCAGCCCTTCGGCGACGAAGCCTTCTACGCGCTCGAGAGTCGTCGCCTGGCCTGGGCCTATTCCGACCTGCCGGGCCTGACCGCGTGGATGATCCGCGTCGGCACCGAAGTGGGCGGGCAGCATCCGCTGGCGATGCGCTCGATGTTCCTGCTGTTGGGCTCGGCGCTGCCGTGGCTCGTGGTGCGGATCGCGCGACGCTGGTTCGGAAACGACATGGGCTGGCGTGCGGGCCTGCTGGCCCTGTTGATGCCGCTGTCGGGGCTGATGGGTGTGCTGGCCCTGCCCGACGTGCCGATGCTGTTGGCCTCGCTGCTGTGCCTGGATGCGTTCGCGCGGCTGCTCGAACGCGTCGGCCCCGCAGGCTGGGCGCAGTTGGCGCTGGGCCTGGCGCTGGGTGCGTTCTCGCACTATCGCTTCGTGCTGGTGATCGCGGCCGGGCTGGTGGGCCTGCTTTGTGTGGCCCGCGGGCGGGCGCTGCTGCGCGAGCCCGGCCTGTGGCTGGCGGTGGCGCTGGGCGCGGCCGCCTGGCTGCCGCTGCTGGCCTGGAACCTGGGGCATGCGGGTGCGGGACTGGAGTTCCAGTTCGTGGACCGGCATCCCTGGGGCCAGCTGCAGCCGGCGGGCCTGTGGTGGCCGCTGGTGCAGGCCCTGGTGGTGACGCCGGGCCTGTTCGTGCTGCTGCTGGCCACGCTGGTGGCCTGTGGCCGGCGGCGCGCGGCCGCCCCGGCCTGGGCGCTGCTGCTGGGGCTGGGCCTGGTGTCGGTGGTCGGCTATTTCGCTCTGGGCTTCCTCGCCGACAGCGAGCGCGTGAGTTTCCACTGGCCGCTGGCGGGATGGCTGGCCCTAGCCTGTGCCGCGCCGGTCGTGCTGGACGGCTGGCGGCCGTGGGCCCGGCGCCTTGTGTACGGCGGTGCGGCGCTGGGGCTGGTGGCGATGATCGTTTACCTCGTCCTGGTCGCGCTGCCGCAAGGACGGAGCTGGCTCGCGTCGGGGCCGGCGTATGCCGACAATTTTTCCGGCTGGCAGGAGGTGGCGCAGGCGGTCGACGAGGAGCTGGCCACGCTGCCCGACGACACGCGGCTGGTGGCCGACAATTTCATGCTCGGCGCGCAGCTGGCGTTCGCGCGCGACCAGGGCGACATTGCCGTGCTCGAGCACCCGCTCAATGCCAAGCACGGGCGCGCGGTGCAGCTGTCCGATTGGGGCCTGCTCAGCCGCGGGCGCGCGGACTGGGGCGCGGGCCCCGTGCTGCTGGTGGTCGAGGACAGCGCGCGGCCGCTCAAGTCCCGCCTGCAGGCCTACCGCGATCTCTGCGACCGGACGGGCGGCCTGCCTGCCGCCCGCGTGCTGCCGGTGGACCAGGGCCGCAAGCGCTTCCTGCTGTTCCGGCTCGATGCCCCGGGGCAGGCCTGCGTGATGCCCGCGCTGGCGTGGCTGGACGCGCCCTTGCCCGGGCAGGCTGTTGCCGGTGAGATCACGCTGCGTGGCTGGGCGTTGGCGGAAGGCAGCGACGTGGTGCGGGTGGACGTCACCCTGGACGGCACGGTCGTGGCGGTCGCGGACTACGGGAAGCCGCGGCCCGACGTGCTCGACTACTGGGGCATCCGGGACGCGGATGCGGGCGTCGGATTCGAGGCACAGGTGGACCTGTCGGGGCGTGCGCCCGGCCGGGCATGGCTGGGCCTGGTCCTGCACACCGCGGACGGCCGCCGCGAGCCGTGGCCGGCGCAGGCGGTGACGATCCGCTAGGGCAGGACGAAGCCGGCCTCGCGCAGCGATTGCGACAGGGCGATCAGCGGCAGGCCGACCAGCGCGGTCGGGTCGGTGCTGCGGATCGCCCGGAACAGGCTGATGCCCAGGCCTTCGCACTTGAAGCTGCCGGCGCAGTCGTAGGGCTGCTCGGCGTCGAGATAGCGGCTGATTTCAACGGGGTCCAGCTCGCGGAACACCACCGACGTCAGGTCCTGCCCGGCGATCGCGGGCAGGCCATCGCGTACGAGGCAATACGCGGTATGGAAGTGCAGCTCACGGCCGGATGCCGCCAGCAGCTGCGCCTGGGCCGCGGGCTGGGTGCCGGGCTTTCCCAGCGGTTGGCCATCAAGCTCGGCCACCTGGTCCGAGCCCAGCACCCAGCGTCCCGGGTGGCGTGCCGAGACCGCGCGGGCCTTGGCTTCGGCCAGGCGCCGGGCCAGGTGGGACGGGGCTTCGCCGGGCAGGGCTGCCTCGTCCACGTCGGGCCGGTCGACCTCGAAGGGCAGCTGCAGCCGCGCCAGCAGCTCGCGACGGTAGGGCGAGGTGGAAGCGAGGACCAGCATGGCCAGGCTCAGCCCGGGTCGCGGCGCAGGGTCGGGGGCTCGCGGCGCGCGGCTTCGGCGCTGGCCTCGGTGGCTTCCGCCAGTTCGGCACCGGCGCGCTCCAGCTCGGTGAGCTGTGCAGACAGCCGGGTGCGGGCCCGGTCCAGCGCGGCGCAGGCGGTGTCCAGCTCGGCCTGGGTGGCGGTGTCGCCATGTTTCTGGATCCAGAGACGGTGCTGCAGCACGTCGCGCTTGGCCTCGCGGATCGGCAGGGTGCTGTCGAGCGAGGCATGGGCCACCGCAGCGATGTCGGCCGGCACCCGGCCCACCACCGACTGCATGGCCTGCATGCGCTCCTGGCTGCGGTCGAGCAGGGCCTGCATCTCGTCGGCCAGGTCCAGCAGGCGCTCCAGGCTGCGGTCGCGGCGGCGGCTGCGCAGCAGGTACCAGAGCAGGGGAAGGGCCAGCGCCAGGGCGATCAGCCCGGCCAGCACGATGGGATTGGGCATTCAGGCGGGTTCCGGACAGAGGCAGGCAGTCTGCACCAGGGCTGGCGAGGCCGGCAAACCCCAGCCCCCGCAAAGGCTTAGGTTTGACATGACGGGGTCTGGCGCCTATCATTTCGCTCTTATGTCCGCGTCCCTGCCTCCTGTGCTCGATGCCTGGCGCATGGTCGTGGCCAAGCGGCGCTTCGATGGCGTGTTGCCGCTGTCGGGGATGACCCGGCTGCGCGACGGCCTGGTGGATGCCGAGGGCGAGGTCCGTTTCGAGATGGAATTCGGCCGTGATGCGGTGCTCGACATGCGTTATGTCGACCTGCGCATCGAGGCCGAGCTCCCGCTGCAGTGCCAGCGTACGCTGGAGCGCTTCCTGCATCCGGTCACGCTGTCCCAGCGCCTCGGGCTGATCACCGACGAGGCGCAGGAGTCGGCACTGCCCGAGGGCGTGGAGCCGATCCTGCTGGGCGCCGATGGCGAGCTGCATCCGGCCGAGCTGGTCGAGGACGAACTCATCCTCGCCATCCCGGTGGTACCGATAGATCCACGCTCCACTGAGGTCACGGCCGAATGGCCCGCCGACGTGGAGGTTGAAGAAAAACCGAACCCTTTCGCCGCGCTCGCCGCGTTGAAGGCACACAAGAAGTAGTTGGAGACAGACCATGGCCGTCCAGAAATCCCGTGTCACCCCGTCCCGCCGCGGCCAGCGCCGCTCGCACGACGCGCTCACCGCCAAGCAGCTCTCGACCGACCCGACCTCGGGCGAGACGCACATCCGCCACCACGTGACCAAGGACGGCTACTACCGTGGCAAGAAGGTCATCGCGACCAAGTCCTCGGTGGTTGCCGAAGACTGAGTCCAGGCCTCGCCCCACCGGGGCGGAATGGATTTATGCTGAACACGGCGGGCCTGGTCCCGCCGTGTGCATTTGTGGACTCGGGTCCGCGCGCGCCGTCGCCGGCGCACCGGACCGCCGGCAGGGAAGGGATGAAGATGACCACGTACGCGCGTATCGCCGGCACCGGCAGCGGCCTGCCGGACAAGATCCTGACCAACAAGGACCTCGAGCAGTTCGTCGAGACCAGCGACGAGTGGATCACTTCGCGCACCGGCATCCGCCAGCGCCACGTCGTGGTCGAGGGCGAGACCACCTGCGACCTGGCCGAGCGCGCCTCGATCGCCGCGATGCAGGCCGCCGGCGTCACCGCCGCCGACCTGGACATGATCGTCGTGGGCACCACCACGCCCGACCTGATCTTCCCGTCCACCGCCTGCCTGCTGCAGCACCGCCTGGGTGCCAACGGCTGCGCGGCGTTCGACGTCAACGCCGCCTGCTCGGGCTTCATCTATGCGCTCAGCGTCGGCAATGCCTACATCCGCTCCGGCGTGGCGAAGACCGTGCTGGTGGTCGGCGCCGAGACGCTGACCCGCATGCTCGACTGGTCCGACCGCAACACCTGCGTGCTGTTCGGCGACGGCGCCGGCGCGGTGGTGCTCAAGGCCGACACCGAGACCGGCATCCTGTCCACGCACCTGCACGCCGACGGCGGCAAGAAGGAACTGCTGTACAACCCGGTCGGCGTCTCGGTGGGCTTCAAGCCCGAGGAGAAAAACGCCGGCGTGCGCGTGCTGATGACCGGCAACGAGGTCTTCAAGCATGCCGTCAAGGCGCTGGATTCGTTGGTGGACGAAACGCTCGCCGCCAACGGCCTGGACAAGGCCGACCTGGACTGGCTGATTCCGCACCAGGCCAACCTTCGCATCATCGAGGCCACCGCCAAGCGCCTGCAGATGCCGATGGACCGCGTCATCGTAACCGTGCACAAGCACGGCAACACCTCGGCCGGTTCGGTGCCGCTGGCGCTGGACGAGGCCATCCGCTCGGGCAAGGTGCAGCGCGGCCAGCTGCTGCTGCTCGAGGCCTTCGGCGGTGGTTTCACCTGGGGTTCGGCGCTGCTGCGCTACTGAGGCGCGGCACGCACCCTACGCGGCGGTACAGACGCCCGGCGCGGGCGCTGGCTTATGATTCCCGAATCGCCGGGGCCAGGGCCCGGGCGTCCCGCCCTTGAACGAGTCTTCCGCATGAGCCCATCGCTCGCCTTCGTCTTTCCCGGCCAGGGATCCCAGTCGCTGGGCATGCTGGCCGACCTCGCCGCGGCCCACCCCGAAGTGCGCGAAACCTTCGACGAAGCGTCGGCAGGCGCCGGGGTGGACCTGTGGACGCTGTCGCAGTCCGGGCCCGAGGAGCAGCTCAACCAGACCGAGTTCACCCAGCCCGCCCTGCTTGCGGCCGGCGTGGCCGTCTGGCGCACCTGGCAGGCGCGCGGCGGCGAGACCCCCGGGCTGCTGGCCGGTCACAGCCTCGGCGAGTACGCGGCGCTGGTCGCGGCCGGCGCGCTGAGCCTGGGCGACGGCGCGCGGCTGGTGCGCGAACGGGGCCGCCTGATGCAGCTGGCGGTGCCGGCCGGCACCGGTGCCATGGCCGCCGTGCTCGGCACCGAGGACGCGCTGGTGGCCGAGGTCTGCGGGTTCGTCTCCGCCGACGACGTGGTCGTCCCCGCCAACTACAACTCGCCGGGCCAGGTGGTGATCGGCGGCCACGCCACCGCCGTGGATCGCGCCCTGGCCGAGCTGGCGGCGCGCGGTGTGCGCAAGACCGTCAAGCTGGCGGTGTCGGTGCCCTCGCACACGCCGCTGATGCGCGAAGCGGCCAACCGCCTGTCCGAAGTGATGGCGGCGATGGCCTGGCAGGAGGCGCGCATCCCGGTGGTGCAGAACGTCGACGGCGAAGTGCACGCAGGCAGCCAGGCGGTGCGCGATGCCCTGGTCCGCCAGCTCTACCTGCCGGTGCGCTGGACCGACTGCGTGCAGTCCCTCGCGGCCCGCGGCGCCACCCGCCTGGCCGAATGCGGCCCCGGCAAAGTGCTGTCCGGCCTCGCCAAGCGCATCGACAAGTCCCTGGAAGCCCGCGCCCTGGGTGCCGCCGCCGATTTCGATGCCGCACTGGCCGACTGGTAGTAGCATTTCTGGCCGCGGATTCACGCGGATGGGCGCGGATCAAGAGCGAATCTTCAGCGAACTGCGGATGACCGCGCGATCAGGCCACTTTTTTGTTGCGGACCTCACGACCCTTTTCCCACCAATGGCTCAATCCGCGTTCATCCGCGTAAATCCGTGGCCAGAATGCCCTTGAACAGGAACCCCCATGAACGATGTACTGAAGGGTGAAATCGCGCTGGTCACCGGCGCCAGCCGCGGCATCGGCGCCGCCATCGCCGACGAGCTGGCGGCCCAGGGCGCCCGCGTGATCGGCACGGCCACCACCGAGTCCGGCGCGGCGGCCATCCACGAGCGGCTCTCGGCCAGCGGCGGCGCGGGGCGCCTGCTCAACGTCACCGACAGCGCCGCGGTGGATGCGCTAGTAGACGCCATCGGCAGCGAATTCGGACCGGTTTCGATCCTGGTCAACAACGCTGGCATCACCCGGGACAACCTGCTGATGCGGATGAAGGAAGAGGACTGGCAGGCCATCCTCGACACCAACCTCAGCTCGGTATTCCGCACCAGCAAGGCGGTGATGCGCGGCATGATGAAGGCGCGCCGCGGCCGCATCATCAACATCGCCTCGGTGATCGGCGTCACCGGCAATGCCGGGCAGGCCAACTACGCGGCGGCCAAGGCCGGCATCATCGCCTTCAGCAAGTCGCTGGCCAAGGAGATCGGCAGCCGCGGCGTCACCGTCAACGTGGTCGCGCCGGGCTTCATCCAGACCGACATGACCAAGGGCCTGCCCGAGGCGTCCCGCGAGGCGTTGGTCGGGCAGATCGCCCTGGGCCGCCTGGGCGAGCCGGCCGACATCGCCCGCGCCGTGGCCTTCCTGGCCGGCCCCTCGGCGGCCTACATCACCGGCGAGACCCTGCACGTCAACGGCGGCATGTACATGCCCTAAGCCCTTGCAATGGCTGGAATTGCGCTAGAATCCCGGCACCCCATACCGGTCGCGGCCGCATCGGCGCCCGCCGCGACCAGCATTTGATTACAATGCGCCCGAAAACAAACGCTCCGGGAGGAGAACGATCCATGAGCAGCATCGAAGAACGCGTCAAGAAAATCGTCATCGAGCAGTTGGGCGTGAAGGAAGAGGAAGTCACCGTGAACGCCTCGTTCGTGGACGACCTCGGCGCCGACTCGCTGGACACCGTCGAGCTGGTCATGGCCCTCGAGGAAGAGTTCGAGTGCGAGATCCCGGACGAAGAGGCCGAGAAGATCACTTCGGTGCAGCAGGCCATCGATTACATCAAGGCCCACGTCAAGGCCTGATCGCCTGACGGGTACCACGCCGGGGCCGCGCTTGCGCGGCCCTGCGCGTTTCAGGCGCCGGTGCAGTACGCCGGCGCATGCGCGGCAAGGTCGCGCGCCAGTCCTGGATTGCGGAGCATCGCCATGAGCCAACGTCGTGTCGTCGTCACCGGTATGGGCATCGTCTCGCCCATCGGCAATACCCTGGCTTCGGCCTGGGACAGCATCCAGGCCGGCCGCTGCGGCATCGGCCCGATCACGCACTTCGACCCCGCCGCGTATGCCACCCGCATCGCCGGCGAAGTGCGCGACTTCGACGCCAAGTCCTTCCTGCCGCCGAAGGACGTCAAGAAGATGGACACCTTCATCCACTACGGTCTGGCCGCCAGCTTCGCGGCCATGGACGACGCCGGCCTGGTGGTGACCGACGACAACGCCGAGCGCATCGGCGCGCTGATCGGCGCCGGCATCGGCGGCGTGCGCGGCATCGAGGACACCGCCATCGACCTGCACGAGGGCGGCCCGCGCAAGGTGTCGCCCTTCTACGTGCCCAGCACCATCATCAACATGCTTCCGGGCCAGCTGACCATCATCAAGGGCATCAAGGGGCCGAACTTCTCGGCCGTGTCGGCCTGCGCCACCTCCAACCATTCCATCGGCATGGCCATGCGCATGATCCAGTACGGCGACGCCGACATCATGGTGGCCGGTGGCGCCGAGCACGGCACCACGCCGACCTCGGTGGCCGGCTTCTGCTCGATGAAGGCCATGTCCACCCGCAACGACGATCCGCTGCGCGCCTCGCGCCCCTGGGACAAGGACCGCGACGGCTTCGTGCTCGGCGACGGCGCCGGCATCCTGATCCTGGAGGAGTACGAGCACGCCAAGGCCCGCGGCGCCCGCATCTACTGCGAGCTCGCCGGCTTCGGCGCCAGTTCCGACGCCAACCACATGACCGCGCCCAGCGAGAACGGCGACGGTCCCGCGCGCTGCATGGCGATGGCGCTGCGCGATGCCAGGGTCAACCCGGACCAGGTCGGCTACCTCAACGCGCACGGCACCTCCACGCCGCTGGGCGACCTGGCCGAGACGCTGGCGGTGAAGCGCGCCTTCGGCGACCACGCCTACAAGACGATGGTCAGCTCCACCAAGTCCATGACCGGCCACCTGCTGGGCGCGGCCGGCGGCGTCGAGGCCATCTTCACCGTGCTGGCCCTGCACACCGGCGTGATTCCGCCCACCATCAACCTGGACAACCCGGGCGAAGGCTGCGACCTGGACTACGTGCCCAATACCGCGCGCCAGGCGCAGGTGGACGTGGCGGTGTCCAACGGCTTCGGCTTCGGCGGCACCAACGGCACCCTCGTGTTCCGGAAGATCTGATCGTCCCCCGGGCCACGCCGCGATGCTGACCCGCGCGCTGGCCGACGGCACCGACCTGCTGCGCCTGCAGTCCTCGGATCCCGCGCGCTTTCCGCTGCTGCTGGAAAGCGTCGCCGGCGGCAATTCGCTGTCGCGCTGGGACCTGCTGCTGATGGCCGATGGCAATGGTCTGGAACTGGGCGCGGATGGCGTCACGCGTGACCTGCAGGGCAGGCCCCTGGCAGGCGACTTCCTGACTGCACTGGACGCAGGCTGGCGTGCCGAAGCCTTGCCCGAGGACGCCTCCGGACTGCCTTTCCGCGGCGGCTGGGCGCTGTTCCTGGCCTATGAACTGGCGGCGCAGGTGGAGCCACACCTGGCCCTGCCCGCCGCGCCGGGGCCCTTGCCGGTGGCCCTGGCCTTGCGCTGTCGGGCGGCCGTGCTGCGCGACCGCAGCTCGGGACGCTGCCTGGCCGTGGCCGAGGCCGCGGCGGCCGATGCGCTGGATGACCTGGAAGCAAGGTGCGGTGCAGCGCATCCGGCCCCGGCCCCGTTCGCGCCGCCAACCCTGCGCGAAGATCCGCCGGAACGTTTCCTGCAGGGCGTGGCCCGCATCCACGACTACCTGCGCGCGGGCGACGTGTTCCAGGTCAACCTGTCGCGCGCCTGGCGCGCGCGGTTCGACGCGGCGCCCGATCCCGCCGCGGTCTACGAGCAGCTGCGGCGCGCGAACCCCGCGCCGTTCGCCGGCCTGATGCGATGGGGCGACGCGGCGCTGCTCAGCTCTTCGCCCGAGCGCCTGGTGTCGGTGCGCGGCCGCCGAGCCGACACCCGCCCGATCGCCGGCACGCGCCCGCGTTTCCCCGGCGACGACGAGGCCGCGCGCATCCGCGACCTGGTCGGCAATCCGAAGGAGCGCGCCGAACACGTGATGCTGATCGACCTCGAGCGCAACGACCTGGGCCGCGTCTGCGTGCCCGGCAGCGTGCGGGTGGATGAACTGATGACGGTGGAGAGCTACGCCCACGTGCACCACATCGTGTCCAACGTGTCGGGTACCCTGCGCGAGGGTGCCACGCCGGGCGACGTGATCCGCGCGGTGTTCCCCGGCGGCACCATCACCGGCGCCCCAAAGGTGCGCTGCATGCAGATCATCGCCGAGCTCGAGGGCGAAGGCCGCGGCCCTTACACGGGAGCACTGGGCTACCTCAACCGCGACGGCGACCTGGACCTCAACATCCTGATCCGAAGCGCCTGGCTGCAGGGCGATGCCCTGCAGTTCCGCACCGGCGCCGGCATCGTGGTGGACTCGGATGCCGCGCGCGAACTCGACGAAACCCGCGCCAAGGCGCGCGGGCTGCTGCGCGCCCTGGGAGCGGCCGGGTGAGCGCCCTGGCCACCGCGCTTTACCGGGGCCGCCAGCAAGTGGCCGCGCTGGATGCCGCCGACCGCGGCCTGGCCTACGGCGACGGCCTGTTCGAAACCCTGCTGGTGCACGAGCACCGCGCCACCTGGTGGCCGGCGCACTGGGCGCGGCTCGCGCGGGGTGCCCGGGCGCTGCGAATTCCCGTGCCCAACCGCCACTGGCTGGAAGCCGAGCTCGGCGTGCTGCTGCCGGCGGCGCCGCCGCGGGCGGTACTGAAGATCATCCTCAGTCGCGGCGTCGGCGGTCGCGGCTACGTCTCCGATGCCAGGGCCGAACCCACGCTGGCGCTGAGCGTGCACGAGGCGCCGCCGCCCTTGCCCGCAGCGATCAGCGTGCGCTGGTGCCAGACGCGCATGGCCATCCAGCCGGCGCTGGCGGGTCTGAAGCACCTCAACCGGCTCGAACAGGTGCTGGCCCGCGCCGAGTGGCGCGATTCGCGCATCCACGAGGGACTGATGCTCGACACCGACGGCCGCGTCGCCTGCGCGACCGCGGCCAACGTCTTTGCCCTCGTACGCGGCCGGTGGCTGACGCCGCCCGTGGATCGTCGCGGCGTGGCCGGCGTCGCGCGCGCCTGGGTGCTGGCGCATGAACCCCGCGCGGTCGAAGCCGAGCTGACGCCGGCGCAGGTCGAGTCGGCCGAGGCGGTTTTCCTGTGCAATGCCGTGCGCGGTATCCTGCCGGTCGGATCCCTGGGTGCGCGCCGCTGGCCCCTGCATCCGGCGCTGCAGGACCTGCAGCGACGCCTGGGCCGGTCCAAGCCGGCCTTCAAACCCGGGAGCTAGTCTTGGCGAAGAAGTCGTCCCACCGCGTGCTCAAGGCCGTGATCGCCCTGATGCTGCTGGCCATCGTCACCGTCGGTGGCTGGGCCTGGCAGCGTTACCAGGGCTTCGCGGACACGCCGATCGCGCTGGCCGGCAGCGAGCGCGTCGTCACCGTGGAGCGCGGCGACGGTTTCCACGACATCCTGGCCAAACTGCGTGCGGCCGGCATCGAGGAAGGCCACGACCTGGAGTGGCAGGCGCTGGCGCACGAGATGCAGGTGATCGCACGGCTGCAGGTGGGTGACTACGCCATCCGCCATGGCATCACGCCGCGCGAGCTGCTGGAGAAACTGGAAAGCGGCAAGGTGATCCAGCACCGCTTCACGATGGTGGAGGGCTGGAGTTTCCGCGAGCTGCGCGCGGCCCTGGCGCGCGACGAGGTGCTGGAGAAGAAGGCCGGCACCTTGGATGACGCCGCGCTGATGGCGGCGCTGGAGCGCCCGGGCCAGCATCCCGAAGGCCGCTTCCTGCCCGAGACCTACCACTACACGCGCGGCATGAGCGACCTGGACCTGCTGCGCCGCGCCGCACTGGCCATGGACAAGGCCGTGGCCGATGCCTGGGCCGCGCGCGCGCAGGGCGTGCCGCTGGAAACGCCGGAACAGCTGCTGGTGCTGGCCTCGATCATCGAGAAGGAAACCGGCAAGGCTTCGGAACGTCCGCAGATCGCCGGGGTCTTCAGCCGCCGGCTGAAGCTGGGCATGCGCCTGCAGACCGACCCGACCGTGATCTACGGCATGGGCAGCGCCTACGCCGGCAACATCCGCCGCAGCGACCTCACCACCGACACGCCCTACAACACCTACACACGCGCGGGCCTGCCGCCCACGCCGATCGCGATGCCGGGGCGCCACGCGCTGATGGCGGCCGCCAACCCCGCTGACGGCGACGCGCTCTATTTCGTGTCCCGCGGTGATGGCAGCCACGTGTTCTCGGCCACGCTGGCCGAACACAACCGCGCGGTGGCCTGCCACCAGCTGGGACGCTGCCGGTGAGCGCACGCACTGGCATCTTCATCAGCCTGGAGGGCGGCGAGGGCGCGGGCAAGTCCACCGTGATCACGGCCCTGCGCGAGGCGCTGGCGGCGACCGGCCGCGAAGTGGTGCTGACCCGCGAACCCGGCGGCACGCCGGAGGGCGAAGCCATCCGCGCGCTGCTGCTCGACCCTGCCAACCACCTGTTGCCGGACACCGAGCTGCTGCTGATGTTCGCCGCCCGCGCGCAGCTGGTGCGCCAGGTGGTGCGGCCGGCGCTGGAACGCGGCGCCGCGGTCATCAGCGATCGCTTCACCGATGCCAGCTTCGCCTACCAGGGCGGCGGCCGCGGCCTGGACATGGCGCGCATCGCCGAGCTCGAGCGCTGGGCCGCCGGCCTCAAGCCGGACCTGACCTTCCTGCTGGACGTGGGCGTGGCCCAGGGACTGGCCCGCGCCCGCGCGCGCGGCGGCGAGCCGGACCGGATCGAACGCGAGCGCGAGGATTTCTTCGATCGCGTGCGGGCCACCTACCTGGCCCGCGCGGCCGCCGAGCCGGCGCGCTTCCGCGTGATCGATGCCGGCCAGCCCGCGGCCGCCGTGCTGGCGCAGGTACTGGCCGAGCTGTCGGCATGGCTGGCGGACGCCCCATGAGCCCGCTGGCCCCCTGGCAGCAGCGCATCCTTGACGCGGCGCTGGCGTCGCTTGCAGAAGGCCGGCTGGGCCATGCACTGCTGTTCACCGGCGCGCCGCGCATGGGCAAGCTGGAGGTGGCGCAGGTGCTGGTGAGGCGCTTGCTCTGTGCGACGCCCGGCGCCGACGGCTTGGCCTGCGGCCGCTGCCGCGGCTGCGAACTGGCCGCCGCCGGCACCCATCCCGATTTCCGCAACGTCAGCTTCATCCCGGTCGAGAAGGGCGACAAGCTGCGCAGCGAGATCATCGTGGACCAGATGCGCGAGCTGGGACCGTGGTTCGCACTGACCCCGCAGATGGGCGGCGCCCAGGTGGCCCTGATCTCGCCGGCGCACGCGCTCAACCTCAATGCCGCCAACGCCCTGCTCAAGACGCTGGAAGAGCCGGCCACCAACCGCTACCTGATCCTGGTCACCGATCGCCCCGGCCGGCTGCCCGCCACCATCCGCAGCCGCTGCCAGCGGCTGGAATTCAGGCCGCCCGCGCGCGACGAGGCCGTGGCCTGGCTGCGCGCCCGCGGCCATGCCGACGCGGTGCTCGGTCCGGCGCTGGATGCCGCGCGCGGCCACCCGGGCCTGGCCGAAGACTGGCTGGCCAACGGCGGGCTGGCCCTGCGCCGCGAGGTGCAGGCCGACCTCAATGCCCTGGCTACCGGCCGGCAGTCGCCGGTGCCGCTGGCCCAGCGCTGGCTCGGCGACGAGCAGGCCGAGCTGCGCCTGCGCTTCGCCGCCGAACTGGTGCTGGACGGGATCTCGCAGCGGCTGGCGGCCGGTCCGGCCTCGGGCTTGACCCTGCCGGCGGATTTCCAGAAGCTCTCGACGTGGTTCGACGGCGTGAACCGCGCGCGCGAGCAGCTGGCGGTGCCGGTGCTGCGCCACGACCTCGCGCTGGCCGGACTGCTGCTTGAATGGCGTAGCATGTTCAGTGAACCGGCAATGCAGGGAGCTAGGCGATGATGGGTGGCGCAGGCGCAAGGCAGGGCATCCTCTCCCTGGCGATCAAGGACAAGGCGGCGCTGTACAACGCCTACATGCCTTTCGTGAAGGGCGGCGGCATCTTCGTTCCAACCACCAAGCGCTATGCCCTGGGTGACGAGGTCTTCATCCTGCTGTCGCTGATGGAGGAGAAGGACCGGCTGCCGGTGGCGGGCAAGGTGGTCTGGGTCACGCCCGCCGGCGCGCAGGGCAACCGCAGCGCCGGCATCGGCGTGCAGTTCGCCGACACCGCCGAGGCCGAGCAGGTGAAGGGCAAGATCGAAACCTTCCTGGCCGGTACGCTCGAAGCCGACAAGCCCACGCACACCATGTGATCTTTGCCGCGCCGGGGTTCCGGCGCGTCCATGAAGGCCCCGGCATGCCCGGGGCCTTCATCGTTCCGGGGCTCAGCCCATGCGCCCGCTGATCCAGAATGCGAACAGCAGGCTCGCGATGGCCAGGCCCAGGCCCAGGCTGGCGAACCGCCTGCCGCGGCGCTGCTGCACCGCGTGTCGGTGGGCGGCGGACGGGTCCCTGGCAATCTCGTCGGCCCTTCGGCGCGACAGGATGCGCGGCAACCACACCGCGCACGCCCAGCCGATGCCGACCATGAACCCGACCGACAGCGCCAGGTGGGGAATCCAGCCCCCCACCCGGGTCAGCGCAACGATGCCCAGGCTGAAGCCTACCGTCAGCAGGCTGGTGAACACGGCATAGGCGAGGACCTCGCGTTTTTCGCGGGCGTCGAAGGGTTCACGCAGCAGCTTGTGCACGCCGAACCAGATGCCCCACAGGCCGCCCGCCAGGCCCGCGAACATGCCCGCCAGCGCGCCGCCGGTGGCGCCCAGGCCCAACTTGGCCAGGCCATTGGCCGCGCCCAGCGTGCCGGTACCGAGCACGGCCGCGGCCGCGGTGGGCGGTGCTCCCACCATCAGCATCGCGGCCACGGCCGCCGTGAAGCCGGCGCCCGGCGCCGTCGCCCTGGCGAACTCGCCCAAACGCGTCAGCAGCTCATCGCGCACCGACTGGCGCGCGCGCGACAGGCGCTTGCGCACCGCCGCGTCCTGCAGACCCAGCAGGCTGGCCACCTGGCGCGAGCTCTGGCCCTCGCGGTAATACAGCAGCAGAACTTCGCGCGACTCTTCCGGAAGGCTGTCGATCACCGCCGCCGCAATCGCGTGCTCCTGCTGTTCGGCCAGGCTTTCGGACGGGCCCGGCCGCGGGTCGGCGATGGAGGCGATCAGCGCCTCCACGTCCGCGACCGGCGCGACGCGATGGCCCTGCGCGCGCAGGTGGTCGCGGGCCAGGTTGCGGGTGATCTGGCGCAGCCAGGGCAGGAAGCTGGCGCGGTTGTTCAGCTTGCGCAGGTTCTGCCAGGCCGACAGGAAGGCCTCCTGGGCGATGTCCTCGCTGGCCGGCACGTCGCGCACGATCGCCAGCGCGATGCTGGTCACGGTGCCCTGGCAGCCCGAAACGATGCGGCCGTAGGCCTCCCGGTCACCGCCGGCGGCGGCGGGCAGGTGGGTATCGATCAGGGACTCGAGGACTTCGGTGTTCATGGCGCGCTCCTGGGGCGATGGTATCCCCAAGACGCGACCGGGCGGCCGATGTGACCGATCTACTCCGGCGCGGTGGCGTACTTGGAGCGCATGAAGTTCACGTACAGCCAGCCGTAGCGCTCGTACCAGTCGCGCTCGCCGAAATGCTCGGCCTCGCACTGGCCCAGCTTCTTCATGGACCGGTCGATCTCGGTCAGGTAGTCGCGTGCCTTGCGGGTGTAGGTACGCTTGAGGCCAGCCACGGCCTGCTCCACCTGCGGCTTGCCGGCCAGGGACCACGACAGCCCCGTGACGCCGTGCACGCCCGAGCTGGAATCACCGAAGGCCATGGCAGAGTTGGCCATGCGCACATTGGCGGCGGTGATGCAGCGCGCGCGCTCGATGTAGAACCGGTTGAAATCGATCGCCCGCACCGCGTCGCCGAAGCACTGCTGGCACTCGCGCGAGTCGCCGCACTGCGACGGCACACTGGGGCCGGCATCGGCGGTGAAGTTGCTGCCGCAGTCGGCCTCGCGCTCGTCCAGCGATTCCCAGTCCTCCCAGGCGTCGCGGGCATCCTCGTAGATCTGGTAGCCGTCGTTGAGCTGCTCGGCTAGGTCGTCGAGGTCTTCGTTGGCGTCGGAGTCGTCATCCCCGTCGTCATCGTCGTCATTGCCTTCTTCGCCGTCGTCGCCGAAATCAGCGGCGGTGCCGCCGGACTGCGCGTACGCCGCCGGGGCGGGCAGCAGGCAGGCCAGGGCCACGGCCAACAGCCAGGGTCTCAGGTTCATCCCTTCTTCCTCCGCAGCAGGAACACCAGGAGCAGGGCGATCACGGCCAGCAGCAGCACGGCCACCCCAGCCAGCACCATCGTCAGCCAGGACAGGCCCTGGCCGCCGTCGAATTCGCTGGCCTTGACCACGATGGGCGCCATGTCGGGCTTCACCTCGTCGCCCACCCACACCAGCAGGCGGTAGTCGGTGCCCGGCTCGGGGGCGCTGACCGTGATCTGGAATTCGGACTCGGTCCGGATGCGGAACTTGAGCGTGTCGCCGTCGGTACTGTCTTCCCGCAGCGGCTGGTTCCAGGCGTATTTGCTCAGGGTGATCGCCACGTCCTCGCCGCGCGAGACCGGACGAACCAGCACCGTCACCGGCATCAGGGCGGTGAGGCCATCGAGCATGAAGCGGTGGCCCTCGGGACCGGTCTCGCCTTTCACCACCACGGCGCGGCCGGTCTTGATGCCTTCCATCGGCTGCGGGTCAAGGCGGATGACCCGCGGCGCGTCCGGATCCGGCTCGGGGGGTTCCTGCGAGAAGGCGGGCAGGGCCAGCAGGCCGACGAGCAGGCAGGGCCAGAGCCAGCGGAGGCAAGCGCAGGTCATCGGCAACTCCCGGGCAGGGATGGCGACAAAGCGGAGCCACCGGCATCGGCGGCCGCCCCAGTCTACGCCGGCTGCCGATGGCCGCAACCGGCGCTCAGGCCAGGAAGACCCGCGCCATCATGATTGCCGCGCCCAGCGCCACCAGCCCCAGCAGCACCATCCGCATCCGGGCCATGCGGGCCATCGGGCCGGCCGGCGGAGGTTCGCGGAACTGCAGCGCCTCGGGCAGGTAGGAGCTGTCGCGCGTGGCCTCCAGCAGGCCGGCCGCGTGCAGGATCTCGCGCGCCTGCTTGAAGTCGTCGGGCTTGAGCACCCACAGCGCCGGCTGCTGGCTGGGGTCGTGGTTCTTGTTGCTGTAGCTGAACTCGCGCCGGCTCACGCCTTTCCAGCTGCGGCCGCCGGTGATCTTGGTGGCGATGCCGGCCTCGTCGAGCATGCGCTGCACGTTCTCGACGTTTTCCAGCCGCACCGAAGTGAAGACCTGACGCATCAGCGGGCCTCCCGCGTTTCGGGCAGCACGCGGATCAGGCCTTCCTGCGCGGTGGACGCCACCAGCCGGCCTTCGCGCGTGTAGATCATGCCGCGCGACAGGCCGCGCGCGCCCTGGGCGCTGGGACTGTCGATGGAATACAGCAGCCAGTCGTCGGCGCGGAACGGGCGGTGGAACCACATCGCGTGGTCGAGCGAGGCCATCTGCACGTCGGGTTGGTAGTAGCTGATGCCGTGCGGGAAGGTGGCCGTGCCCAGCAGGTGGAAGTCGGAGGCGTAGGCCAGCAGCGCCTGGTGCAGCACCGGCGAATCGCCGACTTCGCCATTGAGCTTGAACCACACCTGCTGGAACGGCGGCCGCTTGGGCGGACGCAGCTCGTCGCGCGGATAGACCGGGCGGATCTCGAACGGCCCCATGCGCGAGAGCCAGCGCTGCGCCTTGGGCGGCAGCTGCGCCATCTGCTCGGCGCTGGGCGCCGCGACCGGCTCGATGTCTTCCGGGCGCGGCACCTCGGGCATGGACAGCTGGTGCTCGTTGCCCGGCTCGGGGTCCTGGAACGAGGAAGCGAAGACGAAGATCGGCTTGCCGTGCTGGATGGCGGTGACGCGGCGCACCGAAAAGCTGTTGCCGTCGCGCGAACGGTCCACGTCGTAGACGATCGGGTGCTCGACATCGCCGGCGCGCAGGAAGTAGGCATGGATGGAGTGCACGTGGCGCGCCGGATCAACGGTCTGCTGCGCGGCCGACAGGGCCTGCCCCAGCACCTGGCCACCGAACACGTACTTGGTGCCGATGTCGCGGCTCTGGCCGCGGAAGAGGTTGTCCTCCAGCCGTTCCAGGCGCAGCAGGTCAACCAGTTCGGCAACGACGGATGCGGTCATGGGAACTCCGGGGTACAAGCCGGCAATTATACCGGCAGCCGGGACCGGTCCGGCCGCGTGATGGTTCAGGGTCGGATGCGGACCAGCGTGCAGGCATCGAGCACGCGCGACCACGGAAACCGCGGGCCGGGATCGCGCTTGCGGAACACCAGCTGGTGCAGGTTGTCGCTCGACGGCACCCGATCCTGGTCCAGGTCCTCGTGGCCGGCGATGAACTCCAGCGACGGCAGTTCCCGCTGCAGGTGGCCCAGCAGGCCCAGCAGCGCGTCGATCTGCGGGTCGGTGTAGGGCTCGTCCAGGGTCTGGCGGCGCGAATCGAACCAGTCCGGGTAACGGCCGGCATTGACCAGCTCGATGCCGATCGAGCGCTCGTTGTAGCCGCGCGTGTGGTGCGCCACCCGGTCCGGCGTGACGAACACATGGGTGCTGCCGTCGCGGTCGATGTAGTAGTGGCCGCTGTTGCCGGTGCCGCTGGCGTGGATCTCGCGCTCGCCGTATTCCCGGGCCAGGGCCAGGTCGGGCAGCTCGGTGCAGTGGATCACCACCAGGTCCACGTTTCCCAGGGGACGCGACTGCAGCCGATGCGCGTAGGGCAGGGGCCAGGCCTGCAGGCGGGGGGCGGGCAAGGGGTCCGTGTGCATGCCGCATGTTAACATCGCGGCCCTTCCGGAGCCTTCCGATGCCCTTTCCCGCCGACTCCGCGCTTGGTGTGCTGATGGCCACGCTGCCGCGTCCCGGCCGGGTGCGCTGGATCGGGCTGCGTCCTGCGCGCGACGTGCCGATGCTTGCCGTGGACCGCGCCGAGGCGCACGCCGGCAAGGGCCTGGTGGGCGACCGTTATGCCAGCGGCAGCGGCAAGCGCGGCCTGACCCTGATCCAGGCCGAACACCTGCCGGTGATCGCCGCGCTCAGCGGTCACGCCGCGGTGTCGCCCGACCTGCTGCGCCGGAACCTGGTGGTCTCGGGCCTTCCGCTGGTGGCGCTCAAGGGACGCCGCTTCCGCATAGGCAGCGTGCTGCTGGAAGGCACCGGCGACTGCGATCCGTGTTCACGCATGGAGGCGGCCCTCGGCCCCGGCGGCTACAACGCGATGCGCGGCCATGGCGGCCTGTGCGCGCGCGTCCTGGAATCGGGCGTGATTGCCGTCGGCGATGCCGTGGTGCCGGAGCCGGCATGAGCGGCCACGTCATCATTTCCCACGGGCTCGAAAGCGGGCCGGAGGCCAGCAAGGCCGCCGCGCTGGCGCGCGTGGCCGGTCAGCTGGGCTGGACCCACGAACGGCCCGACTACCGCGACCTCGACGTGCTGGGCCCGCTGGGCGACGTGCAGGCGCGCATCCTGCGGCTGGGCGCACGCGCGCACCTGGCCACGCGCCGGCCGCTGGTGCTGGCCGGTTCCAGCATGGGCGCCTACATTTCCGCGCACGTCTCGCGCGAGCTGCCGGTGGCCGGGCTGTTCCTGATGGCGCCGCCGGTGGCGCTGGACGTCGAGCCGCGTTATCTCAAGGCCGCGATGGTGCCCACGCGCATCATCCACGGCTGGGAGGACGAACTGATCCCGGCGATGGACGTGGCGCGCTGGGCCCAGCGACGGCACGACACCCTGGTGATGGTGCCCGACAGCCACCGGCTGGCGGCGCACGTCGAGTTCTGCGCCGAAGAGTTCGGGCGCTTCCTGCAGATGCTGGCGCCGTGAGGTTCTTCGCCGCGTGCGCGAAGGGCCTGGAGTACCTGCTGGCCGATGAGCTGGTGGCGCTGGGCGCGCAGCGCGCCACCGCGGCGCTGGCCGGCGCCAACGCCGAAGGCGATGCCGCGGCGGCCTACCGTGCGGTGATGCATTCGCGCCTGGCCAGCCGCGTGCTCTGGCCGCTGGCGGAGTTCGACTGCGCCAACGAGAACGACCTCTACCAGGGCGTGCACGCGATCGACTGGAGCCTGCACCTGGATCCGGAGGGCACCCTGGCGGTGGACGCGCACGTGTCCGGCCCGGCGCTGACCCACGAACGCTACGCCGCGCAGCGCACCAAGGACGCCATCGTCGACCGCCTGCGTGCGGCGCACGGCAGCCGGCCGTCGGTGGACACCGAGGCGCCCGACCTGCGCATCAGCCTGGTGGTTCGCAAGGGCCGCGCCATCGTGTCCGTCGACATCGGCGGCGGCCCGCTGCACCGGCGCGGCTGGCGCCAGTCGCAGGGCGATGCGCCGCTGAAGGAAAACCTGGCCGCGGCCATGCTGCTGCGCGGCGGCTGGCCCAGGCTGCATGCCGAGGGCGGCGCCCTGCTGGATCCGATGTGCGGCAGCGGCACCCTGCTGATCGAAGGTGCACTGATGGCGGCCGACGTGGCGCCCGGTCTGCATCGCCTGCAGGGCGCACTGCCCACGCGCTGGCGCCAGTTCGACGAGGACCTGTGGCAGCGCATCGAGGCCGAGGCGCGCGAGCGCGCGCAGGCGGGTCGTGCCGCGCTGCAGCCGGTGTTCCATGGCGCCGACCTGGACCCACAGGCGCTGCATTCGGCGATCGCCAATGCCGAACGCGCGGGGGTGTCCGAGCTGATCCGCTTCGATCGCGCCGCCATTGCATCGCTCAAGCCTCCAGGACCCGCGCGTGGTCTGGTGGTCTGCAATCCGCCCTACGACGCGCGACTGGCCGCAGACGCGGCGCTGTATCGTGATCTGGGCGATGCGCTCAAACGTGCGGTGCCCGGCTGGCGCGCGGTGCTGCTGTGCGGCAGCGACGAGCTGGCGCAGGCCACCGGACTGCGCGCGTCCAAGCGCTACGCCTTCTTCAACGGCGCGCTTGAATGCACGCTGGTGGTCTGCGATCCGGTGCAGCCGCCGCCGCGCGAGCCGCGCGAGGCCAAGCCGCTGTCGGAGGGCGCGCAGATGGTGGCCAACCGCCTGCGCAAGAACCTCAAACGCCTGCGCAGCTGGCGCGAGCGCGAAGGCGTGCAGGCCTGGCGCGCCTACGACGCCGACCTGCCCGAGTACTCGGCGGCGGTGGACCTGTACCAGGAGGACGGCGGCGACGCGCGCCTGTTCGTGCACGTGCAGGAGTACGAAGCCCCGGCGACCATCCCCGAGGCCGACAGCCGGCGCCGGTTCGGCGAGCTGCTGGACGCGGTGCGCGAGGTGTTCGCGGTGCCGCCGGCGCAGGTGTCCATCAAGACCCGCGCCCGCGGCAAGGGCGGCAGCAAGTACGGCCAGATGGACCGCCGCGGCGAGCTGGTGACGGTGCGCGAGGGCGCGGCGCGGTTGCGCGTGAACCTGTTCGATTATCTCGACACGGGCCTGTTCCTGGACCACCGCCCGCTGCGGCTGCGCATCGGCCGCGAGTCGCGCGGCAAGCGTGTGCTCAACCTGTTCGCCTACACCGGTGCGGCCAGCGTGCACGCGGCGGTGGGGGGCGCCACCAGTACCACCAGCGTGGACCTGTCGGCCACCTACCTGGAATGGGCGGGTCAGAACCTGGCGCTGAACGGCGCCACCGGCCCACAGCACCAGTTGGTGCAGGCCGACGTGATGGCCTGGCTGCAGGCCGACCGCGGGCGCTACGACCTGATCTTCTGCGATCCGCCGACGTTCTCGAATTCGGCGCGCGCGCAGGACTTCGATGCCCAGGCCGACCACGTGCGGCTGCTGCGTGCCTGCCTGTCGCGGCTGGCGCCCGACGGCCTGCTGCTGTTCTCCAACAACTTCCGGCGCTTCAAGCTGGACGAGGCAGCGGTGTCCGAGTTCGCCCGTTTCCGCGAGATCAGCCCCAGCACGATCGCGCCCGACTTCGAGCGCAACCCGCGCATCCATCGCTGCTGGGAGCTGCGGCCGCTCTAGGGGGGGGTGGACGCGGGCCGGCGGTTTGGTCCCGCCGGCGCCGCTCCCGCTCACTTCACCGATTCGCTGGTCGTGACGCTGCCGGAGCGGCGCTCGGTGGCCGCGCGATAGGTTTCGGCATCGATCAGCTCCACGCGATCGATGCGGCAGCTGGCGATGCCAAATTCGATGCGCTCGCCGACATTGCCGCAGATGCGGCCGCTGACTGCGTCGCCGCGGAACTTGAGCTTCTTGGCCGAGCCCAGTTCGGTGCAGGCGCCTGCCAGGTGCATGCGGTACTTGCGGCGGCCGGCGTCCACCACCAGCTGGTCGCTGTCGACGTACTGCCAGTCGCGCGCGGCCGCGGGCTCCAGACAGTCGGGGCCGCGCAGCAGGGTGCGCTTGGCCACCGGCGTGGCGTCGGCGGCGGGGTCCTCGGCGGCGCGGCCGGGGCGGACGGCAAAGGCGGTGGCCAGGGCAAGGCTCAGGATCAGCAGGGCAGGGGCGCGCATGGGTCTCTCCGGCGTTGGGGTCGGCAACCGGATTCTTCAATCCGGCCACTTAACCCGGGCGAAACAGACCGGGGCGCATTATGCTGTGACCATGGACCGCAACCCGCACAACGCCACCACCCTGGGCTGGACCTTTTTCAGGCAGTGGCTGAAGAACCCGCTGGGCATGGCGGCGATCTCGCCGTCGAGTCCGCAGCTGGCGCGGCAGATGATGTCGGAATTGCCGCGCGGCGCCAGGCGCGTGATCGAACTGGGCGGCGGCACCGGCGTCTTCACCCAGGCCCTGCTCGACCACGGCATCGCGCCGTCCGACCTGCTGGTGCTGGAGCTCAATGAAGAGCTGCACCAGCACCTGCAGAAACATTTCCCGCAGGTGCAGGTCGCCTGCGCCGACGCCCGCGACCTGGCCGAGCTGGCCCTGGCCCGCGGCTTCGGTCCCGAAGCACCCGCGGACGCGGTGATTTCCGGCCTGGGCCTGCTGTCCATGCCCAAGGCCACGCAGCAGGCCATCCTGGGCGCGGCCTTCGACTGCATGCAGCCGCAGGGCCGCTTCGTGCAGTTCACCTACGGTCCGGCCAACCCCGTGGCCAAGGAAGTGGTCGAGGCGCTGGACCTCAACGCCCGGCGCGGCAGCTTCACCTGGTGGAACGTGCCGCCGGCCACGGTGTACGTCTACTCGCGGCGTGTCTCGCGGGCCATTCCGCCCCGTTCGATGCGCTGAAACCCGCGCCGCCCGCCACCCGGGCGGACGACGCGTATCGGCTCAGCGGCCAGTCTTGATCGTGGTCCAGGCGCGCACGCGCTCGCGGGTGACTTCCGGCGACAGCGTGCGCGGGTCCACCAGCTTGGCCATCACCTCGGCCGGCGGGTAGATGGCCGGGTCCTGCGCCACCTCGGGATCGATCAACGGCTTGGCCGCTTCGTTCGCGCTGGCGTAGGCCACGTAGCCGGTAATGCCGGCGGCCACCTCGGGCTTGAGCAGGTAGTTGATGAAGGCATGGGCGTTGTCCACGTGCGGCGCATCCTTGGGCACGGCCATCAGGTCCACCCAGCGCAGCGCGCCTTCCTTGGGAATGAAGTACTGGATCTCGACGCCGTTGTCGGCCTCGGCCGCGCGGTCACGCGCCTGGAACACGTCCCCGGAATAGCCCATCACCAGGCACAGGTCGCCGCTGGCCAGTTCCTCGATGTACTTGGAGGAGTTGAAGTAGCGGATGTGCGGGCGGATGCGGGCGTAGGCCTCGGTGACTACCTGGGTTTCGTCGCCCGTGATGGCGTTGGGATCGCGGCCGGCGTGGATCAGCGCGGCGGCGAAGGTTTCCTGCTCGTCGTCGAGCACGGAAATGCCGCAGGCCGCCAGCTTCTCGGCATTGGCCGGGTCGAACAGCAGCGACCACGAATCCAGCGCGGCGTCCTCGCCCAGCGCGGCCTTCACCTTGGCCACGTTGATGCCCAGGCCGGTGGTGCCCCACATGTAGGGCACGGTGTGGACATTGCCCGGGTCCACGTCCACCAGGCCGGCCAGCAGGGCCTGGTCGAGGTTGCCGTAGTTGCCCAGCTTGGCCCGGTCCAGCGGCGCGTACACGCCGGCCTGGATGTGGCGCTGCGCAAACGGCCGCGCCGAGGGAAAGACCACGTCGTAGCCCGAGGCGCCTGCCATCAGCTTGGTCTCGAGCATCTCGTTGGTGTCGTAGACGTCGTAGACGACCTTGATGCCGGTTTCCTTCTCGAAGTTGGCCAGGGTGTCCTCGGCCACGTAGTCGGACCAGTTGTAGACGTAGACCACCTTCTCGCCGCCGGCCTTGGCGGCAGGCGCTGCGCCGGTGGCACCGTCGGCCGCGGGATCGGGACTGCGGCCGCAGGCGGCGAGCAGCAGCGCGGTGGCGATCAGGCTCAGGCGCAGGGTCATGGCGGCACTCCGTAGGGTCGGGCCTGCATGTTCGGTGCCGGGGCTCGGGCCTGTCAACGCGAGCCACGCGTGCTTCAGCGCCCGGCCTGCCACTCGCTGGCCAGCAGGCCCATCACCACGCTGTCCTGCAGCTCGCCGGCCACCTGCCAGCGCTGGCGCAGGTAGCCCTCGCGCCGGAAACCCAAGGCTTCGAGCGTGCGCAGCGCGGCCTGGTTGCGCGGATCCACATCGGCCTCGAGCCGGCGCAGTCCGAGTGGCCCGAATGCATGCGGCAGCAACACGGTCAGCGCCTCCCGCGCATAGCGCCGGCCCCCGTGCTCGCGCGACAGGGCAAAGCCCAGGTCGGCGCGGCCCTGGGCCAGGTCGACGCCCGACAGCGTGACGGTGCCGACCACGCGGTCGTCGCCGCGCAGGGCGATGCCCCACTGCAGCAGGTTGCCCTGGGCGAATCCGCGCTCGATCGCTTCCAGGTAGATGCTGGCCTCGTCCCGGTGCGGCCAGGCGGCGTGGTTCCAGTAGCGCATCAGGTCCGGGTTGGCGAAGACCGCGTGCAGGTCGTCCAGATCGACGGCGGTCATCCATCGCAGCTGCAGCCGGGGCGCGGTCAGGGTCGGCAGGCGCTCACCCACCGGCGCCGGGGCGGGCGGGGTGCGGGCGGATCGGCTGCGGAGGCTGGGCATCGGGCAGGGCCATGGCGGGGGACGGGACAGTCACAATGCAATACGCAGTCCCGGCGTCCGTCCGGACGGCGGGGCTGGCCCCGACCGGAGAGCCGTGCAACCCTGCGTTGCAGGCCCCGGGGCTGCAAGCCCCGCAGGGCGGCCCTACCTTGATGGCATGGCGCCGCAGGCGCCCCATTCCAGGAGACCCCCATGTCCACTGCGCGTCCCGTCCTTCGCAAGCTGCGCGGCATGCCCGCGTCCGACGGCGCCGGCGTCAAGCTCACGCGCGTGATCGGCACGCCGCCGCTGCCCGATCTCGATCCCTTCCTGATGCTCGATGAGTTCGGCACCGACAAGGCCGAGGACTACCTGGCCGGCTTTCCCTCGCATCCGCACCGCGGCTTCGAAACCGTGACCTACATGCTCGACGGCCGCATGCGCCATCGCGACAACCACGGCAACGAAGGTCTGCTGGTGCCGGGCAGCGTGCAGTGGATGACCGCGGGCCGTGGCATCGTGCACTCGGAGATGCCCGAGCAGGAGGAGGGCCGCATGCGCGGCTTCCAGCTGTGGGTGAACCTGCCCGCCAGCGAGAAGATGACGGCGCCGCGCTATCAGGAATACGGCGCAGACCGCTTTCCCGAAACCCGGCCCGCACCGGGCGTGGCAGTGAAGGTGATCGCGGGCCAGGTGGGCGACGTGGCGGGTCCGATCGTGCAGCCAGCCACCGAGCCGACTTATCTCGACGTGGGACTGGACGCGGGCGCTCGCTTCGAACACGCGCTTCCGGCCGGACACACGGCGTTTGCCTACGTCTACGAAGGCGCAGCGCAGCTGGGTGAATCGGATGGCGCGGCGACCGTGGATGCGCGCGAACTGGCGGTGTTCGGCCCCGGCGACCGGATCGTGGTCGAAGGGCGCGTGGCCGGCACGCGCCTGATCCTGGTCGGCGGACGCCCCCTGCGTGAACCGGTGGCGCGCTACGGCCCGTTCGTGATGAACACGCAAGCCGAACTCCGTCAGGCGTTCGAGGATTTCCAGGCCGGCCGTTTCTGAGCCGGCAGACCCGCACCCCAGGAGCCGCCATGAGCGCACGCCCCGCCCACGCCCGCATCGGTGAGACCTATCCGCCCTACGCCACGCAGCTGGTCGTGGGGGCCCACCACTGGGTCGCCGACGAACCCGCGGACCTGGGCGGCACCGATTCCGGGCCAGCACCCGACGAGGTGCTGCTGGCGGCGCTGGCCTCGTGCACCGCGATCACGCTGCGCATGTACGCGCAGCGCAAGCAGTGGCCGCTGGACGGCGTGGAGGTGGACGTGGCCTATGCCGAACGCGGCAAGGACCGCACGGTGCTGCAGCGGACCGTGCACCTGCACGGTCCGCTGGACGACACGCAGCGCGAGCGGCTGCTGCAGGTTGCCAATGCCTGCCCGGTGCACAAGATCCTGACCGGGCAGGTCGAGGTGCCGACGGCCCTGGCCTAATCGCGCTCGGCCTGCAGCCAGCGGGACACGAATCCCGCGACCACCGCACCCACGATCGGCGCCAGCCAGAACAGCCACAGCTGCGACACCGCGCCGGCATCGGCGAAGAAGGCCACGCCGGTCGAGCGCGCCGGATTCACCGAGGTATTGGTGACCGGGATGCTGACCAGGTGGATCAGCGTCAGGCACAGGCCGATCGCGATCGGCGCGAAGCCGGCCGGCGCGCGTTTGCTGGTGGCACCCAGGATCACGATGAGGAAGAAGAAGGTCATCAGCACTTCGGTGATGGCTGCTGCCATCAGGTTGTAGCCGCCGGGCGAGCGCGCATCGAAGCCATTGCTCGCGAAGCCGCCGGCCTCGAAGCCGGGCTTGCCCGTGCAGATGTGGTACAGCGCCGCGCCCGCGAGCACGCCGCCGATCACCTGCGCCAGCACGTAGGGCACCAGGTCGCGCGCCGGAAAGCGGCCGGCCGCCCACAGGCCCAGGCTGACCGCCGGATTGAAGTGCCCGCCCGAGATGTGCCCGACCGCGTAGGCCATGGTCAGCACGGTCAGGCCGAAGGCCAGTGACACGCCGACCAGGCCGATGCCCAGCGGGTTGCCGTCGCCGCCGAAGTTCGCGGCGATTACCGCGCTGCCGCAGCCGCCGAACACCAGCCAGAAGGTGCCGAACGCTTCGGCGCCGAGTTTGTTTGCCAAGCCCATGAGTCTCCCTCCCAGGAACACGGTGGCGGGCCGCGGCGCGGACCGGTCGTTCTGCACGACCCGCCCTTTATGCACCTGCGGACGCCGGCCGGGAAGGGGTCAGCGCTCGGGCAGCGGGATGAACTCGGTTTCGCCCGGGACCTGGCCCATCCGCCCTTCGCGCCAGTCGTCCTTGGCCTGCTCGATGCGCTCGCGCCGGCTGGACACGAAGTTCCACCACAGGTGGCGATGGCCGTCCACGGGCGCGCCGCCCAACAGCATCACGCGGGCGTCGGTGCGCGCGCGCAGCAGCGGCTCGGTGCCGGGCTCGAGCACGGCCAGGTGGCCCGCCGCGAGAGGTTCGCCGTCCAGGTCCAGTTCGCCCTCGACCGGGTACAGCGCGCGTTCGACGTGCTCGGCCGGGATCGGCAGGGCGCAGCCCGCCTGCAGGTCGATCGACACGTACAGCGTGTCGGCCAGCACGGCCACCGGCGAGCGAACGCCGAAGGCATGGCCGGCCACCACCCGCAGCGTCGCGCCCGGCAGCTCAACGACCGGCAGCGACGCGCGTGGATGATGGGCAAACGACGGCTCCACTTCCTCGTGCGCCTGCGGCAGCGCCACCCAGGTCTGCAGGCCGTGCATCGCGTGGGCCTGGCCCAGCAGCCGTTCGGGCGTGCGTTCGGAGTGCACGATGCCGCGCCCGGCGGTCATCCAGTTGACGTCACCCGGGTTGATCTCCTGCTGCGAGCCCAGGCTGTCGCGATGCATGATCGCGCCTTCCCACAGGTAAGTGACGGTCGCCAGGCCGATGTGCGGATGCGGCCGCACCTCCAGCGGATGGGCGCCGTCGAGCACGGCCGGGCCGATATGGTCGAGGAAGACGAAGGGACCGACGCTGCGGCGCTGCGCATGCGGCAGCAGCCGCTTGACGGTGAAGCCGCCGCCCAGGTCGTGCACGCGCGGGGGTATCGACTGCGGCATGGGGGTGTCCTGTGGATCCAGGGACGCCAGCATGCCACGCGGGCCGCGCGCGGGGCTGCAACGCTGGGTTGCCCTCAGTAGCGGGACTGGAACACGCGGCCGGCGCCATCGGCATCGAGCACCACGACCGTGTAGCGGTCGTACTCGGTCTCCGGCATTTCTGGCGTGGCCTGCCCCGACAGGGCCGACACGATCGCAGGCACGGTATTGCTGTGGCCGACCACCAGCACGGTGCTGCCGGCCGGCAACGCGCGCAGGTCGCGGTCGAGATCGGGGCCATAGCGCTCGGCGTTCGCGGCATCCACCGGCCGCACGCCGACCTCGATGCCGGCCTGCGCCGCGGCGGGCGCCGCCGTGAGCTGCGTGCGGCGGTATTGCGTCGCGAAGGCGGCATCCAGTCCGGTATTCGCCAGCCGGGTGGCAAGGGCCGCGGCCCGCGCCTGTCCGGCCTCGCTGAGCGTGGGGTCGCGCGGATCATCGGTGGCTTTTTCCGCATGGCGCACCACCACCACCACGGTCGCACCGGCGCCCGGCGCCGCCTCCGCGGGCAGCAGCATCGCCAAGCCCAGGGCCAGCACCAGCCGGCTCACATCGAGTCCACGGCGCCGAGCACGCCGACAAACAGGATCAGGCCCAGGAAATACACGATCGGCGACACCACGATGCTGCACACCAGCTGGCCCACGCCATGGGCCACCTCGTCCTTGGTGATGACGATGATGGCGATCACCAGGGCCGCCAGGTTGACCGCCCAGCCCAGGATGCCCAGGCCCGGTATCGGCACCAGGAACAGCAGCCAGGCCAGGCCCAGCACGATCCAGCCGGCCTTCACCGGTGCGGTGTTCGGAATCGCGTCGTGCATCACCTGCTCCCGTGTCCTGGTGTCACTTTAGCCCGCGCCGTGCGGGCGGCCAAGCGCCGCTCAGCCCTTGGCCAGCAGCGTCAGCAGGCCGCGCGCGGTGCGCAGGCGCGAGGCCGCGTCCGGCAGGTCCAGGCGGATGCGCAGCCGGTCGGGCCCGTCCATGGTGTAGACCTTGGACTGGGTCTGGATCAGGCGGATGACCGACATCGGATCCAGCGTGGGCTGCGGCAGGAAGGTGACGCGGCCGCCGGTGGGCCCGAGCTCGAGCTTGCGGATGCCCAGCGGCGTCGCGGCCAGCTTGAGTTCGGCCACCGCGAACAGCTGCTTCGCCGGGTCCGGCAGCACGCCGAAGCGGTCCACCATCTCCACCTGCAGCTCCTTGAGTGCGTCCTCGTCGCGCGCGCCGGCGATGCGCTTGTACAGCGTCAGGCGCGCATGCACGTCGGGCAGGTAGTCCTCGGGGATCAGCGCCGGGATGTGCAGCTCGACCTCGGCGCCATGGCGCAGGGTGGGATCGAGGTCGGGCAGCTTGCCGGACTTGATCGAGGCCACCGCGCGGGCCAACAGTTCGGTATAGAGGGAGAACCCGATCTCGGCCATCTGGCCGCTCTGGTCCTCGCCCAGCAGCTCGCCGGCGCCGCGGATCTCCAGGTCGTGGGTGGCCAGGGTGAAACCGGCGCCGAGTTCTTCCAGCGAGGCCAGGGCCTCGAGACGCTTCTCGGCGTCGCCGGTCATCGCCTTCTTGTTGGGCACCACCAGGTAGGCATAGGCGCGGTGGTGCGAACGTCCCACCCGGCCGCGCAGCTGGTGCAGCTGGGCCAGGCCGAAGCGGTCGGCGCGGTGGATGATGATGGTGTTCGCGCTCGGGATGTCGATGCCCGATTCGATGATGGTGGTGCACACCAGCACGTTGAAGCGCTGGCGGTGGAAGTCGAGCATGGCCTGCTCGAGCTCGCGTTCGGGCATCTGGCCGTGCGCAACCCGGATGCGCGCCTCCGGAACCAGCTCGGCCAGTTCGCGCGCCATTTTCTCGATGCTGTCCACTTCGTTGTGCAGGAAGTAGACCTGGCCGCCGCGCGCCAGTTCGCGCTGGAAGGCCTCGCGCAGCAGTGCGTTGTCCCAGGGCGTCACCACGGTCTGCACCGCCAGCCGGTGCGCGGGCGGCGTGGCGATGATGGACAGCTCGCGCAGGCCGCTCATGGCCATGTTCAGCGTGCGCGGGATCGGCGTGGCGGTCAGGGTCAGCAGGTGCACCTCGGCCCGCAGCGCCTTCAGCGCCTCCTTCTGCCGCACGCCGAAACGCTGTTCCTCGTCCACGATCACCAGGCCCAGGTCGTGGAACTTCACGTCCGGCTGCAGCAGGCGGTGGGTGCCCACGATCACGTCGATCTTGCCTTCGGCCAGTTGCGCCAGCGCCGCCTTCACTTCCTTGGGTGACTTGAAGCGGCTCAGCACCTCGACCTTCAGCGGCCAGTCGGCGTAGCGGTCGCGGAAATTGCGGTAGTGCTGTTCGGCCAGCAGCGTGGTCGGCACCAGGATGGCGACCTGCTTGCCGGCGGTGGCGGCGACGAAGGCCGCGCGCACGGCGACCTCGGTCTTGCCGAAGCCGACGTCGCCGCAGACCACGCGGTCCATCGGCATCGGCTTGCCCAGGTCGGCGATCACCGCATCGATGGCGGCCAGCTGGTCGGGCGTTTCCTCGAACGGGAAGGTCGCGGCGAAGGGCTCGTACATCGCCCGGTCCACGCCCAGCGCCAGACCGACGCGCGCCTGGCGCCGCGCCTGGATCTCCAGCAGTTCGGCGGCGACGTCGCGGACCTTCTCGGCGGCCTTGCGCTTGGCCTTGTCCCACTGCTCGCCGCCGAGCGAATGCAGCGGCGCCAGCTCGGGCGAGGCGCCCGAGTAGCGGCTCACCAGCTGCAGCTGCGCGACGGGCACGTAGAGCTTGTCGCCCTTGGCGTATTCGATCTGCAGGTATTCGCCGCTGATGCCGCCGCTTTCCAGCGTCACCAGGCCCTGGTAGCGGCCGACGCCATGGTCCTCGTGCACGATGGGCGAGCCCATCGTGATCTGGCTCAGGTCGCGCAGCACCGTGTCGGGGTCGCGGGCCGCGCCGCGGCGGCGGCGGCGGCTCTGTTCGGCGCGGTCCGGGAACAGCTGGCGCTCGGTCAGCACCGCCAGCGGCGGCGTGGCCAGCGCGAAGCCTTCCTCGATCGCGGCCACGGTGATCGCGAAGCGGGCGCCGCCGGCGATGAACGCGTCCCAGCCCGCCACCTGCGCCGGGCGCAGGTCTTCCGAGGCCAGCAGCTCGAGCAGCGCCTCGCGCCGGCCGGCCGAATCGGCGGCCATCAGCACGCGGCCCGGATAGCTGCGCAGGAAGCCCTGCAGCGCCGCGCCCGGTTCGCTGCCCTTCACCGACCAGGGCAGGGACGGCACCGGCTGCTCGGCCATCGCCACCGCCTTGTCGTATTGCGGGTGGCCGGGGCCGGCGACTTCGATGCGCAGCGCCTGGTTCCAGCGTGCCCGCAGCTGCTCGGGCGGCAGGAAGATCTCCTCCGGCGGCAGGATCGGCCGCTCGATGTCGTGGCGACGCTGCTCCCAGCGATGGCTGGTCTGGGCCCAGAAGGCCTGTGCGGCTTCAGGGGCGCCGTCGCCGATGACCACCAGCGTCTCGCCGGCGAGATGGTCGAACAGCGTGGCCGTGGCCTCGAAGAACAGCGGCAGGTAGTACTCGATGCCGGCCGGCGCGCCGCCTTCCTTCAGGTCCTGGTAAAGCGGGCAGCGGCGCGGGTCGAACTCGAAGCGCTCACGCAGGGTCTCGCGCACGCGCCGCGCGCTGTCGGCGTCGAGCGGGAACTCGCGCGCGGGCAGCAGGCGCACTGCCTCCACCGCGTGGTCCGAGCGCTGGGTCTCGGGATCGAAGGTGCGCAGCGAATCGATCTCGTCATCGAACAGCTCGATGCGGTAGGGCAGGTCCGAGCCCATCGGGAACAGGTCGAGCAGGGCACCGCGCACCGCGAAATCGCCCGGGTCCAGCACCTGCGGCACGTTGCGGTACCCAGCCGCTTCGAGCCGCCGTTTCTCGGCATCCAGGTCCAGCTTCTGGCCGCGCCGGAGGTCGAGCGTATTGCCGGCGATCCAGCTCGGCGGCGGCAGCCGCTGCATCAGCGAGGCCACCGGCACCACCAGCACGCCCTTGCGCGCGGTCGGCAGCCGGTACAGCGCCGCCACGCGCTGGGACACGATGTCCGGGTGCGGGCTGAACAGGTCGTAGGGCAGGGTTTCCCAGTCGGCGAAATGCAGCACCGGCAGGTCGCCGGCCAGCACCTTGAGGTCGTGCTCGAGCGATTGGGCCGCGTGGCTGTCGCGGGTGACGGCCAGCACCAGGCCATCGTGGGCGCGCGCGGTTTCGGCCAGGCCCAGGGCCAGGGCGCTGGCGCTGGCAGGCGCGCGCCAGTAGGCGCGCTGCTGTCCGGATCGGGGTCGCGGCGCGGAGGGAAGGAGAGGTCGGGTCATGGGGCCGCGGAGTTTACCGCAGGCCGGGGTCGTGGCCCGGTCAACGGCGTGGACGGGGCGCCGGGTCCAGGTCCAGGGTGATGCGCAGCAGGTTGGGCGATTCGGGGCTGGTGTCACGCTCGAAGCCCAGCGACTGTGCCAGCTGGATCATCGCGGTGTTGTCGTCCAGCACTTCGCCCCAGATGCGGCGGATGCCATGTGCCCGCGCCCACTCGACCAGCCGGCCCATCAGCGCCTTGCCCAGACCCTGGCCCGCGACGAAGTGCGACACCAGGATGGCGAATTCGGCGGTGTCCTGGCCCGGGTCGCGGTTGAGGCGGGCCAGCGCACCCACCAGGGCCTCGCCCGGCGGCAGCGGTTCGGCGGCCACCACGGCAAAGGCTTCGCCGGCATGGGGCCGCACCAGCTGCAGCAGGTAGTCCGCGCTCAGGGCCTTGACCGGGTGCAGGTAGCGGCGGCGCACTTCGTCCTCGCCCAGCAGCTCGAACGCGCCGGCGATCGGGCCGGCGTCGGCCGGGTGTACCGGACGCAGCCACAGGTCGCGGCCATCGGGCAGGCGCAGCACCTCGGTACGCTCGGGGCGATGGGAAGGCCGGGCAGGGGTGCGTCGGGTCGCATTCATTGCGGCAAGGGTGTCAGACGGGGGCTGGGTCCATGCTCTAAACCCAAGGTGGAGCGTTCATGAAACGGCATGGCCTTCAGCCTGCCCGATCCTGCGGCTTGTTGCATGTCTCGGCCCGGGAGTAGGCTGGGGCGGACCTGGCGTGGGAGGCGGCACCCGGATGCAAGCGGAGTTCGGCAATCGACGGGCCCCGCCGAACTCCCTGGCCGTGCTGCTGTTGCTGCTCGCGGTGGGACTGGTGTCGCCGGTCTTCGCGCAGTCTTCACCTGCGCCTGCGCCGAACGCACTCGAGCCCCGGGCCGACACGCTCGAACGCCATCCGCTGGAAACGCGCGCGCTGGTCGAACCCGAGGCCGTGCTGCGTGAGCTGTCATCGGCCCTGATCAATGCCAAGGTCGCCGGCGATCCGCACCAACTGGCCTTGCTGTACCTGGCGCAGGCCAACGCCTGCCGCGTGGTCGCCGACTGGGACTGCCAGCGCGAGGCCGGCATGCAGGCCCAGGCCGCGGCCCGCGAGGCGGCGCGGCCGCACCTTGTGGTGCGCGGGCTGATCGCCGAGAGCCGCGCGCGCATGGCCATGCAGGACTACACCCGCGGCGAGCGCCTGCTGGGCGAAGCCGAGCTGCTGCTCAAGCAATCGCCGCAGCCCGAGCTGTCGGCCGACGTCTACCTGGCGTATTCGTCCATGAGTTATTCGCTGGGCAAACATGCCCTGGCCGCCGACTATGCACGCCGCGGGCTGGCCGTGCTGGCCGAAAACGAAGGCCTGGCCATGCAGGCCCGGCTGCAGCGCAACCTGGCCCGCGCGCAGGCGCAGCTGGGCGAGGTCGAAGGCGCCGGCAAGGCGCTGGACGCGGCCACCGCGCTGTCGCAGCGCGTGCAGGATCCCAAGCTGGCGGCCGAACTTTACCTGGAGGGTGCGCGGGTGGCGCGCATCGTCGGCGACTTCGAACTCCAGCGCCGCAACGGCGGCCGCGTGCTGGCCCTGGCCGAGCAGCTGAAGAACTCGCAGCTGGCCGGCCTGGGGCACGAGGTGCTGGGCCTGGCCGCCGCCGACGCCCGCGACGGTCCGCTGGCGCGCCAGGAGCTGCGGGCAGCGCTGGATTCGTTCCGCCAGCTGCAGCTGCAGAGCGACGAGCTGCGCGTATTGCGCGAGCTGGTGACGGTGCTGCTGCGGCACGAGCCCACCAGCCCGGAACTGGCGCCGCTGTTTCAGCGTTTCCTGGCGCTGGACAACGCGATTGCGCAGAGCGAGCGTGCGCAGGCGGCCGACGATTTCGATGCGCGCCTGAAGTACGCCGAGCGCGAGAACGAAGTCATCCGCCTGCAGGGCGAATCGGCCCTGGCCCAGGAGCGCGAGCAGACCCTGGCCCAGACCAACCAGCAGAACCGCCGCATGATGGCGGTGGGGGTGCTGTGCCTGCTGGCCCTCGCGACCTTCTTCGTGGTGCAGCGCCGCAGCAAGCAGCGTCTGGAATCGGCGCTTTCGCAGCTCGGCCAGCGCGAGCTGGAGTACCGCACGCTGGCCGACAACTCCAACGACATGGTGGTGCGCGAGGCGCTCGACGGCCGGTGGCTGTACGTGTCCCCATCCACGCGCGAAATCCTTGGCATGGATCCGGAAGCGCTGCGCACCACGCGCTGGGATTTCGTGCACCCCGAGGACAGGCCCCGGCTCGAGGCGATGCTGGTCGCGCTCCGGACCAAGGGAGACACGGCCACGATGCGTTTCCGCGCCCGCCATGGCGGCGGCCACCAGGTCTGGATCGAGGCGGTGGCGCGACGCGTGCCAGCCGCCGACGGCAGCGAGGAAATCGTCTGGGCAGGGCGCGATGTCAGCGGGCGCGTGCGCGCCGAGCAGGCCCTGGAGGCGATCCAGTCGCGGCTGCGCGCGGTGACCGACAACATCCCCGCGCTCATCGCCCACGTCGACCGGCAGGAGCGCTACACCTTCGTCAACTCGGTCGGGCACCGGCTGTTCGACACCGAAGAGGCCGGCGTGCTGGGCCGTACCGTGCGCGAGGTGCGGGGCGAGGCGATCTACAGCGAGATCAAGGACCACGTGGCGGCGGCGCTGGCCGGACAGCGTGTCACCTACAACGGCCAGGCCGAGATCAAGGGCCGCAGCTACCACTACCAGACCAGCTACGTGCCGGACCTGGATGCGGAAGGTCGCTCCAACGGCTTCTTCTCCTTCACCTACGACATCACCCAGCTCAAGGACGCCGAACAGCGGCTGGAGCAGATCGCTCGTTTCGATGCGCTGACCGGGCTGGCCAACCGGCGCTATTTCGACGAGCGCCTGTCGGCCACGGTGGCCCGGGCGAAGCGGCAGCGCTCGTCGCTGGCGCTGCTGTACCTGGACATCGACCACTTCAAGCTGGTCAACGACCGGCGCGGGCATGCGTCTGGCGATGAAGTACTGCGCGAGTTCGCGCGGCGGCTCAAGGCCTGCGTGCGCGAGGGCGACCTGGCCGCGCGCATCGGCGGCGACGAGTTCGCGCTGCTGGTGGAGGGCCCGGGCTCGGTGGCCGACGCTGAGGCGATCGCCGACAAGCTGGTGAAGACCATGCGCGAGCCGATCCGCATCGCCGGCACCGACCTGCCGGTTGGCACCAGCATCGGCATCGCCTTCAGCCTGGCGTCGGCCGATGCCGACCGGCTGCTGCTGGCCGCCGACGAAGCGCTGTACGCGGCCAAGGCCGCGGGCCGCGGCACCTGGCGGGTGGTACCGCTGGCATGAGCCAGCGCGACCGTTTCAGCACCCACGTCGTCGAGAACCAGCCGCCCGCGCTGTGGCCCTACGACGCCTATCGCACCGACCAGCCCTTGTCGGAGGCCCTGCAGCGCGAGGGCGGCGGCTGGGCCGAGGCCGAGGTGGCCGCGTACGGCCCGCTGGCCGGCGGCGAACTGACGGAACTGGGCCGGCTGGCCAACCTGCACCGGCCGCGCCTGAACGCCTTCGATGCCCAGGGCCACCGCATCGACGAGGTCGAGTTCCATCCCGCTTACCATCGCCTGATGGCCACTGCGGTGCGCCACGGTGTGCCGGGCTTTGCCTGGCGCCATGCCGATCGCCCCGGGGCCCACGTCGCGCGCGCGGCATTGATGTTCCTGCACAACCAGGCGGACCAGGGCAGCAGCTGCCCGCTGACCATGACCTATGCCTGCGTGCCGGCGCTGCGGCACCAGCCGGAACTGGCCGCGCAGTGGCTGCCGCGGCTCGCGTCCACCGAGTACGACCCGCGTCACGTGCCCGCCTGGGAGAAGGCCGGCAACACGCTCGGCATGGGCATGACGGAGAAGCAGGGCGGCTCGGACGTGCGCGCCAACACCACGCGGGCGCATCCCGTCGGCGCCGCGGGCGCGGGCCGGCTGTATGAGCTGGTGGGGCACAAGTGGTTTTTCTCGGCGCCGATGTGCGACGGCTTCCTGGTGCTGGCCCAGGCGGAAGGCGGACTGGGCTGCTTCCTGCTGCCGCGGTTCGCACCGGACGGCAGCCGCAACGCGATCCGCATCCAGCGCCTGAAGGACAAGCTGGGCGACTGGAGCAATGCCAGCAGCGAAGTCGAATTCCACGGCGCCCTGGCCTGGGCCGTGGGCGAGGAAGGGCGCGGTGTGGCGACCCTGCTGCAGATGGTGGCGCTGACCCGCCAGGACTGCCTGATCGGCTCGGCCAGCCTGATGCGCCAGGCGCTGGTGCAGGCGCTGCACCATGCGCGGCATCGTCGTGCCTTCGGCAAGCCGCTGTCGCAGCAGCCGCTGATGCGCAGCGTGCTGGCCGACCTGGCGCTGGAATCGGAGGCCGCGACCGCACTGACCTTCCGCGTGGCGCGCGCGGTGGACGCCAGCGGGCGTGACGCCGGTGAAGCGGCGTTCGCGCGGCTGGCCACGGCCCTGGGCAAGTTCTGGGTGTGCAAGCGCGCGCCCGGTTTCGTCAACGAGGCCCAGGAATGCCTGGGCGGCGCCGGCTACGTCGAAGAGTCCGTGCTGCCCCGGCTGTACCGGCAGGCACCGCTCAATTCCATCTGGGAAGGCAGCGGCAACATCCAGTGCCTGGACGTGCTGCGGGTGCTGGCGCGCGAACCCGAGGCCGCGCAGGCCTGTTTCGCCGAACTCGACGGGATGCGCGGCGGCCACGCCCGGCTCGACGAGGAAGTCGGCTCGTTGCGACAGGCACTGCAGGCCGATCCGCAGGCCCTGGAAGCCGATGCGCGGCGGCTGGCCGAGCGGCTGGCGCTGGCGCTGCAGGCGGCCTGCCTGCTGCGGGCCCAGCCCGTGCTGGGGCAGTGGTTCTGCGAGAGCCGCATCGGCGCCGGCCGGGGCCTGGTCTACGGCAGCCTGCCGCCCGGCGTGCCCGTGGACCTGCTGCTGGAACGCGCCTTGCCCTGAGCCGCGCCCCACGGCTTGGGCAGGGTTCATGCGCCTCCTGTTCCAATGGGAGGCCGTTCCCTACCGGAAATCCCGATGAAACCGTCCCTGCTCGTGCTGGCCCTGGTGGCCGCTGCTTCGCCCGTCCTGGCTACCGAGTGGCAGCCGAAGGCCGAGCTCGGCGTCGTCAACACCACCGGCAACTCCGACACCACCAGCATCAACGGCAAGTTCGCGCTCAACGGCGAGGACGAACGCCTGACCCAGGATTATTCGTTCACCGGCCTGCGCTCGGAGTCCGAGGACGAGCTGTCGGCCAATCGCTACGAGCTGGGCGGCAAGCTGGCGCGCAAGTTCGGCGAGCGCCAGTACCTGGGCGGCGTGGTGCGCTATGAGAACGACGACTTTGCGGCTTATGACTACCAAGCCACGCTGGCCCTGAACTACGGGTTCTGGGCCCTGCAGGACGACACCCGCAGCCTGCAGCTCGAGGGTGGCCCGGGCCTTCGGCGCGCGCGCCTGGCCGAGTCGGGGGAGTCCGAAAGCGATGGTCTGCTGCGCGGTTTCGCCGACTACCAGCACCAGCTCACCGAAAGCACGCAGTTCTACAACACGCTGCTGGTGGAAGCCTCGCCCGACAACCGCTTCCTCCAGAACGACATCGGCATCGCGGTCAGCATCAACCGCTCGCTGGCGTTGAAGGCGGGATTCCAGGCGCGCCACAACACCGACGTGCCCGACGATCGCAAGCGCACCGACACGCTGAGCTCGATCAACATCGTCTGGTCGCCCAAGGCCAGCGCGCGCTGAGGCGAACGGCCGGCCGCGGCCGGCTTTGACGCGGGGGCAGCAAGCCCCTAGCCTTGCCGCATGGCCAAGACCATCAAGCCCTACCAGGGCGCCGCGGGGGGCTGGGACGCCCTGGCCAGTTCGTTCCGGCACGTGAACGAGCAGGGCATCGTCGGGCGCGGCGCGCGGACGATGCTGCGCGCCAACCAGCCGCGCGGCTTCGACTGCCCCGGCTGCGCCTGGCCCGACCGCAATCCCCATTCCACCTTCGAGTTCTGCGAGAACGGCGTCAAGGCTGTCGCGGCCGAGGCGACGTCACGCCGCGTGACGCGCGACTTCTTCGCCGCGCACACGGTCGCCGCGCTGGCGCGGCAGGACGACTACTTCCTGGAGTCGCAGGGCCGGCTGACCGAGCCGATGCGCTACGACGCCGACAGCGACCGTTATGTGCCGGTTGCCTGGGACGAGGCCTTCGCCCTGGTGGCGACGCAGCTGCGCGCGCTGGCCTCGCCCGATGAGGCCCTGTTCTACACCTCGGGCCGCACCAGCAACGAGGCCGCGTTTCTCTACCAGCTGTTCGTGCGTGAGTTCGGCACCAACAACCTGCCCGACTGTTCCAACCTGTGCCACGAGCCTTCGGGCGTGGCAATGAGCGAGCAGATCGGCGTGGGCAAGGGCAGCGTGCGGCTGGAAGACTTCGAGCGCGCCGACGCCATCTTCGTGTTCGGCCAGAACCCGGGCACCAACCATCCGCGCATGCTGGGCGAACTGCGCAGCGCGGCGCGCCGCGGCTGCCGCATCGTCGTGTTCAACCCGCTGCACGAGCGCGGACTGGAGCGCTTCGCCGATCCCAAGGATCCGGTGGAGCTGCTGGGTGGCTCCACCCGCATCGCCAGCCACTACTACCCGCTGCGCATCGGCGGCGACCTGGCTGCGGTCAAGGGCATGATCAAGCACGTGGTCGCCCGGGGCGCCTGCGATCACGCGTTCATCGCCGCGCACACCGAAGGTTACGCGGCGCTGTGCGCGGACGTGGAGGCCGAGGACTGGGCGGTGATCGAAGCGGAGTCCGGGCTGAGCCGCGCGCAAATCGAAGAGGCGGCCGAGGTCTACGCCGCCTCGCGCGCCAGCATTGTCTGCTGGGCCATGGGCATCACCCAGCACCGCAACTCGGTGGCCACGATCCAGATGCTGGTCAACCTGCTGCTGGTGGGCGGCAACCTGGGCAAGCCCGGCGCCGGCGCCTGCCCGGTGCGCGGCCATTCCAACGTGCAGGGTGACCGCACGATGGGCATCTACGAACAGCCGTCCGACGCCTTCCTGGACCGCCTGGGCGCGGAATTCGGCTTCCAGCCGCCGCGACATCCGGGCCACGATGTGGTCGGCGCGATCGGAGCGATGCAGGACGGCCGGTGCAAGGTCCTGTTCGCGATGGGCGGCAACTTCGCCGCGGCCACGCCCGACACCGACCGCACCGCCGCCGCGCTGCGCCGCTGCGCGCTGACGGTGCACGTCTCGACCAAGCTCAACCGCTCGCACCTGGTGCACGGCCGGCAGGCGCTGATCCTGCCCTGCCTGGGCCGCACGGAAGTGGACCGGCAGGCGGCCGGCCCGCAGGCGGTGACGGTCGAGGACTCCATGAGCCACGTGCACCTGTCCGAGGGCGGCAATCCGCCGGCGTCCGAGTCGCTGCTGAGCGAACCGATGATCGTCGCGCGCCTGGCCGAAGCCACGCTGCCGGCCAGCCGCACGCCCTGGCGCTGGCTGGTGGAGGACTACGACCGCATCCGCGACCGGATCGCCCGCGTGGTCGAGGGCTTCGAGGATTTCAACGCCCGCGTGCACCGCGATGGCGGCTTCCATCTGCGCAATGCGGCGGCCGAACGGCGCTGGATGACTTCCAGCGGGCGCGCCAGCTTCCACGTGCATCCCATCGTCCGCACGCCGGCCCGCGACGGTGCGCTGATGACGCTGATGACCCTCCGCAGCCACGACCAGTACAACACCACCATCTACGGTCTGGAGGACCGCTATCGAGGGGTCTCCGGCGAGCGGCGGGTCTGTTTCATCGGTGCGGCTGACCTGATGCGACTGGGGCTGCAGGCCGGGCAGTGGGTGGACCTGGTGTCGGTCTGGCACGACGGCGAGCGCGTGGCGCCGCGATTCCTGCTGGTGGAGTACGACATTCCCGCGGGCTGCCTGGCGGCGTATTACCCCGAGACCAATCCGCTGGTCCCGCTGGACCACCATGCGGATCGCGCGCGCACCCCGGCATCCAAGGCCATCCCGGTGTACCTGCGGCCGCGCGCCGACATCGACCTCGCGCTGGCACCGTGATGCCGGTGGCGCCATGAACCTTCCGCCGCCGCTGCGCGAAAGCCTCGCGCGCCGGATGGACGACGGCGTCGGCCGCGACCAGGTGGAGACGCTGGCCGAGGAGACCCCCGTGGCGCTGCTTTACAACGGCCAGCCTTACGCGGTGATGATGGCCACGCCCGCCGACCTGCACGACTTCGCGCTCGGATTCAGCCTGAGCGAAGGCGTGGTGGCATCGGCCTCGGAAGTCCGCGTGGTGGATGTCGTGGCCGGTGCCGACGGCATCAGCCTGCACCTGGCCATTCCGCAGCAGCGTTTCGACGTTTTGGGATCGCGTGGCCGCAACCTGGCCGGTCGCACCGGCTGCGGCCTGTGCGGCAGCGAAAGCCTGCGCGACGCGATCCGTCCGGTGCGCACGGTGCAGCGCGTCGAACTGTCGGAGCGCGTGCTGTGGCGCGCCTTCGAGGACCTGCTGGCGGCGCAGCCGATCAATGCCCGCACCGGCGCCGTGCACGCGGCCGCCGTGATGGATGCCGATGACCGACTGCACGTGCGTGAGGACGTCGGTCGCCACAACGCCATCGACAAGGCGATCGGCGCGGCGCTGCAGGCCGGGGCGCAGCCACGCGCACTGCTGGTCACGTCGCGCGCCAGCTACGAAGTGGTGCACAAGGCGGCGCAGGTGGGCATCGGCCTGGTGGCGGCGATCTCGGCGCCCACCGCGCTGGCGGTGCGGCTGGCCGACCAGGCGGGTCTGACCCTGCTGGGCTTCGCGCGGGGCAACCGCCATACCCGTTATTCGGGCTTCGGCACGCCGCCGCTTTGACGTGCGCCCGCCGCAGGCACTAGCCTTCGGGCCACTGCCCCGGGATGGAAACGCATGAGCCTTGCCCCACGCCGCATCGTGCCGCTCAGCCAGCGGCTGCCGCGCCTGCTGGCCTATCCGGCCAGCCAGGCCATGCTGTGGATGATCGCGGCGCTCTGCCTGCTGCGCATGCTCAACCACTTGCCCAGCCTGCTGGGCCTGCTGTTCGAGGTCGCCTACTGGATCATGGGCTTCAAGCTGGCGGTGGAAGCCCTGGTCAACACCGCGCAGGGTCGCTTCGAGCCGCTGGGCGGCGAGGACCTGGTGGCCACCGACGGCGATGCCTGGGAACAGATCGTGCTGCAGGCGGTGGTGTTCGTACCGATCTTCGCGGTGGGCCACTGGTTCGGCCCGCTGCCGATGCTGGCGTTGCTGGGCGTGGCCCTGCTGGTGATGCCGGCCGCCACCATCCTGCTGGCCATTGACCACAGCCTGGCGCATGCGCTCAACCCCGTCGCCTGGGGCCGGATGATCGGCCGGCTGGGTGCGCATTATTTCCTGGTGGTGCTGATCCTGGCGGTGCTGGTGCTGGCCTCGTCGGTGCTGCAGTGGATCCTGCTGGCGGTGCTGCCCGGCACGATCGGCATGCTCCCTGGCAGCTTCATCGAACTCTATGCTTTGGTGGCCGGCTTCCACGTGATGGGTTACCTGATCCACGAGCACCACGCGGTGCTGGGCCTGGATGTGAGCCAGGCGGTGACGCGCGCCACCTTCGCCAATCCGATGGAGGACGAGGCGATGGCCCAGGCCGAGGCGCTGCAGGCGCAGGGCCGACCGGCGGAGGCGGCCGACACGCTGGAGGGACTGTTCCGCGGCCGCGGTGCCTCCGATGCGGTGCACGACCGCTACCACCAGCTGGTGGCCGCCAGCGGCGACCGCGTGCGCCTGGCGAAACACGCGCGCGACTACGTCTGCAGCCTGTTGGCCACCGGCAAGGACAAGCGCGCGCTGGCGGTGCTGTCGGAAACACTCGCGATCGTCCCCGACTACCGGCATGAGCTGCCGGGCGACGTGGCGCGCCTGGTCGCGCAGGCCGCGAAGACCGGCCAGAGCCAGCTGGCGGTAGCGCTGGCCGAGGAGTTCGAAGCGCGCTTCCCGGGCGATGAAAACACGCCTGCGGTGCTGATGACGGTGGCGCCCCTGATGGCCGAGAAGCTGGGTCGGGAGACCGATGCGCTGCGGCGGCTGCGCGACGCGCTGCAGCGTTTCCCCGACCATGCGCTGGCCGCCCCGATGCGCGTGCTGGCGGGCGAGGTCGAGCGCCTGCAGCAGATCGCCGGCGGCGCCCGGGCGCGCTGAGCACCGCGGCCTTGCGACCCTGGCCCGATCCTTCGCGGGTCAACGGCGAACCGCTCGACGTCCTCATCGTCGGCGCAGGCTTCTCAGGGCTTTGCCTGGCAATACGGCTCCGCGAGGCCGGCCTTCGATTCAAGGTGCTGGAGCAGGCGGATCGCGTCGGCGGCACCTGGCGCGACAATGTCTATCCGGGCGCCGCCTGCGACGTGCCTTCGGACCTGTACTGCTTTTCGTTCGCGCCGCGGCCGGACAACTCGCGCCGCTATCCGGGCCAGGCCGAGCTGCAGGCCTACCTGGAACACTGCGCAGACCGGTTCGGCGTGCGCGACCACCTGCGGCTGGGATGCACGGTACGCGAGGCGCGTTTCGACCCGGTGGCCTTCCACTGGCGCGTGCGTGTAGACGGCGATGAGCGCGAGTGGCTTGCGCGCAGCCTGGTGATCGCCACCGGCGGCCTCAGCCGTCCGCGCTGGCCGGATATTCCGGGCCTCACGGAGTTCCGCGGCGAGCGGGTGCACAGCGCACGCTGGCGCCCGTTGCCCGACGGCCCCGGCATACGCATCGGCGTGATCGGCACAGGCGCCAGTGCCATCCAGATCGTGCCCAGCCTTGCGCGCGGGCAGGTCGAACTGGCCGTGTTCCAGCGCACGCCCGCCTGGGTGCTGCCCAAGCGCGATCCGCGCGTGCCGGCCTGGCGCCAGCGTGCCTATCGCCGCTGGCCGTGGCTGCAGAAGGCGGCGCGCGGCGTGCTGCGTGTGGCGCTGGAGACGCGCGGCCTTGCCTTCACCCGGGCACCTTGGCTGCTGCGTGCGGCGCGGCCGGTGTTCGAATTCTTTCTGCGACGGCAGGTGCATGACCCCGTACTGCGCGCGGCGCTGCGGCCCGACTACGTGCCGGGCTGCAAGCGCGTGCTGCTGTCCAACGACTACCTGGCCGCGTTTGATCGCGGTCGGGCGACGCTTGTTACCTCACCGATCCGACGCGTGGTGGCCGAAGGGATCGAAACCGCGGACGGCGTGCTGCACCGGCTCGATGCAATCGTCGCGTGCACCGGCTTCGAGGCCGCCGAAGCCGGCGTGCCGTTCCCGGTGCACGGCCGCGAGGGTCGCGAACTCAACGCGCAGTGGCGCGAGGGCGCCCAGGCCTATCGCGGCACGCAGGTCAGCGGCTTTCCCAATCTGTTCCTGATGACGGGGCCCAATACCGGGCTGGGGCACACCTCGGTGCTGCTGATGATCGAGGCGCAGGCCGCTTTCATCCTGCGCCGCCTGCACGCGCTGGCGGGGCGGGTGGGGCAGGCGATGGACGTGCGCGCGGCGGCCCAGGCCGACTACAACGCCTGGCTGCAGCGCCGGCTGGCCGGCACGGTCTGGAACACGGGCGGCTGCCGCAGCTGGTACCTCACCGGCGCGGGCTTGAACACCACCTTGTGGCCCGGCACGACCCCTGCCTTCGAGCGCCTGCTCAGGCGGCCGGACCCGCAAGCCATTGAATTCATTGGTCCTGAGAAAAAAGTTCCGCCCCCCTGACTTCCGGCCCATGGCGGGCTTGCGTTGGTGTTGTAGATTACCAGCACACCAACTCACGAGGCCCCGCCATGAAGACCCTCCACGACTTCTACCGCCTGTTCCCGAGCCGCCCGGCCCTGGCCGAACAGCCCGCCGCCCCGGCCGTCGCGCCGGTCCTGGCCCCGGTCGCCGCACCGCTGCCGGTGCGTGTTTCCAACCGCTACCGCGAGCGCGACTTCGGAAGTGGCTACGGCCGCAGCAGTGGCTACGCCCGCGACAGCCGCTACACCGCCCCGCACGACGACCGCCTGCTGCGCGTCTGCTGATCAGCGCGCGCTGGCGACCCGCGGCCGCTCCGGCGGCGCGTCCGGCCAGCCGCCCGCCAGGGCGCGGTACACCGCCACCAGCGAGGTCGCGGTCCGCGCCTGGCCCAGCGCCAGCTGGTCCTGAGCTTCCAGTCGCGCGCGCTCGGCGTCGATGACCGGCAGGTAGTCCACCAGGCCGCCCTCGAAGCGCACGCGGGCCAGTTCCGCGCCCCGCGTGCCGGCCTCGGCCGCGCGCTGCAGGTGCCCGAGTTCACGCCGGGCCTGCTGGTAACGGACCAGCGCATTTTCGGTTTCCTCCAGCGCCCGCAGCACGGTCTGCTCGTAGCGCGCCAGGTCTTCGTCGGCGCCGGCCTGCGCGGCCGCGATGCGCGCACGCACGCGCCCCACGTCCAGGAACGACCAGTCGATGCCCAGCGCGACCAGGCGGGTCTCGCCGTCGCGACGGAACAGGTCGCCGGCATCGGCGGCCTGGCTGCCCATCAGGCCGCTGAGCGTGAAGCGCGGAAACAGGTCGGCGGTGGCCACGCCGACGCGCGCGCTGGCGGCCTCGAGCCGCGACTCGGCCGCGGCGATGTCGGGACGTCGCCGCAGCAGATCGCCGGGCGTGCCCGGGTCGATCGATTCGAGCCGGGTCGGCAGCGGTTGATCCGGCGTCAGCAGGGACACCAGCGCAGCGGGCTCGCGACCGGTCAGCACCGCGATGCGATGCATCGCGCCCGCCAGCTCGGCTTCCAGCGCCGGGATGCGCGCGCGGGTGGATTCGAGCAGCGCGCGGGCGCGCTCGGCGTCCAGTTCGGTGCCGCGTCCGGCCTCCAGGCGGGCCATGACCAGCTGCAGCGAGCCGTCCAGGTTGTCGGCGTTGCCGCGTGCCACCGCCAGCTGGGCCTGGCGGCCGCGCAGTTCGAAATAGGTTTGCGCCACTTCCGCGGCCACCACGACCTGCAGCGCCGCCAGGTCGGCGGACGCGGCATCGCCTTCGGCGCGGGCCGCGCGGGCCCCGCTGCGCACGCGTCCGAACAGGTCCAGCTCCCACACGGCCGCGATGCCAGCGTCATGGCTTTCGACGTCGCGGGACGCGCGCGAAATCCCGGGCGCCTGGTCGGCACTTGCCCGCGATTCACTGGCCCCGGCCTGCGCGGTCACGGCCGGAAACAGGTCCAGGCGCGATTGCCGCGACAGGGCGCGGGCCTGGTCCAGGCGCGCCAGCCCGATGCGCAGGTCGTGGTTGGCACGCAGCGCATCCTCGACCAGCTGGGTCAGCAGGGGATCCTGGAAACGCTGCCAGAAGCGTCCGGCGTCGGAAGGTGCGACGGCAGGGGCCTCGGGCGCCGTGGACGTCATTGCCTCATCGGCCACGTCCGCCTCATAGGAAGCAGCGTTGGCGAACTGCGCAGGCGTCTCGAGTGCGGGCCGCAGGTTGTCCGCACCGACGCTGCAGCCAGCCAGCAGCAGCGACAACGCGATCGCGGACAGCCGCGGCATCGCGCGGGGGGAAATGGAACGCAGCATCAGAAACTCCGGGAAGGTCGGGGCAGGGCGCGCCGGTGCGGCGCGCCCTGCGCTTACCAGGGCAGGGCCTGGTCGAGGTGGAAGAAGCCGCCGTGCGGGCCATCCTCGCCCAGCAGGGCCAGGCGAACGCTGGTGTGCGCGCCTTCTGGGATGTCCATCGCGCCTTCGCCGGCATTCATGTCGGTGCGCACGTAGCCCGGGTGCAGGGTGTTGACCTTGATGCGGCTGTCGCGCAGTTCGTAGGCCAGCTGCACGGTCCAGGCGTTCACCGCGCTCTTGGACACGTTGTAGGCCGGCACCTTGAAGTCGTAGATGGGCGAACTGGGGTCATTGTGCAGGGTGACCGAGCCGAGCACGCTGGACACATTGACGATGCGCGCCGCGGCCGAGCGGTGCAGCAGCGGCAGGAAGGCCTGCGTCACGGCGATCAGGCCGAAGACATTGGTGTCGAAGGTGCGGCGCCAGGTGTCCTGGGTCTGCTGCGACACCTTCAGCGTGGGGTCGTCGATCAGGATGCCGGCGTTGTTGACCAGGATGTCCAGGCGGCCGTGCTTTTGTTCGACCTCGGCCACGGCGGCGGCGATGCTGGCCGCCTGGGTGACGTCGAGCGCGATCGCCTCGACCGGCAGTCCTTCGGCCTGCAGCTTGAGCGCGGCCTGCACCGCGCCGTCGCGGCTGCGGCCGGCCAGCAGGGTGTGCACGCCGGCGGCGGCCAGCTGGCGCACGGTCTCCAGGCCGATGCCGCGGGTGGCGCCGGTGACCAGCGCGATCTTGTTGGAAGTAGTCATGGGGAGTCCTTGTCTAGTCATGGATCAGGCGTGGGTCGCGGCGGTGGCGCTGCCGGCGGCGGGGGAATGCGAAACCAGCGGGCGATGCACCAGCTTGCGCAGCGCCACGTAGAACACGGGAGTCAGGAACAGGCCGAACAGGGTGACGCCCAGCATGCCGGCAAACACCGTGATGCCGGTGACAGAGCGCACCTCGGCGCCGGCGCCGCTGGAGAACACCAGCGGCACGGTGCCGGCGATGAAGGCGATGGACGTCATCACGATCGGGCGCAGGCGCAGGCGGCAGGCTTCCAGCGCGGATTCGACGATGCCCTTGCCCTGCAGCTCCAGTTCGCGGGCGAACTCTACGATCAGGATGGCGTTCTTGCAGGCCAGGCCCATCAGCACCACCAGGCCCACCTGCACGAAGACATTGTTGTCGCCGCCGGTCAGCCAGACGCCGACCAGGGCCGACAGCAGGGTCATCGGCACGATCAGGATCACGGCCAGCGGCAAGGTCCAGCTTTCGTACAGGGCCGCCAGCACCAGGAAGGCGAGCAGCACGGCCAGCGGGAACACCACCAGCGCGGCGCCGCCCTGGGTGGCCTGCTGGTAGCTCAGGTCGCTCCAGTCGTAGCCCATGCCGGCCGGCAGCGACTGCGCGGCCAGTTCCTCGACCTTGGCCATGGCCTCGGTGGACGAGAACAGGCGCGGGTCGGCTTCGCCCAGCACGTCGGCGGCCGGGTAGCCGTTGAAGCGGATGACCGGGTCGGGTCCGTAGGTCTGGCGGATGGTGACCAGGCTGCCGATCGGCACCATCTCGCCGCGGTCGTTGCGGGTGCGCAGGTTGCCGATGTCCTGCACGTCGTCGCGGAAGTTGCCGTCGGCCTGGGCGATCACCTGCCAGGTGCGGCCGAACAGGTTGAAGTCGTTGACGTAGGCCGAGCCCAGGTAGGTCTGCAGGGTTTCGAACAGCTCCGTCAGCGGCACGCCCTGCGCCTTGGCCTTGACCCGGTCCACCTCGGCGTCGAGCTGGGGCACGTTGGCCTGGTAGCTGCTGATCGGATAGCCCATGCCGGGCGTCTGCGACACCGCGCCCTGGAAGGCATTCACCGCGTTCTGCAGCTCGCCGTAGCCCAGGCCGGCGCGGTCCTCGATGAAGAGCGAGTAGCCCGAGCCATTGCCCAGTCCCTGGATCGGCGGCGGCATCAGCGCGAAGGCGAAACCTTCCTCGATGCCGGCGATCTTCTGGTTGAGCTCGGCGGTGATGTCGGCCGCGCTGCGGTCGCGCTCGGTGAAGGGCTTGAGCGTGAAGAAGGCGACGCCGCTGTTGGGGGTGTTGGTGAACTGCAGCGGATTGAGGCCCGGGAAGGCGATCTCGCTTTCCACGCCTTCGATCGACGTGGCGATTTCGGCGATCTTCGCCAGCGCGCGGTCGGTGCGCTCGATCGACGCGCCTTCGGGCATCTTGATGCCGGCGATCAGGTACAGCTTGTCCTGTACCGGGATGAAGCCGCCCGGCACCGCCGCGAAGATCGCCATGGTCGCCACCAGCAGCGCGGCGTAGACGCCGAACACGGTGCCGCGGCGGCCCAGCGTGCGCGACACCGCGCCTTCGTAGCGCTGCGAGCTGCGGCCGAAGAAGCGGTTGAAGGGCCGGAAGATCCAGCCGAACAGCCGGTCGATCAGGCGCGAGGGGGCATCCTTGGCCGCGTCGTGCGGCTTGAGCAGGATCGCGGCCAGGGCCGGCGACAGCGTCAGCGAGTTGATCGCCGAGATCACCGTCGAGATGGCGATGGTGACCGCGAACTGCTTGTAGAACTGGCCCGTGACGCCGTCCAGGAAGGCCATGGGCACGAACACCGCGCACAGGACCAGGGCGATGGCCACGATGGGGCCCGACACTTCCTTCATGGCCTGGTGCGCCGCGGCCAGCGGCGTCAGCCCTTCGCTGATGTTGCGCTCGACGTTCTCGACCACCACGATCGCGTCGTCCACCACGATGCCGATCGCCAGCACCAGCCCGAACAGGGTCAGCGTGTTGATCGAGAAGCCCAGCAGGTAGAGCACCGCGAAGGTGCCGACCACCGACACCGGCACCGCGATCAGCGGGATGATCGAGGCCCGCCAGGTCTGCAGGAACAGGATCACCACCAGCACCACCAGCAGGGTGGCCTCGAGCAGGGTGGTCACGACGGCGTCGATCGAGTCGCGCACGAAGATGGTGGTGTCGTAGATGGACTTGATCTCGACCCCGGGCGGCAGCCGGGTGGAAATCTCCGCCATCTTTTCCGTCACCGCGTCGCGGATTTCCAGCGCATTGGCGCCGGGGGCCTGGAAGATGCCGATGGCGGCCGCGTTCTGGCCGTCCAGGCGCGCGCGCAGAGTGTAGTCGCCCGCCGCCAGTTCGATCCGGGCGACGTCGGACAGCTGCACGATCTCGCCGCCGGCGCCGCTCTTGATGACGATGTTGCCGAATTCCTCGACCGTCTCCAGGCGTCCCTTGGCATTGATCGGCAGCAGGAAGTCGCTGCCGTTGGCCATCGGCTCGGCGCCGAGCTGGCCGGCCGAGACCTGCACGTTCTGCTCGCGCACCGCCCGCAGCACGTCGCCGGCGGTCAGGCCGCGCGAGGCGATCTTGTCGGGGTCCAGCCACAGACGCATGGCGTAGTCGCCGCCGCCGAAGGGCTGCGCATCGCCGACGCCGGGGATGCGCGCCAGCTCGTCCTTGACGTTGAGGCGCATGTAGTTGCGCAGGTACAGGGTGTCGTACTTGCCGTCGGTGGACACCAGGTGCACCACCATCAGGAACACGGGCGACTGCTTCTGCGTGGTCACGCCCTGGCGGCGCACGTCCTCGGGCAGCCGGGCCAGCGCCTGGCTGACCCGGTTCTGCACGCGCACGGCGGCCTCGTCGGGGTCGGTGCCCGGGCGGAACGTGACCGTCATCTGCATCACGCCGTCGGAGCCGGCGACCGACTTGACGTACATCATGTCCTCGACGCCGTTGATCGCTTCCTCCAGCGGCGTGGCCACGGTTTCGGCGATCACCTTGGGATTGGCGCCCGGATACACGGTGCGCACGACCACCGACGGCGGCACCACTTCGGGGTATTCACCGATGGGAAGCATCGGCAGGGCGATCAGGCCGGCGGCGAAGATCACGATCGACAGCACCGCAGCGAAGATCGGCCGGTCGATGAAAAAGCGGGAAAAATCCATGGAAGGCTCCGGTGCGGCGGATCAGGGCGAGCTGGCGACGGCGGCGGCCAGGCCCGGGGCCTGAGGCTTGGCGTCCAGCGGCATGCCCGGGAAGAAGATTTTCTGCACGCCGCTGACCACCACCTGGTCGCCGGCGGCCAGGCCACTTTCGACCACGCGCAGGCCGTCGACCATGCGGCCCAGGGTGACGTCCTTGCGCACGGCGGTCTTGTCGGCGCCCAGCACGTAGACGTACTTGCGGTCCTGGTCAGTCAGCACGGCCTTGTCGTCGATCAACAGCGCGGATTCGGGTTCGCTGCCGATCAGCTGCACGCGGGCGAACAGGCCGGGCGTGAACAGCCGATCGCTGTTGTCGAGCACGGCGCGGGCGCGAATGGTGCCGGTGCCCGGGTCCACCTGGTTGTCCATGAAGTCGAGCACGCCCACGTGCGGGTAGCCCTGCTCGCTGGACAGTCCGACCCGCACCGGGTTGCGCGCGTCCCGTGACGCGCCGCGGCCATCGTCGCGCGCCTGCTGGTTGTGGCGCAGGTAGGTCTGCTCGTCGCCTTCGAAGTACACGTGCACCGGGTTGAGCGACACCAGCGTGGTCAGCACCGTGGCATCGGGTGAGGCCAGGTTGCCGGTCGTGACGAGGGCGCGACCGGCCAGGCCGTCGATCGGCGCGCGAACCTGGGTGAACTCCAGGTTGAGGCGCGCCACCGCCACGCCCGCTTCGGCCGCGCTGACGTCGGAGGCGGCCTGCGAGGTGGCCGCGCGGCGCTGTTCGAACTCCTCGGTGGAAATCGCGCGCACGTCGGCCATCTTCTGCGCGCGCGCCAGCTCGCTGGCGGCCAGCGCGGCGCGGCTGCGGGCGCGGCTGAGCTCGGCCTGGGCGCGGTCGAACTCGGCCTGGTAGGTGCGGGCGTCGAGGGTGAAAAGCACCTGGCCCTTCTTCACCTCCTGGCCTTCCTCGTAGTTGACGCGCTCGATGTAGCCGCCCACGCGCGGGCGCAGCTCCACCGTCTCGACCGCGGCGATGCGGCCGGTGAACTCATCGGAGGTGGCGATGTCGCGGCTGACGACCGGGGCGATGCTGACCTGGGCCGGGGCGATGTTGCCGTGTTCCTGCGCCTGGCTGCCGCAGGCGGCCAGCACGGCGAGCGTGAGCGCGAAGGTCGCGGCGTGGGCGAGGTGGACGAGGGGATGACGGGTCATGGCGTGTTCTCTTTGCAAGGAATTCGGAGGGAGGGGATGTCAGAGCGGGCGGCGGCGGCGGTCGAAGCGCACCACCGGCTCGTGGCCGGCCAGGGCCAGCAGGTCGACCACGCGCTTGCCGAGCTCGTCGGGACGCGGCCAGTCGGGACAGCTGTGTTCACGATTGCCTTCGGTGCGCAGCGGGGCGCAGACGGCGAGCTGCTGTACGCGCACCGGGCCGCCCAGGGTTTCCTCGCGCAGCGCGCGCGCCAGCATGCGCAGCGCCGCCGAACTCACCGACAGCTGGCCATAGCCGGCCCAGGGCGACTCGGCCGCTGGCCCGCCGACCAGCAGGTAGGTGCCGCGGGCGTTGTTCTCCGACAGCATCGGAATCAGGTGCCGGGCCGCGACCAGGTGCGGGAAAAGATCTTCGTCGAACTTTTCGCGCAGGCGCTGCACCGGCTCGTCGAGCAGCCGGCCGGGCGTGAACGAGCCGCCGACCATCGCCACCACCGCGCCCGGCGGACGCCGCAGCAGGCGCACGGCATTGGCCAGCGCGGCGCCCGCGGTTTCGGTGCCGGTGTGGCCCGGCACGCGGACCAGTTCGGCCTGGCTGCCGTCCGGCCGCACCAGGGCCGACAGCTCGTCGCGCGTTGGCGCCACCGCGATCACGGCCAGGTGGGCTTCGAGCAGGGCACCGACCACGGCCTGGCCGACCTCGCCCGTGGCGCCCAGCACGAGCACCGGCTTCTGGATTGTCCCGCTCACGGGACGGTATGGACCATTATCTGGGTAAATCGGGACAGTCGACATGGCGGCGCATCGTTGGGAGGGGAGTCCAGGCCCCGCACCGGGGGAGGGGATATACGCGAAACCTGGACTCAGGGGCGCAAATCTAGGCCTGTCGCGGCCTCTTGATAAGCCGGCGAATTAGGGAATAATTGTCCCGTCAACGGGCCAATGCCCGGATCGCCCCCGCCAGGAGCCCGTCATGTCCCGCGACCTCAACGACACCCTGATCTTTGCCAAGGTGGTGGAGCAGGGCAGTTTCACCGCTGCCGCAAAACAGCTTGGCCTGCCCAAGACCACCGTCAGCCGCAAGGTCCAGGAGCTGGAGGAACGCCTCGGCGCCCAGCTGCTCAACCGCACCACGCGCAAGCTGGGGCTCACCGAAGCCGGCGCGGTTTATCACGACCACAGCGCGCGCATCGCGCGCGAGCTGGAAGAGGCCGAAAGCGCGGTGAACCAGCTTCAGGGCGGTCCGCGCGGCTGGCTCCGCGTGAGTGCGCCGTACTCGATCGGCGTGATGTGGATCGCGCCGCTGCTGGGCGAGTTCCACCAGCGCTATCCGGAAGTGCGCATCGACCTGCACCTGGGCAGCGAGAAGGTGGACCTGATCGCGTCCGACATCGACGTTGCGCTGCGCATCGGCACCTTGCCCGACTCCTCGCTGGTGGCGCGGCGCCTCGACGGCTTCCGCACCCAGATCTACGCCAGCCCCGAATACATCCGCCGGCACGGCGAGCCGCTGCATCCCAACGACCTGCAGCACCACCGCGTGCTGGCCTACGCCAAGAACCGCCACGGCAACCGCTTCCTGTGGCCGCTGGCCGCCGCCGGCGGCGGCGCGATCGAGGAATACCTGGTGCACCCGATCCTGGTGGCCAACGACCCGGCGCCGCTGCAGGGCGCCATGCTGTGCGGCGAAGGCCTGATGTTCGCCAGCGACGTGAGCATCAAGCCCTTCGTGGAAACCGGGCAGGCGGTGCGCGTGCTCGGTGGCTGGGTCGGACCGGAAGTGGATTTCAACGCGGTGTTCACCCGCGGCCGCGTGCCATCGCCCAAGGTGCGTGCCTTCGTCGACTTCCTGGTCGAGCGGCTGCGCTTCGACGTGAACTACATGAAGAAGAGCTGCCCCAGCCTGTGCAAGTCACAGGCCGCCGAAATGCTGGAGCTGCCGGTGCTGGACGAGCTGCCGGCGCTGTCGGCGCCGCCGCGCGACGTGGTGGTGGCCGCCTGATGGCGCGCCGCTGAGGGACGGCGCCGCTGGCGCGGCCGTCAGCGCGGCGCCAGCACGCCCCCCGACGCTTTGAGCAGCGTGATCAGCAGGTCGAGCCGGCGCTTCATGAAATCCGGGCGCGCGGTCGGCGCCGACGCCAGCTCCATCGCCACGGCCCGACGCACGCTGTCGGCGGGCCAGGCCGGTGCGCCGGCATGGTTGGGATCGCCGGTGCGCGCGAACGCCAGCCAGTAGTCGGCGGTCTGCCGCGCCACCGCGCGGTCCTGCGCGGTGAGCGGATGCGCCAGGCAGCCGCAGGTATCGCCGGTGCCAAACACGAAGGCGATTTCGCCGCCATGCGGCACGCCCGCCACCTTGCCCTGCTGTGCCTGCGGCACGTGGCTGAAGTAGTAGCGCCAGGTCGGCGCGCGCTGCGACTGCAGGTAGGCGATGCGCCGCGCGAACGCGGTGAACACCAGGTCTCGGATCAGGTAGCGGCCCAGCCGGTCGTTGTCCTCCACGCCCGGGTACAGCGGCTTGACCAGCACCCGCGCGGCGCGCAGCTTTTCGATCAGGCTGGCGGGCTCCAGGCCGAAGGCCACCGCCACCGTGGCCTCGTCGCTGTTGTTGCCGATCACCAGCGGCAGCGGGTGCTGCTTCTTCTGCTGGAAGGTTTCCAGGATCGTGCGCGGCAGCGCCGCATCGCCGACGATGAAGCCCGGCGCCAGGTTGGTGGCGGGGTCGGACAGGCCAAAGAATTTTTCCGGCGCAACGGCGCGCAGCTGGTCCAGGCTGGCGCGCTCGCCGGGCAGGCCGACGGCGTGGGCCACCGCGATGCCGGCGTCGCGGGCCTTTTTCCGCGTGTGGCTGGGGATCCCGTACGGGCTCTGGGCAATGCCGCGGGCGAACAGGCCGCGCCCCAGCGGCGAACTGTAGAGCGCCAGCACGCTTTGCCCGCCGGCCGATTCGCCAAACACCGTGACCTGCGCAGGATCGCCGCCGAAGGCCGCGATGTTGCGCTGCACCCACTGCAGCGCGGCGATCTGGTCGAGCAGGCCGAAGTTCATCGCCGACCGCTCGCCCAGCGCCGGGTGCGCGAAGAATCCCAGCGCGCCCAGGCGATAGTTGAACGTCACCACCACCACGTCGCGACGGGCGAGTTCCGCACCGTCGTAAAGCTTTACCGCGCCGCCGCCGAACACCAGGGCGCCACCGTGGATCCACACCATCACCGGGCGCTTGCCCTGCAGCGAGGGCGTCCAGACGTTGAGGTTGAGGCAGTCCTCGCCCAGGTCGCCGGGGCTGCCGCCGCCCTCGAGCGACGCGCCGGGTTGCTGCACGCAGGCCAGGCCGTTGCGCCGCGCGTCGCGCTCGCCGGTCCACGCGGCCACCGGTTGCGGTTCGCGCCAGCGCCGTTCACCCGTGGGCGGGGCCGCGTAGGGAATGCCGCGGAACACAGCCACCGCACCGTCCTGCACCCCGGCCACCTTGCCGGCCTCGGTGCTTGCGACGGAGCCGGATGCCTGCGCCGCGCCCGATGCGGCGCCGAAAACGAGGAGGACTGCGAACAGACCGGGACGCCACGCTGCCATGGAAGCACTCCGCCGGGGACAGGCGGCCAGCATAGCCAAAGCCGGGTCGGCGCGGTCTTTCCCGCGCGTGGCCGTCAGCGCACGCGGTCCAGCGGCAGCGCGGTCACCCGCCAGACGATGTTGCCGACGTCGTCGGCCACCAGCAGACCGCCGGACGCGTCGATGGCCACGCCCACCGGTCGGCCGCGTGCCTCGCCCTCGTCGCTGAGGAAGCCGCTGAGCAGGGCCTCCGGCTGGCCCGCGGGCTTGCCGTCCCGGAACGGCACGAACACCACCTGGTAACCGGCCCGCGGGCTGCGATTCCAGGAACCGTGCTGGCCCACGATCGCCCCGCCCAGATAGCGGTCGGGGAAGGCACTGCCATCGTAGAAGGCCAGTCCCAGCGAAGCGGTGTGGGCGCCCAGCGCATAGTCGGGCACGCGCGCCCGCGCCACGAGATCCGGCGCCTGCGGCTCGATCCGGGGATCGAGGTGCTGGCCGAAGTAGCTGTAGGGCCAGCCGAAGAATTCACCTTCGCGCACCGAGGTCATGTAGTCGGGCACCAGGTCGTTGCCCAGCTCGTCGCGTTCGTTCACCGCGGTCCACAGCTCGCGCGTGTGCGGGTTGAAGGCCATGCCGACGGGGTTGCGCAGGCCCGAGGCGAACACGCGCGTGCGCCCGGTGGCGGCGTCCACCGCCAGGATCGCGGCGCGGTCGGTCTCCTGGTCCATGCCGTTTTCGCCGATGTTGCTGTTCGAGCCCACGCCGACGTAAAGCGTGCGTCCGTCCTCGCTGGCCACCAGGCTCTTGGTCCAGTGGTGGTTCAAGGGGCCGCCCGGCAGCGGCGCCAGCACGGTGGGCGCGCCGGTGAGCGAGGTGTCGCCTTCGCGGTAAGGGAACCAGACCAGGGCATCGGTGTTGGCGATGTAGAAGCGGTCACCCACCAGGGCCATGCCGAAGGGCGAGTTGAGGCCTTCGACGAAGGTGACCTGCAGTTCGACCCGGCCATCGCGGTTGGCATCGCGCAGCAGGGTGATGCGGTTGGCGCTGGGCACGGTCGCGCCGGCGCGGGCCATGACCTTGCCGGCGATCCAGCCCTTGAGGCCCTTGGAGTCCTCGGGCCGCTCCGGCGCATTGGTCTCGGCCACCAGCACGTCGCCATTGGGCAGCACGTACAGCCAGCGCGGGTGATCGAGGTTGCGCGCGAACGGCGCCACTTCGAAACCCTCGGCGGGCACGGGCATTTCATGCACTTCCCAACCCACGGCCTTGGCAACCTTCACCGTCGGCACCAGGCCCTCGTCGGGCGGTGGCAGCCGCACCTCGGTGCCGGTGGTGGCGTAGGTGCCGGGCACCGGCGATTCGGCACAGGCGCCGAGCATCAGGGTGGCCAGAAGGATCGGCGTGATGACGGCGGCGTGGCGTGCGTTCATGGCGTCGATCCGGCGGAGGCAGGCTGCGAGCATGGTCCCGCGCAACTGAACGCGATGTCTAGGCCGGAGACTGCGGCCACGCGGCGCGCCCGGTGGGCGCGCGCCGCGCAGGACGATCAGTCCAGCGGCGGCAGGTCGAACACCAGCACTTCGGCATCCTTGCCGGACCCGACACTGACGACACTCTCGTCCTTGAACTTCAGGGCATCCCCGGCCGTGAGCCGATGCCCGTTCACCACCAGCTCGCCCCGCACCAGGTGCACGTAGCCGAGCCGGCCCGGCGCCAGCGTCAGCTCTGCGCTTTCCCCGCCATCGAACAGGCCCGCATACATGCGCGCGTCCTGCTGGATGGACACCGAAGCTTCGGCGCCATCCGGGCTCACCACCAGCGCCAGACGGCCGCGCTTGTCCTGGTCACCGAAGTGTTTCTGGGCATACCCGGGCTTGACGCCCATGAACTTCGGGATGATCCAGATCTGCAGGAAATGCGTGGTGCCGGTGGTGCTGTAGTTGAACTCGGAGTGGGTGATGCCGGTGCCGGCACTGAGCCGCTGGACTTCGCCGGGCACGATGTTCTCGGCATTGCCCATCGAGTCCTTGTGGCCCAGAGAACCTTCCAGCACGTAGCTGATGATTTCCATGTCGCGGTGGCTGTGCGTGCCGAAGCCTTGCCCGGCTTCGACGCGGTCCTCGTTGATGACCCGCAGCGGGCCCCAGTGCACGTGCGCGGGGTCGCTGTAGCCGGCGAAGGAGAAGCTGTGCCAGGAATCAAGCCAGCCGTGGTTGGCGTGGCCACGTTCGTGGGCGGGGCGGGCGATGATCATGGGCGGACTCCGTGGCGGCGACCGGGCGGGCCGCAGGCTGCGTTGCCCGGATCCGGTTGCGGTGTGCCTGAAGTATGGGAACGCGCAGATGCCGCATCAACGTGCGGAAAAGCGAACCCTACGTTGCAGCCATGGCGTGCTGTACCTGGCCGGGCCCGCGGGAAGCGGTGGCGCTCCCGTCGGGCCAGCGCAGGGACAGGCCGCCGCTCAGGCCGCCAGCGTCGATTTCAGGAATGCCACCGCCTCGCCCCAGGCCAGTTTCGCCGCCGCCTCGTCGTAGCGCGGCGTGGTGTCGTTGTTGAAGCCATGCTGGGTGCCCGGCGGCTGGATCAGGCGGTAGTCCACGCCGGCCTGATCCAGCGCGGCCTGGTAGGCGGGCCAGCCCGCGTTGACGCGCTCGTCGTCGGCGGCCAGCACCACCAGCAGCGAGGCCTTGATGCGCGGCACGTCGTCCAGCGGCGCGCCGCTGCCGTAGAAGGGGACGGCAGCGTCCAGGTCGGGCAGGCGCGTGGCGAGGAAGTTGGAGATGGCGCCGCCGTAGCAGAAGCCGATCACGCCCAGCTTGCCGTTGCCGCCCTCGCGTGCGTCGAGCCAGTTCGCTGCGGCCACCATGTCTTCGCGCGTCAGCGCCTGGTCGAGTTTGCCGAACAGGGCGCGGGCGCTGTCCTCGTCGCCGGGATAGCCGCCCAGCGGGAACAGCGCATCGGGCGCGAACGCGCGGAAGCCTTCCAGCGCCAGCCGGCGCGCAATGTCTTCGATGTGCGGGTTCAGGCCACGGTTCTCGTGCACCACCAGCACCTGCGGCAGGGCCTCGCCGGCGTCGCGGGGCTCCACGAGATAGCCGCGACCGGTGCCATAACCCTGCGGGGACGGGAATTGCACGAAGCGCGCATGCAGACGGCCGTCATCGGGCTTGACCACCTGCGCCGCGGCGAAGTCCGGCGCCAGCGCCGCCAGCAGGCCCGCCGCACCTGAGGCGCCCACCGAATACGCCGCTGCCCCCTTGAGGAAGCCGCGCCGGTCGATCAGTCCGTGCACGTACTGGTCGAACAGCCGCATCACCGCGGGGTCGAAATCCTGCACCGTCTTGCGCGGGGTTTGGCTCATGACCGGCTCCGAAGGGTAGGGATGCCGGAAGCATTCCAGAGCCCGCGCTGGCGGCGCGTGAAGGGTCCGTCAGACGTGGGCTCGCCAGCTCACATCCGGGTAAGGATCACGACGACCACGGCCAGCTGGCCCGAAACCACGCTGAGCACGAAATCCATCGCGGCCACCGCGGCCCCGCGCACCAGGCTGCCCGGCCAGGAGCGTCCGTACACCCGGCGGCTGGCCAGGCTGGCCCACAGGAACAGCAGGAACATGCCCAGGGGCAGGGTTGCGGTGAAGACGGCCAGGCGATCCGCCGCCGGCACCAGGGCGATCACCAGGGTGAGCAGCGAATACACCGCGAAGTCGAACACGGTGTAGTGCAACGCATAGACCATGTGCGCGCCGATGGGCGCGCGGTTGCCCAGGTGCAGCAAGGCGACCCAGAGCCCCATCACCAGCACCGACGCGAACTTGAACAGTGCCGTCAGGTCGCCCACGAGGTTGGCCGCCGCATCGTCCAGGTAGACCTCGCGCACCGGCGCCGGCATCGCGCCCTCGGGCAGGGCGCGGACCTGGTCCACGTTGATCTGGAAGGTCACGTCCCAGGCCAGCAGGAAGTACACGCCGCTGAGCAGCAGGTACAGGCGCAGCGGGGGGAAATACTGCTGCCAGCGATAGTCCAGCCAGGCCCGCGTCAGCAGGCCGGGCCGGAAGATGCCGCCCAGGGTGCGCCACAGGCGCGAGTCAGTGTTGCTGACCTCCTCCCACGCCTCCCCGGCGAGGTGGCGCAGGCCGAAATCGCCGGGCTGGGGCTGGCGCTGGCCGCAGGCCGGGCAGTACGGGCCATCGACGGCGGCGCTGCAGCCGGGACAAGTGCGGATGGTCATGCGTTGGTTCCCCCTGCGGCGAGTCTAGCCCGCGGGTGCGCGGCCTTGTCACGTTTCGTCCCGTCGCACCGTCTGGGCTTTCATCGGCATTGGGGCGGCTTTCGTCCCAAGGCCGGACCGGTGGCGGCGTGAATGCCCTACCATTCGCGGGCCGGACAGGGAATCGGCCGTTGCATCCATTCGATTACGGGGAATCACATGTCGCAGCTGATCAACATCTTCGTGGACCCGGCCAAGGTCTTCACCGAGCTCAAGGAAAAGCCGAGCTTCCTGCTGCCCACCCTGGTGGTGGTGCTGGTCGGCGCGCTGGCCATCGTGCTCTACCACCTGCGCGTGGACCCGCAGTGGTTCCTGGACCACCGCGACGCGGCCATGGCCGGCCAGATGAGCAAGGCCGAGCTGGACCAGGTGCGCAGCGTGCTGCCGGGCGCCCGCGCCTCGGGCTACATCGGTGCGGCCATGGTCTTCATCATGTCCCTGGTGATCTACGTGGTGGTGGCGCTGTACTACCTGCTGGCCGGCAAGATCACCGGCAACGCGGTCAGCTTCCGCCACGGCCTGGCCCTGGTGGCCTGGGCCGGCGTGCCGATGGTGCTGGGCAGCGTGATCATGCTGGTGGGCACCTACACCAGCTCGCCGCAGACCGGCCTGGAGTCGCTGCAGCTGCTCAACGTCGATCCGCTGTTCGTGCAGCTGCCGATGGACCATCCCTGGAGCACGCTGGCCAAGTCCAGCAGCCTGCTGATCCTGTGGGTGGTGTTCCTGGCGGCGCTGGGCTGGAAGACCTGGTTCCGTACCGGCTGGGGCCAGGCCATCGCCGTGGCCCTGTTCCCGTGGCTGCTTTATTTCGGCGCACTGTCGATTCCCGCCCTGGTCTGACCTGATCCGCCTCTCTGGAACCGCGCATGAAATTCAACAGGAAGTACGTCGTCGCCGCCGCGATCATCGCCCTGATCGCCATTCCGCTGATGATCAAGGCCGGCCGCGGCGAGTCCAGCAAGGAAGTGGAGATCGCGGTGGCCGGAAACCAGGCCATCCGCCCCACCATCCTGGCCTCGGGCGTGCTGGCCTACCTCACCGAGGTCAACCTGACCTCGGAAGTGGTGGCCAAGGTGCGCGAGATCCTGGTGGAGGAGGGCGACACGGTCGAGAAGGGCCAGCTGCTGCTGCGCCTGGACCCGGAGTCCTACCGCAACGCGATCGAGCGCGAGGAGGCCAGCCGGCGCCAGGGCCTGATCAGCATCCAGCGCCAGCGCCTGGCGCTGGCGCTGGCCGAGAAGAAGCTCGAGCGCGGCGCGCAGCTGTTCGAGCGAAAGATGATCGGCCAGAGCGAATACGACGACCTGCGCAACGGCCGCGACCTGGCCCGCGTCGAGCTGCAGAGCAGCGAGGAGGCCGTGCGCCGCGCCGACGCCATCCTCGGCGAGGCGCGCGACCAGTTCAGCAAGACCGACATCCGCTCGCCTATCAGCGGCGTCATCGTGGCGCTGCCGATCAAGGTCGGTGAAACCGCGATCGCGTCCACCAATGCCTTCGCGGGCGCCCAGCTGATGCAGATCGCCGACACCTCGGCCATCCAGGCAGAGCTGAAGGTGGACGAGGCCGACATTTCCAAGATCGCCGTCGGCCAGGACGTGAACGTCTACGCCGCCGCGTATCCGGACCTGGCCCTGAAGGGGAAGGTGCACCAGATCGCGCTGGCGCCGACCCTGGAGAACCAGGGCCGCTCCTACGAGGTCACCGCGCTGCTGGAAACGCCCAAGGACATCTCCCTGCGTTCGGGCATGAGCGCACGCGCCGACATCTTCCTGGGCGATGGCGGCGAGAAGCTGGCCGTGCCGGTGGAAGCCGTCGGCACCGACGTGGACGAGAAGAAGAAGGTCACCCGTTTCGTCTGGGTCGACCGCGACGGCGTGGCGCGCAAGGTCGTCGTGCAGACCGGACTGTCGGATGACAGCTGGGAAGAGATCACGTCGGGCCTGAAGCCCGGCGACCGCGTGATCACCGGACCGGGCAAGACCGTGCGCGGGCTGGTCGAAGGCGAGCGCATCCGCCAGGCCGAAGCCAAGCCTGGCAAGGACGGCGCGGACGACAAGGATGCCGGGTCCGACGCCGAGGATGACGCCGACACCGGGGACGCCGGCGAATGATCCGCCTGACCGGCATCGTCAAGCGCTACATCATGGGCGAGGAGGAACTGCTGGCCCTGGCCGGCGTGGACCTGCACATCGGCCGCAACGAGTACGTGGCCCTGATCGGCCCGTCCGGTTCCGGCAAGTCCACCCTGATGAACCTGCTGGGCTGCCTGGACACGCCGACCTCGGGCACCTACGTGCTCAACGGCCGCGACACCTCGACCATGAACGACAACGAGCTGGCCCAGGTGCGCAACCAGGAAATCGGCTTTGTGTTCCAGAGCTTCCACCTGCTGCCGCGCCTGACCGTGCTGGAAAACGTGATGCAGCCGCTGGTCTACCGCGGCCTGCCGCGGCCCGAGCGCAAGCGCCTGGCCACCGAGGCGCTGGAGAAGGTGGGCCTGGGCAACCGCCTGGGCCACCGCCCCAACCAGCTTTCGGGCGGCCAGCGCCAGCGCGTGGCCGTGGCGCGCGCCCTGGTCGGCAAGCCCTCGATCCTGCTGGCCGACGAGCCCACCGGCAACCTCGACTCGCGCACCTCGGCCGACATCATGGCCCTGTTCGACGAAGTGCACCGCAGCGGCCAGACCGTGGTGGTGGTGACGCACGAGCCCGACATCGCCGCCTACTGCAAGCGCACCCTGCGGGTGAACGACGGCAGGATCGTGCAGGACAGCCTCAATCCGCCCCGCGTCCCGGCCGCCGCCGGGGGAGCCCACTGATGTACGCCTTCGTCGAAGCCTTCCGCGCCGCGCTGACCAGTCTGATGGGCCACCGCATGCGCAGCTTCCTGACCACGCTGGGCATCCTGATCGGCACCGCCTCGGTGATCGCCGTGGTGTCGCTGGTGCAGGGCTTTTCCAAGTCCATCTCCGACCAGTTTGCCGACCTGGGCGGCAGCACGCTGACCCTGCAGGCCTACACGCCCTTCGCCGAGGCCAGCGTGGGCAAGGAAAACCGCCTGAGCTTCCAGGACGTGGACACCCTGCGCTACCGGGTGCCGGGAGTGGACCAGGTGGTGCCCACCATGTTTATTCCGCTGGCGTCGGCCGGATTCCGCGGCCGCTCGGCCAGCCCGCAAGTGCTGGCCACCACGGCCGAGTACCCGGCGGTGCGCGGCAACTACCCGGCCAAGGGTCGCTTCATCGTCGCCAGCGACGACCGCGGCCGGCGCCGCGTCGCGGTGATCGGCGACAAGCTGATCGAGGACCTGGACCTGCCCGAGGATCCGATCGGCGAGTTCATCCGGGTCGGCAGCGAGTGGTTCAAGATCGTCGGCGTGATGGAGAAGCGCGGCGAGATCTTCGGCTTCAACCAGGACAACATCGTGCTGATTCCCTTCGACGTGGGCCGGGCCATGACCGGCAACAACGTCGAGCCGCGCATGTCGGTGTCCTTCACCGCGCAGAACCTGGAGGACGTGGAGGCGCTGCGCGAACGCACCAAGCGCGCCATCCGCGCCTCGCACCGGCTGCGGCCGGGCGACGAGGACGATTTCCGGGTCGAAGCCGCCGATTCCTTCGTCAAGCAGTTCGAGACCATCACCGGCACCGCCACGGCGGTGCTGGCCGGCATCGTCAGCATTTCGCTGCTGGTGGGCGGCATCGGCATCATGAACATCATGCTGGTGTCGGTGACCGAGCGTACCCGCGAGATCGGCATCCTCAAGGCGCTGGGCGCGACGCGGCGCGACATCCTGGTCCAGTTCCTGCTCGAGGCCGGCCTGTTGGCTTTGCTGGGCGGCGTGATCGGCATCGTGCTGGGCGTGGCCATCGGCGTTGGCGTGGCCAGCCTGATCCCGGGCTTCCCGCCGGCCTCGGTGCCGCTGTGGGTGATCGCCGCGGCCGCGGGTTTCTCGGCCCTGGTGGGAGTGGTATTCGGCATCATGCCCGCGTCCAAGGCCGCGGGCCTGGATCCGATCGAAGCCCTGCGTTACGAGTGATCGGAAAAGGAGAGGGACGATGCAGGCGGCGGTGGCGTGGCCGCCCGGCTACCGGGCGATGATGACGGGACTGATGGTGCTGGCCGTCGGCGTGGGCTTGCTAGCGGGGCTGCTGGCCATCTTCTGGTCGCCCTGGCTGTGGGTGTTCGCGATCGGTGGCGCGCTGATGGCCTATTCGATGGGCGCGGCCGCGCGCCACATGCGCGAGCGGCCGATGCTGGCCGTGCACGAGGGGCGGCTGCTGTGCCGGCTGGAGGGCACGCGCTCGGGCAAGAGCGCGCGGCTCACCAACGAGCACTGGTTCGCGCTGGACGAGATCGAAAGCATCGGACGCGAAGTGCAGCCCTGGCCCGGCAAGGGCGGCGAACGCCATGTGTACCGGCTGCACCTGCGCAATGGCCGCAACCTCGGACTGGTGCCGCGCCCAATCGATCCGGGGACCCGCCAGGCGATGGCGGACTTCTTCGATCGGCAGCTGCCCGGCCGGGTGCAGGAAACGCGGATCGGCTGAGGCTGCGCACCGGCCGTCGACCGGTGCGCATTGCGCTCAGATCGCCGCGCGCGAAGGTCCGTTGGGTTCGATCACGATCTTGCCGTCGCGGGCGCCGCTGGCGGCCGCCGCCACCGCCTCGCGGATGTCGTCCAGCCCGTAGCTGGCCTGGATGCGCGCCTGCAGCTTGCCCTCGGCGATCAGTCCGGCGATTTCGCCGAACACCGCCATGCGCTTGTCCGGCGCCGCCTTCTTGAACCACTGCGACAGCCAGAAGCCGCGCAGCACGATGTCGCGGAAGACGAAGTAGCGCGGCGAGATCATGCAGCGCTCGCCGCTCATCGCGCCGTAGTTGACCAGGGTGCCGCCTTCGACCAGGCAGCGCGCCAGGTTCTCGGTGCTGACCCCGCCCACGCAGTCGATGGCCAGCTTCACCGGCACGTCGCCGACGAGTTCGCGCACGCGCTTGGGCAGGTCCTCGGCGTCCACCACCACGTGCTCGGCGCCGCTGGCCTTGACCGCCTCGATGGCCGAGGCGCGCCGCACCACGTTGATGGTGTTGATGCCGCGCAGCTTCGCCAGCTGCACCAGGTAGCCGCCGACCGCGGAGTTGGCCGCGTTCTGGATCACCCAGTCGCCCGGCTGCAGGTCCACGAATTCGGTGAGCATCAGCAGGGCCGTGGGCGGGTTCACCGTCAGCATGGACAGCTGCACCGGGTCCACGCCCGAAGGCAGCGGCACCAGGCCCTTGGCGGGCAGGGTGAGGTGGGTGGTCCAGGTGCCGCAGCCCACGGGCAGCAGCACCACGGTGCCGGCGGGCAGGCCGGTGACGCCGTCGCCGACCTCGAGGATGCGGCCCACGCCCTCGTTGCCGCCCACCGCCGGCAGCGGCGGCAGCAGGCCGTACTCGCCGGTGAGGGTAAGCACGTCGGAGGGGTTGATCGGCGCGGCCAGCACGGCCACGCGCACCTGGCCGGCCTGCAGCGGCGGCAGTTCGAAGTCCACCGCGTGGATCACGTCCTGCGGCACGGGGCCGCGCTGTTCGTACTGGGCTTTCTTGGGCTGGGTGGTCATGGCTCAGGCCTTGTCTTGCTTCAACCAGGTGAGGCGCCAGGAAGCGCCGGCTTCGCCCATGGCCTGGGCGAGGGGTTTCAACGCGGGTTCGATCTCTTTTTCGATGTTCCAGGGCGGATTGACCAGCAGCATGCCGCTGCCGTTCATGCGCAGCGGCGAATCGTCGGGCCGCACCAGCAGCTCGATCGCCAGCGCCGACTTCGCCGGCAGCGTGGCCACCTTGCGGAAGAAGGGATGCAGGCTGGGCCGCTGCTTGATCGGGTACCACACCGCGAAGATGGCCTGCGGGAAGCGCAGCAGGGCGTCGCCCAGCGCGGCCAGGATCAGCGGGTACTCGGCCTCCTGGGCTTCGTAGGGCGGATCCACCAGCACCAGGGCACGGGCGAAGCGGGTGGCGCCATCCTTGGGTGGCAGCAGCGCCTTGAGCGCGGCGTACCCGTCGCGCTGGTGCACGTGGCTGCGCGGATCGCCGTGCAGCAGCGCTTTGAGCGCCGCCGCCTCCTCGGCCACCAGTTCGCAGGCGGCGAAGCGGTCCTGGGGGCGCAGGGCCTGGGACACCAGCAGGGGAGAGCCCGGGTAGGACTGCGGGGCATCGGCCTGGGTGGCGGCGACCGCGGCGAGGTAGCGCGACAGCGCCGGGGGGGCGGCCGGCCTGGCGTTCCAGACGCGGTGGATGCCGGCCTTGGCCTCGCCGGTCTTGCTGGCCTGGCCGCCGGACAGGTCGTAGCGGCCGCGCCCGGCGTGGCTGTCGAGCACGAAGAAGCCGGCGTCCTTGCGCTTGAGCGCATCGAGCAGGGCCACCAGCACCAGGTGCTTGAGCACGTCCGCATGGTTGCCGGCATGGAAGCCGTGACGGTAGTTCATGGCGGCAGTTTATAGGTCCCGGCCTCCGGCAGGGTGGCCGGAACGGTGGCCTCTGGTATCTTCCGGGCGACCCCTTGGAGACCCTCCGGATGAAGATCGCGATACGCCTGGTGGGCTGGCTGCTGTTCGCCGGCCTGCTGCTGGGCATAGGCCTGTCCCTGCACACGATCCACGCCAAGCCCCTGAAGATCGAGTGGTTCTTCGAGCGGGTCTTCATCGAGTACGCGATCGACGACCCCGAGATGCTCAGCTCGCTGCGCATCCTGCCGCCCTGGATGGACTGGTACAGCGACGACCTGACCGACCGCTCGCTGGCCCGCGAGGCGAAGATGCAGCGCAAGCTGCGCGACGACCTGGCCACCCTGCGCAGCTACGACCGCGCGGCGCTGGACGCCAACCAGCAGCTGTCCTACGACGTGCTCGAGTACTTCCTGGCCATCCAGGCCGACGGCGAGCGCTTCGCGCAACACAACTATCCGCTCAACCAGCTGTTCGGCATCCAGAACGAGTTCCCCACCTTCCTGGCCACCCAGCATTCGGTGGACTCGGTGAAGGACGCCGAAAACTATCTCTCCCGCCTGACCAAAACGCCGGTGATGGTGGACCAGGTGATGGAAGGCCTGCGCGCGCGCGAAGCCGCGGGCATCCTGCCGCCCACCTTCGTGGTGGAAAAGGTGCTGACCGGCATGCGCGACTTCGCCGGCGCCGCGCCGAAGCAGAACATCCTCTACACCTCCTTCGCGGAAAAACTCGGCAAGCTGCCGGCGGGCACCCTGGACTCCGGCGAGCGCGATGCCCTGCTGGGGCGTGCGGAAGCCGCGATCAGCGGCCAGGTCTACCCGGCCTACGGCAAGTTCATTGCCTACTACGACGGCCTGCTGGGCAAGACCCAGGGCAACCACGGCGTGTGGGCGCTGCCCGACGGCGCGGCCTACTACGCCTGGGCCGCGCGCCAGCACACCAGCACCGACATGACGCCGGCGCAGATCCACCAGCTGGGCCTGGATGAAGTGGCCCGCATCGAGGCCGAGATGAACGCCATCCTGGTCGCCGAGGGCCTGACCGAAGGCAGCGTCGGCGAGCGCGTGCAGCTGATCGCCATGCGGCCCGACCAGCTCTACTCCGACGACGACGCCGGCCGCGCGGCGATCATCGCCGACTTCACCCGCATCATCGAAGAGATCGACGCCGGCCTGGACCCGTACTTCAACGTGCGCCCCAAGCAGGGCATGAAGGTCGAGCGCATTCCCGAGTTCCGCCAGGCCACCGCGCCGGGCGCCTACTACAATCCGCCGGCGATGGACGGTTCGCGGCCGGGCATCTTCTACATCAACCTGCGCAACACGGCCGAGGTGGCGCGCTTCGGCATGCGCACGCTGGCCTACCACGAAGGCATCCCCGGCCATCATTTCCAGACCACGATCCAGCAGGAGCTGACGGGGGTGCCCACGTTCCGCAAGCTGCTGCCGTTCACCGCGTTCTCGGAAGGCTGGGCGCTGTACACCGAACGCCTGGCCTGGGAAATCGGCTTCCAGGACCAGCCGCTGGACAACCTGGGCCGGCTGCAGGCGGAAATGTTCCGCGCCGTGCGCCTGGTGGTGGACACCGGCATGCACGAGCAGCGCTGGACGCGCGAGCGCGCCATTGCCTACATGCGCGAGAAGACCGGCATGCCCGAAACCGACGTGGTGGCCGAGATCGAGCGCTACCTGGTGATGCCGGGCCAGGCCCTGGCCTACAAGGTGGGCATGAACCGCATCCTGGAACTGCGCGAGAAGGCCAAGGCCGCGCTGGGCCCGAAGTTCGACCTGCGCGGCTTCCACGACCAGGTGCTGACGGGAGGCGACCTGCCGCTGGCCCTGCTGGAAAAACGCATCGATGCCTGGATCGGGGAGCAGGCCAAGAAGTGAGCGGCACGGCGACCGTGCGGCGCGTCGGCGGCGCGGCGATCGGCCCGTGGCTGGACGCGGTGGCGGCGCTGCGCATCGCCGTGTTCCGGGACTGGCCGTATCTGTACGACGGCGACCTGGCCTACGAGCGGGACTACCTGCGCGCTTACGCCGCTTCGCCCGGCAGCGTGTTCGTGCTGGCGCTGGATGGCGACCGCGCGGTCGGCGCCGCTACCGGGCTGCCGCTGGCCGATGATGCCGAGGCGTTCCAGGCGCCGTGGCGCGCGGCCGGACTGGCGGTCGACCCTGTGTTCTACTTCGGCGAATCCGTGCTGCTGCCCGAGTATCGGGGGCGGGGCCTGGGCCATCGCTTCTTCGACGAGCGCGAGGCGCATGCGCGCGCACTCGGCCGGTTCACGACCACGGCCTTCTGTGCGGTGGACCGCGATGCCGACGATCCTCGGCGGCCCGCCGGGCATCGCGGCAACGAGGCGTTCTGGACCAAGCGCGGCTACCGGCGCCAGCCGGGCTTGACGGTGCAGCTGGCGTGGCAGGAAATCGGCGAGCCCGCCGCGTCGACCAAGCCGCTGAACTTCTGGGTTCGAGCCCTGGCGTGACCGCAGGTCAGGCGACGACCGGCGCGATCCAGAGCGACAGCGTTGCCAGCGCCAGCCCGAGGCCGGTGGCCGCGATCACGTCGCTGGGATAGTGCAGGCCCAGCACCACGCGCGAGACAGCCACGCTGGCGGTGAACGGAACCAGCAGCCAGGCCAGCGCGGGATAGTGCGCCAGCGCCACCGCCGTGAACGACACCGCGTGCAGGGTGTGGCCGGAGGGGAAGCTGAATTCATCCAGCGGCGCGATCCAGGCGCGGATGCGTACGTCGGCGGCGCAGGGGCGCGGGCGACGGGTCCAGCGCTTTAGTTTGCGATACAGGATTAGCACCACGACGCCGGTGGCGGCCAGGTGCGCCGAGGCCGCCAGGCCGCGCCAGCCGTCGGCCAGCACCAGGGCCGCCATCAGCGCATACCAGAACGCACCGTCGCCCAGCCGGCTGATGGCGCGGAAGTAGGCGCGGACCACGCCGCGCGTGCACCAGCGGTTCGCGGCCAGGCACCAGCCCTGCTCGCGGTCCACGAGCCGGCGGGTGCGCGGCGTCATGCCGCCTCCTGTTCCTGCGCCAGCCCCGAGAGCAGGCCGGCGAAATCGCGGGCGACGGTGTCGGGATGCAGGTGCAGCACCGCCGAACGCGCCGCCGCGCCCAGCGCCGGCAGGTCGCGCCGCAGCGCCGTGCTGACGAAGGCCTCGAGGAAGCCGGCCTCGTCGCCGAAGGCCGCGGTGGCGCCGTGGGCGCCGTTGCAAAGATGTTCGCGCGCCGCGCCATAGTCGAAGGCCACCGCGGCGATGCCGCTGGCCATGGCTTCCAGCGTGACGTTGCCGAAGGTCTCGGACAGGCTGGGGAAGCAGAACAGATCGGCGCTGGCAAAGTGGCGTGCCAGCGCTTCGCCGCGCAGCACGCCGGTGAAGATGAAGTCCGGGTTGGCGGCCTGCAGCTCGGCGCGGGCCGGGCCGTCGCCGACCCAGACGAAGCGCGCCTGCGGCCGGTGCCGCTGCAGCTCGCGGAAGCAGCGCACGGCCAGCGGAAGGTTTTTCTCCGGCGCGATACGGCCCACGCTGATCACCACCGGCGCGTCGGGGCCGGCCTGCCACGTCGCACGCAGCGCGTCGTCGCGCCAGCGCGGATGGAAGTCCCGGGTGTCCACCGCCCGACCCAGCCGCAGCACGTGGCGGAAGCCCTGCTGCGCCAGTGCGTCCTGCAGTTCACGGGTGGGCACCAGGGTGGCATCGGCGCGGTTGTGGAAACGCCGCAGCCAGGAAAATACCCAGGGGCTGAGGAAGCCCGCGCCGTAGCGGCCCACGTAGTCGTCGAAGCGCGTGTGGAAGCCGGTGGCGACCGGAATGCCCAACCGACGGCAGGCGCGAAGCGCCGACCAGCCCAGCGGGCCTTCGGTGGCGATGTAGACCGCATCCGGGCGCTGCACCGACCAGCGCGCCGTGAGCCGGCGGCCGGCCGGCAGGCCGAAGCGCAGGCCGGGATAGCGCGGGATCGGCGCGCCTTCGACCAGCAGCAGTGAGGGGTCGGGGCGGCTGCTGTCCTCGTCGCGCTGCGGCCGCACCAGGCCCACCGTGTGGCCGAGGCCGCGCAGGCCCTGTTCCAGCGCCTGCACGGTGAGCGCGACGCCATTGACGTCGGGCGGGTAGGTTTCGGTGACCAGTTCGAAGTGCTTGAGCCTGTCCATGGCCGGCACTTTGCGCGGCCTGCGTGCCAGCGGCGTTACCGCGGCATGACCGGGCCATGACGCCGGTTCAGACGGTGCGGATCACCAGCTTGCGGTCCACGTCCTGCAGGTACTCGCGCTCGCTGTCGAGATCGGCGCGGGTCAGCGGGTGCGCCTCGAGCCAGGCGCGGGGCAGGGTGAGGGTGGCGGCGTTGGCGCTGTCCAGGCGCAGCTGCATGTCGGGCAGCGGATCGCGGTCGTGGCCGCGGTGGAACAGCACGGCCAGGCGCAGGATCAGGGCGCAGCGCAGCACGTTCGGCACCAGCCGGTCGGGCAGCTTCTCGAAGCTGGGCAGGTGCACGCCGCGGCGCTGGTTGCGCACCACCGCCGCCAGCGACTGCTGCTCGGTGCGCGAGAAACCGGCGATGTCGGAGTGTTCGAGCACGTAGGCGCCGTGCTGGTGGTACTGGCTGTGGGCGATGGCCAGGCCGAGTTCGTGCACCTGCGCGGCCCAGGACAGCAGGCGGCGGTCGCCGGGCTCCAGCGCCAGCGGGCCCTCGACCTGCTCGAACAGGGCCATCGCCGTGGCCTCCACCCGCGCGGCCTGGTCCACGTCCACCCCGTAGCGGTCGCACAGCGCGCGGATCGAGCCATCGCGCGGGTCGGTTTCGCTCGCCCGGCCCACCAGGTCGAACAGCACGCCCTCGCGCAGCGCGTAGTCGCTGATGTGCATGCGCTCGATGCCAAGCTCGGCGAACGCCGCGTCCAGCACCAGCAGGCCACCGGCGAAGATCGGCCGGCGTTCGGACGACAGGCCGGGCAGGCGGATGTCCTGCAGGCGCTCGAAGTCAAGCAGCTTCTCGCGGATCACCGCCAGGCTGTCGGCCGTGACCGAGACCTTGGTCAGCTTCAGCGCCACCGACACGTCGCAGATGGCCTTGATGGTGCCCGACGAACCCATGGCGTCATGCCAGCCGCGTTCGCGGTAGGCGTTGGCGAACTGCTGGAATTCAGCGGTGATCTCGGTGCGCGCTTCCTTCCAGCGCTTGCGCGACAGCTTGCCGTCGGCGAAAAAGCGGCGGGTGGTGGCGATGCAGCCCATCTGCAGGCTTTCGCGCTCGATGGCCTCGAAGCCCTGGCCGATGATGAACTCGGTGGAGCCGCCGCCGATGTCCATCACCAGCCGGCGCTTGCCTTCCGTGGGTGGATTGCCGTTGGCCACGCCCTGGTAGATCAGGCGGGCCTCCTCGCGGCCGGCCACCACGTCGATGCCGTGGCCCAGCGCGGCCTCGGCCGGCACCAGGAAGTCCTGCGGATGCCGCAGCGCGCGCACGGTGTTGGTGGCGATCGCGCGCACGCGCTTGGCGGGAATGGCGCGCAGGCGCTGGCCGAAGCGCGACAGGCATTCCAGCGCGCGCGGCATCACCGCCGGGTCCAGGCCGCCCTGGCCGTCCAGGCCCTCGGCCAGGCGCACGGTCTCCTTGATGCGGTCGACGATGCGCAGCTGGCCCAGCAGGTAGCGGGCCACCACCATGTGGAAGCTGTTGGAGCCCAGGTCGACCGCGGCCAGCAGGTCACCGTCCTTCAGTGGCTGCTCGACGTCGGTCGGCATCAGGTCATCCGCAGAGTTTGGCGAGTAGCGCGCCCTGTGCAGAATAAGGCATCTCGCCCTCGGCGGGCGAGGCCCGGCGATAGCTGCCGTCGTGCTGCAGCTCCCAGGCGTTGAGGTTGTCGGCCAGGTAATTGGCCAGCTCCTCGTCGTACACGCGCTCGGCCAGCCTGGGTTCCAGCAGCGGGAAGCAGGTCTCGACCCGGCGCATCAGGTTGCGCTCCATCCAGTCGGCGCTGGAACAGAAGATCTCCGGCGTGCCGCCGTTGCGGAACCAGTACACGCGGCTGTGCTCGAGGAAGCGGCCGATCACCGAGCGCACCGTGATGTTGTCCGACACGCCCGGCACGCCCGGCCGCAGGCAGCAGGCGCCGCGCACGATCAGCTCGATCTTCACGCCGGCCTGCGAGGCCTCGTACAGCGCGCGGATCACGCTGGGCTCGTTGAGGGCATTCATCTTGGCAATGATGTGTCCACCCTTGCCGGCGCGCGCATTCTTCGCCTCGCGCTCGATCTTCTTGAGCAGGCCGGCATGCAGGGTGAAGGGCGACTGCAGCAGCTTGCGCAGCTTGATCTTGGGCGCCAGGCCCGAGAGCTGGTGGAAGATGTCGTGCACGTCGGCGGCGATGTCCGGGTTGGCGGTCATCAGTCCGATGTCGGTGTAGGCGCGCGCCGTACCGGCGTGGTAGTTGCCGGTGCCCAGGTGCACGTAGCGCTGCAGCTTCTTTCCTTCGCGGCGCACGATCAGCATCATCTTGGCGTGGGTCTTGTAGCCCACCACGCCATACATCACCTGCACGCCGGCCTCCTGCAGCTGGTCGGCCAGGCGGATGTTGGCCTCCTCGTCGAAGCGCGCGCGCAGCTCCACCACCACCGTCACGTCCTTGCCGTTGCGCGCGGCCGTGATCAGGTGGTCGATGATCTTGCTGTCCTTGCCGGTGCGGTACAGCGTCTGCTTGATCGCCAGCACCTCGGGGTCGTTGGCGGCGAACTGCAGCAGGTCCAGCACCGACTGGAAGCTCTGGTAGGGGTGGTGCAGCAGCACGTCCCCTTCGCGCAGGGTCTTGAACGGCGCGTCCTCGTCGAGCTTGGCCGGCCGCTGCCGGAACGGCTTGAACTTCAGCTCCGGCCGGTTGACCAGGTCGTAGACCTGGGTGACGCGGTTGAGGTTGACCGGGCCGTTGATGCGGTACACCGCGTTCTCGGTGAGGCCGAAATTCTGCAGCAGGATGTTGACGATGGCCTTGGGGCAGTGCTCGGCGATCTCCAGCCGCACCGCGGGCCGGAAGCCGCGGCTGGCCAGTTCGTCCTTCAGCGCGCTGGCCAGGTTCTCCACTTCCTCCTCGTCCACGAACAGCTCGGAGTTTCGGGTGACGCGGAACTGGTAGGCGCCCTTGACCTTGAGCCCTGTGAACAGGTCGTCCACGAAGGCGGTGAGCACGGCCGAGAGCAGCACGAAATCGTGCTGGCCGCCGGAAACCTCGGGCGGCAGCTTGATGATGCGCGGCAGCGAGCGCGGCGCCCGCACGATGGCCATGCCGCCGTTGCGGCCGAACGCGTCCTTGCCTTCCAGCACCACCACCACGTTGAGCGACTTGTTGAGGATGCGCGGGAACGGATGCACCGGGTCCAGGCCCAGCGGCGACAGCACCGGCAGCAGCTCGTCCTGGAAATAGCTGTGCAGCCAGCGCTTCTGCTTGGCGTTCCAGGCTTCGCGCGTGAGGATGCGGATGCCGGCCTCGTTGAGCTCGGGGCGCAGGGTGTCGTTCCAGTATTCGTACTGCGCCTTCACCAGTTCGCCGGCCTTGTCGTGGATCAGCTCCAGCGCTTTGGTCGGCGCGATGCCGTCGGGCGGCAGCGGGCCGCCGAACTGCTGGGCCGTGCGCACGGTCGCGGCGCGGATCTCGAAGAACTCGTCCAGGTTGGTGCAGCTGATGCACAGGTACTTCAGGCGCTCCAGCAGCGGCACCGTCGGGTCCTGGGCCTGCGCCAGCACGCGGAAGTTGAACTCCAGCTGGGACAGTTCCCGGTTCAGGTACAGGTCGGGCGAGTGCAGGTCGGGGCTGTCGGGGCTGTCGGGGCTCATGGTCCGTGGCGTTCGTTCGGGGCCGCAGGGAGGCCTGCGGCGGGGGGGATAGTGTAGTGGTTCGGGCTCAGGCGCCCGCGAGCACGCGTTCACGCACCCGCGCCGGGCCGAACACGCAGGCGAAGGTGCTGCCCGAGCCGACTTCGCTTTCGATCTCGAGGCGTCCCTGGTGCAGGCTCAGCACGTGCTTGACGATGGACAGGCCCAGGCCGGTGCCGCCCGATTCCCGCGAGCGGCTGGTGGACACGCGGTAGAAGCGCTCGGTGATGCGCGGCAGGTGCTGGGCCGGGATGCCGTAGCCGCTGTCCTGCACTGCCAGGCGGGCGCCGCCGTCGGCCGTGCGGCTGAAGCGGATGACGATGCGGCCGTCGGTGGGCGTGTAGCGCACCGCATTGCTGACGAGGTTGGAGAAAGCGCTGTGCAGCTCCTTGATCGAGCCGGTAAGGTCGATGCCCGCCAGGTCCTCGACCGTGATCTGGTGCCGCCCCTGGCTCAGGGCCTCGGCCTCGCGGCGCAGCGTGACCAGCATCGGCGCCATGGACATGGGCTCTTCGGGCAGGTGTTCCTGCGCTTCCAGGCGAGACAGGGTCAGCAGGTCCTCGACCAGCTGGGTCATGCGCTGCGACTGGCGCCGCATTTCCTCCACCATCACCGCCAGGTCCGGGTGCTCCTCGGGCTCGATCATGTCCAGGTAGCCATGCACCACCGTCAGCGGCGTGCGCAGCTCATGCGAGACATTGGCGACGAAGTCGCGGCGCACCTGCTCCAGCCGCATCAGCTTGGTCACGTCGCGCACCACCACCAGCCACTGCGTGGCGGAGTAGGGGATCAGGCGCAGGCTGATCCGCACCAGCGGGTCGGCGGGACTGGCCAGGTCGGTCAGCGGGTCGTCGGTCTGCGCGGCGGCCAGCCAGTCGCGCACGCGCGGCTGTTCCGGGAAGAAGTCCAGCAGCGGCTCGCCCAGGCTTTGCGGGTAACGCAGCCCGAGCAGGTGGCGCGCGGTCTTGTTGAACCACACCAGGTGGCCATCGCGGCGGTTGATGATCAGCGCGCCGTCGGGCATCGCCGTCGCGGCCTGGCGATACGCGCGCAGCAGGCGCACCAGGCGCCGGCCGCGGGTGCGGTTTTCGGTCTGGCGCCGGTGGATCAGCGTTTCCAGCGCCGCCCACAGGCCCTGGCCATCCACCGTGCGCAGCTGCTTGCGCCAGTCGAGGAAACGCAGCACGCGGTACAGGCGCCAGTAGGCTCGCGCGGCCAGCAGGGCGGTGGCGATGCCCAGCGACCACCAGACCTGGCCCAGCACGACGCCGATGCCCAGGGCGATCGCGTAATACAGCAGCAGCCGGATCAGGGACTGGCGCCAGGCCAGCCGCAGCAGCATCGAAACGCTCATGTCCGGCCGGGCTCCATCGCTCAGGCCATCGCGGCCGAGAAGCGATAGCCGGAGCCGCGCACCGTCTGCACCATGTCGTCCAGGCGGTAGGGCTCCAGGGCCTTGCGCAGGCGGCGGATGTGCACATCCACGGTCCGTTCCTCGACGTACACGTTGCCGCCCCAGACGTGGTCGAGCAACTGGGTGCGGGTGTAGACGCGTTCGGCGTGGGTCATGAAGAAATGCAGCAGGCGGTATTCGGTCGGGCCCACGTGCACCGACTGGTCGCCGGCGAAGACCCGGTGCGCGGCGCCGTCGATGCGCAGGCCGCCCACGGTCACGGAACCGTCATCTTCGTCCTCGCGCGAGCGGCGCATCACGGCGCGGATGCGGGCCAGCAGCTCGCGGGCCGAGAAGGGCTTGACCACATAGTCGTCCACGCCCGATTCCAGGCCGCTGACGCGGTCGTTTTCCTCGCCGCGGGCGGTAAGCATGATGATCGGGATGTCGCGGGTCAGCTCGTCCTTGCGCCAGCGCCGGGCCAGCTCCAGGCCGCTGGATCCGGGCAGCATCCAGTCCAGCAGGATCAGGTCGGGCACCTTTTCCGCGATCGCGGTCTGGGCCTCGCGGGCGTCGCCGGCGTGCACCGGCTCGTATTCGCCCTTGCGCAGGGCATAGGCCACCATCTCGCGGATGGCGGGTTCGTCGTCGACGATCAGGATGCGTTTTTGCACAGGGTTTACCGTGTCACCGGGAGGGCCTGCGTGCAAGTAGATAAAACTTTTGTGACCGGGCAGTGACAGGGTGCTGTCCGGGGTTCCAGGCCCCGGGGGCCGCGGTCACTGGCGGTCAGGGCGCTGCTCGTGGGCGCGGATGCCCTGGCGTTCCATTTCCAGCACCACCGGGGTGATGGCGGCCATGCGGGCCTCGATGCGGGCGCGCTGGTAGTAGTCCAGGTCGTCTCGCTGCTTGAGGCGGTCGAGCTGGTTGAGCGCATCCACCGCCCGGCCGTTGAGGTAGGCGGCTTCCGCGTAGGCCTCGCCTGCCCGCACCAGGTCGCCGGCCAGCTCGCTGGCGCGGGCGAAGCTGCGCTGGAACAGGGGGTCGTCACCGCTGCTGCCCAGCAGCGGACGCAGCACTTCCTGGGCGCGGCGGCCGGCCACGGCGGTGGACATCTCGCCCAGGGTCTGGGCATAGGCCAGGCGCACCGCGCGGCTGTCGGGATGGCGAAGCAGCAGGGCGTCGAAGCGCTCGCGCGCGACCTCGTTGCGGCCAGCCACCGCCGCGGCCTCGGCGCGGGCCAGCTCCAGCCACAGCTGGCCGGGGTGGCGTGCCAGAAGGGCCTCCAGGCCAGCCTCGGCCTCGGCCGGGTAGCCGGCCCGCATCTGCGCCAGGGCCAGGCCGTAGCGCTGGGGGTCGCCCGCCCTGTCGCCCAGGGCCCGCGCCGAGGCGCGGTACTCGCGCAGTGCCGCGGCGGTGTCATCGGCACTCAGTACCCGCAGCCGTTCCTGGGCCCACCCGAACAAACCGGTTTCGCCCCCGGCGCTGGCGGCGCCGAGGCTGAAGTCGCCCGGCAGCAGCGGATTCATCGACGGCCTGAGCGAAGGCCCCTGCGTCGGCGGCTGGGCCTTGAGCCGCTGTGCCAGCTGGCGGGTCTCGCTGATGCGGGTGGTGGTGACCGGGTGGCTGCGCAGGTATTCGGGCAGCTGGTAGCCACCGCTGTTGCCGCGGTTGGCGCGCTGCATGCGCTCGAAGAAGTCGGCCATGCCATCCGGGGCGTAACCGGCGCGGGCCAGGGTCTGGATGCCGACGCGGTCGGCTTCGGACTCGTTGGACCGGGTGTAGTCGATCTGGCGCTGGGCCATCAGCGCCATCGCGCCGGTCACGACCGCAGCGGTGGCGTTGTCGCTGGAGCTGTCGCGCGAATTGCTGCTGGACGCCGCCTGCGAGGCCGCGATCGCGCCGATCATCGCCAGCAGGATCGGAATCTGGTCCTTCTGCGCGCGTTCGACCGCACGCAGCACGTGGCGCTGGCTGACGTGCGCGATCTCGTGAGACATCACGCCCGCCACCTCGGCCTCGTTGCGGGCGGTCAGCACGAGGCCGGCGTTCATGCCGACATAGCCGCCGAGCGTGGCGAAGGCGTTGATCTGCCGGTCGCGCATCATGAAGAAGGTGAAGGACTGGCGCGGGGTGTCGCTGGCCGCGGCCAGCCGGTAGCCCATGGCCTGCAGCCAGGAATCGATCAGCGGGTCGTCCAGCACCAGGCCCAGGCGCCGCAGTTCGTAGAGAGTGTAGGCACCGTAGTCGGCCTCAAGCTGCGGATCGATCACCTCGCCGGCGGAGGAGCCGATGTCGGGCAGGCCGGTGTCCTGGGCGCGCGCGCTGCAGGCCAGGCCCAGGGCAAGGCTGAGGGCGGCGAGGGGAAACAGGATGCGCACGGTGGCTCCACGGGCAGGACGGCTCAGGATACCGGCTGGGCCCCGGGGCGGGGGTGAACCCGCGGTTAACACGACCGGCCCCGCCATCGCTGCGTTGCAGTGCCGCGCTGGAAAAGCAGGGCCTTGCCCCCCAGACTTGCGGCGTTGCCTGGAGAGAGAACGTGCCCGAAGTCCTGATGTACACCACCGCCGTCTGCCCGTACTGCGTGGCGGCCAAGAATTTCCTCAAATCCCGCGGGGCCACCTGGCGCGAAGTGCGCGTGGACCTGGACTTCGAGGCGCGCCGCCGCATGATGGACCTGACCCAGCGCAGCTCGGTGCCGCAGATCTTCATCGGCGAGCGCCACGTCGGCGGCTACGACGACCTGGTGGCGCTGGACCGCGCCGGCGGCCTCAAGCCCCTGCTGGAGGGCTCGGCATGAGCGCGGACGAAAAGGACCGGGTGCAGGCCTTCACCGAATTCCGGCAGCGCATGAACGAGCGCATCCTGGGCCAGGACAACCAGGTGGTGCGGCGTTTCTTCGCGCTCGACACCCAGACCTACAAGGCCGGCGCGCTCGACCTCAAGACCAAGGAGCTGATGGGCCTGGTGGCGTCGATGGTGCTGCGCTGCGACGACTGCATCAGTTACCACGTCGCGCAGTGCAAGGACGCCGGGGTGAACCGCGACGAGCTGTTCGAGGCCTTCAGCGTCGCCCTGGTGGTCGGCGGTTCCATCGTCATCCCGCATCTTCGCAGGGCCGTGGACTTCCTCGACCAGCTCGAAGGCGCCGGCGCGCACGCGCCCGCGGCGCCCTCGCACGAGCACTGATCCGGCGGCCCGGGGCCACGACCAAGGTCGGGTGGGCAGGGTCGGGGGCTGATCTGGCATAATACGGCGCCTTCGGGAGCCGTCCGGCTGCCCGGTACTTCTTGGAAGAACAAGCACTTATGACCCAGACCATCGCGGTGATCCGTGGCGACGGCATCGGCCCGGAAATCATGGACGCCACCCTGCAGGTGCTCGATGCGCTGCGGCTCGGCCTGCAGTACGACTTCGTCGAAGCCGGCCTGGCCGCCTACGAAAAGCAGGGCGAACTGCTGCCGGCGGCCACCCTGGACGCCATCCACCGCCATCGCGTGGCGCTGAAGTCGCCGCTGACCACGCCGGTGGGCGAAGGCTTCTCGTCCATCAACGTCGAGCTGCGCAAGCGCTTCGACCTGTACGCCAATGTGCGCCCGGCGATCAGTTTCCCCAACACCAAGTCGCGCTACGAGAACATCGACCTGATCACGGTGCGCGAGAACACCGAAGGCGCCTACATCGGCGAGGGCCAGAACCTCACCGCCGACGGCGAGACCGCCACCCTGACCCAGCGCGTCACCCGCCGCGGCTCCGAGCGCATCGTGCGCTACGCCTTCGACCTGGCGCGCCGCGTCGGCCGCAAGAAGGTCACGGTGGTGCACAAGGCCAACATCCTCAAGTCCACCTCGGGCCTGTTCCTGAAGGTGGCGCGCAACGTCGCCGCCGAATACCCCGACATCCAGTGCAACGAGATGATCGTGGACAACACCTGCATGCAGCTGGTGATGAAGCCCGAGCAGTTCGACGTGATCGTTACCACCAACCTGTTCGGCGACATCATCTCCGACCTGTGCGCCGGTTTGGTGGGCGGCCTGGGCCTGGCCCCCGGCGCCAACATCGGCACCGAGGCGGCCATCTTCGAGGCCGTGCACGGCTCGGCGCCGGACATCGCCGGCAAGGGCGTGGCCAATCCGATCGCGCTGCTGCTGGGCGCCATCCAGATGCTCGAGCACCTGGGCAAGGTCGAGGAAGCGGCGCGCCTGCGCAAGGCGATCGTGGACACGATGCAGGCCCGCGACCACCTCACGCCGGACCTGGGCGGCAGCGGCACCACGCAGTCGCTGGCCCAGGCCATCGCGGCCCGCGCCCAGGGCTGATTCCCGCCAGGCATGCAGCAACGAGGGCGCCTCCGGGCGCCCTCGGCCTTCTTGGGTACTTCAGGGGGCGGGCAGGCCGAACAGCGCGCGCGTCTGCGCGTCGGGCGCGTCGCGGAAGGCCAGCAGGTTGATCTCCAGGTTGCCCAGGCTGCTGAAGGTCTTGCGGAAACCCGCGCGTGCCAGCACGCGCTGCAGCGATTTGTTGGTGAAGCCGGTCTTGTGCGCGTAGAAGTCCTGGCCGCTGGCCTGGATCTGCGAGGACAGTCCGTAGATCACATCGAGCACGCGGATGGGGCCGGCCGCCGAGTCGTACAGCACCTCGTCAACGTCCAGGCCACGCTGCAGTGTCTGCTTCATCAGTTCGTGCAGGTCGGGCACGCGCACGTGCAGGAAGCCGTCGGGCTTGAGCACGTGCAGGAATCCGGCCAGCACCCGCGGCACCTCGTGCTCGTGGTAGTGCTCGAGGTTGTGCGAGCAGTAGATGGCGTCGAACTGGCCGGGTTCGAGCGTGGCCAGTTCGCGCGCATCGCAGACCAGATCGGGCGCTCCGGCCGGGTCGATGTCCAGCAGCAGGTGTTCGAAGCCGGCGTATTGCGGCGGCAGCGGCGTGAGCTTGCTGCCGCCGCCGACGTTGAGCAGTCGTTTCATGTCGGGATTCCGGGACGCAGTCCGTCCTGCAAAGAGGAAGGGCCGGCGCTGGCCGGCCCTTCGGGTAGCCGCAGGCCGTGGCCGGTCAGTCGCGCGACTGCAGCTTGGCCAGCAGGCGCAGGATTTCCAGGTACAGCCAGATCAGCGTGACCACCAGGCCGAAGGCACCGTACCACTCCATGTACTTGGGCGCACCGGCCTCGACGCCGGACTCGATGAAGTCGAAGTCCAGCACCAGGTTCAGCGCAGCGATGATGACCACGAAGGCGCTGAAGGCGATGCCCATCCAGCTCGCCTCGTGGATGAAGCCGATGCCGTCCAGGCCGAACAGGCGCATGCCGATGTTGACCAGGTACAGCACCGCGATGCCGCCGGTGGCCGCCACCACGCCCAGCTTGAAGTTTTCGGTGGCCTTGATCAGGCCGCTCTTGTAGGCCAGAAGCAGCGAAGCCAGCACGCCCATGGTCAGCATCACCGCCTGCATGACGATGCCGGGGAACTGCGCCTCGAACATGGCCGAGAGGCCGCCGACGAACAGACCCTCGAGTGCCGCGTACAGCGGCGCGGTGACGGGCGCCCAGGCCTTCTTGAACACGGTGACGATGCCCACGACCAGGCCGCCGATGGCGCCGCCGATCAGCCAGGGCATCACGGCGCCCGGGTTCTCGGGGGTGAACAGGCTCCAGGTGTAGGCGGCGGTGGCCACCACCAGCAGCAGCAGGAAGCCGGTCTTGTTGACGGTGCCGTTGAGCGTCATGGTGTCGCCGGCGGTGGCGCCGGACACCAGCTGGCCGCTGGCGACGTCGAGGAAGGCGTTCTGGTTCAGGGCGGGATTGCCGCTGCGCATGGGTCTGCTCCGGGTGGATTCTGACCGGGATGCTAGCCGAGCCCCGGGACGGGCGCCACCTCGGGCAACCGCGTCAGGCCTCAGTGCGAAGCGGGCGGGCCCACAGGTGGTCCAACACGCGCACCGTGCCCTTGCCCGGCGAATGACCCTGCAGCAAGGCCCCGTGCACGTAATCGGCCGCGAGCTCGCAGGCCGTCCCGGCGTCCCGCCCGAGGCACAGGCCGGCGGCGATCGCCGAGGCCAGCGTGCAACCGGTGCCGTGGCCTTCGAACGGCAGCCGGGCGTGCCGGTACTGCCGGCGGGTGCGGTCATCCCCGTAGCGGTCGATCATGTCGCCGCTGCCGGGCAGGTGGCCGCCCTTCAGCAGCACCGCCCGGGGCCCCAGAGCCAGCAGGTCGTCCAGCGCGCGGTCGGCATCGTCGGCGTCCCGGATGGCGCGGCCCAGCAGCAGCTCGGCCTCCGGGATGTTGGGGGTCAGCACGCTGGCCAGCGGCAGCAGGCGCTCGCGCAGGGCATCCAGGGCGTCGTCGGCCAGCAGCTTGGCGCCCGATGTGGCCACCATCACCGGATCAAGCACGACCAAGCGCGGCGTGTGGACGATCAGGGCATCGGCGACGGCATGGATGACCTCGGCGTTGGCCAGCATGCCCAGCTTCACCGCGCCGATGGCGAAGTCGTCGAAGCAGGCATCCATCTGCGCCCGAAGGAAAGCCACCGGCGGCACGTGCACCGCGGTGACGCCGCGCGTGTGCTGCGCGGTGAGCGCGGCGATCGCACTCAGGCCGTGCACGCCGTGCGCGGCGAAGGTCTTGAGGTCGGCCTGGATGCCGGCGCCGCCGCCGGAGTCGGAGCCGGCGAGCGTCAGGGCGCAGGGCAGGGTGGGGTCCATGGGCGGATTCTGACACCGCCTGTGCGTGGGAGGAATTTCGGGCGCTTGCGGGATGAGCCGCCCGCGGCGCCGCATCCGGCTATCCGGCCGCGTACCCGCCGGCGGTTCAGAAACTTCTGGCGATCAGCTCGATCACGCCGGCGACCTGCTTGCGCACGTGGAAAGGCATGCGCCGCAGCATGTCCAGGCAACTGGCCTCGAGATCGTCGTGTGCGAATTCCGTGGCCCGCACGGCGGCTTCCCAGGACTCCGCCGCCATCGTCACCGGACCGCGCCCCGTGCCCAGCCATTCCAGGTGGACGTTGGTGGCCACGGCGATGGCCACCAGGTGCGGCATCGACGGATAACAGCCATCGCGCCGCTCCCACTGCGCCACGGCGCTGCGCTTGACGCCCACGGCTTCGGCCAGGGCGCGCTGCGACATCGAGGCCAGCGTGCGCGCGCGACGGATGCGTTCGGCAGGCGTCTGCAGATGGCATTCGGACGAAACAGGGGTTGCACGGGAACCATTTACTAACATGTTAGTGATATCTCCCGAACCTGGTGCGGAATGAATAACGCGTCGCGCGAAAGTCCACTTGCCTACAGGACACGCGCAACTTTCGGGATTCCGGCCAAGCGCGGGTTAGCAATAAGCATGCTTGTGGTGGCGCCGGGTGCGGGCTATCCCGTAGGCCATGGAGCCGGATCAGCGACTCCATGCCGCGCCACTGACATGCACTTCCCATCCCGCGACGACGAGATCGCATCACGGAGGACTCATGAACAGGAAAATTTTGTTCTCAAGTTTGCTTTTTGCAACGGTCGCCCAGACGGCCGCGACGTCCCCGACCCAAGCCAAGGGCAATGGCCTGGCCCCGGAATCCATGCGCGCCGAGCTGGCGCAGGACATCGTCGACCGATGGCAGCCGCATGTGTCGCGCACCTACGGCAAGAACAGCGACGGGTGGTCGGAACGCATGCGTTCGACCCTGCGGTCGGCCGACCTCGCCAACCTCGAGCTGGCGGCCAGCGCGGACAGCTTCCGCGCCATGAACGCCGCCCTGCTCGGCGGCGCGAAGGCATTCGCGGACTCCGGCGACGCGCCGTCCAGCCTCGGGCAGCCGGGCGAGGACCTGGTCTACACGCCGGTGGCGCCTTGCCGGCTGGTCGACACCCGCATCATCGGCGGTCCGATCGTCGCCAACACCACGCGCAGCTTCGTCGCCCACAGCGCCGGCGGCTTCGCCTCGCAGGGCGGCGACGCCAGCGATTGCGCCCTGCCCGAGAACGTGTCCTCGGTCACGGTCAAGATCACCTCGGTCCGGCCGGACGCCGACGGCTATTTCACGGCCTACCCCTACAACACGGTGCGGCCGCTGGCGTCCTCGTTGAACTACACGGCCGGCATGATCCTCTCCGACGAAAGCCACGTGACCCTGTGCCGCCCTGGCTGTGCGAATGAGCTGAGCGTCTACAGTTTCGCCACGTCCGACTTGGTGATCGACGTCACCGGTTATTTCACGGAACCCGAGGCCACGGCCCTGGACTGCACGGTCGCAACCGACAGCGGCAACCTTGCCCTGCTGAGTGGACTGCAGCCGCGCAGCGTCAGCTGTCCGGCCGGTTACACCGCCACTGGCGGCGGCTGCGGCGGACCCCTGGGCATCGGCGTGAGCAACTCGCAGCCGGTGGTGACGGCGGGCCAGCCCACCGGCTGGCGTTGCGACCTGGTGGGCTCGCTGCTCAGCGTGATCAGCTACCAGGTCAACGCAACCTGCTGCCGCGTGCCCGGTCGCTGAGCCGGCATTCCGGTCCGAAGGCCGGCCAGGCTGGCCGGCCTTCGTCGTCTTCGTTCCCCTTGTTCGGCGGGGATGGCTAGCGCCTCAGGCCTTGCTGCTTGCCCGCTGGAGCGCGTGATGCCGGTAGACGACGTAGCCGACGCCTGCCGCACCGGTGAGCATCGCGGGCAGGTAAAGCGCACGGTATTGCATCATGCCAAACATCAGCGCCCCCCCCACGCCGCCGGCGAGGAAGCTGGCGATGATCACCAGGCAGAGCCACAGCCGGCGGCGTGGCACCGGCAGCCCGCGCATCGCGTGGCCCAGGGTGATGCCCAGGTCCGTGAACATGCCGCTGACGTGCGAGGTGCGCACGATCGCGCCGCTGTAGGTGGTGGCCATGGCGTTCTGCAGCCCGATCGCGACCGCCGCCAGCACCGGCCCTGCGAAGCTGCCGCGCTCGAACAGCGGCACCGCCAGCGCCAGCAGCACGGCCTCGATCGCCAGCGCCACGCCGTAGCGACGGCCCAGCCTCAGCGTGCTGTCCTGGATCAGCAGGCCGCTGAGCACCGCACCGCCAACGAAGGCCAGCAGCATCGCGCCCAGCTGCAGCACGTGCGGAAGGTTGCCCTGCGCCAGCGCCGCGCCCAGCAGCGACGTGGTGCCGGTGAGGTGGGTGATGGCCTGGTGCTCGAAACCCAGGTAGCCCACCACGTTGACCATGCCGGCCACGCAGGCCAGGGCCGCGGCCCCGACCCAGACCCACGTGGCCAGCCGTTCGGTCATGGCCTCACAGGACTTCCGACGCGTAGTCGGCCAGGCGCGAGCGCTCGCCGCGGCGCAGCGTGATGTGGGCCGAATGCGCCCAGTTCTTGAAGCGGTCCACGGCGTAGGTCAGGCCCGACGTGGTCTCGGTGAGGTAGGGCGTGTCGATCTGCTCCACATTGCCCATGCAGATGATCTTGGTGCCCGGGCCGGCGCGCGTGATCAGGGTCTTCATCTGCTTGGGCGTGAGGTTCTGCGCCTCGTCCACGATCACCCAGCGGTTGAGGAAGGTGCGGCCGCGCATGAAGTTCATCGAGCGGATCTTGATGCGCGAGGCCAGCAGTTCGTTGGTGGCGCCGCGGCCCCAGCTGCCGTGGTCCTCGGTGTGGGTGAGCACCTCGAGGTTGTCGGTGAGCGCACCCATCCACGGCGTCATCTTTTCCTCCTCGGTGCCGGGCAGGAAACCGATGTCCTCGCCGACGCTCACCGTGGCACGGGTCATGATGATCTCGCGATAGCGCTGGATGTCCATGGTCTGGGTCAGGCCGGCCGCGAGCGCCAGCAGCGTCTTGCCCGTGCCGGCGGTGCCCAGCAGGGTGACGAAGTCGATCTCCGGATCCATCAGCGCGTTGAACGCGAAATTCTGCTCGCGGTTGCGCGCGTTGATGCCCCAGACCTGGTGCTGCGGGCTGCGGAAGTCGTCGACGATCTGCAACACCGCGCGCTGTTCGTCCAGGCGCGCCACCTTCATCTCCACTTCGTCGGTGCCGGGCAGGTACAGGAACTGGTTCGGGTACCAGCCGTCGTCGTCGGTGCGGCGCACCTCGTAGAAGGTGCGGCCTTTCTCGGTCCAGCTGCGAAGACTGCCCTCGTGCCGGTCCCAGAAATCGGCCGGCAGCTCGTTGGCGCCGGTGAAGAGCAGGTTGAAGTCGTCGATGGCGCGGTCGTTTTCGTAGTCCTCGGCCTTGACGCCGGCGATCGAGGCCTTGATGCGCAGGTTGATGTCCTTGGACACCAGCACCACCGGCACGCCCGGGTTGTCCTCGATCAGCTGCAGGATCGAGGACAGGATCAGGTTGTCGGGCATCACCTTGCCGAAGCGCTTGCTGCCGTCCACCGGCTTGAGCTGGAACAGCAGGCGGCCCACGCTTTCCTGGGCGCGCAGCTGCAAGCCCTTGGGCTGGGCCAGCTTCACGCCCTGGCCCAGGTCCTGGCTGCCGTGCGCCTCGATGATCTCGTTGAGGAAGCGGCTGACCTGGCGCGCGTTGCGGCTGGCTTCGCTGTGGCCCTTCTTGCCGTTGTCCAGCTCCTCCAGGACCATCATCGGGATGAAGACGTCGTGCTCCTCGAATTTGAACAGCGCGGTCGGGTCGTGCATCAGCACGTTGGTGTCCAGAACATAGATCCGCTTGCTTCTAGTCATGGGGTTCTCGGCTAGGTTGGACACGGAACGCACGTCCTTGTGCACAGCGAAGCGCCGCCTTGGCTCGCGGGGCGAGACGGCGGGTCGGGTTTGCGCGGGGGTGCATCACTTGGCTTTGGCGGCCTTCTGCAGCGTTTCAAGCACGGCCTCGGCATGGCCGGCGACCTTCACTCCGCGCCAGCACTCGGCGACGCGGCCCTCGGGATCGATCAGGAAGGTGCTGCGCTCGATGCCCATCACCTTCCTGCCATACATGTTCTTCTCCTTGATGACACCGAAGGATCGGCACAGGCCCTCGTCGGCGTCGGAGACCAGGTCGAACACGAAGCCATGCTTGGTGCAGAAGTTCTGGTGAGACTTCACCGAATCGCGCGACACGCCCAGTATCTCGGCCTTGGCGCGGCGGAACTTCGGATACAGGTCGTTGAAGTCGAGACCTTCCGTGGTGCAGCCCGGGGTGTTGTCCTTGGGATAGAAGTACAGCACCAGCCAGCGGCCGCGGTAGTCGGACAGGTCGGCATTGCCTCCGCGCCCCAGCGTGATCGGCAGGCCCAGGATGCGGTCGCCGACGTTCACTTGGGCGCCGCTCCGGCAGCCGCCTCAAGTGCGGCAACACGCTTCTTCAGTGCGTGGACTTCGCTCATGGCGATCAGCGCGAACATGAAACCGACAAACGCGAAGAAAGACATCAGCGCTCCTTGCTCAGAACTTCATCGGATCCATGATGGCGTCGAGGTTCAGGTGATCGCAGAACTCGAGGAAATCGTCGCGCAGCGCGGCGATGTGCATGTTGGCCGGGATGCCGATGGTGACCTGGGCCGAGAACATGTCGGCGCCGGTCTGCATCGCCCGGTAGCGCGAGCTGTGCAGGCTTTCGATGGTGATGCCCTGGCGGTCGAAGAAGTCGGCCAGCTGGAACAGGATGCCGGGCTTGTCGGCCGCCACCACCTCCACGATGTAGGGAAGCAGGTTGGACTGCAGCGCCTTGGGGCCGGTGCGGTACCAGACCAGCTTGTAGCCTTCCTCGCGCTCGAGCCGGGTCAGCATGGCCTCGAGCTTGGCCACGGCGTCCCATGACCCCACCGCCAGGGCCGTGACCGACACGTCGCGGCCCACGGTGGACAGGCGCGCGTCCACCATGTTGCAGCCACTGTCGGAGATGCGGCGGGTGACGGCCAAAAGCGGCGACTGCGGATGCGTGGTGTAGGCGCTGATCAGCAGGTGGTTCTCGTTGGCGGTCGGGCGTGCGGCAGGGTCGGTCAATTCGGTGTTCCGTGGCGGCGCGTCTGAAGCTGCGCGGAATGTTCCGGGCCAGCATACTTGCCGCCGCTTTCCACCCGCAAGTAACATCGCGGCCAGTCCCCGCAAGGCCCTTCCTTTGCACCTTTCCGGCAGCATCACCGCCCTGGCCACGCCGTTCACGGCCGCCGGCGCGCCCGACCTCGACGCCTGGTCGCGCCTGATCGACACCCAGATCGCGGGCGGCACCCGCGGCATCGTGGTTGCCGGCTCCACCGGCGAAGCCGCCGCGCTGGACGACCGCGAGTACTCCCAGCTGCTGCGCGCCGCCGTGGCCCAGGCGTCCGGCCGGCTGCTGGTGCTGGCCGGCACGGGCCAGTCCAACACCGCCAAGACCATCGCCCAGACCCATCTGGCGCGCGACGGTGGCGCCGACGCCGCGCTGGTGGTCACGCCGCCCTACGTGCGGCCCACCCAGGAAGGCCTGGTGGCGCACTACACCGCCGTGGCGGAAGAGGGCGGCCTGCCGGTGGTGCTGTACAACGTGCCGGGCCGCACCGGCTGCGACCTGTTGCCTGAAACCGTGGCGCGGCTTTGCGCGCATCCCGGCATCGTCGGCCTGAAGGAGGCCCGCGGCGACGAGGAGCGCTGGGAGGCGCTTTATCCCCTGGCCCGCGACGATTTCGCCCTGCTCAGCGGCGACGATCCGACCTTCGTGCGCGCCCTGCTGGGCGGCGCCCGCGGCGTGATCTCGGTGGCGTCCAACGTGGTGCCCGCCAGTTTCAGCCGGCTCTGCGCGCTGGCCGCGGCCGGCCAGTCCGACGCGGCCCGGGCGCTGGACCAGCGCCTGCAGGACCTCTACGACTTCCTGGGGGTCGAGCCCAATCCGATCCCGGTCAAGGCCCTGCTGGCCCGGCAGGGCATCGGACACGGCCTGCGCCTGCCCCTGTTGCCGCTGTCGGCCGGGCACAATGCCCGGGCCGATGCCATGGCCGCGCTGTGCCAGGCCCTGGAACACGAAACCGCCTAATCCCGCTTACCATATGGAACCGAGCCCGCGGCCGTGCCGCGGTGCCATTCAGGAGATCACCATGACCGCGTCCTCGTCCCACTACCGCCCGCTGCTGATCGGCGCCATCGCACTCGCCCTGCTTTCCGTGGGCGGCTGCGCCTGGACGCGCGACAAGCTGGGCATGGACGCCAAGTACCAGGACAGCGTGCAGAACCAGCCGCTGGAAGTCCCGCCCGGCCTGGACCTGCCTGCCACCACCGGCGCCATCACCGTGCCCGACGTCACCGGCAACCCGAACGTGCGCGGCACGCCGGCCGTGGCGGCGCTGCCGGGCGGCATCTCCAGCTTCACCATGGCCGACACCCTGGACAGCGCCTGGCGCCGCGTCGGCATCGCGCTGGGCAAGATCGAGGGCGTCAGCGTCGATGGCACCGCCAAGCTGCTCAACAGCTATGAGGTCAGCTACCAGGGCACGGCCATGCTGATCCGCGTCGAGACGGTGGGCAACGAGAGCCGCGTCGTGGCGCTCGGCAGCGACGGCAAGGAACTCTCCGGCGGTCCGGGCGGCCAGCTGCTGGCCTTGCTCAAGGCGCGCCTGGGCTGAGGCCAGCGCGCTGGATCGCGCGGGGTACGACCCCCGGCGCGAAGGCAGGCAAGGGGACTAGCGCTGCAGCTGGTCCAGCTTGCCGGACTTGCCGTCCCATTCGGCCGCATCCGGCAGCGGGTCCTTGCGGGTGGTGATCACGGGCCAGGCCTTGGACAGCTCGGCGTTGAGCGCGATGAAGGCTTCCTGGCCGGCGGGCACGTCGTCCTCGGGATAGATCGCCTTGGCGGGGCATTCGGGCTCGCACAGGGTGCAGTCGATGCACTCCTCCGGATCGATCACCAGGAAATTGGGGCCTTCGTGGAAGCAGTCGACCGGGCACACCTCGACGCAGTCGGTGTACTTGCAGCGGATGCAGTTCTCGATGACGACAAAGGGCATGGCCGGTTCCTGGATGGGTCGCAGTGGCCGGGATTCTAGCCGCGGGCGCGGCCGTCGCCCAGCGTGGGCTTGAAACGAGGAAGGCCCGGCACAGGGCCGGGCCTTCGGAAGGGTGGCGCTCCCTAGGGGACTCGAACCCCTGTTCCAGCCTTGAGAGGGCCGTGTCCTAGGCCACTAGACGAAGGGAGCGCTGATGGCGAAGCCATGGGACGGGCGTTAGTATAACGGGCTTTACCCATGCCGGGAAGCCAGACCCCCGGCCCGCGAGCCGCCGCGCAAGGAATCCGCGCGGCCGAACCCAGATGGATACGCGCATCGCCACTCCCACGCACCCGCTCATCGTCCCGCGCGCCGAGCACGGCATTTCCCGCAAGGACATCAGTCCCAACGCGCTGCGGGTGCTGTACCGCCTGCGCGAGGGCGGATTCCAGGCCTACCTGGTCGGCGGCGCCGTACGCGATCTGCTGGTGGGCGGGCACCCCAAGGACTTCGACGTGGCCACCGACGCCACGCCCGAGCAGGTCAAGTCGCTGTTCCGCAACTGCCGCCTGATCGGGCGCCGGTTCCGGCTTGCGCACGTGGTCTATGGCCGCGAGATCATCGAGGTCGCCACCTTCCGCGCCAACATCGACGACGGCAGCGGCGACCGCGAGACCGAGGACGGCGGCCGCCTGCTGCGCGACAACGTCTACGGCACCATCGAAGACGACGCGGTGCGCCGCGACTTCACCGCGAACGCGCTGTACTACGCGATCGAGGATTTTTCGGTCCGCGACTATGTCGGCGGTTTCCAGGACTGCCAGGACCGCGTGCTGCGCCTGATCGGCGATCCGGTCGAGCGTTATCGCGAGGATCCCGTGCGCATGCTGCGTGCGGCGCGCCTGGCGGCCAAGCTGGGCTTCACGATCGCGCCCGACGCGGCGGCGCCGATTCCCGAACTGGCGCACCTGCTGGCGGCGGCACCGCCCGCGCGCCTGTTCGACGAGTGCCTGAAGATGTTCCTGGCCGGCCACGCCGAAAGCAGCTTCCGCACGCTCGAAGACCATGGCCTGCTGCCGGCGCTGTTTCCGGAAACGGCGGTCGCGCTGGAGACCAACCGAAGCGGCGCCCTGCGCACCATGGTGCTGCAGGCGCTGCGCAATACCGACGAGCGTGTCGCACACGACAAGCCGGTCACGCCGGCGTTCCTGTTCGCGGCCCTGCTGTGGCCCGCCTACTGCCGTGAGCTGGCGGTGATGCAGAAGGCCGGCACCGATCCGCTGGTGGCGCAGCAGCGCGCCGCCGACCGCGTCACCCTGCACCAGGCGCAGCGCATCGCGCTGCCGCGCCGCTTCTCGCTGCCGATGCAGGAGATATGGCTGCTGCAGCCGCGCTTCAACCAGCGCGTGCGCAAGCGCGTGTTCCGCCTGCTCTCGCATCCGCGCTTCCGGGCTGCGTTCGATTTCCTCGAACTGCGGGCCAGCGGTACGCCCGAAGTGGCTGACGATCTTGCCTTCTGGCGCGAGGCGCAGCAGCAGGCGCCCGAGCAGCTGTCCGAGCAGCTTGAATCCAAGACCCCGCGCCGCGGCCGCGGCGAGCCGGCCGGCTCCGATGGCGCGGACGCGGACGGCGCATCGCCGGGTCCGAAGAAGCGTCGCCGGCGCCGTCGCAAGCCCGGTGGTGGCGAGGCGGCCGCGGAATGAGGCCCGACGCGCCCATCCGCGCCTACGTTGCCGTCGGCGGCAACGACGGCGACGTCGAAACCAACCTCACCGAGGCGCTGTGGGCGGTGGACGCCCTGCCGCAGACCACCATCCGCGCCCAGTCGGCCTTCTACCGCACGCCCGCCTGGGGCCGCACCGACCAGCCCGACTTCCTCAACGCCGTGGTCGAGCTGCAGACGCGCATGACGGCGCCGGTGCTGCTGGAGTCGCTGCTGGCGATCGAGACCCGCTTTGGCCGCGTCCGCAGCCAGCAGGACCGCTGGGGTCCGCGCACCGTGGACCTGGACCTGCTGCTGTACGGCGACGAGGTGATGGACGAGCCCGGGCTTACCCTGCCGCACCCGCGCATGCACGAGCGCGCGTTCGTGCTGGTGCCGCTGGCGGAAATCGCCCCGCGCCTGGTGGTGCCGGGGCGCGGCGACGTTGCCACGCTGCTCGCGGCGGTGGCTACGGACGGCATCGAAGCGATACCTTAGGGGCTCCCCCGCAAGGTGCCCCGCCCATGTACGCGAACGACCCCCAGGCGCCGGCGCGCATCCGCCTGACCGTACCCGCGCTGCGCAAGCTCAAGGCCGAGGGCCAGCGCATCGTCGCCCTGACCGCCTACGACGCCGGCTTCGCCCGCAGCATGGACGAGGCGGGCATCGACCTGGTGCTGGTCGGCGACTCGCTGGGCATGGTCTGCCAGGGCCACGACAGCACGCTGCCGGTCACGGTGGACGACATCGTCTACCACGTGGGCTGCGTTGCGCGCGGGCTGTCGCGCACCTTCCTGGTGGCCGACCTTCCGTTCCAGTCCGATGCCACGCCCGAGCGCGCACTGGAGGCGTCCACGCGCTGCCTGCAGGCCGGCGCGGCGATGGTCAAGCTCGAGGGTGCTGGCCACAAGCTCGAGGTCATCCGTTTCCTGTCCGATCGCGAGATCCCGGTGTGCGCCCACCTGGGCCTGACGCCGCAATCGGTGCTGCGCCTGGGCGGCTACAAGGTGCAGGGCCGCGAGGCGGCCGCCGCGCGCAAGCTGGTGGAGGACGCGCGGGCGGTGGCCGCCGCCGGCGCTGATCTGCTCGTGCTCGAATGCGTGCCATCCGAGCTGGCCAGCGAGATCACCGCGGCGATCGACATCCCCACCATCGGCATCGGCGCCGGCGCCGGCTGCGACGGCCAGATCCTGGTGTTGCACGACCTGCTGGGCCTGAACAGCGGCCACCGCCGCCCGCGCTTCGTCAAGGATTTCCTGGCGGACGGCGGCTCGGTGCTGGGGGCGTTCCAGGCCTATGCGGACGCGGTGCGCTCGGGTACCTTCCCCGGTCCCGAACACGGATACTGAATCCATGCAGACCCACACCACGCTGGCCGCGCTGCGCGCCCAGGTCCGGCAATGGCGGCGCGACGGCGCCAGCATCGGCTTCGTGCCGACCATGGGCAACCTGCACGCGGGCCACCATGCGCTGGTGGACCTGGCGCGGCGGCACGCCGACCGCGTGGTGGCCAGCATCTTCGTCAACCCGACCCAGTTCGGCCCGAACGAAGACTACGCCCGCTATCCGCGCACGCCCGACAGCGACATCCATGGCCTGGCCGAAAAGAACTGCGACGCGCTGTTCCTGCCGCCGGTCGAGCAGATGTACCCGTTCGGCACCATGGGCTGCGTGCAGATGCACGTACCCGGCATCACCGACATCCTCGACGGTGCGCACCGGCCGGGCCACTTCAACGGGGTGGCGCAGGTCGTGGCGCGGCTGTTCAACATGGTGCAGCCCGACCTGGCCGTGTTCGGCCGCAAGGATTACCAGCAGCTGCAGGTGATCCGCTACATGACCCGCGAGATGAGCTTCCCGGTCGAGATCATTCCGGCGCCCACGCTGCGCGAGGCCGACGGACTGGCGATGAGCTCGCGCAACCAGTACCTGCAGGGCGAGGAACGCCAGACCGCCACCTGCATCCACCAGACACTCCTGTTCATGCGCGATGGCGCGCGCCAGGGGCTGCCGCTGGCCGGCATCGAGGACGAGGCGGTGGCGCGGCTGGAAGCCGCCGGCTTCACCGTGGACTACGCCGAGATCCGCCGCAGCGACCTCACCCGCGCCAAGCTGGCCAACGAAACGGGCCTGGTCGCGCTGATCGCCGCGCGCCTGGGCCGCACCCGCCTGATCGACAATCTCGAGTTCGACGGTGGCAGCCCGTAAGGCTCCGGACTGGGAGGCGCTTCGCGCGCACGCGCGCCGACTGGGCGCCCGGACCCTGTCGGCCCAACTGGCCGCCGATCCGTCGCGGGCCACGGATTTTTCGCTGGACGTCGGTGCCCTGCATGCCAATTTCGCGCGCCAGGGCTACGACCGCGAGGCGCGTGCAGCACTGTTCGCGGCGGCGGAGGCCGCGCGACTTCCGCAGGCGTTCCGGGCCTTGTTCGATGGCGAAACGGTCAATGCTTCCGAACGGCGCCCGGCCCTGCATACCGCCCTGCGTTCCGACCTGGGCCACGGCCCGGTGGCGAAGGCCGCACGCGGCCAGGCGCTGGATGCACGACAGCGCATGGCGGCGATGGTGGCCGAGCTGGAAGCCTCGGACATCACCGACATCATCAACGTCGGCATCGGCGGCTCCGACCTGGGGCCCCGGCTGGCGGTGGACGCGCTGGCGGAGTTCCGCACTGGCCGTTTCCGCGTGCACTTCCTCAACAATGTCGATGCCAGCGGCGTGCACCGGCTGCTGCCCGGCCTGGACCCGGCGCGCACGGCGGTGGTACTGGCGTCCAAGAGTTTCGGCACGCAGGAAACCCTGCTCAACGGCGGCATCGTACGCGACTGGCTGGCGGGTCGCGGCCGGCTGTACGCGGTCACCTCGGCCACGGAACGCGCGGCGGCCTTCGGCGTTGCGCCCGAGCGGGTGCTGCCGATCTGGGACTGGGTCGGTGGCCGCTACTCGCTGTGGTCCAGCGTGGGCTTCGCGGTGGCGCTGGCGCTGGGCAACGCGAACTTCGACCAGCTGCTGGCCGGCGCCGCGCAGATGGATGCGCACGTGCTGGCGCAAGCGCCCCCCACCAACCTGGCCGCCTGGCATGCGCTGACGATGGTGTGGAACCGCAACGCCCGCGGCCTGGGATCCCACGCCATCCTGCCTTACGACCAGCGCCTGGCCCTGCTGCCCGATTACCTGCAGCAGCTGGTGATGGAAAGCCTGGGCAAAAACGTCGGCGCCGGCGGCGAGCCCCTGGCCGAGTCCACGGTGCCCGTGCTGTGGGGCGGCACCGGCACCAACAGCCAGCACAGTTTTTTCCAGGCCCTGCACCAGGGCAGCGACGACGTGCCGGCCGACCTGCTGGGCGTGGTGAGGCCGGCCCACGGTTATGGCGAAAGCCAGCAGTGGGTGCTGGCCAACCTGCTGGCGCAGTCGGAGTCGCTGGCCAACGGCCATGCCGGCGAGGATGCGCAGCGACACTATCCCGGTGGCCGGCCGAACACGCTGGTGTTGCTGGATCAGCTGACGCCGGCATCGCTGGGCGCGCTGCTGGCGATGTACGAACACAGCGTCTATGCCGCCTCGGTGCTCTGGGGCATCAATGCCTTCGACCAGTGGGGCGTCGAGCGCGGCAAGGTCCTGGCGGCGGGCCTGCATCCCGCCCTGGACGGACAGGGCGATGACAGCGCGGTGTCCGATCCGGTGACACGCGCGCTGCTGCGCCGCATCCGCGCCTCGCGCGGCGGCTGAGCCCGCGCTCAGTCCGCGCCGTGGCGCGCCAGCGCCCAGGCGACGTGTTCGCGCACCACGGCGCTGGGATCGGCGCGTCGCGTGGCCAGTGCGCCCACCACCTGCGGCGTGGTGCGCGCATTGCCCAGCGCCACCGCGATGTTGCGAAGCCAGCCTTCATGGCCGGTGCGGCGAATCGCCGAGCCTTCGGTGCGGGCCAGGAACTCCGCCTCGTTCCAGGCGAACAGCTGCACGAGCGTGCTGCGGTCGAGGTCATTGCGCGGACGGAAGTCGGCCTCGGCGCTGCGCACGGCGAACTTGTTCCAGGGGCAGGCCAGCTGGCAGTCGTCGCAGCCGAAGATGCGGTTGCCCACCAGCGGCCGCAGCTCTTCCGGGATCGAGCCCTTGAGCTCGATCGTGAGGTAGCTGATGCAGCGGCGTGCGTCCACGCGGTAGGGCGCCACGATCGCGCCCGTGGGGCAGACCTGCAGGCATCGCGTGCAGCTGCCGCAGTGCGCGCTGGCGGGTTCGTCCACCGGCAGCGGCAGGTCGGTGTAGATCTCGCCAAGGAAAAACCAGCTGCCGGCCGACTTGTTGATCAGGCAGCTGTGCTTGCCGATCCATCCCAGTCCCGCATCGCGCGCCAGCGCACGTTCGAGCACCGGCGCGGAGTCGACGAAGGCGCGATAGCCGAAATCGCCGATGTGCGCGGCGATGCGGTCGGCCAGTTTCTGCAGCCGGTTGCGCAACACCTTGTGGTAGTCGCGGCCCAGGGCGTAGCGCGCCACGTAGGCCTGTTCGTCCCGCGCCAGGGTGTCCCAGGCGGCGCCGTCGTCGCCGGTGCCGTAGTCCATGCGCACCGAGATCACGCGCAGGGTGCCGGGCACCAGTTCGTCGGGCCGGGCGCGCTTGCTGCCGTGCCGCGCCATGTAGTCCATGGTGCCGTGCTGGCCTTGGGCCAGCCAGTCGCGAAGGTGTTCCTCGTCCTCGGCCAGCGAGACGCCGGCCACGCCCAGCTGCTGGAATCCCAGCTCCAGGCTCCAGGTCTTGATCAGGCGGGCGAGGGCGCTGAAGTCGTGCATCGCCGCAAGTATAGAATCCCGGCATGACCCAGCAGTTGCCCCTGTATCTGAGTGCCCAGGTCCGGGCGATGGACGAGCACGCCATCGCCAGCCTGGGCGTCCCCGCCGGGGAACTCATGGCACGCGCCGGTGCCGCCGCCTGGCGCCTGCTGCAGCTGCGCTGGCCCAAGGCCAGGGTCATCGGCGTGGCCTGCGGGCCGGGCAACAACGGCGGCGATGGCTACGTGCTGGCGCGGCTGGCGCGCGCGGCCGGCCATACCGTGCGCGTGGTCACGCCCCCGGGCGCAACGCCGCGCACGGCGCCGGCGCGGGCCGCGCTGGCCGCGTGGCGGCAGGCGGGCGGGTCGGTGATCGCGTTTGACGGGCTGCTGCCGGAAGCGGACGTGTGGGTGGACGCCATCTATGGCATCGGGCTCAGTCGTGCGCCGTCGGAAGCGGCACAGGGCATGATCGAGCGCATCAACGCCAGCCGCGCGCCGGTGCTGTCGCTGGACGTGCCTTCGGGGCTCGATGCCGACACCGGCCATGCCGAAGGCGTGGCGGTGCGCGCCACGGTGACCCTGAGTTTCATCGGCGCCAAGCGGGGGCTGTACACGGGCATGGCGCGCGATTTCGACGGTGAGGTGCTGCTGGACCGGCTGGACCTGAAGATCGGCGCCTTCGACGACATCACGCCGGCGGCCTGCCTCTGCGTGCCCGAGGGCCTGGTGCGCTGGCTTGCGCCGAGGCATGCCAATGCCCACAAGGGCGAACATGGCCACGTGCTGTGCGTGGGCGGCGAAGAAGGCATGGGCGGGGCCGTTCGACTGTGCGCCGAGGCCGCGCTGCGGACCGGGGTCGGCCTGGCCAGCGTCGCCACCCGCCAGTCCGGCGTCGCGGCGCTGGTGGCGGCGCGGCCCGAAGCGATGACGCATGCGGTGGAGGACGCCGACGCGCTGCGCCCCCTGATCGAACGCGCCACGGTGCTGGCCGTGGGCCCCGGTCTCGGGCAGGGCGATTGGGGACTGGCGCTTTATCGCGAAGCGCTGACTTCGGGAAAACCCGTGATCCTGGATGCCGATGCGCTGAACCTGCTGTCGCTGCAGCCCCGGCGGGTACCGCAGGCCATCCTGACGCCGCATCCCGGCGAGGCCGCCCGCCTGTTGGGCAAGGACAAGCGTGACGTACAGGCCGACCGCTTCGGAGCCGCCGAAGCCATGGCGCAGCGCTTCGGTTGCGTGGTGGTGCTCAAGGGCGCGGGCACGATCATTGCGGCGCCCGGGGAGATTCCCGCGGTGATCGGCGCCGGCAATCCCGGCATGGCCACCGGCGGCATGGGCGACGTGCTGTCGGGCGTGATCGCGGCGCTGCTGGCGCAGCACCTGCCGCCGTTCCAGGCGGCCGTGGCCGGGGCCCTGCTGCATTCGGCCGCCGGTGATGCGGCGGCCCGCGTGGGTGGCGAGCGGGGGCTGCTGCCCTCGGACCTGTTCCCGCACCTGCGTCGCATGGCGAACCCCGAATGAACCACGAGCTTGCCCTGTCCGATGCCGACGCCACCGCGACGCTGGCCCGCAGCCTGGCGCTGTCCGCGCCGGAACGCGCCGTCGTCTACCTGCACGGCGAACTCGGCGCCGGGAAGTCCACCCTGGCCCGCGCCTGGCTGCGCGCGCTGGGCGTCACCGGTGCGATCAAGAGCCCGACCTACACCCTGGTCGAACGTTATCCGCTGGCGCGGGGCGAGGCGGCGCACCTGGATCTTTACCGGCTCGCGGGCGCCGGTGAGCTGGACTTCCTGGGGCTGGACGAACTGGCCTCGGAGGCCCGGCTGTGGCTGGTGGAGTGGCCCGAGCGCGGGCAGGGCGGACTGCCGGCCCCGGACCTGAGCCTGCATCTGTTGCACGACGGCCCCGGCCGCCGGGCCTCGATGGCCGCGGGGAGCCCGGCAGGAGAAGCCTGGCTGGGCCGGATCGCGTCCTGACGCCTTCTCCGGGCCTCTTCTGACCCGAAATTCAGGAAGGTTGGGCAGGCTACGGATTCCTAAGGAAAAATCTTGCTTTTCCGGGATTACGGTGCTTCAATCCCGCCCATGCGCCGGAATCCTGCCCTTGCCCTGTTGACGTCCGTCCTGTTCGGCCTGGCCGCCGTGGGTGCGCAGGCCGCGCAGCTGGAAGGCCTGAAGCTGGTCGACGGCGAGAACGGCACCCGCGCGGTGCTGGACCTGTCCGGCCCGGCCGACTACAAGATTTTCACCCTGGCCAATCCCGATCGCCTGGTGTTGGACCTGTCGGGCACTTCGTTGGCCAATGGTTACAAGGCGCCGGCGCCCAACGGCGTGGTCGCCGGCGTGCGCACCGGCAAGCCCTCTGACGGCGACCTGCGCGTGGTGCTCGACCTGGGCCGCGAAGTGAAGCCGCGCAGCCGCATCGAGCGCACCGGCAGCCAGGCGCGCCTGGTGCTTGAGCTGCTCACCGATGGCGCTGCGGTGGCCGGCAAGCCTGCACCCGCACGCACGCTGCAGGACGTGATCGGCACCGGCAGCCGCAAGCTCATCATCGCCATCGACGCCGGACACGGCGGCAAGGATCCGGGCGCGATCGGCCCGAGCCGCAAGTTCGAGAAGGACATCACGCTGGCGATGGCGCGCGAACTGGCCACGCAGATCAATGCCGATCCGGGCATGGAAGCGTTCCTGGTGCGCGACCGCGACGTGTTCATCCCGCTCGACCAGCGCTACATGATTGCGCGCGAGGCGCAGGCCGACCTCTTCATCTCCATCCACGCCGATGCCGCGCACAACCGCAACGCCAACGGCGCGTCCGTGTATGTGCTGTCCTTGCGCGGCGCCTCGTCGGAAGCGGCGCGCTGGCTGGCCGACCAGGAAAACGCCGCCGACCTGGTGGGCGGCGTCGAGCTGGACGCGCGCGACAAGAACCTGGCCGCGGTGCTGCTCGACCTTTCGCAGAACGCCACCATGCGCGTGTCCGACGACGTCGCCAGCGAAGTGCTGGCCGCGCTCAAGGGCGTGGGCAAGGCACACAAGCCGCAGATCGAGCGCGCCAACTTCGTGGTGCTGCGTTCGCCCGACGTGCCGTCCATGCTGGTCGAGACCGGCTTCATCTCCAATCCGGGAGAAGAGGCCAAGCTCAGCGATCCGGTGTACCGCTCGCGCATGGCCACCGCCATCGTTTCGGGCGTGCGCAGCTACTTCGCCAACCAGGCGCCGCCGGGCACCTGGTACGCCGCGCACCAGGGCCAGTTCGGCGGCCCGCGCCAGCACGTGGTCAGCCGCGGCGAAACCCTGAGCCTGATCGCCGCGCGCCACGGCGTGCCGATGAACAGCATCCGCCAGGCCAACAAGCTGCAGGGCGACACCGTCCGCGTCGGCGAGCGCCTCACCATCCCGGCCGCCACGGCCCTGGCCGCAGCCCCGAAGTAGGGCCTCCGCGCCGCTGGTATCATCGGTCTCCGAACCTCGAGACCGACCGTCCGTGCCGATCCAGCAGCTTCCCGACACCCTGGTCAACCAGATCGCCGCCGGCGAGGTGGTCGAACGACCCGCGTCGGTGGTCAAGGAATTGGTCGAGAACGCGCTCGATGCCGGCGCCACGCGCGTGGACATCGACCTGGAAGAGGGCGGCATCCGCCTGATCCGCATCCGCGACGACGGCGGCGGCATTCCGGCCGCCGAGCTGCCCTTGGCCATCTCGCGCCACGCCACCAGCAAGATCTCCTCGCTCGATGACCTGGAGGAAGTGGCCACGCTCGGCTTCCGCGGCGAAGCGCTGCCCTCGATCGCGTCGGTCAGCCGGTTCGCGATGAGTTCGCGCACCGCCGACCAGGCCCACGGCCTGCGGCTGGAAGTGGAGGGCGGCAAGGTTGCGCCTGCGCAGCCGCACCCGCATCCGGCCGGCACCACGGTGGAAGTGCGCGACCTGTTCTACAACGTGCCCGCGCGCCGCAAGTTCCTGCGCGCCGAGCGCACCGAGCTGGGCCACGTGGAGGAATGGCTGCGTTCGCTGGCGCTGGCGCGTCCGCAGGTGGAGCTGCGCATCAGCCACAACGGCCGCCTGACCCGGCACTACAAGCCGGTGCGCGACGGCGCCGACCAGGTGCGACGCGTCGCCGAGGCGCTGGGTGAAGAGTTCACCTCGCAGTGCCTGCAGATCGAACATGCCGCGGCCGGCCTGCGCCTGCGCGGCTGGGTGGGGCTGCCCACCGCCGCGCGTTCCAGCGCCGACCAGCAGTACTTCTATGTCAACGGCCGCGCGGTGCGCGACCGCACCGTGGCCCATGCGGTGCGGCAGGCTTACGCCGACGTGCTCTTCCACGGCCGCTACCCGGCCTTCGTGCTGTTCCTGGACTGCGATCCGCGCCAGGTGGACGTGAACGTGCATCCGGCCAAGCACGAGGTGCGTTTCCGCGAACAGCGCCTGGTGCACGAGTTCATCTATCGCACGCTGCACGAGTCCCTGGCCTCGACGCGTGCCGGCCTCAACGGCGGCGCGGCCGCGGCGGGCGCCGAACTGGCCGGCCAGGCTGTCGCCACCGGCGCGGCGTTTGGCTGGTCCGCGCCCGCGCAGACCGGGCTGGGGTTGCCGGTGCGTGAAGCGATGTCAGCGTATGCCTCGCTGTATCGCGCTCCCGCCGATTCGGCGCCAGGTCCGGGTATGCCGGCCGCCAACGAGGCCGAGGCGCCGCCGCTGGGTTATGCGCTGGCGCAGCTGCACGGCGTCTTCGTGCTGGCCGAGAACCCGCAGGGCCTGGTGCTGGTGGACATGCACGCGGCGCACGAGCGCATCACCTACGAACGGCTCAAGGCCGCGCGCGACGGCGAGGGTATCCGCACCCAGCCGCTGCTGGTGCCGATCGCGCTGGCGGTGTCCGAGCGCGAGGCCGACCTGGCCGAGCAGCACGCCGATACGCTGGCCGCCTTCGGCTTCGAGCTGCGCCGGGCCGGGCCGCAGTCGCTCAGCGTGCGCAGCGTGCCGACCCTGCTGGCCGATCTGGATCCGAAGTCGCTGGTGCTGGACGTGCTCGGCGACCTGCGCGAGCACGGCCAGAGCCGCCGCCTGGAGGAAGCGCGCAACGAACTGCTGTCCACCCTGGCCTGCCACACCTCGGTGCGCGCCAACCGCAGGCTGACGCTGCCGGAGATGAACGCCCTGCTGCGCGACATGGAAGCCACCGAACGCAGCGGCCAGTGCAACCACGGCCGGCCGACGTGGGTACAGTTGAGCAAGGCCGAACTCGACCGCCTATTCCTGAGGGGACGATGATGAGAATGCGCTGGATTCCCGCCCATGCTCCGCTACGCGTGGTTGGACTGTGCCTGGCCGCGCTGGTGCTGGTAACGGCGTGCGGCGGCGACGAGGACGAGGCCAAGCGCTCCGAGGCCGCCGCACGCGCAGCCAAGGCGGCCCGCCTGGCCTATGACGGCCAGATCCTGGCCTGGCGCGACGAGCGCCTGGCGCGCCTGACCCGGCCCGATGGCTGGCTGTCGCTGGTGGGCCTGCACTGGATCACGCCCGGCGCCACCTATGTCGGCTCAGCCCAGGACAACGGCACCCGGCTGGCGATCGGCCCGGCGCAGCTGGGCATGCTCACGCTGGGAAAGGACGGCAGCGTCCGTCTGCGCGCGGCGGCCGATGCCGAGGTGACCATCGATGGCCAGCCGGCCCAGGGCGAGGTGCCGCTGGTGGTGGATAGCCAGGGCACGCCCACCGTGGTGGGCTTCAACAAGGGCGACGCAAGCTTCGTGGTGATCGAACGCGGCGGCCGCTACGGCCTGCGCGTTCGCAATGCGATGGCCCGTACCCGCACGCAGTTCCCCGGGCTGGACTACTTCGACATCGATCCGGAATTCCGCATCACCGCGCGCTTCGAGGCGCATCCCGCGGGCAAGACCCTGGACATCGTCAACATGCTGGGCATGGTCGAACCCATGGCCAACCCGGGCCGGCTGCTGTTCGAGAAGGACGGCAAGGCCTATGCGCTGGAGGCGGTGGACGAGGGCGACGGCCAGCTTTTCCTGATATTCGCCGACCGCACCAGCGGCCATGCTACCTACGCGGCCTCGCGCTTCCTGTATGCCGCGCCCGCCGGCAAGGACGGCACCACCGAACTCGACTTCAACAAGGCCTACAACCCGCCCTGCGCCTTCACCGCGTTTTCCACCTGTCCGATGCCGCCGCCCGAAAACCGGCTGGACCTGGCCGTGACCGCGGGTGAGAAGAAGCCCCGCCCCTTCCCGCAATGATGTTGTCCCCCCACCCAAGGAAACCCCGCATGTCGAAACGCTGGATCGCCACCCTGCTGCTGGCCACTGCCACCACCTTCGCCCAGGCCGAGCCGCCCAAGCCCCTGCTTTGGAAAGTCAGCGATGCCGACAACTCGGTCTACCTGATGGGCTCGTTCCATCTGCTCAAGCCCGGCGACTATCCGCTGGCGCCCAGCACCGACGCGGCCTTCGAGGACGCCGAGAAAGTGGTGTTCGAACTCTCGCCCCAGGAAATGAACGACCCCAGCCTGGGCCCGCGCATGCAGCAGGCCGGCACCCGCACCGACGGCAAGACCCTGCAGCAGACGCTGCCGGAAGCCACCTGGAAGCAGCTTGAGGCCTGGGCCACGCGGCGCGGCGCCAACGCCGCGATGTTCCAGGGCATGGAGCCCTGGCTGGCCAGCCTGGTGATCAGCATCACCGAGATGCAGCTGCTGGGCCTGGACCCGAAGCTGGGCCTGGACAAGCACTTTGCCGATCGCGCGGTCGCGGCGGGGAAGCCGGTGGAAGGTCTGGAGACCGGCGCCCAGCAGATCGAGATGTTCGACGGGATGGATGAGAAGGAGCAGCTGCAGTCGCTGCAGGAAGCCCTGGCCGAAATGGCCACGATGGAAGCCGAGATCGGCAAGCTGCACGACCTGTGGCGCCAGGGCGACGCCGACGCGCTGTTCGCCGGCACCGGCGCCGAGATGAAGGCCGACTACCCGCTGCTGTACGACCGCCTCAACAAGGACCGCAACCTGGCCTGGATGCCGCGCCTGCGCGCGCTGCTGGACCAGAGCAAGGAAGACGACACCCTGGTCGTGGTGGGCGCGATGCATCTGCTCGGCGAGGACGGCGTCATCGCGCTGCTCAAGGCGCAGGGTTACACCGTCGAGCGGCTCTGAGACCCGCTCGCCCGGTCGCGCCCGGGGTTCACGCCGGGCGCGGCCACTGCGGCAGGGACGCCGCCCGTGCTGGCGGCACCAGCACGATGCAATCCACCGGGCAGGGTGGCAGGCACAGCTCGCAGCCCGTGCACAGCTCGGCGATCACCGTGTGCATCAGCTTGGGCCCGCCGACGATGGCGTCGACCGGGCAGGCCTGGATGCATTTGGTGCAGCCGATGCAATCGGCTTCCACGATCAGCGCCACGACCGGGGGTTTTTCCTTACCGTTGTCGGGATTGATCGGCTTGGGCTCGCGTCCCAGCAGGCTGGCCAGGGCGCGCACGCCGGCTTCGCCGCCGGGCGGGCACTGGTTGATGTCGGCCTGGCCCGCGGCGATGGCGGCCGCGTAGGGTTTGCAGCCGGCGTAGCCGCACTGTCCGCACTGGGTTTGCGGCAGTTCCCGGTTGATGCGTTCCACCATCGGGTCGTCCTGCACCCGCCAGCGCACGGCCGCCCAGCCCAGCCCGGCGCCCAGCGCGGCGGCCAGGGCCGTCACCACCAGCAGCGCCGTCAGCATCTCAGGCCGGCACCAGGCCGGCGAAGCCCATGAAGGCCAGCGACATCAGGCCCGCGGTGGTCAGCGCAATCGGCGTGCCGCGCCAGGCGGCCGGCACGTCGGCCGTTTCCAGGCGCTCGCGCATCGCCGAGAACAGGACCAGCACCAGGCCGAAGCCGAGCGACGCGCCCAGGCCGTACAGCACCGAATCGAACAGGCTGTGCCGAGCCTGCACGTTGAGCAGGGTCACGCCCAGCACCGCGCAGTTGGTGGTGATCAGCGGCAGGTAGATGCCCAGCACGCGATACAGCCGCGGGCTGCGCCGGTTCATCACGATCTCGGTGAACTGCACCACGGCGGCGATCACCAGGATGAAGCCCAGGGTGCGCAGGTACTCCAGCCCCAGCGGCAGCAGGATCCAGTGGTGCACCATCCAGGCCAGGGCCGAGGCCAGGGTCAGCACGAAGCCGGTGGCCAGGGCCATGCCGTAGGCGCCGTCCAGGCTGCGCGAGACGCCCATGAACGGGCACAGGCCCAGGAACTTCACCAGCACGAAGTTGTTGACGAAAACCGCGCCGACCAGGAGCAGGGCGATTTCGCTCATGGCGCGCTCAGCGCACCGGCATGCCCGGCTCGGCGCCGGAGTCGACGTCCAGCAGCACCAGCGCATCGGTGGCGTGGCCGGCCGACAGGATCATGCCTTCGCTGGTGCCGAAGCGCATCTTGCGCGGCGCCAGGTTGGCCACGAAGACGACGAATCGGCCGACCAGTTTCTCCGGCTCGCCGTAGCTGGCGCGGATGCCCGAGAAGATCTGCCGCTGGCCCAGCTCGCCGGCGTCGAGCAGGAAGCGCAGCAGCTTGTCCGAGCCCTCCACGAAGCCGCACTCGAGCACCTTGCCGATGCGCATGTCGATGCGGGCGAAGTCGTCTATGCCGATCACGGCAGTCGTGCCCGCCGGGGCGGCGGCAGCCGCTTCCGGCGCCTTCACCTTCGCCTCGGCTGGCTTGGCCGGGGTCGGCAGGGCGGCGGGCGGGGTGACGGCGCTGCCGTCCTTGCTGGCTTCGGTCATGGTCTCGATCTGGCTGGGTTCGATGCGGGTCATCAGGGGCGTGAAGGCTGCGATGGTGTGGTCGAGCAGCGGCGCATCGACGTCGTGCCAGTGCTGGACCGGGGCGCGCAGGAACGCTTCGGCGCGCGCCACCGTGGCCGGCAGCACCGGCTTGAGGCCGGCCGCCAGCACGCGGAACAGGTTCAGGCCCTGGCTGCACACCGCCTGCAGTTCGGCCTCGGCATCTTCCTGCTTCGCGATCACCCAGGGCTTGCGCTCGTCGATGTAGCGGTTGGCCTCGTCGGCCAGGGCCATCAGCTGGCGCGTGGCCTGGCCGTACTCGTCGCGGGCGTAGCTGGCCGCGACCTCGTGCACCGCGGCCGCGAAGCGCGCATACATCGCCCGGTCCGGCAGCTGCGCCGCCAGCCGGCCGTCGAAGCGCTTGCCGATGAAGCCGGCGCAGCGGCTGGCGATGTTGACCACCTTGCCGACCAGGTCGCTGTTGACGCGCGCGACGAAGTCCTCGAGGTTGAGGTCCAGGTCCACCACGCCGGCGCCGGTCTTGGACGCGAAGTAGTAGCGCAGGTATTCCGGATTCAGGCCGGTGTCGAGGTAGGTGCGCGCCATCACGAAGGTGCCGCGCGACTTGGACATCTTGGCGCCGTTCACCGTCAGGTAGCCGTTGACGTGCAGTCCGGTGGGCGCGCGCAGCCCGGCGCCATGCAGCATCGCCGGCCAGAACAGTCCGTGGAAATTGATGATGTCCTTGCCGAGGAAATGGTGCATCTCGGTTTCGCCGCCAGTGTTGCGGGCGGCGTCGGTGTAGGCCTCGAAATCGGTGCCGGTGCGTGCGCACAGGGCCTTGAAGCTGGCCAGGTAGCCGATCGGCGCATCCAGCCACACGTAGAAGAACTTGCCCGGGGCATCGGGGATGGGGAAGCCGAAGTAGGGCGCGTCGCGGCTGATGTCCCAGTCGCGCAGGCCGCCTTCCAGCCACTCGGCCAGCTTGGCCTTCACCGCCGGGTGGGCCACCTCTCCGGCCAGCCATTCGCGCAGGAAGGCCTCGAACTTGCCCAGCTCGAAGAAGTAGTGCTCGGAATCGCGCAGCTCGGGCGTGGCGCCGGAGACCACCGAACGCGGATTCTTCAGGTCGGTGGGCGAATAGGCCTTGCCGCAGACCTCGCAATTGTCGCCGTACTGGTCGGGGCTGCCGCAGTTGGGGCATTCGCCCTTGATGTAGCGGTCGGGCAGGAACATCTGCCGGACCGGGTCGTACAGCTGCTGGATCGACCGGCGGGCGATGCAGGCCGGCCCATGGGTGCCATCGCGCAGGCGCGTGTAGACCTCGCTGGCCAGCGCGCGGTTGTACTCGGAATGGGTGGAGTCGTAGTGGTCGAAGGCCACCCCGAAGGCGGCGAAGTCGGCCTCATGGCCCGCCTGCACGTCGCGGATGAAGTCTTCCGGTGCAAGCCCGGCCTTTTCGGCCGCCAGCATGATCGGAGTGCCATGGGCATCGTCGGCGCAGACGAAGTGCACCGTGCCGCCGGCCATGCGCCGGGCCCGCACCCAGATGTCGGCCTGCAGGTAGCCCACCAGGTGGCCCAGGTGCAGCGGACCATTGGCATAGGGCAGGGCGGTGGTGACCAGGGCGGGGCGGGGCGGTGTCATCGGTGTCGGGGGTCCTTCGCGAGGCCGCCATTATCCCACACAAAAAAAGAGCCCGGCTTTCGCCGGGCTCCCACCACTCTCTGATCCGTTGGAGAATCAGAACTGATAGTCGAACTGCAGACCCACCTCACGACCGACCGGGCTGTACGCCTGCCAGAAGTAGGGGTAGGTGTTGAAGGTCGGATCTTCCGGCGCGATGTCGTTGAGAATGTTGTTCACATTCAGACGCATCGAGAAGTTGTCCGTCCAGCGCTTGCCGATCGAGATGTTGGCGATGGTGTGCGGCGAGGCGCGGGAATCGAGCTCCCCACTGACCACGGCCGTGTTCAGCAGGTTCCAGCGCGGGAAGGTGCCATCACGGTAGATGTACGTGGTGGCATCCCAGTCGCCCTTCTGCCAGCCGAGCGTGAGGGTCACGCGGCTGCGGAAGTCCGACGAACCGTTGCTGTCACGCAGGTTGAACAGCGCCGAGTCCGCACGCAGCTTGGTGACATGCTTCAGGACGTGGGCCCACTGCAGGCGCGACGAGAAGTTGCCCCAACGATCGGTGTCCAGGCTGTAGCGCAGGCTGGCATCGATGCCGGTGACCTTGCGATACGACAGGTTGACCGGTCCGGAACGGATTTCAGTGATGCGGTTGCCGTTGTTCGGGTCGCGGTCGATGCGGCCGTCGATCTCGTTGCAGTAGGCCGAGCCGGCAGCGTACGGGAACGGCAGGCCGTTGGTCGGGTAGGTGCCGTAGGTGCAGCCGTACTCGTCCTGGATGATCGTGGTACCGGCCAGCACGGCGACCTCGTTCTCGAGCTCGATCTCGTAGTAGTCAGCCGACAGCGACAGCGTGTCGGTGATGTCCCACACCAGACCCGCCGACCACGACTTGCCCTCTTCCTCTTCCAGCGTCGTGGAACCCTGCGACGTGGTGAAGGCCGAGTAGACGTAGTTGGCGCCTGCCGCGTTGCAGGTGGCAACGGGGAGGTTGTTTTCACGGCAGCGCACGTAGTCGATCACGTTGCCGAACGAGCCGCTGCGGTCCGAGAACACGTAGTGCATGTCCGGGGCCTTGAAGCTGGTGGCGTACTGGCCGCGGAACAGCAGGCTCTCGATGGGACGCCACTCGAGGCCGGCGTTCCAGGTCACGGCATCGTCGACTTCGGTGACGTCGTCGTAGTTGTCGTAACGGGCGGCCGCGGTGAGGGTGACCGACTCCAGGACCGGGAAGCTGGTCTCGACGCCGAAGGCGTAACGGTCACGCTCGCCGCCACCGCCGGTGCCGGTCAGGTTGTAGATCTGGCGCACGTCCGGGGCGATGCGGGCATCGCTGACCAGGTCGTATTCCTGGTGGCCCCACTCGGCCACGGCCGCGACGGCAGCGGTGCCGCCACGCATGTCGAACAGGTCACCGGTGACGGCGAACTGGAACAGCTGGTTCTCCGACTCGGCTTCGTACTCGACCTGGGTGGACATGGCGAGGTAGTCGGCCGGGCTGATCGGGCCGTAGAAGCGGTCCAGGTTCATGCGGTACACCGGGGTGCCGTTGGGCACGCCGACGATGCCGACATAGGCACCCTGGCCGACCGTACCCAGGCGCGGGCCGAGGAAGTAGTCGGTGGCGCCCTGGACGGTCAGGCGCGGGCGCTGGCGGTCGGTTTCATACTTGGAGGTGCTGGCGGTCAGGTCCCAGTCGAAGCGCTCGCCGAAGGAACCGCTCAGGCCAGCGGCGAACTCCCACGACAGTTCCTGGAACTTCTGGAAGGTGCCCTGCGGGCCGCCGTAGGCTTCCGTGCTCAGGGCGCGGATGGGGAAGGTGCGCGCGCCCGGGAACTGCGGGTCGTAGTGGAAGGCACCCGGCTGCGGGCCGCCCTGCCACTGCTCCACGCCGCCACCGAGCTCGGCATCGGACTTGAAGGCCATGATGCTGGCCCAACCCGAGATCGAGTCGTTGAAGTCGTAGTTGCCGATCACGTAGGCCGACAGGTCCTGCGTACCGTTGAGCACCGTCTGCTCGGCGACGAAGCGGTCGTAACCGCAGCCCGGGCCGAGGGTGGCGCCGGTGGCACCGCTGACGTAGGTGTGCGGGCGGTAGAACTCGCTGCCCGAGCAGTCGTAGCCGGCGGGCTGCACGTAGTTGATGGTTCCGCCGTTCGCCGCGATGCGGCGGATCTGGGTGCCGATCGACGGCTGGTAGCCACCGAAGCCCGGGGTGCCGTTGACGCCGGCCGGGGACGGGTTGTCGGCGCCGGAGTCCATGAAGTCGCGCTGCCAGGCGAACAGCGGGCTGCGGTCGAAGTACTCGATGGCGTAGGTCAGGCTGCCGCGGTCGGAGGTCTTGCCTCCCACCCACTGGAAGTTCAGCGTGTTGGCACCGCCTTCGCTGGACGTCTGGCCCTTGAGGCTCATCACGTCGCCTTCGAAGTTCTTGCGCAGCACCACGTTGACCACGCCGGCCACGGCGTCGGAACCATAGATGGCGGACGCGCCGCCGGCCAGGATCTCGATGCGCTCGACGGCGGCGGACGGGATGTTGTTGAAGTTCTGGAAGTTGCTGCGGCCGTTGTACGGGAACGGATAGTCGTTCGCGCGGCGACCGTTGATCAGCAGCAGGGTGCGACCCGGGCCAAGGCCACGCAGGTTGACCACGCCGGCATTGGGCGTGAAGCCACCGTTGGCGTTGAAGTCGTTCTGGGCGAAGCCAATGTTCTGGGCGACCGTCTGCAGCACGTCATGCACGGTGTTGAAGCCGGACTTCTCGATCTCCTCGGCGGAGATCACCGTGACGGGCGAGGGACCTTCGATGGTGGCGCGCTTGATGCGCGAACCGACGACGGTGACCGTCTCGAGCGTGGTGGCGTCTTCGGCCGAGCTGGTGCTCTCGTCCTCGGCGTCCTGGGCGTAGGCGGTGGCCGCCAGCGGCAGCACCATGGCCAGGGCCAGGGACTGCGCCAGGACATTCCTACGGTAAACGGGTACGGCGGTCTTCATCGGGTGACTCCCCTGAGTCGTTATCGGGTCGTGGAAAGCAGCGTTTTTTGGGATAGGGCCCGGTATTCCCCACGCGGGCCTTAACCGGAACGTAACACAATCGTGCCCCGTCTCTGCAAGTGCCCCGGCCAAGCCCGCTCGGCGGCCGCCGACGGCCCGTGTAAACTATTGGCCGAACAGGAGTTTTAAGAATGTCCATGGATTCACAGGTACGCGCGGCGGTCTCCGCCCTGGCCGATCCCCACGCTGGCCAGACCCTGGGTGAGTCCGGCGCCGTGCGAGGGGTCGGGGTCGAGGGCACGGCGGTCGTGGTCGAAATACTGCTGGGCTACCCCGCCGCCGGCTGGCACGCCGCGCTCGAGGCACGGGTCCGCGAGGCCGTCCTGGCCGTGCCGGGGGTGGAGCGGGCGACGGTCTCGGTCGCGTCGCGCGTTCAGGCGCATCGCGTCCAGAAGGACCTGACCCCGCTGCCCCAGGTGAAGAACATCATCGCCGTGGCTTCGGGCAAGGGCGGGGTGGGCAAGTCCACCACCGCGGTCAACCTGGCCCTGGCGCTGCAGGCCGAGGGCGCCGTGGTCGGCGTGCTGGACGCCGACATTTACGGGCCCAGCATCCCCAAGATGCTCGGCTTGAGCGGCCGGCCCGACAGCCCGGACGGCAAGTCGATCGAGCCCAAGCGCAACCATGGCCTGCAGGCCATGTCGATCGGCCTGCTGATCGGCGAGGACACGCCGATGATCTGGCGCGGCCCGATGGTCACCCAGGCCCTGCAGCAGCTGCTCAACGACACCCGCTGGGAAGGCCTGGACTACCTGGTGATCGACCTGCCCCCGGGTACCGGCGACATCCAGCTCACCCTGGCCCAGCGCGTGCCCGTGTCGGGTGCGGTGATCGTGACCACGCCCCAGGACATCGCCACTCTGGACGCGCGCAAGGCGCTGCAGATGTTCGCCAAGGTGGACGTGCCGGTGCTGGGCATCGTCGAGAACATGGCCGTGCATGTCTGCACGAACTGCGGCCACAGTGAACACGTATTCGGCGCCGGCGGCGGCGAGCGCATGTCCGCGGAGTACGGGGTACCGCTGCTGGGCGCGCTGCCGTTGGACATCCGTATACGCGAGCAGGCCGATTCCGGCGTGCCCACGGTGGCCGCCGATCCGGAGTCGGCGCTGTCGCTGGCCTACCGCGACATCGCCCGGCGCACCGCCGCGCGGCTGTCGCTGCAGGCGCGCAACAAGGCCATCGCCTTCCCCAACATCGTGATCCAGAACACCTGATGGCGGCCCGGCTGGCCCGGCGGCTGGTGCTGGCGGCGCTGATGGGGGCGGGGCTGGTGGCGGCCACCCCTCCGGCGCCACCGGTGGTCACCCTGCTCGAGGCGGCCCACCGCCAGGTCGGGGTGACCCGGCTCTACGACGGGGCCTATGTCCGCCTGGCGTACCCGGGCGGCGACGTTCCGGCCGATCGTGGCGTCTGCACCGACGTGGTGATCCGGGCCCTGCGCGCCACCGGCCTGGACCTGCAGAAGGCGGTGCACGAGGACATGCGCGCAAACTTCGCCGCGTACCCGCGCAACTGGGGTCTGAGGCGCCCGGACCGGAACATCGACCATCGGCGCGTGCCGAACCTGGAGACCTGGTTCCGGCGCGCGGGCCACGCGTTGCCGGTGACCGCCGATGCGGCCGACTACCGGCCCGGCGACATCGTCAGCTGGCGCCTGCCGGGCGGGCTGCCGCACATCGGCGTGGTGTCGGACCGCAAGGTGCCGGGGGCGGACCGCTACCTGGTGGTGCACAACATCGGCCAGGGCGCCCGGGTCGAGGACGTGCTGCTGGCCTGGCCACCGGTGGGACACTTCCGGGTCTTCCGCGCGCCGCCGGCAACCCGCTGAGCGCCGGCTGCCGATAGAATCGCGGGCTTGAACGTCGCCACCGAGAGCCCCGAATGAGCATCAAGTCCGACAAGTGGATCCGCCGCATGGCCGAGGGCCAGGGCATGATCGAGCCCTTCGAGCCGGGCCAGGTCAAGCACGGCGCCGACGGCCACCGCATCGTCAGCTACGGCACTTCCAGCTATGGCTACGACGTGCGCTGCGCGCGCGAGTTCAAGATCTTCACCAACATCAACTCCACCATCGTGGATCCGAAGAATTTCGATCCCACCAGCTTCGTGGACGTGGTGTCGGACGTCTGCATCATCCCGCCCAATTCCTTCGCGCTGGCGCGCACGGTCGAGTTCTTCCGGATCCCGCGCGACACTCTCGTGGTCTGCCTGGGAAAGAGCACCTATGCGCGCTGCGGCATCATCGTCAACGTCACCCCGCTCGAGCCGGAGTGGGAAGGCCACGTGACCCTGGAATTCAGCAACACCACGCCGCTGCCGGCCAAGATCTATGCGGGCGAGGGCGTGGCCCAGATGCTGTTCTTCCAGTCCGACGAGGTCTGCGAAACCTCTTACAAGGACCGCGGCGGCAAATACCAGGGCCAGACCGGAGTAACCTTGCCCCGGACCTGACCGGCGCCGCGGCGGCGCCCCCCACCGGAGCCCCACCATGCCCCCTGTTCGCCTGCTCGTGCTGATCGCGCTGTCCCTGCTGGTGGGCTGCGGCTCGCTGGGTCGCCTGGAAAGCAGGAGCCCGGCGCGCGAGGCGCAGATCCGCGACTACGACCGGGTGATCGTCGCCGACTTCATCCCCAACGATTCGCGCCCGGCCAAGGACGAGGCGCAGCGGGCAGAACGTGCCGCGGAAATCGAAGCCGGCGCCAAGGCGTTCTCGGCCCGCATCGCCGAAGAAATCCGCGCCACGGGCGCCTTCCCGGAAGTGGCCCAGGCCAAGATGGTGAGTCCCGCGCTGCAGGTGCACGGCACGGTGGACCTGTGGGAGCCGGGCAACATCGCCGCGCGCGCCGTCACCGGCTTCGTGGGCAAGAGCGAATTCAGCGCCACCGTGATCATCTCCGACCTGGACTCGGGCCAGGAACTGGCGCGGCTGGTGGTGGACCGCAACAGCTGGCCGCTGCCGATCGGGGCCTCGACCACGATCGTGCAGACGGTGGATTTCTTCATGCACCAGGCCGCCAAGCGCGTCGCCGACGAGCTGGCGAAGAAGAAAGCCCCGCCGATGGTGGAGTAGGGCCTCAGCCGGCCGGCAAGGTCGGAAGGGTCTGGCGCAGGTCGGCCAACAGCTGCCCACGTGCCTCCGGGGAATACCGGGTCGCCGTGCCCGAGCCCCAGGCCGGACCCGGCCAGGCGGCATCGCCTTCCTGCCGCGCCAGCACGTGCACGTGCAGCTGTCGCACGATGTTGCCCAGCGCGCCGATGTTGAGCTTGTGCACCGGGCCCTGCGCGCGCAGCAGCTGGCCGGCCAGGTTGATCTCGGCCAGCAGCAGGCGCTGCTGAGCGCCATCGAGATCGATCCACTCCACCGCGCCCGCCACCCGCGGCACCAGCACCAGCCAGGGAAAGCGAGCATCGTCCATCAGGCGCAGCTGGGACAGCGGCCCGTCGGCCACCAGCACCGTGTCGGCCGCCAGCCGCGGGTCGAGCGCGAAGGAAGCCGCCATGCCTAGCGCAGGGCCTTCTGAAGGAAGGCCAGGGTGCGCGTGAGGGCCTGCTGGGCCACGTCGGCGTTGTAGTCGGCGCGCTGGTCACAGTTGAAGCCGTGGCCCGCGCCGGGCCAGACCTGGATGTCGGCCGCAGGCAGGGCTTCGCGGTGGCGTTCTACGTCCTCGGGCGGGATCAGCGGATCGTCCTGGCCGAAGTGCAGCAGCATCGGCGCCTTGGGGCGCTCCTTCAGCAAGGGCACGGTGCGGCCGCCGTAGTAGCTCACGCAGGGCAGGCCCAGCCGGGTATTGGCCAGGAAGGCGACGCTGCCGCCCCAGCAATAGCCCACCACGCCGACCTTGAATTCGGCTTCCAGGTAGTCGAAGGCCCCGCGTACGCCGTCGAGCGCGCCGTTGAAGCCCAGCTCCTCGACGATCTCGCGGCCGCGCTTCACGCCCGCCTCGTCGTAATCCAGGGTGGTGCCGGGGTGGACCAGGTCGAACAGGGCCGGGGCGATGGCCACGTAGCCGTAGTTGGCGAAGCGGTCGGCCACCTGGCGGATATGCGAGTTGAGCCCGAAGATTTCCTGCACCACGATCAGCGCACCCTTGGGCGTGACGTGCGGCTTGGCGTGCCAGGCGGAAATGCGCCCGTGGCGGGTGTTGATCGAGATGGTCTGGCCCATGGCGGTTCCCCCGTGCGGTCCCGGGCGCCAGCCTACACCGGCCCGGCCGGCGGGGAGCGCTATAATCCGCGCCCGCTTCCCCTACGGCCCGCCATGTCCGCCAGCCACCCCAAGGTGGGTTTCGTCAGCCTCGGCTGTCCGAAAGCCCTCGTAGACTCAGAACGCATTCTGACCCAGCTTCGGGTCGAGGGTTACGAGATCGTGCCCAGCTACGACGCCGCCGACGTGGTGGTGGTCAATACCTGCGGCTTCATCGACTCGGCCGTGACCGAAAGCCTGGACGCGATCGGCGAGGCGCTGGCCGAGAACGGCAAGGTCATCGTCACCGGCTGCCTGGGCAAGCGCCCCGAGCAGATCCGCGCGGCGCACCCCGACGTGCTGTCCATCAGCGGCCCGCAGGACTACGGCACGGTGATGAATGCGGTGCACGCCGCGCTGCCGCCGCGCCACGATCCGTTCGTGAACCTGCTGCCCGACTACGGGCTCAAGCTGACGCCCAAGCACTACGCGTACCTGAAGATTTCCGAAGGCTGCAACCACCGCTGCAGCTTCTGCATCATCCCGTCCATGCGCGGCGACCTGGTATCGCGCCCGGTGGACGAGGTGCTGCGCGAAGCCGAGAAGCTGGCCAGGGGCGGCGTGCGCGAGCTCCTGGTGATCTCGCAGGACACCAGCGCCTACGGCGTGGACCTGAAGTACGCGGAGCGCGAATGGCGCGGCAAGGCCTATGCCACCCGCATGAAGGGCCTGTGCGAAGGCCTGGCCGAGCTCGGCCTCTGGACGCGCCTGCACTACGTGTATCCGTATCCGCACGTGGACGACATCATTCCGCTGATGGCCGAGGGCAAGCTGCTGCCTTACCTTGACATCCCGTTCCAGCACGCCAGCCCGCGCATCCTGAAGCTGATGAAGCGCCCCGGCGCGGTCGACAAGACGCTCGAGCGCATCCAGCGCTGGCGGGCCATCTGCCCCGAGATCACGATCCGCAGCACCTTCATCGTCGGCTTCCCGGGCGAGACCGAGGAAGACTTCGAGCAGCTGCTGTCCTTCCTGGACCAGGCCGAGCTGGACCGCGTCGGCGCCTTCGCCTATTCGCCGGTGGACGGCGCCCAGGCCAATGCGCTGCCCGATGCGGTGCCCGAGGAGGTGAAGCAGGAGCGGCTGGCGCGCTTCATGGCGCTGCAGGCCGAGATCAGCACGGACAAGCTCGAGCGCAAGGTCGGCACTGTGCAGACGGTGCTGGTGGACGAGATCGACGGTGAACTGGCGATCGGGCGGTCGAAGGCCGACGCGCCGGAAATCGACGGGCTGGTGCAGATCCAGGACGGCGCGGCGGCCGGCCTCAAGCCTGGCGACTTCTGCGAAGTGCGCATCATGGGCAGCGACGAGCACGACCTGTTCGGACTGGTCGGCGACGAGGAAGACTGAGTAGGCATCCAAGGGGAGGCGGCGTCATGAAGATCGTCCTGCTGGCTGTCGTGCTGTTCGCCAACCCCGTGGGGGCGAAGGCGCCGGGTCCGGACGCACCCCCGGTGCTCGCCGCCATGACCGACGCCATGCTGCTGGACCGGCATCCCGCGGGCGCGGTGATCGAAACGCGCCTGGACGCCGATTTCAACGGCGATGGCCTGGTCGACACCGCCTACGTGGCCCGCGTGCCGGACGAGTGGCGCAAGCTGGCCGTGATGATGGGCTACGCCGAAGAGACCGACATGGGCCATGAGCCCGCCGGCGAGGCGGAGATGGATCCCTATCCGCTGGGCAGCGCCACCCTGAGCGTGAAGAAGGGCGTGTTGCTGGTGGAGGACCTGGCCGGCGGCACCAGCGCGACCGCCAGCACCTATCGTTACCGCTTTGATCCGGCGCAGCGGCGCATGCGCCTGATCGGCGACGACGTGGCCTATTACAGCCGCACGAACCAGCACGACAAGGTGGAGATCAGCACCAACCGCCTCACCGGTCAGCGCATACGCCAGGTCTTCAAGCTGGACGCCGATGGCTACGCGCCGCAGCCGCCGGTGAAGGAGGCGGTGCCGACCGCGCCGGTGTACATGGAGGATGCGCCCCTGCCCGACGTCACGCTGGGGCTTGGCGAGGCGGGTTAGTCTTCCCCGGGTGACTCATCCCGGACCCGACATGGCCCCCACGCCTTCCGCGACCAGATCCACCAAGCCGCCCAAGCCGAACCTTCGCGAACGCTTCGACGCGCTGCGCAACCTGCGCCCCTTCCTGGCCCAGATCTGGGCCACCAGCCGCCCGCTGACCCTGGCCACGCTGTCGCTGCGCCTGGTGCGCGCGCTGCTGCCGGTGGTGATGCTGTACGTGGGCAAGCTGATCATCGACGAGGCGCTGCGCCTGGTCGGCCTGCAGCCGGAGCTGGGCACGGTGCGCGAGTGGCTCGACAGCGGGCTGCTGACGCCAGTGCTGTGGCTGCTGGCGCTGGAGTTCGGCCTGGCCGTGCTGTCGGACGTGCTGGGACGGCTGGTGTCGCTGTTCGACTCGCTGCTGTCCGAGCTTTTCACCAACGCCACCAGCGTCCGCCTGATGGAACACGCGGCCACGCTGGACCTTGAGGATTTCGAGGACAGCGAACTGCAGGACCGCCTGGACCGCGCGCGCCGCCAGACCATGGGCCGCATGACCCTGATGAGCCAGCTGTTCGGACAGGCCCAGGACATGCTGACCATCATCGGCTTCGCCGCCGGCCTGATCGTGTACGCGCCCTGGCTGATCCTGCTGCTGGTGGTGGCCCTGGTGCCGGCGTTCCTGGGCGAGGCCCATTTCAACGCGCTCAACTACTCGCTCAACTTTTCCTGGACACCGGAGCGGCGCGAGCTGGAATACATCCGGCAGACCGGCGCCAGCGTCGAGACGGCCAAGGAAGTGAAGATCTTCGGCCTGCACGACTTCCTGATCGGGCGCTTCCGCGAACTGTCCCAGCGCTTCTACGCCGCCAACCGGACCCTGGCGATCCGCCGCGCCGGCTGGGGCAGCGTGCTCACCGCGCTGGGCACGCTGGGTTATTACGTGGCCTATGCCTACATCGCCTGGCGCACCGTGCGCGGCGAGTTCACCATCGGCGACCTGACCTTCCTGGCGGGCAGCTTCCGGAGGCTGCGCCAGCTGCTGGAAGGCCTGCTGGTGGGCTTCTCGCAGGTAGCGGGGCAGGCGCTGTACCTGGACGACCTGTTCTCCTTCTTCGAGATCGAGCCCGAGATCACCTCGCCGGCGTCGCCGCGTCCGTTCCCGATGCCGGTGCGCGAAGGCTTCGTGTTCGAGGACGTGGGTTTCCGCTATCCGGGCGCGGAACGCTGGGCGGTGCGGCGCCTTTCCTTCACGCTCAAGGCCGGCGAGGTGCTGGCGCTGGTGGGCGAAAACGGCGCCGGCAAGACCACCCTGGTGAAGCTGCTGGCGCGGCTGTACGACCCCGACGAGGGCCGCATCCTGCTCGATGGCCACGACCTGCGCGACTACGACCTGGACGTGCTGCGGCGGAACATTGGCGTGATCTTCCAGGACTTCGTGCGCTACCACCTCACCGCCGCCGAGAACATCGCGGTGGGCCGCATCGAGGCGCGCGACGACCGCGCCCGCATCGTCGAGGCCGCGCGCCGCAGCCTGGCCGACGAGGTGATCGCCAAGCTGCCCAAGGGCTACGACCAGGTGATCGGCAAGCGCTTCAAGTACGGCGTGGACCTGTCGGGCGGCGAATGGCAGAAGGTGGCCATCGCGCGCGCCTACATGCGCGAGTCGCAGCTGCTGATCCTGGACGAGCCGACGGCGGCGCTGGACGCCCGCTCGGAGTTCGAGGTCTTCCAGCGCTTCAAGGAGCTCAGCGACGGCAAGACCGCCGTCCTGATCTCGCACCGTTTCTCCAGCGTGCGCATGGCCGACCGCATCCTGGTGCTCAACCAGGGCCAGGTGGAGGCGGTGGGCACGCACGAGGAACTGCTGGCGCAGGACGGACGCTATGCGGAGCTGTTCGAGCTGCAGGCGGCAGGCTACCGGTGAGCGCTGTGCCCGGCGGGCCGCTGCACGGCGGGGCAACCAATTCGCCGCGTGCCACGGCGATGTCTCCGCCCCTCAGTCGTAGCTGACGGCCGCAACGACATAGCGCGCTGGTCCGGCCGGCAGCGCGACCTCGAACTCGTCGTCGACGCGCTTGCGCAGCGCCGCCCGCGCCAGCGGCGAGTCGATGCTGATCCAGCCGGCGCGCGCATCGGTTTCATCCGGGCCCACGATGCGGTACGTCGCCGACTCGCCGCTGTCGGCGTCCTCGACGGTGAAGCGCGCGCCGAAAAAGACCGCGCCAGGATCCGAGGGCCGGCCGTCGGCGACCTTCAGCACTTCCAGCCGCTTGCTCAGGTAACGCACGCGCCGGTCGATCTCGCCCAGCTGCTTCTTGCGGTAGGTGTATTCGGCGTTTTCGCTGCGGTCGCCCTCGGCCGCGGCCGCGGCGAGCGCCTTCACCACCTCGGGGCGGCGCAGGCGCCAAAGCTCATCGAGTTCGGCGCGCAGGCGGTCGAAGCCGGCGCGGGTGATCAGGGCGGTGGAGGCTTCGGACGGCGGACGCCAACGGGACATGGGTGTGCCGGCGCAGGTCAGCGCTTCTTGCCGCCGAGCAGGCTGCCCAGGATGCCGCGCAGGATCTGGCGGCCCAGGCCCGTGGCCACCGTGCGCGTGGCCGACTTGGCGGCGGCTTCCACCGCGCCCTGGCGGCGCTTCGTGCCCCACAGGAATTCGTCCATTTTCGACGGGGGCTTGGGCGCTTCCGCAGGCGCCGGTTTGCCCGCGCCGCCGCCATTGGCGGCCGGGCCGGTGCCACTCGCTTCGGGGGCCGCCGACTGCGCGGCGCGCGCGGCCAGCATTTCGGCGGCCGACTCGCGGTTCACGGCGGTGTCGTACTTGCCGCCCACCGGGCTGCGTGCGCGCACGGTAGCGCGCTCTTCCTGCGTGATCGCGCCCATTCGGCAGCGCGGCGGGCAGATCAGCGCGCGTTCGACCGGCATCGGAATGCCCTTGTCCAGCAGCATCGACACCAGGGCCTCGCCGACCGCGAGTTCGCCGATGGCCTTGGCCACGTCGATCTTCGGGTTCTGCACGAACGTCTCGGCGGCGGTGCGCACCGCCTTCTGGTCGCGCGGCGTATAGGCGCGCAGCGCGTGCTGCGCGCGGTTGCCCAGCTGGCCCAGCACCTCGTCGGGGATGTCGTCGGGGTTCTGCGAGCAGAAGTACACGCCCACGCCCTTGGAACGGATCAGCCGCACCACCTGCTCCACGCGCTGGCGCAGCGCGGGCGGGCAGTCGTTGAACAGCAGGTGCGCCTCGTCGAAGAAGAACACCAGCTTGGGCACGTCCAGGTCGCCCACCTCGGGCAGAGTCTCGAACAGTTCCGACAGCAGCCACAGCAGGAAGCTGGAATACAGGCGCGGGCGCAGTATCAGCTGCTCGGCCGCGAGCAGGTTGATCACGCCCCGGCCGGACATGTCCTGGCGCATCAGGTCGGAAAGCTGCAGGGCCGGCTCGCCAAAGAACTGCTCGCCGCCGTCCTGCTCCAGCCGCAGCAGTGCGCGCTGGATCGCCGCCACCGACTGCGGGCTGACCAGGCCGTACTCCTTTGAAATGGCGGACTTGTTCTCGGCCACGAAGCTGAGCAGGGCGCGCAGGTCGTCCAGGTCCAGCAGCAGCAGGCCCTGGTCGTCGGCCAGCTTGAAGGCGATGTCCATCACGCCCGACTGGATTTCATTGAGCTCGAGCATGCGCGACATCAACGGCGGCCCGACCTCGGACACGGTGGTGCGCACCGGGTGGCCCAGCTTGCCGTAGAGATCCCAGAACACGACCGGGCTGGCTTCCTGGGTGTAACCGTCGATGCCGATCTGCTGCACGCGCGCGGCGAGCTTGTCGCTGGGTACACCGGGCACCGCGAGACCCGCGATGTCGCCCTTCACGTCGGCCATGAACACCGGCACGCCCAGACGCGAGAAACCTTCGGCCATCACCATCAGCGTCACCGACTTGCCGGTGCCGGTGGCGCCGGCGACGAGGCCGTGGCGATTGCCGTACTTGCCCAGCAGGCGCACGGGCAGCTCGCCCTTGCCGATCAGGATGTCGCTCATCTTGCTCCGCTCCGTGGCGTGTCGGTGTGCTGCGATTCTAGCCCGCGGCTTGCCGGGCTGGCGTTGCGGCCGCTAGGCTGCGCCCCTGTCGTCCGGAACCCTGCCCATGCGCGTGCGCCCCCTGTTCGTCCTGATCCTGCCGCTGCTGGCCCTGCTGGCCCTGCTGGCCGCGTCGCCGGCCGAGGCCCGGCGCCCCTCGGCCAAGGTGCAGAAGCTCTATGACACGCTGGCCGCGTCCACCGAGCAGTACCGCGCCGGCGTGGCCCAACTGCGCAAGGGCGAGACGGCGCCGGGGCGCGAGGCCATCCGCCAGGCCTCGGGCCAGCTGCTGGATGCGGCGCGCCGTTGCGGCGCCACCCGCGGCTGCGACAGCGCGCGCTTCCTCGCGGCCTACGACGCCCTGGTGCAGCAGGGCGCGGATCTCGCCGCCGGCGGCGAAGGCTTCGGCGCCGCGGAAGCCGGGATAGGGGGCAGCGCCCAGCAATCGGGCGTGCTCGGCGCGATGCCCGAGGCAGGGCGCTCGATCAGCCTGCTCAAGGGCCGCGACCTGCGCGAGATCATCGAACTCAACGAGCCGGTGAAGGCCGCGATGGCCGAGTGGCTGACCTGGATGCGGCCCAGCCTGATCACCAGCTGGGAGAACTACCAGCAGATGCGCTTCCTGATGTGGCCCGAGTACGAGAAGGCCGGGCTGCCCGAAGCCCTGCTGTTCGGCATCCTGGCCAAGGAGTCCAATGGCCGCGTGCATGCGGTATCGCGCGCGGGCGCGGCGGGCCCGATGCAGTTCATGCCGGCCACCGGCGCGCGCTTCGGCCTGGGCTGGCGCGACGGCTTCGACACTCGCTACGACCCGCAGCTGGCGGCGCGTGCGAGCGTGCTCTACTTCAACGAGCGCTTTGCCGAGCTCAACAACGACCTGGAATTCGCGGTGGCCGCCTACAACGGCGGCGAAGGCCGCGCGCTGCGCCTCAAGCGCGCCTCGGGCGACAAGGATTTCTGGGATCCCGAGGTGTACGCCCAGCTGCCGCCGGAAACCCGCGACTACGTGCCCTACGTGCTGGCGGCGGCCTGGCTGTTCCTGCACCCGGAGCAGTACGGGCTGGAGTTCCCGAAGGTGGACGGCGCGGCGACCGTGATCAAGCTGGCGGCGCCGGCGTCCATCTACCAGCTTTCGATCTGCCTGGGCGGGCCGCGCGACGGCTACTTCCGCCCCCTGCGCAACCTCAATCCGCGCTACGAGCCGCATTTCCTGATCCCGGCGGGTACCGAACTGCGCGTGCCCGTGGCGGTGCCGCCGCTGTACCAGGCCTCGTGCCTGACCGGTCCGCGCGCCGAAGCCGCGGTGGCGCTGATGGCCGCCAGCAAGCCGACGGTGCCGGCCACGGCCACGCGACCGCCGGCATCGCGCGCGGTGGCGGCACGCAGCTACCGGGTGAAGTCGGGCGACACGCTGAGCAGCATCGCCCGCCGGAATGATTGCGCCAGCCCCGAAGCGCTGGCGCGCGCCAACGGCCTGCGCTCGCCCTACGTGTTGCGCACCGGCCAGCAGCTCAAGCTCACCGGCTGCGGCTGAGCGGAGCCGCGCCGCGGATCAGAGCTTGTCCCAGCCCGCGCGCGGCTTGAAGCGGCCGCCGTAGCGCGTGGCCAGCACTTCCAGCCGCGCCACCAGCTTGTCGTCGCCGACCGCCTTGATGTGCTGGATCGGGCCGCCGCGGAAGGGCGCGAAACCGGTGCCGAAGATCACGCCGGCGTCGAGCAGGTCGGCGTCCGACACCACGCCGTCGTTGAGGCAGGACACGGCTTCGTTGAGCAGCGGCAGGATCAGGCGGTCCTCCAGATCCTCGGGCGCCTGGTAGTCCTTGGGCACCTCGGGCTTGACCGCCTTGCCGTTCTCCCACTTGTACAGGCCCTGGCCGTCCTTCTTGCCGCGCCGGGCTTCCTCGACCTTGAAGGCCTCGGGCAGGGCCTGGCCATGGAAGTCGGCCATGATCCGGCCCACGCTGGCGGCGACATCCAGGCCCACGGTGTCCACCAGTTCGATCGGGCCCATCGGCATGCCGAACTTCAGCGCCGCCTTGTCGATCACCGGTCCCGGGATGCCTTCGGAGAACGCGATGATGGCTTCCTGCATGTAGGGCGCCAGGATGCGGTTCACCAGGAAGCCGGGTGTGCCGGCGACGGGCACCGGCAGCTTGTCGATGGCCTTGCAGAAGGCCGCCAGGCGCCGCTCGGTCTCGGCGTCCAGGCCGTCGTGGCGCACGATTTCCACCAGTGGCATCAGCGCCACCGGATTGAAGTAGTGCAGGCCGGCGAAGCGCGCCGGATCCCGGCGGCCTTCGCGCAGCTGGGTCAGCGGAATCGAGGAGGTATTCGAAACCAGGATCGCGCCGGGCTTGAGCGTTTCCTCCACCTTGGCGAACAGCGCCTGCTTGGCCTCGAGGTTCTCGAAGATGGCTTCGATCACCAGGTCGGCCCGGGCCACGCCCGCGCCCTCGACGTCGGCCACCAGGCGCGCCTGGGTGGCCTCGCGCTTGGCGGGGTCCTTCACCTTTTTCTCGAACAGCGCCCGGGCGCGGTCCATTGCCGGCTGCACGAACTTCATCTCGCGGTCCTGCAGCGTGACGTCGAAGCCCCGCAGCGCGCACCAGGCGGCGATGTCGCCGCCCATCACGCCGGCGCCGATCACGTGCACGTGGGTGATGCCATGGTCCTTGCCGCCCAGGCCCTTGAGCCGGTCCATCAGGAAGAACACGCGCACCAGGTTGTGCGCGGTCGGGGTACCGGCCAGCTTCACGACCGACTTCGCCTCGGCCTTGAGGGCCGCATGTACCGGCAGGCCGCCGCTGCGGCGCCAGGTGTCGATCAGGGCGAACGGCGCCGGGTAGTGTTCCTTGCGCGCCTTGCGGGCGGTGGCCTTGGTGATCTGCGGCGCCAGCAGCGCGCGGCCCAGGCCGGTGTTGGTGGCCCAGGCGGTGAAGCGCTGCTTGAACGGCCGCGTGGTGCCGCGCTGGGCCAGCTTCACGGCCTCGTCCAGCAGCAGCGCGGGCTCGACCACCTTGTCCACCAGGCCCATCGCGCGGGCCGAGGACGCGGACAGCGAACGCCCGGTCAGCATCAGGTCCATCGCGGCCGGTGCACCCAGCAGGCGCGGTGCGCGCACGCTTCCGCCCCAGCCCGGATAGATGCCCAGCTTGATCTCGGGCAGGCCGATGCGGGTGGACTCGCTGTTGCTGGCGATGCGGTAGCGGCAGGCCAGCGCGATCTCGGTGCCGCCGCCCATGCAGTGGCCGTGGATCGCGGCCACGGTGGGGCAGCGCAGTTCGGCCAGCTTCTGGAACACCAGCTGGCCGCGGCGGATCCAGTCCTCGACCAGGCCCTTGGCGGCGATTTCCTCGAAGCTCTTGATGTCGGCGCCGGGGATGAAGCCGGCCTTCTTGCCCGAGATGATGACGATGCCCTTGGGCAGTTCCAGGGCGATGCGCTCGATCATGGCCTCGAGCTCGTCTAGCACGGCGCGCGACAGCGCATTGACGCCCTGGTCGGCGCGATCCAGGGTCAGCACCAGGATGCCGTCGGGGCGGCGGTCGGCCTGCCAATGGGCGAGGCGAAGTCCGTCGAACATGGCGGTCTCCATACGAAGGGGTAGGGTGGGAGCACGTATCATCGGGGCAGGACCCCGGGGGGTCAACGCCGGGGCGGGCGCCCGGGGAACTTCCCGGGGCCGGCGATGTCCATGAATCGGCCCGGATGGCCGCAGGAGCAGCGGCCCGGATGGGCGACGACAATCAACTGGACCTGGCCCTCGTCAAGCGTGTTCAGGCTGGCGACAACTCGGCGTTCGACCTGCTGGTGCGCAAGTACCAGCACCGGATCGGCGCGGTGGTGTATCGCTTCGTGCCCGACCATGCCGAATGCCAGGACATCACCCAGGAGGCCTTCATCCGTGCCTATCGGGCGCTGGCGAACTTCCGCGGCGATGCGCAGTTCTATACCTGGCTCTACCGGATCGCCGTGAACACCGCCAAGAACCACCTCGTCGCCACCAAACGCCGGCCACCCCTGGCCGACATCGCCGCCGAGGATGCCGAACACCACGCCGGCGCCGGGCGCATGCACGACAACGACACGCCCGAGCACCAGCTGCTGCGCCAGGAAATCGAACAGACGGTCACCGACACCGTGGCCGGCCTGCCCGAGGAACTGCGCCAGGCCATCACCCTGCGCGAGGTGGATGGCCTGAGCTACGAGGAAATCGCCGCGCTGATGCAATGCCCGATCGGCACGGTGCGCTCGCGCATCTTCCGCGCCCGGGAAGCCATCGATCAGAAGCTGCGCCCCCTGATGGACCACGAACGAGTGCGACCATGACCCCGATTCCGCCCGACCTGCTGCAAGATCTCTGCGCCTGGATGGACGGCGAGCTGCCCGAGCCGCAGGCCCGTTTCCTCCAGCGCCGTCTCGAGCACGACCCGGAGCTTCGCGGCCAGTGGGAGCGATGGCAGCTGGCGTCGGCCTGCCTGCGCGGCCAGCCCGTGCGGCCCATGCCCGCCGCGCTCGCCCCCGCCATCGCGGCGGCCATCGCCGGCGAACGGGTGGCCGCGCCGGGTGCCAGGCGCTGGCCTTGGCTGGCCGGCGCGGCCGCCGCCGTGTTCGCCGCGGCGCTGCTGCCGGGCCTGCTGGCCGAGGCGCCGGGTCCGGGCCTTGCGCCCTCGCCGGAACTGGCTGCACAGCCTGGTGTGCCCGTGTTCGAAGCCAGTCCGATGCCGCCGGCACCCTCGACGCCGGTGGACGCGGCCACCTCGGTGCGGGATTTTCCCCTGGCCGAAGTCGCGGGCGGCAAGCCCTGGCCGCGCTCCCCGCTCGCGCCCGACGGGCGTTCGATGGAGGCCTACCTGGTCCGCCACAACGCACTGATGGCCGAAGATGGACTGGGCGGCTTCATGCCTTACGTCGACGTGGTCGCGCATGCGACCGACGAGGCCTCTGGAAGCCAGGAAAACGCGGAGCAGTGATGCGCCTTTTGCTGGTGCTGTTGCTGGGACTGGCCGGGCCACTGCAGGCCGCGGTCACGGCCGAGGCGTGGCTGGCGCGGATCGGTCCGGCGCTGCGCAGCGTCGATTACCACGGCACCCTGGTCTATGCCGCGGGTGGGCGGATGGAAACCCTGCGCGTTTTCCACCGTGTGGATGGCGGGCGCGAACGCGAGCGCCTGGTCGCGCTCAGCGGGCCGCCGCGCGAAGTGATCCGCGACGGCGACAAGGTGATGTGCATCGGTACCGGCATCCAGCCCGTTTCCTACGACCTTCGGCAGGCGGGCCGCTGGAGTGAGGCCCTGGCCGTCTCCGAGGCGGTGCGCCGCCAGGGTTACCGCGCCCGGCTGGCGGGCGAGGGACGCATTGCCGGCCATGCCGCGCAGATCGTGGACGTTGCGGCCAGCGACGGCTGGCGCTACGGCTATCGGCTCTGGATCGAACGCGAGACCGGCCTGCCGCTGCGCGTCGACCTGCTGGATGACGACCGTCGATCGATCGAGCAGGTGGCCTTTACCGACATCCACCTGGGCGTGGCTCCGGCCGAAGCGGACCTGCGTCCCTCGTCGGGGGTCAGCCTGAGCCCCGTGGTGGCGCTGCCGCGTCCCGATCGCGCCGCGCCGCAGTGGCGGGTGCGTTTGATGCCCGCCGGTTTCGAGCTGCGCGCCGTGCGGCATCTGCCCGAGGGCGTGCAGCTGCTCTACAGCGATGGCCTGGCCAGCGTGTCGGTGTACGTCGAGCCCGCGGCGGCCGGCCTGCGCGGCAGCTCGTCCTCCCGCCGCGGTGCGGTGAACATCCGCTCGTACTGGATCGATGGCTGGCAGGTGCTGGCGATCGGCAAGGTGCCGGCCGCGACCGTGGACCGCTTCGCGCGCAACCTGCGCCGGGTCGATGCGGATGGCTGAGCGCCAGGTCCTGGTGCAGGCGGTGACGCCGGAAGGCCTGCGCCTGCGGCTGCTCGGATCGGCCTGTGCGGGTTGCCAGGGCGGATGCGGCGGGCGCTGCAGCCTTTTCGCCACCGGCGCCGATGGCGACCTGCTGCTGCCTTGTCCGCCGGGTGCCGTCCCGCGCGTGGGCGACCAGCTCCGCCTGCGCATCGACGACGTGCAGCTGCGCCGCAGCGCTTGGCGGGGCTATGGCCTGGCCTGGCTGGGGCTGGTGGCCGGCGCCGCCGTCGGCCACGGTTTCGGACTGTTGTGGCCGGCGGCGTCGAACCTGCTGACCCTGGCTGGCCTGGCCGCGGGAACTTTCCTGGCCGTGCTTTCATCCAAGCGCCACCTGCCCGAGCCCAGTCTGGTGCCCGGGACTGAACATTCGCCTCCCCCTACGCATGAGTGACCGACCATGACCCCGACGTTTCGACATGCCCTTTTCCTTGCCCTGCTGCTGGGCGGTCCGCTTGCCCAGGCGCAGGCACCCGCGGTCGCTGCGCCAGCGAGCGCGCCGATCGTCAACCTGCCGGACTTCACCCGGCTGGTGGAGCGCGCCGGCCCGGCGGTGGTCAACATCGAAGCCAGCGCCAAGGGCGAAGAAGAAGCGCTGGCCCAGCAGGGGCGGCGTCCGCCCGGCAGCCAGGACGTGCCCGATGACGTTCCCGAATTCTTCAAGCGCTTCTTCGAAGCGCCGGGCCAGGGCGGTCCGCCGGGACCGATGCCGCGCGGCGGCGTGTCGCAGGGCACCGGGTTCATCATTTCGGCCGACGGCTATGTGCTCACCAACCACCACGTGGTGGCGGGCGCCGATGACATCGTGGTGCGCCTGGCCGACAGCAACGAACTCACCGCGCGGCTGATCGGCAGTGACCCGCTGTCGGACGTGGCCCTGCTCAAGGTCGAGGGCCAGGGCCTGCCGGTGCTGAAGATCGCCGACTCGCGCAGCCTCAAGCCCGGACAGTGGGTGCTGGCGATCGGCTCGCCGTTCGGCTTCGAGCATTCGGTCACCGCCGGCATCGTCAGCGGCGTCGGCCGGCGCTCGCTCGATCCCAGCCAGCAGTACGTGCCCTTCATCCAGACCGACGTGGCGATCAACCGCGGCAATTCCGGCGGCCCGTTGCTCAACACCAGCGGCGAAGTGGTGGGCATCAACTCGCAAATCTTCTCCAACTCCGGTGGCTACATGGGCGTGAGCTTCGCCATTCCGATCGAGGTGGCGATGAACGCCGTGCGCCAGCTGCGCGAGACCGGGCGCGTGGTTCGCGGCCAGCTCGGCGTGCGCATCCAGGACGTGGGCCGCGAGCGCATGGCCGAGCTGGGCCTGGCCCGCCCGATCGGCGCCTTCGTGGACTCGGTCGAAAATGGCAGCGCCGCTGCCCGCGCCGGGCTGCGTCCGGGCGACGTGATCACGGCCATCAACGGCCGCGAGATCGTCCGCTCCGCCGAACTGCCGCCCCTGGTCGGCGCCATGCCCCCGGGCAGCCGCGTCAGCCTGGGCCTGCTGCGCAACGGCAAGCCGCTGGACGTAGTGGTGACCCTGTCGGCGCTGGATGCGGCGGTGGCGTCCGGCCCGGACGCGTCGCCGGCCAAGACGCTGCCGGCCCCGGCGGCCGGCAATCCGCTGGGCGTGGTGGTGGAGTCGCTGGATGCCCCCGCGCGCCAGGCCCTGGGCCTGGCCGAGGGCGAGGGCGTGCTGGTTTCGCGGGTCGCGGGCCTGGCGGCGCGCCGGGCCGGGCTGGCCCCGGGCGACGTGGTCCTGCAGGTGGGCCGGACGTCCGTGGGCACCGTGGCCCAGTTCGAAGGCGCCGTGAAGGGCCTCAAGCCGGGCGACGAGGTCCGCCTGCTGGTCCGCAACACCCGCAGCACGGGCTTTGTCACCTTCGTCCTGCGCTGAGGTGGCCGGAGCGGCCGCGGGGTTCCCCTCCTGGGGGCCTGCGGCCGTGGTCCGGGCCGGGGCAGGGGCGCTGTGCGATAATCGACCGTTTACAGCATCGAAACGGCAGCCAGCGTCCCCCATGCAGCACATCCGCAATTTCTCAATCATCGCCCACGTGGACCACGGCAAATCCACCCTGGCCGATCGCATCATCCAGATCTGCGGTGGCCTGCAGGCGCGCGAGATGGAAGCGCAGGTGCTCGACTCGAATCCGATCGAACGCGAGCGCGGCATCACCATCAAGGCCCAGTCCGTGTCGCTGCCCTACACGGCGAAGGACGGCATCACCTACCAGCTCAACTTCATCGACACGCCCGGCCACGTGGACTTCAGCTACGAGGTCAGCCGGTCGCTGGCCGCCTGCGAGGGCGCGCTGCTGGTCGTGGACGCGGCCCAGGGCGTGGAAGCGCAGTCGGTCGCCAACTGCTACACCGCCGTCGAGCAGGGCCTTGAAGTGGTGCCGGTGCTGAACAAGATCGACCTGCCCACCGCCGACATCGAGAAGGTGAAGAAGGAGATCGAGGCGGTGATCGGCATCGACGCCGACGACGCGGTGGCGATCAGTGCCAAGACCGGCCTGAACGTCATCGACGTGCTCGAGGCCATCGTTCAGCGCATCCCTGCGCCGAAGGACCGGGGCAGCGACAAGCTGCAGGCGCTGATCATCGATTCCTGGTTCGACAACTACCTGGGCGTGGTGTCGCTGGTGCGCGTGATGCAGGGCGAGATCAAGCCCGGCGACAAGATGCTGGTGATGTCCACGGGCCGCACCCACCTGGTGGACAAGGTCGGCGTGTTCACCCCCAAGCGCAAGGAGCTGGCCAAGCTCGGCGCGGGCGAGGTGGGCTGGATCAACGCGTCCATCAAGGACGTGCACGGCGCGCCCGTGGGCGACACGCTGACGCTGGCCAACGATCCGGCGCCGGGTCCGCTGCCGGGCTTCCAGGAAATGCAGCCGCGCGTGTTCGCCGGCCTGTTCCCGGTGGACGCCGAGGACTACCCCGCGCTGCGCGAGGCGCTGGAGAAGCTCAAGCTCAACGACGCCGCGCTGCGCTTCGAGCCGGAAAGCTCCGAAGCCATGGGCTTCGGCTTCCGCTGCGGCTTCCTGGGCATGCTGCACATGGAAATCGTGCAGGAACGGCTGGAGCGCGAATACGACCTCAACCTGATCACCACCGCGCCGACGGTGGTGTACGAAGTGCTGATGAACGACGGCAGCACCATGGCGCTGGACAACCCGGCCAAGCTGCCGCCGCCGACCAAGGTCAGCGAGATCCGCGAGCCGATCATCCGCGCCAACATCCTCACGCCGCCCGACTACGTGGGCAACGTGATCAAGCTGTGCGAGGAGAAGCGCGGCCGCCAGGTGTCCATCACCTACATGGCCTCGCAGGTGCAGATCAGCTACGAGCTGCCGATGGCCGAGGTGGTGTTGGATTTCTTCGACCGCCTCAAGTCGGTGTCGCGCGGCTACGCTTCGCTCGACTACCACTTCGAGCGCTTCGAGGCGGGCCCGTTCGTGCTGGTGGACACCCTGATCAACGGCGACAAGGTGGACGCGCTTTCGTCCATCGTGCACCGCAGCCACGCCGACCGCCGCGGCCGCGACATCTGCGAGAAGATGCGTGAGCTGATCCCTCGGCAGATGTTCGACGTGGCCATCCAGGCGGCGATCGGCTCGCAGATCATCTCGCGCTCCACCGTCAAGGCGATGCGCAAGAACGTGCTGGCCAAGTGCTACGGCGGCGACGCCACGCGCAAGAAGAAGCTGCTGGAGAAGCAGAAAGAGGGCAAGAAGCGCATGAAGCAGGTGGGCCGGGTGGAGATCCCGCAGGAGGCCTTCCTTGCCGTGCTCCAGGTCGACAACAAGTAAGCGGCCCCCGCCGCAGGGAAACCACGCGTGAAAATTGATCTCGCCCTGATCCTCACCGTCGCCGCCGCCATCACCGGCGCCATCTGGCTGCTCGACAGCCTGCTGTTCGCCCGCAAGCGCCGACTGATGCTGGCCGAAGGCGAGGAGGTGGCCGAGCCGGTGATCGTGGAATACGCCAAGTCGCTGTTCCCGGTGATCTTCCTGGTGCTGGGCCTGCGCAGCTTCGTCGCCGAGCCCTTCCGCATCCCGTCCAACTCGATGATGCCGACCCTGCTCGACGGCGACTTCATCCTGGTCAACAAGTTCGGCTACGGCCTGCGGCTGCCGGTGGCCAACACCAAGGTGCTGGACCTGGGCGCGCCCCGGCGCGGCGACGTGGTGGTGTTCCGCTACCCCGGCAACGGCCCGGACGATCCCACCGCCGGCGCCGATTACATCAAGCGCGTCGTCGGCCTGCCCGGCGACCGGATCACGTTCCGGGACCAGACCCTGTATCTCAACGACCAGCCGGTGTCCAAGCGCCCGGTCGGCGTCTACGTGGGCAGCGGGGAAGGCCGGGAAATGACCGGCGCCACGTTGTTCGAGGTGGACCTGGACGGTCGGAGACACCAGAGCCTGGAGCTGTTCAAGCAGGGCGACCCGCGCGCCGAGGACAGCTGGGTGGTGCCCGAGGGCCACTATTTCATGATGGGCGACAACCGCGACCGCAGCGAGGACAGCCGCTACTGGGGCTTCGTGCCGGAGCAGAACCTGGTCGGCAAGGCGTTCGTGATCTGGCTCAACTGCGACGGCTGGTTCTGCAGCGGGGCGTTTGACTACACCCGGATTGGCGATACCATTCGCTGAACGGGCAACCTTGGGGAAAGGGCATGGCAAGCAAGCAGAAAGGCATCACCTTGATGAGCTTCGTGGTTGTCCTGGTGGTCGTGGGCTTCTTCGCCCTGATCGCCATGAAGCTGTTCCCGATGTACAGCGAATTCCACAACCTCAAGGGCACCATGGACGAGTTCGCCCTGCAGCCCAACGCAGCCAGCTACACCCCGGCCCAGCTGCAGGCCGACTTTGATCGCCGGTTCAATATTGCCTACGTCGAGTCGGTGGACTCCCGCAAGCACCTCAAGATCGTCCGCAACCCGGGCGGACGGGGCAGCCAGCTGGTTGTCTCCTACGAAGTCCGCAAGCCGCTGATCGCCAACCTTGATGTGGTGGGCAAGTTTGATTACGCGGTCGACCTCACCGGCGCGAGTTCGGGTGGCTGATCGCATCACGCACCCGTTCCAAAACCCCGAGCTGCTGCAGCAGGCCCTCCGGCACCGCAGCGCCGGGGCGCCCCACAACGAACGACTGGAGTTCCTGGGCGACGCGCTGGTGAACCTGGTGGTCGCAGAAGCGTTGCACCAGCGCTGGCCCAAGGCCGACGAAGGCACGCTCACCCGCGCCCGCGCCAGCCTGGTGCGGGAATCGGCACTGGCCGAACTTGCCCGGCGCCTGGAGCTCGGTGCGCGGATCGAACTGGGCCCTGGCGAACTCAAGAGCGGTGGCCACCGTCGCGATTCGATCCTGGCCGATGCGCTCGAGGCCGTGGTGGCCGCGATCCACCTCGATGCCGGTTTCGAAGCCTGCCGGCGCGTGGTATTGCCCTGGTTCGAGGCGATGATCGCCGAGCTGCCCGAAGGCAAGGCCGACAAGGATCCCAAGACCCGGCTGCAGGAATGGCTGCAGGGACGGCAATTGCCACGCCCCAGCTACCGGCTGGTGGACACCCGCGGCGACGACCATGCCCGTATCTTCCAGGTGAGCTGCGAGACCAGCGAACCTGCGCTGGCCGAACAGGCCGAAGCCAGCTCGCTGCGCGTGGCCGAACAGCTCGCCGCCGAACGCCTGCTGGCCAGACTGGAGAAGAAGTGAACACGCCCCCCTCGACCGGCCCGGCGTTCCGCGCCGGCACCATCGCCGTGCTCGGGCGCCCCAACGTCGGCAAGTCGACGCTGGTCAACGCCCTGGTCGGCGCCAAGATCAGCATCGTTTCGCCCCGGCCGCAGACCACGCGGCACCGCCTCCTGGGCATCGCCACGTTCCCCGACGGCCAGCTGATGCTGGTGGACACGCCCGGCATCCACGGCGCCCAGAAGCGCGCGATGAACCGCATGATGAACCGGGCCGCACGCGGCGCCGTCGAGGGTGTCGACGCGGCGCTGCTGGTGATCGAGGCCGGCCGCTGGGAAGAGGACGATGCGCTGGCCTACCAGGCCCTGAAGGCCTCCGGCGTGCCCTGCGTGCTGGTGATCAACAAGGTGGACAAGGTGCCCGACAAGGGCAAGCTGCTGCCCTTCATCGCCGAGGTGACGCGCGAGCGCGAGTTCAGCGCGGTGTACCCGCTGTCGGCGCTGAAGAAGAAGGGACTGGACGGCCTGGTCAAGACGCTGCTGGCGCTGATGCCGGAATCGGAAGCGCACTACGCCGAGGACGAGATCACCGACCGCAGCGAACGTTTCCTGGCCGGCGAACTGGTGCGCGAGCAGCTGATGCTGCGCCTGGGCGAAGAGCTGCCGTACTCGACCACGGTCGAGATCGAGAAGTTCGAACTCGACGGCGAGATGCTTCGGATCGCCGCGGTGGTCTGGGTCGAGCGCGAGGGCCAGAAGCCGATCGTGATCGGCAAGGGCGGCACGCGCCTGAAGGCCATCAGCACCGGTGCCCGCCTGGGCATGGAAGGCCTGTTCGGCCGCAAGGTGTTCCTGGAGACCTGGTGCCGCGTGCGTGAGGGCTGGTCGGATGACGAGGCGGCGCTGCGCCGCTTCGGTTACTCGGACTGACATGGCCGGATCTTCCCGCCGGCGCCCGGCAACACGACGCTGCTGAGCGCCGTGCGCGTCCAGGGACAGCCCGCCTACGTGCTGCATGCGCGCCCCTGGCGCGAAACCAGCCTGATCGTCGAACTGCTTACGCCCGACCATGGACGCGTGGCCGTGGTCGCGCGCGGCGTGCAGGGCGCCAAGCGCCACCTGCTGCGGGCTGCGCTGCAGCCGCTGCAGTACCTGCGCGTGGATTTCCTGCCGCGCGGCGAGCTGGCGCGCCTGCTGCAGGCCGAGGCCCAGGATGCCGCACCGCAGCTGCAGGGCGAGGCGATGATGGCCGCCTTCTACGTCAATGAGCTGCTGCTGCGGCTGCTGCCGCGGCAGGATGCCGCGCCCGCGCTTTTCGACCGCTACGGTGAGCTGCGCCAATCGCTGGCGTCGGCGGAGCCGCTGTCCTGGACCCTGCGTCGTTTCGAGCGCGACCTGCTGGACCTGCTGGGCTACGGCCTGCCCTGGGACGAGGAGGGCGAGGGCGAGCGCCTGGATCCCGCCGGACGCTACCGGCTCGATCCCGAACGGGGACCCGTGCGCGACCGCGCGCACGACGCCGGCTCGACCAGCGGCGCCGCGCTGCTGGCGTTGGCCGAGGATCGCCTGCCGCCACCGGAACAACTGATGGAACTGCGCGGCGCGCTGCGCGGCGTGCTGCAGAGCCATCTGGGTCCGCAGAAGCTCAAGTCGTGGGGCTTGCTGTCCGAACTGGCGCGACTGCGGCCGGAGTAGGCGGCGGCGCCACCAGCAAGGCCTCGACATCGGCCTGGAACCGCGCCAGCGCCGTGGCGGCGCGCGGCGCCGCGGCCAGCGCGCGCACCGCCTCGGCCAGGGCGGCCGCGCCGACAAAGCCGCAGCTGGCCTTGAGGCGGTGCAGCAGGGCCTGCAGTCCGGCCAGATCGTCCGACGCGACCGCGTGAAGGGCGGCATCGCGCTGACCCGGCAGCTCCTGCAGGAACAACTGGCGCAGCGCCTGCACCGACGCGGGCTGCCCGCCCAGGGCCAGCAGCGCCGCCTCGTCGTCCCACGCTGCCCGCACGCCGCACGGAACCTGCAGATGCCGTTGAACCGCCGCCTGCAGGCTGCGGCTGCCGATCGGCTTGGACAACACTTCGGCGAAACCCGCGCGCGCCAGGCGCTGCAGCTCCACGGGGTCCTCGCTGGCCGTCAGGGCCAGCGCCGGCGTGGTCCATCCGCGCGCGCGCAGCTCCGGCAGCAGGTCGGCCGCGTGGCCATCGGGCAGCCGGGCGTCGAACAGCCACAGCCCCAGGCTGTCGTCGACCAGCCTGCGCGCGGTGGCCAGGTCGCCGGCCCATTGCACCTGCAGACCCAGCGGCGCCAGCGCCTGGTCCAGGAAGGCAGCGCTGACGGCGTCGTCCTCGAGCAGCAGCACCCGCGAATTCATCGTGCGTCCATGGGAAGGGGACATACCATCGTGTCGTGCAGAACCACTATGCTCGCAGCATGCGGCGACCCTTCTCCAGCGGCAAGGCCCTGCTCCTGTGCCTGGCGCTGCTGCCGGGTGCGCCCTTGCAGGCGCGTACGCTCCACGTCGAAGTGGACCGCGTGGGCGCCGGCGTGGGCACGATGCAAGACGTGCGCTTGAAGCTTGCCTGGCCCGACGGCGCGGCCACCGGCGAACTCGAAATGCGGGTCGCGCAGCTGGATTTTCCCCTGCTTTCCTATCGTGCCCGGGAGCTGGTGTGGCGGTGCCCGCTGCGTCGCGGAAGCGGGGGCGAGTGGCGCTGCGATGGTCCCGTGTCCGCCGCCGGCGCCGCCGCGCAAACGCTGGCCCTGTCGATCGCGCCGACCGCGACCCGGGCCGAACTCGCACTCGGCAAGCGTCGGATTGCCTACACGAGCCAGGCCTCTTCTCCGGACCTCTCGCGCATCGACCTGAACGCCGTTCCGGTGGCCTGGCTCAAGGCGTACCTGGCCGGCCTGTGGGCCGAAGGCCAGTGGACTCAGGGCCAGTTGTCGGGCCGCATCGACGTGATCGCCCCGCAGTCCGGTCCGTTCGAAGTCCGCACCGACCTGCAGCTTGACGATATCGGCCTCGAAACGCCGGACGGCTGGCTGGCCGCTGCCGGCCTGTCCACGCGGCTTCGGCTGGACTATCGCGAGCAGGGTACGCGCACGCGCGTGCAGGCCAGGCTGGACACCCGCACCGGCGAATTCCTCGCGCAGGGACTTTATGTGCCGCTCCCCTCCACGCCGGTGCAGCTGCAGGTGACCGCCGAACAGGACGGCGCGGGTCCCTGGCGACTGCCGGAGCTGAGCTGGCTGGACGGCCAGGTGCTGCGCGTGCAGGGGCAGGCGGCACTCACCCCTGACCTCGATCTGGCCGAGTTGAAGCTGGACATGAAGCTGGGCGACCTGGCCGTGGCCCGGGATCGCTACCTCAGCGGATTCCTGGCGCCCGCCGGCTTCGGCGACCTGGTGCTGAGCGGACAGGCCCGCGCGTCCCTGCAGTTGGCCGGTGGCGAACTGGCCGCGATGGCCCTGGACCTGGCGCAGGTCAATGCCGTTGATCCGAAGCAGCGCTTCACGCTGGCGGGCGTTCAGGGCGACCTGCGCTGGACCGCGGCCCCGGCACCCGTGGCAGGTCGGCTGGGCTGGCAAAGCGGTGCGCTCTACGGCATCGGCCTGGGTCCGGCCGAACTGGATTTCGAGAGCCGCGACGGCGAGCTGCGTCTGCAGCAGCCCGAGGCCATCGCCGTACTCGGCGGCAAGCTCAGCCTCGACCAGCTGCGCTGGCAGGCTCCGGCAGGCGGGCAGGGTACGCGTTTCCAGCTCGGCGCCACCCTGGATGGGCTCGACCTGGGCAGCCTCTCGCAGCGCCTGGGTTGGCCGGCCTTTACCGGCTCGCTGTCGGGACGTATCCCGGCGGCGCGCTACGAGAACGGCGTGCTGACGCTTGATGGCGGTCTGGCCATGCAGGTGTTCGGTGGCCAGGTGGCGCTGTCGGAGCTGGTGATGGAGCGCCCCTTCGGTGTCGCGCCGACGCTGTCGGCCGACATCCGGATTCAGGACCTCGACCTGGAGCCGCTGACGGCCGCGTTCGAATTCGGATCCATCACCGGCCGGCTGGACGGGCGCATCGCCGGCCTGCGCATGGTCGACTGGTCGCCGGTGGCCTTCGATGCACGCCTGGAATCGGACCCGGACTGGAAAGGCAAGCGCCGCATCAGCCAGCGGGCGGTGGAGGACATCTCCAAGGTCGGCGGCGCCGGGCTGGTCGCGGGCCTGCAGACCCAGGTGCTGAAGTTCTTCGACGACTTCGGCTACGCGCGCCTGGGCCTGGCCTGCCGGTTGCGCGACAACGTCTGCGCAATGGACGGGGTGGGTTCAGCGGGCGACGGCTATACCATCGTCGAAGGCGCCGGGCTGCCGCGGATCCAGGTGGTCGGCTTCCGTCGCCAGGTGGATTGGCCTACCTTGCTCGAGCGCCTCACCGCCGCCACGCAGGGCCAGTCACCGGTCATCGAATAACCAGGAGCCAAAGATGGGCAAGTTGAAATCGCGTTTCGTGTTCCCCTCGCTCCTGGCCAGCGGCCTGCTGGTGCTGGGCGCCTGCGTCACCATCAATGTCTACTTCCCCGCGGCCGAAGCCCAGGAAGCGGCGGAGGAGTTCGTCGAGAAGGTGATCGGCGAGGACCTCACGCCGGCGCCGCAGGGCGGCGAGCCCCAGGCCTGGCACCCGGCACCGCCCGCGCGCGAGGAAGGCTTCAGCCTGCTCTCGCTGGTCATCGGCACCGCGCACGCGCAGAGCGCTGACATCACTATCCGTACGCCGGCCATCCAGGCCATCCAAGACCGCATGTCGGCGCGCTTCCAGTCCAGCCTGCAGCCGCATTTCGACAGCGGCGCGCTCGGCTTCGGCAAGGACGGCCGGGTGGTGCTTCGCGATGCCGCCAAGGTGGGCCTGAAGGACCGCGTGGCGGTCACCCAGCTGGTGGCCGAGGAGAACCGCGACCGCGATGCCGTCTACCGCGAGATCGCCGTGGCCAACGGCCACCCGGAATGGGAAGCCCAGATCCGTGAGACCTTCGCCAAGCAGTGGGTCGCCAGTGCCCGCGCGGGCTGGTGGTACCAGGCCAGCGACGGCAGCTGGAAGCAGAAATAGCCCGGCCGCCTGGCAGGACCAGGCGGTCAGCGGCAGGCGGGGCGCGGATTTGCGACAATCCACGCCCCGTTTTTTTTTGGTCTCGCCGTGGCCCGATCCCGATCAAAGATCCACCAGGTATTCGAACTGGCCATCGATGGCATGACCCACGACGGCCGCGGCGTCGGCCGGCGCGAGGGCAAGGCGGTGTTCGTCTCGGGTGCGCTGCCGGGTGAGACCGTGCGCGTGGAGCAGACCGGGCGCAACCGCAGCTTCGACGAGGGCCGCACCCTGGAGGTGCTGCAGGCATCGCCGCAACGGGTGGAGCCGCGTTGCCCGCACTTCGGCACCTGTGCCGGCTGCGTGCTGCAGCACCTGGAGGCCCCGGGCCAGATCGCCGCCAAGCACGGCGTGCTGCAGGACAGCCTGCAGCGCCTTGGCCACGTCACGCCCGAGCGCGTGCTCGAGCCGCTGGTGGACGCGGCCTGGGGCTATCGGCGCAAGGGGCGCTTCTCGGTGCGCTACGTGGAGAAGAAGGGCAAGGTGGTGGTGGGCTTCCGCGAGTCCAACCCGCGCTTCGTCGCCGACCTCACGCAGTGCCACACCGTGGTGCCCGAGATCGGCCAGCGCATTCCCGCACTGGCCGACTTGGTCGACAGCCTGGATGGCCGCCGCACCCTGCCGCAGATCGAATTCATCGCCGGCGACGAGGGCGTGGCGCTGGTCTTCCGCCACCTGGAGCCATTGAGCGCGGCCGACGTCGAGCGGCTGCGTGCTTTCGCGTGCGACACCGGGTTCGCCGTCTTCCTGCAGCCGGGCGGGCTGGACACCGTGCATGCGCTGTGGCCCGAGCAGATGCCGCTGTCGTTCTCGCTGGGTGGCCTGGGGCTTTCGCTGGCGTTCCGGCCGCTGGATTTCATCCAGGTCAACGCAGGCCTGAACGACAAGATGATCGCGCGGGCCCTGGAGTTGCTCGACCCGCAGCCGCAGGACCGCGTGCTCGACCTGTTCTGCGGCCTGGGAAATTTCACGCTGCCGCTGGCGCAGCGCGCCGGGCAGGTGGTGGGCGTGGAAGGGGATGCCGGCCTGGTCGAGCGTGCACGGGCCAATGCAATCCGCAATGGCCTGGGCAATGTGGCCTTCCATGCAGCCGACCTGCCCAAGGACCTGTCGGGCGAGCCCTGGATGCGCGACGGCTTTGACAAGCTGCTGCTGGACCCGCCGCGCGCCGGCGCCGCCGAGGTGCTGGCGCAGCTGCCGCTGGAGGGCATCCGCCGCATCGTCTACGTGTCCTGCCACCCCGGATCGCTGGCGCGCGACGCCGGGTTCCTGGTGCGCGAGCGCGGTTATGCGCTCAAGGCGGCCGGCGCGATGGACATGTTCCCGCAGACCGCGCACGTGGAATCGATCGCATTGTTCGAGAAGTGACGCACGCAGGCACTACAATCGGGGCGTGCCGATCCCCGGCACCGCGGCAGGAGCAGTACCGGATGGGCGTGGAAATCGAACGCAAGTTCCTGGTCGCCAGCGACCACTGGCGGTCGCACGTGACGCGGTCCGTGCGCATGGCGCAGGGCTACATCAACGACATGGCCGCGCTGCGCGAGGCGCGCCAGAACGCCTCGGTTCGCGTGCGCATCGCCGGCGACGAGGCCTTCCTCAACCTCAAGTCGCGTGAACCCGGCCCGAGCCGCCAGGAGTTCGACTACCCGATCCCGGTGGCCGATGCCGAGGCGCTGCTGGCGCTGTGCGTCGGCGGGCGCGTGCAGAAGGTGCGGCACTACATCCCGCAGGACGACCTGACCTGGGAAGTGGACGAATTCGACGGCGACAATGCCGGCCTGGTGGTGGCCGAACTGGAGCTGCCGGCGGTGGACGCCGCCTTCGCGCGGCCGGCATGGCTGGGCGAGGAAGTGACCGACGAACAGCGCTACTACAACCTGGCGCTGGCCGAACGACCGTATTCCGCGTGGTCCGCACGGGAGCGCAGCTGATGCTGGTCATCGGTACCAGCGGCCCCGAGCTGCTGCCGTCGGAACGCGACTGGCTGCAGCATCCGGCGGTGGCCGGCGTCATCCTGTTCAGCCGCAATTTCCAGTCGCGCGACCAGGTGCGCGAACTGTGCGCCGCCATCCGCGACGCCGCGCCGCGTCCGCAGCTGATCTGCGTGGACCAGGAAGGCGGCCGCGTGCAGCGCTTCCGCGACGGCTACCATCCGCTGCCCTCGCTGGAAGGCTTTGGCAGGCTGTTCGCGGTGGATCCGCGCGCCGCCACCCAGCTGGCGCGCGAACATGCCTGGCTGATGGCCAGCGAGATCCGCGTCTCCGGCCTGGACCTGAGCTTCGCGCCGGTGGTGGACCTGGGCCGCGGCAACCGCGCGATCGGCGACCGTGCCTTCCACGCCGAGCCCGACATCGTCGCCGAGTTCACCCGCGCCTACGTGGCCGGCATGCACGAGGCCGGCATGGCGGCCACGCTGAAACACTTCCCGGGCCACGGCTCGGTGCTCGAGGACACGCACTTCGACGATGCCGTCGATCCCCGCGGCCTGGACGAACTCGAAGCCGCCGACCTGCGCCCGTTCGCGGCCGGCATCGCCGCCGGCGCCGATGCGGTGATGATGGCGCACGTGCGTTATCCGGCCGTGGCGTCCGAGCCCGCGGGCTATTCGCCGCACTGGATCCGCACCCTGCTGCGCGAGCGCCTGGGCTTCCGCGGCGTGGTGTTCTCCGACGACATCGGCATGGCCGCGGCGCTGGCGGCCGGCGGCGTCAAGGCGCGCATCAATGCCCACCTGGATGCCGGTTGCGACGCGGTGCTGGCCTGCGCGCCGGCGCTGGTGCCCGACGCGCTGGCCTGCATGGACACGCGACCCGCGGTTTCGCCGGGCGGCCTGGCCGCGCTGATGGGGCGCGGAAACCTCGACTGGCCCGGCCTGGCGGCCGAGTCGCGTTACGATCAGGCCCGGACGCGTCTGTCCGGGCTGACCACCGGAGTGAGCTGAGATGCCGATGACCCTGGCCACCGCGTTGCCGCAGTCGGAGTTGCTGTTCGACCGCGAAGAGATCGACTCGCAGATCCGCCGCATCGCCGCCGACATCGACGCCGACTATGCCGAGGGTCCGCGCCCGGTCTACCTCACGATCATGCACGGCGGCATGCCGTTCGCGGCGCAGCTGGCCCTGTCGCTGGCGATCGACCTGGAGTTCGACTACCTGCACGCCACCCGCTACCGCGGCGCCACCACCGGCTCCGGACTGGCCTGGCTGCACCGGCCGGCAACGCCGTTGCGCGGCCGCCGGGTGCTGCTGGCCGACGACATCCTGGACGAGGGCCACACCCTGAAGGCCGTCAAGCACTGGTGCGAGGACGAGGGCGCCGCCGACGTGCGCATCGCGGTGCTGGCGATCAAGAACCACGACCGTCGCGTCGAGGGCATCGAGGCCGATTACATCGCGCTGGAGGTGCCCGACCGCTACGTCTACGGCTACGGCATGGACTTCCACGAACAGGGCCGCAACCTGCCCGCCATCTACGCCCTGGGGCCCTGACATGGATGACATCGCGCTGGCCGTGATCGGCGGTACCGGTCTGTACAAGCTGGCCGCGCTGGACGAGGTCGAAGCGCTGGAAGGCATGACGCCCTACGGCGCGGCCTCGGGGCCGGTGCGGGTGGGGCGCATCGCCGGCCAGCGCGTGGCCTTCATGGCGCGCCATGGCGAGGGGCATTCGCTGCCGCCGCACCAGGTCAACTATCGCGCCAATCTCTGGCGGCTCAAGCAGGTCGGTGCGCGCCAGGTGCTGGCCATCAATGCGGTGGGCGGCATCACCGAACGTTTCGGGCCGCGCGTACTGGCGCTGCCCGACCAGCTGATCGACTACACCTGGGGCCGCATCTCCACCTTCTGCGAGGAGCCCGGCACCGAGGTGCTGCACGTGGACTTCGGTGATCCCTATACCCCGGCCCTGCGCGCGCGCGTGCTGGCCGCGGCCGCCCGCTCGGGCACCGCGCTGGTCGACGGCGGCTGTTATGGCGCCACCCAGGGACCACGCCTGGAGACCCGTGCCGAAATCGCCCGCCTGCGCCGCGACGGCTGCGACCTGGTCGGCATGACCGGCATGCCGGAAGCCGGCCTGGCCCGCGAGCTGGGACTGGACTATGCCTGCCTGGCGGTGGTGGCCAACTGGGCCGCCGGCTGCGGCGACGATGCCGAGATCACGCTGGCCGAAGTGCTGGCCAATGTCGAGGCCGCCAGCGCCGGCCTGCCCGCGTTGCTCGAGGCCCTGCTGGGGTAATTGTCAGGCGTTTTTCCCTTGATTATGCTCGGGCCGTGCACGTGGCCGGGGCACTGGCAGGGGCACGCCTGTACAACCGCATTCGAGGGATGGTCATGAGTCTGGGTACCGTGAAGTGGTTCAACGACGCCAAGGGGTTCGGTTTCATTTCGCCCGAGGACGGCAGCGCCGATGTGTTCGTGCATTATTCGGCAATCGCCGCCAAGGGTTTCCGTTCGCTGCAGGAAGGGCAGCGGGTCAGTTTCGAAGTGGTGCAGGGGCCCAAGGGCGCCCAGGCCGCCAACGTCGCGCCGGCCTGATCTGGTTTTCCATTCGCTTCACCGTAGGCCCTGCGTAAGCGGGGCCTTCTTTTTTTCTAGTGATCGAACTGGAGGCGAGCCAGCTCGGCGTACAGCCCGTTCTGGGCCAGCAGCTCGGCGTGGGTGCCGGTGGCGACGATGCGGCCCTGGTCCATCACCACGATGCGGTCGGCCTTGAGCACGGTGGCCAGGCGGTGCGCGATCACCAGGGTGGTGCGGCCCTGCATCAGCCGCTCCAGCGCCTGCTGCACCGCGCGTTCGCTCTGGGCATCCAGCGCGCTGGTGGCCTCGTCCAGCAGCAGGATGGGCGCGTCCTTGAGCAGGGCCCGCGCGATCGCCAGCCGCTGCTGCTGGCCGCCGGAAAGGCGCGCTCCGCGCTCGCCCAGTTCGCTGTCGTAACCCTCCGGCAGTGCCTGCAGGAACTCGTGCGCTTCGGCGCTGCGCGCGGCGGCCTCGATCTGCGCCGCATCGGCCTCGAGCCGGCCATAGCGGATGTTCTCGCGCGCGCTGGCGCCGAAGATCACCGGGTCCTGCGGCACCAGGGCCACGTGGCGACGCAGCTGCGCCGGATCCAGGCTGCGCAGGTCCACGCCATCCACGCTGACCTGGCCCGCCTCCGGATCATGGAAGCGCAGCAGCAGCTGGAACACGGTGCTCTTTCCGGCACCGGACGGCCCGACCAGGGCCACCGTCTCGCCCGGTTCGACCACCAGGCTGAAGTCCTGCAGGGCGGCCCGGTCCGGGCGGGTGGGGTAGTGGAAGACCACGTCCTGCATCGCGATGCGGCCCCGAACCGGCACCGGCAACATCGCCGGCGGCGCAGGCACGGCCAGGGCCGTGCGTTCCTGCAGCAGTTCGTTGATGCGGGCCATGCCGCCGGCCGCGCGCTGCACCTCGGCCCAGACCTCGGTCAGCGCGCCGACCGAGCCGGCGCCGAGCAGCGCGTAGAGCACGAACTGGCCCAGCGTGCCCGGCGTCATGGTCCCGGCGATCACGTCCTGCGCGCCGATCCACAGCACTGCGGTGATCGAGCCGAACACCAGCACGATGACGATGGCGGTGAGCAGGGCCTGCAGCCGGATCCGCTTGCGCGCGGCGCCCAGGGCCACCTGCACGGCGTCCGAGAAACGACCGCTCTCGTAGCCTTCGCGGGCATAGCTCTGCACGGTGTGCATCGCGCCCAGGGTTTCGCCGGCACGGGCGTTGGCGTCGGCCACGCGGTCCTGGCTGTCCTTGGCCACGCCCCGCACCTTGCGGCCGGAAAGCGCCATCGGCAGCACCACCAGCGGAATGCCCAGCAGCGCGAACAGCGCCAGGCGCGGGCTGGTCACGGCCAGCATCACCGCGCTGCCGGTGACCGTGATGCCACTGCGCAGGGCCACCGACATGCTGGAGCCGACCACGCTGCGCAGCAGTTCGGTATCCGCCGACAGCCGGGAAAGCAGCTCGCCGGTGCGGGTCTTCTCGAAGAAGGCCTGGTCCAGCCCGAGCAGGTGCGCATACAGCGACCGGCGCAGGTCGGCGATCACCCGCTCGCCCAGCAGCGACACAAAATAGAAACGCGCGGCCGTGGCCAAGGCGAGCATCACCGCCACCGCGAACAGCAGCGCGAACCAGCGGTCCACCGAACTGCCCGCGACGAAGCCCTGGTCGATCATGTACTTCACTGCCACGGGCAGCAGCAGGGTGGCGCCGGAAGAAAAGGCCAGGGCGGTGAGCCAGCAGGCCAGCAGTCCGCGGTGCGGCCGCAGGTAGGGCAGCAGTCCGCGCAGGGAATTGACCGGGGGGCGCGGGGCGGCGGCGGTATCGCTCATGCGGGGTCGGTCTCGGAACGGTGGAGGCGGGCCGTGCCCCGGCTCAGGTCGCGCAGGCGATCGGACAAGTCCTGATAGCTGGAGGCGGGGAGGCGCAATCGCAAGTGCAGGCCCTGCGGGTCGAAGCGTTCGTCGAGCTTTTCCGCGCCCAGCGCTTCGATCAGGCCATGCACCTTGCCTGCGAGGTTGAAATCACAGTCGAGCGCGGCCTCGCAGGTCTGCACCAGGCGCCGGCGTGGCGCGGCGCGCAGGCATTCGGCGGCGGCGCAGCCGTAGGCGCGCACCAGCCCGCCGACGCCCAGGTTGGTGCCGCCATACCAGCGGGTCACCACCACGGCCACCTGGTCCATGGCCTGGCCGTCGATCGCGGCCAGGATCGGCCGGCCCGCACTGCCGCCGGGTTCGCCATCGTCACTGGAGCGGTAGTGCTGGCCGATGCGGTAGGCCCAGCAGTTGTGCGTGGCCTCCGGGTCGGCGACCAGCTGCAGCCAGGCGAGCGCCGCGTCGGCCGATGTCACCGGTGTGGCCTGGGCCAGGAACCGACTTTTCCTGGCTTCCAGCGCGAACCGCGCCGGGGCGGCCAAGGTGTCGCGCGGCATCAGCGCAGTCGCGCCAGGTCGCTGGGCACGGGCGCGTCCGGGTAGGTCCTGATGAAGAGCCGCAGGCTGGCGCGAGCACCGGCGGCATCGCCGACGCTGCGCCGTTCGCGGACGCGGTCCAGCCAGGCGGCCGGTGCCAGGCGTGCATCTTCGGCGACCGGCGGCAGGGCAGCGGCACGCGCCTTGGCGGCGGCCTGCTGCAGCGACTGCGGCGCCGGTTCGGCGAGCGCGGCGCGGTCCACATCCGCCGCCTGGTCGGCAAGGGCATCGGCGCGCGTGCGCTGCTCGCTGCGTCGCTGGCTGTTCTCCGCCTCGGCCTGGGCGCGGGCGAACGCGGCCGCTGCGCCGGAGCCTGCGGCGTCCGGCGCCGAGCTTTCCGCGGCAGCGAATTCGTCGGCGGTTGCGCCCAGGCGATAGGCATCGGCGTCATCCGCGGACGGCGGCGGCGCGAAGGCGCCTGCTTCTTCCGGCGCGGCCGGCATCGTCGGCGCCACCACCGGCGGCGCCGCAGGGAAGGGCACGGGGGCCGGCGGCGGTGCCACGGCGGCCGGGGCGGGCGGCGGCGGAGGCGGCGAGGGCCGCACGCGCCGCAGTTCGCTTGACTGGGTCGGCGGCGGCCCGGGCATCGGTACGATCTCGCGTTCTGGCTCGACCAGGTCAACGCTGAGGCGATCGGGGGCCTCGGGCTTGTCCTGGGTCTTCTCGGCCAGGGTGGCCTGCGGCACGGGCGCCAGCGGCGGACGAAGCTGCATGCCCACGCCCACGGCCAGGACGGCGGCGGCCGCCGTGCCGATGGCCCAGCTGGGCAACCAGCGCAGGGGCTTGATGGCGCGCCGCGGACGCGGCGCCTGGGATTCGTCGGCGGCCACCGCATCGGAGGCCGCCTTCAGGATGGCCGCGTCGAGCCGCGCGGACGGCTCGCCGGCCGGCAGGGCACGCAGGACCCGGGCCAGGGCGAGTTCATCGTCCTGGTGCGGGTGCTTGCGGGGATCCTGCGGCTGGGTCACGGGGCTATTGTCACTCTTTGGCCACGGCAATCGAAGCATCGGTGCCGGCAGCCATCGCCGGGCCCTCGGAAGGCGCCAGGCGACGCGCCTGCGCCAGCAGCTGCAGGAACTCCGCGCGGTAGCCCCAGGCATCGCTGCCGCGGGCACCAAGCGCCAGCGCTTCCACCTGGTCCCAGCCGAAGCGGCCCACGTTGCCACCGCCGCGCAACAGGTCGGCGTAGGCCGCGACCGCGGCGGCAAAGCGCAGGCCTTCGCTGGGCTGCATCGTCAGCGCAGAGCGCGTGACCGGTCGCTCCAACAGCACGCTGCGGTCCTCGCCGGGCAACTTGTAGCGGAGCTTGAGGTGGGCCAGCTCCTGGCCACGGCCCTGGGTGGCGGGCTGGGGCGCGTAGCGCAGCGCGTCGCTGGACTCGCAGCCCGCACCCACCAGGCAGATTTCATACAGCGCGGTCACGTCGTGGCCCGCGCCGATCTCGCCCGCGTCCACCTGGTCGTTGTTGAAGTCCTCGCGGGCCAGCGCACGGTTTTCGTAGCCGATCAGGCGGTACTCGGCCACCATCGCCGGGTTGAACTCGACCTGGATCTTGACGTCGCTGGCGATGGTCATCAGCGTCGAGCTCATTTCCTCGACCAGCACCTTGCGGCCTTCCATCAGGTTGTCGATGTACGCGTGGTTGCCGTCGCCCACGTCGGCCAGCTTTTCGGCCAGCGCCTCGTTGTAGTTGCCCTGGCCGAAGCCAAGCGTGGTCAGCGCGATGCCGGACTTGCGGCCCTGTTCGACCTTGGTCTCCAGTGCGCGCTCGTCGTAGATGCCGACGTTGAAGTCGCCGTCGGTGGCCAGCACGATGCGGTTCACGCCGCCGTCGATGAAGGATTGCCGGGCCATCAGGTAGGCCAGGTCGATGCCTTCGCCACCGTTGGTCGAACCGCCGGCCTCGAGCCGGTCCAGCGCCTGCAGGATCTCGTCATGGCGGTCGCCCGACGTCGGCGGCAGCACCAGACCGGCGCTGCCGGCATACACCACGATGGACACGCGGTCCTGCGCGCGCAGGCGCGGCACCAGCTGGCGGAAGCTTTCCTTGAGCAGGGGCAGCTTGTCCTGCTCGGCCATCGAGCCCGAGGTGTCGATCAGGAACACCAGGTTCGAGGCCGGGATTTCGCTGGCGGGTACGTCATAGCCCTGGATGCCCACCTGCAGCAGCAGGCGCTTGTCGTTCCACGGCGCCGGTGCCAGCTCGGTGGCCACCGCGAAGGGCTGGCTGCGATCGCGCGGACCGGCGTAGCCATAGTCGAAGTAGTTGATCATCTCCTCGACCCGCACCGCGTCCTTGGGCGGCAGCTGGCCCTGGGCCAGCATGCGGCGCACATTGCTGTAGCTGCCGGTGTCGACGTCGATGGAGAAGGTGGACACCGGATTCTCGGCGGTGCGCACGATGCCGTTGTCATCGAACTCCGCATAGCGCTCGGTATTCGGCTCGGCCGTGACCATCCTGGGCATGGCCATGACGGCCTGCGGCGCCACCGAAGCGGGCGGGGCGGGCGGGGCCGGCGGCGGCGCGTAGTATTCCTGCGCCACCATGGCCGCCTGGTCCTGTGACTTGCGGCGCGATTCCATCTCGGCCGCACGGCCCGCGGCGGCCTCGGCCAGCAGGCGGTCGGCGCGCGGCTTGGATGTCAGGTTCGCCTGCGGAAGCGGCGCGGTGTCGGCGGTCGCGTCAGCGACGACGGGTTCGGGCCGCGGGTTGCCGGCGCCGGCCGGCTCCGAAGCGGTTTCCATGGACTTCTGGGCGCAGCCGGCGGCTACGGCGAGGGCAAGGCAGCTGATGACGAAACGACGCATGGCAGAACTCCTGGTGGGGGTGGCCCTGCTGTCAACGGGCCAGTCCAGGAAACGGGGTTGACCGGTCATGGCCGCAGCCTCGCGCGCAGCTTGTCCATGGCGTAGCGCAGGCGCGATTTCACCGTCTCCCGGCCCACGCCGGTGATCTTGCCGATCTCCTCCAGGCTCAATTCCTGCTCCAGCCGCAGCAACACCACCTCGCGCTGATCGTCAGGCAACTCCTCCAGGGCCCGCTGCAGGCGGCGGCGTTCCTCGAAGGCCGACAGGGTGCGCTCGGGCGTTTCCGGATCCGGCACCTTGGCGGCCAGTTCGTCGGCGTCCTCGGGCGCACTGGGGCGATGCTGCTTCGCGCGCCAGTGGTCGGTGAGGCGGTTGTGCGCGATCTGGTAGAGCCAGGTGGCGAAGCGGGCATCGGGCCGGTAGCGTTCTCGCGCGGTGATCACGCGCTGCCACACGTCCTGGAAGTACTCCTCGGCCAGGCCCGGATCGCGCAGCTGCCGCGCCAGGTGCCGGAACAGCGGGCCGCGGTGGCGCGAATACAGGGCCTGGAACGCGGCGATGTCGCCGGCCCCGTACGCCAGCATCAATTCTTCGTCGGTCGGCTCCCCCTGCATGCCGGAAGCCTACGGGCTTTCCGGTAGCCGTTGAAGCCGCCCGATGGCCCGCCGGCCGGCGCGCCGCGGGTGTAAATTGCCGGTATGCCGATCCGCCCGCCCAGACGCCAGGCCGAGGGCCGCGAGCTTGCCCCGCCCGGGGGCAGCTGGCTGCGCCCGGGCCGGCATTGGTTGGCCGGGCTGGGCGTTCTCGCGCTGGGCGTCTACTTCAGTGTCAACACCGCCGAGCTCGAACGCGAGCGCGACCTGAGCCAGCGGCGCGCGCAAGTGCAGACCGACCTGCTCAGTTTCCGCTCCCAGCTCGAGCGCGACATCTACGCCAGCGTCGCCCTGGTGCGCGGGCTGGCGGTGCAGATCGTTCTGCGCGACGGGGTGTCGGAGGAGGACTTCCGCGCGACGGCCGAAGAACTGCTGATCAATCAGCCGCGCATCGTCAACCTGTCGCTGGCGCCGAAGTTCGTGGTCACCAGCATCTACCCCCTGCCTGGCAATGAAGCCGCGCTTGGCATCCGCCTGCTCGAGGAGCCGGGGCAGAAGGAGGCCATGCTGCGTGCGATCACCGAAGACGGACCGGTGCTGGCGGGCCCCTTCAAGCTGGTGCAGGGCGGCGAGGCGCTCGCGCTGCGCGTTCCGATCTGGGTGAACGTGGAAGGCGTGCCGCGCTACTGGGGCGCGGTCAGCATGGTGCTGGACTACGAGCAGACGCTGGAGCGCGCGGGCCTGCCGAAGCTGGCCAAGGAATTCGAGCTGGACATCGTCGGTCGCGATGCGACCGGGCCCGGCGGCGAGATCATCCGCGGCCCCCGCCTGCTGGCCTCGGATCGTCCGGTGAAGATGCCGATCTTCCTGCCCGGCGGAAGCTGGCTGATGTCGGCGGTGCCGCGCGAGGGCTGGCATCACAAACCGTGGTGGGAAACCACCGGTTTCCTGGTCCGCGTCGTATTGAGCATGCTGGCGGCGCTGGCGATCGCTCGCATCCTTCACGACCGCCAGCGCATCCGCCGGCTTGCGGGCATGGATGTCCTGACCAACCTGCCCAACCGGCGCTGGGCGCTGCAGCAGCTGGACCGCATGATTGCGCGCGGGCGGCGTGGCGACGATGGTTTCGCGCTGCTGTCCTTCGACCTGGACGGTTTCAAGCCGGTGAACGACACCTACGGCCACGCCGCTGGCGACCTGCTGCTGGCCGAAATCGGCCGGCGCCTCAGCGACGCCGTGCGGCCGGGCGACCTGGTGGCGCGCATGGGCGGCGACGAGTTCCTGGTGCTGGTGCCGACCGCGCAGGGCGTGGATGAAGACTGGCTGCGTGCGGTGGCGCTGCGTGTGCAGTCGGCCATCAACCGGCCGGTGCAGATCGAGGGTCACTGGGTGGTGGTGGGTGCCAGCATCGGCGTGGCGCGCTTCCCCGAAGACGGTGACCAGGCCGAAGTGCTGCTGCGCAAGGCCGACGAGGCGATGTACCGGGCCAAAAGCGGGCGCACCCACGGCGTGGAGTTCGCGGGCGGACCCGTGCGCGCTGGTACGTCGCCCCAAGGGAGCTGAGCCCGCGACCGCGGATCAGGCGTCGCCGGTACCGTCGGGCCCGGAACTGGCCTCTACCCTCAGCGTGAGTCGGCCCTCGGCCAAACGTGCGGTGACGGACTGGCCGGGCGCAGCGTCCGAGGGGCGGCGCAGCACCCCGCCATCGCTGTCGCGCTGCAGGATGGCGTAGCCGCGCGCCAGCGTCGCCAGCGGACTCACGCCTGCCAATGTCCTTGCCAGTCCCTGCAGCTGCAGGCGGCGGCGCTGCATGCGCTGCTGCGTCAAGGCGTGCAGCCGCTCGCGCAGAAGCTGCAGGCGATGGGCGTGCCGCTGCAGCGACTGCTGCGGATGGGCCTGGTCCAGGCGGCGCAGGGCCCGCGCCAGCCGTTCGCTGCGGCGGGCGAGGGAGGATTCCAGGGCCTGGTCCAGCCGTCGCTGCAGGGCGGCGAGGCGGCCACGGCCACGCTCGAGCCGCAGGTGCGGGCGCAGCGCCTGCAGCTTGAGGTAGGCCTGGTCGGCGCGCTGCGCGCGGGCCGCGGTGCCGCGCGCCAGCAGGGCCTGCAGCTGGCGGTGTCGCTGCTGCAGCCGCGCGAGCAGCTCGCCGCGCTCGGGCACGATCAGCTCGGCGGCGGCCGACGGCGTCGGCGCGCGCAGGTCAGCCGCGAAATCGCTGAGGCTCGAGTCGATCTCGTGGCCCACGGCCGACACCACCGGCACCGGCGAGGCGACGATCTCGCGCGCCAGGGCTTCGTCGTTGAAGGCCCACAGGTCTTCCAGCGAACCGCCGCCGCGCGTGAGCAGCAGCAGGTCGTAGCGGCCCGAGCGGCCCGCCCGTACCAGCATGTCCAGGATCTGCGCGGCGGCACCGTCGCCCTGCACCGGCACCGGCAGCACGTCCACCGCCAGCAGCGGAAAGCGGCGGCCCAGCACGCTGATCACGTCGCGCACCGCGGCTCCGCGCGGCGAGGTGATCACGCCCAGGCGACGTGGGAAGGCGGGCAGGGGCCGCTTGCGGGCCGGATCGAACAGCCCTTCGGCCGCGAGGCGCGCCTTCAGCTGCTCGAAGGCGCGGCGCAGTGCGCCTTCGCCGGCCTCCTCCAGGTGGTCGAGCACCAGCTGGTAGTCGCCGCGCGCCTCGTACAGGGTCAGGCGGCCGCGGGCCAGCACCTGCAGGCCATCGCGCGGCTGGAAGCGCAGGGCCTGGGCCTTGGGCTTGAACAGCGCGCAGCGCACCTGGGCGCGGTCGTCCTTCAGGGTGAAATAGGCGTGTCCGGAGGCCGGGCGCGAGTAGTTGCTGATCTCGCCCTCGACCCAGACCTGGGGGAAGCTGCCCTCCAGCAGGTCGCGCGCCAGCGCATTGAGCTGGGACGGGCGCAGGACCTGGCGTTCACGGGCAAGCTGGATCATGTCGGGGGCCGGACTCGGCCTGACAGGATACCGCGCCCGCGCGGGGGTAGGGCCCGGGCACCGCGCCGGTCTAAACTGACGGCACCACGAGGACCCCCGATGAGCGAAAGCTACCGAAGACTGAGCCAGGACCTGCCGCCCACCCACGGGGGCGCCACCGGGTTCGCCGCCGAGCCGCGCAAGGTGAAGGCCTGGGTCGCGGCACTGCCGCGCGCCAACGCCGAGGCCGCCGAGCAGGAACTGGCGCGCGCGCTGGAGGCGCTGTCGTCGCAGAAGCTCGACGGTGGCCAGCGCCTGGCCGCGCTGGAAGAACTGCGCGCGGCCGTGGTCGAGTCCATCACCCTGCTCGAGCGGCAGTTCGCCAGCAACCCGCTGCCCCTGCCGGCCGACAAGGCGCGGGCGGCCGCGTCTGCGGAAAAGTTCCACCTCGCGCTGGGCCACGGCTATCGCGCCGCGGCGGCAGACCTGTGCGCGCCCTCCGGCTCGGTGCCGTTCCTGCGCGGTGGCAGCGTGCTGCAGGCGCTGCAGCGCGCGGCCTGGCACTACTCGCGCGCCCTGGCGCTCGCCTGGCGGGTGTACCGGCCGCCGGCGGCCGGTACCTGGCAGGGCCTGCATCGGGTTCACCGCTTCGCGGCTTCCATCAAGCTCGACCGCAAGACGGTGGACGACAAGCTTGCCGGTGGCCAGGTCGACGTCTACACGGTCTACGTCCAGACGCTGTTGCTCGCGGCGATCAATCCCTATGCCTTCGGTCAGGCCGAGCAGGACAGCCTGTGGCCCATCACCCGCGGCTACGCTGCGCGTTGTGGCCTTAGCGAGCAGCCGCCCGATGCGCTGGCCCCGGTCGTGCCCGAAGACGCCGACCGCGGACCCGGACCGGGGGCGGGCGATGAATCCCATTCCCTGTGGCTGGACCTGCGCGCCTTTTCCACTGATGTCGAGCGCGCGCTGGGCCGGGTGCGCGACGGACAGGCCGAGCTCAGCCCGGGACCGGGTCCCGGCGTGCGCGTCGGCAACGACCTGCTGATCCGCCTGCGTCGTGCCTTCGGCCAGATCGCCGCGCGTGGCCTGGTGCGGCTGCCGGCCGGGCATCGCCTGGAAACCGTGCTGGGCCTGAGCGGCCTGCACTATTTCCTGGCCGGCCAGCGCGATTTCGACACCTTCATGAAACATTCCGCGCAGGGCACGGTGCACGTGGTCAGCGGCGCCAGCTGGACCCAGGGCGCGGCCAACATGACCCGCGTCAACCGCTTCACCGGCAAGGTGCTCGACCAGAGTCTTGGCGGGTATCGCATGGTCTGGGAAAGCGCCGACCAGGCGCGGGCGCGCGTCGGCGAACTGGTCGGCCTGAACTTCGGCGACGAAGGCGAGGACGCCGAGTGGATGGTGGGCGTGATGCGCTGGCTGCGCTACGAGGACGACGGCAGCCTGTCGGCGGGCGTCGAACTTCTGTCGCGCAAGTCCAGCGCGGTCGCCCTGCGGGTGGTCAGCGCCGATGGCGGTAGTCGCCAGATCAACCGCGCCGTGGAGATCTTCCCGATCGAGGGCGGCACCGGTCGCTGCTTCGTTTCCAATGCCGCGATCGAGTCGGGCAGCCGCATCGAGGTCATCCATGACAGCAGCGGCCAGTTCCCGGAGCTCACGCCGCGCGGTCCCGACCTGCTGCCCGAGGTGGAGGTGGTGCTCAACGCCGGCGACTACGTGCTGCTGGGCGAGCGGCGTGCGGAAACGGAGGCGGCGGCATGAGCGAGGCCCGCGCCAACCCGCGCCGCGCCACCCGGGCCGTCAGCGTGGACAAGGTGGTGATCGGTGGCGGCGCGCCCGTGGTGGTGCAGTCGATGACCAACACCGACACTGCCGACGTCGCCGGCACCGTGAAGCAGGTGGCCGAACTCTGGCGCGCCGGTTCCGAGCTGGTGCGCATCACGGTCAACAATCCCGAATCGGCCGCCGCCGTGCCGCGCATCCGCGAAAAGCTCGACATGATGTCGGTGCCGGTGCCGCTGGTCGGCGACTTCCACTACAACGGCGACCGGCTTTTGGCCGCCGAACCGGCCTGTGCCGAGGCGCTGGCCAAGTACCGCATCAATCCCGGCAACGTCGGCTTCGGGCGCAAGCGCGACACGCAGTTCGCGGCCATCGTCGAGATGGCGGTGCGCTTCGGCAAGCCGGTCCGCATCGGCGTCAACTGGGGCTCGCTGGACCAGGCCCTGGCGGCGCGCCTGATGGACGAGAACGCGGCGCGCGCCGAGCCCTGGGATGCGGCGCGGGTGCTGCGCGAGGCGCTGGTGGTGTCGGCGCTGGAGTCGGCCGAGCGCGCGGTCGAGATCGGCCTGCCGCGGGACCGCATCGTGCTGTCGGCCAAGGTCAGCGGCGTGCAGGAGCTGATCGCGGTCTACCGCGACCTGGCCACGCGCTCGGACTTCCCGCTGCACCTGGGCCTGACCGAGGCCGGCATGGGCAGCAAGGGCATCGTGGCCTCCAGCGCCGCGCTGGCGGTGCTGATGCAGGAAGGCATCGGCGACACCATCCGCATTTCGCTCACGCCCGAGCCGGGCGCCTCGCGCAACCTGGAAGTCACCGTAGCGCAGGAGCTGCTGCAGACCATGGGGCTGCGCGCATTCACGCCGCTGGTTACCGCCTGCCCGGGCTGCGGCCGCACGACGTCGGAGTTCTTCCAGGTGCTGGCGCAGAAGGTGCAGGCGCACGTGCGCGGCCAGATGCCGGTGTGGAAGCTCAAGTACCCCGGCGTCGAGAACCTGTCGCTGGCGGTGATGGGCTGCGTGGTCAACGGGCCCGGTGAATCGCGGCATGCCGACATCGGCATTTCGCTGCCGGGCACCGGCGAGGCGCCCACCGCCCCGGTGTTCATCGATGGCGAGAAGGCGATGACGCTGCGTGGCGAGAACATCGCCGACGAGTTCGTCGCGGTGATCGACCAGTACGTGGCACGGCGCTACGCGGGACCGTCGCCCTGACCCCGGTCCGCAGGCTGCTGGCGCACTGGCCTGCGCTGGTCGAGGCCACCGCCCGGTTCCTGACGCGCCGGGTGCGTCGTCTGGCGCTGGCCTTCCTGGGCGTGGCGCTGCCGCTGGCCCTGTTCGCCGAGCTGGCCGAGGACGTGCACGAGGCCGACACCTTCGGCTTCGACGAGCCGTTGCTGCGCTTCGCGCGCGACTTCACCTCGCCCGGCATGGATGCCGCCATGACGCTGGGCAGCGAGCTGGGCTTCGCCTGGGGCGTGATTCCGGTGGACCTGCTGCTGTTCGTGGGCCTGCTGGTGGCCACGCACGTGCGTCGCGCGATCTTCTTCGGCGTGACGGTGGGCGGCTCGGCCCTGCTCAACCTGGCGGGCAAGGCCGTGTTCGAACGCGAACGCCCCGACCTGTGGCTGTCGATCGCGCCCGAACACACCTTCAGTTTTCCCAGCGGCCACGCCATGGGCTCGGCGACGCTGGCGGCCGCGGTGCTGCTGCTGGTCTGGCATACGGCCTGGCGCTGGCCCGCCCTGGTGCTGGGCGGACTGTTCGCGCTGTGGGTCGGCGCGTCGCGGGTTTACCTGGGGGTGCACTATCCGTCCGACATCCTGGCCGGTTGGGCGGCGGCGCTGACCTGGTCCTGCCTGGTCTACCTGATCGTGCGGCCCAACCATCGCGGCCCGCCCGAGCCCGCGGGCGAAGACCTGCCGCCCTAGGCGTCCTGCACGCAGACCCGGTTGCGGCCTTCGTCCTTGGCGCGGTACAGCGCGGCGTCGGCCGCCCGCATCAGGGTGCTGCGGTCGCCGCGGCGCGGATCCAGTCCGGCGATGCCGATGCTGATGGTGATCTGCCTCGGCTCGCCGCCGAGCTCGAACACGCTGGCCGCGACGGCTTCGCGCAGCCGTTCAGCGAAGGCCGTGGCCGCGCCGAGGTCCGACTCCGGCAGCAGCACCGCGAACTCTTCCCCGCCGATCCGCGCGGCAATGTCCTCGCCGCGCACGAAGCCACGCACCACGCCTGCCAGCTGTCGCAGCACGCCGTCCCCGGCGATGTGGCCGTAGCGGTCGTTGACGGGCTTGAACAGGTCCACGTCGATGATGCACATCACCAGCGGCCGGTCGTGGCGCAGCGCCCGGGCGATTTCCTTGTCCACGAGGTCGACGAAGTGGCGGCGGTTGTAGAGCTCGGTGAGGGCATCGTGCGTGGCCAGCTGGTAGACCTCCTCGTGGTAGCGGGCCTCGACGCTGGAGTGGCTGATGAACTTGAGGATGGATTCGCCCAGGGTGACGTGGTCGCCGTCGGCGAGCAGGGTTTCGGTGATGGGCTGTTCGTTCACCCGGGTCCGGTTCGTCGCCTCCAGGTCCCGGATGCGGTAGGCCTCGCCCTCGCGCCAGATCTGGCAATGCTGGCGCGACACCGAGTTGTGCGGAATGTGCAGGTCGGCCTCCTGCGAGCGGCCGACGATGACGGGCTTGTCCTCGATGTCGGCCCGTTTGCCCAGGCCTTCGCCGTGGATGACCACCACGCAGGCCGAACGCGGCCCGCTGCGGCGCGGTCCGGCGCTGAGCAGGGTCAACTGGGCGGTGATGGGGTCGGCGTCGCTTCGGCTCATGGCGGGGGTGGAACGGACATCCCGGGTGGCCAGCCGAGTCTAGCCGAGCCCGGCCGCGACGCGCGCGTCCGGACGTTGGGGTAATGGACGAACCCGGGTGGCCGGTTCCAGAATCGATCCAGCGCCATGACAAGCTCCCAAGACCCCAACGACCTCGACCCGACCCAGGGCCTGCCCACCCGCACGGGGGCGCCGGCGGCTGCCGGCACCGGCACCTTGCCGCCCGGGTCGCGCCTGGGGCGCTACCGCATCGAGACCCTGCTCGGGCAGGGCGGCATGGGCGAGGTCTACCGCGCCGAGCAGCTGGAGCCGGTGCGGCGCACCGTGGCGCTGAAGCTGCTGCATGCGCGCCGGCTGGACGCGCGCCACCTGGCCTACTTCGAAATCGAGCGCCAGCTGCTGGCGCAGATGAAGCATCCGGCCATCGCCCAGGTCTACGACGCCGGTGCGACGCCCGACGGCTTTCCCTTTTTCGCGATGGAGTTCATCGAGGGCGAGCCGCTCACGCGTTACTGCGAGGCGCGCAAGCTGCCGCTGCGGGCGCGCATCGAGCTGTTCATCCGCATCTGCGAAGGCGTGCAGCATGCGCACCAGAAGGGCGTCATCCATCGCGACCTCAAGCCCGGCAACATCCTGGTGGCGGACGTGGATGGCCGTGCCCTGCCCAAGATCATCGACTTCGGCATCGCCACGGCCGCCCGCCGTTCCCTGTCGCCCGGGGAACCCGAGGGCGGGTTCGAGCGCGCCGGCACGCCCGACTACATGAGCCCCGAACAGGCCGGCCTGGCGCCGGGCGTCGAAGTGGACACGCGCAGCGACGTCTACTCGCTGGGTGTGCTGCTGTACGAACTGCTGGCGGGCCGGCGGCCCGGCGTGGGCATGGACACCAGTGCCGCCGCGCACACCGCCAGCACCAGCCTGCGGCCGCCCTGGGAGCAGATCGCGACGCTGGCGCCCGGCAACGTCGAGGCGCGCGCAGAACAGCTGGGGCTGAGCCGGCCACGCCTGCGCAAGCTGCTGCGCTCGGAGCTGGACTGGGTGGTGATGAAGGCCATGCGCCGCGAACGCGCCGAGCGCTACCGTTCGGCGGCCGAGCTGGCCGACGAGTTGCGGCGCTTCCTGGAGGACCGGCCGCTGCTGGCGGTGCCCCATACGCGTCGCTACGTGCTGGGCACCTACCTGCGGCGGCATCGCGTCGCGGCGCTCGCCGTCGGCGCCATCTCGCTGGCGGTGCTGGCGGGCCTGGGCATGTCGCTGTATGGCCTGCACCAGGCGACCGTGCAGCGTGAACTGGCCGAACAACGCAGCGCCGAACTCGAGCGGGTGGCGGCGTTCCAGCAGTCGATGCTGGAAGGCATCGACATCGAGGCGATGGGCATCAGCCTGACTTCGGGCCTGCGCTCGCAGCTGCAGAAGTCGGCGCCGGAGAAGCTGCCGATGCTCGAGCAGGCGCTGGCCAGCAGCAGCCCGCCGGACCTGGCGCGGTCCCTGATCGGGCGCGACGTGCTGTCCGCCGCGCAGGTGGCCATCGGCCGTGATTTCGAAGACCAGCCCGAGCTGGCCGCCGACCTGCGCCTGTCGGTCGGCAAGGTGCAGCTGGCGCTGGGGCTGTCGGAGGAAGCGGCGGCGACGTTCGCGCAGGTGGCCGAGTACCGGGCCGGTGCCCATGGCGCGACCGCGCTGGAAACGCTGCAGGCCCGCAACCTGCAGAGCGAAGCCACCGCGCGGGCCGGCCGGCTGCCCGAAGCGCAGGCGCTGGTCGAGGCCACGCTGGCGGCGACCACCGCCCCGTCGGCCGACCGCGACCTTCGCCTGGACGCGGAACGCCAGCAGGCCAGCCTGGTGTTCGCGCAGGGCGACCGTCCGCGTGCCCGCGCGCTGCAGCAGGCGCTCTACTATCGCGAACGGGCCGTGCGCGCGGCGTCCGATCCGCTGCTGCTGGCTCTGCAGGACGACCTGGGCCTGAGCATGGGTCGCATGGGCGACATCCGCGAGGCGCGGGCCATCTTCGAAACCCTGTACACGCAGCGGCTGGCCGCGCTTGGGCCGGACGACGACACCACCGCCAACACCATGGGCCGGCTGGCGGTGATGCGGGCGATGGACGGCGACACCGAGGCCGCGGTGGCCCTGCAGCGCGAACGCGCGGCGATCAGCGAGCGCAAGCTCGGCGCCGAACACCCGTTCACGCTGTCCGAGCGCGGCAACCTGGCCAACATGCTGCTGGACCTGCGCGAATACGACGAGGCGGAGCGTTTGATGCGGGCGGTGTACGAGGCCCGGCAGGGGCTGATGGGAGCCGATTCACCGGCCACGCTGCGCGCCAAGCTCAACCTGGCCTCGCTGCTCGCGCGCCGGCAGCGCTTCGACGAGGCGCTGGGCATGGAGGGCGAACTGCTGCAGGCGCGCCGTCGGCTGCTGGGGCCGCGCCATCCCGACACCGTGTTCCTGGAGGTCAACCACGCCAGCACCCTGCATCGCGCCGGCCGCCCTCCGGCGGTGGTGCAGGCGCAGCTGGACCATGCCCGCCCGCTTTCGATCGAGGTGCTGGGGGAGAAACATCCGCAGAGCAACGTGGCCGACATGGTGCAGTGCCTGACCTGGCTGCGGGCGGGTCGCTACCCGCAGGCCATCGGGCTGCTGCGCGAGCTTCGGGCGCGCTCGGAGGCCGAGCGCGAAACGGGCGACACGCCGAATCCGCGCATAGGCTGGGCCCTGGCCACCGCGCTGGAGCGCAGCGGCCAGGCCGCGGAAGCGCGCGCGGTCTTCGCCAGCGACGTGCAGTGGCTGCATGACCTGCCGCCGTCTGAGCGCGATGCCGAGCAGCAGGCGGCGCTGGACAGCCTGGCCGAGGAAGCCGCGCACCTGCCGCGCGCACGCTGAGCAGCGGTGCCGCAGGCTCAGCGTGGACCGGGCGTTTCGCCGCCGATGTCGGGATCGGTCACGGTTTGCCGGGCCAGCCGCGATTCGCGCCGGGCGATGTACACATTGGAGCCGAAGATGATGGCCGCGCCCAGCACGGTCCAGCGGTCCAGGCTTTCGTCGAAGAGCAGGTAGCCGAACACCGACACCACCAGGATCTGCAGGAAGCTGATCGGCGTCAGCATCGAGGCATCGCCCAGTTTCAGCGCACGGGTCCAGAACAGGTGCGCCGTGCTGCCCAGGAAGCCGGCCAGCACCAGCCACAGCCAGGTGATGCCCTGCGGCATTTCCCACACCATCAGCGCCGGCACCAGCGACATCGGGATCCACAGCAGGGTGGTGTAGATCACGATCGCGTCCGGGTGCTCGGTGCGCGAGAGGAACTTGATGCTGATCGCGACGCTGGCGCTGGCCACCGCCGCCAGCAGGGCCACCAGGCTGGCGGCGGTGAAGGCATCGCTGCCGGGACGCACGATCACCATCACGCCCAGGAAGCCGACCAGCACCGCGCTCCAGCGCCGCGCGCGAACAATTTCGCCCAGCACCAGCACCGCGCCGATGGTGACGAACAGCGGCGTCGAATACGACAGCGCGATTGCCTGCGCCAGCGGCAGGTGCACGATGGCCCAGAAGCCGGCCAGCATGGACACGATGCCGATCAGGCAGCGCACGACGTAGAAGGGCAGCTTGCGGGTGCGAAGGATCGACGGGCCATGCCGCAGCAGCAGCGGCAGCACGAACACGAAGCCGAACACGTTGCGGAAGAACGCGATCTCGAAGGCGTGCAGCTGCTTGGACGCCAGCCGGATGCACACCGCCATGCAGCCGAAGAACACCGTGCTGGCCGCCATCAGCAGCACCGCGCGGGTGACGTTGGCGGCGCGGGCGTCGGCGGCGCTGGTGGCGCTCACGCGCCGGGGTCGTCGAAGCGGGCGCCGATGATGCGGGGTTCGGGCTCGAGCGCGACGCCGAAGCGGTCGTGCACGGAAGCCGCGACGCGCCGCGCCAGCGCCAGCAGCTGGGCGCCGCTGGCCTGGCCGTGGTTGACCAGCACCAGGGCGTGCTGCGCCGCCACGCCGGCATCGCCCTCGCGGAAGCCCTTCCAGCCGCAGGCTTCGATCAGCCAGGCGGCGGACAGCTTGCGCTGGCCCTCGTCGCCGGGGAACACGGGCAGGGTGGGGTGCCGGTCCTTGAGCGCATCGGCCACCGCCGCCGGCACCACCGGATTCTTGAAGAAGCTGCCGGCATTGCCCAGCACCGCCGGATTGGGCAGCTTGCGCGTGCGGATGCGGCTGATGGCTTCGGCCACGTGCACCGCTCGCGGCGTGTCGACCTTCATGGCCGCCAGCTCTTCGCGCACGCCGGCATAGTCGAGCCGCAGTTCCCGCTGGCGCGGCAGGGTGAACTCGACCGCGGTCACGACCCAGCGTTCGGGTTCCCGCTTGAAGACGCTGTCGCGGTAGCCGAAGGCGCAGTCCTCGCGGTCGAGCCGCTTGACCTGCCCGGTGTCGCGCTGGAAGGCCTCGACCGCGGTGATGAATTCGCCCACCTCGACGCCGTAGGCGCCGATGTTCTGGATCGGCGCCGCGCCCACCGTGCCGGGGATCAGGGCCATGTTCTCCAGCCCCAGCAGGCCGCGGGCCAGGGTCCAGCCCACCAGGTCGTTCCAGTTCATGCCGGCCTCGGCGCGCACCACGGCGGCCTCGGGGCCGTCCTGCACGATGCGCACGCCGGCCATCGTCAGGCAGATCGCCACGCCCGGAAAATCGCCGGCGAACAGCAGGTTGCTGCCTTCGCCCAGCATCAGCACGGGGCCATCGCGCAGCATCGCGAACTCGAACAGCCCGGCCAGTGCATCGGCGCGCGACACGTCGGCCATCATCGCGGCGCGGGCGGGGACCCGGAAGGTGTTGCGGCCGGCCAGCGAGACATCCTCGGCCAGCTGGTAGCCGCTCATGCCGGGCCGCCCTCGCGCCGGCGGCGGATCGCGTCCACGCATTCGGCGATCAGCTCGGGTCCGCGGTAGACCAGGCCGGTGTAGAACTGCACCATCTGCGCGCCCGCCGTGATCTTGCCGGCCGCGTCGGCGCCGCTGAGGATGCCGCCCACGCCGATGATGGGGATGGCCGGATCCAGCCGCGACCGCAGCCGCCGCATGATCGCGGTGGACTTGCCGTACAGCGGCTGGCCCGACAGCCCGCCGGTTTCGTGGGCCAGCTTGTGGCCTTCCACGGGCAGGCGGTCGGTGGTGGTGTTGGTGGCGATCACGCCGTCCACCTTCAGGTCGCCCAGCACGCGCCCGCAGGCGTCCACGTCGTCGTCGGACAGGTCGGGCGCGACCTTCACCAGCATCGGCACGCGTTTGCCGTGCTGGGCGCCGAATTTTTCCTGCGCCTCGCGCAGGGTGCCGATCAGCTGGCGCAGCGCCTGTTCTTCCTGCAGCTCGCGCAGGCCGGCGGTGTTGGGCGAGGAGATGTTGATGGTGATGTAGTCGGCCAGCGGGTACACGCGCTCCAGGCAGTAGAGGTAATCGTCCACCGCGTCTTCGTTGGGCGTGTCCTTGTTCTTGCCGATGTTGATGCCCAGCAGCCCGCGCTTGCGGCGCGCGCGGCCGACGTTGCGCACCAGCGCATCCACGCCCTCGTTGTTGAAGCCCAGGCGGTTGATCACCGCGTTGTGCTCGGGGAGACGGAACATGCGCGGCTTGGGGTTGCCTTCCTGCGGCCGGGGCGTGGTGGTGCCGACCTCGACGAAGCCGAAGCCCAGGCCCAGCAGCGCGTCCACGTGCGCGCCGTTCTTGTCCAGGCCGGCTGCACAGCCGACCGGATTGGGGAAGGTCAGACCGAAGGCCTTGGTGGGCAGGGGCTTGGGCCGCAGCGCCACCATGGGATTGAGGCCGGTGCCGTAGGCCAGCTCCAGGGCCTGCAGCCCCAGCCCATGCGCGCGCTCCGCGTCGAGGTGGAACAGGAACGGTCGGGCAAGGGAATACATCGCGTGGGCTCAGTACTGTCCGCTGATGCCCAGCATCGTCAGCAGCACGGCCAACCCGCCGAGGAAGAACACGAAGGCCAGGATGGTCAGCAGGCTGATGATCACCATGGCCCAGCCCAGCACCAGGCCCACCACGGCCAGCCCATCGCCTTCCATCCCGCCCTGGCTGCGGCGGATTTCCGAGCGCGCCATGTGGCCGGTGACGATCGCGGCCAGGCTGCCCAGCCACGGCAGCAGGGTCCAGCCCAGGATGCCGGAGATCAAACTGATGATGGCCAGCACGCTGGTGGGCTTGCCGGCCGGCGCCGGCGCGGGCGCCGGCGAGGCCGGCGGCAGCGGGGCCGGCGACGGCGGCGGGGAGGGCGGCAGCGGGGTGTCGGTCATCGTCGTTCCTCAGAGGTCGAACTTGATGCCCTGGGCCAGCGGCAGCGCGTTGGAATAGTTGATGGTATTGGTCTGGCGCCGCATGTACACCTTCCACGCATCCGAGCCGGATTCGCGGCCACCGCCGGTTTCCTTCTCGCCGCCGAAGGCGCCGCCGATCTCCGCGCCCGAGGTGCCGATGTTGACGTTGGCGATGCCGCAGTCGGAGCCGGCCGCGGACAGGAACTGCTCGGCCGCGCGCAGGTCGGTGGTGAAGATGGACGAGGACAGGCCCTGAGGCACGGCGTTCTGAAGTTCGATCGCCTCGTCCAGGGTCGCGTACGGCATCACGTACAGGATCGGCGCGAAGGTTTCGGTCTGCACCACCTCGGCGCTGTTGTGCAGTCCGGTGATGATCGTGGGCAGCACGAAGTTGCCCTTGCCCTCGATGCGCGCGCCGCCGGTCTCGACCTTGCCGCCGGCGGCCTTGGCCTTGGCGACGGCGTCGAGGTAGGCATCCACGGCGTCGGAGCTGTTGAGCGGGCCCATCAGGTTGGCCGCGTCGGTGGGGTCGCCGATCTTCTTCTCCACCTGCTTGTAGGCCGCCACCAGCTTGGCCAGCACGTCGGCGTAGATGGATTCGTGCACGAACAGGCGGCGCGTGGTGGTGCAGCGCTGGCCGGCGGTGCCGACGGCGCCGAAGGCGATGGCCGGGATGGCCAGCTTCAGGTCGGCCGAGGGGTCGACGATGATCGCGTTGTTGCCACCCAGCTCCAGCAGCGAGCGGCCCATGCGGCGCGCCACGCGCTCGCCGACCATGCGGCCGACCTTGGTCGAGCCGGTGAAGCTGATCAGCGGGATGCGCCGGTCGTCCACGAAGGCCGAGGCCAGGTCGGTGCCGCCGTCGTTGAACAGGAAGAAGATGTCCGGGAAGCCACCGGCCTGCAGCGCCTCGTTGCAGATCTTCATCGACGCGATCGCCGACAGCGGCGTCTTGGGCGAGGGCTTCCAGATGCAGATGTCGCCGCAGACGCCGGCGAGGAACGAGTTCCAGGCCCAGACGGCCACCGGGAAGTTGAACGCGCTGATGATGCCGACGATGCCCAGCGGCTGGTACTGCTCGTACATGCGGTGGCCCGGACGCTCGGAGTGCATGGTCAGGCCGTAGAGCTGGCGCGACAGGCCGACGGCGAATTCGCCGATGTCGATCATCTCCTGCACTTCGCCGTCGCCCTCGGGCTTGGACTTGCCCATCTCCAGCGCCACCAGCGAACCCAGCGCGTCCTTGTGCCTGCGCAGCGCGTCGGCGCACAGGCGGATCGCTTCGCCGCGCTTGGGCGCCGGCGTGGTGCGCCAGACCTTGAAGGCGGCCTGGGCGCGCTCGAGGATCAGGTCGTAGTCGGCCTGCGACGAGGCCTGCACGCGGCCGAGCACTTCGCCGGTGCTGGGATTGACGGGCTCGATGACGCCGGCGTCGCGGGTCTTGGACCACTCGCCGCGGCCGAGGTAGGTGCCCGATTCGTTGTCGGACAGGCCGAGGGCGGTGAGGACGGGATGGGTCATTGCGGGCTCCAGGGATGCGTTGGCCTATGCCGGCCAGGAATGGCGGCCCCGATACGATTCGAACGTACGACCTTCCCCTTAGGAGGGGGACGCTCTATCCAGCTGAGCTACGGGGCCTAGGTCCGGGATTATCGCAGAAAGCCCCGGCCGCTGGCCCGGCGGCTGCGGGGCTGGCGTCCTGGATCCGCCGCCGGAACACGCCCGGACCCGCGCTACAGGCTCCGCAGGGCCGCGGCCAGGGCCGCCTCGTCCGCGGCCAGCGGCTCGGCGTGGGCAGGGCGCGCAAGCATGGCTTCCAGGGCGGGCGGCAAGGGGACCACGCCACCCACCAGCGGTTCGACCACGTCGGGGAACTTGGCGGGGTGCGCGGTGGCAACCACGCACCAGTCACCGGTTTCCCCACGCTGCCGCAGCCGCTGCAGCACGTGCGCGGCGGTGGCGGTATGCGGGCAAAGCACGCGCTGCAGCCGCCCGTGGACCTCGCGAATGGTCTGCTCGATCTGGCGGTCGGACACCGCCTCGGCCGACAGCGCCGGCCGCAGCTCCTGCTCGTCGGGGTAGAGCCAGTCAAGCCGCTCGAAGTTGCTGGGCGAACCCACGTCCATCGCATTGGCCAGCGTCGGTATCGCCGGGCGCGGCCGATATTCGCCGCCGGCGAAAAACTCCGGCAGCACCTGGTTGGCATTCGTAGCCAGCACCAGCCGATCGATCGGCAGACCCATCCGCTTGGCCAGCAGGCAGGCCAGGCCATTGCCCAGATTGCCCGAGGGCACGATGAAGGACAGCGGACGCCGCAGCGAGCGCCAGTGCGCCAGGCTGGCCTGCGCGTAGTAGGCCATCTGCGGCAGCAGCCGGCCCAGGCTGATGCTGTTGGCCGAGGTCAGCGGCACCTGCGCCCGCAGCGCGTCGTCCGCCAGTGCGGCTTTCACCAGGCGCTGGCAGTCGTCGAAGTTGCCGGCCACCTTGAAGGCATGCACGTTGTCGCCGAAGCAGCCCAGCTGGTGCGCCTGCCTTGGCGAGACCAGCCCGTGCGGATACAGGATGGCCACGCGGAACCCGGGCCGGCGGTGGAAGGCGGCCGCCACTGCGGCGCCGGTATCGCCCGAGGTCGCGACCAGCACCGTGAGCGGCGTGGTGCGCGCCGGTCCGGCTGCCAGGCAGCCCGCGAGAAAGGCGGCGCCATAGTCCTTGAAGGCCGCAGTGGGCCCATGGAACAGCTCGAGCATCTGGTCGCCGCCATCGCCGAAGGCCCGCAGCGGCGGCGGCACCGCGAAGGCCGCGCGGCAGATCCCGGGCAGCGAGGGCGCCAGGGGATCATCCTGAAAGAAGGGCGTCAGCAGCTTTTCGGCGACGGACGCCAGGGAGGAAAGCCCGGAAAAATCCTCTGGGCTGCGTCGGGGCAGGGCCGTGGGCATGTACAGGCCGCCGTCGGGCGCAAGTCCTGCCACCATCGCCTCGCTGGCGCCCACCGGGGCAGCGCGGCCGCGCGTGCTGATCATCCTCATGCGCGCAGCCCCGCCGCCGGGCCGGCGATGGGCGAGACGCGCTGGTCGCTGGCCAGGCCCGCTTCGGCAAAGGCATCGGTCATCGCCTGCGCGGCCACTTCGGCCGCAGCGCGCGACTCGAACCAGCCAAACACGCTGGGGCCCGCGCCGGAAATGCTGGCGCCCATCGCGCCGCAGTCCAGCGCGGCCTGCTTCACGGCAGCGAATCCCGGAATCAGCGCGGCGCGCCGCGGTTCCACCAGCGTGTCGCGCAGGCCCGCGCGCACCAGCCCCGCATTGCCGCGCTCGCAGCCCAGCAGCACCTGCGCCAGCGCCGCGCTTTGCGTCACGAATTCGGGCAAGGCGTAGTGGCCCGCCAGGGCGGCGCGCGCCGCGCGCGTTTCCAGCACGAAATGCGGGTGCACGACGGCGCAGTGCCAGCGCTCGGGCACCGACACCGACACCAGCCGGTCGGCAGTGGCCAGTACCAGCCCGCCCAGCAGCATCGGCCCGACGTTGTCGCCGTGCCGGCCGCCGCTGGCCACCGCCTCGCCTTCCAGCGCAAACGGATACAGGGCGGCGTTGGAAAGTGGCTTCTCGAGCAGCGCATTGGCCGCGACCAATGCCGCCACGCACGAAGCCGCCGAACCGCCCAGGCCCGAACCCAGGGCGATGCCCTTGTCGAGCTCGATCTCGAAGCCGAAAGGCAGCGACAGGGCCGCACGCAGCGCCAGCAGCGCCGCACCGGCGGTGTTGGCGGCCGCGTCGCGGGGCAGCTCGGTTGCCAGTCCGCGCACGGCGGCGATGCGCACCACGGGTTCGTCGATGCGCCGCACGGTGGCGACATCGCCAGGCCCCGACAGGCTGTGGCCCAGGATGTCGAAGCCGACGCCGACGTTGCCCACCGACGCGGGCGCATAGGCGCGGGCGACGTCGGCGATCACAGGCGGGCTCCCAGCGATGCGGCCAGCCGCAACAGGTCGGAGAACACGCCGGCCGCGGTCACTTCCGGGCCCGCGCCCGGTCCCTGCACGATCAGTGGATTGTCGCGATAGCGACGGGTGGTGAACTGCACGATGTTGTCCGTCAGGCGGAGGTGGGCGAAGGCGTGGTCGGCCGGCAGTTCCGCCAGGGCCACACCGGCCCGCCGATCGTGCCCGAGTCGGGCGACATAGCGAAGCACGGCGCCACGCTGGCGGGCGCCGGCAAGCCGAGCGGCCATGGGAGCATCGAGCTGATGCAGCGAGGCCAGGAACCGCTCGCGGTCGCCGCCCGCAAGCGCCGTGGGCACGAGGCTTTCCACGGCGACGTCGGCCAGCGACAGGCCGATGCCGGCCTCGCGCGCCAGGATCACCAGCTTGCGCGCCACGTCCACGCCCGACAGGTCGTCGCGCGGGTCGGGTTCGGTGTAGCCCAGCGCATGCGCCTCGCGCACCAGCGCCGAGAACGGATGGCTGCCGTCGTAGCGGTTGAACAGCCAGGCCAGCGTGCCCGAGAGGATGCCTTCCACGGCGATCAGCTCGTCGCCGGTGTCGAGCAGGTCGCGCAGGGTCTGGATCACCGGCAGGCCCGCGCCGACGGTGGCCTCGTAGCGGAAACGTGAGCCGCCGGCGAGCCGTGCCGCCTCGATGGCCTGCCGGCGCGCCCAGTCGCCGGCGGCCGCATGCTTGTTGGGCGTGATCACGTGGATGCCGGCCGCCAGCCAGGCCGGATAGCGCGCGGCCACGGCATCGCTGGCGCTGCAGTCGATGATCACCGCATGCGGCAGGTGCGCGTCCAGCAGGTGCGGCGCCAGCGCGTCCAGATCGCCTTCGCCCGCTTCGGCCAGGTGGTCGCGCCACTGGCCGGGCGCGCCGTGTTCAGCGCGCCACAGCCGGCGGCTGTCGGCCAGCGCGCGAAGGCGCAGGTCCAGGCCCGCATCGCGCTGCAGCCGCGGCATCGCCGACTGCAGCTGGTCCAGCAGCGCGGCCCCCACCTTGCCCGGTCCGATCACCGCCAGCGCCACCGTCTGTGGTGACAGCCAGAAACTGGCGTGCGCCGCCCGCAGCGCACGGGTGGCGTCGGCCGCGGCGACGGCCACCGAGATGTTGCGCTCGGAGGCGCCCTGTGCGATCGCACGGATGTTCACCCGCGCCCGCGCCAGGGCGCTGAGCAGCTGCGCGGCCACGCCGGGCGTGCCCGCCATGCCGTCGCCGACCGCGGCCAGTACGCTGATGCCGTCCACGCGCTGCACGCCCTGCACCTGGCCCGCCGCCGCCTCGCGTGCGAATGCGTGGCTCAGCGCCGACTCGGCCGCGACCGCGTCCTGCTCGCGCACGACGCAGCAGATCGAATGCTCCGACGAGCCCTGCGAGATCATGACCACCGAAATACGCGCGGCGTGCAGGGCCGCGAACACCCGTTCGGCGGTGCCGGGCACGCCGATCAGGCCCGCGCCTTCCAGGCTGACCAGGGCCAGGCCCGGGCTCAGGGTCAGTCCCTTCACCGGGCCACCGGCATCGCCTTCGGCACCGATGCGGGTGCCGGGCCGCTCGGGGCGGAAGGTGTTGCGGATCCAGACCGGCATGTTGCGCGCGATGGCCGGGGTGAGGGTCTGCGGATGGATCACCTTGGCGCCGAAGTAGGCCAGTTCACAGGCCTCGCGATAGCTCAGGGCCGGCAGGGGCACCGCTTCGGGGACCAGGCGCGGATCGGCCGACAGCACGCCGTCCACGTCGGTCCAGATGTGCAGTTCGTCGGCTTCGAACAGGGCCGCGAAGATCGCGCCGGAATAGTCGCTGCCGTTGCGGCCCAGCACGGTCGGCCGGCCGTCGGCACCGCCGGCGACGAAGCCGGTCGCCACCACGCGCGGCGAGGGGTGACGCGCGCGCCAGTCGCGCAGCGCGGTGGCGCTGCGGGCCCAGTCCACCGTCACGCCCAGTTCGCCGTGCGCGACCACCAGCACCTCGCGGGCATCCAGCACGGCGACGTCGGCCCCGAGGCCCCGCAGGTGCGCCCCGAGCAATCGTGCCGACCACACTTCGCCCAGGCCCTGGATGCGTTCCAGGGTCGGGCCACCCGGCGTGGCCAGTACCGCCACGGCCTGCAGAAGCGCGGCCAGTTGCTCGAACTCGGCAACCAGCCATGCCGCCAGCCCGCCGTCGTCATTGCCGGTCAATGCCGCGGCGGTGTCGTGATGACGTTTGGCCAGCGCCGACCAGGCGGCTCGCCAGTCCCCGCCGCCAGCCGCGGCGTTGGCCAGGGCGATCAGTGCATCGGTGACGCCCTGCATCGCCGAGACCACCACCACCTGTGCCGGCTCTTCCGCCTGCAGCATCAGCTTGGCGACATGTCGTATGCGGTCGGCGTCGGCCAGCGAGCTGCCGCCGAACTTGTGTGCCCGAAGACGCGGAGGCGCGAGGGGAGCGGGAAGGGATTCGGACAGCGACGCGTTCATGCAACCTCCGGTGGAGGCCGCGCATCGGGTCAGGGGGTGGGGGTGTGCGACGGGCCCGCCCTCTGTCGAGGTGCGGGGCCGAGAGTGGATGGATTATCCAGGCAAGACCGACCGCACCACCGCGAAGGTGGTAGTGGTAATGGTCGTGGTGGTCGGACGCCGGGACATGGCCTGACTGTGCCGTTGGCTTGTCGCGCCTGTCAAGGCGGAGTCGGGGGCTTCGGCCCGTCAGGCGCCGACCGGCCGCGAACCCGGGGCAAACGGCCAAAAAAAACCGGACCCAGGGTCCGGTTCCTTGAATCTTGGTGGAGAGGATGGGGATCGAACCCACGACCTCATCGATGCGAACGATGCGCTCTCCCAGCTGAGCTACCCCCCCACAGAAGGTCCGCGAATTATACGGGCGCCGTCGGGCGATGGCTAGCCGGGGGCGCCTGCCCTGGGGATCAGGGGCGCCAGGGCGGGTTCCAGCAGTTCGCGACGCCATCCCTGCAGTGCATCGGGCCAGCCGCGGCCCTCGAGCAGGGCCTCCAGGTGGCGGCGCGCGCACAGCAGGCCTTCGGGCAGCCCGTGCTGCTGCGCCACGGTGGCCACGGCCTCCTGCAGGGCCTTCACCCGCTGCTTGTCCAGGCTGTCGGCCTTGACCAGGGGAATGTCGAGCTCGTCCGCGGCAAGCGGCGCGGTCACGCGGTCGAACAGTTCGCCACGCGCCTTGCGCGGCGCCTTGGGGTGGCGGTCGAGGGTCGCGTTGAACTCGCCCTGGTCCTGCGGCGGACGCCGTGCCAGCGCCACCGCCAGTTCGTTGTCGATGATCCAGCTCTTGGGCTTGTCGCTGCGGCGGGCCTCGATATCGCGCCAGCGCAGGATCCGGCACAGACGGGCCTGGCCGGCCGCGTCGAGGCTTTGCGCGCTGCGCACCGCCAGGTGCGGATAGGGTTCTTCGCCTTCCTGCGCGGCCTGGCGCAGCGAACGTTCCGCGTCGCCCTGCAGCCAGGCGTGGCGGCCGAGCTCGTGCAGTCTTGCGTCGAGCAGGGCATGCACCGCGTGCAGGTGGCGCACGTCGTCGGCGGCGTATTCGCGCTGCGACTCGCTCAGCGGACGCCGCAGCCAGTCCGAACGCGTCTCGCCCTTGGCCAGGGTGATGCCGGTGACCTGTTCCACCAGCTTCTGGTAGCCCAGGCCGGCGCCAAGCCCGGCCAGGGCCGCGGCCACCTGGGTGTCGAACAGCGGCGCGGGCAGGGCGGCGCAGCCCCGCTGCAGGGCCTGCAGGTCCTCGCTGGCGCTGTGCATCAGCTTGGTCACCGCCGGGTCCACCAGCAGCGGGCGCAGGGCCGCGTCCATGCCGGGTACCAGCGGGTCCACCAGCAGGATGTCGTCGGGGATGGCGATCTGCACCAGCGCCAGCTGAGGGTAGTAGGTGCGTTCGCGGATGAATTCGGTGTCCAGCGCCACCAGGGGCTGGCCGGCCCAGCGGGCGAGGCGTTCGGACAGGGCTTGCGGAGTATCGATCCAGAGGCTCAAGGGGGACTGCTGCGGTTGCCAGAAGCCGGCACCTTAGCCTAAGTTCGGTTCGCCCATGTCGTCCCGGCACGCGGCCCTGAACGAGATGCCATGACCCGACTGCCGCGAAACCCCGTTTCGGCCCTGCTGCTGGCCGCGGTGCTGCTGGCCGCGGTGCTGCTGGCCGGCTGCGGCAGCGATGCGCCTGTGCCGGCGGACGCGGGCGAGACTCCGGCCGCGGTGGATCCGGCCGAGCTGGAGGCGGGGGTCGAGGAAGCGGCGGTCGAGGACGATGCCGAGCCGCTGGACTGGACGCCCGACATTCTTCCGGTGCCCAAGGACGATGTGCGTGCGGCCCTTCGCGACGCTGACGAGGCGCGCGGGCAGGGCCGGCTGCTGGGTGGCGACCTGGCGGAAGTCGCCGGCGGCGAGCCGGTGGCCGCTGTGACCGCCACGGAAGCCGCGGCCGCCGATTTGCCGGGGTCGGCACAGGACGAAGACGCGGTTGAACCCGGTGCGCTGGAAATACTGCTTGGCGTGCTGGCCACCGACGCCGCGAACGAATCCGCCAACAGTGGCGTGGATGAAATCGCCAGCGAACTGATCGAACGCGGCCGGCGCGCGCTGGACGAAGGCCGCGTGGCCGACGCACGCCGCCTGGAGCGCGTGCTGGCGCGCGCCAGGGCACAGCACCCGGGGCTGGCCTCGTACCGCGAGGCGATCGAGGCGGCGCGCCGCGCCCAGCTGCTGACCCGTCGCGGCGATGCGCGCGTTCGCGCCGACCGCATCTTCCGGCCCGAAGGCAAGGGCGCCGTGGCCGCCTACCGCGAGGCACTGCAGGCCTATCCCGATTTCCTGCCGGCGCGCGATGGCCTGGTGCGACTGCAGGCCGAGCACCTCAACCGCGCGCTGGCCGCGGCGCAGTCGGGCGACTATGCCGACTCGGAAAAGCTGCAGGCCGATGCGGCCCGCATCCTGCCCTCGTCACCGGCGCTGCAGGACATGGCCGCGCGCATCGTCGAACTGCGCCAGGGCCGCACCGAACAGCTGCTCGAGCAGGGCCATGCGGCGGTGGACGCGCTGGACCTTGAGCTGGCGGCGCGCCGGCTGGCGGAAGCCGAGCGCGTGTCGCTGCAGGCGCGTGGCCTGGACAGCCTGCGCGAACGCATCGAGCTGGCCCGGCACTACGGACGCTTCCGTCCGGGCCAGGTTTTCCGCGAACCGCTGGCGGCCGGCGGCGAAGCGCCGGAGATGGTGGTGCTGGCGCACGGCCGCTTCGTGATGGGATCGCCGGAGGATGAGCCCGGTCGCCAGGAAAACGAAGGCCCCTCGCACGAGATCAGCTTCAACCGCGGCTTCGCGATCGCGCGCAACGAAACCACGGTGGCCGACTTCCGTCGCTTCGTCGCCGCCACGCAGTACCGCAGCGTGGCCACGCGTCGCGGCCGGTCCACGGTGTACGACGAGCGCGGCGGTGCGATGAGCGAACATGCCGGCGTGGACTGGCGCCGTGACCATGCCGGCCGCCCGGCCGAGCCCGAGCTGCCGGTGGTGCACGTGGCCTTCGAGGACGCCGAGGCCTACGTCGCCTGGCTGTCGGCGCAGACCGGCCAGCGCTACCGGCTGCCCAGCGAAGCCGAGTTCGAGTACGCCCTGCGCGGCGGCAGCAGCCAGGCCTATGCCTGGGGCGCCGGTACGCCACCGCGGGTGGTGGGCAACCTCACCGGCGACGGCGACCAGTCGCGGCTCAAGCGCAACTGGTCCAATGCCATCGCGGGGTACTCCGATGGCCATTGGGGCCCGGCGCCGGTGCGCAGTTATCCGGCCGAGGCGATGGGCACCTTCGACCTGGTCGGGAACGTGTCGGAATGGGTGATGGACTGCTGGCACGACAGCTACCGGCGCGCGCCGGCCGACGGCACCGCCTGGGTCAATCCGGGCTGCGAGGAGCGCGTGATCCGCGGCGCCTCCTGGGCGAGCACGCTGGATCGCGCGCGCTCGGCCTATCGGCAGCCGTCGCCGGCCGACACCACGCATGCGCGGCTTGGTTTCCGCGTGGTGCGCGAGCTCTGAAGCTTCGTTGCGGCGGGGTGGTCGGCGCGATCGCGCGGCCGCAGCGGTTCAGCGCGTGCGCGCCTTGGCGGCACGCGTGCGCTTGGCGCGCGGCTTGGCGGGGAGCGTGCCGCCGCCGCCGGTGAGGCCCTGCTGCAGCGAACGCCACAGCTCCATGTTGCGCTCGGCCAGCTGGTTGAGCAGCGCCCAGGGGGTCTGGCCGACCAGGCTGCCGATCTGGCCGCGCAGCTGTTCGCGCTGGTCGAGGAAAAACTGCAGGCTGCGCTCAAGGAAGCCGCCCATCATTCCCTGCAGCGAATCGCCGCGGAAGCGGATCACCTGGGTCAGCAGTTCGGTGGTGAAGATCGGCTGCCCGCGCTCCTCGTGCTCGGCGATGATCTGCATCAGCACGCTGCGCGTGAGGTCGTTGCCCGAGCGCGCGTCGCGCACCTCGAACTGCTCGCGGTCAACGATCAGCTGGCGCACGTCCTCGAGCGTGATGTAGCTGGAGATCTCGGTGTCGTAAAGGCGTCGGTTCGGGTACTTCTTGATGATGCGTACTTGGGACATGCAGGGCACCGGGTCTTGTCCCGCGACGTCCGCGGTTGGGCCCCGAAGCATCCCCCACCGGGGCAGCGCACGCAAGCGGTGCGCGGCCATGTTTTTCAGGCCTTCACGCGGGCGGGGAAGTGCCGCTAACGGCGGCAGCCGACGCGGTGGGGATACGCGCCGGATCGAAGGCCGCGATGGCCTGCACGAGCGCGCTGCCGGGCGCGGCCGTCGTGCGTAATGCCGACTCGTCCTGGCCGAGCAGGCCCCAGGCCGTGCGCAGCGCCGGCCAGGGGTCGGTGCCGTCCACCGGCAGCGACCGCAGTGACTTGCTCAGCTTGTTGCCGTCTTCATCCAGCACCAGGGGCAGGTGCGCGTAATGCGGCGTCGGCAGCCCCAGGCAGCGCTGCAGGTGGATCTGCCGCGGCGTGGAATCGAGCAGGTCGGCGCCGCGCACCACGTGGGTAATGCCCTGCGCGGCGTCGTCCACCACCACCGCGAACTGGTAGGCCCAGCAGCCGTCCGCGCGGCGCAGCACGAAGTCGCCCACCGCGTCAGCCAATGCCTGCGACTGGGGGCCCGCCAGTTCATCAAGAAACGTGATCACGCGTTCGGGAACGCGCAGGCGTATCGAGACCTGAGTCGCCGTCTCGTCGCGGTGCTCGGCCAGGCAGCGCCGATGGATACCGCCGGCCGCCGTCAGCTGGCTGCGGCTGCATCGGCAGGGAAAAGCCAGGCCCGCATCCAGCAGTTTCTGCAGCTGAACGGTGTAGTCAGCTTCGCGCGTTGACTGCTTCATCACGGGTCCGTCGGACACCATCCCGAATGCGGCCAGGGTTTCCAGCTGTCGTTCAGCGGCGCCGGGAACTTCGCGCGGCGGATCCAGGTCTTCGACTCGGATCCACCATTCGCCGCCGGCGCGCCGCGCCATCATCCAGCTGCCCAGGGCCGCCACCAGCGAACCCAGGTGCAGCGGGCCGGTGGGCGAGGGGGCGAAACGTCCCCGGTAGTGAGGGTGCGGGCTCATGGACCTTGAATTTAACGCCCGCGGCGACCATCTGTCCTGCATGCCGCGTGATCGCGGCGATCACCACAACGGAAAACCTACGCCATGTTCAAGCGCATAGCCCTCTTCCTTGCCACCAACCTGGCCGTCATGGTCCTGTTGGGCATCGTCCTGAGCGTGCTCCAGGGCGTGTTCGGCATTTCCTTCGGCAACAACGCCGGCCTGCTGCTGATGGCCGCCGTGTTCGGCTTCGGCGGTGCCTTCATTTCGCTGGCCTTGTCCAAGTGGATGGCCAAGCGCAGCACGGGCCTGCAGCTGATCACCCAGCCGCGCAACGAGATGGAGGCCTGGCTGCTGGCCACCGTGCGCCGCCAGGCCGATGCGGCCGGCATCGCCATGCCCGAAGTGGGCGTGTTCGACGCGCCCGAGATGAACGCGTTTGCCACCGGCCCCAGCCGCAACAATTCCCTGGTGGCGGTGTCCACCGGCCTGCTGCGCGGCATGAACCGCGACGAGGCCGAGGCGGTGCTGGCGCATGAGGTCAGCCACGTCGCCAACGGCGACATGGTGACCATGGCCCTGATCCAGGGCGTGCTCAACACCTTCGTGATCTTCCTGGCGCGCATCGTCGGCCGCATCGTGGATTCCTGGATCACGGGCAACCGCGAGGGCACGGGTCCGTTCTACTTCGTGATCGTGCTGGCGCTGGACCTGGTGTTCGGCCTGTTCGCCTCGATCATCGCGATGGGCTTCAGCCGCTGGCGCGAGTTCCGCGCCGATGCCGGCGGCGCCCAGTTGGCGGGCCGAGACAAGATGGTGTCCGCGCTGCAGCGCCTGGCCAGCACTTACGGCCACAGCAGCCTGCCCAACGAGGTGCGCGCCTTCGGCATCTCCGGTGCCGTCGGCCACGGCCTGCGCAAGCTGTTCATGAGCCACCCGCCGCTGGCCGAGCGCATCCAGGCCCTGCGCGAACTCCCCGCCGCTACCCAGACCGTGCGGGGCTGACGCCAGTGGGCTGCTCCTTGTCTTGATTGCAGGCCTTGTATTCTTGACGCGGATTAACGCGGACGAACGCGGATAAAGCCGATCAAGGCAATGGCTGGACGCAGCCACAAAAAAAAGGGGGCGATCAACCTGATCGCCCCCTTTCTGTTTCTGCCCGGCGGACACTCCAAACTTCTTTGCTTCTATCCGCGTCCCTCCGCGTTAATCCGCGTCAAGAAAATCCGCGTCAAAAAAATCCGCGTTCATCCGCGTAAATCCGCGGCCAAAAAAATCAGCCGAAATCGTAGTTCATGGCAGGACCCGCGGCGGCGAGGAAGTTGCCTTCGACGAAGTCCATGCCCATGCCGAACAGCACGCTCATGGTGCCGGCGTCGGAGACGAACTCGGCCACGGTCTGCTTGCCGGCGGCGTGGGCCTTGGTGACGATGTCGCGCACCTGCTTCTGCACTTCGGCGTTCTTGCCCAGCTCCATGATGAAGCCGCGGTCGATCTTGAGGATGGCCGGGTCGAAGTGGCTCAGCATCTGGAACGAATTCAGGCCTGTGCCGAACTGTTCCAGCGCCACGCGGCAGCCCAGGGCGGACACGGCCTTCTGGAACGACTGCACGGCCTTGAGGTGGGTGAAGACCTTGGACTCGGGGATCTGCAGCACCAGGCGGTCGCCGGCCACGCCGTGCGCCTTGAGCTGCTCGCCGATGAAGACCTCCAGCCCGCCCTCGACGAGGGATGCCGGCGTGACCTTGACGAACAGGTTGGTGTGCTTGCCGGCCTTGGCGCGTTCGGCGATGACGGCGATGGCCCGCTGGATCACCCAGCGGTCGATGTCGTCGAGCAGGCCGTGTTCCTCGGCGATGGCCAGGTAGGTCATCGGCGGGATGATCTCGCCGCCCTGGCCCTTCATGCGCAGGTAGACGTCGTAGTTCTCTTCCTCGGCGCCGGTGAGGCTGATGATCGGCTGGTAGTGCAGCACGAACTGGTCGCCGGCCAGGGCCTCGCGGATGCGTTCGACCCAGGCCTGGATGCGCTCTTCCTCGGCGCGGTCGCGGGCCGCCGGATCGAAGATCTCCGTGCGGTTGCCCCCCATGCCCACGCAGGAGGCCAGGCACTGGCTGGACTTGCCCATCACCTGCGACACGCTGGCGATCTTTTCGCCGATCTGGACGCCGCCGATGCTCACGCCCAGGTTTACGGAGCGGTCGCCCACTTCCAGGATGTGGCCGTGGAAGGCTTCGCGGATCTTCTCGGCCTGGGCCAGGCTGTGGTTGTGGTCGTGCGCCAGGCACAGCACGGCGAAGCCGTGGTCGCTCAGGCGCGCTGCCACGGTGTCGGCGTCCAGCGCCGAGGACAGGCGCTCGGCGATGCCCTTGATCAGGTCGTCGGCGGCCGCCAGGCCGATTTCGCCCAGCAGGTTTTCGTAATGGTCGGGCTCGACCAGCAGGAAAGCCTGCGAGCCCTTGCCCTCGGTGGCGCGCACCACGGCCGATTCGAGCTCGGTCATGAAGTGCTGGCGGTTGTACAGGCCGGTCAGCGCATCGCGCTGGCGGAGGGTGTCGAGCTCCCTGACCATTTCCGCGTCCACCGTCTGCTGGCGGAACACGATCTGCAGGCAGGCCTCGCCCTCGTAGGTGGCCTGGGTGAACTCCATGACCGCATCAAAGGTGCTGCCGTCGGTGCGCTGGGCCTGCAGCTCCATCTGCCGCGGCGGCGTCTCGCCCTTGCTCAGCTTCTTGAGCAGCTGCTTGAAGGCGTCGGCGTGGGCCGAGCCGATCAGGTCGAGCACCGACAGGCCTTCGATCTCGTCGAAGCCCTCGAAGCCGAACATTTCCAGGTAGGCGTCGTTGGCGCGGATGTGCATGCCTTCGTGCACATAGGCAATGGGGTCGCGCGAGGAGGCAATCAGCGCGTCGCAGCGGCGCTCCGTCTCGCGCAGCGAGGCTTCCAGGTGGCGCAGGCCGCGCCGGGCCAGCAGGGCGGCGAATTCGCTGCGCACCACGGCCTGGACGTGCTCCGGGCGGTTGCGCAGGGCGATGTCGCGGGTGCCGGCCGCCAGTGCGGCCAGCGCCGTCTTTTCGTCCAGCACGGTGGTGGACGCCAGCACCGGGATGTCCTTGCCGGTGGCGGTGACCTGTTCGACCACCTTCTGCAGCGCAAGGTACTTCGCGTCGATCGAGGCCAGCACCAGGTCGATACTCTGCGTGGCCAGCAGCTGCACCAGCTCGTCCTCGGACTCGGGGCGCTGCGGGCGCACGGCCATGCCGCCATTGCGCAGATGGCTGATCAGCTGCTCGGCGTCCTCAAGTTGGTCTTCCACCAGGAGCAGGCGGATCACGGCGTCCTGCTGTGCCATCGAGGGGTGCTCCTTTATCCATCAAGGGCTTGCAAGGGGGGATTGAGACAATACCAAAAGAGCCGCAAGGAAAACCATCACAGGGGCAACTTGGCCGGGGCGCCGGCCACCTCGCGCACCAGGCGCGGCACCAGGTAGCCCGGCAGGCGGGCGGCCAGCGCGGCGTGCAGGGCCCGGGAACGGTTCTCGGGCACCTCGAAGTGCGCAGTTCCGGCGACCCGGTCGAGCTGGTGCAGGTAGTAGGGCAGCACCCCCGCCTCGAACAGGGCCTCGGACAGGTCGGCCAGCGTGCCGGCCTCGTCATTCACCCCGCGCAGCAGCACCGCCTGGTTGAGCAGGGTGGCCCCGGCCTGCTGCAGGCGGCGCAGCGCGGCGGCCACCGGCGCGTCGATTTCGTTGGCGTGGTTGGCGTGCACCACCACCACCACGCGCTGGGGCAGGGCCGACAGCCACGCCAGCAGGGGCTCGTCCACGCGTTCGGGCAGCACGATCGGCAAGCGCGTGTGCAGGCGCAGCCGGCGCACGTGACCCAGGCGGGCCAGGCCGCGGGTGAACTCCTCGAGCTTGGCCGTGGCCAGCGACAGCGGGTCGCCGCCCGAAAGCAGCACTTCGTGGATGCCGGTGTCGGCGGCCAGGTAGTCCAGGGCCTCGCGCCACTGGCCGGCCGCGGCCGTCTCCTGGCCGTAGGGGAAATGACGGCGGAAGCAGTAGCGGCAGTGCACCGCGCAGCTGCCGGTGGCCACCAGCAGGGCCCGGCCGTCGTATTTGTGGATCACGCCGGAGCCGCCGCGGGCGTCGGCGTCGCCGACGGCGTCCAGCCCGAAGCCGGGAACCACGCGGTCCTCGTCATCCAGCGGCAGCACCTGGCGCAGCAGGGGATCGTGCGGGTCGCCGCGACGCATGCGGGCCGCGAAGCCGCGCGGCACGCGCAGCGGGAACTGGGCCGTGGCGTCGGCCGAGACCCGGGCCGACAGCGCGGGCAGGTCCAGCAGGGCCAGCAGTTCGGCCGGATCGCGGATCGCATCGCGCCACAGCGTCTGCCACCGGGCCGGGCTGGCGGCGGCGTCGGGCTGCAGGGAAGGGGGCGGGGCGGTTATCATGTCGGGCTTGTACGGGGCCGCAGGGGCCTCTTGGAAGACCACCATTGTAGCCGTGCCGCCGCCCTGTCCCGCGGCGCCCGGCCTTTCACCCAGGAGCAAGGCATGGCCACCTACGGCATGAACGACGTCAAGAACGGCATGAAGATCATCGTCAACGGCGAGCCGTGCGTCATCACCGACACCGAATACGTCAAGCCCGGCAAGGGCCAGGCCTTCACCCGCATCAAGTACCGGTTCATCAAGACCGGCCGCGTGGTCGAGCTGACGATGAAGGCCACTGACGACCTGGAAGCCGCCGACGTCGTGGACACCGACATGCAGTTCCTCTACACCGACGGCGAGTACTGGCATTTCATGCAGCAGGACACGTTCGAGCAGGTGCAGGCCGACTCGGCCGGCGTGGGCGACACCAAGAACTACCTCAAGGGCGAGGAGCCCTGCGTGGTCACGCTGTGGAACGGCACCCCGATCGCGGTGCAGGCGCCCAACTTCGTCGAGCTCAAGATCATCGAGACCGACCCGGGCGTGCGCGGCGACACCTCGGGCGGCGGCGGCAAGCCGGCCAAGCTCGAGACCGGTGCCGTGGTGCGCGTGCCGCTGTTCGTGAACCAGGACGAGATCATCAAGGTCGATACCCGCTCCGGCGAGTACGTCTCGCGGGTCAAGTAAGCCGATGCGCCGGGCGTTGGCCGTCTGTCTCGCGGGGGTGGTGCTCGTGGCGCCCGCCGCGGCGGCACCGCTGGACCGGGAGATCTATCCCAACGCCAGCGTCTACCGCGAGCCGGGCGTCACTGCGCTGCCGGGCAATGGCCTGGCCAAGGTGATCCGAGAGTCCTGCCCCGGGCAGGCCCGCGGAATGATCCACTTTCTGAACCTCGATGGTCGGCTGATCCGCGTCCGCAAGACCTGGCCCATCTATCTGGAACTGGCGCCGGGCGAACGCTCGCTCGAGATGGAGTACCTGGCGCCGTCCAGCCGTGGGGCTGGCCAGTGGTCGGGCACCGTCACGGTCCGCGCGTCGCTGCAGGCGGGCACCGCCTATGTCGTGCGATACCGGCGCACGGCCGAAGACGGCGTCAAAGCATGGTTGGAGCCGCTTCCGGACTTTGCGGGCGTCGGCCAGCTCACCGAAGTGTGTTTCCAGACCCCCGATCGCAAGGATGCCGACCCGCGATGACCGCCCCAGCATCGACGCCAGTTCCCCCCGTGACCTGCGACCTCCTGATCGAGGCGGGATGGGTGGTGCCCGTCGAACCGCATGCGGTGGTGCTGGAAGACCACGCCGTGGCCGTGCGCGATGGCGTGATCCTGGCGGTGTTGCCGCAGGCCGAGGCGCGCGAGCGGTTCAGCGCCCGCGAGGTGGTCAGCCGTCCGGGCTCGGTGCTGATCCCGGGCCTGGTCAATGCGCACTGCCACAACCCGATGACCCTGATGCGGGGCGTCGCCGACGACCTGCCGCTGATGACCTGGCTGCAGCAGCACATCTGGCCGATCGAAGGGCAGGTGATCGGGCCCGAGTTCGTGGCCGACGGCATCGAGCTGGCCGTGGCCGAGATGCTGCGCGGCGGCACCACCTGCTGCAACGAGAACTACTTCTTCCCCGACGTGCAGGCCGCGACCTATTCGCGCCTGGGCTTCCGCGCGCTGGTCGGACTGCCGGTCATCGCGTTCCCGACCGCGTGGGCCAAATCGCAGGACGAGTACTTCGACAAGGCGCTGGAGGTGCACGACAACTGGCGCCGCGATCCGCTGGTGCGCACCTGCTTCGCGCCGCACGCGCCCTATACCGTGGGCGACGACAGCTTCGAGCGCATCCGCATGCTCACCGACCAGCTCGACCTGCTGGTGCACCTGCACGTGCACGAGACCGCGCACGAGGTCGAGGAGTCGCAGCGCGAACACGGCATGCGCCAGATCGCCCGGCTCGACCGCCTGGGCCTGGTGACCGAGCGCCTGATCGCGGTGCACATGACCCAGCTCACCGACGCCGAGATCGCGCTGTGCGCCGAACGCGGCGTGTCGGTGGCGCACTGCCCCGAATCCAACCTCAAGCTGGCCTCGGGCTTCTGCCCGGTGCACAGGCTGCACCACGCCGGCGTCAATCTGGCGCTGGGCACCGACGGCTGCGCCAGCAACAACGACCTGGACATGTTCGGCGAGATGCGCACCGCGGCCCTGCTGGCCAAGGGCGTGGCCAGCGACGCCTCGGCGCTGGATGCCGCCAGCGCCCTGCGCATGGCCACGCTGGGCGGCGCGCGCGCGATGGGGCTGGGCGAGATGGTGGGTTCGATCGAGGTCGGGAAGCAGGCCGACCTGGCCTGCGTGGACCTGGACGCGCTGGAAACCCAGCCGATGTACAGCGCCATCTCGCAGCTGGTCTACGCCACCGGCCGCCACCAGGTCGGCGACGTCTGGGTCGCCGGCGTGCGCAAGCTGGCCGAGGGCCGGCTGGTGGACATGGACGTGCCCGCGATCCGCGCACGAACCCGCCAGTGGCAGCAGCGCATCGCCGGCATCCAGGGGGCGAAGTGAGCGCGCCGGCCGCCAATGCCAGCCAGGCCGAACTGGACAAGTTCGGCGCGCTGGCCAACCGTTGGTGGGATCCGGAAGGTCCGCAGCGCCCGCTGCATGAACTCAACCCGGCACGGCTGGGCTACGTGCGCGATCGAACGACGCTGGCGGGCGCCCGCGTGCTCGACGTCGGCTGCGGCGCCGGCCTGCTCAGCGAGGCGCTGGCGCGCGAAGGCGCCGTCGTCACGGCGCTGGACCTGGCGCCCGAGCTGATCGACGTCGCCCGCCTGCACCTGCTCGAATCCGGACTCACGGTGGACTACCGGCTGCAGTCGGTCGAAGCCCTGGCCGCCGAGGCTCCGGGGTCGTTCGATGCGATCACCTGCATGGAAATGCTGGAGCACGTGCCCGATCCCGCGGCCATCATCGGCGCCTGCCGGTCCCTGCTGCGGCCGGGCGGCCAGCTGTTCCTGTCCACGCTCAACCGTACGCCCGCGGCGTTCGCGGTGGCGATCGTCGGCGCGGAATACATCGCACGCCTTTTGCCACGCGGTACCCACGACTACAAGCAGTTCATCAGGCCGTCGGAACTGTCGGCGTGGCTGCGCGCCGCCGGCCTGTCGATCCGGGACGTCAGCGGTCTGGCCTACGATCCGATCCGCCGCAAGGCCTGGGTCGGCGGGCCCACCGCCATCAACTACCTGGCCTGCGCGGTGAAACCCTGATGTCCGCAAGCCTGGGCGTGGTGCTGTTCGACCTCGACGGCACCCTGGTCGACAGCGCGCCCGACCTCTGCAACGCGGTCAACCGCGTGCTGTCCGACCTGGGTCGCCCGCCGGTGCCGCTGGCGCGCCTGCGGCAGGTGGTGTCGAAGGGTGGCCGCGCGATGCTGGCCGTGGCCCTGCCGGAACTGGACGCGGACCAGCGCGAACCGCTGCTGGCGCCGTTCCTGGCCTACTACGGCCAGGCGCTGGCGAACGACAGCGCGGTGTTCGACGGCGTTGCCGAACTGCTGGCGGCCATCGAAGGCCGCGGCCTGCGCTGGGGCATCGTCACCAACAAGCCCGAAGGCCTGGCGCGCGGCGTGGTCGAAGGCTTCGGCTGGACCACGCGCTGCGCGGTGCTGGTCGGTGGCGACACCTTGCCCCGGCGCAAGCCCGATCCCGATCCGCTGCTGCTGGCCTGCGAGCGGCTCGGCGTGGCGCCTGCGGATGCGCTCTACGTCGGCGACGATCTTCGCGACATCCAGGCCGCGCGGGCCGCCGGCATGCCCTCGGTGGCCGCGCTGTGGGGCTATCGCGAGCCCGGCGACGACCCCTCGGTCTGGGGCGCGGACCACGCCTTCAACCATCCCCGCGACCTGCTGTCGCGCCCGGGCCTGCTGCCGGAATGAACGCGCCGGCGGTCGAAGCGGCGGCCCATTTCGTGGCCAAGTGGCACCGGCGCGAACCGGAGATGGCGCTGGCCGAAGTGTTCTCTGCCCCCGGCCAGCGCGAGCGCTTCCGCGCCTGGGGCGCCCTGGCGCATGAGCTGCGCGAGGCGGCGTTCGAACTCAGCGATGCGCGCGTGACCGCCGTGAAGTGCCAGTGGTGGGCCGAGGAACTGGTGCGGCTGGGGCAGGGCGCCGGCCGGCATCCGGTCAGTACGGCGCTGGCCGTGCCGGCGCTGCCGTGGCCGCGGCTGGCGCGCACCCTGCTGGACCAGGCGCAATACGACGCGCGACCGGCCGATGCGGCCGAGGCCATCACGCCGCTGCTGCCGTTCGCGCAGGCCCTGGCCGAGGTCGAAGCCGGCCTGTTCGATGCGCCGGCCGCGGATGCCCGCGCCATCGTCGTGCACTGGCTGCTGCACCGCCTGCCCGCCGGCCTGGCCTCGCCCGACCAGGCCCGGCTTCCGCTCAAGCTGCTCGCGCGGCATGGCCTCACCGTGGACCAGGTGGCGCAGGGGCAGGGCGAGGCCCTGCTGGCCGACTGGGCCACGATGCTGCTGGCGGAAACGGCGCCCTCGGGTCAGGGCAGCCTGTTCGCGCGCCTGCGCCATCGCTACACCCGCGCCCGCCTGCAGCGGCTGGCGGCGGGCAAAGGCTTCGCGCCGCCGCCGGGCTTCGCCAGCGTCTGGCGCGCCTGGCGCGTGGCCCGCGGCCGCTGAGACGCATCGTTGCGACATCGCCCGCGTGACTTGACGTAGCCTGCACCCGCCCTCACCTAGCTTCCCGTGACCTTGAACAGGAACGCCGACATGGCTCCCAGCACCCTCGACAACACCGCCCGCGTGATGCCCGACATCGCGGCCGAGCCCCGCCAGGCGCAGGCCGGCGTGCTCGACTGGGTCGGCATGGGCGAGATCGAGATGCCCGTCAGCCTCGCCGGCGACCAGGGCAGGACGCTCAGCAGCGGCGCCCGGGTCAACGCCTTCGTGAACCTGCGGCGCGGCGACGTGCGCGGCATCCACATGTCGCGACTGTACCTGCACGTGGACAAGGCGCTGTCGAACGAGCCGGTGACGCCGGCCAGCATCCGTCGCCTGCTGAAGGATTTCCTGGAATCGCACGCCGACCTGTCCGACCGCGCCATGGTCAGCCTGCGCTTCGAGCACCTGGTACGCCGCAAGGCGCTGGCCAGCGACAACAGCGGCTGGAAGAGCTATCCGGTCAGCATCACGGGCGTGATGGACCGCGGACATTTCGCGCTGGAGCTGGGCCTGCAGGCCGAATACTCCAGCACCTGCCCATGCTCGGCGGCGCTGGCGCGGCAGCTGATCCAGGAACAGTTCGACGCCGATTTCGCCGCCGGCAAGCCGGTGGACCGCGAGGCCGTGCTGGCCTGGCTGGGCACCGAGCAGGGCATCCGCGCCACGCCGCACAGCCAGCGCAGCCTGGCCGAGGTGAAGATCCGGCTGGTGCCTTCGTTCAAGGATTTCCCGATCGTCGAAATCATCGACCGCATCGAGGACGCGCTCAAGACGCCGGTGCAGACCGCGGTCAAGCGCGTGGACGAGCAGGCCTTTGCGCTGCTCAACGGCCAGAACCTGATGTTCTGCGAGGACGCGGCCCGGCGCATGCAGGCCGCGCTGGAGCAGGACGAGCGCATCAGCGACTTCTGGCTGCGCGCTTCGCACCACGAAAGCCTGCACCCGCACGATGCGGTGGCGGTGGCGACCAAGGGCGTGGCGGGAGGTTACACCTCGCTGCCCGACGGGCTCGCCGCGCGCTGAGCGGAGTCAGGCGCGGGCGCAGGCCGGCGCTTCGAAATACCGTCCCGCGGCACGGCGCAGCGCCGGCGCCAGGGCGTCGCCCTCCGCTGATACATGCTCGCCGGGCTTGCGGCCCGGCCAGAACAGGTACGCACCCTGCGGGTCGGGCACCACGAGCTCGATCTCTTCGCCGGCTTCCCGCAGCACCATCCGTTGCCCCACCACGACGGCGGAGTCCGGCGCCAGCGCCGTAGTCTCGCGCAGGCAACGCACGGACAGCGCGACCGCGGCTTCGACCTGGGCGACGGTGCCACTGCGAGGGTCCTGCGCGGACGGGTCTGCCGCGACGTAACCCACGATCGCAGGCGCGACCAGCTCGAACGCAGGGGTGCGCATCGCCACCTTCGCGCGCTCGAGCACCAGCAGCGGGTCGATCCGCACATCGAACCAGTTCATGCCCCAGTGCAGGTGCGGCCCCGTGGCACGACCGGTGGCGCCGACCGCAGCCACGACCTGGCCCTGTTCGACGCGGTCGCCGACCTTCACGTCGATGCGCGACAGGTGCAGGAAGTTCGAACTGATGCCGTGACCATGGTCGATGATCAGCGTGCCGCCGGTGATGTAGAAATCCTTCGCGGCCAGCGTGACGATGCCGGCTGCCGGCGCCTTCACCGGCGTGCCGGTGGCCACGGCGATGTCCATGCCCGAATGCGGGCTGCCCGGGCTGCCGTTGTAGATACGCTGGTTGCCGAAGCGCCCGCTGATGCGTCCGGTCACCGGCCAGATGAAGGCCTTGGCAAAATCTGCGCGGGCGTCGTCGGCCTGGCGGGCGGCATTAACCTGCGCCGCCTCGCGCGCGATGCGTGCGGCGACTTCCGGCGGCGGCGACACGGTGCGTGGCGGCACGCCGCTGACCTTCTCCACCGGCCAGTCGCGGGCCGTGACCGCGATCTCGACCGACTGCGGGGCGCCCTCCGGCGGGCGCACCGTCACCTGGATGGGGCCGGTTGCATCGCGGCCAATGCCGAACACCACGCTGCCGTAGCCGGTGACCCGCAGGCGGCGCCCGGCGTACTCCACTTCGCTGCCGGCCGGCACCTTGCCGATCACCATGGCGCCTTGCGACACCGATTCCGGGAACACGACCCGCGCGGCGTCCTGCTCGGGTCCGACGCTTTGCCTGGCCATCGCAGGCATCGCCATCGCCAAGGTCGCCAGCAGGGCGCCCAGCAGCCACCTCATCGCGCGAACGCCAAGGCCTGGCCGATCGGTGCGCCGACATGCTGGCGGCCATCCCAAGCCAGCTGCCCGTTGACGAAGGTCGAGGCCACGCGCGAGCGGAAGGTCTCGCCCTCGAACGGCGACCAGCCGCAGCGCGACAGCACGTCCTCGCGCCGCACCACGAAGGGCGCGTCCGGATCCACCAGCACCAGGTCGGCGAAATAGCCTTCGCGCAGGTAGCCGCGCTGCTGGATGCCGAAGCGGATGGCCGGCGCGTGGCAAATCTTCTGCACCAGGTGCGGCAGGCTGAAGTGGCCATCGTGCACCTTCTGCAGCGCGCAGCTCAGGAAATCCTGCACCAGCGGCAGGCCTGACGGCGCCGTGAGGTAAGGCTGCTGCTTCTCGGCCAGGGTGTGCGGCGCATGGTCGGTGGCCAGCACGTCCACGCGGTCCTCGGCCACCGCGCGGATGATCGCGGCGCGGTCGCTGGCTTCCTTGATGGCGGGATTGCACTTGATGAAGTTGCCGCGGGTGGCGTAGTCGGCGCGCGCGAAGTGCAGGAAGTGCACGCAGGTCTCGGCGGTGATCTGCTTGCCGTCCACCGGGCCGGGCTCGAACAGCATCAGCTCCTCGGCGGTGCTGATGTGCAGCACGTGCAGGGCGGTGCCGTGGCGCCGGGCCAGCTCCAGCGCCAGCCGCGTAGACTTGATGCAGGCCTCGCGCGAGCGGATCTCGCCGTGCAGGTCCACGGGAATGTCGTCGCCGTACTTCGCACGCGCCCTGGCCATCTCGGCGTCGATCATCGGCGTGTCTTCGCAGTGCGTGATGATCGGCACGCGGCACTCGCGGAACATCGCGTCCAGGATGTCGGGGTCGTCCACCAGCATGTTGCCGGTCGAGGCGCCCATGAAGATCTTCAGCCCCGGCGTGGTGGCGGGGTCGATGCGTTTGACGTTCTCGAGGTTGTCGTTGCTGGCGCCGAAGTAGAAGCCGAAATTGGCGCGCGAGCGGCCGGCGGCGCGCCGGTACTTGTCGGCCAGCGCGTCGTTGTCGAGCGTGGGCGGCTTGGTGTTGGGCATCTCCAGGTAGCTGGTGACGCCGCCGGCCACTGCGGCCGCCGGTTCGCTGGACAGGTCGCCCTTGTGTTCCAGGCCGGGCTCGCGGAAGTGCACCTGGGCATCGATCACGCCCGGCAGCAGCCAATGGCCCCGGGCATCGTGCACGGTCTCGCCCTCGCGGGCATCGAGACTGGCGCCGATCTGGTCGATGCGGTCGCCGCGCACGCGCAGGTCGCCCTCGAATTCCCGGCCTTCATTGACCATCCTCGCGTTCTTGATCAGCAGCTGCTTCATGGGTTTCCCTTCGTGGGCCAGGTTTGGGGCACCTCGTCCAGGCCGCCCGGGTGCAGGGGATGGCAGCGGCCGATGCGTTTAACTCCCAGCCAGCTGCCGCGCAGCACGCCGAAGCGGTCCACCGCCTGCATGGTGTACTCCGAACAGCTGGGATAGAAGCGGCAGCGCTGGCCCAGCAGCGGGCTGATGGCCAGCTTGTAGCCCCGGAGCAGCAGGATGACGGTTTTTTTCACTGATTGCGCCGGCAACAAAGCGGGCTTAAGGTTGCCGCTGGAGAAGGACTAGGCTATAACACGCCGCCTTCGAGCCTCAAGGAAAGAGAGGAATCGCCCTAGTGGCCGCAAAGAAACCAGCCAAGAAGGCCGCCAAGCCGGCCGCCAAGAAGCCCGTCAAGGTCAGCAAGCCGGTGAAGAAGCCGGTTGCCAAGTCCAAGCCGGCCGCCAAACCCGTCAAGAAGGCGCCTGCGCCTGCAAAGAAGGTCACCACGTCCGTCAAGAAGGCCGCAAAGCCCGTTGCCAAGGGCAAGCCGGCTGCAAAGCCGGTGAAGAAGGCCGCCAAACCGGCCGCCAAATCCATCGCCAAGAAACCGGCCGCCAAGCCGGCCAAGCCCGCGGTCAAGGCTCCGGCCAAGCCGGTGGCCAAGGTCACCGCCAAGGTCGCTGCCAAGCCCGCGGCCAAGCCGGTCGCGAAGCCGATTGCGAAACCCGCGCCGAAGCCGGCCGAGAAGCCGTCCACCCCGCCGGCCGCCAAGGCCAAGCCGGCGGCAGCGCCCGCGCCTGCGCCCAAGGCGGCCGCTACGGCGCCGAAGCGCGAAGGCGGCGTCCGCGCCGGCTACGTCAAGCCGAGCGCGCCGCGTCCCGAGCGCATGAAGCCCGCGGCCAGCCGCGAACGCGTCACGCTGCCCGCCGGCTACAAGCCGGGCCCGAAAGAGGAATACATGGGCCCGATGCAGCTGGAGTACTTCCGCCAGCGTTTGCTGCAGTGGAAGGACGACCTGGTGGACGAGTCCAAGCAGACCATCGAGAACCTCAAGGAAGAAGTGCGTGACGTCGGCGACGAAGCCGAGCGCGCCAGCCGCGAATCCGAGAACTCGCTGGAGCTCCGCACCCGCGACCGCTACCGCAAGCTGATCAGCAAGATCGACAGCACGCTCAAGCGCATCGAGGACGGCAGCTACGGCTACTGCGTGGACACCGGCGAAGAGATCGGCCTGGACCGCCTGGAAGCCCGCCTCACCGCCGAGCGCACCATCGACGCCCAGGAACGCTGGGAACACCGCCAGAAACAGATGGGCGAATAACCCGCCCGCCTTCTGGCACCGACAGGGCCCCGCGATTGCGGGGCCTTGTTTTTTTTGGCCGCGGATTTACGCGGATAAGAGCGGATCGAATTCAGTTCGTGGGCTGCGCGTTGCACGCGATCGATCGGATGCTTGCAAGCGCCGCGGCCAACACCCATCCAGCACCATCGGCGCTTATCCGCGTCCATCTGCGCAAATCCGCGGCAAAAACCCTACTTACCGAAGTCGTAGAACTTCCAGTCCCCCCGCAGGCCACCCGAGAGCGAGTCACCGCGCAGGCGCGCCCGCACCACGGCCACCGGCATGGGTCCACCCTTGAGGATGGCGTCGTGGAAGTCGCGTTCGCCCATCTTGCCGCCCAGCACGAGTTCCCGGTGCAGGGCCTGGAACTGCAGGCCACCGATCATGTAGGCGATCTGGTAGAGCGGGCCGTAGTCGCCGGCGAAGCTGCGCCGCACTTCGGCGCGTGCGTTCTCACGTTCATGCCCGACGCGTTCCACCAGCAGGTCCACCGCCTGGTCGGGCGTCATCCTGCCGGTGTGGAAGCCCAGCGAGAACAGGATGCGCGCGGCCCGGTGGCTGCGCCAGAACAGCATGCCGATCCTGTCTTCGGGCGTGGCCGCGAAGCCGCGTTCGTACAGGCGGAATTCCCAGTACAGCGCCCAGCCCTCGGTCCAGAACGGCGTGTCGAACAGCTCGCGGTGGGTCTGGTAGCGGGTGTTGTAGAAATATTGCAGGTGGTGGCCCGGGATCAGCTCGTGGTGCACCACGGCGCGCGAGAAGTGGCGGTTGTTGCCGCGCAGTGCCATCAGCTTCTTGTCGTGCGGCATGGTGTCGGTGGGGTAGGCGACCCACACGTCCTGACCGCCCAGGAAGAACGGCGCCTGCAGCTGGTACTCCGGCGTGAGCATGGTCATGCGCCAGTCGCGCTTGGCCAGTTCGGGCACGGTGACCAGGTTGTTGTCTTCCAGGTAGCGGATCGCCTCGTCGGCCAGTTCCACCACGAGCCGCGGCTGGTCGCCGGGCGCCGGGTGGCGCGCCTTCACCGCCTCCAGCGCCTGCCGCCAGTCGGGCTGGCCCATCTCGGCGGCTGCTTTTTCCATTTCGCGCTGGCACCAGGCCAGTTCGCGTTCGGCCAGGGCGATCAGCTGCTCGGGCGTATAGGGGATCAACTCGTGCCGCAGGTCGGCCAGCAGGGCCTCGCGGCCGATTGGATCGCCGATGATGGTTTCCGGGTCGTTGGCGCCGGCCAGCTTTTCCCGCAGCAGCTTGGCATGTGCTTCCAGCGCCTGGTCCAGGGCTTCGTAGGGCTGCCGGGTCCACCAGCTGAACTGCGGGTCGTAGCCGGCATGGAAGCCGTACCACTCCTTGAGGTCGGCGCGCACGCCATCGGCCAGCCGCGCCGCGCGATTGGCGACGATTGGCGACACGTCCAGTGCCTTCGGATCCTTGGCCAGGCGTGCTTGCAGCTGCAGCAGCTCGCGGCGGCTGCGGTCGAGCTGCTCGGCGCTGGCCCGCGCATCGGGATAGGCCAGCGCGCGGCGGGCTTCGGCCAGCGCAATCAGGCCATCCACGCCGGGCAGCAGCGGGGCAGCCGCAACGTACCGCGCCCGCTCGAAGTCGAGCTGCTGCCGCCGATAGTCGAGGTCTCGCCGCATCAGCGACAGGTCGATCGCGTCTTCCACGCCCAGGCTGCCGGCATCCACTTCCTGCAGCCGGGCCTGCCAGGCCTGGTACAGCGCGCGAAGGGCCGCTTCCCGACGCGGTCCGGCGGTGACGTCCTGCACGCGCTGCAGGCTGGCCAGGTCGCTGCGGAAACGCGCGACGATGGGCGCCATGCGCTGCGCATCGGCCGGCATGTCGGCCAGCGCCGGCGCCAGATCGGCGGGCGCGGCCGGCGAAGTCAGCGGCGCGAGCAGCGCAGCGGCGACGCAAAAGGCCAGCAGGCGGCGGGCGATGGGCATGCGGATTACTCCTGGGGCGGCGCGAGCCGGCGGGCGGTGGCCTGGATGAAATCGAGCAGCGAGGCCATGCCATTGCTGCGCGTCGCGGAAAGATGTTTGGCCAGGCCGATGGCGCCGACGTAGTCGGGCGGCGTGGCGAGGATCTCGGCGGCGCTGCGGCCGGAGTACACGCGCAGCGCGAGGAAGATCAGCCCGGACACGATGGTCGAGTCGCTGATGGCGTGAAATTCGATGGCCTCGGCATCGCCTTCGGCCACGATCCAGACCATGGACTGGCAGCCCAGCAGGCGGTTGGCCTCGGTCTTCCATTCCTCGGGCAGCGGCGGCAGCTTGCGCCCGAGGTCGATCAGGTACTGGTAGCGTTCGGACCAGTCGGCGAAGTAGGCGAACTCTTCGGCGATCGCGGCCTGCGCCAGCGCCGCGCTGGCCTCGGTCGGCCGCATCAGCCGCGCCTCCAGCGCACGCCCTGGGCGGTGTCTTCCAACAGTACGCCTTCGCTGGCCAGCTGGCGGCGAATGGCGTCGGCGCGGATGAAGTCGCGCGCCTGCTTGGCAGCGTTGCGCTCGTCCACCAGGGCCTGGATGCGGACGTCGTCGCCATCCACGCTGCCGCGGCCGAACCAGGCGGCCGGCGGCTGCTGCAGCAGGCCCAGCAGCTTGCCGCCGCCCAGCAGTTCGGCCTTGAGGCTGGCACGCGTGAGCGGACTGTCGGCCTTGCGCGCTTCGCCGGCGATGCGGGCCAGTTCGGCCAGCGCGGCCGGGGTGTTGAGGTCGTCGCAAAGCGCGGACTCGACCTCGATCGGCACCATCGGCTCGATCACCGGCACGTCGGCCAGGTCGCGCAGGGTGCCGTACAGGCGATCGAGCGTGCGCACGCTCTGTTCGATCAGGGCATCGGACCAGTCCAGCGGCTGCCGGTAGTGGGCCGAGAGCAGGGCGTAGCGCAGGGCCTCGGGCGGATGCTGCTCCAGCAGGTCGTGCACCAGGTAGACGTTGCCCACCGACTTGGACATCTTGGCACCGCCCAGGTTGAGCATGCCGTTGTGCAGCCAGTAGCGGGCGAAGACCTGGCCGCCGTGGGCGCAGGTGCTCTGGGCGATCTCGTTCTCGTGGTGCGGAAACTGCAGGTCCACGCCACCGCCATGGATGTCGATGGTTTCGCCCAGGTGGGTGGCGGCCATGGCCGAGCACTCGATGTGCCAGCCCGGGCGGCCCACGCCCCAGGGCGAGTCCCAGCCCGGCAGGTCGGGTGGGGAGGGTTTCCACAGCACGAAGTCGCCGGGATCGCGCTTGTACGGCGCCACCTCGACCCGGGCTCCGGCCAGCATTTCTTCGGGGTCGCGGCGCGAGAGCTTGCCGTAGTCGGGGAAGCTGGCCACCGAGAACAGCACGTGGCCCTCGGCGGCATAGGCATGGCCGCTTTCCACGAGCTGCCCCATCATGGCGATGATCTGCGGGATGTGGGCGGTGGCGTAGGGCACCACGTCCGGCGGCGCCACGCCCAGGCGGGCCATGTCGTCCTGGTAGGCCGCAGCGTACTTGTCGGTGATGCGGCTGATGGGCACGCCCAGCTCGCGGGCCGCGTGGTTGATCTTGTCGTCCACGTCGGTGATGTTGCGGGCGTAGACCAGGCGCGGGTAGCGCCGCCGCAGCAGGTTGGCCAGCACGCCGAAGACCACGGGCGGACGGGCATTGCCGATGTGGACGTAGTTGTAGACGGTGGGCCCGCAGACGTACATCGTGACCCGGCGGGGGTCCTGGGGCTCGAAGGCTTCGAGCTGCCTGTGCAGGTTGTTGTAGAGGCGCAGTTCCATGGCGGAAGGCAGTCTGAAAGCCTGAGTCTAGCAAGCCCGGAACGGCCGTTTAACGAAAATCTTAGGCTTGGGTTCAGGCGTTTGCTGTTTGAATGCCGGCCATGAGCATGGCGCGCGGTCCGGCAGGTCCGGACTGGACCGGGGAGGTCCGGCGCCTGGCCCGCCCCGACGGAGATCGACCATGAGCACCGCAACCCGCCTCCTTCCGATCCTGCTGCTGGCCTGCACCGGCCCGGCCCTGGCCCAGTACGACCCCGACTACGACGACGGCAGCTACTACGCCGAAAGCGCCCCGGAGAACGTCAGCTACGGCTACGCCCAGGTCCTGCGGGCCGACGAGGTGGTGGAAACCGTGCGCACCCGGGTGCCGGAAGAGCGCTGCAGCGATACCGAATACCGCCAGTCCGGCCGCACCACCGGCGGCACCGTGATCGGTGCCATCGTGGGCGCCGCGCTGGGCAATACGGTCGGCGACGGCGATGGCCGCCGCGCGGCCACCGTGGCCGGTGCCGTGGCCGGTGGCGCCATCGGCAACAACATCGCCCGCCAGCGCGCCGAGGCCGAGTCCCGGGGCTGCCAGCTGGTCGAGGTCGAGCGCGAGGAGCGCCAGGTCGTGGGTTACGACGTCGAGTACATGTACAAGGGCGACAAGTACATGTCGCGCCTGCCCTACGATCCGGGCAACCGCCTGCGCATCCGCGTCTCGGTCACGCCCGACGACGTCGAGACCGCCGCGCGCTGAGTTGCCACCCGGCCCCGCGCTCGGCATACTCCCGTCCCATGAACCTGTCCAAGGCCGCCACCGACGTCCTCAGCTCCGCCTACATGGCGGCGGGCATGACCTCGCGTGCGCGCCGACCGGAACCCTCCACGCCAGCTGGGTAACCCGGACGTAGCCGCATGTTCACCGGAAAAGCCCAGCCTAGCGCTGGGCTTTTTTGTTTTCCGACCTCCCACAGGACGCCCTGACCCGATGAAGCACTTCCTCAACACCCAGGACTGGACCCGGCCCGAGCTGGACGCGCTGCTGGCGCAAGCGGCTGCGTTCAAGCGCTCCCGGTCCGGCGACCAGCTCAAGGGCAAGTCGATCGCCCTGGTGTTCTTCAATCCCTCGCTGCGCACCCGCACCAGCTTCGAACTGGGTGCGTTCCAGCTGGGTGGCCATGCCGTGGTGCTGCAGCCGGGCAAGGACGCGTGGCCGATCGAGTTCAAGCTGGGCACGGTGATGGACGGCGAGGCCGAGGAGCACATCGCCGAGGTGGCGCGGGTGCTGTCGCGCTACGTGGACCTGATCGCGGTGCGCGCCTTCCCGAAGTTCCAGGACTGGGCGGTGGACCGCGAGGACCAGGTGCTGCGCAGCTTCGCCAAATATTCCACGGTGCCGGTCATCAACCTGGAGACCATCACCCACCCCTGCCAGGAACTGGCGCACGTGATGGCGCTGCAGGAACACTTCGGCACGACTGACCTGCGCGGCCGGAAGTTCGTGCTGACCTGGACCTACCATCCCAAGCCGCTGAACACGGCAGTGGCCAATTCCGCGCTCACCATCGCCACGCGCATGGGGATGGACGTGACCCTGCTGTGCCCCACGCCCGAGTACGTGCTCGACGAGCGCTACATGGGCTGGGCGGCCGACAACGTCGCCGAAAGTGGCGGCTCGCTGCAGGTCAGCCACGACCCGGCCCAGGCCTATGCCGGAGCCGACGTGGTGTATGCCAAGAGCTGGGGCGCGCTGCCGTACTTCGGCCGCTGGGACGCCGAAAAGCCGATCCGCGAGGCGCACCGACACTTCATCGTGGACGAAGCCAAGATGGCGCTGACCAATCAGGGCGTCTTCAGCCATTGCCTGCCGCTGCGCCGCAACGTCAAGGCCACCGACGGGGTGATGGATGCGCCTTACTGCATCGCCATCGAGGAGGCCGAGAACCGGCTGCATGTGCAGAAGGCGATCATGGCGGCGTTGGCCACGCAATAGTGGCACCTCTACTTCTTCGTTCAATTACTTCGGATCGCACACCATGACCCCTGCCAAGCCCATCGTCCTCGCCTTCTCCGGCGGCCTCGACACCAGCTTCTGCATTCCCTGGCTGCAGGAGCGCGGCTGGGCCGTGCATACCGTGTTCGCCGACACCGGCGGCGTGGATGCCGAAGAGCGGGCCTACATCGAGGCGCGGGCGGCCGAACTTGGCGCGGCCAGCCACGTCACCGTGGACGGCGGTCCGGCGATCTGGGACGGCTTCGTCAAGCCCTTCGTGATGGCGGGCGAGGGCTACCAGGGCCAGTACCCGCTGCTGGTGTCGGACCGTTACCTGATCGTGGACGCGGCGCTGCGGCGCGCCGCCGAAGTCGGCACGCGCGCCATCGCGCACGGCTGCACCGGCATGGGCAACGACCAGGTGCGCTTCGACCTGGCGGTGAAGGCCGCCGGCGACTACGAGATCGTGGCGCCGATCCGCGAGATCCAGAAGGAACACACCCAGACCCGCGCCTATGAACAGGCCTACCTGGAGCAGCGCGGCTTCGAGGTGCGCGCCAAGCAGAAGGCCTACACCATCAACGAGAACCTGCTGGGCCTGACCATGTCCGGCGGCGAGATCGACCGCTGGGAGGCGCCGGGCGAGGGCGCCCGCGGCTGGTGCGCGCCGCGCGCCGAGTGGCCGGCCGCGCCGCTGCGCGCCACGCTGAGCTTCCGCGCCGGCGAGGCGGTGGCGCTGGACGGACAGCCGATGGCCGGCGCGGCGCTGCTGGCCCGCCTCAATGCCGCGTTCGGCAAGTACGGCGTGGGCCGCGGCATGTACACCGGCGACACCACGATCGGCCTCAAGGGCCGCATCATTTTCGAGGCGCCCGGCCTGGCCGTGCTGCTGGCGGCGCACCGCGCGCTGGAAGAAGCCGTGCTGACCAAGCACCAGAACCGCTTCAAGCCCGAAGTGGCGCGCAAGTGGGTCGAGCTGGTCTACGAAGGCTTCTACAACGATCCGCTCAAGACCGACCTGGAAGCCTTCCTGGCCTCCAGCCAGGCCTGCGTCAACGGCGAGGTGGTGGTCGAGACCCAGGGCGGCCGCGTGGACGCGGTCGCCGTGCGCTCGCCGCACCTGCTGCATGCCAAGGGCGCCACCTATGCCCAGTCCGCGGACTGGGGCGTGGCCGAGGCCGAAGGTTTCATCCGCCTCTACGGCATGAGCAGCACGCTCTGGGCCGAAGTCAACCGCAGGGACTGAGATGAGCGATCTGCTGCCCGAGGTCCTGGAACACCTGAAGGCGCTGGTGTCGTTCGACACCCGCAACCCGCCGCGCGAGATCGGCACGGGCGGCATCTTCGACTACCTGCGCGCGCAGCTGCCGGATTTCCGCGTGCAGGTCACCGACCACGGCGCCGGCGCGGTTTCCATGCTGGCCGTGCGTGGCGCGCCCCGGCGTGTGTTCAACGTGCACCTGGACACGGTGCCGGCGTCGCCCGCGTGGACCGCTGATCCGCATGTCCTGCGCGTCACCGCCGATCGCGCCATCGCGCTGGGTGCCTGCGACATCAAGGGCGCCGCCGCCGCCCTGGTGGCCGCCGCGCGGCGCACCCCCGGCGACGTGGCCTTCCTGTTCACCACCGACGAGGAAGCCAATGACGCGCGCTGCATCGCGGCCTTCCTGGCCAGTGACCACGGCTTCACCGAAGCCATCGTCGCCGAGCCGACCATGGGCCAGGCCGTGCTGGCGCATCGCGGCATCAGTTCCGTGCTGATGCGCTTCCGCGGCGAGGCGGGCCATGCTTCGGGCCAGCAGGCGCGCGAGACCAGCGCGCTGCACGCGGCGATCCGCTGGGGCGGGCAGGCGCTGGACTTCGTGCAGGCGCAGGACCACCTGCGCTTTGGCGGGCTGACCGGCCTGCGCTTCAACATCGGCCGCGTCGAGGGCGGCATCAAGGCCAACATGATCGCGCCCAGCGCCGAGCTGCGCTTCGGATTCCGGCCGCTGCCCTCGCAGTCGCCGGAGACGCTGCACGAGCTGTTCCGCAGCTTTGCACCCGCCGGGCTGCTGGCGTCGTACGAGGAGACCTTCAGCGGCCCCTCGCTGCCGTCGGGTGACGTCGCCCGCGCCGAGGAGCGCCGCCTGGCCGCGCGCGACCTGGCCGACGATCTGGGCCTGCCGATCGGCAACGCCGTGGACTTCTGGACGGAGGCCTCGTTGTTTTCGCAGGCCGGCCTCACCGCCTTCGTGTACGGACCCGGCGACATCGCCCAGGCCCACACCGCCGACGAATGGGTGTCGCTGGACCAGCTGCATGCCGTCGCCACTTCCTACTGCCGCCTGATGGAACACCAATGAACGACCTGAGCCTGCGATCGCACGTTCCCCTCTCGCCCCTGCTGGCCACCGGCGCCCTGGACGCCAGCCGGAGGACGCTTCCGGGATTCTCCTTCGACCACGCCGACGCTGACCATGACTGAGATGCGCACCACGATCGTCCGGCTGCTGTCCAACATGGCCAGCGCCAAGGAGATCCAGCAGTACCTCAAGCGCTTCTCGCAGCTCGACGCCGAGCGCTTCGCCGTGGTCAAGGTCGGCGGCGCGATCCTGCGCGACGACCTCGATGCGCTGGTGTCCTCGCTGTCCTTCCTGCAGCAGGTGGGCCTGACGCCGATCGTGATCCACGGCGCCGGCCCGCAGCTGGACGAACGCATGAAGGCGGCGAAGATCGAGAAAGTCACCGTGGACGGCCTGCGCGTCACCGACGCGGCCGGCCTGGCGATCGTGCGCCAGGTGTCGCAGCAGGAAAACCTGCGCCTGGTCGAGGCCCTGCAGGCGCAGGGCGTGCGTGCCACCTCGATCACCTCGGGCGTGTTCGAGTGCGATTTCCTGGGCAAGCGCAAGTACGGCCTGGTCGGCAAGGTGGATGCGGTGCACGTGGCCAGCATCCAGGCCGCGATCAAGGTCGGCTCGATCCCCGTGATCGCGTCGCTGGGCGAGACCGCCGGCGGCCAGATCCTCAACATCAACGCCGACTGGGCCGCCAACGAGCTGGTCAAGACCCTGCAGCCCTACAAGATCATCTTCCTCACCGGCACCGGCGGCCTGCTAGACGGCGACGGCCAGGTGATCGACTCGATCAACCTGAGCACCGAGTACGCCGAGCTGCTGCGCCAGCCCTGGCTGCACTCGGGCATGAAGCTGAAGATCGAGCAGATCCACGACCTGCTGATGGAGCTGCCGCCCTCGAGCTCGGTGTCGATCACGCGGCCCGACCAGCTGGCCAAGGAGCTGTTCACCCACCGCGGCTCGGGCACCCTGGTGCGCCGCGGCGAGCAGGTGCGTGCGGTCACGTCGTGGAAGAAGCTCGACCTGAAGCGGCTCAAGGTGCTGATCGAGTCCGGCTTTGGCCGCAAGCTGGCGCCCGACTATTTCGAGCGCACCGTGCTGCACAAGGCCTACGTGAGCGAACACTACCGCGCCGCGCTGGTGATCACGCTCGAGGACGGCATCCCGCACCTGGACAAGTTCGCGGTCAGCGACGACGCGCAGGGCGAAGGCCTGGGTCGCGCCGCGTGGCAGGTGATGCGCAGCGAGATGCCCCAGCTGTTCTGGCGCGCGCGCGCCGGCAACCCGGTGAACGATTTCTACTTCGACGAAGCCGATGGCTGCCTCAAGGGCGAGAAGTGGAACGTGTTCTGGTACGGGCTGGAGGGCTGGGAGCAGATCCGCTATGCGGTCGAGCACTGCCTTGCCCGCCCCGCGACCTTGAAGGGCTGAGCGGATGGATGCGTCCGCCTGGAGCCGGGTGCCGACGCTGCGCGGTGAGCATGTGCAGCTGGAGCCGCTGGAGGCCCACCATGGCGACGACCTGGTCCGGGCCGCCGCCGATGGCGAGCTGTGGAGGCTCTGGTACACGACCGTGCCCGGCCCCAACACCGTGCAGGCCTACCTTGACCGCGCCCTGGCCGATCGCGCCGCCGGCACCGCCATGCCCTTCCTGGTGCGCGACGGCGAGGGCAGGGCGGTCGGCAGCACGCGCTATTTCCAGATGGATCCGTTGATCCCGCGCCTTGAGATCGGCTTCACCTGGTACGCGCGCCGGGTGCAGCGCACGGCGCTCAACACCCAGGCCAAGCGGCTGTTGCTGGGTCATGCCTTTGATGTGCTGGGATGCGCGGTGGTGGAGCTGCGCACGCACGCGTTCAACCACGCCTCGCGCGCCGCGATCGAGCGCCTGGGCGCGCATCGCGACGGGGTGCTGCGCCGGCAGATGCGCATGCCCGATGGCCACCTGCGCGACACCGTGGTCTATTCCATCCTGGACGACGAGTGGCCGGTCGTCCGGCGCCACCTCGACCACAAGCTGCAGAACGGAGCCGCCTCGTGAGCACCAAGATTTCCCTGGGACTGGTGGGCGCGCGCGGCCACGTCGGCGCCGAGCTGATCCGTCTGGTGGCGGCGCATCCGCGCTTTTCGCTGTCCTTCGTCTCCTCACGCGAACGGGCCGGTCAAGGGCTGGCCGAGCATGAGCCGACCTATGCGGGCGATCTGCGCTACGTGAACCTGGACGCGGAGACCGCCGGCCGGCAGGGTGCGGACGCCGTGGTGCTGGCCTTGCCCAACGGCATGGCGTCACCCTTCGTGGCAGCACTGGACGACGCGGCTCCCGCCACCGTCGTGGTCGACCTCTCGGCCGACTATCGCTTCGACGCGGGCTGGTACTACGGCTTGCCCGAACTTACCCGCGCCGCGGCGGCCGGCGCCACCCGCATCAGCAACCCGGGCTGCTACGCCACCGCGATGCAGCTGGCGATCGCACCTATGCGCGACGCGCTGGCCGGGCCGGTGCAGTGCTTCGGCGTGTCGGGCTATTCGGGCGCCGGCACCGGCCCCTCGGACAAGAACGACCCGGAAAAACTGCGCGACAACCTGATGCCGTATGCCCTGACGGGCCACGTGCACGAGGCCGAGGTCACCCGCCAGCTCGGCCAGGCCGTGGAGTTCATGCCGCACGTGGCGCCGCATTTCCGCGGCATCACGCTCACCGCCAACCTGCACCTGGCCGACGCGCACACGCCCGATGGCGTCCGGCAGGCCTACGAGCGCCAGTACGGCGACGAGCCCCTGGTGCGGGTCGTGGACCCGGCACCGTGGGTCAACCGCATCGCCGGGCGCCACCACGCCGAGGTCGGCGGCTTCACGCTGTCGGCCGACGGACGCCGGCTGGTGGTGGTGTGCACGCTGGACAACCTGCTCAAGGGCGCCGCCACCCAGGCCCTGCAAAACCTCAACCTGGCCTTCGGCCTGCCCGAAACGATGGGGATCCCCGCATGAGCGACCTGCTGTGGCAGAAACCGGGCGTGGAAGTCGACGCGCGCATCCAGGCCTTCCTGGCCGGCGACGACGTGCTGCTGGACCGCGAGTTCATCGGCCACGACATCCAGGCCAGCCGGGCGCACGCGCGAGGCCTGGCGCGCATCGGCCTGCTGACGGCCGACGAGTGCGAGGGCCTGTGCCGGGAACTGGATGGGCTGGCCGCCGACGTCGCCAGCGGCGCCTTCGTGCTCGATGCGCGCTACGAAGACTGCCATTCTGCGATCGAATCGCGCCTGGTCGAACGCCTGGGCGACACCGGCCGCAAGATCCACACGGGCCGCAGCCGCAACGACCAGATCCTGGTGGCCACGCGCCTGTGGCTGAAACAGCGCCTGGGCGAACTGCGCGCGCTGTGCGTGGAAACGGCGCGCACCTGCCTGGACCGCGCCGACAGCGAACGCCTGCCGATGCCCGGCTACACCCACCTGCAGCGCGCCGTGGTCTCGTCCACCGCGATGTGGTGGGCGGGCTTCGCCGAGGCCTACCTGGACAACGCCACGCGCGCCACGCAGGCGCTGGACTGGGTGGACGCCAACCCGCTCGGCACCGCGGCCGGCTATGGCGTGAACCTGCCGCTGGACCGTGACTTCACCACCGCCGAACTGGGCTTTGCGCGCACCCAGGTCAGCCCGCTGTACGCGCAGCTCTCGCGCGGCAAGTTCGAGATCGGCGCGATCGACGCGCTGGGCGCCGCGCTGCTGGACCTGCGCCGCCTGGCCTGGGACCTGAGCCTGTTCACCACTGCCGAATTCGGCTTCGTGACGCTGCCGGCGCAGTACACCACGGGCTCCTCGATCATGCCCAACAAGCGCAATCCCGACCTGGTGGAGCTGATGCGCGGCACCTATGCCAGCGTGTCGGCCGCGCGCGTGGAGATCGAACAGCTGCTGTCGCTGCCCTCGGGTTATCACCGCGACCTGCAGTTCAGCAAGGGATCGCTGGTGCATGCCTTCGGCCGCGGGCTGGGCGCGCTGGCGCTGCTGCCGGCCCTGCTGCGTGGCCTGCAGTGGCGGCCGGCGCAGATGGCCGCCGCGTTCGACCCGGGCATGTATTCCACCGACCGCGCCATTGAACTGGCGGTCTCGGGACTGCCCTTCCGCGAGGCCTACCGTCAGGCGGCAGCCGATCCGCTGCCGCGCGCCGGCGCCGATCCGCAGGCCAGCCTGGATGCGCGCGTCTCGCCGGGCGGCGCCGGCGACCTGGGCCTGGCCACGCTGCGCGCACGCCTGGACGCGCTGGACACGTGAGTCCGCGCGTGCGGGCGCCGCGCTGAGCGCTTATTCCGTGGGCTTGCCCGGCGCGCGCAGTACCCGCAGCGACATCGCCAGCACCAGGGCCGCGCCGATCACCAGCACCGCCCAAAGCAACCAGCGGCGATGTTCGGGCCCGCGGTCGGGCTGCAGCACGGCATCGCCGCCATCGCCCGCCCCGCCGGTGCCAAGCGTTGCCAAGGCCGGTTGCCAGCCTGCGGGCCGGTTCTTGCCGGATGCCGCCAGCGCGGCCTGCACCGGATAGTCCGGACGCATCGTGCGCACGCTTCCCGCCATCAGCCGGTACGGGGCCGGGCCCTGGGCCAGCATCACGAAGTTGTCGGGGCGATAGGACAGCACCAGGGTCGGGGCCTGCACCGGCACGGGCTGCACGCGCAGGCGCCACTGGCGGTCGCGCCGTGAGTCGATGTCGGTCGGCAGGTGGCGCACTTCCTCGTCGCCTTCGCCGAGACGGAAGGCGGTCAGTGCAGCGATAGGCGTCCACGACCCGTCGGCGCCCGTGCGGCTTTCGACCTGCACCGACGCGACCGAATTCGCCGCCGGCAGGCGAAGGTCCACGCGCTCGACCGGGATCGGGCCGGGACTGGTGTAATCGTAGGCGCCGGGCTCGTCGGGAACGTCTCGCCCCTGCAGAACGATTTCGCGGCGCGGCGAGCGCAGCCGTCCGGTCTCGACGGTTTCCTGCTCCAGCCCGCCCAGCGAAGGCCAGGCTTCGCCTTCGGCGAGCCGCAGCCGCAGGTAACGGGTGGACGAGGGCGCGAACTCCAGGCGCAGCCGCTCCACCCGCAGACCGTTGTCCACGATCGCCACCACGGCCAGGTCCTGGCCCAGCACCTGCCACTGCGCCAGATCGTCCGAACCCAGCACGCTGACGCGCAGGTTGACCGGCATCGCGGCATCGGCGGCCAGCTGCAGTCGTATCGCCGACACGGCCGACGGGTCTTCACCCAGGTCCACGAGCAGGTCGCTGCCGGGGCTGGTGGCCGGTACGGTGCCGTCGTCGAGCTGCAGCTCGCGCACGCGGCCGTCGGCGTCGCGCTCGAGCCGCAGCGAGAGCGTGTCGTCGCCGCCCCCGGTCGCCGCCACGGGCACCCGCAGCCAGTTCAGGGCGCGCCGCGCTTCCCGCGTGGTGGGCGCGTCGGGCAGCGCGGAGAACGGCACCGCCTGGCCGTCGGCGTTGAACACCATCAGGTCGCGCAGGTCGTCGCGGGCAATGCGGGCGTAGGTCGCCTCGTCGAGTTCGATGCGGTAGGCGCTTTCCTGGCCGGGCACCTGCAGTGGCCATTGCCAGGCAAAGTCGGCGGGAGCCTGCGCCAGGGCCAGGCCTGGCAGGGCAGCGAGCAGCAGCAGCGTCAGGCGCATCGGGACTACTCCGAACGGGGCGGGGTGGGGGCCAGGCGGCCGACGATGATCAGCAGCAAACCGACCGCGACGAAGGAGACGATGCCGGTGATGTTGCCCAGGAACTGGCGGTCCACCAGCAGCAGCTTGAGCAGCACGACACCCAGCAGCCCGGCGCCGATCCACCACAGCGGCCGGTTGTGCCGGCGCGATCCGAGGATCCAGGTCACCACACCGGCCACGCACCAGGCCACGGTCAGGCTGGTCTGGGCAATGCGATCCGACAGCAGCCCCGGCGACCAGGGCAGGTCGGCCAGGTGGTGGCAGGCGCGCAGCACCGACATCGTCAGCGTTAGCAACGCCGCCCCCGCCCACAGCGACCAGCCGGCCTTGCCGTGGCCGCGCGCCTCGCGTTCGCGCAGCACGCCGATGCCCAGGGCCAGCGTGCCGATGAGGAACAGCTCGAGCGGATTGAGCACCGGCAACCAGGCCAGTGGGGTGGCCTTGCCCGGCAGGAACTGCCCGACCAGCCAGCCGCAGGCCAGCGCGAACCCGGCCATCATCAGCCACGCCTTGCGCCAGGTCAGGAAGTCGGGCGCCAGCGGCCAACCGGCCACGGCCGGACGTCGCCACGCAGCCATGAACAGCAATCCCACCGGCGCGAGCGCGGCCGGCAGCAGCCAGCCATCGCCCAGGCCGCCATCGCGATCGAGCACGCGCACCAGACTGATGCCCAGCGCCAGCGAGATCATCGACAGCCAGGCCAGGTGCGCGAAGGGCAGGCCGCCCGAGCGCGGGTCGCGCAAGGGTCGCAGGCTCAGCAGCAGCACCGCCGCCACACCCCACCACGGCAGCAGCGGCGGCGCGAACCAGTGCTGCATCGCGAACGCCGGCCAGACCTGCAGCGGCTCGTCCAGCGCCGCCAGCGACAGCGGCAGCGCGATCACGCAGGCCGCCAGCACCGGCCAGGACAGGCGCGGCCAGGCCAGGGGTTTGCGCAGCAGCGCGGCCAGCATCGCGCTCAGCGCCGCGAACAGGCCATAGGCGGTGGCATCGGACACCGGCCTGAGATTGACCTCGATCTCGCGCATGCCGAGCAGCGTCCACCAGCCCAGGCCCAGCAGGAACAGCCCGATGGCGATCAAGCGATTTCCCTGGCCGCGCTCGTAGAACCACGCGGCGGCCAGCGCGGTCAGCGCCAGCAGCACTAGGTTGAGCGCATGGCCATTGGCCAGGAAGCGGTCCGCCGTGCCCAGGTCGTGGGTGAACAGACTTGCGCCCCAGGCCAGGCCCGCCAGACCCAGCAGGGCCAGGCCCGACCAGCGCGTGAGCCGGCTCGGCTGACGCAGGCCCAGCCACACCATGCCCAGGCCCTGCAGCGCCCATGCGGCCGAGGTCCAGCGCGCCGACAGCGCGAGCGGGATCGCCAGCGTGGCGAACACCACGCCCATCGACGCCGCGCTCCGCGCCAGCAGGCGCAGGCGCGGATTGCGCAGCGCCCACATCGCCAGGCCGGCGTAGACGGCCGCCACCGCGACGGCGCTCAGGGCCAGCAGCATCCGGTCGTCACCGACCAGGCCCGCCTGCATCGGGAAGGCCAGCAGCGGCGTGCCGAACAGCAGCGTGCCGTCCACCTTGCCGTTCTTCTCGCGGCCGGCCAGGGCGTACAGCACCGGGATGGCCACATAGAACAGGAAGAACAGCACCAGGAAGGGTTCGACCGTCGCGAACTTCTCCGGACGGTAGTACTCGGCGCCCCACAGCCCGCCGATGACGAAGGTGAAGGCGAAGCCGATCAGGTTGAGCGCCCGCCACGGGCGCTTCCACGCGATCAGGAACACGGCGGTGTTGAGCACCGCGTAGTAGCTGAAGAGCGCGACATGGTTGCCGCTGCCGGTCGAGATCAGCACCGGGGCCAGGTAGCCGCCGATGAAGCCCAGCACCGCCAGCGCGGGCGCGTCCTGCTTCACTGCCAGCACACTGGCACCCGCCACCAGGATCACGATCATCGCGAAGGCCGGCATCGGATCGAGCAGCTTGTAGTACGCGAAGGCCGCGAACACCGTCAGCAGCAGCACGCCGATCGCGCCGCCCTGCAGGCTCAGGCCGAACGCGGGCCGCTCGCGCGCGGTGCGCAGGCCCCAAAGCAGGCCGGCGATGGCGCCGGCCGCCACCAGGCTCAGGCGCACTTCGATGGGCATCGTGAACCAGCCGGCATCGGCGCCGTACTTGAGCAGGGCGGCCACGCCGAACATCAGCACCAGCAGGCCCAGCTTGACGGGCACGTTGCCTTCGAACAGCCAGGCCTTGGCGGTCAGCAGCGCGCGCTCGAGCACGTTGGGCGGTTCGGGCGGCGGCGGGGTCCAGGCAGGTGCCGGCGCGGCAGCCGCGACCGGCACGGCCGGCGGCTGGGGTACGCCGGTCTGCGGCAGCGGCGCCGGTTCGGCCACGGAGGCCGCGGCGACCCCGGCCGCGGCCGATGGCACCGCGGTCGCGACGGGAAGTTCGGGCGGGGTCGGCGCAGGGGACAGGTCGGCGGGTGTTGTGGCGGCCTCCGGGGTGGCGGCAAGCGTGCCCAGTGCCGGGCGCCGCGCAAGGGCTTCCACCCGGGCCAGCCGCTGCTCGAGCTCGCCCACGCGCCGCCGCAGGCCGCTGGCCTGGCCCAGCAGGGCACCGATCAGTCCGCCGCCGACGAAACCGAAGAAGGCGGCGTGCACGCCCGCCACGATCGCCCCCAGCACCGCGCCCAGCAAGCCCAGAACCCAGCTCATCCGCTTCCCCACGAGATCGACGCGCCGAGTGTAGCCAACCCGGTGGCCGCGTGAACGCCGGGCCCGGAAACGAAAACGCCGCCCTTGCGGGGCGGCGTGTCGTTTGCAACAAGTGGTCGGGGAGACAGGATTTGAACCTGCGACTTCTACGTCCCGAACGTAGCGCTCTACCAGGCTGAGCTACACCCCGAGGGATTCGAGCCGGCTATTCTAGTGGGGAAGCCCGGCACGGGCAAGCCCGGGCCGCGCCACCGCGCCGCGGCGGGGGCCGGCGCGCGCCGCTGTCGGTAGAATGCGCCATCGTCCTGGAGTGCCCGCCTTGATCAAGCCCCGCACCACCCCCGGGGTCATGGAGCTCTTGCCCCGTGACCAGATCGCCTTCCAGCGCATGCTGGACGTGATCCGCCGCAACTACGAGCGCTTCGGCTTCCTGCCGGTGGAAACGCCGGTGTTCGAACTGTCCGAAGTGCTGCTGACCAAGACCGGCGGCGAAACCGAGCGCCAGGTCTATTTCGTGCAGTCCACCGGCGCGCTGGGCAATGCCGCCGAATCCAGCGGCCTGCCCGAGCTGGCCCTGCGCTTCGACCTCACCGTGCCACTGGCGCGCTACGTCGCCGAACACGAGCACGACCTGGCCTTCCCGTTCCGTCGCTACCAGATCCAGCGCGTCTACCGCGGCGAACGCGCCCAGCGCGGCCGTTTCCGCGAGTTCTACCAGTGCGACATCGACGTGATCGGCAAGGACGCACTGAGCGTGCGCCACGACGCCGAGATGCCGGCCGTGATCCACGCGGTGTTCTCCGAACTGGGCGTGGGTCCGTTCACCATCCAGCTCAACAACCGCAAGCTGCTGCGCGGCTTCTTCGAAGGCGTGGGCATCGCCGAGGGCGAACGCCAGGCGCTGGTGCTGCGCGAGATCGACAAGCTGGACAAGCGCGGCGCCGAGGCGGTGCGGGCCACGCTCACCGGCGAGGGCTTCGGCCTGTCGCAGGACGTGGTGGACCGCATCATGGGCTTCGTGCAGGCGCGCTCCACCTCGCACGCCGACGCGCTGGCAAGGCTCGACGCGCTGGGCGCCGGCAGCGCCGTGCTCGACGAGGGTCGGGACGAACTGCGCCAGGTGCTGGCCCTGCTCAAGGGCTACGGCATCCCCGAGAAGAACTACGCGCTCAACTTCAGCATCGCCCGCGGCCTGGACTACTACACCGGCACCGTCTACGAGACCACGCTGGACGCGCATCCGCAGATCGGCTCGGTCTGCTCCGGCGGTCGCTACGACAACCTGGCCAGCAGCTACACGAAATCACGGCTGCCGGGCGTGGGCATTTCCATCGGGGCCACCCGTCTGTTCTGGCAGCTGCGCGAAGCCGGCATCCTTTCGACCGCGGAAAGTTCGGTGCAGGCCCTGGTGGGTCTGATGGACGACGGCAGGCTGGCCGACTCGCTGGACATCGCCCGGCGCCTGCGCGCGGCCGGCATCAATGCCGAGGTGCAGCTGGAAGCGAAGAAGCTGGCCAAGCAGTTCCAGTACGCCGACCGCGCCGGCATCCGCTTCGTGGTGCTGTATGGCGACGACGAGGCCGCGCGCAACGTGGTCAAGGTCAAGGACCTGCGCAGCCAGGACCAGTTCGAATGCAGACGCGAAGAGTTGGCTGCCGCCCTGAAGGTGGAGCTGGAGCAGCAGCGGGCGATGGGGGCGCAGTGACATGAAGCCCATCCTGCTCGACGGCAACAGCCTCAATCGCGCGCAGTTGGCCGAGATCGCGCACGGCGCGCCGGTGCGGCTGGATCCGGCCGGCATGGCGGCGGTGCAGCGCGCCGCGGATTTCCTGGCCGAGCAGGTGCGGCGGCAGGAGCCGATCTACGGCGTCTCCACCGGCTTCGGCAGCAATGCCGACAAGCTGCTGGGTGCGCATCGCGTACGCGCCGGCCTGCCGGGCGCGGCCGACTCGGGCGACAGCGTGCTCGAAGAGCTGCAGCACAACCTGATCGTCACCCACGCGGTCTGCGTGGGCGAACCCTTCGCGCCGCCGGTGGTGCGGGCGATGCTGGCGATCCGCATCAACACCCTGATGCGCGGCCACTCGGGCATCCGCCCGTCGGTGCTGGAAGCCCTGGCCGCGCTGCTCAACGCCGGCATCGTGCCGGTGGTGCCGCAGAAGGGCTCGGTGGGCGCCAGCGGCGATCTCGCGCCGCTGTCGCACCTGGCCATCGTGCTGCTGGGCGGCGGCGAGGCCTTCTACGACGGCGAACGCATGCCCGGTGCCGACGCGCTGCGCCTGGCCGGGCTGTCGCCGGTGAAGCTGTCGCACAAGGAAGGCCTGGCGCTGAACAACGGCACCGCGCAGATGCTGGCCACCGCCGTGCTGGCGATCGAACGCCTGGAAGACCTGCTCGACACCGCCGACCTGGCCGCCGCGATGACGCTGGACGCCTTCGCCGGACGCCTGCGCGCTTTCGATCCGCACGTGCATGCGCTGCGCCCGCATCCGGGCCAGGTGCACGTGGCCGCAAACCTGCGCCAGCTGCTGCAGGGCTCCACGCTGTCGGACATCGCCTACCACCTGGTGCCGCGCTTCCGGCCCTGGCAGCCCGACAGCTGGACCGTGCCGGCGCGCCAGGCGCTGGGCTTCGACCTGGGGTGGGACTGGGTGCCGTTCTCGCAGCGGCACGGGCGCGAGCGTTTTTACCAGCGCTTCCGCCCCTTCCGCGGCGGCAAGAAGCACCAGCCGCAGGACAGCTACTCGCTGCGCTGCATCCCGCAGGTGCACGGCGCGGTGCGCGACGCGCTCGAGCAGGCCAAGCGGGTCGTGGACATCGAACTCAACGCGGTCACGGACAATCCGCTGCTGTTCCCGGACCTGGCCGAAGCGGCCGACGGCAGCGGCCGAGGCATCCAGATCGAAGACCAGGTCGTTTCGGCCGGCCACTTCCACGGCATGCCGCTGGCGCTGGCGATGAGCTACCTCAAGGCCGCCATTCCGGTGCTGGCCTCGATCTCCGAGCGGCGCCTGAACAAGCTGGTCGATCCGGCCACCAATGACGGCCTGCCGCCGTTCCTGATCGGCAACGAGGACGGCACCGAGAGCGGCTTCATGATCGTGCAGTACACCGCCGCCGCCCTGGTCAACGACCTGTGCAGCCGGGCCCATCCGGCAAGCGTGTACTCCATCCCCACCAGCGCCAACGCCGAGGACCACGTGTCCATGGGCGCCAACGAAGGCCGCCACGTGCTGGACATGACCCAGGACCTGGGCCACGTCCTGGCGCTGGAGCTCTACACCGCGGCGCAGGCACTGGACTACCGCCGCGACATGATCAACGCCGCGCGCGGCCTGGCCCGCGACGGCGACGCCGAAGCCCTTGCGGCCAAGGTGCAGGGCGCACCGCTGCCAGGCCATCCGGATCGCGAAGGTTTCCTGGCCGAGGTCGAGGGCCTGCGCCAGGAGCTGGCCGCATCCGCGGAGTTCCAGCCGGGCGTGGCCGTGAAGGCGGCCTGGGCCGCGCTGCGCGAGGCGATTCCGTTCATGGGTCGCGACCGCGCGATGGACGGCGACGTGGCCACGGCCGTGCGCCTCGTGCAGGAAGGCCGGCTGCTGTCGGCGGCGCGGGCCGCGCGGGACTGAGGCTCAGCGCGCGGCCGCGGGCTCGGCCACGTGCACGCAGTTGCGGCCGCGGTTCTTGGCCGCGTACAGCGCGTCGTCGGCCCGGTGCAGGGCCTCGTCCACGCCGATGCCGCTGCCCGGCTGCAGCAGGTAGGCGCCGATGCTGGCGCTGAGGCCGATATTGTTGCCGGCGTAGCGCACCGCCTCGCCGCAGATCTTCAGGCGCAGGTGCTCGGCGACCTGCAGCAGCCGGTCGGCCTCGATGTCGGGCAGCACCACCACGAACTCCTCGCCGCCGAAGCGGGCTAGCAGCGCGCCGTGTTCGACCAGGGTGTCGTGCAGGCAGCGCCCCAGCCAGCGCAGGCATTCGTCGCCGGCCAGGTGGCCGTGGGTGTCGTTGACGTCCTTGAAATGGTCCAGGTCGATCAGCAGCACGCCCAGCGATTGCTGGTGCTCGTTGGCGTGATGCAGCTGGTGCTCGAACATTTCGCGGAAGTGGCGGCGGTTGAACAGGCCGGTGAGCGCGTCGCGGCGGTTGGATTCGCGCAGCCGCTGGTTGGCCTCGGCCAGCTGTTCCAGCGCGGTGCTGAGTTCGGAGGTTCGGCGGGCGACGTGGCGCTCGAGCTGTTCGTTGTGCTCGTGCACCAGCCGCTCGTTCTCGCCGCGCAGCCGGGCGTAGCGGTAGGCCAGGGCGAAGGACAGCAGGATGATCTCCAGCGCCGAACCGATCTGGATCGCGTACTCGGTGATGAAGGTCTTGCGCAGCAGGCCGAAGGACACCGAGGCGTACAGCGCCGTGCCCAGCAGCAGGAAGGCCCAGGCCAGCAGGAACACGCGCGCCGGCGCGTAGCCCTTGCGGATCGAATTGATGGCCAGGTAAAGGATGAACAGCGCGCCCGGGAACACCGCCATCGTCATCGGCCGAACCGAATCGCGGTAGTCGATCACGAACGAGGCCGCGCCCATCAGCACGAAGAAGGCGATCAGCGCCAGCGAGACCTTGTCGGCATAGGGCTGGCGCGTGGCCGTTTCCAGGAACACCCGGCAGAACTGGTGCATCGCGATCTGCGACAGCGCCATGGATAGCGGGATGGCCTGGTTGGCCCACCATGGCGAATTCGGCCACAGGTATTCGAAAGCCAGGCCATTGAGGCAGAACATCACCAGGCCGAAGCCGGCCACGTGGCACATGTACCAGAAGTGGCTGGCGTCCTTCAGCGACAGCCACAGCACCAGGTTGTAGCAGAGCAGGGCCAGCAGGATGCCGTAGAAGATGCCGATGCCGAACTGCGAGTCGCGCTCGAGCTCGGCGAAGGCCTTGGGCGTGTACAGCGCCAACGGCACCTGCAGCGAGCTGCGGCTCGAGACACGCACCAGCAGCTCCACCTCCGTGCGCGGCGGCAGTTCCACCCAGACGTTGGGGTGCCGGTAGCGGATGCTGCGCGCGCTGAAGGGCAGGGTGTCGCCCGAGGCGCGGTGTTCGACGCGGCCGTCGGGATAGCGCAGGTACACGTCCACGTTGTCCAGCAGCGGGTAGTGCAGCACCAGCAGCCAGCGACGTTCCGGGCTGTTGTGGTTGAACAGCTGGGCATGGAACCAGTGCGCGCCGTCGGTGAAGCCGAAGGTGGTGCTGCCGTCGGGCAGGGGCTGGAAGTTGCCGCGCTCGGCCTGCGCGAACTGGCTGGCGGCGTCGGCGTGGCCTTCGGGGTCCACGCGGTACTGCAGGTAGGGTCCGAGAGGCAGGGATTCGCGCCCGGCGTCGAGCACGGCCGGACCGGCCGCGGCCGCCGGCAGGGCGGACAGCAGCAGGCACCAGCACAGCAGGGCGGCGAATCTGAGCGCGGCCACGTTGTCCCTTCCCCTGACCCGGTCACTCTATGCGTGGGCACGCGCCAAGGCCATGGGGCCGGCCAGGCTTGCTTTTGTAATAGCACGCTATTACATTAGCGCAATGAAACGCCGTGACCCCGCCACCGAGCCGCCCAGTCCCGCCCTGGAAGGCCTGATCGACGCCCTGCTGAGCCTGCGCTCGGCGGGCGAGGTCCGGGCCTTCCTGGACGACCTGTGCACCCCCTCGGAACTCGAATCCATCGCCGACCGCTGGCGCGTGGTGCCGCTGCTGATCGCGGAGGTCCCGTACCGGGAAATCCACGACCGTACCGGCGTCAGCGTCACCACCATCGGCCGCGTCGCGCGCTGCCTGGACCTGGGCGCCGGCGGCTACCGCATCGCCGCCGAGCGCCTGGGCACGCACGCCCACGACGCCTCGCACTGAACCCACCCGATTGATTACCCGGAGAGCGTCATGAGGACGCACGACCGTTTGCGCATTGCCATCCAGAAATCCGGCCGCCTGTCCGACCCGGCCCGGGACCTGCTCGCGCGGGCCGGGCTGGTGTTCCGGGAAAGCCGCGACCGGCTGTTCTGCTATGGCGAATCCCTGCCCATCGACCTGCTGCTGGTCCGCGACGATGACATCCCCGGCCTGATCGCCGAGGGCGTCTGCGACCTGGGCGTGGTCGGCGGCAACGTGCTCGAGGAACAGGCCTGCGAACGCCTGGCCGACGGCCGCGGCGAAGCCTTCAAGCCGATCCGCAAGCTGGGCTTCGGCCGCTGCCGGCTGTCGGTGGCCGTGCCCAACGACTGGGACTGGACCGGACCGCAGCGCCTGGCCGGCCTGCGCATCGCCACCAGCTATCCGCAGCTGATGGCGCGCTGGCTGCGCGAGCAGGGCGTGGACGCCGAGCCGGTGATGCTGTCGGGCTCGGTCGAGATCGCGCCGCGCCTGGGCAAGGCCGAGGCCATCTGCGACATCGTCTCCACCGGCGGCACCCTGATGGCCAACCAGCTCAAGGAAGTGGCCGTCATCCTGGAAAGCGAGGCGATGCTGGTGGCGCCTGCGCAGCCCTTCGCCGACGAGCGCGCGGAGCTGGCGGCCATGCTGCTGCGCCGGCTCGACGGCGTGATGAGCGTGCGCGCCAGCAAGCTGGTGCTGTTCCAGGCCAGCCGCGAGTCCGTGCCCGGCCTGATCAAGCTGCTGCCTGATGCCGAGCCACCCACCGTCACCGCCATCGAAGGCCAGGCGGGGCAGGTGGCACTGCAGGCCTTGTGCCGCAGCGCCATGACCTGGCAGCGGCTGGAGGACATGAAACGCGCCGGCGCCTCCGGGTTGCTGGTGCTGCCGGTGGAGCAGATGCTGGCATGAAGCGCATCGTCTGGAATGAGCTGGATCCGGCGCAGCGCCGCGCCTGCCTGGCGCGACCGGGCGCCGACGGCCAGGCCGAAATCGAGGCGGCCGTGCGCCGCGTGTTCGAGCAGGTGCGCGCCGACGGCGACACCGCGCTGCGTGCGCTGACCCGCCGCTTCGACGGCGTCGAGCTGGCGGGCTTCCGCGTTCCGGTGGATGCCATTGCCGATGCGGTGGCCACGCTGGAGCCGCGCCTACGCGAGGCCCTGGTGCAGGCGCGCGACCGCCTGCTGACCTGGCACCGCGCCGGCATGGCGCGCGAGTTCGAAGTGGACACCGCGCCGGGCGTACGCTGCGGCCGGCTCCTGCGGCCGATTCCGCGCGTGGGCCTGTATGTGCCCGCCGGCACCGCGCCGCTGCCGTCCACCGCGTTGATGCTGGGCGTGCCCTCGCAGCTGGCGGGCTGCGCCGAAGTGGTGCTGTGCACGCCGCCGCGCGCCGACGGCAGCGCCGACCCGACCGTGCTGGCCGCGGCCTCGCTGTGCGGCATCACCCGCATCTACACCCTCGGCGGCGCGCAGGCGATCGCGGCGATGAGCCTGGGCACCGACAGCGTGCCGCGCTGCGACAAGCTGTTCGGCCCCGGCAACCGCTACGTCACCGCTGCCAAGCAGCTGGCGGCGATGATGGTCGGCGGACCCGCGATCGACATGCCGGCGGGACCGTCGGAAGTGCTGGTGATCGCCGACGCCGGCGCGCCGCCGGCCCACGTGGCGGCCGACCTGCTGTCGCAGGCCGAGCACGGCCCCGATTCGCAGGTGGTGCTGCTCACCGACGACCGCGGCCTGATCGATGCCGTGGAGCAGGAAGTGCGGCGCCAGCTGGCCGCGTTGCCACGCGAGGCGATCGCGCTGCGTGCGCTGGAGCATGCGCGCCTGGTGCAGGTCGAAGACCTCGGCACGGCCTTCGACATCAGCAACGACTATGCGCCCGAACACCTGATCCTGGCGCTGCGCGACGCGCGCGCCTGGCTCCCGAAGGTGGGCAGTGCCGGCTCGGTGTTCCTGGGCGATTTTGCGCCCGAATCCTTGGGTGATTACTGCTCGGGCACCAACCACGTGCTGCCGACCAATGGCGCCGCGCGGGCCTGGAGCGGCGTCAGCGTCGCCAGTTTCCAGACCTCGATCAGCGTGCAGGAAGTCAGCTGCGAGGGCCTGGCCCTGATCGGTCCGGACGCGGTTGCGATCGCGCGCGCCGAGGGCCTGGAGGCGCACGCCCAATCGGTGCTGCGCCGGCTGGAGGCAGGGGCATGAGCGGCCTGCTGGAGCTGGTGCGACCCGATCTGCGGGACTTCGCCGGGTACGCCTCGGCCCGTCGCGCCGACGTGCGCGGCTCGGTCTGGCTCAACGCGAACGAAAGCGCCTGGCGCAATCCCGCCGACGCTGGCCTGGGCGCCAACCGCTATCCGGATCCGCAGCCGGCCGCGCTGCGCGAGCGGCTGGCTACGCTTTACGGGGTCAGCGCCGAAAGCGTGCTGGTGGGTCGGGGCAGCGACGAGGCCATCGACCTGCTGGTGCGCGCGCTGTGCGTGCCGGGCATGGACGCCGTGGTGGTGGCGCCGCCGGTGTTCGGCATGTATGCGGTCAGCGCCCGCCTTCAGGCCGCGCCGCTGGTGGAGGTTCCGCTGCGCGATGATGCGGAAGGTTTCGTGTGCGACCTGGATGCGATTGCCGATGCCGCCGTGAGCCACGGCGCCAAGCTGGTCTTCCTGTGCTCGCCGGCCAATCCCACGGGGCAGTCGGTGCCCGTGGACGACCTGCTGGCGCTCGCGCGCCGCCTGGCGGGACGCTGCCTGCTGGTGGTTGACGAGGCCTACGGGGAATATTCCGACCAGCCGTCGATCGCGGCGCACATCGAGCGCCAGCCCAATGTCGCGGTCCTGCGCACGCTGTCCAAGGCGCATGCGCTGGCGGCGGCCCGCATCGGCTGCCTGCTGGCCGCGCCCGAGCTGATCCGCGTGCTGCGCAACTGCCAGGCGCCGTACCCGCTGCCGTCGCCCTGCGTGCAGCTGGCGCTGGCGGGCCTGTCGGAGCCGGCGCTGGCGCAGACGCGCGGCCGCGTGCTGACCGTACGCGCCGAACGCGAGCGGTTGCTGCACGAATTGCCCGACTGCGCCGGCGTGCGGCGCGTGTACCCCTCGCAGGGCAACTACCTGCTGGTGCGGTTCGAGGATGCCGAGGCCGCGTTCCGGCGGCTGCTGGCCGCGGGCGTGGTGGTGCGCGACATGCGCGCCTCGCCGCAGCTGGGCGACGCGCTGCGCATCAGCATCGGCAGCCCGGACGAGAACGACCGCGTGCTCGCCGCGCTGGCCACGGGGAGGGCGGCGGCATGAGCAGGCAGCGCATCGTTTTCGTGGACCGCGACGGCACCCTCATCGCCGAGCCGCCTGACTTCCAGATCGACGCCTACGAGAAGCTGCGCTTCGTGGACGGCGTGATCCCGGCCATGCTCAAACTGCGCGACGCCGGCTTCCAGTTCGTGCTGGTCACCAACCAGGACGGCCTGGGCACGGCCAGCTTCCCGCGCGAAAGCTTCGAGGGGCCGCAGGCGCTGATGCTGCAGGTGCTGGCCTCGCAGGGCATCGTGTTCCGCGAGATCCTTATTGATGAAAGCTTCGAGCACGAGGGCAAGCCCACCCGCAAGCCGGGCCTGGGCCTGCTGATGCACTACCTGCGCGATCGCAGCATCGACCTGGCCGGCTCGGCCGTGGTTGGCGACCGCGACACCGACCTGCAGCTGGCCGCCAACCTGGGCTGCCGCGGCTACAAGCTGGCGCCCGGTCCGGATACCTGGGACCAGGTGGCGCACGAGCTGGCCGATGCGCCGCGCGTGGCCACCATCGAACGCGTCACCAAGGAAACGCGCGTGCGCGTGCGCCTGGACCTGGACCGCGCGGCCGACCCGGAGGTGAGCACGGGCCTCGGTTTCTTCGATCACATGCTCGAGCAGCTGGGCAAACACGGCGGCTTCGCCCTGCAGCTCACCTGCGCCGGCGACCTGCACATCGATGAACACCACACCGTGGAAGACAGCGCGCTGGCGCTCGGCCAGGCGCTGCGAGAGGCCTTGGCCGACAAGCGCGGCATCGGCCGCTACGGCGATTCCTCGGGCCAGGGTGCGATCACGCTGCCGATGGACGAAACCCTGGCCAGCGCCGCGGTGGATTTGTCCGGCCGCCCGTACTTCGTGTTCGAAGGCAGCTTCCCGCGCCCCGAGGTGGGTGGACTCGCCACCGAACTGGTGCCGCACTTCTTCCGCTCGCTGTGCGAAACGGCCGGCCTGAACCTGCACCTGCAGGTGCGCGGCGAGAACACCCACCACATGGTCGAGGCCTGCTTCAAGGCCGTGGCGCGAGCGCTGCGCCAGGCCATCCGGCGCGAGGGGCGCGAGCTGCCCAGTACCAAGGGCACGCTGTGAACGTGGTGCTGGTGGATTCGGGCGGCGCCAACATCGGCTCGGTGCGCTATGCGCTGGCGCGGCTGGGGGTGGATGCGGCGATGACCGCCGACGCGGCCGCCATCCGCGCCGCCGACCGCGTGATCCTGCCCGGAGTGGGTGCGGCGGCGCCGGCGATGGCGCGCCTGCGCGAGCTGGACCTGGTTGACACGCTGCGCACGCTGCGCCAGCCGCTCATGGGTATCTGCCTGGGCATGCAGCTGCTGTTCGAGGGATCCGACGAGGGCGACGTGGACTGCCTCGGCCTGCTGCCCGGTCGCGTGCGGGCGATGCCTGCCTCGCCAGGTATCCGGGTGCCGCACATGGGCTGGAACCGCCTGCAGGCTACCCGGCCGACGCCGCTGATGACGGGCATCGCCGAAGGCGCCCAGGCCTATTTCGTGCACGGGTACGCCGCGCCGGTCACCGGCGACTGCGTTGCCGCCTGCGGCCATGGCGAGCCGTTCGCCGCACTGGTGCAACGCGGCAACGTCGCCGGCGCGCAGTTCCACCCGGAGCGTTCCGCCGGGGTGGGCGCGCGGCTGCTGAAAAACTTCCTGGAAGGATCCTGGGCATGACGGGCTTCACGCTGTACCCGGCCATCGACGTGCGCGAAGGCCGCGTGGTGCGTCTGCGCCAGGGCGACTACGCGCAGGAGACGCGCTACGACGACGCGCCGCTGGCGGTCGCCTCGCGCTACGCGCAGGCGGGCGCGAGCTGGCTGCACCTGGTGGACCTGGACGCGGCGCGCGCCGGTGGCTACACGCTGGCTCCGCTGCTGGCCGAGCTCAAGTCCGCCACGCGCCTGAAGGTGCAGACCGGCGGCGGCGTGCGCGGCGAAGCCGACGTCGAAGCCCTGCTGGCCGCCGGCGCGGACCGCGTGGTGGTCGGCTCGCTGGCCGTGCGAGAGTCGGGCCGCGTGGCGTCCTGGGTCACGCGCTACGGCGCCGACCGCATCACCGTCGCGCTCGATACCCGCCGCGATGCCGAAGGGCGTTGGCGGCTGCCGGTGCACGGCTGGACCGAAGAGGGCGGCAAGGAGCTGGACGTGCTGGCCGCCGCATACGCCGAGGTGGGGCTTCGCCACCTGCTGTGCACCGACATCAGCCGCGACGGCATGCTGTCGGGCCCGAACTTCGATCTGTACCGTTACCTCTGCGCTCGCTTCCCGCGCCTGGAAGTGCAGGCCTCGGGGGGCGTGCACGCCGCTTCCGATGTGGCCGCAGCCCGCGCGGCCGGCTGCGGCGGCGTGGTGCTGGGCAAGGCGCTGCTCGATGGCCGCTTCAAGCTGCAGGACGTGATCGGGGAGCAGGCGCCATGCTGAGCCGTCGGTTGATTCCCTGCCTGGACGTGAAGCAGGGCCAGGTGGTGAAGGGCGTGCGCTTCCGGGACCACGTGGTGATGGGCGCGATCGAGGACCTGGCGCTGCGCTACCGCGACGAGGGCGCCGACGAGCTGGTGTTCTACGACATCACCGCCAGCCCCGAAGGCCGCGGCGTGGACGTGGCCTGGGTCGAGCGCGTGGCGCGGCTGGTGGACATCCCGTTCTGCGTCGCCGGCGGCATCCGCTCGGTCGCGCAGGCGCGCGCGGTGCTGCATGCCGGCGCCGACAAGGTCTCCGTCAACACGCCGGCGCTGGAACGGCCGGTCCTGGTGTCGGAACTGGCGGCCGAGTTCGGCGTGCAGTGCGTGGTGGTCGGCATCGACAGCCTGCGCGACGCCGACGGCGAATGGCGCGTGCGGAGCCACACCGGCGATCCTGACCGCACCCGGGCCCTGGCCCAGCGCACGCTGGACTGGGTCGAGCAGGCGCAGTCGCTGGGCGCCGGCGAAATCGTGCTCAACTGCATGGGCGCCGACGGCGTGCGCACGGGCTATGACATCGCCCAGCTGCAGGCGGTGCGCGCCCGCTGCGCGGTACCCCTGGTCGCCTCCGGCGGTGCCGGCGAGGCCTCGCATTTCGTCGACGTGTTCCGCCAGGCCGACGTGGACGCGGCCCTGGCGGCCAGCGTCTTCCATTCCGGCGCGGTCCGGATCCCCGAACTCAAGACCGTCCTGCGCGCGCAGGGCATCGAGGTGCGTGATGACGCCTGAGCAGATCGACGCCCTGGCCTGGGACAAGCAGGATGGCCTGCTGCCCGCCATCGTGCAGGACGCGCGCAGCCGGCGGGTGCTGATGCTGGGCTACATGGACCGCGCCGCCCTGGAGGCCACGCTGGCCACGCGCCGCGTCACCTTCTTCAGCCGCAGCCGGCAGCGGCTGTGGATGAAGGGCGAGACCAGCGGCGACGTGCTGGAACTGGCGTCGCTGGACGCCGATTGTGATGCCGACACCCTGCTGGTGCAGGCCACCCCGCGCGGCCCCACCTGCCACCTGGGCCGCACCAGCTGTTTCGCCGAGGCGCCGGGTGATTTCCTGGCCGAGCTTGACGCGCTGGTGGCGCACCGCGAACGCGATCGTCCCGAGGGCAGCTACACCAGCAAGCTGTTCGGTGCCGGCGTGCGCCGCATCGCGCAGAAGGTGGGCGAGGAGGGCGTGGAGACCGCGCTGGCGGCGGTGGTGCAGGACGATGCCGCGCTGCTGGGCGAAGCCGCCGACCTCACCTTCCACCTCACCGTGCTGCTGCGGGCCCGCGGACTGGGCTGGCAGGACGTGGTGGCGGTGCTGCGCGGTCGGCACGCGGCGCCGACGCCCTAGTCGCGATCCACCGCCAGCGCGGTCGCGCGCCCCCGGGTGAGCACCCCGTGCAGCGATCCGCGCGTTTCGGGCGATAATCGGCGCAACGCCGGGAGTCGCCATGCGTCCACGCTGCCTGTTGCTGCTGATCGCCCTGTTGTCGGTGCCCGCCCTGTCGGCGGCCGCTCCCGCGCCGATGGCCTGCGCCACCGGCCTGGTGTTCGACGATCGCGATGGCGATGGCCGGCAGGACCGCGGCGAGCCCGGCTTGCGCGATGTCGCCGTCGGACTCGGCGCAAGCGTGGTGCGCACCGACGCCCAGGGTCGCTTTCCGCTGTCGCCGAACGCGCAGGGACCGCTGTTCGTGATCAAGCCCGCCGGCTGGCGCGTGCCGCCCGGCAGCGACGGGCTCCCCGGGCACTGGCGTCCCCAGGGTCCGGCGCGTGGCGAAGAGCTGCGTTACGGCGGCCGCGCGGCCGCCGCGACGGACTGCCCGCAGTTCGCGCTGCGCCGCGACCCGCGCCGTGCGGGTGAGCTGGACGTACTGCTGTTCGGCGATCCGCAGCCCAAGACTGCGGTGGACGTGGGCTACTACGAGCGCGACATCGTCGAAAGGGTGCTGGCCCTGCATTCACGTCCGGGCCGCGATGGCCGGCGCGGCTACGTGCCCGCGTCCGCGGGCGACCTGGGCCTGACCCTGGGCGACATCGTCAGCGACGACCTGTCGCTGTACCCGGCCATGAACCGCGCCACCGCGCGCCTGCGCCTGCCCTGGCTGCACGTGGCCGGCAACCACGACTTGGACTTCGACGCCACGCGCGACGAGGACTCCCTGCTCAGCTTCCAGCAGACCTACGGCCCGGACACCTATGCCTGGGAAGAGCACGAGGCCAGCTTCGTGCTGCTCGACGACGTGATCTACCGGCCCGGCCAGAAGCCGGCGTACATCGGCGGCCTGCGCGAGGACCAGTTCGCCTTCCTCGCCGCCTACCTGCCGACGCTGCCGCGCGAGCGGCTGCTGGTGCTGGCCGTGCACATTCCTTTCTTCGACGAGCCCGGCGAGCAAACCTTCCGCCGCGCCGACCGCGAGCGCCTGTTCGCGATGCTCAGGCCGTTCCCGAACCTGCTGCTGCTCAGCGCACACGGGCACAAGCAGCGCCACCACTTCCATGGCGCGGCCGACGGCTGGCAAGGGGCATCGCCGCTGCACGAGTACAACCTGGGCGCGGCCTGCGGCGCCTACTGGAGCGGCGTGAAGGACGGGCAGGGCATTCCCGACGCGCGCATGGCCGACGGCACGCCCAACGGCTGGGGCCGCCTGACGGCCCGCCAGGACGGACGCGTGCGGCTGAGCTGGCAGGTCGCCGGCGCCGACCCCGCGCACGCCATCGGGCTGACGGCGCCGAAGGTACTGCGCCGCGGCGCCTATCCCGGCTACGGCGTGTTCGCGAACGTGTACATGGGCCGGCCCGATACCGTCGTGGAATACCGCATCAACGAGGGCGCGTGGCAGCCGATGCAGAAGGTGGACCGCCCCGATCCGGCCCTGGTGGCCGAAAACCTGCGCGACGACGAGGCCGCCGACTTGCGTGGCTTTGACCGGTCGCCGGAGGCGGAGGTGTCCACGCACCTTTGGCGCGGCACGCTGCCCACCCACCTGCCGGCGGGCGAGCATCGCATCCAGGTCCGCAGCCAGGATCCTTGGCGCGGCGAAGTCAGCGCGGAACGGACCTACCGGCTGCAGGACGCAGCGGAGTAAGGCCGGCGGCGTCGTCGTCGTCCGGCTCCGCGAACGGGTAGGGCAGCGCCGGCCCCGGCGTCATCGCCTCGCGCCAGGCGGCCAGCTGCCGGCCGATGCGGCGGCCCTGGTCGATCTGCGGCCAGGACCAGGGCAGGTCGTCATCGCGCTCGCGCCGCCGGATGTCGCGCCGGGCGCTGTGGAAGGCGCGCACGAAATCCAGCTCGCGATTGAGTCCATCCACCAGCCAGGCGCGGCCGAAATACGTGGCCACCGAATCGTTGCCGCAGCCGAAGGACGGGCGGTCGCGGCGTGCGGCCATCAGCAGCAGTGTGTCGGGATCGCGCAGCGCCGGCGCGAAACCGCCCGAGAAGCAGGCCGAAATCACGATCACGCGATGGCGGATGCCGGCCGCGTCGAGCGCCGCGCGGATCTGCCGGGGCTCGAGCAGGACGTCGCTGCGGCGCGACCGGCGCAGCAGCAGGCGATGGTCGTCGGTGCCGTGGGTGGTGAAGTAGACCAGCAGCAGGTCCTCGTCCACGTCCATGCGTTCGCCGATGCCCGCCAGCGCCCGCTGCAGGTTGGTGACGCTGGCCACGGGCAGCGGTGGCTGGCCGGGCTGGTCGGCGTGGTTGGCCAGCACCAGCACGCGCCCGCGCGCGTCCAGACGCTGCGCCGCCAGGGCCTGCAGGTGCCGCACTTCATTGAGGAAGACCTGCTCGCTGCCGTCGCCGGCGACGCCCAGCACGTACAAGTCAGGGTGACCCGGCCGCTGCGGCGCCAGCGCGTCCAGACCGCTCAGCAGGCGCGGATCGGGGCCGCGTGCCGGTGCGGCGCGGTCGGGCAAGGGCAGGGCTTCAGCCTTGGCCCTCACCGGATCCTTGGCGACGGCTGCGGCGGAAAGCAGCCCCGCGCAGGCCAGCAGCGCCAGCGCGGCGGCGCGGAGTGTCACGTGCGGTCGGGCTCGATGTCGGCGAAGGACTCGACGCGCCGATGCCCGTGGGTGGCCTCGCCGTGGCGGGGCTGCGGATAGTCCTCGCGGCGGTCGAGCAGCACGGTGTGCAGGCCGGCCTCGCGGGCCGCGTCCAGTTCCTCGACCACGTCCGAGAGGAAGACGACCTCGTCGGCGGGACGGTCGATCGCGGCAATGATGCGCCGGTAGCTGTCGGCTTCGCGCTTGCCGCCCACCTCGGTGTCGAACCACTGCGACACCAGGGGCCGCAGGTCGCCCGCATCGCTGTGGCCGAAGAACAGCTGCTGCGCGGGCACCGAGCCCGAGGAATAGACATGGATGGCGTGGCCGGCCTCATGCCAGGCCCGCAGCGCCTGCGCCGCATCGGGATAGATGTGGGCGCGGAAGTCGGCCGATGCATAGCCATGGCTCCACACCATGCCCTGCAGCGCCTTGAGCGCGGTGTGCTTGCGGTCCTGGTCGATCCAGCCCTGCAGCGTCTCCACGATCATGTCGTCCTGGCACAAGCCGCCGCTCTCCGCCGCCACCACGTCCAGCCAACGCCGTACCTCCGGCTCGTCGCCCTGCGCGGCCACGAACGCCGGCAGCGCCCGCCGCGCATACGGAAACAGCACGTCCTTCACGAACGAGATGCTGCTGGTGGTGCCTTCAATGTCGGTCAGGATGGTTTTCATTTTTTTTGGCCACGGATTGACGCGGATGAAATCGGATAGAGCCAAAGACCGAAGTAAGGAAGTACAAGCGCCGAGCGATGGAAAGGCACTTCCACCCTAATCAGTTCAATCCGCTCTTATCCGCGCCCATCCGCGCAAATCCGCGGCAACAGCCTTACCCCGCCGCGCCCGGCTCGTAGCGCGGGAAGCGCCGGGCGATGTCGGTGCCGGTGAAGTGGCCGACCCAGCCGTCGGGCTCGGTGAAGAAGCGGATGGCGATGAAGCGCGGTTCCGGGCCCATGTCGAACCAGTGCGTGGTGCCGTCGGGTACGCCGATCAGGTCGCCGGCCTCGCATCGGATCTCGTAGACCTTGCCGGCCACGTGCAGGGTGAACAGGCCCGAGCCGTCGACGAAGAAGCGCACCTCGTCTTCCTTGTGGAAGTGCTCGTCCAGGAACTTGGCGCGCATCGCCTCCTTGTTCGGGTTGTCCGGCGCGATGCTGACCACGTCCACCGTTTTGAAACCATTCTCCGCCACCAGGCGGTCGATGTCGGTGCGGTAGGCGGCCATCACCTCCTCGGGCGTGGCCCCGGCGGTCACCGGCTGGCTGGCCTGCCATTGTTCGAAGCGCACGCCGATGGGCTTGAGCCAGTCGGCGATCACGCGCACGTCCTCGGTGCTCGCCAGCGGATTGGCGGGGTCGGCGTTGTTGAAGATGCGAAGGCGGCTCATGCGTGCAGTCTCCCGAGGTCTAGTTCGCAGGCGAACAGGAATTCGAAGGCGTCCAGGTGGCGGCGGGCTTCGGCCATGTCGCGGCCCCAGGCGTAGAGCCCGTGGCCGTCGATCAGGTAGCCCCACAGCGGGCCGGCGTCGAGCAGGCGCTCGACCTCGGCGGCCAGCGCGGGCATGTCCTGGGTGTTGGGCAGCACCGGCACGTCGATGGCCATTTCATGCGTCTGGTTGCCTGCGAAGGCCTTGAGCAGCTCGTAACCTTCCAGGCGCACGCGACCCTTCCCGGCCCACAGGCGGGACGACACGGTCTGCACGCGCGAGTGCGTGTGCAGCACGCAGCCGACCTCCGGGAAGCGGGCGTAGAGCTGGGTGTGCAGCAGGGTCTCCGCCGAGGGCCGGTGCGCCGTGGCCACCGGGCGGCCCTGGAAGTCCACGACCATGATGTCGTCCACGCCCAGGCGGCCCTTGTCGCGGCCCGAGACGGTGATGGCGGCATGGCGGTCGTCCAGCCGCATCGAGAAATTGCTGCTGGTCGCGGGCGTCCAGCCCAGCGCCGACAGTTCGCGGGTGTTGGCGACGATCTCGGCGGCCAGTGAGGCCAGGCGGGCGGTGTCGTAGGGCGGCTTGTCCATGCCGGAAGTCTAGCCGAAGCCGGCGTCACCATTCGTTTGACCGGCGTCAACGCTTCATTCACGGCACAGGAATAGACTGCGCGCAGCCATCGGATAACCCGTAGCCAAGGAGCTTCATGAACGCCTCCGTTCCGTCCCGTCGCCAGTTCCTCATCAAGGCCGCCCTGGTGGTCGCCGCCGTGCCTTTCGCCGGCTCCGGCCTGGTCGGCACCGCCTTCGCCCAGGCGCTCAAGCCGCTGCCGGCCGACAACCCCACTGCCATCGCGCTCAAGTACGTGGACGACGCGGCCAAGACCAAGGAGCCCACCTTCAAGCCGGGCTCGAACTGCGCCAACTGCCAGTTCTTCACGGCCGCCAGCGGCGCGTGCACGCTCTTCCCGGGCTTCGCGGTCGCCGCCAAGGGCTGGTGCACCGCCTGGGCCAAGAAAGCCTGATCCGCACCGCGGCGGGGCGTCTCGGCTCCTGAGACGCCCGGCCGGCTAGAATCCCTGCATCGCCGATGCCGGGGTTGCCCTTGTCCGCTTCCGAACTCATTTTCCTGCTGCTGGGCCTGCTGGTCGGCGTGATCGTGGCCGCGATCGCCAGCGTGGCCATCGCCCGTCGCCGGCTGGACGAGGCGCGGGCCAGCGGCCGCAGCGAAATGGCGCCCGAACTGGGGCGCGCCACCGGTGAACTGCAGGCCACGGTCGCCCAGCGCGACGAGCTGCGCGCGCGCCTGGCCGCGATGGACGCCGAACTGCGCGAGATCCGCGGCAGCCGCGACGCCGCCGAAACCCGCGCCGCCGGGCTGGACGCGCGCCTGGCCGAACAGCAGGCCGGCGCCGACCAGCGCTACCGCGACCTGGAAGCCTCGCGCGAGCGCATGAAGGCCGAGTTCCAGGCCCTGGCCGCCGAGATCCTGGAAGAAAAGTCGCGGCGCTTCGGCGAACAGAACGTCAGCCAGCTCGGCAACCTGCTCAATCCGCTGCGCGAGCAGCTGGGCGACTTCCGCAAGGTGGTCACCGACGCCTACGAGAAGGAAGGCCGCGAGCGCACCACGCTGCAGGCCGAACTCAAGCAGCTGTTCGAGCTCAACCGCCAGCTCAGCGACGAGGCCGGCAACCTCACGCGCGCCCTGACCAGCGACAACCGCACCCAGGGTTACTGGGGCGAGCTCAAGCTCGAGCGGCTGCTGGAAACCGGCGGCCTCGAGAAGGGCCAGCAGTACCTAACCCAGGAAAGCTTCAAGGACGAGGCCGGCGACCGCTACCGGCCTGACGCGCTGCTGCTGCTGCCCGACGACCGCCAGATCGTGATCGATGCCAAGGTGGCGCTGCTGGACTACCAGCGTGCCTGCGAGACCGCGGACGACGCCGAGCGCGAGCAGCACATGGTGCGGCACGCGGGCGCGCTGCGCACGCACGTCAAACAGCTGGGCGAGAAGGACTACAGCCGCCTGCACGGGCTGACCAGCCCGGACCTGGTGCTGATGTTCGTGCCGGTCGAGGCGGCTTTCCTGGAAGCACTGCGCCGCGATCCCGAACTCTACGACTTCGCCTTCACCCGCAAGATCATCCTGGTCGGGCCAAGCAACCTGCTGGCCTCGCTGCGGCTGGTGGCGCAGATCTGGCGTACCGAACAGCAGACCAACAACGCCAAGGCCATCGCCGAACGCGGTGCGGTGCTGTACGACAAGTTCGTCGGCTTCGTGGAAGACATGGGCCGCGTTGGCGAGTCGCTCGACCGCGCGCAGAAGGCCCAGCAGGACGCGCTGCAGAAGCTGTCCCAGGGCAAGGGCAACCTGGTGCGCCAGGCCGAGATGCTGCGCAAGCTGGGCGTGGCGCCGTCCAAGAAGATGCCGCTGTCGCTGCAGGACCTGAGCGATACCGACGAGGAGACCCCCGCGCCCTGAGCGCGGGCGGGGCAGGGCTCAGCCGGTTCGGCGCCCGAATACCCGGAACAGCACCCAGGCCAGCAGCGCCACGCCGAAGGCGCCGAAGATCATGGTCCAGGGCGAGCTGAAGATCAGCACCGCGCAGGCCAGCAGGGCCACGCTGCCCAGCGCCTTCTCCTTCGCGCCCGACGGATGCCGTGGCGTGCCCACCAGCAGCGACAGGCCGGCGGCCACGTAGGCCAGCACGATCAGCAGCGTGACCATGCCGACGATGGTGCCGAACTGCCCGGCCACGGTCGGGGCCAGGGTGAGGAAGGCGATGGCGGTCATGGCCACCGCCACGAACAGCAGGCCCCAGCCCGCGGCGCCGTTGGCCCACAGGCGGCCGAAGATCGCCGGCAGGTAGCCGCGGTGCGCGGCGCGTGCGCCCGATTCGCCCGCCACCAGCATCCAGCCGCCCAGGGTGCCGGTGGCCTTGAGCGCGGCGGCGCCTGCGATCAATGCTGCGGCCCAAGGTCCGAACACCGCCGCGGCCACCAGCGCGAATGGCGCGCCCGAGGCCGCCAGCTCGGCCGCGGGCACGATGCCCATCACCAGCACCGACGACACCAGGTACACCACGCCCGCCAGCAGGATGCCGGCGATGGTGGCGCGCGGCACGTTGCGGTCCGGGTCATCCACGATTCCGGCGATCATCGCGCCCGTTTCCAGGCCGACGAAGGACCAGAACACCGGCGCCAGGTTGGCGAACACGACGGCGACATCGGAGTTTTCGGTGACGTTCCAGCCCGCCGCGAACAGCGCCGCATCGAAGCTGCCCCAGCCGCCCACCAGCACCGCCGCCACCGGCAGCAGGCCGAACACCACGCAAAAGGACTGGAAAGTGGCCACCTTGCGCGGCCCGGCCAGGTTGATCGCCAGCATCAGCCAGATCAGCACCAGCTGGCCGGCCAGGCGCACCGTGGTGTTGTCGCCGTCCAGCGGCAGCAGCAGGATCAGGTAGCCGAACGCGGCCACCGCGATGGCGTTGTTGCCGGCCCAGGACGCGGCCCAGTACAGCGTGGTCGCCAGGAAACCCATGTCGCGGCCCAGCGCGGGCCGCACGTAGTCATCGGGGCAGTTGAGGTCGGGATAGTCGCGCGCGAGGCGGGCGAACGCGCCACCCAGCACCACCGCGATCACGGTGCCCACCAGCCAGCTGATGGCGGTGACCGAACCCTGCGTGGCCAGCGAGGCCGGCAGCAGGAAGAAGCCCGAACCGATCATGTTGTTGGCCACCACGAAGGTGGCCAACAACACGCCGATCTTTTTTGGTGCCGCGGCGGTCATGGCTTCAGGGAACCCAGGATCCGGGCTGGCCGGTCCTGCGGTCCGTCAGCGCTTGTCGGGCGCGTCTTCCTTGAACTCCGGCATCTCCGGCGCATCAAGCTGCTCCTGGCCCTTGTTGAGGCGGGAGTGGCTCATGCCGTAGAGGAAGTAGAGCGCGATGGCGCCCAGCACGTACCAGGCGAAGAACACCAGCACGCGCTTCTCGACCGTGAAGATCAGCGCGAAGCAGGCCACGATGCCCAGCAGCGGCAGCACCGGATACAGCGGCACGCGGAAACCGCGGGGGATGCCCGGGTGGGTGCGGCGCAGCCACACCACGGCCAGGCAGACGATGCCGAACGCGGCCAGGGTGCCGACCGAGGTCATGTCGCCCAGGGTGTTGATGTCGAAGAAGGCGGCGGCGATCGCGGTCAGCAGGCCGACCAGGATGGTGTTGACCCACGGGGTGCGGAACTTCGAATGCACCTTGGCGAACACCGCCGGCAGCAGGCCGTCGCGCGCCATCGTGTAGAAGATGCGGGTCTGGCCATACATCAGCACCAGCACCACCGAGGTCAGGCCCACGATGGCGCCCACCTTGATGATCTTGGCGAACCAGCCCCAGCTCGGGCCCAGCGCGTCGACCGCAACCGCGACCGGATCCGGCACGTTAAGGAACTTGTAGTTGACGACCATCGTCATGACGATGGAAACCAGGATGTAGAGCACCGTGCACACCACCAGCGAACCGATGATGCCGATCGGCATGTCCTTCTTCGGGTTCTTGGCCTCCTGGCCGGCCGTGGAAACGGCCTCGAAACCGATGTAGGCGAAGAACACGATGGATGCGGCACGCAGGATGCCGCCCCAGCCGAATTCGCCATCCTCGCCGGTGGGCTCGGGGATGAACGGGGTCCAGTTGGACTTGAGCGAATCGTAGTTCTGGATGACGTACCAGCCCACCACCAAGATGAAGGCGATGATCACCGTCATCTTCACCGCGACGATGAGGTTGTTGACCTTCGCGCTCTCCGAGACACCCACGACCAGCAGGCCGGCCAGCGCCACGCAGATCAGGAAGGCCGGCAGGTTGAACAGCGTGGTCACGGCGGTGCCGTCGGCGTTGAGCACGGCGGCGCCGTTGCGCACCAGGGCGTGGCCGTAGGGACCGGTTAGTTCGGGCGGGATGACCAGGCCGTAGTCACCCAGCAGGCTGACCACGTATCCGGACCATCCGACCGCGACCACCGACGCGGCCAGGCCGTATTCGAGCAGCAGCAGGGCGCCCATGATCCAGGCGGCGAATTCACCGATGGTGGTGTAGCTGTAGGTGTAGGCCGAGCCGGAGACGGGCAGGGTGGAGGAAAGTTCGGCGTAGCACAGGCCGGCCAGGGCGCACACCGCGCCGGCGATCAGGAAGGACAGCAGCACCGCCGGACCCGCATGCAGTGCCGCGGCATTGCCGGTGCGCACGAAAATGCCGGCGCCGATGATGCAGCCGATGCCCAGGAAAACGAGGTTCCAGGGGCCCAGCGTACGCTTGAGCTGGCTGTTTTCGGTTTCCCGCTGCACCTGCTCCACGCTCTTGCGGAGCAACAGGCGGGCGACGAAACCCCGGTTGGACGTGCTGGCCATCAATCTCTCCCCTTGAATTTCTTGTACCGGACCGGGTGCCCGAGGGGCTTTGATCCGAATTTTTGGCCACGACCGGCGGGTCGCGGGCGGCGGCTAACCTTAGCCCAGCAGGCGGAGAGCCACAAGCCAGCCGCAGGGCCGGTTTCAAGGCTAAGCTCTGCGCCTTGCGACGGTGGACGACGATGCCTGAACCTGATTTCGACCTCGCCCGCGCCCTTGAGGCCTACGGTCATCGCTACCCCTCCGAAGCGGAGGCGCAGGACGTGTTCAGCCTGTTCCTGGCCAGCCCGGGCGCGCTGTTCGAACGCAGCCACCCGCCCGGACATTTCACCGGCTCGGCCTGGCTGGTCAGCGCCGACGGGCAGCGCGTGCTGCTCACCCACCACCGCAAGCTGGGCCGCTGGTTGCAGTTGGGCGGGCATGCCGATGGCGACCCGGACCTCGCCAGCGTCGCCTTGCGCGAAGCGGAGGAAGAGTCGGGGCTGGACGCGCTGGTGGTCGATCCGGCCATCTTCGACATTGACCGGCATGCGATCCCGGCCCGCGGACACGAGCCGGAACACTGGCACTACGACGTGCGCTTCGTGGTGCGCGCCACGGGCAACGAAGCCTTCGCGGTCAGCGAGGAATCGCTGGCGCTGGCCTGGAAGCCGATCGCCGACATCGCTGCCGATCCGGGCTCGGATGATTCGCTGCGGCGGATGGCGATGAAGTGGCTGTCCCGCGGACGGTCGTAAGCGGATCAGACGCGGCCGTTGAACTCGCCCGTGGCGGTGCTGACCCAGATTTTTTCACCGTTGGTGATGTACTCGGGCACCATGATTTCCAGGCCGGTGTTGAGCTTGGCCGGCTTGGGCCGCTTGGTGGCGGTGCCGCCCTTGAGCTCGGGCGGGGTTTCCACCACTTCCAGCGCCACGCTAGGCGGCAGCTGCACGGCCACCGGCGCGTCCTCGATCAGCTGGATGTAGCAGCCTTCCAGGCCTTCGGTGATGTAGCCGGCATCGTCGCCCACCACGTCGGCGTCGAGCTGGTAGGGCGTGTAGTCCTCGGCGTCGAGGAACACGAAGGCGTCGCCGTCCTTGTACGAATACGTGCACATGCGCCGGCTGAGCTCGACCTCGCGCAGCTCGTCGTCGGCGCCGCAGCTGAGGTCGTACTTCACGCCGCCCGGCACGCTGTACAGCGTGAAGCGGAACTTGACGTTGCCGCCGCGGCCCTGCGGCGAGCTGCGCTCGATGTCGCGCACCTGGTAGACGGTGCCGTTGTGCTCGATGACGTTGCCTTTCTTGATCTCGCCAGCTTTCATGGTCTTTCCATCGTTGTCTTGCGGAGGCCCCGGGGGCCGATGAAGGTGTCGCAGGGCGCGCCGGGCCTGCCGGCCCGAGGCGAACGGCGGTTTACTTGGGCGCGAGGCGCACGGCGCCGTCCAGGCGGATGGTCTCGCCGTTGAGGTAGGGGCTGCCGAGGATGTACGCCACCAGGTCGGCGAACTCCGAAGGCTGGCCCAGGCGCGAGGGGAAGGGGATCGAGGCGCTGAGCGACTGCTGCACGGCCTCGGGCATGCCGTCCACCATCGGGGTCCAGAAGATGCCGGGCGCGATGGTGTTCACGCGTATGCCGAAGCGCGCCAGTTCACGCGCCATCGGCAGCGTCATCGCGACCACGCCACCCTTGGAGGCGGAGTACGCGGCCTGGCCGATCTGGCCCTCGTAGGCGGCGATGCTGGCGGTGTTGATGATCGCGCCGCGCTCGCCGTCGGGGCCAGGCGCGTTGTGGTGCATCAGGTCGGCCGCGGCCTTGGCCACGTTGAAGCTGCCCACCAGGTTGACCATGACCGTGGTGCTGAAGTTCTTGAGCGGCATCGGCGCGTCCTTGCCCAGCACGCGGCCGGCGCCCAGGATGCCGGCGCAGTTGATGGCGGCATTGAGGCCGCCCATGAACTCGCGCGCCGCGGCCAGGGTGGCGGCCACGCTGCCTTCGTCGCTCACGTCGGTGCGGAAATAGCGGGCCTTGTCGGCCCCGAGCTCGGCCACGGCGGCCGCGCCCTTGTCGTCGTTGATGTCGAGCAGGGCCACCTTGGCGCCGCCGGCCACCAGCCGCTGCGCGACGGCCAGGCCGAGGCCGGAAACACCGCCGGTGATGGCGGCGCGGATGTCGGGGATGAGCATGCGGGGGTCTCCAGGAAGACCCGCGATTCTAGCAGCGCCCTGCGGGCGGAGGCAGCCCGAGGCCCTCGGCGACCGGCCGGCCGGGCCGACCTGCGGGCGTCACGGCTGCCGCGCCGATGGCTTCACAGATCGAGCAGGTAGAAGCGGTTGCAGCCGAAGTGGCCGGTGCTGCCCAGCGGCCCGTCCAGCCGGCGGAAACCGGTGCGCTCGTAGAGCTTCTGGGCCGCGTCCATGCCGCGCAGCGTCTCGAGGTAACACTGGCGGTGGCCGAGGGTCCGTGCCGCGTCCAGGCAACGGGCCATGAGCGCCGCGCCGGCACCCAGTCCGCGCAGTTCGGGCAGGAAATACATCTTGCGCAGTTCGCAGACCCCGTCAGGCCCTCCCTCCAGCGGCGCCACGCCTCCCGCGCCGCGCACGCGACCTTCGTGTTCGACCACGAAATACGCGGCCCCGGGCCGGTCGTAGGCGGCGCACATGGCCGCCACTTCCGGATCGTGGATGGCGAAGCCCGGCCCGTTGGCGCCGAACTCGGGCATCACGGTGCGGATGATGCCGGCGACGTCGGCATCGTCGGCGGGCGTGATCGGACGGATGCGGAAGGCGGTTGTCATGGCGTGACGTTACACAGACCGGCCTGGCGCAGGAAGTCGCAGAAGCTGTCGGGCTCCAGCCCCGGACTGAACAGGAAGCCCTGGCCGGTGCCGATGCCCAGGCCCAGCAGGAAATCGCGCTGCGCCGGGCTTTCCACGCCTTCGGCCACCACGTCCAGGCGCAGGCCGCGGGCGATGCCGGCCACCGCCTGGCAGATGGCCACGTCGGACTCGTTGCCCGGCACGCCCTGCAGGAAGCTGTGCGCCAGCTTCAGGCCATGGATGGGCAGGCGGCGCAGGTAGTTGAGCGCGCTGTAGCCCTCGCCGAAATCATCGATGGTCAGCACCACGCCCAGCGCGCGCAGCGCCTCGAAGGTGTGCAGGGTGTCGGGCGCGTCCTCGATCAGCACGCGCTCGGTGAATTCCAGTTCCAGCGCCGAGCCGGGCAGGCCGTGGTCGCGCAGGGCGTCGCGCACCACCTGCACCAGGTCCTCGTTGAGGAACTGCCGGTAGGACACGTTCACCGCCACCCGCTCCAGCGCGAAACCCGCCGCCCGCCACGTCGCCATCTGCCGGCAGGCGGTTTCGATCACCCAGGCACCGATGCGGACGATGTCGCCGGTGGTTTCGGCGTGGCTGATGAAATGGTCGGGGCGGATCTCGCCCAGGATCGGGCTGTGCCAGCGGATCAGCGCCTCGGCGGTGCGCACGCGGCCGTCGGCCAGCGACACCAGCGGCTGGTAGACCAGCCGGAACTCCTGGTTGTCCAGCGCGCGCCGCAGCTGCGCCTCGATCTGCACGCGGTCGTGCTGCTTCTGCGCCAGCTCGGGGTTGAACACCTGCCAGGTGTTGCGGCCCCGGCGCTTGGCGTCGTACATCGCCGCGTCGGCGTTGTTGACCAGCTGCTGCACGCTGCGGCCGTGCTCGGGGTGGCGCGCCAGGCCGACGCTGGTGGTGATGGTGAACTCCTCGCCGGCGTAGCGGAAGCTGTCGCCGAAGGCCCGCGTGATCTCGTCGGCCAGCGCCTCGCCGCGCGCGGGATCGTCGCCGGTCTGGGCCACCACCAGGAACTCGTCGCCGCCGAAACGCGCCAGGATGCCGTGCTCGCCGATGCAGCGCTCCAGCCGCCGCGCCGCGTTCACCAGCAGGTGGTCGCCGGCGCTGTGACCCAGCAGGTCATTGACCAGCTTGAAGCGGTCCAGGTCGATGTAGATCACCGTGGTACCGGCCGGTCCGTCGCCCAGCCGCCGCTCCAGCTCGCCCAGGATGCCGTCGCGGTTGAACAGGCCGGTGAGCGGATCGGTGCGCGCCTGGCTGCGCAGCGCCTCTTCGATCTGGCGCCGCTGGGTGATGTCCTGCAGCGTGCCGGTGATGCGGGCCGACATGGGCGCGCGGCCCTCGGACTGGCCGATCAGGCGGGCCCAGTGGCTCTCGCCGTCGGGACGCACCACCTGCACCTCCAGGTCGAAGCCGCCGCCGTCGCGGATCACGCTTTCGATCGCATCCTCGACCTGCCGGCGATGGCTGTCGGCGATCTGGGTCATCACGCCGGCCAGGGTGCGCGGCGGGTCATCGCGGCGGCCGATGATGCGCAGCGCCTCGTCGGTGAGATAGAGCCGGTTGCGCCCGCCGTCCCACTCCCAGCCGCCGATGCGCGCCAGCGCCTGCGCGCGCAGGAACAGGGCGCTGTCGCGCTTGAGTTCGGTCACGTCGGAGAACAGCGAAATGACCTGGTGCGGGGTGTCGGCACCGGGCTTGAACTGCGGCACGGAAGTGGCCGTGACCCAGGTCAGCTGCTTGCGGCGATGGTGGTAAAGGCCCAGCAGCGTGCTTTCCACCAGCTTGCCGGTGGCCAGCGCACGCACCGGCGGCATTTCGCGGAAGGAGATGGGGTAGCCGCGGTGGTCGATCACCAGCCAGTCGTCGAAACGCAGGCCGGCGGCCACGTCCAGGCCCTCGTCCAGGCCCAGGATGCGGTAGGCGGCGGGATTGGCCGACAGCACGCGGCCGTCGAAGCCCTGGAACAGCACGCCCTTGTCGATCGCCACCAGCAGCGCGTGGTAGTTGAGCTCGGCCTCGTGCCGGCGCGAGAGGTCGCGCGCCACCGCGATCACGTGCTGGTGCGGGCCGTCCTGGATGCTGGCCGAGTGCACCTCCACCGGGAAGCGGGTGCCGTCGGCGCGCATGTTGTTGACCTCGACCACGTAGGTGTCGCCGCGCGAGAGCGCGTCCATCACCGGATTCATGTGGTCTTCGGGCAGGTCCGGGTTGATCACGTGCACCAGCTGGCCGACGATCTCATCGCGCGGCCGGCGGTAGGCGCGTTCACCGGCGCGGTTGAGGTCGAGCACGCGGCCGCTGGCGTCCAGGATGCTGATGGGATCGGGCACGGCGTTGAACAGGCCGTCGTAGCGCACGCGCAGGCTGTCGGCCTCGCGCTGCAGGCCGCGCAGGCAGGCCAGCAGTTCGGACAGGAAACGGGCATCGGGCGCGGCGGCGCCGTCGATCAGCTGGCGTTCCAGGCGGTCCAGCAGCACGCGGTCACGGGCCTGCCGGTCTTCCGGCGGCGTGCCGTCCTGGCCACTGCTGGTCTGCTTGTCTGCTTGCATGCCTGGCTGGCGCGGGCATCCCCTGGGTTGCCCCGAGCATACACCGGCGCCGTGACCGGCCGGTCAGGGGCTGGCGAGGGTGACCTTGCTGCCCGGAATGCGGCCCAGCAGGGCCGACAGCCAGCGCCCGGTGTCCACCAGCGCGGGCAGGTCCACGCCGGTGGGGATGCCCAGGCCCTCGAGCATGAAGACCACGTCCTCGCTGGCAACGTTGCCGCTGGCTCCGGGTGCGTACGGGCAGCCGCCGGTCCCGGACACGGCCGAGTCCACCACCGCCACGCCTACCTCCAGGCAGGCCAGGATGTTGGCCAGGGCCTGGCCGCGGGTGTCGTGGAAGTGGATGGCCAGTGCCGCCATCGGCACCTCGGCCGCGACCGCGCGCAGCATGGCGCGGGCCTTGCCCGGCGTGCCGATGCCGATGGTGTCGCCCAGCGAGACTTCGTAGCAGCCGGCCGCGTGCAGGCGGCGCGCCACCCGCACCACGTCGGCCAGCGGCACCTCGCCCTGGTAGGGGCAGCCGAGCACGGTGGATACGTAGCCGCGCACGCGCACGCCGTCCGCCGCGGCACGCTCGAGCACCGGCAGGAAGCGCTCGATGCTCTCGTCGATGGAGGCGTTGATGTTCTTGCGGTTGAAGGCTTCCGACGCGGCGGTGAACACCGCCACTTCCTCGACACCCACCGCGCGGGCGCGCTCGTAGCCCTGCAGGTTCGGCACCAGCGCCGGATAGGCGATCCCGGGCCGGCGCGTGATGCCGGCATACACTTCAGCCGCGTCCGCCAGCTGCGGCACCCATTTCGGGCTGACGAAGCTGGTGGCCTCGATGCTGCGCAGGCCGGTCGCCGACAGCCGGTCGATCAGTTCGATCTTGGCGGCGGCCGGGATCATCGTCTTTTCGTTCTGCAGCCCGTCGCGCGGGCCCACCTCGACGATGCGGACGGCGGACGGCTGGCTCACCGTGCGGTCTCCGTGGCACGCCGGAACTGTGCGGGCTCGGCCTTGAAGAAACCGGGCCGGTCCAGCACGGCCGGGTCGGCCTCGCCGGTAAGGCGGTTGAACAGCCGACTGTCGCGCGAGATCACTTCGCCGGTGAGCTCGTTGTCGATGATCGCGTGGGCGATGAGCTTGTCGTCGGTGGTCCACAGTGACAGCACCCCGCCTTCGATGGCATAGCGCATCAGGTAGACGTCGCCGGCGGGCGGCACGTGCGCCTCCTCGAAGCGGGTATGCACCCAGCGCGCGTCCACCCAGGCGTAGCGGTGGCTGCCGTGGCGGCCCACGTGTGCCTGCACGCCGTCGCCGCGCTTGAGCCCTTCGGGCTTGCGCTCGTCCACGTGCAGCCGGCAGCGTGCATCGATGCGCAGGATGACCTCACCCACGTCCTCGGGGTCCTCGTCCTGCGACAGCCAGGTGCCGGCCAGCGCGGGGTCGCAGCCGGCATCGGCCACCGGTGCCGCCCGGAAGGTGGTGCCCTGGCAGGCGCACAGCAGCAGGGCGACCAGTGCGGCCGCAGGCAGTCGCAGGGGCGTGGCAGGGTTCATGGCGTCTCCAGTCGGATCAGCACCGCATCGGCATCGACGAAATCGCCGGCCACCGCCTGCACCGCCGATACCTTGCCGGCGCGTGGCGAACGCAGGCTCAGCTCCATCTTCATCGCTTCCATCACCAGCAGCTCCTCGCCCTCGGCCACGTCCTGGCCCGGCACGGCCTTCACCAGCACGATGCGCCCGGGCATCGGGGCATTCAAGCGGTCGCCGCGGGTGGCGCTGGCACCTTCGGCGAAGCGGTAGGCCGGCACGCGGCTGAGCCGGATGCGGCGCTCGCCGTCGTGCACGGTCACGGTGTCGGCATCGGCGCGGGCGCGCATGCGGTGCTGCTGGCCGTCCACTTCGGCCACCAGCCGGCCGGCGACCGCGGCGGCGCGGGCCAGGCGGGTTTCGATGCCGGCATCGAGCAGGCGGTAATGGCCGCCGCTGCCCTGGGCATGCAGTTCGATGCGCTCGCTGCCGTGGGTGAAGTGCAGCAGGCGTTCACCCGCGTGGCCCAGGCGCCAGCCGTCGGCGATGGCCCAGGGCGAATGCGGATCGGGGCTGGTCGTGGCCTGGTCGAGCGTGGCGGCTTCGTCATGCAGCAGGCAGGCGGCCGCCGCCATGGCCAGGTGCGCGTCGGGCAGGCCCTCGTCGCGCGGCAGCACTTCGTCCAGGTGGCGGTCCAGATAGGCGGTGTGGATGCTGCCTTCGACCACGCGCGGGTGGCGCACCAGCTTTTCGAGGAAATCGATGTTTGACTTGGGGCCGACGATCTCGCAGTCGGCCAGGGCCTCGCGCAGGCGCGCCAGCGCGCGCGGGCGGTCCAGGTCCCAGACGATCAGCTTTGCGATCATGGGGTCGTAGAAGATGGTGACGGTGTCGCCTTCCACCACCCCCGCGTCCACCCGCACGTGTGCCGACGGTTCCGGCAGGCGCAGCACCTCGAGCCGGCCCGAGCCGGGCAGGAAACCCTGGGCCGGGTCTTCGGCATACAGCCGCACCTCGATCGCGTGGCCATGCTGCCGCACGTCTTCCTGGCGCTGGGGCAGTGCTTCGCCCGCCGCCACGCGCAGCTGCCACTCGACCAGGTCCAGCCCGGTGACCATCTCGGTGACCGGATGCTCGACCTGCAGCCGCGTGTTGATCTCCATGAAGTAGAAATCGCCGTCGGTGCCGACGATGAATTCGACCGTGCCGGCGTTGACGTAGTCGATGGCGCGCGCGGCCTCGACTGCCGCCGCACCCATCTGCGCGCGCAGCGCGGGCGTCAGGAAGGGCGAGGGCGATTCCTCGACCACCTTCTGGTAGCGGCGCTGGGCCGAGCACTCGCGCTCGTTGAGGTGGATCAGGTTGCCGTGCGCGTCGCCGAAGACCTGGATCTCGATGTGGCGCGGCTCGCCGATGTAGCGCTCCAGCAGCACGCGGTCGCGGCCGAAGGCGCTGGCCGCCTCGCGCTGGCACGACTCCAGCGCCGCGGCGAACGCGCCGGACTCGCGCACGATGCGCATGCCCTTGCCGCCGCCGCCGTGCGCGGCCTTGATCATCAGCGGATAACCGATGCGGTCGCCCTCGGCCTGCAGCAGCGCCGGCGACTGATCCTCGCCGGTGTAGCCGGGCACCACCGGCACGCCGCGCGCGTCCATCAGCTGCTTGGCGCCGGCCTTGCTGCCCATCTTGCGCATGGACGCCGCCCTCGGCCCGATGAACACCAGCCCCGCGGCCTCGACCGCCTCGGCGAAGTCGGCATTCTCCGACAGGAAGCCGTAGCCCGGATGGATGGCCTGCGCGCCGGATTTCTTGGCGACCTCGATGATGGCGTCGCCACGCAGGTAGCTGTCCTGCGGCCGCGGCCCACCGATCGGCCAGGCTTCGTCAGCCAGCCGCGCATGCTGGGCCGTGGCATCGGCCTCGGAGTACACCGCCACGGTGCGCACGCCCAGCTTGCGGCAGGTGCGGATGACCCGGCAGGCAATCTCGCCACGATTCGCTATCAATACTTTAGTGAACATTATTTTTTGGCCACGGATTTGCGCGGATGGTCACGGATAGAGCGGTCGGAAAGGATGCGGCGTTTAAACTGGGGCCGGGGGCCAAAATTCAGCAGCAGGCCCACCACCAGTCCCGATGCCTTCAGGTAGTTGATCAGCTGGGCATCGTGACCCGGTGCCAGGGTGGAAGCGGCCTTGATTTCGACCATCATCCTGCCTTCAACCAGTAAGTCCGCCCGGTATTCGCCGACGACACGGCCACGGTATCGCACTTGAATGCCTGCCTGTTGAACTACCGCCAAACCGGCCTCCCTCAGCGCAATCGCCATGGAGTTCTCGTACACGGATTCCAGAAACCCCGGCCCAAGCTCGTTGTACACATCGAAAAACGCGCCAATGACCGCATCCGACAATGCCCCTTCGACCAATCCGCCCTTATCCGCGTCCATCCGCGAAAATCCGTGGCTAAACCCAGGAAGGCGCGCGTTTGGCGAGGAAGGCGGTGAGGCCTTCCTGGCCTTCGGGGGAGACGCGCAGGCGGGCGATGAGGGCGGCGTTGTGTTGGTCGGTGAGTTCGGCCGATTCACGGGTCATGCCCGACATGCGCAGGGCCAGCTGCTTGGCTTCGCGCTGGGCCAGCGGGCCGCCCTTGGCCCAGAAGTGCAGGGCGCGGTCCACGGCGGCATCGAGGTCCTGCGACGGCACCACCGCGTGCAGCAGGCCGATGTCGCGGGCTTCGGGCGCCTCGATGACTTCGGCACCGGTGAACAGGCGGCGCGCGTGGCGGCCGCCGATCGCCGCGACCACGTACGGCGAGATCACCGCGGGCACCAGGCCCAGCTTCACTTCCGACAGCGAGAACTTGGCGCCCTCGGCGCCGATGGCGTAGTCGCAGCAGGCGACCAGGCCCACGCCGCCGCCGTAGGCCGAGCCGTTGACGCGGGCCAGGGTCGGCTTGGAAAGGAAGTTGAGCGTGCGCATCAGCCGCGCCAGGCGCAGAGAGTCATCGCGGTTTTCGGTTTCGCTGGCCAGCGCCATGCGCTGCATCCAGCCCAGGTCGGCGCCGGCCGAGAAGGTGCTGCCCTCGCCGGTGAGCACCACGGCGCGCACGGCGTCTTCGGTGTCCAGGCGCTCGAGCGCGTCGGTGAGTTCGGCGATCAGGGTGTCGTCGAAGGCGTTGTGGGTCTGGGGCCGGTCCAGCGTGAGGCGGGCCACCCCGGTGCGGGGGTCGAACTGCTGGCGCAGGCGCGGGGCGTCGCTCATGGCGGGGCGGATCCTGGGGGCATGCGGTGGGTGGCCGGATTATCGGCCATGCGGGGACCGAGGGCGACCGTGCCGACTCACCGCAGCAGCCAGCCGACCAACACCGCCGTCGCGGCGAGGGCGCCGACGATCGCGACCACGCGGCCCTGCGACATCCAGGATTCGCCGTACACCACGTGCTCGATCGGCAGGTCCTGCCGCATTGCCTGCAGGCGGTCCACGCCGATCACGATGGCGGTGGCGCCGGCCAGGCCCAGCAGCATCGGCGAGAACGGCGAATCGAACAGGTCCAGCGTGTTGAGCAGCAGGTCGGCCGCGCCCAGCAGCAGGCCCACCACGTAGCCGGTCTGCAGCCGCGCCACCGTGACGACGCGGCTCAGGCCCACCACCGCCAGGATGTAGACGATCGAACGTGGGACGCCCGGCGCCAGCAGGTCCAGCGACAGGGCCGCTAGCACCAGCAGCACCGCGCTGCCCTCGCGCACCAGGTGCCCGTGGCCGCGGCGCTCGATGCCCCCGCGCAGCCACGAGTACACGCTCACGCCCAGCTGCCAGCCGGTGAACACCACGCCCAGCACCAGGCCCGCCTCGATGATCTCGAAGGCGAGGGTGCCGTTGCTGGCGTACAGCAGGCCCAAAGCCAGCGCGGTGTAGACCACCGTGCGGATCCAGGTCAGGGCCAGGCGCGCGAGGTTGGTGCGCTGGCGATCGGCCAGGCGCGCCGACAGCGAGGACAGGCCAGGGTTGACCAGGGGCGCGCTGGCGCCCTCGGTCAGCTGGTCCAGTTCAAGCACGCGCGCATGCACGCGGCTGGGCATGCCCGGCAGCAGCATCAGCGCCAGGCTGCGCGGGCCCAGGCCCTGCCGCATCAGTTCCCGGTCGATCAGCTGTTCGAAGTAGCGCGGCGGCGCACTGCCGGGGCTGCGCGGCAGCTCGCCAGCCTGCACCTGGGCGCGGGTGCGGGCGATGGTGCGGCAGGCGTCCACCTGTTCCACCAGCCACCAGTCGCGCGGGCCCAGGGACTGGATGGCGAAGAAGTCGGCGATCACGTCCAGCGTGTCCAGCGGCGGCAGCGGTTCACGGTCGGTGACGGCCGACACGACTTCCACGGTGATCGCGGATTTCAGGCCGATCGAATACAGCGCGGGCTCGGCCTGCAGCCAGGCCAGCACCTGGTCGGCCGGGGCGCGGTCGATCTGGGCGAACAGCCGGTCGAGGAAGGCGGAGAGGTCGAACTCTTCCGGCTCGTCCGCGGGCTCGCGTTGTCCGGCCTGTTCCGCCGCATCGGGGTCATCGGATCCTTCCGGCGTCGCGCGCGCGTGCCCGGCAAGGTCTTGCGCGACCGGGGAGGGAGCGTCGTCTTGATCCTCTGCGCCTTCCTCGGCCTCCACGGTTTCCCATTGACGTCGCCGCACCTGGGCCAGGCAGGCCTGGTAGGCCTCGTTGAGGCGCTGGAAGGCCACCGGGTCGTCGTCGGGCCGGTTCTGCTTCAGCAGGCGGGCATAGGCGCGGCGCACGGCCAGTTCGTCGGCGTCCGGCGCCAGGCCCAGGTGGCGGAAGGGCATCAGCGCACCTGCGATTCGAACTGGTCCAGGGCCTCGCCCAGTTCCTGGCGGTGCTGCTCGATCAGCTTGAGGTCCTGGCTTTCCAGCGTGGCCATGAAGCGGGCCAGCCAGTCCTGCAGCATCTGCCGGGCGTTGCCGATGTGTTCCTCGTACAGGCGCTCGAGCCGGGCGATGATGGCGATGTTGGGCTGCTGGTCGCGCGGGTGCACCTTCAGCGCCGACAGCGACTTGAGCCGCTCGCGGATTTCCTCCGGGCTCATCGCGCCCGGGCTGTTCTGCAGGATCAGTTCGTGGCGGGTGCCGGCGGCCACCACCAGCGCCTCGACCTGCAGCACGCCGTTGATGTCGTAGGTGAAGCGCACGTCCACCGGATTGTCTTCTGCCTTCTTGCGCGGCAGCGGCAGGGTGAGTTCGCCCAGGCGCACGTTGTTGGCCACGCGCGGGCTCTCGCCCTGGAATACCTCCAGCTTCAGGTCGGTCTGCCAGTCCTGCGCCGGCCAGAAGCGCTCGACCCGGCTGACCGGCACCGTCGAGTTGCGCTCGATCAGCGGCGAGAAGTGGCCCGAGGTGCGACGGCCTTCCTCGCCGCGCGAGGTGGCGATGCCCAGCGTGTACGGGCAGACGTCGGTCAAAACGATCTCTTCCAGCGACTGGTTGCGCGCCTTCATGCCGGCCGCCACCGCGGCGCCCAGCGCGATCGCCTGGTCGGGATTGATGTGGCGCAGCGGCAGCTTGCCCAGCATGCGCGCCGCCAGGCGCGAGACCAGGGGCATGCGCGAGGCGCCGCCAACCAGAACCACTTCATCCAGTCGGGTTGGATCGATGCGCGCGTCGCGCAATGCGCGTTCGATCGGCTGGCGCAGCCGCTGCACAAGGGGTTCGACCAGGCGCGCGAAACGCGTTTCGTCGACCTTCCAGCTCACGTCCTTGTCACCGATGCGCATCTCGACGGTGGCTTCGGCCTGGCTGCTTAGCTGCTGCTTGGCGCGCTCCATGCGCGCGGCCAGCTGGGCCTGTTCGCGCGGTGCGAGGTCGGACAGGCGAAGCTGGTTGGCCTCGCAGAAATCGCGAACGAGTTCGGTCACGAAATCCTCGCCGCCCAGGTAGTTGTCGCCGGCGGTCGCGTGCACCTGCATCACGCCATCGAAGGCTTCCAGGATCGAGACGTCGAAGGTGCCGCCGCCCAGGTCGAACACCAGGAAAGTGGAGTTGTCCTTGCGCTCCTGCAGTCCGTAGGCCAGCGCCGCCGCGGTGGGCTCGTTGATGAGGCGCTCGACCTTGAGGCCGGCGAGTTCGCCCGCGACACGCGTCGCTTTGCGCTGCGAATCGCTGAAGTAGGCCGGCACGCTGATCACCGCCTCGGTCACCGGTTCGCCCAAGTGCGACTCGGCGTCCTCGACCAGCTGGCGCAGCACCAGCGCCGACAGCTCCTCGGGCCGGAACGCTTTCCGCCCCAGCGTGATGGTGCGCTCGGCGCCCATGTAGCGCTTGAACGCGGCGGTGGCGCTGCCCGGATGCGTGGACAGCCGGTCGCGGGCGGCGCTGCCCACCAGCACGCGCTCCTGCACGTCCAGGCCCACCACCGACGGGGTCAGGAAATCGCCCAGGGCGTTGGGAATCAGGACCGGGCCCTCGGGCCCGTAGTAGCCGATGAGGGAGTGGGTGGTGCCGAGGTCGATGCCGACGATCATGCGATGAGATTCTTACCGTGAGGGCTAGTTCGGGTCGTCTGTCTGGGCCGCGTCGCGTCCCGAAACAGGCAGGCGTTTTCCAGTTTCCTTCCCGCTGCGCAGGTCGAGCAATCGCAACGCCGCGGGCTCCGTGACCAAGGCTTTCAGCGCAGGAAATTGACGTTTTCCAATCCTTCTATCGCAGGCCTTGAGCAAGTCCGGCAGGCCCCAGCCGCTCCAGTCCGGCGTCCAGTTGAGCAATTGGTCGCGCGGCAACTGCAGGTACTCCGCAGCGAGTTCCACCAGCCAGCCTGGGCTTCGCCGGGCCGAATATCCGATGTCGGCGTCATCGCCTGGGTGGCGATCACGTGGAACCGCCCAAATCGTGTCTTTGCCTTGCGTGATCCAGAACTTGCAAGCGGCGTCGCCTTCCCAAGGTGTCTGGATGGCTTCCTGCCGATAGGCAGTGAAACGAAACCTCAACTTCAGCGAAGGATCCGGAAGATCACGGAGTCGGCGTTCAAGTTTGCTCCACGGATGCGATGCCATCGCCTACATCCGGAACACGCCGAAGCGGCTCTTCTCGATCGGGGCATTGAGGCTGGCCGACAGCGCCAGGCCCAGCACGCGGCGGGTGTCGGCCGGGTCGATGATGCCGTCGTCCCAGAGGCGTGCCGTGGCGTAGTAGGGATGGCCCTGGCGCTCGTACTGGTCGCGGATGGGAGCCTTGAACGCGGCCTCCTCGTCGGCGCTCCAGGTCTTGCCGGCGGCTTCGATGCCGTCGCGCTTCACGGTGGCCAGCACGCTGGCCGCCTGTTCGCCGCCCATCACGCTGATGCGCGCGTTGGGCCAGGTCCACAGGAAGCGGGCGCCGTAGGCGCGTCCGCACATGGCGTAGTTGCCGGCGCCGAAGCTGCCGCCGATCACCACCGTGAACTTGGGCACGTGCGAACAGGCCACGGCCGTCACCATCTTGGCGCCGTCCTTGGCGATGCCGGCGTTTTCGTATTTCTTGCCGACCATGAAGCCGGTGATGTTCTGCAGGAACACCAGCGGGATGTCGCGCTGGTTGCACAGCTCGATGAAGTGCGCGCCCTTGAGCGCGCTTTCGGCGAACAGGATGCCGTTGTTGGCGACGATGCCGACCGGGTAGCCGTGGATGTGCGCGAAGCCGCAGACCAGGGTCTTGCCGTAGCGCGCCTTGAATTCCTGGAACTCGCTGCCGTCCACGACCCGGGCGATGACCTCGCGGATGTCGAAGGGCTTGCGCGTGTCCCTGGGGATGACGCCGTAGAGTTCTTCGGCCGCGTAGCGCGGCTCGCTGGGCGCCTGCACCGCCACCGGCAGCGCCTTGCGGCGGTTGAGGTGGCGCACGATGTCGCGGGCGATCTGCAGCGCGTGCAGGTCGTTCTCGGCATAGTGGTCGGCCACGCCTGACACTGCGGTGTGCACGTCGGCGCCGCCCAGCGACTCGGCGTCCACCACTTCGCCGGTGGCCGCCTTCACCAGCGGCGGGCCGCCGAGGAAGATGGTGCCCTGGTCCTTGACGATGATGGACTCGTCGCACATCGCCGGCACGTAGGCGCCGCCGGCGGTGCAGCTGCCCATCACCACGGCGATCTGCGGGATGTTCATCGCGCTCAGGCGCGCCTGGTTGTAGAAGATGCGGCCGAAGTGCTCCTTGTCGGGGAACACCTCGTCCTGCAGCGGCAGGAAGGCGCCGCCCGAATCCACCAGGTACACGCAGGGCAGGTGGTTTTCCATCGCCACTTCCTGCGCGCGCAGGTGCTTCTTCACCGTCATCGGGAAATAGGTGCCGCCCTTCACGGTGGCGTCGTTGGCCACCACCACCACTTCCTGGCCGTGCACGCGGCCGATGCCGGTGATCACGCCGGCGGCCGGCGCGGCGTCGTCGTACATGCCGCCGGCAGCCATCGCCGACAGCTCAAGGAAGGGTGAGCCCGGGTCGAGCAGCGCGCTGATGCGGTCGCGCGGCAGCAGCTTGCCGCGCTCGGTGTGCTTGCGGCGGGCGCTGTCGCCGCCGCCCAGGGCCACCTTCGCCAGCTGGGCCTCGAAGTCGGCGACGGCGGCGCGCAGTTGCGCGGCGTTGTCCTGGAACTCCGGGGCGCGGGGATCGATCTGGCTGGTGAGGATGGGCATGCGCGGCCGCTCTGGGGAAACCGGGTCGAGTTTACGGGGCGCGGCGGACCGAGCCTAGCGCCGCCCGGACGAAAAAAAACCGCCGGCGCGGGCCGGCGGTTTCGTGCAGGGCGTGGCGGGCGCGATTATTCCTCGCCCTTGGCCGCTTCCTCGTCGGTGGTGACGGCTTCGTCCACGGCTTCGGCAGTGTCGTCCACGGCCTGCTCGGTGGCATCGGCGATGGCCGCGCCTGCGGTCTCGGCGTTGGCGGCGGCGTTGTCGAGCGCTGCATCCGTGGCCACGGCGGCGTCGTCGATCGCGGCGCCGGCGGTCTCGGCGGCCTGGCCGAGGTCTTCGGCGGCGGCTTCGGTGGCGGCGCCGGCGGCTTCGGCGGTTTCAACGGCGGCGTTTTCGATGGCGTCGCCGGCTTCGGCGGCCTGCTGCTCCGACTGCGGGCTGCAGGCGGCCAGGCCGAGGACGATCAGGGCGAGCGCGAGGGGCTTGAGGGTCATCGTTTTTCCTTGGCGGGGTCACGCCCCGGGGAATCCGGGGCCGCGCCGAGGATAACGGGACGCGGCCACGCTTGCATCCCGAGCGCCGGCCAAAAGAAAACGGGCGCGACTTGCGTCGCGCCCGTTCACTTGCAGCCTGTTGCCGGGGCGATTACTCGCCGTCGGCAGCGTCAGCCGCTTCTTCGGCCGTGTCAGCGGCGTCTTCGGCCACGTCGGCAGCGGCGTCGGCCATGTCGGCGGCGGCGTCGGCAGCTTCCTCGGTGCCGGTGGCAACCGCGTCAGCGGCAGCGTCGGCAGCGTCGGTGGCAACTTCGGCAGCGTCCGCAGCAACGTCGGCCGAGGCCTCGGCAGCGTCGGCAGCGACTTCGGTCGCGGCGTCGGTGGCAGTGGCAGCAGCGTCGGCAGCCTCGGTGGCGGCAGCATCGGCAGCAGCAGCGGCATCGGTAGCCGCGTCGGCCGCCTGCTCAGCCTGGTTCGAGCAGGCCGCCAGGGCCAGGCCCAGGGCCATGGCGAGCAGGGTCTTGTTCAGGGACATGGGTTGTTTCCTCGTCTAGACGTTTTTAATAGCAGAACGTGCGCCAGTCGGCGCACGTGGTGAAAATCATGTCAGGAACTGGCTAGGAGTCAAGCAGAACCCAGCATTAACGGAAAAATAGTTTTTCCGGCCCGGCCGGCCGGAGGGGGCCGGCCGGTCCGTTTCAGGCCAGTTCGATGGCGATGGCCGTGGCCTCGCCGCCGCCGATGCAGAGGGCGGCGACCCCCTTTTTGCCGCCTTTGCGGCGCAGGGCGTGGATCAGGGTGACCACCAGGCGGGCGCCCGAGGCGCCGATGGGGTGGCCCAAGGCGCAGGCGCCGCCGTGCACGTTGAGGCGGTCGTGGGGTACGCCCAGCTCCTTGATCGGGGCCATGGCAACGGCCGCGAAGGCCTCGTTGACCTCGAACAGGTCCACGTCGCCCACCGACCAGCCGGCCTTGGCAAGCACCGCCTGGATGGCGCCGATCGGGGCGGTGGTGAACCATTCCGGGGCCTGGGCGAAGCTGGCGTGGGCCACGATGCTGGCCAGCGGCGCCAGGCCCTGGGCCTTGGCGGCGTCCTCGGACAGCAGCACCACGGCCGCGGCGCCGTCGTTGATGCTCGAGGAGCTGGCGGCGGTAATCGTGCCGTCCTTGGCGAAGGCCGGACGCAGGCTGGGGATCTTGGCGATGTCGCAGCGACCGGGCTGTTCGTCGGTGTCCACCACCACGTCGCCCTTGCGGCCGGCGACGGTGACCGGCGCGATCTCGTCCTTGAACGCGCCCTCGGCCTGCGCGGCTACCGCGCGGCGCACGGACTCGGCGGCGAAGGCGTCCTGGTCTTCCCGGGTGAAGCCGTACTTGCCCGAGCACAGCTCGCCGAACACGCCCATGGCTTTCTTGTCGTAGGGATTGGTCAGGCCATCCCAGGCCATGTGGTCCAGCATTTCGGTGCTGCCGTACTTGATGCCGGTGCGCGAGCCCATCAGCAGGTGCGGGGCATTGGTCATCGACTCCATGCCGCCGGCCACCACGACTTCGGCCGAACCGGCCTTGATCAGGTCATGGCCCAGCATGATGGCCTTCATGCCCGAGCCGCAGACCTTGTTGATGGTGGTGCAGGCCGCCGAGGTCGGCAGGCCGGCGCCCAGGGCCGCCTGGCGGGCCGGGGCCTGTCCCAGGCCGGCGGGCAGCACGCAGCCCATGATCACTTCCGACACCTGGGCGGCGTCCACGCCCGACTGCGCCATCGCGGCCTGGATGGCCGTGGCGCCCAGCTGGGTGGCCGGCACGCCGGTGAACTGGCCCAGCAGGGCTCCGAGGGCAGTGCGCTTGGCACCGACGATGACGACCTTGGACATGGGGACTCCGGGGTGGGAAAGGGATGGGTGGATTATGGGGGCGGGGCGGGGGATCGGAAGGGGCGGGGCCGACGGCGTTGGCGGGAATCGCCCTGCCTTCAGCCGCGTTCCTCGAACAGCTCGCGCCCGATCAGCATGCGGCGGATTTCATTCGTGCCCGCGCCGATCGCGTACAGCTTGGCGTCGCGCAGGATGCGTCCGGTCGCGTACTCGTTGATGTAGCCATTGCCGCCCAGGGCCTGGATGCCTTCCAGCGCGACCTGCACGGCGCACTCGCTGGCGTGCAGCAGGCAGCTGGCGGAATCCACGCGGCTGGCGTGGCCGGCGTCGAAGTCGCGCGCCACCTGGTAGGCGAAGGCGCGGCTGGACTGCAGCGCCGTGTACATGTCGGCGATCTTGCCCTGCATCAGGCCGAAGGTGCCGATGGCCTGGTCGAACTGCCGGCGCTCGCGCACGTAGGGCAGGGCAATGTCGAGTGCGGCCTGCATCAGGCCGATCGGGCCGCCGGTGAGCACCAGGCGCTCGGTGTTCAGCCCGCTCATCAGCACCTTGACGCCCTGGTGTACCTGGCCCAGCACGTTGGCGGCGGGGATCTCGCAGTTCTCGAACACCAGCTCGCAGGTGTTGGAGCCGCGCATGCCGAGCTTGTCGAGCTTCTGGGCGGTGCTGAAGCCCTTCATGCCCTTCTCGACCAGGAAGGCGGTCATGCAGCGGCTGCCGGCGTCCTTGCCGGCGGTGCGCATGTAGACGATCAGCACGTCGGCCTCGGGGCCGTTGGTGATCCACATCTTGTTGCCGTTGGCGATCCAGGTGTCGCCGCGCAGTTCCGCGCGGCAGCTCATCGAGCCCACCACGTCCGAGCCGGCGCCCGGTTCGCTCATCGCCAGGGCGCCCTTCCACTCGCCGCTGCACAACCTGGGCAGGTAGTGCTGCCGCTGCGCGTCGGTGCCGTTGGCGTAGAGGTTGGCCACGCACAGGTTGCTATGCGCGCCGTAGCTCAGGCCGACCGATCCGGACGCGCGGGAGATTTCCTCCATCGCCACCAGATGGGCCAGGTAGCCCATCTCGCTGCCGCCGAATTCGCCGGGCACGGTGATGCCCAGCAGGCCCAGTTCGCCCAGCTTGGTCCACAGGTCGGCCGGGAACAGGTTGTCATGATCGATTTGCGCAGCCCGCGGCGCGATCTCGGTCTCGGCGAACCGCCGCACGGCGTCCCGAAGGGCATCAAGATCTTCACCAAGGGGAAAAGTGCGCATGGGAATCCAATCCGGGGTCAGAGTGCATTTATATTCGCGCCCACTGCTCCAGGGAGTCGGTGGGCGGACGGCAGCCAAGTGTCCGGGGCAGGGCGTGAAGATAAACGCACTCTGACCCCGGACTTGCCGGAGTGGGTCAGTTGCCGCGGCGGCCCTGGAAGCGGGGGGCGGGGGCGCCCAGGTGCGGCAGGCGCAGCTTGCCGATGGCGGTGATGCGCTCTTCGGCCATGCGGTCGGCGGCCTGGTTGGTCGGGATGCCGTCGCGCTTGGCGATCTCGAAGATGCGGCCCAGGTTGTAGTAGATGGTGCGCATCATGCGCATCGCGCGCTCGCGGTTGTAGCCGTCGATCTCCAGCGACACGTTCATCAGGCCACCCGCGTTCACCGCGTAGTCGGGCGCGTACAGGATGCCCTTGGCGGCCACTTCCAGGCCCATCTGGTCGTTGGCCAGCTGGTTGTTGGCGGCGCCACAGATGACCTTGCACTTCAGGCGCGGCAGCGTCTTCTCGTTCACCGTGCCGCCCAGCGCGGTCGGCGAATAGACGTCGGCGTCCACGTCGTAGATGTCGTCCAGGGCCACGGCTTCGCAGCCGAACTCGTCCACGGCGCGCTGCACCGAATCCTTGTTGATGTCGGTGACGAACACCTTGGCGCCGCGCTCGCGCAGCAGCTTCACGAACTCCATGCCCACGTGGCCCACGCCCTGCACGGCGTAGGAGTAGTTGCCCACGTCCTCGTTGCCGAACTTGACCTGCAGCGCGGCCATCAGGCCCTGCAGCGTGCCGTAGGCGGTGAACGGCGACGGATCGCCCGAGCCGCCGTGCACCTGGTGCACGCCGGTGACGAACTCCGTCTCGCGCAGCACGTATTCCATGTCGTTGACGTCGATGCCCACGTCCTCGGCCGTGATGTAGCGGCCGCCCAGCGAGTTGACGAAGCGGCCGAAGGCGCGGAACAGCGCCTCGGACTTGTCCTTGTTCGGGTCGCCCCAGATCACCGCCTTGCCACCGCCCAGGTTCAGGCCCGACACCGCCGCCTTGTAGGTCATGCCGCGGCTCAGGCGCAGCACGTCGTTCAGCGCTTCGGCCTCGCTGGCATAGGGCCACATGCGGGTGCCGCCCAGCGCGGGGCCGAGCACGGTGTTGTGGATCGCGATGATGGCCTTCAGGCCCGCGTCCTTGTTGTGGCAGAACACCACTTCCTCATGGCCCGAGGTGGAGATGGTTTCGAAGATCATGGAAGGCTCCGGTACGGCGGACAGCGCCGGCCTGCGCGACTGCAGGCGTGCACCGTTACTTCAGGAAGTGTCCGCAAGTAATTGAATTTAAATGGGCTGTCCCGGGACAGAACGGGTGTTCCGGCCGATAGGCGCGCCGTAGTGTAAAGCAATCGCTCTAAAGGCGACCGGGCCCCGGGACATACGCCGCGGTAGGGCCCTGTCCGGCCCCGGAGCCGTGCTGCGTTCCTTTGAAGGCTTGGTGGTTTTGTCTCTCCCCGGAAAGCCGCCAGCCTCCAACCCTAGAGCAGGGTTTCTTGGGGCGACCGCCACGCGGTCGCCCTCTTTTTTGGTGCGGCCTTCACGCCGTCTCCCGCGCCGGTATCGGCTAATCACGCATCCCTGACGCCGGCGCTCCGTCCTGTCCATCGCCTCGCCCGAACTGAGCCGCGCCCCCGTCGAGGCGCCCGATGAAGCGGCCCTGGTCGCGCTGATCGGCCGCATCCGCTTCGGCGACGCCGAGGCGCTGGGTACGCTGTACGACCTCGCGCTGGGCCGCGTCTACGCGGTCGCGCTGCGGGTACTGCGCCAGCCACAGGACGCCGAGGAAGTGGTGGGCGACGTGTTCCTGCAGGTCTGGGACAAGGCGGTGAGCTACTGCCCCGAGCGCGGCGCGGTGATGGCATGGCTGCTGACCCTGGCCTGGAGTCGATCGGTGGACCGCCTGCGGCGCCAGCGCCGGCAGCGCCTGGAATCGCCGCTGCATCCGGAAGGCCAGGAAGCCGCGTATACGCCGGGTGAAGACGATCCCGCGGACCTGATCATCGACCGGCTCAGCCAGGTGCAGGCCCTGGAGCGCGCGTATGGCGCGCTCACGCCCATCCAGCGCACGGTGCTTGAGCTCGCCTATCGGGAGGACCTGTCGCAGCCCGAGATCGCGCAGCGCACCGGTCTGCCGCTGGGCACCGTGAAGTCGCATGCCCGCCGCGGCCTGGCCGCCCTGCGCAGCGCCCTGCCGGCCGGGACGGAGTCGCCATGAGCGCCTTCATTCCCGAGAACGACGAGCTGCTGGCGGCCGTGCTGGGCCTGGTGCCGCCGCAGCTGCCGCCGCCCGACCAGGCCGCGGCCCTGCGCGAACGCGTGCTGGCGGAGGCCCGCCGCGTGCGCACCCGCGTGATCCGCGCCGACGAGGGCGAATGGAAGCCCTTCGTGCCCGGCATCCGCATCAAGACCCTGCGGCGTGACGAGGCGGACGGTACCCAGACCAGCCTGTGGCGGATCGAGCCCGGCGCGTCGGTGCCGCCGCATCCGCACACGCGTGAGGAAGAGTGCCTGGTGCTGGAGGGTTCGGTCATCCACGACGAGATCGAATATTTCCCCGGCGACTTCCTGCTGGCGCCCCCGGGCGAGCGGCACAAGCCCTTCCTGGCCCCGCGCGGCGCGCTGCTGATGATCCGCAGCGAGCTGATCCCCGACCCGGAGAAGCTGCGCAAGCTGGCCCAGTCGGGGTCCTGATCGATTGCTGCATCCGGGCGCCCTCGAGCCCGCGTAGTCCAACCTGCACGCGGGTGGCGTGCTGCTCGTCCTTGCCGAGGCTCCCATGAAATCAATGCCCTTACTGCTCCTGCTGGCGGCGGCGTCTCCGCTTGCGCTGGCGGCAACCCCGGTTGCGCCGGCGCGTGCCGGGACCGCCAGCACGACAGCGCCCGCGCCCGCCGCGCGCCGGCTGTCTCCTTCCGAAATCGCGGCCGCCAGTCCGGTGCCGATCTGGCGTCGCAACGGCGTGCTGGTCGAGTTCGGCGGGCGTGCGCTGTACACCTTCACCGACGACAAGCCGGGGCAGAGCGCCTGCGATTCGCGCTGCGAAGCGCTGTGGCCGCCGCACTACGCCGAGCCCGACGCCAAGCCGGTCGGCCCCTTCACGCTGGCCCGCAGCTCCGATGGCCGGCCGATGTGGGCCTGGCAGGGCCAGCCCCTGTATCGCTGGGTCTCGGACCGCCGGCGCGGCTCGGCCGGCGGCGACGGTGTGGCCGACAAATGGTTCTTGGTGAAGGTGCCCGCGACCCTGGAATCGCAGGTCACCGCCTACTACCCCATGCCGATGCGCCGTCCGGCGCCGCGGCCCACGCCGTCCGCGGCCCAACCCTCAGGTAATCGTCCATGAGTTCGTACCGCATCTCCCTTCTCTGCACCGCCCTGGTGCTGGCCGCGGCCAGCGGCGCCGCCCGGGCCCAGGACGCCGAAGACGACGACGGCTTCCAGACCCGCGGCAAGCTGCTGCTCACCGGCGGCGTCAGCCAGGTCGAGGGCGCGGCGGGCGGTGGCCTCACGCCCTGGGCCGTGATCGGCGGCTACGGCACGCGCGACCAGATCGGCGCCAATGCCTACTACACCAAGGTGAACCTGGACGATTACCACCTCGACAGCTACGGCGTGCTGGTGGGCCTATACGACCGCGTCGAGCTGAGCTTCTCGCGCCAGAAGTTCGACACCGAGGCGGTGGGCGGGGCACTGGGACTGGGCAACGGCTTCACCTTCACCCAGGACACGATCGGCGTGAAGGTGAAGGTGGCCGGCGACGCGGTGCTGGAGCAGGACAGCTGGCTGCCGCAGATCGCGGTCGGCGCGCAGTTCAAGAAGAACGACCAGGCGGCCGTGCTGGCCTTCGTCGGTGCGCGCGACGACAGCGGCGTGGACTACTACGTCAGCGCGACCAAGCTTTACCTGGCGCAGAGCCTGCTGCTCAACGGCACGGTGCGCTTCACCAAGGCCAACCAGTTCGGCATCCTGGGCTTCGGCGGTGACCGCAACGACAGCTACCGGGCACAGTTCGAAGGCTCGGCGGCCTACCTGGTCAACCGCAACCTGGCCATCGGCGCCGAGTACCGCACCAAGCCCGACAACCTGGGCATCGCCGACGAGGACGATGCCTGGGACGTGTTCGTGGCCTGGGCGCCGGCCAAGAACGTGTCGCTCACCGTGGCCTATGTGGACCTGGGCAACATCGTCATCCGCGACGACCAGCGGGGCGTGTATGCGTCTTTGCAGGTCGGCTTCTGAGTCCCCTGGAGAATTCACGATGAACTTGATCAAACCCCTGGGCCTGGCCCTGGTGCTGGCGTTCGCGCCGGCGGTATATGCGCAGGATGCGGTGCCGGCCGACGAGCAGGCGATGCTGGACGAGGAGGCGCGTCTGGACGCCGAGGAAGCCGCGATTGCGGCCGAGGAAGCGCGGCTGGATGCGGAGGAGGGCGGCAACGTGGCGGCCGAGCCGATGGCCAGCGATCCGACCGCGCCGAACCCGGCGCCGGCGCATCCCGAGCTGCGGCCGGTGCTGGACCAGTTCGGCGGCGAGGCCGGGCTGACCGCGCTGATGGAGACCTTCATGACCGGCCTGCTGGCCGACGAGCGCACCGCCAGCTTCTTCGCCAACTCCGACCAGGTGCGGGTGAAGCGCCAGCTGGTCGAACAGTTCTGCGTCATCCTGGGCGGCGACTGCACCTACACCGGCCGCGACATGCGCAGCTCGCACGCCGGCCTGGGCATCGACCGCAGCCACCTCAACGCCCTCATCGAAGTGCTGCAGGTGGCCATGAACGAGCACGACATCCCGTTCCGCGCCCAGAACAAGCTGCTCGCCAAGCTGGCCCCCATGCACCGCGAAATCGTCACCGAATGACCCGCCGCCGTACCATCCGATCGGTGGCGTGAAAACCTGAAAACATACCGGGTACGCTACCTGGTATGTTTTCTTTGGAGGTGGGGATGGGGCCGGGGCTGGATGCTTATTTGCGGGTGATGGTGGATGAGGAGGCTTCGGACCTCTTCCTCAGCGTGGGCGCGCCGGCGTGCATGAAGGTGGCCGGGCGCATCCGCCGGCTCAGCGAGCAGCTGCTGACGGCCGAGCACGTGGCCGCGATGGCGCACGCCGCGATGAACGAGCGCGAACGCGCCGAGTTCGAGGCCGAGTGGGAGATGAACCTGGGCCTGAGCCGCCCCGGCATCGGCCGCTTCCGCCTCAACATCTACCGCCAGCGCGGCGAAGTGGCGATGGTGGTGCGCTACATCACCGCCGATATCCCGCGCCTGGACGACCTGGGCCTGCCGCCGGTTCTGCGCGAGCTGGTGATGCTGCCGCGCGGCCTGGTGCTGGTGGTCGGCGCCACCGGCGCCGGCAAGTCCACCACCCTGGCCGCGATGATCGACCACCGCAACCGCAGCCGCACCGACCACATCCTCACCATCGAGGAACCGATCGAATACGTGCACCAGCACCGCCTGAGCGTGGTCGACCAGCGCGAGGTTGGCCTGGACACCAAGAGCTACGCCAACGCATTGAAAAACGCCATGCGCGAAGCCCCCGACGTGATCATGATCGGCGAGATCCGCGACCGCGAAACCATGCAGGCCGCGATGGCCTACGCCGAAACCGGCCACCTGTGCCTGTCCACCCTGCATGCCAACAACGCCAACCAGACCCTGGACCGCATCGTGAACTTCTTCCCCGAGTCCGCCCGCGCCCAGCTGCTGTCGGACCTGGCCCAGAACCTGCGCGCGGTGGTCAGCCAGCGGCTGCTGCCGGCGGTGCAGGGCGGTCGCGTGCCGGCGGTGGAAGTGCTCACTTCCACGCCCTACGTGCGCGGCCTGATCGAGAAGGGCGAAGTGACCGGCCTGAAGGAGGCCATGCGCCAGGGCGCCGCCGCCGGCATGCAGACTTTCGACGACGCCATGTTCAAGCTGCACGCCGAAGGCAAGGTGTCCTACGCCGACATCATGGAGCACGCCGACTCGCGCACCGACCTGGCCCTGCGCGTTCGCCTGCAGGGCGGCACCGAGGGCCTGGACCGCGGCCTGCAGCTGGACGCGCTGCCCGAGCCACCGACGCCGCCGCCCGGCCGCAAGGCCTGATCACTCCAGCGTTTCGGCCGCTTCCACCCGGTTCTTTCCCGACTGCTTGGCGCGATACAGCGCCGCATCCGCCGCGGCCACCAGCAGGTCGGGCGACAGCCCCGCGCGCGGCACGATCGCCGCCACGCCGATGCTGACCGTCACGGTGCCCAGCCTTGAGCCCGGATGCGGCAGGTCGGTATGCAGCACCGCCTGCCGCACGCGCTCGGCCACGGCCATCGCATCGGCCAGGTCCAGTCCGGGCAGGACCATGCCGAACTCCTCCCCGCCGTAGCGCCCCGCGGTGTCGTGCGGCTTGCGCAGCTCGGCCTCGACCCGGCGCGCGACCACGCGAAGCGCCTCGTCACCGGCAAGGTGTCCCTTGTGGTCGTTGTAGGCCTTGAACTCGTCCAGGTCGAACAGCGCGAAGGCCACCGGCGTGCCGCGCGCCAGCCCGATGGTCCACTCCGCCTGCAGGCGCTCCAGCAGCCGGCGCCGATTGGCCAGCTCGGTCAGCGCATCGAAGTAGGACAGCCGCGTCAGCTCCTCGTTGGCGCGGCGCAGCTCGATGCCGCGGCTTTCCAGCTCATCGGTGCGTTGCCGCACCAGGTCCACCAGCTCGGTCTCGCGCGCGTGCAGGTGCCGCTCGCGCAGGCGGATCAGGCCCCACAGCGCCAGCAGCAGCATTACCGCGTAGATCGCCAGCGCCGGTCCGCTGCGCCAGGCCGGCAGCGGGATGCGGAAGGCCAGCACCAGCGGCGGGGCTTCGGTGCCGCTGTAGTCGCGGGCCTCGATGGTCAGGCGGTAGTCGCCCGGCGGCAGGCCGGTGTACTGGCGCATCGGCGTGTCGTTCCATTCGCCGGGCGCGGGTTCCAGGCCTTCGAGCCAGCTGCGGTAGCGATTGAGGCCTTCGCGCTGGCCGCTGAGCAGCGCGAATTCCACCAGCAGGCTGCGCGTGCCCACCGGCAGCACCACCGGTTGGCCGGCGAAGTCTTCACCCCAGTCCTGCTCGTCCACCGTCACGCGCTCGAGCTGCAGCGGCGGCGGCACGGGACTGCGCGTGGGCGTGCGCGGCAGGTAGACCGCGGCCCCGCCGATGGTGCCGGCCCAGACCCGGCCCTGCGCATCCACCTCCAGCGCGCCGGCATTGCACTCGTCGTGCGGCAGGCCGTCGCTGCGCTGGAAACGCAGCACGTCGAAGCGCCCGTCGGGCAGCGGCCGCCAGCGCGCGGCGCCGTAGTCGGTGCAAAGGATCAGGTCGCCGGCGCCATCGCGCACGATGCCGTAGGTGTAGGGGTGGGGCGGCTCGGGCAGCACCGGCTCGGTCACCAGGCGCGGCCGCTGCGGGTTGGTGATGTCCACGCGCACGATGCCGTTGGACTGCGAGCCCAGCCACAGCACCTGGCGCCCGCCCGCATCCACCAGCGGCGTGATGTCGAAAAAGCTGTCGTCGGGCAGCCCCTGTTCACGGCCGTAGAAATGCCAGCGGCCGTCGCGCAGCGCGGCCAGGCCGCGACCGATGGTGCTGGCCCACAGCACCGTGTCGGCGCCGCTGCCGGTCTGCAGCAGCGACACCACGCGCATGGGATTGGCCGGGTCCGCGGGATCGAAGTGACGCCAGCGTCCGTCCACGTAATGCGCCACGCCGCCCTGGCGCAGGCCCACCCAGACCTCGTTGCGGCCGACCGGGAGGAGGCTGGCCACCGCCTCGCGCTCGAACTTGCGCCAGGGCGTGGGCAGTTCCTGCAGGCGCTCACCGACCATCCGCACGATGTGGCCGTTCCAGGTGCCGGCCCACAGCTGGCCCTCGGCGCTGCCGTCGGGCACGCGGGCCAGGCTGCGAACGGTCGGGCTGGGCAGGCCGTCGGCCTGGGTCCAGTAGCGCCAGCCGTCACCGTCGAATCGCGCCAGGCCTTCGCCGTCGCTGCCCAGCCACAGGCGTTCGCTGCCGTCCACGCCGGTTTCGAACAGCGTGGCCCAGACGCCGTTGCCGCGCCGGCCCAGCTGGCTCACGGTGCGCCAGTTGCCCTCCAGTCGCAGGCGCGCGGCGCCGGAGTCGGTGCCCAGCCACATCTGCGGCCGGCCCTGCGCATCGCTGCCCAGGGCCAGAGCGCGGGTGCGCGTGCCGGCCAGGCGCGACAGATACTCCAGCGATTCCCAACGGCTGCCGCGCAGCCGCGCCGCGCCCTCGCGCAGGCCCACCCACACCTGCGGCTGCGGCTGGCCGATGTCCTGCAGCGCCAGCGCGTGCACGTAGTTGCTGGCCAGCGCGCCGTTGTCCTGGTGGAAGCGCTGCCAGCGCCCGTCCTTCAGGCGCGCCACGCCGCCCCCGTAGCTGCCGATCCAGACGCTGTGGCCCTGTTCGGCCTCGGCCCAGGTGGCCACGCTGGAGACCTCGAAGAAACGCGGGCCGTCCACGTCGGGCACCACCGGCTCGCAGTCGCCCTCGCGCGGGCAGCGGTACAAGCCCTGTCCGAAGCTGGCCACCCACAGCGCTTCGTTGCGCCCGGGTTCCAGCGCCACGTCGAAAATCTCGACGCCGGCGAGCAGGGCGGGCAGGGGACGCGCCACCCAGCGGCCCTCCACCCACTCGTGCACGCCGCCGACCGTGGTGGCGAACAGGCGGTAGCCGCCGGCGTCGACGAAGCGGCGCAGCCGAAGGGCGTGGGTCGCGCCCAGGCCATCGCCGATCTCGCGCCAGACGCCGCCTTCAAGCACGAACACGCCCGTGCCGGTGATCGACACCCACACCCGGCCATCGGGCGTCACCACCACGTCGCGCACGGTGCCGCCGAGTTTTCCATCCGGCCCCGCAATGGGCAGCATGCGCACGCCGTTGAAGCGCGCCAAGCCGCGCATCGTGCCCACCCACACGTGGCCGTCGGGCGCGGGGGCCACGGTGGTCACCGTGGGGTCGGGCAGGCCATTGCCTTCGTCGAAGAGGTTGGCGGGCAGGTGGCCGATCTGGTCCACGTCAATGCGCGAGGCATGCGCCACCGGCCCCGCGCCCAGGCCCAGGGCGATCAGGCAAAACGCAAACGCAATCCCCCGGCCATACCGCATGCACACCCCCCTTGCGCGACTATAGCCGAAGGTTCAGGCGCCGATGTCGATGATTCCTTGACCTCATTTCCTTTAGGATCACGGCATGGGTGACCTGCAGCGCATCGATGATCTACCGGGCAGCTTCGGCTACGGCGCGGGCGTGCTTTACGGCCTGCCGCAGCCGCCGCGCTGGATGGGCGAGGTGAATCCCGACCTGCAGAAGGTGATCCTGCTGCTCGACAGCGGCGAGCTGCTGTTCGGCCACCTCACCGGCCTGGACTGGGAGGGCGGCAACGTGCTGCTGCGCTCGGGCGAGATCATGCATTCCAATCCCATCGGCGACCTGCGCGGCATCCTGCTCAGCGCCGATACCGAAGGCCGCGCGGTGGCGCCGCCGCAGTCGGTGCGTTCGACGCTGCGCTACCGCGATGGCGGCGAGTGGACCCTGCATGCGCACACCGCCAGTGCCGACCTGTTCGGTGCCGGCTTCTTCGCGGTGGCCGACGGCGAGCTGCACGCCATCTTCGTGCCCTGGCGCGCGCTGGCCGACAACCGGCTCAGCGTCGAATCGGGCCTGGACGACCACCGCCGCGCGCGGCTGCAGCGCGAGGTGGCCTTCCGCCGCGGCGCCGAGATCGACCGCCTGCGCATGGCCAGCCTCAACCTGGTGTCCGAGCCCGGCCGGCAGGCCGCCGACATCCGCCGCAGCGCCTATGCCAAGGCCTTCTGCGAAGCCCTGGGCGGCTGATGTCCACCGTGCAGATCCAGCACTGGAAGGCGGCCGAACAGTACCGCGCGTCCTTCGACCTCGAGGCCGCCAAGCGCGAGTACCACGTGCTGCTGTCCGACCCGGACTGGGTGCTGCCGGCCAGCCTGCGCCTGGGCGCGATCGCGCTCGACAGCGGGCAGCTGCAGGACGCGGTGGCGCATGCGCTGGCCGCCAACGGGGCGCGCGAGCCCGATCCCGTGCTGCTCGAGGCGCTGTGCCGCCTGCTGCTGAACGTGGGCGAGCTGCAGGCCGCGATCGGCTGCGTGATGGACCCGTCGGTGCAGGAATGCACCGACCCGGCCGTGCTGCTGGGCCTGGGCACGATGATGGCCGAGCAGGGGCTGTCGGATTACGCGCTGCCGCTGCTGCGGCGCGCACGCCGCTTCGGGCTGGAAACGCCGGAGCTGAACTATCTGATCGGCAACGACGAAAGCTACGCCGGCAACCTGGATGTGGCCGAGCGCGAGCTGGAAGCCTGCCTGCGCGCCGCGCCCGACCACGCGCCCGCGCACCGCGCGCTGGCCAAGCTGCGCCGCGCCACGCCCGGCAAGAACCACCTGGTGCGCCTGCGCGCCGCGGCCAGCCGTCTGGGCGAGAACCACCCGGACGCGCCGCTGCTGCACTACGCGCTGTTCAAGGAAATGGACGACCTGGGCAATGTGGAAGGCGCCTGGGCCGCGCTGGAAACCGGCATGCGCCTGCGCCGCCGACAGGTGAAGTACGACTCGGTGGCCGAGCAGGCGCTGTTCGACGAGCTGATGCACGTGAAGCCCGCGCCGGGCCCGGACGTGGACGGCATGCCGCAGCCGCTGTTCATCGTGGGCATGCCGCGTTCGGGCACGACGCTGCTGGAACGCATCCTGGGCGCGCACGGCCAGGTGGCCGACGCCGGCGAGCTGCGCGATTTCACCGTGCAGCTGCGCTGGTGCTGCAACAAGATGGGCGGGCCGCACCTGGACGTGGACCTGGCGCGCGCGGCGCGCTGGGCCGACCTGTCGCGGCTGGGCGACCGCTACCTGGCGCACACGCAGTGGCACGCCAACGGCCATGCGTACTACACCGACAAACTGCCCACCAACTTCCTCAACATCGGTTACATCGCCAATGCGCTGCCGCAGGCGCGCTTCCTGCACATGGTGCGCGAGCCGATGGACGTGTGCTTCTCCAACCTCAAGGAGCTGTTCGCGGACGCCTACCCGCACAGCTACGACCAGCGCGAGATGGCGGTGCACTTCCGCCGCTACCAGGCGCTGATGGCGCACTGGCACAAACAGTTCCCCGGCCGCATCCTGGACGTGCACTACGACGCCCTGGTCACCGAGCCAGAGACCACCGCCCGCGCCGTGCTCAAGCACTGCAACCTGGCCTGGACCCCCGACGTGCTGGAACCCGAATCCCGCGGCGGCACCGTGGCCACCGCCAGCTCCGCCCAGGTCCGCGAACCCATCCACACCCGCTTCCTCGGCCAATGGCGCCGCTACGAATCCCAACTCCAGCCCCTCCAGGAAGCCCTCGGCAGCTGACCAAGAAAACATACCAGGTATGTTTTCATCCACGCTGAGACACGAAAACATACCTGGTATGTTTTCTTTCAGGTTGAGACAGCGCGCTTGCCGCGGGCGGCGAGGTCTGCGATTTTGCGGGGGCATGCCGGCAGGGGGCCGGGTATCCTGAGGGGGACGCATGCGAGGGATTGGTTGCGCGTTGTTTTGCTGGCTGCTTTGCCTGTCCACGATCGCCACGGCCAAGTTCGACCGGGTCGAACCTGCCCCGGAACTGCAGACCCAGGCCGAGGCCCGCTTCAACGCCGGCGACATCGCCGGATCCTGGCCGCTGTTCGAACAGGCCGCCGCCCAGGGCAACACCCAGGCCATGGAATGGCTGGCCTGGATGCACCTGGAGGGCAAGGGCACGCCCCCCGACTTCGGCAAGAGCCGGGCATGGAGCGAAAAGGCCATCGCCCTCGGCAATCCCCGCGCCATGTATGGCCTGGGCTTCGAGCTGGCCGGACCCAAACATGGCGCCAATGCCGACTACAAGCGTGGCCTCGAACTGCTGTTGATGGCCCATGAGGCAGGCGACCACCGCGCCGCCGGCCACATCGGCTGGATGTACGAAAACGGCAATGGCGTGCCCGTGGACCTGGGCAAAGCCGCCCAGTGGTACGAACAGGGCGCGCTGCGGCGACATGCCGGCACCCAGGTGTCGTACGCGCGAGTGCTGGTGCAGGGCCTGGGAACACCGCGCGACGTCGCGCGGGCGCGCTACTTCATCAACGACGCCATCGCCGGCAATGGCAAGAATGCCCAGACCGTGCTGGCCCTGGTGGTCGCCGCGGAAGCCGCCGACGCGGCCCAGGCCCAGGCCGCTACCGCCGCTGCCGCCGCACCGGCCCGCACCGCATCCCAGCCCGAACCCGGCCAGGCCGAATTCGACGCCGCCAACAAGTTCTTCTTCACCGACAAGGCCAAAGCCTTCGCGGGCTTCAGCCAGGCCGCCGCGCTGGGCCACACGCAGGCCCGCATCAACGTCGCCGCGGCCTACGCCCAGGGCGACGGCGTGGCCATGGATTCGCGACGCGCCCGCGCGCTGTTCCTGGCGCTGGCCGAAGAGGGCGACAAGTACAGCCAGCGCACCGTGGCCAAGCTGATGATGGATGGCGGCGGCGGCCCGCAGGACTACGCCGGCGCCCGCTACTGGCTCGAACGCGCGTCCAACCAGAACGACACCGAGGCCATGGCCTTGCTGGGCATGATGTACGACCCCGCCAACCACCGGACCCCCGACATGAACCTGGCGGTGTTCTGGTACCAGGCCGCCCACGCCCGCGGCAATTCCATCGCTGAGATGTGGCTCAAGCAGAAGGGCCTGCTGCAGCCGCCCCCCGCGCAGCAGGCCTTCATCAGCCGCATCGAAAGCCAAGGCCCCGACCGGAGCTCCAATGCCGCCTTCCACTACGACGTGGCCGTGTACTGCCAGTACGGCGGCAGCCGCTGCAACGCGCTGCGCGGCGAGGCCTACCGCTTCCAGGAAGCCAACAACCGCGCCGCCGAGTCCGCCAACCAGCAGCGCCTCTGGAACGTCTACCGCCGCGAGGCCGCGGATCCGAACGCGCGCAGCGAGTGCCTGCGCAAGAAATCCGAATCCATCTGGCGCAGCAATTCGGGCCAGCAGGACTGGTATTACGCAGGTGAGTGCTAAGCATGTCGACCTTCCGCCTGCTGATCTGCCTCGCCGGCTTTCTGGCGCCGATGCTTGCCCAGGCCGCCGCACCCCCCGAATCCCAGCTCCGCGCCTGGGGCGAACAGAACGACCGCGCCCGCGCCCAGTACGACGGCGGCAACAAGCCCGAAGGCGTACGTCTGTTCGAAGAAGCCGTGGCGCAGGGCAACCCGGTCTCCAAGCTGACCCTGGGCTGGCTGTTGCTCAATGCCACCGACCTGCCTCCTCGCGACCCGGCCCGCGGCCTGGCGCTGTACGAGCAGTCGGCCGAGGCCGGCATCGCGATGGCCGCGTCCAACCTGGGCCATCACTACGCGCAGGGCAGCGGCGTGGCGCAGGACCAGCGCAAGGCCCTGGCCTGGTTCGAACGCGCGGCCGACCTTGGCCTGGCGCAGGCCATGACCACGGTGGCCTGGTACCACACCAGCAACGCCGCAGGCACCGGCATTGACGCCGCCAAGGCCGCGCAGTGGTACCAGCGCGCCGCCGACGCCGGCGATGCCGCCGGCATGGTCGGCCTGGGCCAGGCCTATCAGTACGGCAAGGGCGTGGCCCGCGACCTGGAGCAGTCGCGGCGCTGGTACGCGGCCGCCGCGGCGCTGGGCAACGATGAAGGAAAAAATCTGCTGGCCGCGCTGCCGCCCTCGGAAGCATCCGTCGCCGCCAGCCAGGGCCGCCGCGTGTTCTTCGACCGCACCCGCATCTACCCCGGTAACGAGCCTTACCAGCGTGCGCTGTCGATGTCGCAAACGGCGCCGGAAACCGTCGCGCTTTACCAGCAGGCCGCCGCCGAAGGCCACCCCGCCGCCCGCCAGCTGCTGGGCAATGCCTACATGAGCGGCGCCGGCGTCCCGCGCGACGACGAACGCGCCCGCTCGATCTGGGTGATGCTGTCGGAGGAAGACTGCGTACCCTGCCAGGTGCTGGCCGGCCGCATGATGATGGAAGGCCGCGGCGGCCCGCGCGACGTGGATGGCGCCCGCTACTGGCTGGAAAAGGCGGCCAACTACGGCAACGTCACCGCGATGGGCATGCTGGGCACCCTGTACGACCCACGCAACAGCTATGTCCCGAACGAAGCGCTGGCGATCTTCTGGCACCAGATGGCGGCGTCCAAGGACAACGGCGCCTCGTGGACCTGGCTGCGCGACCGCGGCCACCTGCCCAAGTCGCCCGAGCAGCAGGCCTTCATCGCCCGCATCGACGCGCAGGGCCCCGACAAGTCCGACCCGGGGGTCTACAACTACGAAGTGGCCGTGTACTGCCAGTACGGCGGCAGCCGCTGCGACCAGCTGCGCGGCCAGGCCTATCGCGACGAGCAGGCCAACAACCGCGCCGCCGCGGCCGCCAACCAGCAGCGCCTCTGGAACGTCTACCGCCGCGAGGCCGCCGATCCCGACGTGCGCAGCGAGTGCCTGCGCAAGAAGTCCGAATCCATCTGGCGCAGCAATTCCGGCAAGCAGGACTGGTACTACGCAGGGGAGTGCTGAGGCATGCAGACGATAATCAGGCCGTGCCGCGTCCTTGCCCTGTGGCTGGCACTCGGGCTTCTGGCTTCCACGGCGATGGCCCAAACCCCGTCCGTGCCCGCGCCCGGCAAGTACGACGACGCCTGGCACCAGCGCGCGCAGACGCTTTACGCCGACGGCAAGTACGCCGAAGCCCAGGCCATCCTGCAGATGGGCGTGGCCGACGGCGTGGCCGATGCCATGACCGCGCTGGCGTATTCGCACCTGTACGCGCCCGAGTTCCCGGGCAAAAACCCGGCGCTGGGCATCGCGCTGTTCGAAAAGGCCCTGGCCCTGGGCGACGCCCGCGCGGCGCGTTACCTGTCCGAGCAGTACCACCTGGGCCAAGCCGTACCGAAGGACGATGCCATGGCCTTCGCGATGATCCAGAAGGCCGCCGAACTGGGCGACAGCGACGCCCTGGCCTCGGTGGGCATGTTCCACTGGAAAGGCGTGGCAACGCCGAGGGACCCCGCCAAGGCGGTGGAATGGTTCCGGCGCTCGGTGGAATCCGGCGATCCCAAGGGCTTCTACCAGCTGGGCATGGCCTACCTGGACGGCATCGGCGTGGCCGCCGATCCCGAGCGCGGCCTGCAGCTGATCCAGCGCTCGGCCGAGATGGGCTTTAGCGAGGCCCAGGCGGAATTGCCGCGGGCCCAGCGCGTGGTCCAGGCCCACCGGCAGCCCCGCCAGCCCTGAGGGCGGGGCGCGGACGGACGGCGTTACAATCGGGGCATCCCGCCCCTTGCCGTACGAGCGCGCCCCATGAGCACCCCCGCCTCCAGCCTCCCCACCACCGACACCGGCACCGAGCGCAGCCCGCTGCGCTTCGTCACCGCGGCCAGCCTGTTCGACGGCCACGACGCCGCCATCAACATCATGCGCCGCCTGATCCAGGCCCAGGGCGTGGAAGTGGTGCACCTGGGCCACAACCGCAGCGTCGAGGACGTGGTGCGCGCGGCCCTGCAGGAAGACGCCGACGGCATCGCGCTGAGCAGCTACCAGGGTGGCCACACCGAGTACTTCAAGTACATGGTGGACATGCTGAAGGAGCGGGGCGCCGGGCACATCCGCGTGTTCGGAGGCGGTGGCGGCACCATCACGCCCGAAGAGATCAAGGAACTGCAGGACTACGGCGTCGAGCGCATCTATCACCCGAATGACGGGATGCAGATGGGCCTGGTGGCCATGATCGAGGACCTCGTGCGGCGGACCGAAAGTGCAAGGACCGCGTACCAGGTACATTTTTCCGGAGAAGAGAGCGGCAAAAAGGGGAAGAGCCCACCCCGGAAAAATGTACCTGGTACGTTGGCTCCGAACATCAACGACGAAATCAGCATCGGCAAATTCCTCACCGCCATCGAGGAAGGCGAATTCGACGAAGCCCAGCTGACCAAACTCCGCAAGGAATGGCAGCTCGCCGCAGGCAAAACCCCGGTCATCGGCCTGACCGGCACCGGCGGCGCCGGCAAGTCCAGCGTCACCGACGAGCTGATGAACCGCTTCCTGCAGCACTTCCCGGAAATGCGCATCGCCGTCATCTCGGTCGACCCCACAAGACGCCGCACCGGCGGCGCCCTGCTGGGCGACCGCATCCGCATGAACTCGCTGCGCAGCCCGCGCGTGTTCATGCGATCCATGGCCACCCGCCGCCAGCACGCCGCCACCAACCCGGTGCTGAAGGACTGCGTGGCCTTCCTGCGCGCCCAGGGCTACGACCTGGTGATGGTGGAAACCGCCGGCATCGGCCAGAGCGACAGCGAGATCGTGGACCTGGTGGATTTCCCGGTGTACGTGATGACCAGCGACTTCGGCGCGCCCAGCCAGCTCGAGAAGATCGACATGATCGACTACGCCGAGCTGGTGGTGCTGAACAAGTTCGACAAGCGCGGCGCCGAAGACGCCCTGCGCGACGTGCGCAAGCAGTGGAAGCGCAACCGCGTCGCCTTCGCCCTGAAGGACGAGGACGTGCCGGTGTATCCCACCATCGCCAGCCAGTTCAATGACCCCGGCGTGACCTGGATGTTCACCAACCTGTGCCGCCTGGTGCGCGAGAAGCTGGAGCTGCCGGCCGAAAAGTGGACGCCGCAGGGCGAGGTCACGCTGAAGGAGCCGCGCGCCACCGTGCTGATCCCCGGCGCCCGCACCCGCTACCTGGCCGAGATTGCCGAGCAGGGCCGCGCCATCAACGCCAGCATCGAGAAGCAGGCCGAGGCCGCCGACCGCGCCCAGAGCTACTGGCAGAGCCTGCGCGACCTGGAAGACCCCGCACTGCCGCGCCAGCTGGACCAGTACGACCCCGAGCAGCTGTCGCTGCCCAAGAGCGGCGCCGCCGCCCTGGACTACCCCGCCAGCGGCGAACGCCGTACCGGCCAGCCCGACCGCCGCAAGCCCACCTTCGCCTGGGAACGCCGCCAAAACCTCAACACCACCGAAACCCCGGCCGCGCCCACCGTGGACCGCAGCCTGGTCACCCTGCGCCAGCGCTACAACGACGCGGTGAAGGCGCTCAGCGCCGAGAGCATCCAGCTGCTGCGCGACTGGCCCGAGCGCCTTAAGTCCATTACCGACGACGTGACCGAGTACCACGTGCGCGGCAAGGCCATCCCGGTCGAGAACTACAGCCAGTCGCTCAGCCACCAGAAGATCCCGAAGATCGCCGCGCCGACCTACCGCAGCTGGGGCGAACTGCTGGTGTTCCTGGGCAAGGAAAACCTGCCGGGTTCGTATCCCTACACCGGCGGCGTTTACCCCTACCGCCGCACCGGCGAAGACCCCATCCGCATGTTCGCGGGCGAGGGCACGCCCGAGCGCACCAACCGCCGCTTCCACTACCTCAGCGTGGGCCAGCCGGCTGCGCGGCTCAGCACGGCCTTCGACAGCGTCACCCTGTATGGCGAAGACCCGGCCATCCGCCCCGACATCTACGGCAAGATCGGCAACAGCGGCGTCAGCATCGCCACGCTGGACGACATGAAGAAGCTGTACTCCGGCTTCGACCTGTGCGCGCCCACCACCAGCGTCAGCATGACCATCAATGGCCCGGCCCCGATGATCCTGGCGATGTTCATGAACACCGCCATCGACCAGCAGGTGGAGAAGTACCTGCGCGAAGACCAGGCCCGCTGGGACGAGGCGCACAGGAAGATCGAAGCGTTCTTCGAAGGCAAGAAGCGCCCCGAATACCACGGTGAGCTGCCGCCCACCAACGACGGCCTGGGCCTGGGCCTGCTGGGCGTCACCGGCGACCAGTTGGTGGACCCGCTGACCTACGAGCGCATCAAGCAGGACACGCTGCGCCAGGTGCGCGGCACCGTGCAGGCCGACATCCTGAAGGAAGACCAGGCCCAGAACACCTGCATCTTCAGCACCGAGTTCGCCCTGCGCATGATGGGCGACATCCAGCAGTACTTCGTGGACAACAAGGTCCGCAACTTCTACTCGGTGTCCATCAGCGGCTACCACATCGCCGAAGCCGGTGCGAACCCGATCAGCCAGCTGGCCTTCACCCTGAGCAACGGCTTCACCATCGTCGAGTACTACCTGGCCCGCGGCATGGCCATCGACGACTTCGCGCCCAACCTGAGCTTCTTCTTCAGCAACGGCATGGACCCGGAATACACGGTGATCGGCCGCGTGGCCCGCCGCATCTGGGCCCGTGCCATGCGCGAGCGCTACGGCGCCAACGAGCGCAGCCAGATGCTGAAGTACCACATCCAGACCAGCGGCCGCTCACTGCATGCGCAGGAGATCCAGTTCAACGACATCCGCACCACGCTGCAGGCGCTGTATGCGCTGTTCGACAACTGCAACAGCCTGCATACCAATGCCTACGATGAGGCCATCACCACGCCGACCGAAGAGAGCGTGCGCCGCGCGGTGGCGATCCAGATGATCATCAACAAGGAGTTGGGGCTGAACTTCAATGAGAATCCGTGGCAGGGGAGTTTTGCCGTGGATTACCTAACTGACATCGTGGAAGAGGCGGTGTACAAGGAGTTCGAAGCGCTTTCGGAGCGGGGTGGCGTGCTGGGGGCGATGGATACGATGTACCAGCGCGGGAAGATCCAGGAAGAGAGCCTGTATTACGAGCACAAGAAGCACGATGGGAGTTTGCCGCTGGTGGGGGTGAATACCTTCCTGCCGAAGGATCACGCCGGCGAGGTGGCTACTACCATCGAGCTGATTCGGAGCACCGAGCCCGAAAAGGCCGCCCAGATCGCCAACGTGAAGACCTTCCAGGCCGCCCGCAACGCGCTGCCTGTCGGCGGGCCTTCAGGGCCGATGCTGTTCGGCGAAGGGCTGAGCTACCTGCAATCCACCGCCCGTGACCGGAAGAACATCTTTGCCGCGTTGATGGAAGCGGTTAAGACGCATTCGTTGGGGCAGATTAGTCATGCGTTATACGAAGTCGGGGGCGAGTATCGGCGGAATATGTAGAACATCAACGCGTCTGTCGCACGATTTGAGATTGCCCTGCTCTAGAATCAGCGAGGAAAGTGGTGATGGAGAAGCTAAAGATCGGGGCGGTAGCTTTTATTGGCGCATTTCTAGGCGCAGTCTTGTTATGGCTGTTCCAGGGTCACTCCCTTCGAGTGCTGCCTGGGGAGATGTCGTATTCAGATTTTGTAGCCATCATTCTGTCCGCTCTGTCTCTCCTGGTAACCGTTCTAGGGTTGGGTTTGGCCTTCTTTGCAATTTGGGGCTGGACGCAGTTCCAGAAGAATGTAAAAACGGTAGTAAACAAAGCCATGCCGGTATATGTCGCTCAGGAGCTCAAGGAGGGCGGTGCGAGGCAAGTCTTGGATGACCTTGTCATCAAGTTCTTCCGGAGTGAGCTGGCGAAGCCTGGTGTTGCAGAGGCTTGGGATGCAGAGCGAAAGCGGCGCATCGAAGAACTAGAGGCGCTCGACGATGATGCCGAAAACCGTGAGTAACAATCTTAATGATGATCGGATAGATGCCACTCAGCAGGCAGCTATCCAAAGAGCGCATGAGCGTATTCCTGTGAAGCTTTCTTCCTTGGCGAAGGACTTAGGCCTGCGGGTGATCGCCTCAACACTCCCGCCGGGCATTTCCGGAGAAATTAGACCTATCGACGGGCGCTTTGTGATCTCCGTTAACCGCCACGATAGTGCGCGACGGCAAAGATTCACGGTTGCTCACGAGATTGCACACTTCTTGCTTCATCGTGATCAGATTGGAAGCGGTATAGCGGATGACGTTCTCTACAGATCTTCACTTTCTGATTCTAGAGAAGCTGAAGCTAATCGGCTCGCTGCAGACATACTGTTGCCCCGTCAAGTGTTAAGTGAAGAAATAAGTTCTCGCAAGGGTCGGTCGCGTGAAGATTTGGTCTCGGAACTGGCTGAGATGTTTGACGTTTCCGAGGTTGCGATGAAAATACGCTTAGGGATCACCTGATTATGGGCGCAAACCGATACTTGCCAGTCATTGACTTGAGGCCGGCAGAGATGTTTGCCCTTCAAGAGCTTCCCGAGAAAGACAAAGAACAGCTAAGGCCGCTTATTGGTCTTCGCAGATGGTCGGCCTCTCATGAACTATCGAAGTCCGTAGATCGAATCACGAAGGCCTTCGGGACTCGCGCTTGTTTTTTGGAGATGGGCGAAGAAGATCCGGTTGAGTCTGGCCAAGAAAGGCCAGTGCATTCTCAGTTGAAAGACTTAAGGTCTCCTGAGAACGGCTTTCAGAATTGGCACGACTTTTTTTTGGAGGAGCGGCATGCTCATTTCACGCCAGGTCTTCAGACGGGTGGTTCTCCAGCTGAATTTGAATTGCAGATTGAGAGACTGATTTCAATTGGTCGCGGACTGATTGTTCGAATAGACAAGCCCACGTCCTTAGTAGTTGGAGCACTTTGTTCGCTAATTGCAGCGAAGGTTAAACTGGCAGAAAACGTCACGCTCGTTTTAGATTTTGGTAAGAAATCGGAACAATTCTTGCTGGAAGAGGGTTCAGTAAAGTCTTTGGTTTCTCTCGCAAGAACACTGTGTCCTCGGGCGGATATCGCAGTTTGTGCGTCGAGTTTTCCCGATAGCTTTACTTCAATAACCTCTCAGCGCATTTTTGAGCGAGTTCTGTTTGAGAGGCTCGCCAAGCACGACAGGGCAATCATTTATAGCGATCGAGGTAGTGCTAGAGCTGAGCGGCAGCAGGGTGGAGGCGGGTTGCCTGCGCCGAGAATAGACTATGCGAAGAAGGATTCGTGGAGCTTCTTTAGGCAATCCTCACCCCTCGCGACTCCTTTTCTTGGATACCAGAGTCAGTCGATTGACTTGATCCAGAGCGAAACTTGGGAGCCTAAGTTGAAGCTTTGGGGCGCCCAGATGATTGAAAAAACGGCTGCCGGAGACGAGGAGGGCGGGATATCCTCGCCGAACAGGTCGACTGCTGTGAGGATTAATTTGCATCTTCACAGGCAACTCTATTTCAACGACGAGGAGTCTTTCTTGGATACCGATGAAGACTGGGTCGATTGAATTAGAGACTCTATCCAGGCCTCTTTTTTCTTGGCGGCTTCTTCAGCATTTGCCTTGTGCGCGTTACGTTTCTCAGAGAAACGGCTCAACAAAGTTAAGTGTTCAAGCGAGATCGGTTCGTTCGCTACTGCATCCCAGAACCTGTCACTGGTTGCTTTAAATCTTCTTCGGAAAGCCTCCAGGTTCTTTTGAGTCGCTTCCGCCCTCATAGCAGCCCCGCTTTCGACCGACTCATCGTTGGTGAGACTTGGCGTGATCAGCCGCCTAAGGGTCAGTCCGCTAGCAATCCAAACCTCGATATCGCGAAGTTCGCTTACAACTACGTCGGTCAGATGGTCTGCTCCGATCACTAGCATCGTTTTGTCAAAATAGGAGCGGTAGACGGGAAGCTGACGAGATAGGCGGGTCAATCTGTCCCGATTGCTCTTGATTTCAACGCCAACGAAATTGCGTCCTTGTAGCACGAGGTCGGCCCTCACGCCTGTATCTCCGAGCGGGAGCTCGTTCGCGATCACAGTAAATGGACTAATTCGCTTGGTTCGCCTAAGTTCATTAAGCAGGCGAACCTTCAATTGATTCTCTGTTGGGGAGATTGAGCGGGGCATTGATTTTGTTTCTATGAGTTGTCGCGAAATGGCTGTGTCTCGACTTAATGTCATGTCTATTCGGCCGGAGCGCGCTGATTGTAGCGCGAAATCTAGGTCGGCCGGATCAGAGCTCGGCCGGCGCGCGAGTAGCACTAATACATGCGAGCTTCGGTTATCTCCACCCGTAAATCACAAGCAGTCAAGAGCGGACTTTTCTCGTAAACGTCTCCGAGGAGACTTCCATAAAAAAGGCCCGATTCACCGACAGCCATATCTTGGCAGTGGCCTACGCCCGCTGACCCGCACCAGCCCCGAAATCATCGCCATCGCCTCCACTGCGAACTTACGCGGCGCCACCACCGCCTTCGTGCTTGCGGAAAGCTTCGACCGGAAGGTCCTAGTAATGCCGGGCATTTTGGTGGGCACCTCGGGGACGGCGCTGGGCACGTACGGGGCGCTGGCGTTGGCGGGGATACTGTGCCAGCTTTGACTCTGCATCGTCTGCAGGCGCAAGTTGGATGCGCTGATGCGCTGCAAGGTGGCACTGATCGTCCACCTGAACCGCTGAAAGAATAGGCCCCCGAACCATGCAGCAACTCGCCGACACCTTCTGGAACCTTCGCGGCGTGCACCGCATCGGCGGCCTGATCGACATCGGCACCCACATGTCGGTGGCGCAACGGCCGGGCGGCGGCTTCATCGTGATCGATGGCTGCGCGCTCGAGGACGAAGCCCGCGAGGCGTTGCTGGCGCTGACCAGTCAAGGCGCCCGGGTCGAGGCGGTGGTCCACGTCCACCCGTTCCACACGCTGCACGTCGAGGCGACGCACGCCTTGCTTCCGAGCGCTGCGCTCTATGGCACGGCCCGCCATCGTGAGCGCTTGCCCGCGTTGCCCTGGGCCGGTGCGCCGGTGGAAGCTTGGGGCGCCGAGCATCCGCTCGACGATACGCTGGACCTGTCGGTGCCTGCAGGCGTCGACTTCGTCTGCCTGGATGAGAGCGTGCACGTAGCATCCGTGCTCGTGCGGCACCGGGCGAGTGGCATCGTGCATGTCGATGACACACTCAACGTGCTCGCCGCGCCTGGGTCCCTGGGTGAGTTGCTGCCGCAGTCGTCGCTGCGGATGCACCCGATGCTGGGGAAGGCGCTGAAAACCGAACCCGGCGCCACGGACGCTTACGCGGGGTGGGCCCGCGACCTTGCGCTGCGCTGGGCCGACACGCCGAAGGTATGCGCTGCGCATTCGGCGGTGCGGATGCTGGCGCCGGGAGGCTTCAAGGATGAGGTCGAGGCGGCGCTGGACAAGGTGTCGGGTACTCTAGAGCGACACCGCAAGCAGTACGGCTGATTCCCCTGAGTGGAATAGCGGTAGTGGACCTTTCCGTCGATCGCAAACTGACTGCAGTATCGGGCGGTACTCGGCACGGCGAAGGGGAATCGCGCGACAGGAGCCTCCTGCCCCCGTCTCACGTGGAGGGATAGCGGGGCCGTTCGCAGTCCTGCCAATGCGGCTACGATTACCTCATTGGCCAGGAACAGGGTGATTTATGACCGAACCCCGCATTGATGATGCAACGCTCGGCGACCTGAGGTTTCGCGGCCCGATCCGGTCCAATCTGCCGACGTCGACGTCCCCAGGAAACTTCTGGCTTGGCGTGGCGATCTTCCTTGGCGTGGCGCTGGTGTATCCGTTCTATTCGCATGAGGTGCAGTCGCGTCTTGCTGCCCGGGACGTCGAGGCCGCGGTGTCTGAGTTCACCGGGCAGATGGACACAATGGCCGATGATGCCCAGCGACAGCTCCAACTCGCTGCTCGCGACGCCGCCGCGCAGGCGGCCGCCAACCGGCAGCGTGCTGTGGTGGTTTTGGGCAGCACGACGGTGGGTGGAGACCGCGTGGTGATCGTCCATCTGGGGCAGGCCACGATGGCCGAGGCGCAGCCATCCATCTGCAGGCAAGCCGCCACTCAGTTCGGCAACTCGCTGTCAGGTGAGATCCTGCGCGTCCAGCGGCACCGCGGCTCCCGGCCTGCCGTGGACGCGGGGACTATTCGATGTGATTGATCCAATCGTGGCGAGCCATCGATTGGGCATCGCATCGGTGGATTCCGCGGATACGCAGTTTCCGCAAGCGTACTGCCGATCCGCCGGTTCGGAATTTCTAGCCCTTGAATCACGCCGTTCTTGAGCCTTTAATCGCACATGGCCGCCCCCTACCGCACGTTCCGCCTCGAGGGCCCGCTCTCGTTCCCGCAGGCCGTACGCGAGGTGGATTCCTGCATTTCGCAGGCCCTGGAAGCCGGCGACCGCCGGATGCTGGTGGACGTGCGCGGCCTCACCGGCTTCGACAAGCCCGACCTGCTGGCCCGCCTCGAGATGGTCCGGCGTTGGGCGGCCACGTCGCAGGGGCGGGTGAAGGTGGCGATGATCAGCCGGCAGGAGATCAACGACGCCGAACGGTTCGATGTCGTGCTGGCCCAGGGTCTGGGCTTCGATGGCAACGTGTTCGAAACCGAAGAGGATGCGATCCACTGGCTGGAGCAGGAGCCCGCGCTGTGGGCGGGTCCGCCGCCGAATTTCTGAGCGGCGCATTTCGCTCATCCAGGATGCGCACGAGGAGGCACAGCCGGTGGGGCCCGTGCGCCTGGCCAGCGGCCGGATCGCGACAGCGGGTGCGGTTGCGACCCTAGGCGCGCAGCTCGCTGGCAAGTTCACTCACGGGCCCAGCCTTGTGCCGACGTGCGTCACGCAGCCTTCGGAGGTTCACGCGCCTGAAGCGACAACAGCGCAAACACCCCGGCCAGCACCACGTAAGCCGCAACGAACTGCCACGACACCTGCTGCGGCAGGCCTTCGATGGCCCACGGCCAGTAGATCCCGCCGTTGGCCGCCACCGAATGGATGACCCCGAACAGCGCCAGCGCCGCGCCCACCAGCTGGGCGCCCGACGCACGCAGCAGCCTTCCGTCAATCAGCGACGTCACGGCCGTGATCCAGATCATGGCCGTGATGATGATTCCGTTGGCCAGCGCAAGGATCACCGCCAGTTCGGGCAGCCCGTGGCTGCTCACGCCGCCCAGCAGCTGTGCGAAACGCTCGGGCGCGATCCAGCCCGGATTGCCGGCCTTGATGGCGACCAGATAAGCCACCGACGGCAGGAAGCCGAACACCAACGCCGCGTGGTGCCTTCGCGGCGTGGCTTCGAAGGCCTGCACCGTGATGTCGATGGCCACGTAGACGATGATGGGCGCCAGCACGGCCAGCGGCAGCCACTGCACCAGCCCCGAGATCAGGCCCAGGGCGCCGCCCACGCCGACGAACAGGCCGGTGAGCAGCGTGTAGCCGCTGCGGGCGCCATGCTCTTGTACGCCGGCTGGCCGATGTAGGGCGTGGTTTGCGCCACGCCGCCGCACACGCCGGCGGCCAGGGTGGATACCGCCTCGGCCAGCAGCACGTCGCGGGTACGGTAGTCGTCGCCGGCGGCACGTGCGCTTTCGCTCACGTTGATGCCGCCCACCACCATCAGCAGCCCGAACGGCAGCAGCAGCGGCAGATAGGGCAGGGTGGCGGGCAGGCCCTGCAGGAACGCCAGGCTGGGCCACGGGATCACCACCGTCAGCGGCACCGACTCAGGCAAGGCGAAACCGGGCGCACCCAGGCCCGCCAGTCCAAGCCCGTAATAAAGCGCGGTGCCCACCACGAACGCCACCAGCACCCCCGGCAGCTTCACCGGCAGCCGGCCTTTGGCCACCAGCACGTACAGCAGCAGCCCCAGCGTGACGAAGCCCACCACGGGCGAACGGAACACTTCCACCATCGGCAGGAAGCCCATCAGCACCAGCGCAATGCCGGCGATGGAACCGGGCCACGCTGTGGTCCGGACCGCCTCCGAAGTTTTGAGCGGTGCGTCACTCTGGTTTCGTTGTTGCGGTCGTCGCAGTCGCTGGAGAACGACGGGGGAACGTACTTGTCGCTGATGGCGATCGCGGGGACGCACCCTCAGGACCCGGCGGCGGCCCCAAGGTTGGCCTCGAATGGCCCCGGTCCGATCAGGGGGTGATCGCGCACCATCCGAAGCCTCGCGTGTTTCTGTCGCAGGCGGACTATTCCGGTGTCCGGGTCACCTACAGGTCAGAGCCGTAGCCTGGCCCGGTACGTCTCCGCAGCCCACGACCTGAATGTCCGTTTCCCCCACCAAAGCTCCGTTCGTCGCGGCAACGGGCATTCCGCCCTTTACCGAAGGAGCAACACGTGCGCAAAACCCTCCCCCTCGCGCTGCTGGCGCTGTCGCTGTGTGGCCAAGCCATCGCGGCCGAAACCCACTGGACCGGCTTCTACTTCGGCCTCAACGCCGGCCACTCCGGCGGCGATGATCGTACCGATGCCGCCCTGAGCGGCCTCTGGACCGGCGACATGGCGGCGCCGTCCCTCGCACAGGCCCTGTCGGTGGATGGCGACGTTTCCGGCAACAGCGTCGGCCTGCAGGTCGGCTACGACCATCAGTTCGCCAACGGCTGGCTGCTCGGTGTGGAGCTGGACTACCAGCGCCCCGGCATCGACGAAACCACCACCACGGTCATCTCGAACATCAACATCGGCTCGGCCACCCAGTTCGCCGATCTGCGGGCCACCAGCCGCCTGCGCAGCGACGACGCGTGGTCGCTGCGGCCGCGGCTCGGTTACGTCACCGGCAAGGCGCTGTGGTACATCACGGCCGGCTATTCGCGCCGTTCCTGGGACGTGGCCTCGGACTACACATTCAACGTGCCGGCGTTTTCGTCCAGCTTCAGCAAGGCCGGCGGTGACTCGGGCACGGCCAATGGCCTGGTGTGGGGCGCGGGTGTGGACTGGCGCTTCGCCGATCGCTGGAGCGCCGGGCTGCGCTACACCCGCACGCGGGAGGAAAGCTTCGACTACGCGCCCACCACCACGACGCGCAGCGGGCTGTACCTGCTGGTGCCCACGGATACGGCCATCGAAGAAATCAGCCGCAAGGTGCAGGCCGACAACCTCAGCCTCACCCTGAACTACCGCTTCTGAGGGGAGTGCCCGCGGCGCGCCGGCCGCCGGCCGCGCCGCGGGCACGCGTGTTCCGCCGGGCGAAAACGCAGGGTATGCTGGCGCCTGCGCTTGGGGATCCTGTCCGGTCATGGGCGACATCACACAGATCATCGAACAGGGCCACGCCTCGGGCGGCGCGGACAGCAACGCGCTGTTCAATGCCGCCTACGACGAGCTGAGGAAGCTGGCGCATGCGCGGCTGTCTCGGGCCGCCCCGATGACCCTGCTCGACAGCTCCGTGTTGGTGAACGAGATCTGGCTGCGGCTGTCGAGCCAGAAGACGCTGAAGGTGGACACGCGGCGGCGTTTCTTCGCCTACGCCGCGCAGGTGATGCGCAGCATCATCGTGGACCAGGTGCGCGAGCGGGCGGCCTTGCGCCGCGGAGGCGGCGAGCGTGTGCTCACGCTCAACACCGCGCTTGGCGATGGCCTGAGCAGCGACGACGAGGCGCTGCAGGTGCACGAAGCGCTGGAGTCGCTGGCGGAGCTGGAGCCGCGGCTGGCGCAGGTGGTGGAGATGCGCTTTTTCGGCGGCATGACCGAAACCGAAATCGGTGAGGCCCTGGGCCTGACCGAGCGGACGGTGCGCCGGGACTGGGAAAAAGCCCGCCTGCTGCTGGCTGCGATGGTGGATTGATTGATCACCGGGCGCTGTCCGGTTCCGGCCCGCCGGCCCGTTCGGCGGTTATTGCCGCCGCGTGGATCTGCATGAAGCCCCTGCCGTGTTCGAGCGCCGACTGGCCCCGCTTCAGCGTGTTGCTGGACCAGTGCCTGGAGGTCGCGCCCGAGGAGCGTGAGGCCTGGTTCCGTCGGCTGTCCCCATCGGATGCCCATCTCGAACCGGTGCTGCGCTCGGTGCTGGCCAAGTCAGAATCGCTGTCGAGCGGCCACTGGCTTGAACATCCGGCCACCGGGGATGCGGCGGCGGCTTCGTATTTCGGGCCTGGTATGGACGTGGGGCCGTGGCGCCTGCTGCGGCCGGTGGGCCGCGGCGGCATGGGCGAGGTGTGGCTGGCCGAGCGCATGGATGGCCGTTACGCGCGGCAGGTCGCGCTGAAGTTGCCGCATCCGCACCTGCTGGGCGGCTTGCTGAAGGACCGCTTCCATCGCGAGCGCGACATCCTGGCGCGCCTGGAGCATCCGCAGATCGCGCGCTTCTACGACGCCGGCATCACCGACGCCGACCAGCCCTGGCTCGCGCTGGAATACGTGGAAGGTGCGCCGATCACCGAACACTGCCGGGCGCAGGCCCTCGACGCGCGCGGCTGCGTGGCGCTGATGCGCGACGTGGCCACCGCCATCCAGGCCGCGCACACGCAGATGGTGGTGCATCGCGATCTCAAGCCCGCAAACGTGCTGGTCACGTCGGACGGCGCGGTGAAGCTACTGGATTTCGGCATCGCCAAATTGCTTGACGATCCGGCGCAGGAGGCCGGGCTCACGCAGCTCGGTCACCGTGCGGCAACGCCCGACTATGCCGCGCCGGAACAGCTCGCCGGCGGCACCGTCAGCGCCGCCACCGACGTCTACGCGATGGGCGTGATGCTGCACGAGCTGCTGACCGGTTCGCGCCCGTTCGAAGCGAAGTCACGTCTGGGCTGGATGCTCGACGACCGCCGCGAGGCGCCGCTAGCCTCGGGCAAGGTGACTGGCAAACGGCGCGCCGAGATCAAGGTTGACCTGGATTCGATCTTGGCCAAGGCTCTGGAGTCTGACCCGGGCAAACGGTACGCCTCCGCGGATGCGTTCTCGGATGATCTCGGTCGCTACCTCGGCCACCAGCCGATACGCGCGCGGCGCATCGGCGGCTGGCAGCGCGCCGCGAAATTCACGCGCCGGCATCGGCAGGGTGTGGTGATGGCGGCGCTGGTGCTGGCGGTGCTCATGGCCGGCGTAGCGGGCGTGCTGTGGCAGGCACAGCGTGCGGCGGAAGAGGCCCGGCGCGCCACGGCCATCAAGGAATTCCTGATCGAGGTGTTTGCGACGCTGGATCCGCGCATCGCTACCGATGGGCCGCGCGGGGGTATCTCCGCGATTGCGATGCTGGACGCCAGCGCGTCGCGTATCCAGGTCCGCTTCGCCGACGACCCGGACGTGCAGATCGAACTCCTGCGTATCGTCGCCGACCTCTATCGCCAGCTTGGCGACGAGGCGGGCTACGAGAAGTACCAGGCACTACAGCTCGAGCAGGTTCGACTTCGCTATGGTCCGCTGCACGCCAATGTGCTGGATGGCGCGGTCGAGTCGGCCTTCCGGGCCTGCAGCGGGGCGGATCGGGACCGCTGCGTCGCGGCCGTGGACGACGCCGGACGCTTGTTGGACCGCGTCGACGAACCCGACCCCGAGTTGCGTGCGATCTGGCTGCTGGCGCGTGGCCTGATGCTGCAGCGCGACGAGGCGCGGCTGCAGGAAGCGGGGCAGGCCTATGCGGACGCGGTCGCGCTTTACGCGCAGCACCATCCGCAGTCGCGCGGGCACGTGACGGCGATGATCCAACTGGCCGGCTTCCACAACGTGGTGCAACTAGACTACCCGCGTGCCATCGAAACCTACCGGAAGGCGGAGGCGCTGGCGCAGTCGCTGCCCGACCGCAACGATGCCGAGCTGCAGACCCTGCATGGCAATCTGGGGCTGGTGTATCAGCAGATGGGGCAATTTTCGGCGGCGGCGGCAGAGTTCCGCAAGTCGGCCGCCCTGGCGGACCGCACCACGGGGCCCGATGTGCCTTCGGCCTGGGTGCCGCGGGCGAACGCGGCGCGCACCCTGCATCTGGCGGGACAACGTGAGGCGGCGCACCGTGAGTTCGAACGGCTGCTGCCGCTGCTTCCCGATGGCGACGACGACACGGTGATAGAAGCCATCACCGCGCGGACCCACTATGGCGAGCGCTTGTCCAGCGAGGGGCGGCCACGGCTGGCGATCCCGGTGCTGGAGCTGGTGGAGCGCGGCTATGCGCGGAACAGCGAATTTGGTTTCCAGCTGCGGCTGGTGCGCCGTTACCTGGGCGAGGCGTACGCCCGCGCCGGACGCCATGCGGACGCTGGCCGGCTGCTGCAGCTGTCGCTGGAGGATTACGTGGCGCACCAGGCTGATGGCGACCAGCCGGTGATGGCCATCCGCGAAAGCTGGGGTCGATGGCTGCTTCATGACCAGCGGCCGGGCGAGGCGGGATCGCAGTTCGAGAACATCGTGGCCAATGCTTCGGGGCGTCCCCTGGCTCACGTGGCGCTGGCGCACGGCGGTCTCGCGCGGGCCGCGTTGGCGCGCGACGACGTGCCCGCAGCACTGCAGCACAGCCAGGAAGCTCTGGCGGTCTGGGGCGAGGTCGTGGGTTTCCGTGATGTGCGCATGCAGCCCTACCTGCAGCGCATCCGCGCTGATGCGCTGGCAGCGGCCGGGCAGCTGGCGGAAGCGCAGTTGTTGGAGAACACCGCGGCGGAGGCCAGTGCGCGCTATGACCATCCCTCCAGTGTCTCGGTGATCCGCCGGCAGATGGCGACGTTGGATCCGACAGCGCAGGCGACGGGGACCCGCTAGCCCTTCAGGTCGTCAGCTCGTCAGCACGTCAGCCCGAAGCGTAGCCTTCGGGGCCGATGCCGTCCTCGAAACTCCCTCGTTAAAAAATTTCGCTGCGCCATGTCCGGTTCAGCCGCCGCGCCACCGTTCGGCAGTTGTCATCCCGCCAACCGGCCCTGCGAATGCTTCGAAACCACTCAACAAGGAAATCGCCGTGAGCGCGCCGCACTGGCTGCTTCGTGCGGCGTGGGTCCTGCTTGCCGGTCTTTTGCTGCTGCAGGGCGCGCAGCTGGTGTCCGCGCTGCGCTATCTCGCCGGCCCCGACGCGTTCGCGGTCAGCCCGCTGCTGCTGGCGGCGCTGTCGTTCAAGGCCCTCTTGGCAGCAGTCAATCTCGCGCTGCTGATCGCCGTGCACGTCAGTCTGCGGCGCCAGGGCACCACCGGTCGCCGTGCGTCCGCCGACCTCTCTTCTTCCGACCGAGGAACTTCCCCATGAACAGATCCATCCTGTGCCTTCCGTTCGTCCTGCTGTTGGCCGCTGGCCCGGCCGCCGCCGTCGAAGCCGCGTGCGAACCCTATTTGCGTGCGGCGGAGAAAACTGCCAGCCAGCCCGCACGCCACACCATCTCCGAGGTCGACGGCGGCCGCATGGAGTTGATCTTCGTCGGCGGCAAGGCCTACAGCCGTTTCGACACCGGCAAGTGGCAGGTGATGCCGGACGCCGCCGCCAACAATCTCATGGCGGCCGAAAAGAAGTTGGTCGCAGCCATCCGCTCAGGCGAGTACCGCATGAGCGGCTGCAGAAAGCTCCCCGCGGAGAAGATCGAGGGCGTGACCATGACCGTGTACGCATACACGCTGACGCTGCCGAATTCGCCGGCCGGCGAAGCCAAGGTCTACATCGGTGCCGACGGCCTGGTGCACGGCCAGCGCGGCGATGGTGCGGTGGTTCGCCACCGCTACCGCGCCGTGTCCGCGCCGGCGCTCTGAGGAGGAATGCCATGACACCTGCTTCACGAATCGCCGCAGTTTCCCTGCTTTCGTCGCTTGCATTGACCGGCTGTACCCAGGCCAGCGATGCCCCCGAGGCCGATTGGCCTTCCGTCGATGCCGCGCCTGTCGCGGCCTCCGCTGACAAGCTGCCCGCGGAGTTGCCGCGCCCCTGTCTGCTGGTCACGGCCGAGGATGCTCAGGCCGTCATCGGCGCCGAAGTAGGGCAGATGGCCGACGACCAGGACGTGTGCATGTGGGCCGGGGGCGAGAATCCCGGTGCCATCACCATGCTGATGGTGCAGGTCTTCCGCACCGACACACCCGAAGAAACCGCATCGCTGTTCGACAACCTGTCCGGCCTGTCCGGTAACCTGGGCATGATGGTGAACGAAGCCATCGACAAGCCCACGCGCAAATCCGGGCAGGACATCGAGGACCTGGGTGATGCCGCCTGGTGTTCGGCGAGCAACGCCGACCTGATCGGCACCCAGCAGATGATCGTGCGCACGGGCACGGTACTGCTATCGCTCAATGTCACCGGCATGACCAAGGGCGAACGTGCTGCATCCCTGTGTCCGCAACTGGAAGTCGCCAGCCGGTTGGCCTACCAGCGGCTCGGGGGTGCGCGATGAGCCGCCCGGACTGGCAGCTGGCCGTGGTCGTCGGCATCACCTCGTCCGTGGTGACCGCGTGCCTCTTTACCGGCGTTGGCAACGTATCCGCCAAAGCGAGCGGGCCGACGCTCGAGTCGCTGAACGCACGGCTGCATCAGTTGGAGTCCAAGCCCAACAATCGAGTGCGTGCGCCGTTCGTGGTCGTGGATGCGCAGGACCAGCCGATCGTCACCATCTCGGCGTCGGGGGCCAATCACCTGCTGACAATGGGCACGCTGGGCAGCGGCACGGCCCTGCAGCTGGAGCGAAGCGCGGAGCACGCCATGCTGGTGGCGCAGTCCGGGTCCAGCGATACGCAGGCGCGGCTCGGTGTGCGGCAGGGGCGCGGTCCGCGACTCGAGGTGTACACCAAGGAAAACTCCACCATCGTCGGCAACGGCACCGCCGGAAGGCACGGCATCTTCGTGCGCGATGGCGGCGGCGGCCCCGGCAAGCCGCCGGCGAAATCGCTGGGCGAGCTCGCGGTCACCGTCGGTTCCAGTGGTGCGGTGCTTCGTTTGTCCGACAAGGAAGGCAAGCCCGTCCTGTCGGCGGGCAGCAACGCCGCCGAAGGCGGGCGCGGTCAGCTGGGGCTGAGCGCACCGGGCAAACCGACAGGGCTATTCCTGTTCACCGGCGTCGATGGCGGCGGCGAAATGCAGGTGATGGGCGGCGACGGCAAGCCCGCGGTCGAGCTGAGCGGCGTTATGCGGCATGTGCTGCTCAGCAATCGCGCGGGTCAGCCTGCGGCCGTGATGCGCCTGGGGCAGGGTGGCAGCGGTTCGGGCGGCAATTTCACCGTCGTGGATCCGGCCGGCAACAACGTGGTGTCGGCCGGTGCGCTGTCCGGCGGAGGTGGCGCGCTGTGCGCGATCCATCCGAAGAAGGGCAACAAATGTTTCCCGTGATGCGGGCGGTCCTACTCGCTTGCGCGGCGCTGGCCGGCTCCGCGAACGCGGCCCCGCCGGTGCGCATTCCGCACGAGACTGGATTGACTGTAACCACCGCCTTGGGGAGCCGCGAAGGTGACTACGAGTCGCGCAAGCGGCTGGCAGGCCGCGAAGGCGAGGGCTGGGTGCTGCTCTACCTGGCCAGCGTTCCGGACGGAAAGGGTGCGACCCGCACGATGGCCAGCGAACGTTACGTGCACGACGCGGATCTCGCGGCCGCACGCACCTACCGCACGGCCTTCGAAGAGGACGTGCAGGAGGACTACCCCGGCACCACGGCGCTCGGAGTGTCGAGCGCCGTGTTGGCTGAACTGCATGCCGCGGGCAAGGCGCGCTTCGCGCTGGTGGGCGAGTCGTCGTGGGTGCTGCCGTCGTTGTCTGGCGCCGCCGGTGGCGCCTTGCCCGGCAGCGATCTGCTGGCCAGCCTCACGCGCAACAACAGCGTGTCATTCAAGGGCGAATTGGTATGCCGCGGCAGCGCGCGTTTCTCCGTGCTGGTGAACGGCCGGCGGCAGTCGCTGGCCGCACTGGTGGCGACGGGGCAGTTCACCGCCCGCGACGGCAAGGTGATGCAGGCCGAGCTGACGGTGCTGGACGATCCGACCAACCCGCTGGCGCTGCAGTGGCGCATCGGGGAATCCGCGCTTCGCGTGGTGCGGCTGGATTTCCCGGTGCCCGAGGCCAGCCAGTCCATGGCCGCACAACTGCGCGCGGAGAAGCGACTGGTGCTGCCCGGGCTCTACTTCGACTTCGGATCGGCGGTACTGCGCCCGGAATCGGCCAGCCAATTGCCCGACATCGTCGCGCTTATCTTGAGTGTTCCCGGGGTGCCACTGGTGATCGAAGGCCACACCGACAGCGTGGGCGCCGACGCCGCCAACCTGAAACTCTCCCAGGCTCGCGCCGATGCGGTGCGCGCCGCGCTGGTGAAGCTCGATGCCGCACTGGCGCCGCGACTTTCCAGCCAGGGCCATGGCGAAACCCGGCCCAAAGCCGACAACTCCACGCTGGAAGGCCGTGCGCTCAACCGCCGTGTCGAGCTGGCGATGCCCTGACTGCTCCGCAATGAAGCCCCTCCCATTTCTCAAGGACACCCCATGAAGCTGATTGCAATGATCCTCCCCGCCGCCGGCCTGGCGCTCGGCATGTCGACCCTGGCCCAGGCCAACGACCTGGTCGGGCCCCGCGTGAATTCATCGCTTCCGCGCAACGAGGCGCTCGTCACCGCCAACCGGCCCCGGATCGATGACCAGGCGCGCTGGGAGCGCGTGCCCGGCTGCGCCCGCGACATCGTCGCCGGGGCCAATGGCGTGGTGTACGTCACCGGCTGTGATGTGGCGCCCAACAGTCGAGCCTCGTCGCCGATCTATCGTTGGACGGGCGCGCACTTCGTGCCGATGCCGGTGCCGGGCCTGGGCAGCGCGTTGGCCACCTTCGCGGGCCACAGCTATACGATCGGCAGTGACGGGTTGCTGTACTCCAGCATCAACGACGGTGAGTGGACGCTGCGCGGTACGCCTGATCGCCAGCCCATCACCGATGTGGCCGTCGGCAAGTCGGGCATCTGGATCGTGTCGTCACAGCCGGCCGATGAGGGCGGCAATACGATCTACCGCGCGCGCACCTGTCCGTCTGTTTTGATCGGCGGCGGCAACGACATCTGCGAATGGACGATCTGGGAAGGTTCGGGACAGCGCATTTCGGTCGGCGACTCGGTGTGGCTGGTCAATGCCGGCGGCGGCATCTTCGAGTGGCGCAACGGAAGTGGCCAGTGGTCCAAGAAGCCGGGCTGCTTCACCGACGTGGCGGCGAACAACCAGCATGTCTACGCGGTCACCTGCGAGGCCGGCCAGGGCGACGGCAACGCCATCTACCAATGGGATGGCGCCGGCAGCTGGGTGGACGTGAAAGGCGCGGGCAAGCGCGTGGCGGTGGATGCGGCCGGCAATGCCTGGGCAATTACCGACAGTGGCGAAATCTGGCGTCGGGCCGATACGCGCGTGGATCCGCCGCGCCAGAACTGAGGGGACGCTGCGGCGAGGGCGGCTGGTCAGCCATCCGGTCCATCAAACCGGATGCGTTTCACGCGCTGCCGGTACGCCTTGACGTTATCCCCGGGAATCCGCGTCGCCTGCGTGCCCGTCACCGTGTCCACCTTGCGCTCGGATCCGGTCACCGGCTTGGCATCGACTTTGGTCTCACGCTCGAAGGCATGCGACTTGTCGGTGTTGCGGTAGTACCGGTAGATGGCCCAGTACAGCGCCGTGCCGCCTGCGGGGCCGAGGGCCAGCAGCCATAGTCCGCCGTCATCACTCATCTCGCTGCTCCCTGGGTCAGGTGTCTGGCCGCCGGTCGGCGCGGTGCGCGACCGGGCGGGTCACTATCGGATACGTCGCACGCGCTGGCGGAAGGCCTTGCCGTTCTCGCCGCGAATGCGCGAATTGGTGAGGGCCTTGAGTTCGTGCGCCTTCTTGTGCGAGCCGGTGGGGAAGATGGCGTCCACCTTGGTCTCGCGCTCGAAGTCATGCGATTTGTCGGTATTTCGGTAGTACCGGTAAATGGCCCAGTACAGCGCCGTGCCGCCGGCCGGGCCGAGGGTGAGCAGCCAGAGTACGCCGCCGTCGTCGCTCATTACTGCGCCGCCAGGATCATCAGCACCAGGCCCTCGATGACGGTGCCGGCGGTCAGCGCGGCCAGCAGCAGCTTCCAATGCTGCACGGGCACGCTGCCCATGGTTTCACCGGTGCGGCCGTTCACCGCGATGTAGTGCAGCATCTTGCTGCCCGGTTCCTGGTAGGAATACAGCCACACCGGCAGGTACATGGCCACCCAGCGGGTGCCGTGCACGTCCAGGCGCTCGGACTCCCAGCGCACGCCGCGGTCGAAGCTGCGCACCGACTTTTCCACCTCGCAGCGGGCAATGGACAGCAGCTGGTCTTCCAGCCGCGGGCGCAGGGCCTCGACGTCGCTGTCGCGCTTTTCCGAGCTGTAGCCCGCCAGGTAGCTGGCGTTCCACTTCACCGCGTTCTTCACGTCGAACGGCAGGATGGTGTTGATGATGTTGTTGGTGTTGACCTTGACATCCAGCTTGCCGCGCTCGCGCGAGGACTCCAGCGGCAGGTCGTCCACGGTGAAGTCCACGTGCCGGTCCACGTCGTACACGTCGGCGTCGTAGTAGGTCTTCTTGCTCTTGCCCGAGCCGCGGGTGTAGCGCCGTGTTTCGATCTCGCCCTGGCCAATGATGTCGGCGCTGCACTTGCCGTCCACGATCATGTAGGGCATGTACACGCCGACCACGTTCTCGGGACTGAACTGTTCCTTGAACGCCTTGAGCGCGAACAGCTTGCGCTTGTCCACGAACTGGCGGATGCGCTCGACCGCGTGCTCCTTCTTGATCTTGAACGGCAGCACGGCGTCGGGCACGGCGCCGTTGTCCACCTGTTCGTTCACGCCGAACTGGTGCCGGCACCAGTGGCAGCGCGCCGTCATGCTGCTTTGCGTGTTCACCGTCACTTCGGCGCCGCAGCCGGTGCACTTGAAGGTCATCAGTGCCTTGGAATCAGCCGCGATGTCGCGGGCGCCCGAGGCGATGATGGTGCCCTTGAGGTCATCCAGGCCTTCGCCCAGCCCGAAGGCTTCCTCCACGCCCTCGCCATGCCACTCGTTGCGGCAGAACAGGCAGATCAGCATGTCGGTGCCGGGCCGCTGCTTGATGTCGGTGGCGCCGCACTTGGGGCAGTGGTTCTGGCCGTCCTTGAGCTCGTCGGACTCGGTGTCGATGGCGACCGGGTCGGGCGCCAGCACTTCATCGCGGATCGGCTTGGGCAAGGTGGCCGGGTCGACCGGGAACGTGCCGGGCAAGGGCGGCACGTCCTGCGGCGAGCCCGGGCCGATGCCGGGCGGCAGCGGCGGGGGCAGGGGCGGTGGCGTCTTCGACATGGTGGGGTCCGGCGCCGGGTTACAGGCCCAGGGCCTTGGCCTTGGCCGCGTCGTAGTCGGCTTGCGTGATCAGGCCCATGTCCAGCATTTCCTTGGCCTTCTTCAGCTTGGCGATCGGGTCGTCGGCCGCCGGCGCCGCGGGGGTGGCCGGCTGCTGCAGGCCACCGATGCCGCCGAGCATGCCGCCCGCCATGCCGATGCCGACCAGGCCGGCCGCACCATTGTTCTCGCCGGCCGCCTGCATGCCCGCGGCCACGCTGGCCTGCAGGTTGGAGTTGCCGCGCGACCCGGCCAGCGCATCGGCGCGCTGCACGGTCTTGAGCAGTTCCCTGGTGTTGGCGTCGTACTCGATCGAGATGATGGCGGTCTTGACGATGGCCAGGCCGCGGTCGCTGCGCCACTGGTAGCCCTGCTCGACGGCGTCGGACAGGCTCTTGGCGAAGCCCAGCGAATCCTGCTGCAGCTTGGTGATGCGGTTGCCCTTGGCCGGGTCGTTGGAATACAGGCTGAAGGCCGGCGCCAGCGAACCCACCACTTCATTGAACAGCTGGCTGGCCGCGGCGTTGTCGATGTCGGTGAAGTCGAACACCTGGCCCGGCTGCAGGTACTTGGCCGGCACGAAGTTCTTCACGAACAGGATGGGGTCCACGATCCTGAGCGTGTACGAGCCGCGCGTGACCGCGCCGACCTGGGTGTTGAGGAAGCCGTCGTCCCAGTAGATTTCCGACTGGGTGCCGAAGCGGTTGTCCGGCAGCTCCTTGAGCGAGACGAAGAAGGCCAGCTGCTGGCCGCCCGGCTGGCCGCCGAACTTGAAGCGCTCCCAGCTCTGCTTGATCAGCGGCGACACGATGCCGTCGCCGGCGAAGATGGACTGGGAGTTGATGTCGTCCGAGCGCCACTCGTAGCCGCCCGCCTCGGCGGCGAAGCCGGTGATCTTGCCGTCCTGCATCAGCAGCAGGCCGTAACCCTCGGGCACGACGATCTTCGAGCCGTTGCTGATGATGTTGGTCGAGCCCTTGGTGTTGGACCCGCGCCCGGCATTGGTGCCCTGCGGCACGGCGGCGAACAGCGCGGCCGTGGCCGGCAGCCCGGCCGGAACCGTGTAGAAGTCCTTCCACTGGTCGGCCAGCATGCCACCGACCGAACCCACCACCGCCTGTACGAGACCCATGACTTCTCTCCGCGTTACGTGGCCGGTACGGCACCGGCCTGCCTGAGCAATATATATCGGCGGCGCGTCCGGTGATCGGACAGGTGCCGTTGGTCACGTAACGCCGCCTGGCTGCCGGTCCGGCCAGGCGCGGCGGTGCGGTGGCGGGCAGGTCATCGCCGCCCGCTCAGCGCGTCTCCCGGCCTCAGGGCTTGCCCGCCACGACCCGGATCGGTCGGGTGGCGATGGTTTCGCGGTCGCGGAACTGGTAGCGCAGCTCGTAGTCACCCGGTGCGTCCGGCATCGTCAGTTCCACCTCGCGCGTGTCGCCCAGGTAGGTGTAGGACACATACGTGTCGCTGCCGGCTTCGGCGATCTGGATGTTGTCCAGCTCCACGTCAGGGCCCGTCCAGGTGATCACCACCGTGCTGCCGGCCGCGGCGGAGTCGGGGGCGCTCAGCGTGGCCTGGGCTGCCGTGGCCTTGATCGGGCGGGTGGCGATGACGGTTTCATCGCGGTGCCGGTACTGCAGCACGTAGTCGCCGGTCTCTCCGGGCATGATCAGGGTCAGCGGGTTGCCGTCCTTGGCGTAGCCGAAGTCGTGCACGGTGGGTTGGCCGTCGATCATCACCACCACGGCGATGACGTCGAGCTCGTCCTTCGGGCCGGTCCAGCGCACCTGCACGCGCGACCCCATCGGCGCGCTGTCGGGGGCGTCCAGCGTGGCCTCGGCCGGTGCCTTGGGCGGGGTGGGCGGCACGGGCTGGGTCACCACCTGGTTCAGCGCTGCGGCCAGGCTGTCGCCGTCCGTGGCCTGCAGGTAGCGGCCGCCGGTGTTTTCGGCCAGGCAGGCCACCTTCGATCCTTCGTCCTCGGTCAGGCCGAACCCGATCACATGCGCGGTGAAGTTCACGCCGCTCTTTTCGAGCTCGGTCGCCACCGCACAGGGATCGGCCGCGCAGGTTTCCAGGCCGTCGGTCACCAGCACCACGGTGGCGGCCTGTTCGCTGTGGCGCAGGGCCTCGGCGGCCTGGCGCACGGCGTCCGACAGCGGCGTCATGCCGAGGAAGCGCATTTCATTCACGGCCTTGAGCACCTGGCCCGACGTGCCCGGTGCGGGCGGCACCATCAGCTCGATGTCCTTGCAGTCGCCCTTGCGGCGGTGGCCGTAGGCGATCAGGCCCAGGGTCTGGTCGGGGGGCAGCTTGCCCAGCACCTGGGCCACGGTTTCCCGCGCGATCTCCAGCTTGGGCCGGCCATCGATCTGGCCCCACATCGAGCCCGAGCCGTCCATCACGATCAGCGTGCGGGCCGCCGGGGCGTCATTGGCCGACGTGGGGCCGGCGATCGCAAGCAGCAGCGCGCCGGTCAGCAGCGCGGGGCGGAGGGAGGCAGGGAAGCGTGACATGGTGGTTCTCCTGGTGCCGTGGGATGGGTGTTGCCGTTACGCACAGGCAGGTGCCATGCGGACATACAGCCGGCGGCGGGGGGTAGGGCGCGGGACGGTAAGATCCCGGCATGGACGCCTACAAGCTGACAATCCTCCTCGTTGGCTTGGCGCTGCTGGGCGCGGCGTGGGTGCCGCACCTGGTCAAGCGCAGCCCGGTCAGCCTGCCGATCCTGTTCGTGGGCGTGGGCGCGCTGGTCTATCTGCTGCCCCTGCCGCTGCCGGCGGCCGACCCTTTTGCGTTTCCCGCAGTGGCCGAGCGCCTGACCGAGCTGACGGTGCTGGTTGCGCTGGTCGGCGTGGGCCTGCGCATCGACACCCGCTTCGGCTGGCGCCGCTGGTCGCTGACCTGGCGCCTGCTGGGCATCACGATGCCGCTGAGCATCGCGGCGGCCGTCTGGCTGGGGCAGGTATGGCTGGGTTATGGCCTGGCCACCGCGATGCTGCTCGGCGCGGTGCTGGCGCCGACCGACCCGGTGCTGGCCGGCGATGTGCAGGTGAACCCGCCCGGCGAAGGCGGGGAGGATCCGGTGCGCTTCGGCCTGACCTCGGAAGCCGGACTCAACGACGGCCTGGCCTTTCCCTTCGTGTGGCTGGCCGTGGCGCTGGCCCTGGCCGCGGCGGGCGAGCCGATGGACTGGGGCCGCTGGCTGGCGCTGGACCTGCTGTGGCGCGTGGTAGGTGGCGCGGTGATCGGTGCCGGCGTGGGTTACGGCCTGATGCACCTGATCTTCCGCACCGAAAGCCGCCCGACGCTGAGCCGCAGCAGCGACGGCCTGACCGCGCTGGCGATCACGCTGATCGTCTACGGCGTCACCGAGCTGTGCCAGGCCTACGGCTTCCTGGCGGTGTTCGTGGCGGCCCTGGTGATCCGGCAGCAGGAGCGCGACCACGACTACCACGCCGTGCTCGACACCTTCGCCCAGCAGTGCGAGAAGCTGATGATGGCGCTGATGCTGCTGTTGCTGGGCGGCGCGCTGGCCGGCGGCATCCTGTCGGAGCTGACTGGCCGCGGCATCGCATTCGCCCTGGTGTTCGTGCTGCTGGTGCGGCCCTTGTCGGGCTGGATAGGCCTGCTGGGCAGCGGGCTGAAGAAGCGCGACCGGCTGGCGATCGCGGTGTTCGGCGTGCGCGGCATCGGCTCGCTGTATTACCTGGCCTTTGCGATGAACCACGCCGACTTCGACAGCATCCGCGAGCTGTGGGCGGTCGTTTGCCTGGTCGTGGTGCTGTCCATCGTGCTGCATGGCGCCAGTGCCAGTGCGGTGATGGCGTGGCTGGATGGGCGCAGGCGGGGTCGGGTGAAAAGGTGAATGGAGCGGGTTCGGAAAGGACAAGCGCCTTTTCGGGCTGGTAATCTTTCGCGCACTGCGAAGGAGAAACCCGCCATGAGCAAGCACCGAATCTGCCTGTGGTACGACCGCGACGCCGAAGCGGCCGCGCGCTTCTATGCCAGCGTCTTCCCCGACAGCCGCGTCGAAGGCGTGCACCGGGCGCCGTCGGACTTTCCCGACGGCAAGGCCGGCGACGCGCTGGTGGTCGATTTCGTGGTGGCCGGCATTCCCTGCATCGGTCTCAATGGCGGGCCGCGCTTCAAGCACACCGAAGCTTTTTCCTTCCAGATCGCCACCGAAGACCAGGCCGAGACCGACCGCTACTGGGACGCCATCGTCGGCAACGGCGGCGAAGAGAGCGCCTGCGGCTGGTGCCGCGACAAGTGGGGCATCAGCTGGCAGATCACGCCGCGCGTGCTGACCGAGGCCATGGCCGCGGGCGGCGAGGTGGCCAAACGTGCCTTCGAGGCGATGATGCCGATGCGCAAGATCGACGTGGCGGTCATCGAGGCGGCGGTGCGTGGGTGAGGGTGCGATGACCCTGTCCATCACCGGCGGCTGCGCCTGCGGCGCCATCCGCTACGCCTGCCGTGCGGCGCCCGTGGCGATGCTCAGCTGCCACTGCCTGGACTGCCAGCGGTCCAGCGGCGCGCCCTTCGCGTCGGGCATTGTCGTGGCAGCGGCAGACACCGAGGTCACCGGCAGTCCGCGGACCTACACCGTGCCGGGCCACAGCGGCGGCCGCACCACCCGTAGTTTCTGCGGCGAGTGCGGCACGCCTTTGTTCACGCGCGGCGAAGTGGTGCCGGATTTCATGTCCATCCGTTATCCGACGCTGGACGATGCGTCCGCGTTCAAGCCGGCGGTGGATATCTGGACCTCGCGTGCCCAGCCATGGGTCTGCCTGGCGCCGGACATTCCGCACTTCCCGGAGTCGCCCGAGTAGCGGGGCCGTGATCGGCGCGGCCTGCATTGGGCATAATGCGCGCCGATCCAACGATGGCCTGAATCAACAGATGATCACTCCCAAGCCCGTCCGCCCCATGGCGCACCTGGCGGCCGACGCATGGATGCAGGGTTTGGCAACGGGGAACCGCCTGACCGGATTCGAGCAGGCCGCCAAGTTCACGCTCAGCTACCAGGGCCACCGGCTGCAGGCGCGGCGGGGCGGGCAGGGCAGTGCACTGTGGCTGGTGCACGGCTTCCCGACCTCCAAGCGCGACTGGCGCGCGGTCTGGCCGGAGCTGGCGACGCGGCATGAAGTGTTTGCGCTGGACATGCTGGGTTTCGGCGCCTCGGCCAAGCCGCGCAGGTTCGACTACTCGATTGCCGCCTCGGCCGACCAGTGGGTGGCGCTGGCCGAGGCGACGGGTGTACGCGAGGTGGCGCTGCTGGCCCACGACTACGGCAACACCGTGGCGCAGGAACTGCTGGCCCGGCAGCGCGAGGGCCTACTGGGTTTCCGCATCACCTCGGTGGCCTTCCTCAACGGCGGGCTGTTTCCCGAGGCCACGCGGCCGCTGCGCATCCAGAAGCTGCTCGCCGGGCCGCTGGGCCCGCTGCTGGTGCGCTTCATCCGCGAGCGCACCTTCATCGCCAGCCTTCAGAAGATCTGCGCACGGCCCTGGCCCGAGGGCGAGCTGACGGAAGCCTGGCAGCAGCTGCAGCGCGATGGCGGGCGGGCGGTGATGCCGCGGCTACTGCGCTACATCGCCGAGCGCCGCCGCCACCGGGCCCGCTGGGTCGGCGCGCTGCAGCAGGCCGGCGTGCCGGTGGCGCTGATCAACGGGCTGGACGATCCCATCTCGGGCCGAAGCATCGTGGCGCGCTGGCGGCAGCTGATGCCGGGCGCCCCGGTGTTCGAATTGCCCGGCGTGGGGCACTACCCGCAGGTCGAGGCGCCGGACGAGGTCCTGGCGGCGTATCTTGCTTTCGCCAGTTCCCTGGAACTTCACGCCAGGCGGGACCCGGACAGGTAGCGGATCCCCGGACCGATTGAGTCCGTCAGGAACTTGCCTGGACGGTCCCGCCGGCCGAGCCCTGGCGCGCACGCCAGGGCGTCGGCCAGGCCTGACAGGGCTTACTTCTCCACCACCACGATCGGCTCGAAACCGCCGTAGATCATGCGCATGCCGTCGAAGGGCATGGGGAAGGCGTCCATGTCCATGCGCGGGTCTTCCATGATCTTCTTCATGCCCGCATCGCGCGTGGCCTTGTCCGGCCATTCGATCCACGAGAAGCACACCGTCTCGTCGTCCTTGGCCTGCACGGCGCGCTGGAAGTCGGTCTGCTTGCCGGGCGGCACGTCGTCGCCCCAGCACTCCAGGATCCGGATCGCGCCGACCTCGAGGAACATCGGGTCGAAGTGGCGCGCGTGTTCGATGAACTTCTGCTTGTTGGCGGTGGGCACCGCGATGACGAAACCATCCACGTAGCTCATGAGGCACTCCTGCTTGGGTGGGAAATGAAGACTTGCGCCGCAAAGGTTAGCCCAGCGTGACAGCCGCGCAAAACCTTTGTTGCTGCGCGACAGCCGTTCACCCTCGGTCTGGTCAGCGGTGGCGATACTCGCCGTTCCCCCCGATTGGAGTTCGCCATGACCAATGCAAAACGCATCGCCATCCTCGCCACCGACGGCTATGAACAGTCCGAGCTGATGGACCCGCGCGAGACGCTGAAGAAAGCCGGCTACGACGTGGACGTCATTTCGCTCAAGTCCGGCCAGATCCGCGGCTGGAAGGGCAAGGACTGGGGCGACTCGGTGGACGTGGACGTCGAGCTCTCCAAGGCCTCGGCCAAGGACTATGCCGCGCTGGTGCTGCCGGGCGGCGTGATCAACCCCGACAAGCTGCGTATGGAGCAGGCCGCCGTGGCCTTCATCAAGGAATTCGACCAGGCCGGCAAGCCGCTGGCGGCGATCTGCCACGGCCCGTGGCTGCTGGCCGAAGCCGGTGCCGCCAAGGGACGCGAGATGACGTCGTGGGCCTCGATCCGCACCGACCTCGAGAACGCCGGCGCCAAGTGGAAGGACGCGGAAGTGGTCGTGGACGGCCACGTCATCACCAGCCGAAAGCCCGATGACATCCCGGCCTTCACCCAGGCCGTGATCAAGGCCGTCGGCAAGGCCTGAGGGTTGGGCGGGCGCCGCGACCGTCGCGGCGCCACGCCTGGATCATTCCACGACCACCTGGTCGCGCCCGGCTGCCTTGGCGCGGTACAGCGCCTCGTCGGCCTTGCGCAGCACGCTTTCGGGCGACATCGAGTTCGAAGGCACTGCGCTGGCCACGCCCAGGCTGAGGGTGATGTGCCCGGCCACGCCCGAGGCGCGATGCGGGATCTGCAGCGCGCGGACCGCCTGCAGCATGCGCTGCGCGACGGCTTCGGCCTCGACGCCGTTGCAGTCCGGCAGCAGCACCGCGAATTCTTCACCGCCGTAACGCGCGGCCAGGTCGGCGCTGCCGCGCACCGCGCCGGCGATCGCGCCCGCCACCGCCGCCAGCGCACTGTCGCCGGCCAGGTGGCCGTAGCTGTCGTTGTAGGCCTTGAAGTCGTCCACGTCGGCAATCAGTACCGCCATCGGCGCGCCACGCGCGGTGTGGTCGTCCCAGGCCTGCAGCAGGCGCTGGTTGAACTCGCGGCGGTTGGCGATGCCGGTCAGGGCATCCAGCGCCGCGATCTTCTCCAAGCGTTCGTTCGCTTCGCGCAGCGCGTCGGTGCGCTGCGCCACCTGCTGCTTGAGCTCACGTTCGCGGCTGCGCGCGCCGCGCAGCCGCAGCCACACCAGGGCCGCCACGATGCCAAGCACGGCCAGCGCCATCAGGCCACGGAACAGCGGCGTCTGGTGCCAGCGCGGCACCAGGCTGAAGGCCAGCGTGGCACCGGCCTGGTTCCAGACCCCGTCGTTGTTGCTTCCCGCCACGCGGAATTCGTAATCCCCGGGCGGCAGGTTGGTGTAGACCGCCCAGCGGCCGCCGCCGGCGTCGCGCCACTCGCGGTCGTAGCCGGCCAACTGGTAGCGGTAGCGCACCGCGGCCGGCGCCACGTAGCTCATCGCCGCGAACTGCAGCTCGATGCGGTCCACGCCCGGCCCCAGGGCCGCGCCCGGCTGTACCGGCGTGTCGTTGCCGTCCACCACCAGGCGTTCGATCTTGACCGGCGGTGCGCGGGTATTGATGCGCATGCGGGTCGGATCCACGATCACCACGCCCTTCGCGGTACCGAACCACATCCGGCCGTCGCGGCTGCGCCAGGCCGGCGTCTGCGAGGCGCCGTTCGCCTGTGCGTTGAGCATGCCGTCGCTGACGCCGAACCACTGCGGCTGCATCACGGCGTTCTCGCTGCGGTCGAGCAGGGCCAGGTCGGCCTGCGCCAGGCGGCCGATGCCGCGGTTGGAGCTGACCCAGAAGTTGCCGCGGCCGTCGTCCAGGATCGCGAACACCGCATCGCCGAAGAAACCGGCGCGCTGCAGGAACGGCGTGACCACGCCATCGCGCACGCGCATCAAGCCCAGGCTGGTGCCCAGCCACATATCGCCGTTGGGCGCGGGATGAAAGGCGAACACGCTGGTGCCGGGCAGGCCGTCGGTGCCGCAGCGGTCCAGCACGCCGTCGCGATGGCAGCGCAGGCCGCTGCGCAGGCCGATCCACAGCCGGCCCGACGGATCCTCGTACAGCGCGCGGGTGTCGTCGCCGCGGGTCGGCGCCAGCGGCGTGACCTGGTCGCCTTCGATGCGCGCCACGCCCTGCAGGGTGCCTGCCCACATGCCGCCGGCGCGGGCCTGGGCGAAAGCGAAGGCGATGGTGCCCGGCAGGCCGTCATCCAGCCCGAAGTTGCGAGCGGTGCCGTCGGTGGCAAAACGGGTGACGCCTTCCGTGCCCGCCACCCACATCCGGCCCTCGGCATCGGTGGCAATGGCCCGTACGAGTTGGCTGGGCAGGCGCGCGTTGTAGGCCGTCGCCGGCACCAGCGCCGGCTCGTCGTAGCGGGCCAGGCCGCCGCCGTCGGTGCCTACCCACAGCACGCCGGCATCGTCCTGGTGCACCGCGCGCACGGCGTTGGACGCCAGGTCGCCGGTGACCGTGATCAGCTTGGATTCGCTCAGCCGGTGCAGGCCACTGGAGGTGGTTCCGATCCACAGGTTGCCCTCGGCGTCCTCGAACATCGAGCGCACGGTTTCGCCGCGCAGGCCGTCCAGGCTGTTGTTGCAGTCCAGGCGCGTCGCAGTCAGCCGGCACAGCCCCATGTCCAGCGGCGCGAACCACAGGTTGCCGTCGCGGTCGCCGTAGAGGGAGTAGATACGGCGGTCGTCCAGCGAGGCCAGCCGCGGGTCACGCCGGAATCTTCCTTCCGAGAAATAGGCCGGGCCGGACTGCGTGCCGACCCAGGCCGCGCCGCGGGCATCGATGGCCAGGCTGTAAACCGCCTGGGTCGGCAAGCCCTGCGCTTCGTCGTAGACCTGCACCTGGCCGGCTTGCCAGCGCACAACGCCCAGCCCATCGGCGGCGATCCACACGCCTCCGGTCGGGTCGGCCACGATGGCGCGGTAGAAACCGCGCGGCGGAAAGCCGTCGCGCGTGTCAAGCAGCCGCGCCTGGCCCTGCTCGATGCGCACCACGCCCGCATTGGTGGTCAGCCACAGCGCCCCGTCGCGATCGGTGACGATGCCGAACACGCTTTCGATGCCCTCGGGCAGCGGCACCGGCTCCAGGCCGCGGCCGTTGCGCCGGTAAAGGCCGCCGTTGAGCGTGCCGACCCAGAGCGTGCCGTCAGGATCGGCGCCCACCGCCGTGATCGCGGAACTCTTGAGTTCCGGCGCAACGCGCGGGTCAATGGTGTCGAACTCGGCGCCGCTGTGGTGCACCAGGCCGCCGTAGGTGGCCAGCCAGATCGAGCCGTCGGCGCGCTGGGCGATGGACAGCACGGTACCTTGCGGCAGCTGGTTTTCGTACCAGGCGTGGGTGAACTGGCCGATGGCGCGGTCGGGATCCAGCGCCTGCACCGGCGGGGCGGCCGCCCCGCCCAGCAGGGCACAGGCGACCAGGACACTGCGCAACATCGATTCACGCCACACGCGTTGGGGTTCCGTGGCCCGGGGCCGGAAGACACCCGGATACTAGCAGCGTATCCGGGGGCTTCCGCAGGGCGGGCACGGGATCAGCGCTTCACCAGTTCGACGCGGCGGTTCTTGGCCCGGCCTTCCTCGGTGGCGTTGTCGGCGATGGGCTTGCCCAGGCCTTCGCCGCGGCCCGTGAGACGGGCTTCGTCGATGCCGTGGTCTTCCACCAGCGAGGTCACCACCGCATCGGCGCGGCGCTGGGACAGCTTGAGGTTGCTGGCGGCGTCGCCCACGTTGTCGGTGTGGCCGACCACGTCCAGCTTCAAGTCGGGCTGGGCGGCCAGCAGCTTGGCGATCTGGGCGATGGTGTCGCGCGATTCCGCACGCAGGGCCGACTTGTTGGTGTCGAACTGGATGCCGTACAGCGCGATGCGGCCGTCGTCGGCCAGGGCCTTGGCCATGGCATCGGAGGTCACGGTGACCATGTTGCGCTCGCGCGCCTTGGCCTCCACCGCCACCACCAGGATGCCGGTGCGGCCGTTGAGGGCCTTGCAGTAGGTGTCGGTCTGGATGCCGAAGGTGTAGATGCCCAGAGTGCGGTCGTTGCCGGCCTCGTCGGGCATCGTCACAAGGGCGTAGCGCTGCTCGCCGGGGCTGCCGCCGGTGGCGCAGGCACCGTTGCTGAAGGCTTCGTCCTTCAGGCGGTTCTGCGGGTAGATCTGCTCCATCAGGCCCTGCCAGCCGCCGCCGTGGTCATTGCCGTGCAGGTCGCCGCCGCATTCGGTGTCGGCGCACTCGTACAGGGTCTTGCCGCCGGCTTCCTGCACCAGGTCCTGGTAGTTGCGAAGGACTTCCAGCGGCGAGCGGTCTTCGGGGGCCAGGTAGACCAGGCGGGTGTACTTGCCCTCGACCCGGCGGTTGTCCTTGGCCCGGAAGACGAGGTTGTTCATGCCGTCGCGCTCGTCGTTTTCGTTCTTGAGCAGCTTGGAGGCCGGGAAGCTGACCTCGTCGAAGGCGCGGTGCTCGTAGCTGATGATGAAGCTGCCCTCGTAGCGCTTGAGCCAGGCCGGGTCCTTGGCCCCGTCGATGTCGCGGGTGGGCAGGGTGGCGTCGGCCAGGGCGGCGGTGGAGGCAAGCAGCAGGCAGAGCAGGGCGGGCAGTCGGCGCATCGGGTGGGTCCTTGGTGGGTGACCTGAGGCTGATCGGAATCCGGCGCGGCCAGAGGCCACCGGGGGAGAACTTGTGTACTGGTACGGGCTGGCGGGCCGCTGGCGGCCACCGGGCTGGGCCGGACCGGGCGACCGGGGCGGGGGCGATTTCGGGCGCGGCCCGCGCCGTATACTCCCGGCACCTCACCCCTGCGCCCGGAATGCCCATGCTCGGTACGTCGCTCGTCCTGCTCATCGTCGCGGCGGTGGCCGCCGTCATCGGCGCGCTGCTGTTCTTCTGGATCATCGCCCTGCGCCGGGTGGTGCCGGTGAACGAAGTGCACATCGTGCAGACCCGCAAGAACACGGTCTCGTACGGCAAGGGCTTCGACAGCAACACCTACTACGAGTGGCCCTCGCGCTTCCCGCTGATCGGCCTGACCCGCGTCACCCTGCCGGTGTCCAACTTCGCCATCGACCTGCCCGACTACGCGGCCTACGACAAGGAGCGCGTGCCCTTCCTGGTGCACGTGATGGCCTTCTTCCGCATCAACGACTCCAACACGGCGGCCCAGCGCGTGGCCTCGTTCGACGAGCTCAAGCAGCAGCTCACCGCCATCGTGCAAGGCGCGGTGCGCACCGTGCTGGCCGGGCACGAGATCGACCAGATCATGCTCGACCGCAGCCGCTTCGGCGAAGCCTTCACCAAGGAAGTACAGCCGCAGCTGGGCGGCTGGGGCGTGGAGGCGATCAAGAACATCGAGCTGATGGACATCCGCGACAGCAAGGACAGCGACGTCATCCAGAACATCATGGCCAAGCGCACCTCCGGCATCGAGCGCGAATCGCGCCTGGTGGTGGCCGACAACACCCGCCAGGCCGAGATGGCCGAAATCGCCGCCAAGCGCGAGATCGAGATGTCGCGCCAGCTGGCGGCCGAGCAGGTGGGCCTGCGCACCGCCGAGAAGGACAAGAACGTGGGCGTGGCCAACGAGCAGGCCTCGCAGCAGGTGAAAGTGCAGCAGCGCGAAACCGCGGCCAAGGAAATGGACGTGGTGCAGGTGAAGAACGTGCGCGGCGCCGAGATCAGCCGCGAGGTGGCGGTGATCACCGCGGCCCAGGCCAAGGAAGTGGCGATCGTGCAGGCCGATGCCGCCAAGCAGGTGGCCATCGTTTCGGCCGAAGGCACCAAGCAGGTGGCCATCGTCGAGGCCGAGGGCCACAAGCAGCAGACGGTGCTGACGGCCGAAGGCCAGCTCGAGGCCGCCAAGCGCAACGCCGAGGGCATCGCGCTGGAAGGCCACGCCAAGGGCTCGGCCGAGACCGCCATCCTGATGGCGCCGGTGGACGCGCAGATCAAGCTGGCCGAGAAGATCGGCAGCGACCAGGGCTACCAGACCTACCTGCTGGGCATCCGCAACATCGAGGCGGCGCAGGCGGTGGGCATGGCCCAGGCCGAGGCGCTGAAGACGGCCGACGTGAAGGTGATCTCCAACGCCGGCACGCCAGGCAAGGGCCTGTCCAACGTGATGGACCTGTTCTCGGCCGATGGCGGCACCGCGGTGGCCAGCATGCTCGAAGGCCTGGCGCAGTCGCCGGAAGGCAAGAAGCTGCTGGAGAAGTTCGTCAGCAAGCCCGACGGCAAGGCCGACGAACCGCGCAAGTGAACCGGAGCGCGACCATGGCATGGATGGTGGGGCTGGGCATCGTTCTGGCCATCGCCGTCGCAGGCGGCGCGTGGCTGCTGCGCGGCAAACCGGCCACGGCGGCCGAGGCCCCCGCGGCCAAGCCGGCGAAGCCGGGCAAGGCGATGTCCGCGCAGCATCTGCGCGCGTTCATGGCGCCCTACGAGGAACGCTTGGCCGCAACGGCCCGGCCCGTGCGGCCGCTCAGCCTTGAAGCGCTGCCGGACGATGCCCTGACGGTCAGCAAGGTGGGCGGCCGGGCCTGGTGGCCGGACGGCGAACCCGCGCCGCGCGACGCCGCGGGCGCCCCCCTGGTGCTGCTGGCCCAGATCAATTTCGCCGAACTGCCGCCGACGCCAGGCTATCCCGCCGAGGGCCTGGTGCAGTTCTTCATCACCGACAACGACCACTACGGCGCCAATTTCGACGGCGAGTTGGACGAGGCGGCGCTGTCGGCCCAGCGCAATTTCCGCGTCGTCTACTGGCCGGACCTGTCGCGCAAGGCGCAGGCGCTGCCGCTGCGCGATACGCAGTACCTGCCGCACGAGCCCGGCAAGCCGCGGCGGCTGCGCTTCGGGAGTGGCCAGGAGACGCTGAGCAGCAGTGACTGGCGCTTCGACGGCCTGCTGGGCGGCAACGCCTATGCGCAGGCGGAGAAATACGCGGACCAGCACGGCATCTCCGCCGACGAACTGATCTACGAGCTGAGCCTGGAGCGCGGGGGCGGCGGCAGCAAGGTCGGCGGCTATCCCTTCTTCACCCAGACCGATCCGCGTTCGCGCGGGGACTGGGAGCTGCTGCTGCAGCTGGATTCGGACGACGAGATGATGTGGGGCGATGCCGGCGTGGGCGGCTTCTTCATCCGCCCCGAGGACCTTGCGCGGGCCGACTTCAGCCGCGTCATCTACACCTGGGACTGCTACTGACGCTGCGAATGGGGAAGGGCATGAAGCGATGCGCTCAAGGCGTATCTCGACGCGCGCTGGGCGGCGCGGGCGGGATGCTAAAATCGCGGCCTTCGAACCCGGGACCGCGACCATGAGCCTGAGCTTCTATCCCATCGGCACCCCCGGCACGCCCTGGGGCGCGGACGAACGCGCCGCCTGGCGCGCCGCGCAGGTGCGCCAGCGCAGTTATCACGACGACGTGCTGGCCGCGATCGACCGACTGAAGGCGCGCTTTGACGTGAACGAGTACGCGGTGCTCGATACCGGCGTGGACGGCAGGTTCCCGCTGTTCGCGCTCAGCAGCAGGGACTGGGACGACACGCTGCCCAGCGCCCTGGTCACCGGCGGCGTGCACGGCTACGAGACCAGCGGCGTGCAGGGCGCGCTGCAGTTCCTGGACCAGCGCGCGGGCGACTACGCCGGCCGCATCAACCTGCTGGTGGTGCCCTGCGTCAGCCCCTGGGCCTACGAGCGCATCCAGCGCTGGAACCCGCACGCGGTCGATCCCAACCGCCAGTTCCGCCCCGGTGGTGACGCCGAGGAGTCGGCGGCGCTGGAGCGGCTGGTGGCGCCCTTGCGCGACCGCTTCCTGGTGCACGTGGACCTGCACGAGACCACCGACACCGATGAATCCGAGTTTCGCCCGGCCAAGGCCGCCCGCGACGGCCAGCCCTTCGAGCCCGGCGAAATTCCGGACGGCTTCTACACCGTGGGCGACACCGAGGATCCGCAGCCGGCCTTCCAGCAGGCGGTCATCGCCGCGGTCGAAAAAGTCACGCACATCGCGCCGGCCGACGCGCGGGGCGAGATCATCGGATCGCCGGTGGTGGCGCACGGTGTGATCAACTACGAAGTGCGTGACCTGGGCCTGTGCGCCGGCGTCACCACGGCCCGCTACCGCACCACCACCGAGGTCTATCCCGACAGCCCGCGCGCCACGCCCGAGCAGTGCAATGCGGCGCAGGTGGCGGCGGTGTGCGGCGCGCTCGACTTCGCCCTCGCCGCCGGCTGACCCGTTGTGGCGGCGTCGGCGGCCGATTAGGCTGGCGGCAACGGCCGGGGAGGGCCCTGCATGCGCCTGGGGATGATTGCCGTGCTGGTGCTGGCGATGGTCGGCTGCGGCCACGACCGGCCGCCGCGCGACTATCGTCCGGCCGAGGGCAGCTGCGAGGACCTGCGCGGGCACTGGATCGTGGACGCCGCCGACCTGGGCTGGCTGGTGCCCGACCGTCGCCTGCCGCAAGGCACGCGTTTCACCTACCTGAGCATCGTGGACGACCGCAACGGCTCGCTGAGCCTGGTGCTGCGTCCGCGTCGCGAGGACCTGCTCGCGCAGGCCGCCACCTTGCGCCTGACCGACCAGGATGCCTACCGCGCCTGGCGCGCCGGCGTGCTGGGCGAGCCGATGGAAGGCTACCTGGGCCGCGTGGCCAACGAACGCCCCGGTCCCGCGGTGGCCTACTCATGGCAGATGGGCATGAGCGAGTGCCGCCGCGACTGGCGACACGGCGGCGGAGGCTATGACCTCACGCCGGCAGCAGGCCGGGATCCGGCCGAAAACCTGGCCTTCCTGGCCTTGGGCCGCGGCGAAGGTGGCGAACTGCTGATCGAACGGCACGTGCGCCGCGAGAATTCCTTCGGCAATTTTTTCGGACAGCCGATCCGCTACTACACCTACGCCTATTCGGAGTGGCGGCGACTGTCGCCGGTGCCCCCCGGGCAGGTGCCCGCACCGCTGACCGCGAAGGACCTGGTGGTGATGCCCAGCGCCGCGGACCGGATGTGGGGCGACATCGACCGTCGTCGCGGCTGGAGCAACTTCGGGGGTTGGGTGCGCGACAACGTGCCGGCCGGCACCGTGATCACCCTCCTGCGCGAGCGGCCGATGGATCCGGTGGCCATGGGCCTGCCGCTGGACCAGATCCGCATCGAGCTGGCGGGCCATTGGCCGACCGGCGCGCCCGATCCGTTCACGCCGCTGCTGCAGCGGCATCCTGGCGTGGGCCCGATCGAGGTCAAGCAGTCGCGGCTGCAGCCGGACAATCGCTCGTACCTGCTGCTCGAATTCACCTTCACGGTCGAGCCGGGTCCGCGTTGAGCCGATGCTGACGCTCCTGGCGCAACTGGTGGTGGTGAAGGCCGCGCTGTACCTGCTTGGCCTGGGCCTGGTTGCGCTGGCCCGGCCGGCGATGGCGCGGCGCTTCCTGCGCGGGTTCGCGACCGCGCGCGGCCTGCACTTCCTGGAGATGGGGCTGCGGATCCTGGTCGGGCTGGCCTTCGTGCACGTTGCCCCGCTGATGCAGTTTTCGCAGGTGTTCCTCGCGCTGGGCTGGCTGCTGATCGTGACCAGCGCGGTCCTGGTGCTGCTGCCCTGGGACTGGCACCGCCGTTTCGCCGCGCGCTCGGTGCCGCAGGCGCTGAAGTTCCTGCCGCTGATCGGTGTGTCGTCGCTGGCCGCCGGGGTGGCCATCCTGGGTTGCCTGTTCCCTGACGGTCCCTGAGCCTGGCCCCCGACTTTTGCCACGGGTGGGCCGGGCCTGGCGGTGTCAGTCTGCGGTCTCCATTCTCGCCGGGGGACACCACATGGGCACCACACGTCGCGACCTGCTCAAGCTGGGAGCGCTGGCCGCCGCCGGCGCCGCCTTGCCGTCCCTGGCCAACGCACAGGCGGCACCCGCGATCGCCAAGGCCGACAAGCCGCTGCGCATCCTGATCCTGGGCGGCACCGGATTCACCGGGCCCTTCCAGGTCAACTACGCGCTGGCACGCGGCCACCAGGTGACGATCTTCAACCGCGGCAAGCGGCCTTCGCCGGAGTGGCCGGGCACGGTCGAACAGCTGCTGGGCGACCGCAACACCGGCGACCTGAAGTCGCTCGAAGGTCGCGAGTGGGACGTGTGCATCGACAATCCCACCAGCCTGCCGTTCTGGGTGCGCGATGCGGCGGCCGTGCTCAAGGGCAAGGTGGGCCACTACCTCTTCATCTCCACCATCTCGGTGTATGCCGATGGCTCGAAGCCGGGCATGACCGAATCCGCGGCCGTCGCCGCCTACACCGGCAAGGACGCGATGGCGGAAACCATCGAGAACCTGCGCGCCAACATGGAGCTTTACGGCCCGCTGAAGGCGCTGAGCGAAGCCGAGGCGCGCAAGCAGTTCGGCGAGCGCACCACCATCGTGCGCCCGGGCTACATCGTCGGTCCGCGCGACGAGACCGACCGCTTCACCTACTGGCCGCGCCGCATCGCCGAGCGGGGCGAAGTGCTGGTGCCGGGCGACGGCCATGATCCGGTGCAGATCATCGATGGCCGTGACCTGGGTGAGTGGATGGTGCGGCTGGCCGAGCAGGGCACTTATGGCACCTTCAACGCGGTGGGTCCGGACTACCGGCTGGGCACCGATGCGATGGTGCATGGCTGCCACGCCGTCACCGGCGGCGACGTCAGGTTCACGCACGTGCCGGTGGATTTCCTCACCGAACAGAAGGTGTCCTTCGGCGATGAACTGCCGGTGTGGTTCCCGGCGGCGCACGAGTACGGCGGCTACGGCCAGGTGGACAACCGCAAGGCGATCGCCGCCGGACTCACGTTCCGGCCGCTGGCGACCACGGTGACCGACCTGCTGGCCTGGTACCGCAGCCTGCCGGCCGAGCGCCAGGCCGAACGCCGCGCGGGCATGGACCGGGCGCGCGAAGCGGCGATCCTCAAGGCCTGGCACGACCGGCCGCAAGGCTGAATCCGGCGCGGGCCCAGGGCGGGTGCTGTCCCTGACGCGGCCCGGCCCACGTTGAATCCCAGAAGGCCGTTCCGACGGGCGGCCGTTCCGGGAGCGGGCATGTCCAAGGCAAGCAAGAAGGTCGGGTGGGCAACGATGGCGCTGTGCCTCGGGCTGGCGTTGACCGCCTGTACCTCGAGCCACCTGGAGGATCCGCAGGTGGTCGGCCGGCCGGCCATGGTCGAGCACGGCGGGCAGGCCATGCTCTGGGTGCTGACCAAGCAGGAGGAGAGCCGCGAGGTGCGCGTCACTTCATCCAGCCGGAGCGCCGGCAGCTGGCGCACCGACACCTTCTTCCACTTCGACCTCACCGCCTACGATCCGGCCGGCGCGCGGCCGGCATGGAACAAGCGCCTGATGACGCTGGGCGATGACGAGGCCAGCGGCGCGGGGCCGTCGCGCGTGATCGGTTCAAACACGACCGGGCAACTGCTGGGCCAGGACGGCGACATCGTCTGGCTGCTGATCGACAGCCTGCCGCTGGGCCTGAGCGCCACTGACGGCCGCGTCGTCGCCGATGCCGCGGCCCTGGAAGCGCGCAATGCCGGGCTCAAGGGCGTGATGCCCCGCGACGCCAAGTTCTACGACTTCGACGCGGGCCTGGTGGTGCTGGCCGCCGACGGACGCCACCATGTCATCCGTGGCCCGGACCTGAAGGCCGCGGACTACCAGCCTCCCAGTCGATCGGTGCCGTTGGAGGTGGAGATCGACGGCCGGCGCCACATGCTGCCCTTGCGTCCGGTGATGGGCGAGCCGCCGTCGCGCAACTTCAGTCTGGGCGGGCAGTGGATCGGCCTGTTCTCGGAGAAGGAGGCCGCGGACGCGGCAAACGATCCCTTCGGTCGGCACTACGTGTTTCCGTACGTGATCCTGGACGAAGGGGCGCTGGCCCGCCGCAGCTTCTGGCGCGGGCGCATCGAGAACAAGCAGCACTTCGACGAGAATTTTCCGCACATCGCAGGCATGGACGCGATTCCCGAATCGCCAACCTTCATCCGGGGACGATTCGTTGCCAGGGGATCCGAGGGTGTGCCCGTGCGGCTCGCGGCGCCCGACAGCGTGCTGGTCTGGCACCTGACGCGCATCGACAGTGCGGGTCGCGTCGCGCTCACCCGCCTGGGTACCGACCTGCGCACCCTGTGGACGACCGAGTTGCCCTTGAGCGAAAGCGGCATGATCCAGCCGATGCAGCGCTGGCAGCTTGCGGGTCACCTGGTGGTGCTGGGCGACCAGGAGTTCGTGGACGACGGCGTCACGCGCCGCGAAACCTACCTCAGCTCGGTTCAGCTCGCGGATGGCAAACTGCGGTCCTGGAACCTGATCCGGCAACGCGCCCTAGACGAATGACGCGCGCGCCCGGGGATCGGCTTCCGTTCCTGGGCCACGGGCCCGCTGCTGGAGGATGCGCATGACCTACTGTGTTGGCCTGCGGCTGGACCAGGGCCTCGTCATGCTGGCGGATACCCGTACCAATGCCGGTTTCGACAACATCTCCTGCTTCTCCAAGCTGCACCGCTTCCATCGGCCCGGCGACCGCATGATCGCCATCTTGTCGGCCGGTAACCTGGCGGTGTCGCAGGCGGTGCTGACCCTGGTCCGGGACGGGCTGACGGATCCGGAAACCGGTGGGGTCGAATCGCTGCTCACCGTGCCGACCATGTTCCGCGCCGCCGGCCTGGTGAGCGAGGCGGTACGTCACGTGCACCACATCCATGGCGACGGCATGAAGCTGCAGGGCGTTGATTTCGACGTCAGCTTCCTGGTGGGCGGCCAGATCGCCGGCGGTGAGCTGGCCCTGTTCCAGGTCTATTCGGCCGGCAACTTCATCCAGGCCACCACCGACACGGCCTTCTTGCAGATCGGCGAACACAAGTACGGCAAGCCGATCCTGGATCGCGCCATCACGCCGGAGACCTCGCTGGTGGATGCGACCAAGCTGGCGCTGATCTCGATGGACTCCACGCTGCGCTCCAACCTCAGCGTGGGCATGCCGCTGGACCTGCTGGTCTACCGCGAAGGCGAGGTGGACAGCGCGGTGACGCAGCGCATCGCCGAGCGCGATCCCTACTTCGAGCTGGTGCGCGAGCGCTGGTCGGACGCGCTGGCCAAGGCCCACCGCGACATTCCCGCGCCGGAGTGGCTGGGGTCCTGAGTCCGGCGCCGGGCCTGCAGGCGCTCGTCGATGACCGCGGTGATCAGTGCACCGACGAAGAACACCAGCGCCGCGTAGTACATCCACACCAGCAGCACCACCAGGGTGCCGAAGGCGCCGTAGGCGCTGCCCGGTGCGGCCTGGGCGATGTAGAGCCCGATCAGCCAGCGCCCGAGCACGAACAGAGAAGCCGTCACCGCGCCGCCCAGGAAGGCCTGGCGCCAGCGCACGCGGCGGTCGGGCAGATAGTGGTACAGCAGCGCAAACGCCACCACGTACAGGCCCAGCGTGATCAGGTTGCCCACGGTGGGCACCAGCGACGGCAGGTTGGCGAACAGCACCTGCACGGCGGTGGTGAGCATCATGGACACCAGCAGCAGGAAGCCCAGCGCCAGCACCACGCCGAAAGAAAAAATGCGCTTGCGCAGCCACACCAGCGCACCGCCGCTCAGCTGCTCGGCATCGGTGGCAAAGATGGCGTTGAGCGTGGCCTGCAGCTGCGCGAACACCACCGTGGCGCCGACGAACAGCAGCAGGGTGCTCCATAGTCCCGCCAGCGAGCCCAGGTCGGGCCGGTCCTGCGCGCTGTCGAGCACGGTGGCGGCCACTTCCGCGGCGTGGTTGCCGGCCAGCGCCGAGATCTGTTCCAGCAGGGCCGCCTGGGCCGAAGGCAGCATGGAGGCGGTGAACCACAGCACCAGCAACAGCAGCGGTGCCAGCGACACCAGGGCGTAGAACGACAGTGCTGCCGCGTGGGCCAGCAGGTCGCGGTCGATGAAGCGCTGCAGCAGGGCGGCGGGCAGGCTGCGGGCCACGCGCGCGTGCAGGCGGGCCAGCCGGTCGCGTCGGCGCTTCCAGGCCTGTTGTCGCGGGGATGACCTGCCGTCCATCGCCGCTCAGGCGTCCTTGGCCGACGAGGGCGGGCAATGGCTTTTGCCGGGCCCACGGTCTGGAGTAATCTCGCGCCGATGCCCCGCCGGGGCCCGCACCGCTTCCGCAGACGAGGATGTACCGATGAAACCGCGCCTTTGCCTCACCGTCGCCGCCTCCCTGCTGCTGCTCGGCGCCTGCGCCTCCGGTCCCGAACCCGCGCCCCAACCGGTCGCGGCGCCCGACCTCGCGGCTGCCCCGATCGACCCGGCCGGTGGCCGTTGGAAGCTGGTGTCCTGCCACGTGGACGGACGGGGTTGCCGGGACGAGGACATCTATCGCTCCGAAGAAGGCTGCCTGCGCGCCAGCCGCGAACTCGAGCGCGACGATCGCGACCGCCGGGCCGCCTGCCGCAAGCTGGCGCAGTGAAACCGGCCGGGCCTCAGGCCCGGCCCGGGTTCAACGCAGGTCAACGTTGGCCGTCTTGTCCTGGTAGTCCTTCTCGGGGTTGATCCCCAGCATCATCTTGACGCCGGCCAGCAGGTTGTTCTCGTTGAGCCAGATTTCAGCGTGCTCGGCATCCAGGCGCAGCAGCGCCAGCTTCGGGTCGTCCTTGCCCTCGTACCAGGCGGCGATGAACGGGTTCCAGAGGCGATCGATCACGGCACGGTCCTGGTCGATGTGCAGGGTGCCGGTGATGCTGGCGAACAGGCTGTGGTTCTTGGCGCTGAACGCGGCGATGGCGCGATGGCCGGGCGTCAGCTTCTGCACGAGCGCGGTGTCGCGCGAACCGAAGAACCAGATCGGGCTGCGTTCGTTTTCGACCTGTGCGGTCATCGGCCGCGAGTGGCCGCCTTCGACGCCGTCCAGGCCCAGCATCAGGGTGCGGTCGGAGTCGAGGGCTTTCCAGAGTTTCTTTTCAAGTTCCTGTGGCGTGCTCATGCGTGCGGTCCTCGGGGGGAAGGCCCGACTATCGGGCGCAAACAGAATCCGCCTTCTGCAGTGGCTGCAACGTGAACTGCAAATTGCCTCGCGACGGCGCATGATTCCTGCAAGCTGCAAGGAGCCATCGCAATGAATCGCTACGTCGCACTGCTTCGCGCGGTCAACGTGGGCGGCACCGGCAAGCTGCCGATGGCCGACCTGCGCGCCTTGTGCGAGAGCGCGGGCTTCTCGCGCGTCAGCACCTATATCGCCAGTGGCAACGTGCTGTTCGAAAGCGCGATGTCGTCGCTCGATGCCCGCGCCCGCCTGGCGCGGGCGCTGCAGGACTACGCGGGAAAACCCGTGGGCGTGCAGCTGCGGCAACCCGCCGACCTGGCCAGGCTGCGCGACGGCAATCCCTGGCCCGGGGCTGCCGGCAATCGCGTCATCGTGGTCTTCCTCGAGGCTCCGCTGCCCGAAGGCTGGGAGTCACGGGTGAAGGGGCGGGGCGAGGAACAGCTGCAGGCCCAGGCCGATGCGCTCTACATCCACTACGGCGAAGGCATGCGCGAGTCGAAGCTGGTGGTGCCCGATGCGAGCGTGGGTACGGCACGCAATCTCAACACGGTGGCCAGACTGGCCGAGCTCTCGGCCCTGCCCTGAGCGCGGGCAGGGCAATAAAAAGGGCCGGCGGCGCCCCGCCATCGGCGGGAGGACGCTGGCCCCCTGGAAACGGGTGGCAGCCGGGAATCAGCGACCGCGGAGGCGGGCGACGCGGCGGCGGGCGCGGGCTTTCTTGGTTTTCATGGGTAGGGCCTGGGTGGGTGAAGGGCGGGATTGTCCCACATCCGGGCCCCGGCTGCCCCGTCTGCGCACCTTCTCGCCCTGGGCCGGCCTCTATCAGGCAAACCCCAAGGAGAACCGCCATGCGTCCGCTTACCCTGATCCTGCTCGCCGTCCTCGTCGTCCTGATTGCGCCGCGCGTGATGGCGGTGGACGAAGTCTTCGCCACGCCGGAAGGCGCCATCCGCGGCTACGACCCGGTCGCGTACCACACCGAGGCCAAGGCCGTTCCCGGGAAGCCCGGCATCACCCTGGACTGGAACGGCGCCACCTGGCGCTTCGCCAGCGAGGCCAACCGCGACCTGTTCGCCGCCCAGCCCGAGCGCTACGCGCCCCAGTACGGCGGCTACTGCGCCTACGGCACCTCGCAGGGCTACAAGGTCTCGACCCAGCCCGAGGCCTTCGCGATCGTGGACGGCAAGCTCTACCTGAACTACAACGTGCCCGTGCAGCGCACCTGGAACCGCGACCGTCCCGGCTACATCGCCAAGGCCGACCGCAACTGGGTGCAGCTCGAGTCCACTCCGCACACCAAGGACTGAAGCCTGCCGGGCCGGGGCATGGACGCGGGCGCCGCGGATTCGTTAGCCTGCCCAGCCATGCCCGTCACCTCGCTGATCGTCGATGACTTCCTGGACAACGCCACCGCGCTGCGCGCGGCGGCGCTGGGCCTGACCTACCCGCCGGTTTCCGGAATGTTCCCGGGGCGCAATTCGCAGGAGCGCCTGAACCTGGAAGGGCTGGAGCAGGAGGTCTCGCGCCTGGTCGGCGAACCCCTGGTGCCCATGCCGCCGCCGCAGGCGCACGGCAAGTTCCGCATCGCCACCGCCGGCGAGGTGGGGCGGGCCAAGGTGCACGTGGACACCGCGCACTGGTCCGGCATCCTTTACCTGAGCCGGCCCGAAGACTGCCGCGGCGGCACCGAGTTCTTCCGGCACCGGCCCACCGACACCGAGCGCGCACCGATCAACGATGACGAAGCGCGCGCCAAGGGCTATGCCTCGGCCAAGCAGATGATCGCCGACATCCTGGAGCGCGACACCAGCGACGATTCGAAGTGGGAAATGACCATGCGCATCCCGATGCGCTTCAACCGCCTGGTGCTGCTGCGGCCCTGGCTGTGGCACACCGCCGGCGAGGCCTTCGGCGATTCGCTGGAGAACGGCCGGCTGGTGTACCTGATGTTCTTCGCGTCCGGGCGCCAGCTGCCTTCGTTCAACGCCTGATCGGCGCGCGCTTCAGAACTTGTAGCGCAGGAAGAGTTCGGATTCGACCTCGTCGCCGCGGCTGAGCGTGGCGGCGCTGTGCGAGTAGCGCCAGCGGAAGCCGAAGCCCAGGTGCCGGCTCAGCGCATAGGCAAGCTCTGCTTCGGATTCAGCGCCGGTGTCGCCATCGCCCCAGCGGTAGTAGCGCAGGCTCGCACTGGCGTCCCAGCGCGGCGTGATCTTCCATTCGCCCGCGAGGTAGGCCGAAGGCACCCCCACGCCGATATCGATGCCGGTCCCGATCAGGTCCACGGTGAATTCGTTCCAGAGCACCGCGGCGCGCAGCGAGCCGTGCCGGTTCCAGCGCCACTGATAACCGCCGCCGGCCGAACCCTGAAGCAGCAGGTAGTCGAAATTCTGGCCGAGCAGGCGCACGCGGTCGCGCTCGGCGCGACCTTCCACCAGGGTGAACCAGCGGTTGTCGAAGTCGTGGATCCAGCCCAGGCGGCCGAAGTACTCGCGACGCCAGGACTGTTGGCCGATGCGCGCGAACTCGCCGTGCAGCTCGAGACGGATGTCGTCGGCGCCGCGCTGCCAGGTCCCGTCAAAACGCAGCTTGGCCTTGTCGTCGCGGGAATCGCCGGTGCTGTCACGGGTCAGCGTGGCGTCCACGTGCAGCTGGTCCGGGCGCCAGCGGGTCCAGGGCGATGGCGCAGTCTCCATCCTTGCTTGCGGACCGGGGCTGGCGTCGCCCACCTGCAGCGCAAGCGCAGTGTCCTTGCCGGTTTGGTGGGCCGTCACCGCCATTTCCTCGCCGCAGGCCAGCAGGGAAAACCTCATCGTTGCGCCGTCGGCACGGGGCGCGCGGGACGAGAACTGGATGGGCCCGCCCTGGGCGCGACACGCGGCCAGCGCGGGTTCGGCGCCTTGCTCCAGGCGTGCGCCCAGCGAACGCAGGGCCTGCAGCAGGGAGGAAAGTTCCGCCGCGTCCACCTCTTGCCCGGGTAACCCGGCACAGTCCTGGCCCGACAGGCGCGCCGCGACCCGATAGCGCGGATGAGGCATCGCCACCAGGTCCACCCGGCCGTCGGCGTCCGTGGCGATCAGGGCCTGCACGCAGGCATGCGGCTCCTCGACGGTGGGCGTGGCGGCCGCCGCGGCGTCGGTCGCCAGGACGGAGAGCATTCCGCCAAGGAGCACCGGCAGCGCCGGCAGGAGAAGTCGCGCGTAGGCAGGGCGGGCAGGGCGAGTCATGGGCCCATCCTAGGCAACTGCCGGCGCTGCGCCCAGCCCCGCCCGGACGTGGTGCCGGGCCCGCGGAATGCGCACAATCGCCGGACACCGACAGGGGATCCGCCGACATGCTGCTCGCCGCGTTGCTCACGTTGATGGTCGCAAACCCGGTCGCCCCGCCGCCGGCCGCGCAGGCGGGGCCTGCGGCCATCACGGTGCACCTTGCGGGCGATTCCACCCTGGCCCCGAAGCTGGAGACCAAGCGGCCCGAAAGTGGATGGGGCGAGTACCTCCAACAGCAGTTCGCCCCGGGCACGGTGGTGGTGGACAACCGTGCCCGCAACGGCCGCAGCACCCGCACCTTCATCGAGCTGGGCGAATGGCAGGCGCTGCTGGACAGCGTGCGGCCGGGCGATGTGGTGCTGATCCAGTTCGGCCACAACGACCAGTCGCAGAACAAGCCCGACCGCTACACGCCGCTGTCCGACTACCGCGCCAACCTGGCTCGCTTCGTGGCCGATGTGCGTGCGCGCGGGGCCCAGCCGCTGTTGCTGACGTCGGTGGCAAGGCGCGAGTTCGACCAGGCAGGCCGCGTGCGGGACAGCCACGGTGCCTACCCCGACGCGGTGCGCGCCCTGGCGGCGGCGCAGCAGGTGCCCTTGATCGACATGCAGCGCCGGACCGAAGCGCTGCTGGAATCCGCGGGCGAGCAGGCCTCGCGCGCCTTCTTCCTGTGGCTGGCGCCCGGCGAGCACGTCAACTATCCCGCCGGGGTACAGGACAACACGCATTTTTCGCCCGAGGGCGCGCGCCGCGTGGCCGAGGATTTCGCCGCGGCGCTGCGCACCAGCGGCTTGCCCCTGGCGGCTCGCCTTCGCCCGGAGGACTGAGGTGCGGTGTCGCGCTGGGTGCGCATGCCCTTGGAAAGCGCGCCGTCGACCCCCATCCTGAGCGGCAGGGACGAGTTATTTCAGGAGCAGACCATGGCCACCGGGTGGGCCGGCGACGGCGCAGTGCAGGACCAGATCGACGCCACGGTGGCCGATGCCATCAAGCGTGCGCGGAGCCAGCTGCCGAAGGGCAAGAGCCTCAAGCGCTGCGAGGAATGCGACGCCCCGATTCCCGAAGCGCGCCGCAAGGCCTTGCCCGGCGTGCGCCTGTGCGTGCCCTGCCAGGAAGCGCGCGATGCCGGCGAGTCGGCGTCCAGCGGCTACAACCGGCGCGGCAGCAAGGACAGCCAGCTGCGCTGAGCGCGCGCCTCACTTGCCTTCGGGCAGCGGTTCGCGTCCGACGATGCGGTTGCGACCGCCATGCTTGGCCCGATAGAGCGCGCGATCAGCGGCCTCCAGCCACTCGCGCAGCGCCAGCCCGGGCGAGGGCGGCTCGGCCAGTCCCAGGCTGATCGAGCAGCGCAGGCCCGGGACACGATCGAAGGCCAGTTGTTCCACCGCGGCGCGCAGTTGCTCGCCCTGGCGTTCGGCTTCGGCGGCATCCAACGGCAGCACGGCCGCGAACTCGTCGCCGCCCAGCCGGCCCACTGCCGCCTCGGGATGCAGATGCCGTGACATCAATCCGGCGATGGCCAGCAGCACGTCGTCGCCGACGCCGTGGCCGTGGCGGTCGTTGATGGCCTTGAAGCGGTCCACGTCCACCAGCAGCAGGGTGGCGGTGCCCTGGCCCTGGTGATGCCGCTGCAGAAGTTCGTCGGCCTGGGCCTGCCAGTGACCGCGGCTGTCCAGCCCGGTCAGCATGTCGCGCCGGCTCAGCTCGGCCAGCTGCAGGTTCTGGCGCTGCACCTTGCGCACCAGCAGGTAGCTGCTCTGGCTCACCGCCAGGGTGTGCACCATCATGATCGGCAGGCAGGCCAGCACCACTGCGTGGCTGGAGGGCAGGTCCACCTGGAATCCGGTGAGCAGGCCACCGACGAGGATGGCGGCAGCCACGCCCGGCAGCGACCACAGCCACAGGTTGCGGATGCCGGAGTTGATCTTGTCGGCCGTGACCACGGTCAGCAGCACCGCCGAGGGAAGCAGGTTGAAGTGCAGCATCGGTAGCCAGCTGCCGGCCAGCACGGAGTCGAACATGAAGTTGCGGCGCTCGGCCCGGAACGGGTCGCGGCTGCGGCGCGCCAGCAGGTAGGCCAGGTGCGGCCAGACTACGCAGCCAAACAACATCCAGGCCCACGACGGCCACCCGGCATCGATCTCGCGCATTACCACCACCTGCGGCAGCGCGGCCAAGCCCATGCCCAGCACTCGGAAGCCGTAGGTGCGCGAAGGCAGCGACTGCAGCCGCGTCATGGCGGTGTCGTCTTGCAGGGGCTTGTCCGGGCGGGCCTCGGGCGGGGACGGCATGGTGCGGTGTGGCTCCACGGGAGAGTCCGAGGATAGCCCAACGGCAGCGGTGTGTTGCCCCGTGCCCCGCCGCGCCCCCGGGGGCGCGCGGCGGGAGGGCCAGGCTCAGGGGATCTTGCGGTTGATGTTGCGCTGCCAGTTCGCCCGCGGGACCTGGGACTGCTTGGGGCCCCCCAGTTCACGCACCAGCGGCACGTGGGCCTTGCTGGAAATTTCGTGGATCGGACCGGTGGCCGACGGCACCTGCGGGGCCAGGTCGATGGACTCGACGGACTCCGGCTCGGGACGCGTCGGCTCCTTGCGCTCCGCCGGCTCCTTGCCGCGCGGATCGGTGGCCGGCGCCTTCTTCGGGACCGGACGGGGAGAGGGTGATTTGGGCGCCGGGGTGGCGGCCTGGGTCGTCGTCGCTTTTTTCGTGGTGGCGGTGCTGGCTCCGGCCGTCTTGCCGGTGGCCTTCTTCGGGGCCGCATTCCGGAGGGTGGTCTTCTTCGCTGCTGGCTTCTTGGCGGTGGCTTTTTTCGCCACTGCCTTTTTCGTCGCCGCCTTGCGGGTCGCGGCCGTCGTCGGCGCCGCCTTCCTGGCGGTGGTCTTCTTCTTTTTTGCGGTGGCCGTCTTGGCCACGGCCTTCTTCGACGACACCTTCTTTGCGGCGACCTTCTTCGGTGCGACCTTCTTCGGCGCGACCTTCTTCGGCGCGACCTTCTTCTTCGCAGCCTTCGTGGCAGGAGCCTTCTTCGCGGCGGCCTTCCGTGTGGTGGCCTTCTTGACGGTGGCCTTCTTCGGGGCGGACTTCTTCGCGGGAGCCTTCTTCGTGCTGCGGGAACGGGCGGTAGCCATCATCGTTACCTTTGCGGGCGGAGGTGACTTCGAGTCTAGCCAAGGCTTGGCCTCGCTGCGCGTTGGTCACGCACTGCGTTTTGTTTCCAGACAGGCCTGCGCACTGCGCGGTTCTCGCGCCGTGATCGTGCACTGTGCGTGATGTGCGCAGATGCGCGATGCTGCGCGGGGATGGAGTTCGGCCCGCGCGTCCCCATGTTGGAAGCCATGACCCAGAAGGCGCTCCGATGATCCCCTTGTCCGTGCTCGACCTCGCACCCGTCACCGTGGGCAGCACGCCCGCGCAGACCTTCGCCAACACCCTGGACCTGGCGCGCGCTGCCGAAGGGCTGGGCTACCGCCGCTACTGGCTGGCCGAACACCACAACATGCCCGGTATCGCCAGCGCGGCCACTGCGGTGCTGATCGGGCATGTCGCCGGCGGCACCAAGACGATCCGGGTCGGCGCCGGCGGCGTGATGCTGCCCAACCATGCGCCGCTGCAGGTGGCCGAACAGTTCGGCACGCTGGCTTCGCTGTACCCGGACCGCATCGACCTGGGCCTGGGCCGGGCGCCTGGCACCGACCAGGCGGCGGCACGCGCCCTGCGCCGCTATTACCAGAACGCCGAAGAATTCCCGGCCGACGTGGTCGAGCTGCTGCGTTACTTCGAGCCGGCCGAGCCGGGTCAGGCGGTGCAGGCCGTGCCTGGCGCGGGCGTGGCCGTGGAGGCCTGGATCCTGGGCTCAAGCCTGTTCGGTGCGCGGCTGGCCGCCGCGCTCGGATTGCCCTATGCCTTCGCCTCGCACTTCGCGCCCGACCAGCTCGACGCGGCGGTGCGCGCCTATCGCGACGGCTTCCGGCCGTCGGCACGGCTGGACCGTCCGCACGTGATGCTGGCCTTGAACGTCGTGGCGGCGGACAGCGACGAAGAGGCCGGGCGACTGTTCACGACCCAGCAGCAGGCCTTTGCCAACCTGCGCCGTGGCCGCCCGGGCCTGGTGCCCCCGCCCCTGGCCTCGGCCGCCGCGATCAACGACTACTGCTCGCCGTCAGAGAAGGCCGGGGTGGACCAGGCCCTGGCCTGCGCCGTGGTCGGTTCGCCCGACACCGTGCGCCGGGGCGTGCAGGACTTCATCGCCCGGCACCGTCCCGACGAGTTGATGTTCACCGCGAACATCTTCGACCACGCCGCGCGCGTACGTTCGTTCGAATTGGCCTGGCAGGCCTGCGCCGCCGCCTAGCCGCGCTCGCGCCACCGCGCCGCACCCAGGAACACGATGCGCAGCTGGCGCACGAAGTTGTCCACCAGCTCGGCCTCGCGCTGGGGCTGGTTCGGCGGCAGGTCCAGGATGTCGGAGGCCGCGTTGAGCATGGTGGTCACCACCAGCCCGCAGATCATCTGCAGGCTGGCGCTGGACAGGTCGGGCAGGGTGCCCAGGGCGCGCAGGTCCTGCGCCATTTCCGAGGCGAAGTGGCTTTCCTCGCGCCGGATTGCCTCGCGGATGGTGCGGGAGCCGCCGCTGCGCTCGCCGGCGATGAAGCGGAACACCAGCCGCCGGTCCTCGACGAAGCGTTTGTAGATCAGCACCGAGCCGCGGAGCATGTCGGTGGGCGGGATGCCGTCGCGGCGCGCTTCGCGCAGCAGTCGGCGCAGGGTCACGCCGCCCATTTCCACCAGGGCCAGGCCCAGCTCGTCCAGGTCGCGGAAGTGGCGATAGAAGGCCGCCGGCACCACGCCCGCCTCGCGGGTCACCTCGCGCAGGCCCAGGGCCGAGAAGCTGCGGCCCTGGCCGATCAGCGACAGCGCCGCATCGACCAGGCGCAGGCGCGTGCGCTCCTTCTGCTCGATGCGGGTGACCGGGGCGTCCGGTTCGGGACGGGTCGTGGAGCGGGGCGACACCAAGCGATGCTCCTGCGGCCTGGGGCCGGGCGAGGGTGAACGGGAGTATAGGCCGCGGACCGGCGGCGCCGGATTGGAGTTGATACTCGGCCCGATTCCGGTAAACATATGTTCACGCAAATGCCGGACGCTTGCCAGACCATGCTCACTCCATCGACTCCACGCCGGGTATCGGTTGTTCGCCGGGTGCTGCGCAGCCCGCTGCTGGCGCCCTTCAACCACGCGCCGGCCTGGGATCGGCTGGCGTCGCTGGTGAACCCGGTCTGGTCGCTGGAGGAACCGCGCGGCCGGGTCGTCCGGGTCGTGGACGAGGCTCCGCAGGTGCGCAGCCTGTGGCTGCGTCCCAACGGCCGGTTCCGCGGCTTTGCGCCGGGACAGCACGTGATGCTGGGCCTGGAGATCGCGGGCGTGCGGCAATCGCGCTGCTTCAGTTTCTCGACCGCGCCGCGCCGCGACGGGCTGCTCCGGCTGACCATCAAGAGCTCGCCGGACGGGCGTTTTTCCCCGCACGCCCATGGCCTGCTGCCGGGCGCCGTGGTGCGCCTGGGCCAGGCCATGGGCGGCTTCGCGCCCCGCGCTGCGGACGCGCCGCTGCTGATGCTGGCTGCGGGCAGCGGCATTACGCCGATGATGTCGCTGCTGCACGGCTTGGCTGCTGCCCGGTCATGCCGCGACATGGTGCTGCTGCAGGTGGCCCGCACGGCGGACGAGAGCCTGTTCAGCGCCGAACTGCAGGAACTGGGCCGACGGCTGCCGGGTCTGCGCGTGCTGCGCCACGTCACCGCCGATGCCGGGCGGCCCGATGCCGGGCACGTGGCCCGGCTTGTTCCCGACTGGCGCGACCGCGAGGCGCTGCTGTGCGGTCCCGAGGGTTACATGGCCCTGGTCGGATCGATCTACGCCGAGGCGGGCTTGCGGCATCAACTGCAGCAGGAAAGTTTCGGCAGGCGCGCCACGCCGCCCGATCCCGCGGCTGCGCGGCATGCGATCCACCGCGCCTCCGGCGCCGCCAGCTTCATCGCCCAGTCCGGACAGACGCTGCTGGAGGCCGCCGAGGCCGCCGGGCTGAGCCCGCCCTCCGGCTGCCGACGTGGCATCTGCCGCAGCTGCAGCTGCCTCAAGCGCAGCGGCACCGTGCTCAACCAGCTCACCGGCATGGCCTCCGGGCCCGGCGAGGAACTGATCCAGCTGTGCATCTCCACGCCGCAAAGCGCGCTGGAGCTGGCGCTGTGAACCCACCCACCGCAATGCAGGGAAAACCCGCCATGGCCAGCAAGATCCGACTCGAAGGCGAAGCGCTGGCAAGCTTCCAGGCCGAACTTGACCAGGTGCGCCGCGACGCCTTTGCCCAGGTCGGTGCCGACGATGCCCGCCACATCCGCCGCGTGCGCGGCTTCGTGCAGGGCTCGGCCATCACCGGCCGCGGGCTGCTGATGTTCGGCTTCGGGCCGGTGAGCTGGGTGCTGGGCGTGCTCAGCCTGGCGCTGGCGAAAATCGTCGAGAACATGGAGATCGGCCACAACGTTATGCACGGCCAGTACGACTTCATGAACGACCCCTCGTTCAATTCGCAAACCTACGAGTGGGACATCGTCTGCGATGGCGACCACTGGCGGAATTCGCACAACGTCGAGCACCACGACCACACCAACATCATCGGCAAGGACCACGATTTCGGCTACGGCATGCTGCGCCTGAGTGACCAGCAGCGCTGGTCGCGGGCCACCTTGCTGCAGCCGCTCTGGTACTTCCTGCTGGCGATCAACTTCCAGTGGGGCGTGGCGGTGCATGACATCAAGATCGGCCGCTTCGTGAAGGGGCGGATGGCGCGCGCCGAGTTCCGCGAGCGCATGCGTCCGTTCCTGCGCAAGGCGGGGCGGCAGCTGTTCAAGGACTACGTGCTGTTCCCGGCGCTGGCCTTCTGGCAGTGGCCGCGGGTGCTGCTGGGCAACCTGGCGGCCAACCTGATCCGCAACCTGTGGACCAACGCCATCATTTTCTGCGGCCACTTCACCGAGCAGGTGCAGACCTACACGCCGCGCGAAGTGCAGGGCGAGACCCGCGGGCAGTGGTACCTGCGCCAGATCCAGGGCTCGGGCAACCTCGAGGGTGGCCGCTGGTTCCACCTGCTCACCGGCAACCTGAGCCACCAGATCGAGCACCACCTGTTCCCGGACCTGCCCTCGACCCGGTACCAGGCGATTGCGCCGCGGGTGCGCGAAATCTGTGCGCGCCATGGCATCCACTACAACACCGGCGGCTTCTGGCGGCAGTATTCGGGCGTGCTGGCGCGCATCTTCCGCTACGCACTGCCGCCCCGGGCGTCGCTGGCCGCTGCGGCGCGCGGCGGCTGATCGCCCCCGCGCGCGCGGGACAAGGGGTTCAGGTTCGATTTGGGACTTGCAGGCCAGAGTCGGGGTCCCGGCCGGCGTGTTCCCCCAGCACGCCGGCCCCGTTACGGAGTTGCCATGCCCCCGGCCGTGCACAGCTTCGGCATCGAGGAAGAGTTTTTCCTGGTCCATCCCCGCAGCCGCCAGCTGGTGCGGCGCGTGCCCACCGGCCTGCTGCGCGAGTGCCAGCGCCGGGCGGGCAGGGTCGTGTGCGCCGAGCTGCTGCAGTCGCAGCTAGAGGTGGCCTCGCCGGTGTTCGAGACCAGTGCGCAGGCGCGCGAGCAGCTGCCGGCCCTTCGCCGCGCCGTGGCCGGCGTGGCCGAATCGATGGACTATCGCCTGGTGGCGGCGGGTACCCACCCGTTGGCGCGCTGGCAGGGCCAAAAGGCGACGCGCCAGGCTCGCTATGCGCAGCTGATGGAGGATTTCCAGATCGTTGGCCGGCGCAACGTCTTGTGCGCGCTGCACGTGCACTGCGCCGTGCCGGCCGGCGTGGACCGGGTGCAGCTGATGAACCGGCTGATGCCGTGGCTGCCGGTGATGCTGGCCCTGTCCACCTCCTCGCCGTTCTGGGAGCGGCATCCCACGGGGCTGATGAGCTACCGGCAGGCCGCGTACGACGAGTGGCCACGTACCGGCATCCCGGATCATTTCCAGGACCAGGACGAGTACGACCGGTTCGCGGCCCTGATGGCGGGGCAGGGCGCCATTCCCGATGCGAGCTTCCTGTGGTGGGCGATCCGGCCATCGCTGGCCCATCCGACGCTGGAGCTGCGCATCTGCGACAGCTGCACCCGTGTGGAAGACACTCTGGCGCTGGCGGCGCTGTTCCGCTGCCTGGTGCATGCGCACCTGGCCAACCCGGAACTCGGCGCCGCGCGCAGCGCGATGAGCCGCCGCGTGATCGACGAAAACCGATGGCGCGCCAAGCGCTGGGGCACCGCCGCGACCTGGGTCGACGAGCAGGCGGACGCTCCGGTCGCGTTTGGTTCGCGGCTGGACGCGATGCTGGCGATGCTCGGCGAGTCCGCGTCGCGGCTGGACTGCGAGCCGGAGCTGGCCCGCGTGCGCGCCATCGCCACGCACGGCACCAGTGCCCACCGGCAGCTCGAGGTCTACGGCCTGCGCTGCGAGGCCGGCGACAGCCGTGCGGCGGCGCTGCGCGCCGTGGTGGACTGGCTGATTGCGACCACGCTGGCGCCGGCGCCATGAGTCCGGATCCGCATCGCAAGCTGCTGATCGGCCTGAGTCCGCGCCTGCTGCGCGAGGTGCCGGTCGAGCTCGGCTTCCGCGGCAAGACCCTGCAGTTCCTGGAGCAGTCGGTGCCGCACTGGGTGATGTCGATGGGCGTGATGATCGTCCTGGTGCCGACCGTGGAGCCGGGACGCGCCTGGCATCCGGCCACGGTTTCGGCGGATGACTATGCCCAAGCCCTGGATGGCCTGATCCTGCAGGGTGGCGCCGACATCGACCCCGCCTTCTACGGCGAGCCGATCACTCACGCCCGCGGCCGCATCGATGCCGAGCGCGACCGTTTCGAGATGGCCCTGCTGCGCGCGTTCGCCGCGGCCGGGAAGCCGGTGTTCGGCATCTGCCGGGGCATGCAGCTGATCAACGTGGCTTGCGGCGGCAGCCTGTTCCAGGACCTGCACGAGGATGCCGTGACCCGGGACGCCCACCATGTCGTGGACCTTTACGACGAACACCTGCACGAGATCCGCATCGTGCCCGGAGGCTGGCTGTCCCGCGTGTATGGCGAGGACGTGCGTGGCCAGGTCAATTCCATCCACCACCAGGGCGTTCGCCGGCTGGGCGAAGGGCTGGTGGTCGAAGCCTGGTCCGACGACGGCGTGGTGGAAGCGCTGCGGCACGAAGGCGACGGCTTCATCGTCGGCGTGCAATGGCACCCGGAATTCCACGACCAGCGCTACCCGGGTCTGCTGCCGGCGGACCCGCTGATGCACGCCTTCTTCGCGGCGGCACGCGCGCGCCGCGACCGCTGACTCAGCCCAGGCGCATGGGGATGCGGCGGCCAGCGGTCAGCTTGCGGTAGCTCTTGCGCTCGTCGCGGCAGTAGGCGCCGCCCATGGCGAACTTGCGGCAGATGCTGGGTCGCGTGTCGTAGATGCCGCAGCGCATCTGCACGCGGTCCAGTGCGGCGCACCAGCCGTCCTCGGAGCGGCGCATCACGTCCAGGCCGCGGTGGTCCACGTCCACGAGGTGGGCCGGCTGCACCTCGTCGGGCATCAGCACCACGGTGAGGCGGCAGCAGACGGCCTCGCAGCGCTGGCAGGAAACGGCGGCGTCGACCAGCTGGTCGTCGTCGCGGAACACGATGCTCATGGCGGTCGCTTGCTTGGGGCGAGGGTCCCGGCGGGGACAGTCGCGAGAAAGGGAGGCGAAGCGGAGGCCCGGCAGGCGGGACGGCGGGACGCGCAGTCAGGAAAGCTGGCGGTCGCAGTCTACACCGGGCGGGGCAGGGCATGGTCCATAATGCCCCACCTCCGTTAATGCACCTGAACCGATGAAGATTCCCAAGGGCCTGCAGCCGCTGGTCGACGACGGCGTGATCGACGCCGTGCTGCGTCCGCTCAAAAGCGGCAAGGAAGCCTCGGTGTACGTGGTGCGCGCCGGCGAGGAGGTGATGTGCGCCAAGGTCTACAAGGACATGGGGCAGCGCAGCTTCCAGGCCCGGGTGCAATACCAGGAGGGCCGCAAGGTGCGCGGCAGCCGCCAGCAGCGCGCGATGGGCAAGGCCACCAAGTTCGGCAAGCGCGAGCTGGAGACGGCGTGGAAGAACACCGAAGTGGATGCGCTGTACCAGCTGGCCGACGCCGGGGTGTGCGTTCCGCGTCCGCATGGTTACCACCACGGCGTGCTGCTGATGTCGCTGGTGACCGATGCCGAGGGCCACAGCGCGCGGCGGCTGGGCGAAGTCGAGCTGGAGCCGGACCAGGCGCGCGATTTCCACCAGCGCCTGGTGCGCGACGTGGTGCGCATGCTGTGCCTGGGCCTGATCCACGGCGACCTGTCGGAATACAACGTGCTGGTGTCGCCCGACGGCCCCGTCATCATCGACTTCCCGCAGGTGGTCAGCGCCGCCGGCAACAACGCCGCGCGAACGATGCTGCTGCGCGACGTGCACAACTTGCGCGACAGCCTGGGCCGGTTCGCGCCCGAATTGGCGCAGACGCACTTCGGCGAAGAAATGTGGGCGCTGTACGAGCGCGGCGATCTGCGGCCCGACACGCCGCTGACCGGCCAGTTCCGGTTCGACGACTCGCGCGCCGATGTCGGTGCGGTGCTGATGTCCATCGAGGACGCGCGCCAGGAAGCGATCATCCGCCAGCAGGGACGCGAGGCCGCGGCCGAGCAGGATTGAGCGGCGTCGCGCGGGTGTACCCGCCGGACACGGCGGGCGCTATGCTTGCGCGCATGGCGACGCCCCATCCGATGCAGGAGTCCCGCGGCATGCGCGCAAGGATCAAACCGTGAAGCGCCGCCTGCTGCTGGCGGCCGTCATCATTGCGGCCTGGCTGGCCTTCATGGCCTACCAGCGCCACCAGATCGACGCCCTGACCACGGAGTCCAGCGTCGACGCGAGGCCATGAGCCCGCCTCCGCCGCTGCCGGCAGACCAGCAGCGGGCGCTCGAGCAGGCGTATGCAACGCCGCCGCGCGCCTACCACCACTTCGGCCACGTCCAGGAGGTGCTGGCGCGGTTCGATGAGGTGGCCGCCGGCCCCGGCTGGCACCAGCCCGACGAAGTGCGCTGGGCCATCCTCTACCACGACGCCATCTACGAGGCCGGGCGCCGCGACAACGAAGCGCGCTCGGCCGACCTGGCGCTGGAGCACCTGCGCCGCTGGCCACCGCCGCAGGCGCTGGATGGCGAGCGGGTCGCGGCGCTGATCCGCCTGACCGCCGCGCATGGGCGTCTGGGGCCGGAGGACGTCGACCGCGAGGCTGCGCTCTTCCTGGACTGCGACATGGCGATCCTGGGCGCGTCTGCGGAGGCCTTCGCCGCCTACGACCGTGCCATCGCCTCGGAGTACCGCGGCAAGGTGCCGGGCTTCGTGTTCAGGCTCAATCGACGCCGTTTCCTCAAGGCGCTGCTGGCCAAGCCACGGATTTACCTGAGCGACTTCTTCCACGAGCGTCTTGACGCCGCTGCCCGCAACAACCTGCGCCGCGCCATCAACCACAAGCAGTAGGGTGGCCGGTGCCGGGCGGCGTCGACGTTTGCCCCGCTGGTGGCCGTGATTCCCGAACTGTGACCCACGTGGCTGGGCCGCGGTGGCTGCATGGTCTAGATTGCCCGGGTCGGTTCGCACGAGGGGGAAGGCATGGACGGTGGGGCACCGGCGCGTTCGCGCATCCTGGTGGTGGATGATTCCCGACTGATGCGCAAGGCTGCGCAGAAGATGCTCGGCGACGAGTTCGACCTGGCCACCGCCGAGGACGGCGAAGACGCCTGGGAGCAGATCAAGGCCGACGACACCCTGCAGGTGGTGTTCACCGACCTGAACATGCCGCGCTGCACGGGCTACGAGCTGCTGGCGCGCATCCGCGGCTCGGACGATCCGGGCGTGCAGGCGCTGCCGGTGATCATCGTCACCGGCGCCGAGAACGACGAAGCGGCGCGCATGCAGGCCCTGGACATGGGCGCCACCGACTTCATCACCAAACCCTTCACCACCACCGACCTGGTGGCCCGCGCGCGCGCCCACGCCAACAACCGGCGCATCACCCGCCAGCTGCAGGCGCAGAGCACGCTCGATCCGCTCACCGGGCTGGCCAACAAGGCCGGGTTCCTGGACCGTTTGCAGCAGGACATTGCCTACGCGCGCCGGCACCAGCAGCCGATGAGCCTGGTGCGGCTGGAGATCGAGGACTTCCGCCGCTTCTTCCTCTACCAGGGCCGCGACGTGGCCGAGCGCCTGGTGCAGCAGGTGGCGAAGTTGCTGCGAGCCCGCATCCGCAAGGAGGACACGGCGGCGCGCATCGGCCTGGGTGGTTTTGCGCTGTCGCTTCCGGGCGGTGAGCTCATCGGCATCGGCGGGATGCTGGAACGGCTTCGCTCCGAACTGGCCGCCAACCTGCCGGTGGGCGAGGATGGCCAGGCGATTTCGGTGGTGCTGCAGTCCGCTGTGGTCAGCCCGGATACCGCCGATGCCACCGACGCCTCGGCGCTGATGGACCAGTGCACGGCGCAGCTGGCGTCGCCCCAGGCCGACACGCCGGCGTCCGTCGCCGCGACAGAGGCCGCCGCGTCGGCGTCCCCCGTCGAGGCGTCTGGGGCCGCGGCCCCGATGCCGCCTTCGACCGTGGAATCGACGGCGGCGGTCGCACCCGCGGCGTCGGCCGCCGCGACTGAAACGCTGCGCCTGGATCCCTTGATCGATGCGCTGGTGGCTGGCAATGCGCGCCCCGCGCAGGAGAAACTGCCTCAGATCATCGGCCGCCTGCTTCCGATCCTGCGCCTGCTGGGCCCGAACCAGCGTGCGCAGCTGATCCAGTTCCTGCAGCGACTGGGTTAAGCCTCGTCGGGCGCCATCAGCCGCGCGCCGCCCGAAACCCGGATCGAACTGCCCGCCGGAGGGTCAATTCGCGCGTGCAGCAGCGATCGGCGGCCCATGTCCTCGCCTTGCACCAGGTCGATGGCGCCCGCGTGCGGCCAGCCGATGTCGCGCAGGTACCCTGCGAAGGCAGCGGCGGCTGCGCCGGTGGCCGGGTCTTCGTACACGCCGCCCGCGGCGAAGGCGTTGCGGCAGTGGAAGCGCTGGTCGCTCTCGGCGTGGACAAGGGCAATGGTCAGGCAGCCCGCATCCTTCATCAGACGGCGGCCAGCCTCGAAGTCGTAGCGCATCGCCGCCAGCGTGGCGCGGTCGCGCACCGCCAGCAGCAGGTGGTCGGCGCCGGCGTGCACGTGGGCCGGCGGCAAACGCGGATCCAGCTGCCCGGACTGCCAGCCGAACAGCGCCAGCACATCGGTCACGCGCGCCGGTGGCAAGCGCGCGCTGCGGGTGGGCGGGGACTGCAGCGCGGCCTGCATGCGCTCGCCGTCGCGATGCGCCTCGACGGTGATGGCCTGCGCATTGAGCTGAAGCGCATGCACGCCTTCGCGCACCTCGCGCGCCAGCATCGCGCCCAGCGCGATCGTGGCGTGCCCGCAGAACGGCACTTCTACCGTCGGCGCAAAGTAGCGCACGCGCCAGCCGTCGCCCTCCGGCGCGGCGAAGGCGGTTTCCGAGAAGCCGAGCCCAGCGGCGATGTGCTGCATCTGCGCGGGTTCCGGCAACCGGTCCGACAGGTGGACCCCGGCGGGATTGCCGCCTGCGGGGCCATCGCAGAACGCAGCGACGCGATAAAGGGCCATGGCTGACTCCGGGCAGGACGATGCGATTATCATCGTGACAGACCCTTGCCAGGACCCGCCATGCGCCTTTCCCTGATTGCCCCGCTGCTGTGTGCGTTGGCCGTTCCGGCCATGGCCTTCGACCAGGGGCGGGAAGTGCCCGGCGGCGACGCCGTGCTGGCGCCGAGGGAGCGTGTGGCGGTCGAGAACCGCATCCTGGCCGAGCGCTTCGAGACCCTGCTGCCCCGGCTGATGGCCGAGACGCGCATCGACCTGTGGCTGGTGCTGTCGCGCGAATACGCCGAGGACCCGGTGTATTTCACCCTGGTGCCCCAGCCCAGCCATGCCGCGCGCCGCACCACGCTGCTGGCCTTCCACCGCAAGGCCGACGGCAGCGTGGACCGGCTGGTTGTCAACCGCTATCCGCTGGGCGAGCCCTACACCTCGGTCTGGTCGGGCGGCGACCTGGACGCGCAGTGGAAAGCGCTGGGCAAGCTGATCGCCGACCGCGACCCGCAGCGCATCGGCATCAACACTTCGCGCCAGTGGCCGGTGGCCGACGGCCTGAGCCACGCGCTGCACCAGCGCCTGGTCGAGGTGCTGCCCGAAGGTTATGCCTCGCGCCTGGTGTCGGCCGAGGACCTGGTGGTGCGCTGGATCGAAACCCGCAGCGCCACCGAAAAAGCGGTGTATCCCCAGGTGGTGGCGCTGGCCCGCGGCGTGATCAGCGAAGCCTTCTCCACCCGCGTGATCACGCCCGGCGTGACCACCACCGACGACGTGGCCTGGTACATCCGCCAGCGCTTCGAGTCGCTGGGCCTGCCGGCCTGGTTCCAGCCGGACGTGAACTTCCAGCGCCAGGGCCAGGCCTGCGAGCGCGACAGCGACTTCTGCGGCGCCGAAGGCGTGATCCTGCCAGGCGACGTGCTGCACACCGACGTCGGCTTCTGCTACCTCAAGCTGTGCACCGACACCCAGGAAATGGGCTACGTGCCGCGCCTGGGCGAAGACGATGTGCCGGCCGGCCTCAAGGCTGCGCTGGCCACCGGCAACCGCTGGCAGGATCTGCTGACCTCGCAGTTCCGCACCGGGCGCACCGGCAGCGAAGTACTGGCCGCCACCCGCACCGCGTCCGAAAAGGCCGGCATCGTGTCGCGCACCTACACGCATCCCTTGGGTTTCTTCGGCCACTCGGTCGGCCCCACCATCGGCATGTGGGACGACCAGAGCGGCAGGACCGACGGCGGCCAATGGCCGCTGCATCCGGACACCGCCTACGCCATCGAGGGCAATGCCAAGGCGCAGGTGCCGGAGTGGGGCGGGCAGTGGGTGCAGATCAAGCTCGAGCAGAGCGCGCTGTTCGACGGCCGCCGCGTGCAGTACCTGGCCGGACGCCAGACGCGCTGGCATGTGGTGCGCTGAGGCGCGACCTCAGCGCCGGTAGCTGAGCAGCCGCCCGCGGTAGGGCGGCACATCGCCGTCGTCGAAGGCGCTGCGCACCTCGTCCACCGCATAGCCCTGGCGTTTGAGCGCGGTGGTGAAGGCGCCGCTGTTGCCGCGGCCCGGGTCGGTGATCAGCACTTCGGCTTCGGGCCGGGCGTGAAGGTGCAACAGCGCCGCCAGTTGCTCGGCGTGGCCGCGCTCGTACAGCACGTCGCTGGCGATGATCAGGTCGAAGCGTCCCAGGTCGGGCTGGGGCAGCGTCCACGCCAGGTCCAGGTAGGCGGGCGGCGGCAGGCCGTTGAGCGCGGCGTTGTAGGTCAGGAATTCTTCGGCCAGCGGATGGTGGTCACTGGCGGTGATGTCGGCCTTGCGTCGGTTCAGCACCAGGCTGGCCAGGCCCAGGCCGCAGCCCAGTTCCAGGATGCGCTTGCCGTCGACCTCGAAGCCGCTCATCGCCTGCGCCAGGACACGACCCGACGGCCAGACCTGGCCGAACAGGCACCAGTTGGCCGATGAAATGCCGGCGCGTTCGGCGCGGCCGCTGGGATCGGCGAACTGCTGCCGGTCGCTGAGAGCGCGGATGCGATAGTCCAGCCCACCCAGGCGCAGGGTGAGCAGACGGGTGCTGTAGCCAGGCATGGCGGCTCCCTGGGGGCGTGGCCTCCCGTAGCGGGAAGGCGAGCGCGAGCGGGAGCGAAACGGCGAGACCGGGGCCTGGTCGTGACGGGCGAGGAGCGGCAGGCCCTTCAGGCGCTGCCGGCCCAGCTTACTCCCTTGCCGTCGCCGGCGGCCGGAAACTTGGCAGGGCCGTCCGCTTGCACGATCATGCGGCAACTCCCTGCGGTTGCCTGCGATGCCTTGGATTCGTTGGTTGTGCCTGTGTTGCCTGCTGTTGGCGTGTGCCCAGACACTGGCGCGTGATTTCAAGGTCAAGCCGGGCGACGTGCCGGAACTGCGTGACGGCGAGGGCCTGGTGCTGGTGGCAGTGGACTCCGACCTGGCCGTCAGTTCACTCACGGTGAAGAGCGAATCCAGCCATTTCACCGGTGGACGCCTGGAAGAAATCGGCGTCGGCCAGACGCTGGGCCTGTACGTGATGCCGGCAGGCAAGTACCGCTGGGACCGGCTGCGGCTGGCCTGGGTGCAATGGACGCTGCGCGACGATCCGGCGTTCCGCTTCGAGGTCAAGCCGGGGATCATTTCCTATGCCGGTGACCTGATATTCCGGCGCGCCTCGCGCTTCCACGTCGCCAATCGCGGCCTGCGTGCGATGGACTGGCTGGAAGCGAATCATCCGCAGATCGCGGCGCGCCACGAGTTCAGCTACGTCGGCCTGTACCCGGACCCGTTCCCCGCGTTCTACCGCGAGCAGTTCAAGGCGGGGGGCAGTCCCGCGCCGGACCGTCGCAATGCGCAGCGTGCGCCGCCGGCGCCGGGCAAGTTGCCGCTGCCGGTGGAAGAACTGTGGAAGCCGTCGCGGCTGGGCGGATTCGCGATGAGTCCGGGCGGTCGCTACGTGGCCGGCGCGATCCGCGAGCCTGGCGAGATCTGGGCGATCGACGTCTACGACCTGGAAGGCGGCACCATCCGCCGCATCGCCAACAGCCGCACCGCCGTAACCGACCTGGACTGGAAGGGCGACGACACCCTGCTGGCGGAGATCACGGTGGGCGCGGGCGATCCCATGCTGTGGGTGTTCCGATTCCAGGACGGCAAGGACACGCCCGATATCCTGCGCGTGCGCCGTCCCGGCGCCCTGGTGGACAAGCTCAGTGCCGACCCCGGACATATCCTCTACGCCAGCCGCGGAACCCGGGGCGAAGCCCAGCTGCATCGCCTGGACATCCGCACCGAGCAGGCGCTGGAATCCTTCCGCTACCCGCTGGTGGAGCGTCTGAACGAGGGGCTTTCGGGCGACAGCTACTGGTTCACCGATGCACGCGGGCAGGTGCGCGCGGCCATCGTGGCGCGTGACGGCAAGGCCGTGCTGGTGCACGGGGCCGACGGCAAGTTCCAGGACGTCCTGGTGCTGGACAAGGACGACGGCTTCAATCCGATGGCGGTGTCCGGCGACGGCCGGCTCATCTACGGGCTGATCGGAGCGGATCGCGAGCAGCGCGAACTGGTGGAGTTCGACCCCGTGCAGCGCAAGGTCACGCGCACCTTGTTCGCCAAGCCCGGCATCGACCTGGTGTCACCCATCATCAATGCCCGCGGCGAGGCGATCGGCGCGGCGTACTACGAGTCGGGCCAGTTGATCAGCGAGTATTTCGACGCCGAGGCCCAGCAGCTGCGCAGCCGGCTGACCCGCAGTTTCCCCGGCAAGACCGTGGCCATGCTGGCGCGCAGCGAGGATGCCCGCCAGAACCTGCTGTGGGTGGACGCCAGCGACCAGCCCGCGGTGGTCTACCACCTCGACCTGGAGGCAGGCCGCGCCAGCGTGCTCGACGAGTCGGCGCCGTGGCTGAGCGGCAAGGCCCTGGCACCCGCGGTGACGCTGCAGGTGAAGAGTTCCGACGGACTGCCCATCGAGGCCTATCTCACGCTGCCGCCCGGTGCCGGTCGCCGGCCGCTGGTGGTGATGCCGCATGGCGGACCGATCGGCGTCGCCGACCGGCGTCACTTCAATCCCGAGGTGCAGTTCATTGCCTCGCTGGGCTATGCGGTGCTGCAGGTCAACTTCCGCGGCTCCGAGGGGTACGGCAAGGCCTTCCGCGAAGCCGGTTACGGCAGCCTGGGCACGCTGATCGAGAACGACATCGATGCGGCGATCGAGGCCGCGGTGGCGGCGCATCCGGTGGACGCCGGGCGCATGTGCATGGTCGGCGCCAGCTACGGCGGCTACTCGGGGCTGCTGTCGTCGCTGCGCTGGCCGGGTCGGTTCCGGTGCGTGGTGTCCATGTTCGGCGTCAGCGACCGCGGACTGCTGTTCACCGCCAGCGACGCCGGCCGATTCGAGTCGCTACGCAAGGAACTGGAGAAGATGCTGGGCAATCCCAACACCCAGCCCGAGCTGATGCGCGAGACCTCGCCGCTGTTCCAGTACCGCAAGCTCACCGTGCCGCTGATGCTGGTGCACGGCGGCGAGGACATCCGGGTGGACTACGAGCACACGCGCCGGCTGGTGCGCATGCTGGGTCTGGACGCGCGGCCGCCGGTCACCCTGTACTTCAAGGAGGAAGGCCACGGTATTTCGGATGCGGACAACCGCCGCAAGACCTGGGAAGGCGTGGCCGGCTTCCTGCGGCAGCACCTGGACGCGGCTGCCGCCCCCGCCGCCGCCCCCTAGCGCGGGTTCAGGCCTGCGCGGCCGGCTTGCCGCGCATTTTCCGGAAACCCATCACGGCCAGCAGCACGCCGATGCCGATGACGATGCCGACCAGGGCCTCGGCGGTCATGGATACCAGCAGGCCCACGCCGCCGGACGGCGTGATGTCCTGGATGGCGTGGTGGATCACCGGGATGGCATGCACCAGGATGCCGCCGCCGACCAGGAACATCGCGGCGGTGCCGGCGATGGACAGGAACTTCATGAACCAGGGCGCGCCGACCAGGATGCCGCGGCCCAGCGCACGCTTGGCGCGACGGAAAATCGAGTCGCCCGGCAGCTGGCTCAGGTACAGGCCGCCGTCATCCATCTTCACGATGCCCGCCACCAGGCCGTACACGCCGACGGTCATCAGCACCGCGATGGCAATCAGCACGCCCACCTGCACCGAGAACGGCCGGGTGGCCACTTCGCCCAGGGTGATGACGATGATCTCGGCCGAAAGGATGAAGTCGGTGCGGATGGCGCCCTTGATCTTGTCCTTCTCGTGCGCGACCAGGTCCACGCTTTCGTCGGCGACCGCCTCGACCAGCTCGACGTGCTTCTTCTGCTTCTCTTCCTTGCTGTGCAGGAACTTGTGCGCCAGCTTTTCCACGCCTTCGTAGCAGAGGAAGGCGCCGCCGATCATCATCAGCGGCGTCACCGCCCACGGCAGGAAAGTGCTGATGGCCAGCGCCGCAGGCACCAGGATGGCCTTGTTCACCGCCGATCCCTTCGCCACCGCCCACACCACCGGCAGTTCGCGTTCGGGCTTCACGCCCGACACCTGCTGGGCGTTCAGGGCCAGGTCGTCGCCCAGCACGCCGGCGGTCTTCTTGGTGGCCACCTTGGTCATCACCGACACGTCGTCGAGGATGGTGGCGATGTCGTCGAGCAGGGCGAGCAGGCTGGAGGCCATGGGGGATCCGAAGCAGGCGAAGGCCGCGATTCTCGCATCCCGCGCCGACCGAAGGGGAGGGGATGGCCGCCAGGCGGTGGCTCGGGCCGAGGTGGCGGGCGCTAGTATCGCCACAGTCCAAGGGGAGTTGACCGCCATGACGCTTCAGCCGCTGCGCACTGCCTTCCTTGCCCTGCTCCTGGCCGGCCTGGCCGGTTGCGCCAGCCCAACCCTGGATGCCGACAGCCCGGACGACTGGTCGCGCTCGGTGCAGGCCGTCCGTGACGATCTGGACGCGGGCCAGCGCACCCGCTTCGACGACGCCCTGGTCAGGCTGGCCCCCACGGCGGCGGACGGCGCGGCCAGCGCCGCGGCCTCGACGCCCAACCGCGCCCTGCATGGCCTCGGCGCCGACGAGGTCATCCGGCGCGCGTACGAGGGCCAGGCCGAACAGGCCCGGGAGGGCTCGCAGGCGGCCGCACAGGAAATCGCCAGGCTCGAGGCCCTGAAGGCGCAGGTCGAGGCCGAGCAGGGGCAGGTGGAAGGCTTCCGAATCACGCGGGCCGAATACAGCAAGCAGCCGCTGGGCGATACCGGCGTCACCGAACCCTTCCTCCGGGTGTCCTTGGACAACCGCAGCGAACTGCACGTGACCCGCCTCACCGCCTGGGGCACCCTGCGTTCACCGGGTCGCGACCAGCCCTGGCTGCGGCAGCTGGTGAGCTTCGAGGTTTTCGGAGGCATGCCGCCGGGCAAGCAGCACGAAACCATCCTGCGGCCCGGGGCCTATTCGGAATGGGGCGCGGAAGGCGTGCCGGCCGATGCGCAGCTCGACCTGGCCCTGGTCTCGGTGCAGACCGCCGACGGCCGCACCTGGCTGGCGCGCCAGGCCTTCACCGCCGAGGATGCCCGCCAGCTGCGCGAGCTCAAGGCCGTGCAGCGCTGAGGCCGCGACTCAGGCCCACTCGCGCGACGGCAGCACCTGGCGTCGCTGCGGCCGGCCGACCAGGTCCAGGAAGCCTTCGAACAGGGGTTCGGCCACCGCCTGCAGCTGGGTGACCAGAGCGGTGGTGCTTCGCCGGATCTGGTCGGGGTCCTGTGCCAGGCCCGCCTCGGCCAGTTCCTGGGCATAGGACGGATTGGCCAGCCAGCGTCCGATCAGCGCCGCATCCACTTCCGGATGGAACTGCAGTCCATAGGCCGAGTCGCCGTAGCGGAAGGCCTGCTGTTCGCAGGTGGTGGTGCGGGCCAGCTGCACGGCGCCGGCCGGCAGCGCGTAGCTGCAGGCATGCCACTGGAACACCGGCGTGGCTGCGCCGAGCGCGGACAGCACCGGATCGGCGCGGCCGGCGGCGGTGAGCTGCAGGTCGTACCAGCCGATCTCGGGCTGCGGGTGGCGCTGCACGGGCGCACCCAGCACGTGCGCCAGCAGCTGTGCGCCCAGGCAAATGCCGAGCACCGGCTTGCCCTGCCGCAGCGCCGCCTCGATCGCACGAAGTTCGGTGCGCAGGTGCGGACGCGTGGCCTGGTCCTGGACATTCATCGGGCCGCCCAGCACCACCAGGCCCCGATAGCGGTCCACGCTGGGCTCGGCCCCGGGGTCGCGCTCGAAGTTGACGAAACGGATGCGGTGCCCGCGGCGCCGGATCAGGGGATCCAGGGTGCCCAGCGGTTCGGCGGCGACGTGTTGGAAAACCAGGAGGCGGGACATGGCGAGCGGCAGGCGACCAGTGCACACAACATCGCATCGCCGCCGATGATTCAAGTCCCCCGGCGGCATGGGCTGATGCATGCGCGGAATATGAGCACGCGCTTGACCGGGCGGCAGCCGCGCGTTCGAATGGGCAGGGGCCTGCTCCGGGCCGGGGAGAAGCGCCGCATGTTCGTCCGCATCTTGTTCGCCGCCGTCGCGCTGGCCGTGGCCGTTGCCGCGCCCGCCACCGCCGCAGTGAAGGACAGCAGTCCGTCCGGATTCACCGTCGAGAACAGCGCCGTGGTCGCCACCGACCGCCAGACCACGTGGAATGCCCTGGTCGAGGAAGTGGGGCGCTGGTGGCCGCGCGACCACACCTGGTGGGGCCAGGCATCCGAGCTGAGCATCCAGCCGCGCGCCGGCGGCTGCTTCTGCGAAACCAACGGCAACCAGCAGGCCCAGCACCTGACGGTGAGCTTCGTGGATCCCGGCAGGACCCTGCGCATGACCGGTGGCCTGGGCCCGCTGCAGGGCATGGGCCTGCACGGTGCGCTGGAATTCCGGCTCGAGGACGACAAGGCCGGCGGCACCCGCGTCACGCTGTGGTACCGCGCCGGCGGCTACACCCCGGACGACCTGTCGAAGTTCGCACCGGTGGTGGACCAGGTGCAGGCGCTGCAGCTCAAGGGGCTGGTGGACTACCTGCGCGCCAATTACGCGCCCATCAGGGAAGACACCTGACTCAGAAGCGCTCGTCCACCGGCAGGTAGCGCCACTGTCCCGGCGGCATCTTGGACAAGGGCACGCGGCCCAGCCGGATGCGCTTGATCGCCACTGCCTGCAGGCCGACCTCGGTGCACAGGAACTGCAGCAGGCCGGGGCGCACGCCCTTGATCGCGAAGCGCAGGCGGGTCTCGCTTTGCCAGCTCACCTTGAATGCGGCCACCGGCCAGCCCTGGTAGCTGGTGCCGCCGGTGAGCCGCTTCCAGCCGTAGGGCGCCAGCTCGCCGGTGACCTCGACGATGAATTCCTGCTCCAGCTTCTCCGAATCTTCCTTCAGGCGCCGCAGCACGCGGCCATCCTGGCTCAGCACCATCAGGCCGCTGGCCTCGGGTTCGAGCGGCATGCCCGGCGCCTGGTGGGCGAAGTGGCGCGTGTGCAGGCGCCAGCCGCTGGGATCGTCGGGCCAGCGCTGGTCTGGAACCAGCAGCGAGGCGGCCTGCGCAGGGTCCTGGCCGGCAGGCTTGTGCAGCAGCATCGTCGCCGGCTCGGCCGGCACCAGGCGCGCATCGGGATCCAGCGTCACCTGCTGGTCGAGCACCTTGAACTGCGGCTCCTCGACCACGACACCATCCACGCGCACCCAGCCGCCCTGGACATACTGTTCGGCCTCGCTGCGCGAGCAGCCGGCGATCTCGACCACGCGCTTGGACAGGCGGACGGGCTGGGTCATGGGCGGGGTCCGGCGGAAGGGGACCCATTGTAGGCGCTGCGTGCGCCTGGAGCGGACGCCTCGGCGAGGCGTCCGTCCGCGGGGATCAGGCCTTGCCGGCCTTCTTGTTGGCTTTTTCGGCGCGCTTTTCCTTCAGCGTCTTCTCCGGCTTCTTCTTTTCGGTCTTCTTCTGGTTCAGGCCCTTGGCCATGGCGAGCTCCTGGTTGGCGGCACGGCCCGGGCAGGATCGCCCGGTTCCGGTGGCGCGAGCATGCAACGGTCCCGGCGCTTTTTCCATAGCTGCCATGGTCCACAATGGCGGCATGACGACGAGCCTGGGCGCGATCGCACTGCTGGTGCACGACTACGACGAGGCCATTGCCTGGTACACACGGGCGCTGGGCTTTGACATGCTGGAGGACGCGCCACGCGGCCCCGGCAAACGCTGGGTGCGGGTGGGCCGGCCTGGCGGCACCAGCCTGCTGCTGGCGCGGGCGGCCACCCCGGACCAGCAGGCGCAGGTGGGCAGGCAGGGCGCCGGGCGGGTGTGGCTGTTCCTGCACACCGACGACTTCGCGGCCGAGCATGCCCGCATGCTGGCCGCGGGCGTCGCGTTCCAGGAAGCGCCCCGTCACGAAGACTATGGCAGCGTGGCGGTGTTCGTGGACCTTTACGGCAACCGCTGGGATCTGCTTCAACTCACGCCATGACGCGCCGGCCTCGCGTGATCGCCCACCGCGGGGCGAGCGGCTACCGACCCGAGCACACGCTGGAGGCCTATGCCCTGGCGATTGCGCAGGGCGCCGACTTCATCGAGCCCGACCTGGTGGCCACGCGCGACGGCGTGCTGGTCGCGCGCCACGAGAATGAATTGTCCGACAGCACCGACGTGGCCACGCATGCCGAGTTCGCTACGCGCCGATGCCGAAAGTGCATTGACGGCATCGAGCGCGAAGGCTGGTTCACCGAGGACTTCACGCTGGACGAACTGCGGCGGCTGCGCGCGCGGGAACGCCTGCCGGCGCTGCGGCCCGGCAGCCAGGCCTACGACGGCCAGTTCGGTATTGCCACGTTCACCGAGATCATCGCGCTGGTCCAGGCGGCCGAAGCGAACGGGCGGCGCGTGGGCCTGTATCCGGAAACCAAGCATCCGACCTGGTTCGCGCAGGAAGGGCGGCATCACGACGGGTCACGCATCGGCGTGTCGCTGGGCCAGGGCGTGGTGCGCGAGCTGGTCGCGGCCGGCTTCACCGATCCGGCGCGGGTGTTCATCCAGTCCTTCGAGGTGGGCAACCTGGTCGAACTCAAGCGCGTGTGGATGCCGGCCGCCGGCGTCGACTGGCCCCTGGTGCAGCTGCTTGGGGATTTCGAACGACACGCGCCCTATGACCTGCGCTTGCTGGCGCAGGGCGGCGAAGATCGGCACGGGCTGCGGGAATTGCTCGGCGCCTCGGCCCTGGGCGATCCGCGCTGCGGCAGCCTCGCGGGCCCGGACGCGCTGGAAAGGCTGCGGGACAGTCACGCGAGCGCCATCGGCCCTGGCAAGGACAGCCTGCTGCCCGCGGGGCCCGCGGGTCCGCTGCATGCCTGCCTGCGCGCTGCGCAGAGGCTCGGGCTGGAGGTGCATGCGTATACGCTTCGGCGCGAGCACGCGGGCGAGGCCTACGGCCGACGGTTGATGGACGAAGGCGTCGATGGTTTTTTCATCGACCAGCCGGATTTGGGCGTGGCCCTGCGCGACGCGGCCGTCGCCGAGCCATGAACACGCCGATCGCCAGCCGCTGGCAGCTGCCGCCCGGCGAGTGGAGCACGGTGCTCGAGGGTCTGTGCGCCCGCTTTCCGTCGGTGTCCCGCGACACCTGGCGCGACCGCATGCGGCGCGGTCGCGTGCAGGATCGCGAGGGTGTGCCTTTGGCCCCGGACGCACCGTATCGGGTGGGCCTGGAAGTGCGCTATTTCCGCGAAGTAACGAGCGAGCCGGATCTTCCTTTCGCCGAGCAGATGATCCATGCCGATGCACACCTGCTGGTGGTGGACAAACCGCCCTTCCTGCCGGTGACGCCTGGCGGCGCCTGGGTCGAGCAGTGCCTGCTCAGGCGGCTCGTGCGCGCCACCGGCAACGAAACCCTGGTGCCTTTGCATCGCATCGACCGCGCCACCTCGGGCCTGGTGATGTTCTCCGTGAATCCGGGCAGCCGCGCGGCCTACCAGGCCCTGTTCCGCGAGCGCGGGATCCGAAAGCACTACCTCGCCCTGGCGTCGCCGCTGCCGGGCGTCGCTTTCCCTCTGCGTCGCCATTCGCGGATTGCCAACGGATCACCCTTCCCCCGCATGCAGGAAGAGGCGGGCGCGGCCAATGCCGAGACGCTGATCGATGTGGGCCTGCGCGGACGTGAGCACTGGCAGTACCGCCTCGAACCCGTCACGGGCCGCAAGCACCAGCTGCGCGTGCAGATGGCGGCGCTGGGGGTGCCCCTGCTCAACGACCCGCTGTATGGCCCGCACGCGGGCCAGGCGGCCGACGACTGGCAGCGGCCGCTGGCCCTGCTGGCCAAGTCGCTGGCCTTCATCGATCCGCTGGATGGCAGGCGTCGAGAATTCGAAAGTCCGCGCGATCTGCGGCCGGACTGATCAGGCGGCGCGCGTGGCCCTGCGCCAGGGCAAGGTCAGCGCGATACCGCCCAGCACGATCACCGAGGCGATGCCGAGGCGCCAGCCCAGCGGCTCGGACAGCAGCAGCGTGCCGGCGGCGACGGTCACCACCGGTACGACCAGCTGGCTGCTGCCGGCCACCTGTGGCGTCAGATCGCGCAAGGCCGCGTACCACACCGCGTAACCCAGGCCCGACGTGACGGCGCCGGACACGAGGGCCAGTGCGGCCCCCGCGGCGTCGATGCTCACCGTTCCCAGCCACGGAAGGCAGGCCAGCAGTGAAAGTGGCGCCGCGCGAAGGAAGTTGCCTGCCGTGGTGGCCGTGGCATCCGCCTGGCCGCGCCCGCGCAGGCTGTAGATGCCCCAGCCGATGCCGGCCAGCAGCATGCAGGCGGCGGGCCCCGCCGCAGGCGCTTCGAGTCCGGGCGACAACAGGTAGGCGAGGCCCGCCATCGCGATCACCAGTCCGGCTGCCTGCCGTGGCGTCCAGCGCGCGCCCAGGGCCAGGCCACCGGCCAGCATCGTGGCCTGCACCGCCGCAAACAGCAGCAGCGCGCCCGTGCCCGCGGTCATGCCGGTGTAGGCCCAGGAGAATCCGAGCGCGTAGGCCAGCAGGGCCAGCGCCGAGATCCAGGACCCGTGCGCCAGCGCGGCAGACCCACGCCAGGCCACCAGCGCCCACAGCACCGCCGCACCGGCAAACAGCCTGAGCACGGTGAAGCCCAGCGGGTCGATGCCGGTCCGGTCCAGCGCGGCGCGGCACAGCAGCGAGTTGCCCGCGAACGCCAGCAGCGCGCAAACCGTCAGCAGGGTGAGGCGGGCGGCGTGCGTCAGTCGGGGAGCCATCGAATTCCGTAGGGGCGGGGCGCGGAGCGGGGCGCGCACGGTGGCGCTATCATGCCGGCATGGCCAAGCTGCTGCTTAACCTCCGCAACGTGCCCGATGACGAAGCCGATGACGTGCGCGAGCTGATGGCCGCGCATGGCATCGAGATCTATGAAACGCGGCCCAGCCTGTGGGGCGTGTCGGCGGGCGGCATCTGGCTGCGGCAGAAGGAGCAGGAGGCCCAGGCCCTGCAGCTGATGGCGGGCTATCAGGCCGAGCGCGGGGCGCGCGCCCGCGCCGAGCGTGAGGCCGAGCTGCGCGACGGCCGCGCCCGCAGCACCTGGCAGGGCATGCGCGAAAAGCCACTGCAGTCGGCTGCGGCGGTGCTGGGCATCCTGCTGATGATCGCCGTGGCGACACTGCCGTTCGTGCTGTTCCGCGCCGGCTAGACCGGCATCTGCGAAAACTCGTCGTCGGCCAGAGCGAGAAAGGTCCAGAAGGGCCGGCCCAGCTCGCGCCATTGCAGCGAGCAGTCCTCCAGCACCGACACCAGGCTGGCAAGCTCGTCCGGCGCCGCGTCGCGCAGCGCGTCCAGGTTCGACAGCGTCAGCACGTAGCCTTCGGCGGGCAGCCAGGACAGATCGCCCAGGGCATCGGCCAGCGCGTCCCAGGTGTGGCCGATGTCCGGCGGAAAGGCGAAGGCATCGGCGAATTGCTGCAGCAGCGCGCGCTTGTCGCGGCAGTCGGCCAGGTCCATCGTCACCAGATGCAGCCCCGAGTCGGTGGCCGCATCCTGCAGCGCAGGCAGGTCTGCGGCGGTGAGGTAGAACGCGCCGGACTGGTCCGCGTCCAGCAGCAGCGCGTGCAGCGGCGGCACGCTCATCGCACGCCCTCGATGCGGCGGAAGCTGTCGTAGTGGTCGTCGGTGTACCAGAACTCGGTCGGCGGATCGCCGCCCGTGACGATGCGGCGTGGCCCGCGGTGCGACAGGCCGGGCGTGTCCACGGTGTACTCGCGGTAGTGGCCGCGCGGGCGCGGCGGCAGGCGTCGTTCGCGGTTGCCGAACACGCCGCCGTCCTGGCGGTACGGGAAGGGGCCGCCGCGCGCGATGAGTGCAAGGGTGCGCTCGGCTTCGGGCGGAAGCGAGACCCTGGCATCCGGCCGCGCAGAGGGCGCGGGCAGGGCGGGTGGGGGCGCCGGCAGGGCGACCGTCGGCGAGGTGCTGGCCGGCGCGTCGGGTGCGGGGCGGGCGCCCGGCTCCGGCGCGGGTTGCCACCACGTCCAGAGCAGCATCAGGACGATCGCTACGGCCAGCAGGGGTCGGAACTTGCGCATGCCGGCGTGCGTACCTGGACGGGGCTGGCGGGCAGTCTAACAATTCGTTCCGGGCGGGCGGCGAGGCTTGTCGATCCGGCTTGCGAGCGGCAGGCTGTCGCTGGCCTGGACAGCGCGGGAAACGAGGATGATGTTGGCGTGGCTGCTGATCGCGGGTCTGGCGTCGCCATTGGCGGCGCGCGCCGGCGTGGTCGATGAAGGCCCGGTCGTGCATGAGCAGCGGGTCTACTACGACCTGCGCGCCACCAGCCTGCGTGAGCTGCGGCGCGAGATGCGCGAACGCAAGGCGCTGGCGGGCATCGACGGCAAGGCGCTGGGCTTGACGCGCCAGAACATCGCCACCGAATTCACGCTGATGCCCCAGGGCCGCGGCTGCCGGCTGGAAAACGTGCGCGTCACCCTGTCCATCACGATCCACTTGCCGCGCTGGTCGCCGCCAAGGACGCCGGCGCCCTTCCTGCAGGAACGATGGGACCGGATGATTACGGGATTGACGGTCCACGAGGAAGGTCATCGCGACAACGCAATCGCGGCCGCCAGGGAGCTGCACCGTGCATTGATGGCGCTGGGGGAGTCTCGCAACTGCCTCGCGCTGGAGCGTGCCGCCCGCCGCGCCAGCTTCCAGGCCCAGCTTCGCTTCCGGCTGCGCGACCGCCATTACGACCGCCAGACCCGGCACGGTGAAACGCAGGGATCGGTGCTCTAGGCGGCCGGCTTGGGTTCGGGTGGCATTGTGTGGACAATGCGGGACCCGCGCCCGTTCCAGGACCCGATGCCCATGACGCCTTCCGCGATGCCGACCGAGACCGCCGCCGATCCCAAGGCACCGCTGCCGCGCCAGATCCCCTACATCATCGGCAACGAGGCCTGCGAGCGTTTCAGCTTCTACGGCATGCGCAACATCCTGGTGGAGTTCCTGGCCGGCAGCGTGCTGCTGGCGGCGCTGCCGCTGATCGACCGGCAGGGCCACGCCAAGGACATCTTCCACACCTTCGTGATCGGCGTGTACTTCTTCCCGCTGCTGGGTGGCTGGCTGTCGGACCGCTACTTCGGCAAGTACAACACCGTGCTGTGGTTCTCGCTGATCTACTGCGCGGGCCATGCCTGCCTGGCGCTGTTCGAGGACAACCGCAACGGCTTCTTCACTGGCCTGTTCCTGATCGCCCTCGGCTCCGGCGGCATCAAACCGCTGGTGGTCTCCTTCGTCGGCGACCAGTTCGACCAGACCAACAAACACCGCGCACGCGTGGTGTTCGATGCCTTCTACTGGATCATCAACTTCGGTTCCTTCTTTGCCTCGCTGCTGATGCCGCTGGTGCTGAAGAACTGGGGGCCGGCATGGGCCTTCGGCATCCCGGGCGTGCTGATGTTCATCGCCACCGTCATTTTCTGGGCGGGTCGCCGCCAGTACGTCAACGTGCCGCCGTCCGGGCCGGATCCGAATTCCTTCCTGAGCGTGGTGCGTACCGCGCTGCGCACCGGCAGCCCGGGACCCGGCACCGTCATCGCGGGCCTGGGCATCGCGGCCGCTGTGCTGATGATGGTCCTGTGGGTCAGTGGCGCCGGAATCTGGCCCGAAGGCTGGGGCTTCGTGATCACGGCCTGCCTGGCCCTGGGCACGCTGATTGGCACCGTCGGCTGGGGCGCTTCGCTGCAGCTGGAGCGGGCCCGCGGCCTGCATCCGGACGAATCCATCGATGGCGTGCGCGCGGTGTTGCGCATCCTGATCGTGTTCGCGCTGGTGACGCCGTTCTGGTCGCTGTTCGACCAGAAGGCCTCGACCTGGGTGCTGCAGGGCGGCGAAATGGTGATGCCGACGTTCTCGGCATTGCCCGACGGCATCGCCGCCTTCCTGCGTGGCTGGTTCGCGTCGCCCTCGCAGATGCAGGCGCTCAATCCGCTGTTCGTGATGATGCTGATCCCGTTCAACAACATCGTGCTGTATCCGGCGCTGCGCCGGTTCGGTTTCAATCCCACGCCGCTCAAGCGCATGGCCTGGGGCATCGCGTTTTCCGCGGTGGCGTGGGTGATCGCCGGCTGGATCCAGCTCGAGCTCGACTCCGGTGCCCAACTCTCCATCGGCTGGCAGACCTGGCCCTACGTGCTGCTGACCTTCGGCGAAGTGCTGGTCTCGGCCACCGCGCTGGAGTTCGCCTACAGCCAGGCGCCGCACGCGATGAAGGGCGTGATCATGGCCTTCTGGTACCTCACCAGCACCTTCGGCGGCCTGTGGGTGCTGCTGACCAACAACACCGTGCGCGACCCGGCGGTGATCGGCTGGATCCAGGCCCAGGGCTGGAGCGAGAACGCCTTCCTGATGTTCTTCTTCGCGGTGTTCGCGATGGTGGCCGCGGCGGCTTTCGCCCTGTATGCCCGCACGTATCCGATGCAGGACAACTACCGGAAGGTCTGACGACCCGGGTCGCGTTCTAGGCCAGGCCCGCAGGCATGGCGTGGACCTGGTCGCGGCCCGCGCGCTTGGCGCCGTACATGGCCTGATCGGCACGTTTGAGCAGGCCGGCCAGATCGTGGTCCTGCTCTCCGAGGGTGGCGACACCAATCGACACGCGCAGCTGGACCGGTTTGCCATGGGCGATCAGGTACACGCCCGCGACGGCGTCCTGCAGATGCCGGGCGATCGCCTCGGCGCCGGGCAGGGCAGTATCGGGAAGCAGTACTGCAAATTCCTCGCCGCCCTGGCGACCCACCAGATCCTGCGGACGCAGCGCGGCTCGCATGGCCTTGGCCGCCAGCACCAGCGCCTGGTCGCCGACATCGTGTCCGTAGGCGTCGTTGATCCGCTTGAAGTGGTCCAGGTCCATGATCAGCAGGGAGCTGGGCCGGGTCGGCGATTGCGCCAGGTGTGCGCCCGCGCGCTCGAGGAAGGCATGCCGGGTCAGCAGGCCGGTCAGGCTGTCGGTGTTGGCCAGGTGCTCCAACCGCTGCAGCAGCCGGTCGCTGCCCATCAACACGAAACCGAGGCTGGCCACGGCGGGTGCCAGCATCGCACCCCCCAGCAGCAGCGTCTCACCCCAGGGCTGTTGCACCCAGGCGCGGGCCGCGCTGCCGTCGGGCAGGAACAGCAGCGTTCCGCGGATGCATAGCACGAGTGCGCACACGCCGAACGACGCGGCCACCACCAGGGCGTTGCTGCCAGTCGCCGCCTTGCGCTGACTCCAGGCCACGATGGACGTGCTGGCGGCCAGCCCCGCGCACAGCAGCGACAGCAGGCCGGTGCGCATGGGCTGCCCCGGATGGGTGAACAGCATCAGCAGGCTTGCCAGCGCCACCAGCAGCACGGGTGCCGCGAACCATGGCGAATCCGGCATGCGGCCCCGGCATGCCACCAGCGCGCGCAGGTATTCCACGAACGAGGCGATGATGAGGGTCTTGCCGGGCACTGCCAGCGAAGGAAGGTCATCGGCCCACTCCAGCAGCAACCATCCCGCGGGCGCCAGCACGATCGCGCGTGCCCACAGGCGCTGGGCGCAGGCCAGTTCGCGCGGCTGCCTGGACGCGGCCGCATACAGGCCCGCGGCCATCGCGGCCGACGCCAGCAGCGCAATCAACGCAGTGGTGAATGGATCCAGTTGCAAGCGGGCCTCCCCCGGCGCCGCCACGGCCGCGCGAAGGCTAGCACGGTTGGGCCGGCGGTCTCAGGCGGGATCCGGCTGCAGCCGGGGCGACCGGACGTCACCCGGAGCGTCCGCGCCGACCGGGCGCGGCGCGCGGCCCAGCAGCGCCGGAAGATGGTTGATGCGCGGGCAATTGTCGCGCCGCAACAGTTCCCAGTGTCCGAAGGAGAAGGGCGTGGCATGGACCAGGTCGCAGGCATGGCTGCCCAGTCGCGCCAGCCAACCCGGGATGAGCAGCACACGCGCGGGCCTTGGGCTGTGCAACCTGCGCAGTCGCGCCAGGTAGTCCCGCAGGGACAAGGCCTCCAGGCCGCCCAATTCGAACTCCGCCATGCCGGCTTCGTCGGTGATCGGGTGTGCGAGCCGGGCCAGCGCCTCGCCCAGGTCCTGCACATCCAGGGCGGCGATGCGCCCGGTGGCATCGGCGGGCAGCACGTGCACGGGCCAGCGCGCGACGCGGCGGATCCAGCGCGCCCCGTAGCCACCGTGCGGGGCATCGAGCAGGGAAGGGCGGACAATACACCCCGTCGCGCCCGAGGCCTTCAGCGCCGCCTCGCCGTCGCACTTGGAGCGCAGGAAGCCACTGCGGGCGGGAAGGTCCAGGCCCAGGGCCGAGACATGCACCAGGCGCACGCCGCTACGACGGCAGGCTTCAGCCAGTGCCGCGGGCGCCTGGTGATGCACGCGCTGATAGGTTTCTCGTCCGCGTTGCCGCAGGATTCCCACGCAGTTGACCACGACGCGGATTTCGGCGAGCAGGGGAATCCATGCGTCCGCCGTCAGCAGGGCTTCGAATCGAGCCTTCCGGCGGGGGCAGCCACGCGCCGCCGCGGGAAGCCGATGGTCGATCCGGCCGGGATGCCGACTGCCAATCACGGGCGCATGGCCCTGGGCCAGCAGGGCCTGCACCGCATGGCGACCGATGAAGCCAGCGCCGCCCAGGACCAGGGTCTGGCCCGGCCGGGCGGGCACGTCGATGAGGTCGTCTCGGCGCATGTTCGCCTCCGTTTCAGACAGTTATTTCTGTCTTGACAGAAATATATGCCGGAACTAACCTGCATGCAAGCCATGCTCCGGCTGTTCCCAGAGGATCGCTCATGACCGAGTCCGCCGCCGCCTATGCCACCGACCCGCTCAGCCCGCTGAGCCGACGTTTCGTCATGCATTGGGGCGAGATGGGCTCGCGCTGGGGCGTGAACCGGACCGTCGCGCAGGTGCATGCCCTGTTGTTCCTGGCCGGGAAGCCGATGGATGCGGAGACCATTGCCGGCGTTCTGGCTGTCGCCCGGTCCAACGTGAGCAACAGCCTGCGCGAGCTGATGAATCTCAAACTGGTGCGGGTGGTGCACCAGCTGGGCGAGCGTCGCGATCACTTCGAGACCTCGCGCGACGTCTGGGAGCTGTTCCGCACCGTGGTGCGCGAGCGCAAGGCGCGCGAGTTCGACCCTACCGTGGCCATGCTCACCGAGCTGAGCCAGGATCCCGCCCTGGCCGGGGAAGACCCCGAGGCGCGCAAGCGCATCCTGGATACCCTGGCCCTGATGACCGCGCTGTCTTCCTGGGGCGAGGAGATGCTGCGGCTGGAGCCCGCCACGCTGATGAAGGTGATGAAGCTCGGCAGCCGCATCCAGAAACTCCTCCGGGACAACAAGGCATGAGCACCACCGCCTGGCCGCTGGTGATCTACTACGATGCGTCCTGCCCGCTGTGCCGGGAGGAGATGCACGCGCTGAAGGACTTCGATGCGCATTCGCTTCTGGAACTTCGCGACGCATCGGCCGCCGGATTCACCGATCCGCAGCTGTCGCAGGCCGGCATCGCCCAAGCCGACCTCATGCGCCTGATCCACGCCCGGGATTCGGCGGGACAGTGGTACCGCGGCGTCGAAGTGTTCGAGCGGGCCTACCGCGCGGCCGGTCTGGAGGCCGTCGCCGCGGTGTGGGCGCAACCGCGGCTCAGGCCGGTCTGGGACCGCCTGTACCCTTGGGTTGCGCGCTTCCGCCAGCCCCTGTCACGACTGCATCTGAACCGCCTCTACGGCTGGCTGGTGCGCCGCGCCGCGCGCCGCGCCCAGGAAAAGTCGCGCGCCTGCGCCGAGGGCCGCTGCGAGTTGCCCCCGCCGTTGCCATGACCCTTGCGTTTCCCGCCGCGCGCCTTGCTAGGCTGGCGCCATGACCTCCGCCCCTCGACGCCTTTTCACCTACCTGCCGGTCCCGCTGCGCGCACCACTGGCCGCCCTTCTGGTCGGCACCAGCACCTTGCTGCACGTGCCGGTGCTGCTGGTGGTCGCCATCACCAAGCTGCTGCTTCCGCTGCCCGCGATCCGGCCACGGCTGGACCGCGCGCTGATGCTGATCGCCGAAAGCTGGATCGCCGTCAACTCGGCGCTGATCGACGCCTTCACCCGCACGCGATTCGTGGTGGAGGGCGTGCAGGGCCTGCGCTACGGCGGCCATTACCTGGTGTTCGCCAACCACCAGAGCTGGGTGGACATCCCGGTGCTGCAGAAGGTGTTCAACCGCCGCATTCCGCTGCTGCGTTTTTTCCTCAAGAGCCAGCTGTTCTGGGTGCCGCTGTTGGGGCTGGCTTGGTGGGCGCTGGATTTCCCCTTCATGAAGCGCTACTCGCGGCAGCAGCTGGCGCGCCGGCCGGAGCTGGCCGGCCGCGACCTGGCCGTGACGCGCCGGGCCTGCGAGAAGTTCCGCCACATCCCGGTGTCGGTAATGAATTTCGTGGAGGGCACGCGCTTCACTCCCGGCAAGCATGCGGCGCAGGGCGAGACCTACCGGCACCTGCTGCGGCCGAAGGCCGGCGGCGTGGCCTTCGTCGTCGGCGCGATGGGTGATGCGATCGAATCGGTGCTCGACGTCACCGTCAGCTACGACGTGGGCCGGCCCACGCTGGCCGACCTGTTCGCCGACCGGATTGGTGAAGTGCGCGTGCACGTGCGCGAGCGAGCGCTGCCGGCCGGTTTTGCCGGCGGTGACTACGAGGCGGACCCCGCTTTCCGCGAACGCTTCCAGGCCTGGATCAACGGCCTGTGGCAGGAGAAGGACGCGCTGCTGGACACCTGGGCGGCCCCGCCGCATCCGGCGGCGGGACCCGAGGCCTCATAGCTGGGCAGCGGCGAAAGTGTCGCAGCGGCGATAGTCGCCGGACTCGAAGCCGATGCGGAACCAGCGCACGCGCTGCTCCGCGCTGCCGTGGGTGAAGGAATCCGGCACCACGGTGCCTTGGCCCTGCCGCTGCAGCGTGTCGTCGCCGATCGCGGTGGCGGTACGCATGGCTTCCTCCAGATCTCCCGGCTCGAGCCAGGCGTGGCGCTGCTGCGCGTGGTGCGCCCACAGCCCCGCGTAGCAGTCGGCCTGCAGCTCCTGCCTGACCAGCGGACCGGTGGCGCCCTCGACATTGCCGCCGCGCTGGCGGATCTCGTTGACCTTGGCCGACACGCCGGTGATCGTCTGAACGTGATGGCCCACCTCGTGCGCAATGACATAGGCCTCGGCGAAATCACCGCCGCCACCCAGGCGCTGCTGCATCTGCTGGAAGAAACTCAGGTCAATGTAGACCTTGCGGTCACCCGGGCAGTAGAACGGCCCCACCGCCGCGGTCGCACCGCCGCAGGCCGAGTTGACGCGCCCGCTGAACAGCACCAGCTGTGGCGCCGGGTACTGCTGGCCGCTGGCCTGGAAGATGTGGCCCCACACGTCCTCGGTTTCGCCCAGGATGCTGGCCACGAACTGCGAGGCCTCGTCGTCCGCCGGCGGCGCCTGCGCCGGCCCCGAGGGCTGGCCGGTGCCCGGAGCGCCCTGCTGCATCTCGGCAAGCAGTCCCAGCATCTCCAGCGGGTTCTTGCCCAGCAGCAGGCCGATGACCACCACCACGGCCACGCCGCCCAGACCCAGCTTCATGCCACCGCCGCCACCGCCCATACCCATGCCGCGGCGGTCCTCGACGTTGCTGCTTCGCCTTGCACTGCGCCATTTCATGCCGGAACTCCATCGCGGGGGACTGTGGCCGGATTGTTGCCTGAAACCGGTCCCCGCCGCGACCACCTGATATCGTGGCCTGACCATCAGGCGAGCCTGGCGACCGCAGGCGCAGGGTAGGGACAGGGGGGGGCAGATGTCTTCGAGTGCGCGGATGGCGGCCCCGCTGGCCGAACCCGATCGCCTGTTCGTGCTCGACGCGATCCGGGGCTTCGCCCTGTTCGGCGTCCTGTTGATCAACCTGACGTGGATCGCGAGCCCGGAGCTGGCGCTGCCGGCCCCCGTGCGTGACGCGCTGCCCAGTGCCGGCATCGACCGGCCGCTGCGCTTCCTGATGGCCTGGCTGATGGAAGGCAAGGCACAGGCGCTGTTCTCGATGCTGTTCGGCCTGGGCTTCGCCATCCAGCTGCAGCGGGCGCAGGCGCGCGGACCCGGTTTCGCGGCGCGCTACCTGCGCCGGCTGGGCATCCTGCTGGCCATCGGCGCGTTCAACCTGTACTTCCTCTGGCTGGGCGACATCCTGCACCTGTACGCGCTGGCCGGCGTGGTGCTGCTGGTGGTGCGCCATGCCTCCGATCGCGTCCTGCTGTGGGCCGGACTGCTGCTGTCGGTCGGCGCTATGCTCGCTTTCGACCTGTGGATCGACCTGTCGCCCGACGGACCGGCCGCGCGGCTGATGCCGGTGTGGGAATCCGGCGTCGCCAGTCGCTACGTCGCCTGGAGCCAGGGCGGCTACGGGGACTACCTGGCCGACAACATCCGCAGCAACGGCCAGGAATACCTGGGCACGGTGTTGCTGCCGTTTTTCATGGGCCAGGTCATCGGCCGCTTCCTGCTCGGGTTCTGGATTGCGCGTCGGGGCTGGTTCCAGGACGTGGCGCGATATCGGGCCGGCTTCAGGCGCGCGCTGCCGCTGCTGCTGGTCGGCGGGCTGGCGGTGTCGCTGCCGGCCAAGCTGTCCGTGCTCACCGACGATTACTTCGAGGGCTGGGCCTACCACCTCGCCAACGCCGGCGACCTGCTGGGCATGCTGCTGGTGGCCGGCGGCTACGCCTGCGCGATCGCACTCTGGACCCTGACACCGCAGGGCCGGCGACGATGCGAGGGACTGGCCGCCGTCGGCCGCATGGCGCTGACCCAATACCTGCTGCACGCCCTGGTGTACCTGGGACTGCTGTCCAACGTCGGCCTGGGCCTGCTGCCTCGTGCCGGCGGGACCACGGTGCTGACAATCGCCATCCTCTTCTTCGCGCTGCAGGTCATCACCAGCCGCTGGTGGCTGCGCCGTTTCCGCTTCGGACCGATGGAGTGGCTGTGGCGGTGGTGCACCTATGGGCAGCGACCGGCTTTCCGGCGGGATCCCACCGGGACGTGACCGCCCGGGGCCGGTGCGCGTAGAGTCCGGGACTTCCCACCGAACCACCCGGAGCCCCCGATGTCCACACCCCCGCTGCCGACGCCGCCGGCGCCCGTACCGCAGCTCACCTTCCGTGCCGTGGTCCTGTCGGTGATCCTGGCGGTGATCCTGGCCGCGGCCAACACCTACCTGGGCCTGTTCGCCGGACTGACCATCGCCACCGCGATCCCGGCGGCGGTGGTGTCCATGGGCGTGCTGCGCCTGCTGGGCGGCGGCTCGATCCTGGAAAACAACATCGTGCAGACCGGCGCCTCCGCCGGCTCGTCGATCGCGGCCGGCGTCATCTTCACCATCCCGGCGCTGATCATCCTGGGCCACTGGCAGACCTTCCAGTACAGCTGGGTGCTGGCCATCGCCGGCCTGGGCGGCCTGCTGGGCGTGCTGTTCTCGGTGCCGCTGCGTCGCTCGATGATCGTCGAGGATCCGCTGCCGTTTCCCGAAGGCAAGGCCGCGGCCGAAGTGCTCAAGGCCGGCGAGAATCCCGGCCCGGGCCTGAAGATCCTGGGCGTCGCCGCCGCGCTGGGCGCGCTGGTGAAGCTGGGCGCGCAGAGCGGCCTGCGCCTGATCCCGGACACGGCGGCGGGCGCCGGCTTCTTCGGCAAGTACCTGGGGTACATGGGCACCAACCTGTCCCCGGCGCTGCTGGGCGTGGGCTACATCGTCGGGCTCAACGTCGGCATCGTGGTGGTGTCGGGTTCCATCCTCTCCTGGCACATCGCCATTCCGATCTACCACGCGTTTTTCCTCGCCGGTGATCCGGTGCTGTCGGTGTCGCTGGCCGGCGCCGGTGCGGAGGACGCGGCCTGGGCGATCTGGGGCAGCCAGATCCGCTACCTGGGCGTGGGCGCGATGCTGATCGGCGGCCTGTGGACGCTGTTCACGCTGCGCAATTCGCTGCTCTCGGGCATCAAGAGCGGCATCGCCGCCGCGCGCCAGGCCAAGGGCACGGTGGTGGCCGAAACCGAGCGCGACCTGCCGATGAAGTGGATGCTGTTTTCGCTGGTGCTGTTCGTGATCCCGCTGCTGATGCTGTACCAGGCGGTGGTGCAGCAGTGGAGTGTCAGCATCCCGATGACGATCATCATGATCGTCGCCGGCTTCGTGTTCGTCTCGGTATCGGGTTACCTGGCCGGCCTGGTGGGCTCGTCCAACAATCCCGTGTCGGGCATCACCATCGCCACCATCCTGTTCGCCTCGGTGGTGCTGTGGTTCCTGCTGGGCGGCGATTCCAAGATCGGCGCGGTGGCGGCCATCATGATCGGCGCGGTGGTCTGCTGCGCGGCGGCCGTCGGCGGCGACAACCTGCAGGACCTCAAGGCGGGTTACATCGTCGGCGCGACGCCGTGGAAGCAGCAGCTGATGCTGGGCATCGGTGCGTTCTCGTGCGCGCTGATCATGGCGCCCGTGCTCAACCTGCTCGCCGAGGCCTATGGCATCGGCGCCCCGACTGCCGACAAGCCAGAGTCCCTCGCGGCGCCGCAGGCCACGCTGATGGCTTCGGTGGCACGCGGCATGTTCGGCGGCGACCTGCCGTGGTCCACCATCGCGGTCGGCGCCGGCGTGGGCGCGCTGATCATCCTGGTGGACGAAATCCTGAAGGCGCGCAAGGCGCGCTTCCGCGTGCCGGTGCTGGCCGCGGCGATCGGCATCTACCTGCCGCTGGAGCTGATGGTGCCGATCTTCCTCGGCGGCCTGCTGTCCTGGGCCGTCGAGCGCTGGCACCGCATCGATCCGACCGACGAGGACGCGCGTGACCGCATCCACCGTCCCGGCACGCTGTTCGCCGCGGGCCTGATCACCGGTGAAGCCCTGATGGGCATCCTGATCGCGGTGCCGATCGTGGTGACCGAACGCTCCGATGCGCTGGCGATGCCCGAGCGCTTCAACGTCGGCGAGATCGGCGGCCTGGTGGTGCTGGCGGTGGTCGGCGCATGGATGTACCGCGTCGCCACGCGGAAGCAGGCCGTCGCCTGAGTCCGCGCGTCAGGGCCGGGGCGCGGCGTCCTGCTGCAGGGCGCGCAGGCTTCGCTGGCCGGCGCGGCCGTCGGCCGGCAGGCCCAGGCGAGCCTGCTCCAGCTTCAGCGCCTCGCGCGACCTGGCGCCGATCATGCCGTCGGCTTCGCCGATGGCATGGCCGCGCGCCAGCAGTAGTTCCTGCAGCTGCTTGCGCTGCGCCCGCGACAGGCCCGGATCGTCGGTCGGCCAGGCCGCCGCGAACGGACCGCCACCGCGCAGCCGGTCCGACAGGTGGGCGATGGCCAGCGCATAACTTTCCGCGGCGTTGTAGGAATAGATCGCGTCAAAGTTCTTGAAGACCAGGAAGGCCGGCCCCTTCGGACCGGCCGGCAGCAACAGCGCAGCGGCGGTATCGGATGCGGGCAGTGGCTGACCATCGGCCCGGACGATGCCCCGCGCAAGCCACTGCGACAGGGGCCGCCGCGCCTGGCGTCCGCTCACGCCGGTGTCGAAGCCCTCGGGCAGGATCACTTCATGACCCCAGGGCTGACCCGTGCGCCATCCGCTGCGCTTGAGGTAATTGGCGGTCGACGCCAGCGCATCGGGAATGCTGCCCACGAGGTCGCGCCGGCCATCGCCGTCATGGTCCACCGCGATGCGCGCATAAGTGGACGGCATGAACTGGGTGTGCCCGAACGCGCCCGCCCAGGAACCGACCAGGCCTTCGGCCTGCAGGTCGCCTGACTGGATCAGCTTCAGGGTCGCGAACAGTTCGCTGCGGAAGAAGGCCTGCCGGCGTCCCTCGCAGGACAGCGTGGCCAGCGAGCCCAGCAGCGGCTTCTTGCCGAAGGTGCGGCCGTAGTCGCTTTCCACGCCCCAGACCGCCACCACCGTCGCCGGGTCGACGCCGTACTTTCGCGCCACCTCGTCCAGCGTGGCCCGATGCTCCGCCAGCCGCGCCTGTCCGTCCGCGACCCGCTGCTCGTCCACGAGGCCGGCCAGGTAGTCCCAGATCGGCGTGCGGAATTCGGGCTGATAGTCCAGGGATTCCAGCACGCCCGGATCCAGAACCAGGCCCGCGGTGTGCGTGTCGAAGGTGGCGCCGCCGACCCCCGCGGCAACCGCCTGGGGCCTGAGGGAGGCCAGGCAGCTGGCCAGCGGCGTGGCGGCGGCGGGGAGGGGCAGGGCCAGGGCTAACAGGACGAGCGGGGCGAGTTTCATGCAGGCAGTCTGGGGAAGGCGGGCTGAACCCATCTTCACCCGCGCCGGCGCGCCGGAAAAGACGCCGCCGGCCGCGATATGCTGGCCGCTGACGCCGACCAGGATGTGCCGCGAATGATCACTGTCCACCACCTCAACAATTCCCGTTCGCAGCGCGTGCTCTGGCTGCTGGAGGAAATGGGCGTGCCCTACGAGGTCAAGCGCTACCAGCGCGATGCCAAGACCATGCTGGCGCCGCCGGAACTCAAGGCCGTGCATCCGCTGGGCAAGTCGCCGGTCATCACCGACGGCGGCGAGACCGTGGCCGAGTCCGGCGCCATCATCGAATACCTGGCCGACAAGTACGGGCAGGGCAAGCTGCTGCCGCCGCCGGGCGACCCGGCCCGCCGCGCGCAGACCTACTGGCTGCACTACGCCGAAGGCTCGCTGATGCCGCCGATGCTGATGGCGCTGATCTTCGCCAAGGTGCGCAGTGCGCCGATGCCCTTCTTCGCCAAGCCGATCGCACACGGCATCGCCGACAAGGTGATGGGTGGCTTCGTGTCGCCGCAGATCAAGCTGCACCTGGACTACCTGGAGGCCGAGCTGGGCAAGGCGCCTTGGTTCGGCGGCGCGTCGCTGGGCGCGTCCGACGTGCAGCTGAGTTTCCCGATCGAAGCGGCCGCGGCGCGCGGCGGGCTGGACGACAGCCGCCCGCGCCTGGTCGATTTCCTCAAGCGCATCCATGCGCGACCGGCCTACCAGCGCGCACTGGAGAAGGGCGGGCCTTACGAACTGATGCGCGGCTGATCCCCGACGGCGAGGACCCTGACATGAGGCATCGAATCTCCCTGATGATGGCAGTGCTTTGCCTGGCGCCGTGCGGCGCCGGCGCGGAATCGGTCCCCGGGCCCGCGGCGGCCCAGACCGAGGGCGACCCGGCCACCTTGGCCTTCGCCGAAGCGGTGCAGGCCTGCGAGGCCGCGACCTTCGAATCCCCGCATCCCTTCATGCGCGGCTTCATCATTCCCCACCGCATCGTCGGTCCGGCCGACGGCAAGTGCGTCTACTCTCAGGGCATGCCCGGCGACATGCGCATGGAATGCTCGCTGTCGGAAGAAGGCCAGGCCGCCCTGGCCGCCGAATTCCGCGAACAGGCGGCGGGGCGCATGAGTGGGTCCACCGCCAAGCAGCCGGTCTGGGCCAAGGAATGCAGCATCATCGGCAAGGACGGCAAGGCCACGCCCATGGGCGGCTGAGCCGGTGCTCGGCCCGGCCATGCGAGAATGGCGCATGACCGACTTCAAACAATTACCGCTGGCTCCCGAACTGCACCAGGCGCTGGAGGTGCTGGACTACGCCGTGATGACGCCGGTGCAGGCGGCTACCCTGCCGTCCATCCTGGCCGGCCGCGACGTGATCGCACAGGCCCGCACCGGCAGCGGCAAGACCGCGGCCTTCGGCCTGGGCCTGCTGTCGCGGCTGGATGCCGATCACGCTGGCGTGCAGGCCCTGGTGCTGTGCCCCACGCGTGAGCTGGCCGACCAGGTCGGAAAGGAAATCCGCCGGCTGGCGCGGTTTCTTCCCAATACCAAGGTCAGCGTGTTCTGCGGCGGCGTGCCGCTGCGTCCGCATCTGGCCTCGCTGGTACATCCGCCCCAGGTGGTGGTCGGTACGCCCGGCCGCGTGCAGGAGCTGATCGACGAAGGCGCGCTGGTGCTCGACGGCCTGCGCACCGCGGTGCTGGACGAGGCCGACCGCATGCTGGACATGGGCTTCGAGCCGGCCATCGCGGGCATCCTGGGGCAGGCACCCGCGGCGCGCCAGACGCTGATGTTCTCCGCGACTTTTCCGGAGGAAATCCGCGCGCTGGGCCGCCGTTTCCAGCGCCAGCCCGAAGAGCACACGGTGTCCGACGGCGACGCTGCGGTGATCGAGCAGCGCTTCTACGAGGTCGAAGCCCCGCGCAAGGCCGATGCCCTGGCCCTGCTGCTGGGCGACCTCAAGCCCGAGTCGGCCCTGGTGTTCTGCAACACCCGGCGCGACGTGCAGCAGGTTGCTGAGGACCTCGCCCAGCGCGGCTTTGCGGTGATGGCCCTGCACGGCGACCTTGAACAGCGTGACCGCGACGAGGTGCTGGTCTGCTTCGGCAACCGCAGCTGCCAGGTGCTGGTGGCCACCGACGTCGCCGCGCGCGGCCTGGACATCAAGGACCTGCCGCTGGTGGTCAGCCATGGCCTGGCCAGCGACGTGGACACGCACACGCACCGCATCGGCCGCACCGGCCGGGCCGGGGAAGCCGGCCTGGCCCTGGCCCTGGTGGCCGGCGACGAACGACGGCGTGTGGCCGGCATCGAGGAACGATTGGGGGGCGCAGTGCGCTGGGAGCGGATCGACCTTTCGCGCAAGCCGGCCCGGCCCGCGCCTGCGGTGATGACGACGCTGGTGGTGGACGCCGGAAGGCAGGACAAGCTCCGGCCCGGCGATCTGGTGGGTGCACTGACGGGGGAGGCCGGACTGGCCGCCACGGCCATCGGCAAGATCGACGGTTTCCCGACCCGCACCTATGTCGCGATCGAGCGCAGCCAGGCCCAGAAGGCCCTGGAGAGACTGCGGGCGGGGAAGATCAAGGGCCGCAACTTCCGGGTCCGGAAGCTGGGCTGACGGCGGGAGCGCGGCAGCGCGCGGCCCGGTCGTGACCAGCGGGTGTTCGCGCCAATCCGCAGCATGGGACTTCAGCCCCGGGGACGGCCGCCGACCGCCGCCTGGCGCGGGGCGGTCATCGCCTTGCGGCGGCTGATCTCGGCGTCAACGCGCCGGTACTCCGGGGTGCCGATCTCGCCGGCCATGACCAGTTCCCAGAGCCGGATCGCCAGCTCATCGTCCATGACCTGCTTGGTGGGGAAGGGGATGACGATACCCATGATGCTGCACTCCGGTCGGGGGTTGGTTGGGATTGCACTGGGCATGCTGCAGGATTCATGCCAGCCGGATGGCCGATGGGCACCAGAGCGCCGTCGTCTTCCGAATCCGTGACGGATTGGGCATTTCGATGACCGTGACCCCCAGATCTTCGGTGCCGGCACACGGCCAGACCCAAGCCGGGGCCGCCGCGGCGGTGACTTGACCGCCCCGGCGTGACAGGATGCGCGCCACTTCTGACGCGGCGCGGCACCCCTTGGCATCCATGCGTGTGAACAAGTTCATCAGCGACACCGGCTATTGCAGCCGCCGCGAGGCCGACCGGCTGGTCACCGAACGGCGGGTGACGGTCAATGGCCTGCCGGCCGGCATCGGTACCCAGGTGGCCGAGGGCGACGAGGTCCGGGTCGACGGCCAGCCGCTGGTCCAGCGCGCGGCCAAGCCCGGTGCGCGCCGGCACGTCTACATCGCGCTGAACAAGCCGGTGGGCATCACCTGCACCACCGACACCACCGTGAAGGGCAACATCGTCGATTTCGTCGGCCATCAGCAGCGCATCTTCCCCATCGGTCGACTGGACAAGGATTCCGAGGGCCTGATCCTGCTGACCAGCAACGGCGACATCGTCAACGAGATCCTGCGGGCCGAGAACCACAAGGAAAAGGAATACCTGGTGGGCGTCAACCTGCCGGTCACCGACGACTTCCTGCGCGGCATGGCCCGCGGCGTGCGCATCCACAACGAGATGACCCTGCCGTGCCGCACGCGCAAGATCGCCCGCTTCGGATTCTCGATCGTGCTCACCCAGGGGCTGAACCGGCAGATCCGCCTGATGGCGGCCGCGTTCGGCTACCGCGTCACCCAGCTCAGGCGCATCCGCATCGCCAACGTGAAGCTGGCCGAGATCAAGCCGGGCCGCTGGCGCAACCTGACCGAGGCTGAACTGCGCGGCCTGCTGCCGGGACGCACCGACTGGTGAGGCCGGCACGTTCTGCTAACCTCCGCGCCGTCGCCCGAACCCCGTACGGAGTGTTGAAGATGTCGCCTCGCGCCCTGGTGCTGCTGCTCGCCCTGACCTGTCCCGCCGCGTGGGCGGTGGATGCCCTGCGCGCTCCCGCGCCGCTGGACGCGCCGCCGCCGCAGGCCATCGAAACCGCGAGCGGCATGGCCTACGTGGTGGTCAAGCCCGGTCCGGATGCCTCGCGCACCGTCCGCGGCGATTACGTCGAATACCGGGCCGACATCTGGAGCGCCGATGGCGTGACGCGCGCCAATTCCCGCCAGGAAGGTGCCCAGGTGGGCTCGATCCGGAGCCTGGCCCTGGCGCAGCCCGGACTGGCGCGCGCGCTGCTGACCACGCCGATCGGCGAGACGCGGCGCTGGTGGATCCAGGCCGATCGCCTCAAGCCCGGTTACCCGGGCATGCCGGACCTGCCGCATGTGATCGACCTGACCGTGGTGGGCGAGAAGTCCAGCCCGATCGACACGCCGGCCGACGTCGCCGCCGTGCCCGCCGAGGCGGTCCGCACGCCCAGCGGCCTGGCGTACAAGGTGCTCAAGCGCGGCGACGGCGGCGACAAGCCCACCCTGTCCAGCATCATCGACATCCACTACAGCGGCTGGACCACCGACGGCAAACTGTTCGACAGCTCGGTCGTGCGCAACGAGCGTGCGGTGTTTCCGCTGGGCGAGCTGATTCCCGGTTGGCAGGAAGGCGTGCCGCTGATGTCGCGCGGCGACACCTTCCGCTTCTGGGTACCGGGCTCGCTGGCCTACGACAGCCAGCCATCGCCGGGCGCGCCGCGCGGCATGCTGGTGTTCGACATCACGCTCTACGACTTCCGCGCGGCGCCCTGAGCCTGCAGCCAGTGCACGGCGCCGAGCGCGGCGACCCGGCCACTGGCGAAGCTGGCGCTGAGCAGGTAGCCGCCGGTCGGCGCCTCCCAGTCCAGCATCTCGCCGGCGCAGAACACACCCGGGCGTGAACGCAGCATCAGGTGCTGATCCAGCGATTCCAGGCGCACGCCACCGGCGGTGCTGATGGCTTCGGCCAGGGGACGCGGGGCGACGAGTCGCACCGGCAGCGATTTGATGCCCTGCGCGAGTGTCGCCGGATCTTCCAGCGCCGCCTTGTCCAGGCGTTCGCGCAGCAGGGCCGCCTGCACGCCGTGGATGCCGGCGTTGCGGCGAAGGTGCTCGGAAAGGCTGCGTCCCGCGCGTGGCCTGGCCAGGTCGCGCGTCAGCCTTGACGCGTCGCGGCCGGGCGCCAGGTCCATGCGCAGGATCGCGTGGCCCTGGGCATGGATCCGATGGCGCAGGTCGGCCGACAGGGCGTAGACAAGGCTGCCCTCCAGTCCGGTCGCGGTAGCGACGCATTCGCCCTGGCGCCACCGCAGCGGCGCGCCATCGTCGATCGCCAGCCGGACGGGCTTGATCGGTGCGCCGGCATGGCGCTGCGCGAAGTGCTCGCTCCAGCCGACGTCGAAGCCGCAGTTGGCCGGTTCAAGCGGGGCCACGTCCGCGCCCAGCGTGCGCAGGGCAGGGACCCAGGCACCGTCCGAGCCCAGCTCGGGCCAGCTGCCTCCGCCCATGGCCAGAACGGTGGCGGCCGCGGACACGCGCAGCTCACCCCCTGGCGTTTCCAGCCGGTGCGCTTCGTCATCGGCCTGGCCCAGCCAGCGATGCTGCACGTGGAAACGCACGCCCTGCTCGCGCAGGCGGCGCACCCAGCCCCGCAGCAGCGGCGCCGCCTTGAGGTCCAGCGGAAACACGCGACCGGAACTGCCGACGAAGGTGTCCACGCCCAGGCCGCGCGCCCAGTCGCGCAGCGCCTCGGGCGGGAAAGCCTGCAGCCAGTTCGACACGGCGTCGGCACGCGGGCCGTAGCGCGCGGTGAACGCGGGCATCGACTCGCCGTGGGTCAGGTTGAGCCCACCCTTGCCGGCGATCAGGAACTTGCGGCCGACCGAGCCCTTGGCGTCGAACACATCCACGGCCAGGCCCGCGGCACGCGCAGTCTCGGCCGCCATCAGGCCGGCCGGACCGCCGCCGATGATCGCCAGGCCGGGGAGGGAGACGGTTTGCATGCCGCGATTGTCGCATGCCGAATCCGCTCGCCCGGTGCCCACAACTTGCGCGAGCCAGCCCGGCCCACCAAGCTTTCTCTATCCCGAACGCCGGATGCCGCATGCCGCATGCCCTACACGCCGATCACCGCCACCCTGGCCTACGTACTGTCGCCCGATCGCAAGCGCTGCCTCATGGTCCATCGCAACGCGCGGCCGGGCGACCATCACCTGGGCAAGTACAACGGGCTGGGCGGCAAGCTCGAGCGCGATGAGGACGTGCTGGCGGGACTGCGGCGAGAGATCCGCGAGGAGGCCGGCATCGAATGCACCCAGGTGCAGCTGCGCGGAACACTGAGCTGGCCCGGTTTCGGCAAGCAGGGCGAGGACTGGCTGGGCTTCATCTTCCTGGTCGAGGCGTATTCCGGGCAACCGTTTGCGGCGAACGAAGAAGGCGACCTGGAATGGGTGGAACTGTCCCGTCTGGACAGCCTGCCGCTCTGGGAGGGCGACCGCCATTTCCTGCCGCTGGTGTTCGACGGCGACCCACGGCCGTTCCACGGCGTCATGCCGTACCAGCAGGGCAAGATGGTGTCTTGGCGTTATTCGCGTTGATCAGCACTTAAATGCCGTCAAATGCGCTCAAATGTGATTAAAGCGCGCGCTTGAATCAAGCCGCCGAAATGCCCGAATAACCGAATTTTCACGCCGTGGAACGTATGATCCACGGACTGGAAACGGCCCCTGTGGCCATCAGTGTCGTTCGCTTCCCTTCGCGACCGCCTCGCCCCGTCCCGACGGGGCCCACCGCCACCCGGCCTGTAGCGGGGTGATCGCGCTGACCCTTACCCACGCCAAGGAGCGCCGCATGACCGATACCACGAACAGCATTTCCGACCTGATCGAAATCAGCGAGGACGGAATCGCGTTCTACGAAGAAGCGGCGCAGAAGGTGAAGGACAAGAAGCTGAGCACGCTGTTCACCCGCCTGGCCAAGGCCAAGTCCGAGCTGGCGGCGGAACTGACCGGCGAGATGAAGCCGGTGACCGGCAAGAAGAAGGTGGCCCGCAAGACCGACGGCCCGCTGGGCGAACTGAGCAAGGCCTATGCCGGCCTGCGCAAGCAGTGGCCCGAGTCCGGCGCCGAGCGCTACACCCGCATGGCCGAAGTCGAAGGCGCGCTGCAGCTGACCTTCCAGAAGGTCGTGCTCGACCGCGACCACAGCTTCGTCGTGCGCGTCCTGGCCAAGCAGTACGTCAGCAAGGCCGAAGTCCTGAACAAGGAACTCCGCGCCTGCCAACGCGCCGCCTGACGGTCAAAAGCCGGCCACCGACGAGGCTCCGGCCCCTTTACATCAATCGGCTTTTATCCGCGTAAATCCCCGGCAAAAAAAAGAAAACGCCCGGCACTCGCCGGGCGTTTTTCGTTGGAGCGACGTGAATGCTCAGTCCGCAGCAGCCGGCGTCTCCAGGCCGCGACGCTTGAGCAGCGGACCCACCTGCGGGTCGCGGCCGCGGAAGTCGCGGAAGAGCTGCATCGCATCCACGCTGCCGCCGCGCGACAGCAGGGTGCGGCGGAAGTGGTCGCCATTGGCGCGGCTCAGGCCGCCGTTTTCCTTGAACCACTCCACCGATTCGGCGTCCAGCACTTCGCTCCAGAGGTAGGCGTAGTAGCCGGCCGAGTAGCCGCCCATGATGTGCGAGAAGTAGGTGCTGCGGTAACGCGGCGGCACCGGCGCGTAGTCCACGCCCGCGGCGCGCAGCGCCTGGGCCTCGAAGGCGAGGGTGTCGCTGGGCACTTCGTTGGCCGCCAGCTGGTGCCACTTCTGGTCCAGCATCGCCGCCGCCAGGTATTCGGTGGTGGCGTGGCCCTGGCCGTACTGCTCGGCCGCCAGCACCTTGTCCAGCAGCGCCTGCGGGATCGGCTCGCCGGTCTCGTGGTGCTTGGCGTAATTGGCCAGGATCGAGGGCCACGTGGCCCACATCTCGTTGACCTGGGACGGATACTCGACGAAGTCGCGCGGCACGCTGGTGCCGGCGAACTGCGGGTACTTCACATTCGAGAACAGGCCGTGCAGCGCGTGGCCGAACTCATGGAACATGGTGGTGACCTCGTCGAAGGTCATCAGGGTCGGCTGGCCGTCGGCCGGCTTGGGGATGTTCTGGTGGTTGGCCACCACAGGCTGGGTGCCGGTCAGCCCGTTCTGCGGCACATAGGCATTCATCCAGGCGCCGCCGCGCTTGTTGCCGCGCGCGTAGAAGTCGCCCAGGAACAGGCCCAGCGGCTTGCCGTCGGCCTCGAACACCTCGAACACCCGCACGTCCGGGTGGTAGGTGGGCAGGTCGGTGCGCTCCTTGAAGCTCAGGCCGTACAGCTGGCCCGCGGCGTAGAAGACGCCGTTCTTGAGCACGCTGTCGAGCTCGAAGTAGGGACGCAGCTGCGATTCGTCGAAGTCGTACTTCTGCTTGCGCACCTTCTCGGCGTAGAAGGACCAGTCGGCGGCCTCGAGCTGGAAGCCGCCCTTGTCGGCATCGATGATGGCCTGCATGTCGGCGGCTTCGCGGCGGGCGTTGGCCACGGCGGCCGGCGCCAGGTCGGCCATCAGCTTGTTGACGGCGCCGACGGTGCCGGCGGTTTCATCTTCCAGCACGTAGGCGGCGTGGGTCGGGTAGCCCAGCAAGGCGGCCCGTTCGGCGCGCAGCTTGGCCACGCGCGCGACGATGGCGCGGTTGTCGAACTCGCCACCGCGGCTGCCGCGGCTGAGCGAGGCGGCCATGATGCGCTGGCGCAGTTCGCGATTGGTCAGCGAGGACAGCAGCGGCTGGCCGCTGGTGTTCTGCAGGGCGATCAGGTACTGGCCCGGCTTGCCCGCGGCCTTGGCGGCTTCGGCGGCGGCGGTGACCGCATCCGGCGACAGGCCGTCAAGCAGCTTGACGTCGTCCACCAGCACACCGGAGGCATTCACTTCCTTGAGCACGTTCTGGCTGAAGGTGGTGGCCAGCGTGGCCAGTTCGGAATTCATCGCCTTGAGCTTGGTCTTGTCGGCGTCGGACAGGTTGGCACCGGCGCGCACGAAGTCGGTGTGGTAGCGCTCGAGCAGGCGCAGGCTCTCGGCGTCCAGGCCCAGCTTGTCGCGGCCGTCGTGCAGGGTCTTGATGCGGGCAAACAGCTTGCCGTCGAGCAGGATGGCGTCCTGGTGGGCGGCCAGCTTGGGCGCCATCTGGGCCTGCACGGCCTGCATGGCGTCGTTCGTGTTCGCGCCGGCCAGGTTGAAGAACACGGCCGAAACGCGATTGAGCACCGCGCCGGTCTTCTCCATCGCGACGATGGTGTTCTCGAAGCTGGGCGCCGCCGGATTGTTGGCGATGTCGTCGACCTGGGCGCGCTGGTCGGCCATGCCCTTCTCGAACGCCGGCGCGTAGTGCGCGTCCTGGATCTGGTCGAAGGGCGGCAGCTGGTAGGGCAGGGTGCTCGGCGCGAAGAAGGGATTGGCGGACACGGGTTCGGCGGCCTGGGTGACGGGATCGGCCGCCGCGGCGAAGGCGACGGGCGTGGCCGCGCAAAGGGCGGCGGCGAGGGCGAGCGACAGCTTGTGGGTCATGGAGTCGGGTCCTTCACGGGTTCGGTAAACCCATGAAGCCTACCCCATGGCCCATGAAGGCCACGCATGACGAAAGGCAGGGGTCAGGGTCCCAGCAGATGGCTCGTGCAGTGTGCAAGCACCAGCACCTTGCCCTCCGGCCCGACCACCTCCCCCGACAGATAAAGGTTGTGGCGGGTGCGGGACACCAGCCGGGCGATGCAGTCGATGTAGGCCATGCCCGGCGGCACCGGGCGCAGGTAGTCCAGGCTCAGGTGGCTGGTGACGCTGGGCGGCGCGATCAGATAGGAGAAGGGACCCAGCGTATTGTCGAGTGCGGCCGCGATGAAGCCGCCCTGCATGTAGCCCAGCGGGTTCTGGTAGGCCTCCAGCACCGGGAAGCGCATGCTCAGCCACTGGCCGTCCTCGTATTCCAGGGGCTGGCCCTGCATGCCGAGAAGGCACGGCGGCGGGATCTTCAGGCCAGGCGGCAGGCGCGCGCGAAGCAGGTCGTCGAGTACAGCAGCGGAAACAGGCATGTCGGCTCCGTGCGGGAGGATTGCGCTAGGCTAGCCCGGTCCAACCGGAGTCCGCCATGACCACTGCGTATGATTTTTCCGCCAAGACCATCGAAGGCACCGAGCTGTCCCTGGACGCGTACAAGGGCAAGGCCATGCTGATCGTCAACACGGCCTCCAAGTGCGGCTTCACGCCGCAGTACGCCGGACTGGAGAAGCTTGCGCGCAAGTACCAGGACAAGGACGTGGTGGTGCTGGGCTTCCCCTGCGACCAGTTCGGCCACCAGGAGCCGGGCGACGAGGCCGAGATCAGGAATTTCTGCTCGCTCACCTACGACGTGAGCTTCCCGATGTTCGCCAAGATCGACGTCAACGGACCGCAGGCGCATCCCCTGTACCGCTGGCTGAAGTCCGAAAAGGCCGGCCTGCTGGGCATGGAAGGCATCAAGTGGAACTTCACCAAGTTCCTGGTCGGCAAGGACGGCAAGGTGCTCAAGCGCTACGCGCCGACCGACACGCCGGAAAAGATCGAGAAGGACATCGCCGCGCTGGTGGGCTGAAGCGCAGCGCCACTGCGCGCCCGGGGCTTGGCCGACGGGCGCGCCGCGGGGCTCAGCGTGGAATCACCTGGGCGCCGTTGCCGGTGCCTTCGACATACACCTTCTGGCCCTTGCGCAGGCCAGGGGCCGCGCTCGAAGGCTGGGTCACCACCACCAGCACGCCGCTTTCCAGCCGGACCACGACCTGCACGCGGGCGATCGGCTTGTCGTGGGCCTCGGCGACGTTGCGTCCGGCCTTGGCACCGGCCAGCGCACCGACCACCTTGGCCACGTCGCGGCCATGGCCGCCGCCGACCAGGCTGCCCAGGCCCAGGCCGATGCCTGCGCCCACGATGGCGCCCACGCCATGGTGATGGTGGGACTTGATCTGTACTTCGGTCACCTGTTCGATCACACCCTCGCGGATCGGATCACGCGTGCTGGCCGACGCCGCCGGCAGCGTGAGGGCGAGCAGGGGCCGGCTGGCAGCAAAAGCCTAGCACCGTGCCGGTGCGGATCACTTCTCGACGAAGGCCCGTTCGAAGACGTATTCGCCGGCGGTGCCGATGCGCGGCGCCGGGCGGAAGCCCCGGGCATCGAGCAGGGCGCGGAAGTCGGCCAACATTTGCGGGCTGCCGCAGATCATGGCCCGGTCCCGGGCGGCGTCCAGCGGCTCGAGCCCCAGGTCGGCCTGCATCCGGCCGCTGTCCATCAGGCTGGTCAGGCGGCCGGCATTCCGGAAGGGCTCGCGGCTGACCGCCGGGTAGTACCGCAGCTGCCGGGTGATCACCTCGCCCAGATGCTCATGGCGGGGCAATTCGTTGACGATGTAGTCGTGGTAGCACAGATCGCCGACGCCGCGGACGCCGTGGGTCAGGATGACCCGCTCGAAGCGCTCGTAGGTTTCCGGGTCCTTCACGATGCCCAGGAAGGGCGCCAGGCCGGTGCCGGTGGCCAGCAGGTAGAGGTTCCGGCCCGGGTGCAGGTCGCTGATCAGCAGGGTGCCGGTGGGCTTGCGGCTCACCAGCACGTCGTCGCCGGGCTGGATGTGGCACAGCCGGGACGTGAGCGGGCCGTTGGGCACCTTGATGCTGAAGAACTCCAGCTCCTCCTCCCAGTTGGCGCTGGCGATGGAGTACGCGCGCATCAGGGGCCGGCCGTCCACGGGCAGCCCGATCATCACGAATTGGCCGTTCTCGAAGCGCAGGCCGTCGTCCCGGGTGGTCGTGAAGCTGAAGTAGTCGTCGTTCCAGTGCCGGACGCTGAGCACGCGCTCGGTGGCGAAGGCGGACATGCAGGGAGCTCGGGCCGGGGCAGGAAGGGACCCCGAATTGTACGACATTCGCAATCCCGGCCATAAGCGAGTATGGTCACGGGACTGCGGTTGCCGGTATCACGGCTGATCGTGGTTACCCAACCAACTGTTACAACAAGGATTAGAGATATGTCGGATCGTCAGACTGGAACCGTGAAGTGGTTCAACGACGCCAAGGGCTTTGGCTTCATCACCCCGGAAAGCGGCGAGGACGTGTTTGTCCACTTCCGTTCCATCCAGGGCACCGGCTTCAAGTCCCTGCAGGAAGGCCAGAAGGTCTCCTTCAAGGTCGTGAAGGGCCAGAAGGGCATGCAGGCGGACGAAGTGCAGCCGCTGTAATCGCTGCCGCCAAGCAATGCTGATCAAGCCCTGGCCGGCAACGGCCGGGGCTTTTTCTTGGCGCGTGCGGGCCGCCGCATTTGCGCGGGCCCCGCGCTTGGCCTAGCCTATGCGCCCTTTTCCCGCCGACCGCGCCCCCGGGTCCGGCCTCCCCCAAGGATTCCCATGCAGATTGCCGAGCGCACCGTCGCGTCCTTCCACTACACCCTGACCGATGACGCGGGCACGGTGATCGATTCCTCCCGCGGCGCCGATCCGCTGACCTACCTGCACGGCGTCGGTAACATCGTGCCGGGCCTGGAGAAGGCCATGGAAGGTCGCCGCGCCGGCGACAGCTTCGACGTCAAGGTGTCCCCGGAAGAGGGCTACGGCACGCCGAACGAAATGCTGATCCAGGTCGTGCCGCGCGAAGCCTTCCAGGGCGTGGACGACATCGAGGTCGGCATGCAGTTCCAGGCGCAGACCCCGCAGGGCGCCATCTCGGTGGTCATCGCCAAGATCGAGGACGGCATGGTCACCGTGGACGGCAACCACCCGCTGGCCGGCCAGAACCTCAACTTCGCCATCGAAGTGGTGGACGTGCGCGACGCCTCCGTCGAGGAAGTGGTGCACGGCCACGTGCACGGCGCCGGCGGCCACAACCACTGAACGCCATGGGTGCCCGCGGCCGCCTGATCGAATCGGAAACCGACCTGCGGGCGCTGCTGGCGCGCGTGCGGCGGGTGGCGGTGCTGGGCATCAAGACCGAGTCCCAGCGCGGCCAGCCGGCCATCGAAGTGCCGCGCTATCTCGAGCGCGCCGGCCTGGACGTGGTGCCGGTGCCGGTCTACTACCCCGAGGTGGAAACCATCCTGGGCCGGCCGGTCTACCGCAGCCTGGCCGAGATTCCGGGTGACATCGACCTGGTGGACGTGTTCCGTCGCTCCAAGGACCTGATGCCGCACCTGGCCGACGTGCTGGCCAAGCGGCCACCGGCGGTCTGGCTGCAGTCGGGCATCCGCCACGCCGCGTTCGCCGAGGCCCTGCTCGAGGCCGGCATCGATGTGGTGCAGGACCGTTGCCTGATGGTGGACCACCGACACTTCGCGACCGCCTGAGTCTTCAGGGCGGTGCGGCCCCGCGGCCTCCGCGCCGGGTCGCCTGCAGGAACGGCGCCAGGTGCTGCCGCCACACGCCCTCGGGCACGTCGTCGGGATCCAGGTTTCCGTACTCCGCCGGCCAAGTGCCGTCGCGCGGCAGGCGGTAAGTGCCCATCAGGCGGTCGATGACCGGCAGGTGGATGGCGTAGTGCGCGTCCACGTAGCGCGGATCGCGCGCGTGGTGCCAGTGATGGTAGCGGGGCAGCACCAGCACCTGCTCCAGCCAGCCGAAGCGCAGTCCCAGGTTGGCGTGCGCCAGCACCGCCTGCAGCCCGACCAGGATCACGTAGGCGTTGATCGCCGGCTGCGAAAAACCCAGCACCACCAGCGGCAGCAGCACGAAGCTTCGGGTCAGCACGATCTCGAACAGATGCATGCGCGATCCCGCCAGCCAGTCCATGTGCCGGCTGCTGTGGTGGATGGCATGGAAGCGCCACAGCCAGGGCACGCGGTGGTAGGCGCGGTGAAGCACGGCCTGCGCCAGGTCGGCGCACACGACCGCGATCATGAACTGCAGCCAGACCGGCAAGGATTGCAGCGACGCTGCCAGCGCCGGGAAGGCCACCAGCGCCGCGATGTGCGTGGTCCAGGCCGTGACCAGGATCAGGATGAACTGCACCAGCACGTGGCTGAGGAAGAAATAGGCCAGGTCGGTGCGCCAGCCGGGCCGCAGCAGCGACTGGTCCAGGCGGCCCAGCGCGCGTTCGATCGGCACGAACACCAGGGCCGAGAAGAACAGCGACACCACGAACCAGTCCAGCCCCAGCGACCACGGCGTCTGCCCGATGGGATCCAGCTGCACGTCGGTGCCGCCCAGCAGCACGGCCAGGGTGGCGCTGCCCACGCCCAGCAACGCCACACGGCGGTTGCGTCCGCGCAGGATGGCCACGGTGCCCAGCACGAAGGCCGCCACCAGTCCGAACAGCAGAAGGCCGCGCGCGAAATCCTCGCTGTACACCCGGCGGAAGTCGCGGCTGGTCAGCAGTTCGGGAAAGTGGAAACACACCACGGCGATCAGGCTCAGGACGCCGAGCCAGGCGGAAAGATGGGCGAACCAGGAGGGCCGCGTGGGACGCATGGGGGGTTTCCGTAGGCCTGTGCGCACGATAGGACAAGCGGCACAGGCCGGAAAGGGGAGGGCGCGCTAGAATGCCGCTCCCCCCGATTCCCGCCGTGCCACGTGACATCCCTGCCCCCCGATATCCGCATCCGTTACGAAGACCGTCCCGGTTACCTCTACGCCGAAGTCACCGGACCCCGCGACAGCCACGAGATCTCCCTGGCCTACTGGGCCGACATCGCCAGCCAGTGCCGGCGCCGCCAGGCCCGCAAGCTGCTGGTGCTGGAGAACCTGGGCGACCACGTCGGCGAGCGCGACCTGCCTGCGGTGGTCGACCACCTGATCGAACTGGGCCTGGACCAGGTACAGGTAGCCTTCGTCGTCGGACGCATCGAGCTGATGGCGCACATGGAGCACGGCGAAATCCTGGCCCTGGAGCGTGGCGCCAACGGCCGCGTGTTCGGCAACGTCACCGTCGCCGAACGCTGGCTGCGACACGGCGGCCACTGAGGCCGGCAATCACTCCGCTTCGACGGAGATCGCGACGCCGTTGAGCGCCGCATTGCCCGACGGCAGGTCCAGCTGCTGCGGATCGCTCAGGTCGTTGTAGTTCGCGCCGGGTACCGCTTCGGCGCGCCGCTGCCGCGTGCCTCCGCGATCATGGCCAAAGCCATGGGGCAGGCAGGCCACGCCCGGCATGACCTCGTCGCTGGCGCAGACTTCGGTGCTTACCTCGCCCGTGGCCGAGGCGATGCGCACGCGTGCGCCATCGGCCAGCGCGCGCCGCGCCAGGTCGTCCGGATGCATCAGCAGCTGGTGCCGCGCCTTGCCTTTGACCAGCCGCGGCGCGTTGTGCATCCACGAATTGTTGCTGCGCACGTCGCGGCGGCCGATCAGGCGCAGCGCGTTGCCATCGACGCCCGCTGCGGCCTGCTGCAGCCGCGTCAGGTCCTGCAGCAGCAGGGGCGGTGCGCATTCGATGCAGCCGCTGGCGGTTTCCAGCCGCGACAGCAACGACGGCCGCAGCGGCCCAAGGTCGATGCCGTGGGGCGAGGCCACCAGCGTGTCCCAGTCCAGGCCGGAGCCGCCGCGCTCCAGACCCGCCCGGATCACGTCCAACGGCGGCAGCGCCTCTCGCCAGGGCTTGCCGGCCGCTGCGCTGTAGTGGCGGCCCAGGGCGTTGATGATCTGCCAGTCGGCACGCTGGTCATCGGGCTGCGCATGCAAGGGCAGGCTCAGCTTGGCCACGCGGCGCACCGCGAAACTGTTGAAGTGCAGGTCGTAGTGCGGCTGGGTCAGCGGCGAGGCCGGCGGCAGGATCAGGTGCGCATGCCGGGTGGTCTCGTTGAGGTAGATGTCGATGCTGACCATGTAGTCCAGAGACGCCAGCGCGCGGTCCAGCCCGCGGCCATCGGGCGTGGACAGCACCGGGTTGCCAGCACAGGTCAGCAGCGCGCGCAGCTGGCCGGGGCCGGGCGTGAGTATTTCCTCGGCCAGCACCGCCACCGGCAGTTCGCCCGCGAATTCGGGCAGGCCGCGGACACGGCTGCGCCAGCGATCGCGCTGGCCCGGCGAGGTTCCAGGGCCAGTGACGGGAAAGGCTGCCTCGTTGGGCAGGGCGCCACCCTCGCGATCGAGGTTGCCGCTGACCAGGTTCACCAGCTGGATCAGCCACTGGCACAGGCTGCCGTAGGCCTGGGTGGACACGCCCATACGGCCGTAGGCGACCGCCGCCGGCGCGGCCAGGAAATCGGCGGCGATGGTGCGGATGTCGGAGCGCGAAATCCCAGTACGCGCCTCGACCTCACCCGTGTCCACCGCCAGGACGGCCGCCAAAGCCTCGTCCAGGCCTGCGAGCCTGCCCGCGTAGGCCTGCACGCGCGGCGGCCCGAGCGCCAGCATTTCCTGCAGCAGCGCCAGCAGGAACCAGGCATCCGTGCCGGGCCGGATGAAGTGGTGGCGGCTGGCCATGGCCGCGGTTTCGGTGCGGCGCGGGTCGAGCACCACGAGCCGGCCGCGTTCGACCAGCGCCTGCAGCCGCTTCTGCACGCCCGGCGCGGTCATCAGGCTGCCGTTGGACGCGACCGGGTTGGCGCCCAGCATCAGCAGGTAACCGGTGCGGTCGATGTCGGGGACCGGCAGCAGGAACTGGTGGCCGTACATCAGCCAGTCCACCAGCTGGTGCGGCCACTGGTCCACCGATGACGCGCTGAAGAAGTTGCGGCTGCGGAAGGCCCGCAGCAGGGCGGGCAGGTAGGCGATGTGGCCGAAGTGGTGCACGTTCGGATTGCCCAGGTACGCCCCCACGGCGTCGGAGCCATGCGCCGACTGCGCGGCGGCCAAACGTTCCCCGGCCTCGGCGAAGGCCTCGTCCCAGCCGACCTCCTCCCAGTCGCTGCCGCGACGACGCAGGGGGCGGCGCAGGCGATCGGGGTCGGCCTCCAGGTCGAGGATGGCATTGCCCTTCGGGCAGACATGGCCACGGCTGAAGGGATCTGCGGCATCGCCCCGGATGGCGACCAGGTCGGGGCCTTCGTACTGCAGCTCCAGGCCGCAGATCGCCTCGCACAGCGGGCACGCACGGAACCGGGACGTCCTGGCCACGACCACCTCGTAATGCGGGGATGGCCGATCTTATCGCCTAAGACCCGGGCCGAGGTGGCCGCTTGCCTGTAAACTGGCGGCATGTCCCTGATCTCACTCCAAGGCGTCGACTACGGCGTCGGCGGTCCCCTGCTGCTGCAATCCGTCAGCCTGTCGATCGAGCGCAACGAGCGCGTCTGCATCGTCGGCCGCAACGGCGCCGGCAAGTCCACCCTGCTGCGCCTGCTGTCGGGCGAAATCACGCCCGACGACGGCGTGATCGTGCGCGAGGGCCGCATCGCCGGCCTCGCCCAGGAGGTTCCCAAGGACCTCTCGGGCAGCGTGTTCGACGTGGTCTCGATGGGCCTGGGCGAGCTGGGCGCCGACCTGGCGCGCTACCACCACATGCTGCACGACGGCATGGACATCGACATGGACGAGCTGGGCACGGTGCAGGCCCGCATCGAGGCCGGCAACGGCTGGGCGATCGAACAGCGCGTGGAGCAGGTGATCAGCAAGCTGGACCTGCCCGAGGACGCCGAGTTCTCGGCGCTGTCGGGCGGCATGAAGCGGCGCGTGCTGCTGGCGCAGGCCCTGGTGGCCGCCCCCGACCTGCTGCTGCTCGACGAGCCCACCAACCACCTGGACATCGAGTCCATCGCCTGGCTCGAGGAGTTCCTGAAGAATTTCGGCGGCAGCGTGGTCTTCGTCACCCACGACCGCGAGTTCCTGCGCAACCTCGCCACCCGCATCCTGGAAATCGACCGGGGCCAGGTGACCAGCTGGCCGGGCGACTACGACAACTTCCTCCGCCGCCGCGAGGAGCGCCTGCACGCCGAGGCCCAGGCCAATGCGCTGTTCGACAAGAAGCTGGCGCAGGAGGAAGTGTGGATCCGGCAGGGCATCAAGGCCCGGCGCGTGCGCAACGAGGGCCGCGTCACCGCGCTCAAGGCCCTGCGCCGCGAACGCGCCGAACGTCGCGAGCAGGCGGGCAACGTCAAGCTGGCCGCCGCGGGCGCCGAAAAGTCGGGCCGCAAGGTGTTCGACGCCAAGCACGTGAACTTCGCTTTCGGCGACCGCGTGCTGGTGCGTGATTTCAGCACCGTCATCCAGCGCGGCGACAAGATCGGCCTGATCGGCCCCAACGGCTCGGGCAAGACCACCCTGCTCAAGCTGCTGCTGGGCGACCTGCAGCCGCAGTCGGGCACCGTGGCCATCGGCACCAACCTGGAAGTCGCGTTCTTCGACCAGCTGCGCGGCGCCCTGCGCGAGGACTGGAACGCGCTCGACAACGTCTCGGAAGGCCGGGAGTTCATCGAGATCAACGGCAGCCGCAAGCACGTGATGGGCTACCTGCAGGATTTCCTGTTCAGCCCCGACCGTGCGCTGGCCCCGATCACCAAGCTCTCGGGCGGCGAGCGCAACCGCCTGCTGTTGGCCAAGCTGTTCGCCAAGCCGTCCAACCTGCTGGTGATGGACGAACCCACCAACGACCTGGACGTGGAAACGCTGGAGCTGCTCGAGGAGCTGCTGATCGACTACCCCGGCACCCTGATCCTGGTCTCGCACGACCGCGCCTTCCTGGACAACGTGGTCACCAGCTCGCTGGTGATGGAAGGCAACGGACGGGTAGGGGATTACGTGGGCGGCTACACCGACTGGCTGCGCCAGCGGCCGATCGCGCAGCGCATCGCCGCGGCCGCCGCCGCGACGCCGCGACTCACGCCGCAGGTGGCGCCGACACCCAGGGCGGCCGCCGCGCCCGTGCCCGAAGCCAAGCGCAAGCTGTCGTACAAGGAGCAGCGCGAGCTGGAAGCCTTGCCCGGGCGCATCGAGGCCCTGGATGCGGAAGTGGCCGCGATGACCGCGCAGATCCAGGACCCGGCCTTCTACCGCCAGGGTCCCGAGGCCGTCACCGCCGCCAACGGCCGCCTGGCCGCCCTGCAGTCCGAACTCGAGCAGGCCTACGCCCGCTGGCAGGCGCTCGAATAAACCGCCTGCGGGGGTAAAATGGCGGCCTCGCGCATCGTCCCAAGGCCCGCCGTGTCCCAGCCGATCAAGCAGGAAGATTTCATCCAGAGCGTCGCCGACGCGCTGCAGTACATCTCGTACTACCACCCGGTGGACTACATCCGGAACCTCGCCGCCGCCTACGAGCGCGAGCAGTCGACGGCCGCGCGCGATGCGATCGCCCAGATCCTGATCAACTCCCGCATGTGCGCCGAGGGCCACCGTCCGATCTGCCAGGACACCGGCATCGTCACCGTCTTCCTCGAGATCGGCATGGACGTGCGCTGGGCCGACGCCACGATGGGCGTGGAGGACATGGTCAACGAGGGCGTGCGCCGCGCCTACAACCACCCCGACAACAAGCTGCGCGCCAGCGTGCTGGCCGATCCGGCCGGCAAGCGCAGCAACACCAAGGACAACACGCCGGCCGTCGTCAACTTCAAGGTGGTGCCGGGCGATACCGTGGACGTGATCGTGGCGGCCAAGGGCGGCGGCTCGGAAGCCAAGTCCAAGTTCGCCATGCTCAATCCCTCCGATTCGATCGTGGACTGGGTGCTGAAGACCGTGCCGACCATGGGCGCCGGCTGGTGCCCGCCCGGCATGCTCGGCATCGGCATCGGCGGCACCGCCGAGAAGGCCATGCTGCTGGCCAAGGAGGCGCTGATGGAGCCGATCGACATCACCGACCTGCAGGCGCGCGGCGCCTCCAACCGGGCCGAGGAGCTGCGGCTGGAGCTGTTCGAGAAGGTCAATGCGCTCGGCATCGGCGCCCAGGGGCTGGGCGGCCTGACCACGGTGCTGGACATCAAGGTCAAGGACTATCCGACGCACGCCGCCAACCTGCCGGTGGCGATGATTCCGAACTGCGCGGCCACCCGTCATGCGCACTTCACCCTCGATGGCAGCGGCCCGGTGATGCTCGAGCCGCCGTCGCTGGAAGACTGGCCCAAGCTGACCTACGACACGTCCAAGGGCCGCCGCGTCGACCTGGACAAGATCACCCGCGAGGACGTGGCCAGCTTCCGCCCCGGCGAAGTGCTGCTGCTCAACGGCAAGCTGCTCACCGGCCGCGACGCTGCCCACAAGCGCATGGTGGACATGCTCAATCGCGGCGAGCCGCTGCCGGTGGACCTGCGCGGCCGCTTCATCTACTACGTCGGCCCGGTGGACCCGGTGCGCGACGAGGTGGTGGGCCCGGCCGGCCCGACCACCGCCACCCGCATGGACAAGTTCACCGAGCAGGTGCTGGCCCAGACCGGCCTGATGGGCATGGTCGGCAAGGCCGAGCGGGGGCCGGTGGCGATCGAGGCCATCCGCAAGCACGGCTCGGTCTACCTGATGGCCGTGGGCGGCGCGGCCTACCTGGTCTCCAAGGCCATCAAGGCCTCCCGGGTGGTGGGGTTTGCCGACCTGGGCATGGAGGCCATCTACGAATTCGAGGTCCGGGACATGCCGGTCACCGTGGCGGTGGACTCCACCGGCGAGTCGGTGCACCGGACCGGGCCGAGGGAATGGCAGTCCCGGATCGGCAAGATCCCGGTTGTCCTGGACTGAGGCGGGGCTGCCCGGGAACCTGAACGCCAGGCCCGGCGGCGGGTCCAAACCCCCGAAAGCATTGGCATTCCGCGCCGGAAAGGCGTATGGTCGCCGGCGACTGTGTTTGCGAAGGGTCACTGTGAATCGTGGCCTGATGCGGTAGATCCATCGATCCGCTACATCTTTTCACCTCGCTCTCCTTGCAACCCCAGTCGCGCGGCAGCCAGTGCTGCCGACGCTTCTTTCACTTGTTCCAAGGAGATTCAAATGTCGGATCGTCAGATCGGTACCGTTAAGTGGTTCAACGACGCCAAGGGCTTCGGCTTCATCAGCCGCGAGAACGGCGAAGATGTGTTCGTGCACTTCCGTTCCATCCAGGGCACGGGCTTCAAGTCCCTGCAGGAAGGCCAGAAGGTGTCCTTCAAGCTCGTCAAGGGCCAGAAGGGCATGCAGGCTGACGAAGTGCAGCCCATGTAATCGAGTCCCCACGGACCCGAACGAGCCCCGGCCGAAACGCCGGGGCTTTTTTTTTGGCTGCCGCCGTGCCCGGGCCGTCGTATGCTTCCGCTTCCCCCGGTAGCACGGAAGCCTGCATGTACACCCTCTACTATTCGCCCGGCGCCGCCAGCCTGGTCGTGCACTGGCTGCTGATCGAGATCGGCGCCAAACACGAGCTGCGCAAGCTCGACCTCGCCGGCGGCGAGCACAAGCGACCCGAGTACCTGGCGATCAATCCCAGCGGCGTGGTGCCCACGCTGCTGATCCATGGCGAACCGGTCAGCGAATGCGCCGCCCTGGTGCTGCACCTGGCGGATGCCCATCCGAGCTTCGGCCTCGCGCCGGAGCCGGGTACGGTGGAACGTGGCCGGTATTACCAGTGGATCCTGCACCTGGCCAATACCCTGCAGCCGGCGTTCCGCGTCTGGTTTTATCCCGCCGAGGCGGCTGGCGAAGCCAATGGCGAGGCCGCGCAGGAGCAGGCGCGGCTGCGCGTGGAGGCCTGCTGGGACCGCATCGAGGCGCACCTGGCCAAGCGTGGCCCCTACCTGCTGGGCGCGTCCGCCAGCGCCGCGGATTTCTACCTGACGATGCTGATGCGCTGGTCGCGCAACATGCCGCGGCCGGCCACGCACTGGCCGCAGCTGGCCGCGCTGGCCCAACGCATGAAGGCGCGCCCTTCGTTCCGGGTTCTGTACGAACGCGAAGGCCTCACCGAGTGGTCCTGATCCCGTGAACACCCGCGCCGTCCTTTTGGCTGGAGCCAGTGGCCTGGTGGGCGGGCTGGTGCGCCAGCAGCTGCTGGCGCAGCCGCAGGGCCCGCGCGTGATCGCGCCGCTGCGCCGGTCGCTGGCGGCGCCGACACCCCGGTGGATCGAGCTGGTGGACACGCTGGAAGCGCCCGCGGGTGACGACCCGCTGCGCGCGCCGCTGGCGGCCGCCGCGCCGGTACTGGATGCCTACGTCTGCTGCTTGGGCACCACCCTCCGCACGGCCGGCTCGCGCGAGCGCTTCCTGGCGGTGGACCGCGACCTGGTGCTTCGCCTGGCGGAACTGGCGCGCGGGCAGGGCGCCCGCCACGCCATCCTCGTGTCGTCGGTTGGCGCCAGCCCGCAGTCGGGGAACTTCTACCTGCGCGTCAAGGGCGAAACCGAACGTGCGCTGGGCGAACTGGGCTTTGATCGGGTGGATATGCTGCGGCCCGGCCTGCTGCTGGGTGACCGCGCGGAATCGCGTCCCGCCGAGTCGGTGATGCAGGCCGTGGCCCCCGTCACCAACCTGCTGATGCCCGGTGCGCTGAGCCGCTACCGCGCGATTCGTGCGGAAACCGTCGCCGCGGCCGCCGTGGCGCTGCTGGCGGAAAGGACGCCGGGCCGTTTCGTGCACGAACACGCGGCGCTGCAGTCCCTCGCCGGCAATCGCTGAGGCCGCCGGCCGGCACAACGCTCAGCGCAGCAGAGGCTCCAGCTGGGGCCACACGTGGTCGCGCAGCTTGGGCTGCGCCGACGCCACCGGATGCAGGTTGTCGGGCTGGAAATTGTCCAGGCTGCCGGCAATCGGTTCGAGCAGGAAGGGCACCAGGCTCGCGCCATGCGCCTTGGCAAGCTCGCGGTAGTTGGCTTCGAAGCCGCGCGTATAGTCCGGCCCAAAGTTCGGCGGCAGGCGCATGCCCAGCAGCAGCACGCGCGCGCCGGAGGCCTTGGCCGCGACGATCATGCGCTCCAGGTTGGCGCGGGTCTGCTCCAGCGGCAGGCCGCGCAGGCCGTCGTTGGCGCCCAGCTCGATCACCACCACCGCCGGCTTGTGGCGGGCCAGGTCGGCAGGCAGCCGCGAGACGCCGCCGGCGGTGGTCTCGCCGCTGACGCTGGCATTGACCACCTTCCAGCCGGGACGCTGCTGCTTGATGCGTTGAGCCGTCAGGGACACCCAGCCCTGTTCCGGGGCGAGGCCATAGGCGGCCGAGAGCGAGTCGCCCATGACCAGGACGGCCTTGGCCCGCGGGGTCGGGGCGGCGTGCGCCAGCATCGCCGGCAGCGCAAGTGCCAACAGCAGGGCCATGACGCCCCGTTGAACCTGCCGCGTCCATGCTCCATATCCTTGTTTCATCTCTTCCACTCCGTTCCAGAGGATTCTCATGGCCGACAGCCACGATCTGCCCGTTGCCAGCCGCGAGGCCCTGAAGGCCCAGGCCCTCGGCAAGCGGGTGCCGCTGCCTGCCGGCGAGCTCACCATTCTTGATGGGGTCGGTTTTACCATCACCCAAGGTGAAGCCGTTGCCATCGTCGGTGCCTCCGGTTCAGGCAAGAGCACGCTGCTGTCGCTGCTGGCGGGGCTGGACGTGCCCAGCAGCGGCAGCGTCACGCTGGACGGCGAGCCGCTGTCGGCCCTGGACGAGGACGGCCGGGCGCGGGTGCGCGGCGCCAAGGTGGGCTTCGTGTTCCAGAGTTTCCAGCTGCTGCCGTCGCTGACCGCGCTGGAGAACGTGATGCTGCCGCTGGAGCTGCGCGGCGACGACGATGCCGAGGGTCCGGCCCGGGCCATCCTGTCGCAGGTCGGCCTGGGCGAGCGGCTGGGGCACTATCCGCGCCAGCTCTCGGGCGGCGAGCAACAGCGGGTGGCGCTGGCGCGGGCCTTCGTTACGCGGCCGGCGGTGCTGTTCGCCGACGAGCCCACCGGCAACCTCGACACCGCCACCGGCCAGGCGATCGTGGACCTGCTGTTCCAGCTCAATCGCGAGGCCGGCACCACCCTGGTGCTGGTGACGCATGACGAAAGGCTGGCGGCGCGTTGCGGCCGCGTGCTGCGCCTGGATTCGGGCCGACTGGTGTCGGCATGAAGTCGCTGGCCCTGGCCTGGCGCCAGCTGCGGCGCGATTTTGCCGCCGGCGACGTGCGCATCCTGCTCGCCGCGCTGGTGCTGGCCGTGATGGCGGTCACCTCCGTGGGCTTCGTCACCGACCGCGCCGAACGGGCGCTGGCCGTGGAGGCCAATCGCCTTCTGGGCGGCGACGCCGTGCTGCGCGCGGATGGCCCGATCACGGGCGCGGTCCGCGAGGCGGCCGCGGCGCCGGGCCTGCAGCAGACCGAGACGCTGGGCTTCCCCAGCATGATCCGCGCAGGCAGTGCCCTGCGACTGGGTGAGCTCAAGGCGCTGGGCGAAGGCTTCCCGCTGCGCGGCGAATTCCGCCTGCTCGATCCGGCCACCGGCGGTGACGTGGCGGCGCAGGGCGTTCCCGCGCCGGGCACGTTGTGGCTCAGCCGCGCGGGCGCGGATGCGCTGGGTGCGCGCATCGGCGACCGCATCGGCATCGGCACCAGCGAGCTGCAGCTGGCCGCGCTGGTGGTGCAGGAGCCCGATGCCGCGCTCGATTACTTCAACACCGCGCCGCGCGTATTCCTCAACCTGGCCGATGTTCCGGCCACTGGCCTGGTGCAGGAAGGCAGCCGCATCACCTACCGGCTGGTCGTGGCCGGTGACGCGTCTGCGGTGGAAGCCTTCTCCCGCGTTGCGCGCGACAACCTCGGCCGCGGCCAGCGGCTCGAGACCGCCGGCGATGCGCGCCCCGAGATACGCAACGCGCTCGACCGCGCGGGCCGCTTCCTGGGCTTGGCCGCGCTGGTGTCTGTGGTGCTGGCGGCGGTCGCCGTGGCCATGGCCGCGCGCCGCCACAGCGCCCGCCACCTGTCGGGTTCGGCGGTGATGCGCTGCCTGGGCGCCAGCCAGAACACCCTGGTCGCGATCCATGCCGGCGAGCTGCTGATGCTGGGCCTGATAGGCAGCACGCTGGGCGTTGCGCTGGCCTTCGGCCTGCAGTGGCTGGTAGCGGACTGGCTGACCTCGGCGCTCAAGCTGTCCATTCCCGCCGCTGGGTGGCTTCCCGCGCTGGAAGGTTATGGCGTCGGCCTCACGGTGCTGCTGGCCTTCGGTGTTCCGCCGGTACTTGCGCTGCGCCGCGTCCCCGCGCTGCGCGTGCTGCGTCGTGACCTGGATCCGACCGAACCCAGCGCTTGGCTGGTCGCCCTGGCCGGTTTCAGCGGGCTGGCGCTGCTGCTTTGGTGGAAGGCCGGGTCGGCCACGCTCGGGATGGCCATGCTGCTGGGCATCGTCATCACCCTGGCGGTTCTGGCGGGCCTGGCCTGGCTGCTGATCGCGCTGCTGCGCCGGGTGCGCTCGCGCCTGCGCGGGCCCTGGCGCTATGGCCTGGCCAACGTGAGCCGCCGTGCAGGCGCCAGCATCGCCCAGGTGTCGGCGCTGGGCCTGGGCCTGATGGCGCTGCTGCTGCTCACGTTCGTGCGCACCGACCTGCTGGACCGCTGGCGCGACGCGCTGCCCGCGGACGCGCCGAACCGTTTCATCGTCAACGTGCAGCCCGACCAGGTGGCGCCGGTGCGCGAGTTCCTGGCTGCACAGGGCGTCAGCGATCCGGTGCTGTATCCGATGATCCGCGCGCGCCTGCTAGAAGTGAATGGCGCGCCCGTGGATGCGAGCCAGTTTGGCGAGCAGGGCGGTCGCGCGCGCCGCATGGCGGAGCGCGAGTTCAACCTGTCGCAATCCACGGGGCCGCGTGCAGACAATGAAATCGTCGCGGGCCGCGACTGGTCGTCCGGGCCGACGGCCGAACCGGAGCTCTCGGTGGAGGAGGAGTTCGCCACCACGCTGGGCTGGAAACTCGGCGACCGGGTCAGCTTCGACATTGCCGGCGCCACCCATACCGCGCGCATCACCAGCCTGCGCAAGGTGGACTGGGAGAGTTTCCGGCCCAACTTCTTCGTGATCGGTTCGCCCGGCTCGCTCGACGCCTATTCGGGCAGCCACATCACGGCGGTCAAGGTGCCGCCGGACCGCCCGCGCTTCACCGCCGACCTCGTGGCCGCATTCCCCAACCTGTCGGTGGTGGACATCGATGCCGTGCTGGCCCAGGTGCGCGGCACGGTGGACCAGGTGTCCACCGTGGTCGAAGCGGTGTTCTATTTCTCGCTGGCCGCCGGCGTGCTGGTGCTGCTGGCCGCGGTGAGCGCCAGCCAGGACGAGCGACTGCTGGAAGGCGGCGTGATGCGCGTGCTGGGCGGCAGCCGGCGACAGCTGCGCTGGGCGCAGGTCTCGGAGTTCTCGGCCATCGGCCTGCTGTCGGGGCTGGTGGCGGCGATCGCCGCCTCGGTGCTGGCCGGCGTGGTGGCCACCGAAGTGTTCGACCTGCCCTGGACGCCGGATCCGGCGCTGGCGGCGACGGGCGCTGCGGTGGGCACGCTGGCGGCGCTGGTGGCGGGTCTGTTCGCAACGCGGCGCGTGATCAGCGCGCCGCCCTCGGTCACCCTGCGCGAACTGCAGGGCTGAGGACGCTCAATCCCACCAGAGCGCCACCGCAAAAACACCCAGCATCGTGAAGGCCAGGGCCAGCTTGAGCGCCGCGCCCAGCGCCAGGCCTACCCAGGTGCCGAGGCCAACCTTCGAGGCCGCGCGCCACTCGCGGCCATCGGCCATCTCGCCGGCGGCCGCGCCGAGGAAGGGGCCGGCCAGCAGGCCGGGGATGCCGAAGAAGATGCCAATCAATCCGCCCAGCCCGGCGCCGAACAGCGCCTTGTTGGACGCACCCACGCGCTTGGCGCCGACCACGCTGGCCAGCACATCCACCGCGATAGAAACCAGCACCAGCAGGCCCAGCACCGTGAGCGTGCCGCCGCCGATGCGGGTGAAGTCGCCGGCCCAGGCCGCCAGCAGCATGCCGCCGAACATCAGCGGCAGGCCCGGGAGGACGGGCAGCACCGTGCCCATCAGGCCAATGAGGATCAGGGCGCCGGCAACGAGGTAGTACGCGGTCTGGGTGTCCATGCCGGCAGCATACCAAGACCCTGCCGCCGCAAATGAAACGGCCCGCTTGCGCGGGCCGTCCGGGATGAACCCATGGGCGCGGGAGTTACTCCGGCATGATCACCGTGTCGATCACGTGGATCACGCCATTGCTGGCCTTGATGTCGGTGGCGGTGACGGTCGCCTCGTCCACCTTCACGGTGCTGCCGTTGACGGTGATGTCGGCGGCGGCGCCATTTACGGTGGTGGCGGTGTCGAGCTTGACCACGTCGGCGGCGGTGACCTTGCCGGCGACCACGTGATAGGTCAGCAGCGCGACCAGCTTGTCCTTGTTCTCGGGCTTGAGCAGGTTCTCGACCGTGCCGGCCGGCAGCTTCTCGAAGGCGGCGTCGGTCGGCGCGAACACCGTGAACGGACCTTCGCCCGACAGGGTCTCGGCCAGGCCAGCGGCCTTCACGGCGGCGACAAGGGTCTCGAAGTCCGGGTTGGCCGCGGCGACGTCGACGATGGTGCCGGCCTTCGCTTCCTTATGATGGTCGGCGAGGGCGGGGGTGGCGACGGCGGCGGACATCATGAGGGCGAGCAGGCTCTTGCGAAGAAGGGTCATCGTTGTCTCCTGGGATGGGGGGTGCCCGGTCAGGCACGGAGCGAGAGTGCGCGAGGCGCTGTCGTTTCCGCGTCGGTTTCGCGTCATGACGGCGCGACCGCCAGGTGCACGTGGCGTGATTCGCCCTCGGCGTGGCGGCAGCCAATGGGTATGCTCAGCGTCCCCGACGGATCGCGCTCCCATGCCTGCAAAAGAAATCACCGTGCTCTCCACCGATGGCCACCGCAGCAAGCTCCGCCTGCACGAGGCCAAAGGCTCGGGTGAGGGCCTGCTGTTCCTGCCAGCCCTGGGTGTCGCTGCGCACAAGTACGATGGCTTCGGCCAGGCGATGGCGGCTGCCGGCGTGACTTGCGCGGTCCACGAGTGGCGTGGCCATGGCAGCAGTTCGCTGCGTGCATCGCGTCGCGTGGACTGGGGCTACCGCGAGTTGCTGCAGCAGGACCTGCCCGCCGCGGTGCAGGCATTGGCCGGCTCCGGGTCGGCGCCGCGGTGGCGCGTGGGTGGCCACAGCCTGGGTGGCCAGATTGCCGCCATGGCGGCGGCGCAGGACCCGCACCGATTCCCTGGACTGTTGCTGCTGGCCACCGGGGTGCCGCACTACACCACGTTCCGCGGACGCCAGCGTTGGGGCGTGGCCCTGTTCGCGTCGATGCTGCCGTTGCTGACCCGCGTGGTCGGCCATTACCCGGGGGAACGCCTGGGATTCGCGGCCCGCGAAGCCGGCCGCCTGATGCGCGATTGGGCGGCGAGCGCGCGCAGCGGCCGCTATGCCGACTACGGCGGCGCGCCGATGGAGGCCGCACTGTCGCGCTACGACCAGCCGGTGCTGGCCCTGCGGCTTTCCCGCGACTGGCTGGTGCCGTCCGACTCGCTGGAGGCCCTGCTGGCCAAACTGGGGCGCGGGCCGCACCAGCGTGAGACATTGGACGACGCCCGCCTGGGGACGACGGCCGACCACTTCCGGTGGATGCGGACACCGGCCGCCGTCGCGGCCCGCATCGCCGACTGGATGCGCCTCAGCCCTTGAAGTCGCGGTGGCAGGCCTGGCAACCGTTGGAGACCCGGTCGAGCACCACACGCGCTGCGGCGCAGTCGGCCGGCGGCGTCGACACAGCCGCGTCCAGCGCAGCCCGGAGATCGCTGGCGTACTGGATGAAGCGCTCGTCGTCCTGGGTCGGCAGGAAGGCCGGCTCCAGGTCGTTGCTGACGTGGCGCAGTGTCTGCAGGCGCGGGCTGAGATCGGTGGCGGCGCAGCGGTTCTGCTTCAGGGACTGGTCCAGGCCCTTCATCTGCGCGCCCATCACCGCCATCACGCCATTGGGATAGGCGGTGCCCTGCCGCAGGGAATTCATCAGGATGAGCGTGCACAGGGCGCCCACCACCAGGCCGATGACGCCGACGATCAGGGTACGCATGGTCCACTCCATGAAAAAGCCGCCGTGAAGATATCACGGCGGCTTTCCACCACTACACGCTGCGGCGGGGTCGGTGCCGGGCACGCCCCGGAAGCGCCGGCCTCAGCGCAGCGGGATCAGGCGGGTGCCATCCACGCGCACGTAGGCGCCTTCGCGGATGTCGTTGCCCAGGCTGTTGCGGTTGACGACGAGCATGCGTCCGTCATCCATGCGGATGTGGATGTCGAAGGTCTCTTCGTTGACCTTGTTCTCGATGGCGTTGCCCGCGACGGCGCCGGCAACCGCACCCGCCACCGTGGCGGTGTTCTTCTTGCCCTGGCTGCCATGGCTCGGGATCTCGCGGGCGGCGACGGCGCCGACCAGGCCGCCCAGAACCGCGCCGGTGCGCGAGTTGCTGCGGGCGCCATAGACCTTCTCGATGCGTTCGATGCGGCCGCAGTCGTAGCAGCGCTGCGGCTCGGAGTAGCCGGAGGAATAACCACCACCGTAGCCGGTGGAGCGCGGTGCGCTGGCGCACGCGGCGAGGGTGGCGGTGAGGGCGGCGGCGATCAGCAGTTGGCTCTTCATGGCGGAGTCCTTGGTGGGGGTAAGGCTGGGCTGACTCTGGACCGTAACGGCTGAACCGGCCCCGACCAGCCACGAGGACGGAAGAGGAAGGTTCAGGCGGGTGACGGTGGCGTAAAATGTCCGGCATGACGACCTCCCTGCTGCAGCGCTTCGCCGGCATTGACCGGCTTTACGGACGCGGCGCCGCCGAGCGGCTTTCCACGCGCCAGGCCTGCGTGGTCGGCCTGGGCGGGGTCGGTTCCTGGGCGGTCGAATCCCTGGCCCGTAGCGGGGTCGGCAAGCTGGTGCTCATCGACGCCGACGAGGTCTGCGTCAGCAACACCAACCGCCAGCTGCATGCGCTGGACGGTCACTACGGCCAGGGCAAGGCCCAGGTGCTGGCCGAGCGCTGCCGCGCGATCAATCCCGACATCCGGGTCACTGTCGTGCCGAGCTTCCTCACCCCGGGCAACCTGGAGTCGCTGCTCGACGACGGCCACCACGTCGTGCTCGATGCCTGCGACAGTTTCCGCAGCAAGCTGGAGATGATCGCCTGGTGCCGGCGCCGCAAGCTGCCGGTCATCGTCTGCGGCTCGGCGGGCGGGCGCACCGACCCGACCCTGGTGCGGGTGCGCGACCTCTCCCGCACCGAGCAGGACGCCCTGCTGGCACTGGTTCGCAAGCACCTGCGATCGGGATTCGGCTTTCCGCGCAATCCCGACCGCTACTTCGGCGTGCCGGCGGTCTATTCGCTGGAGAACGTGAAGTACCCGCAACCGGACGGTGGGGTCTGCGGCATCCGTCCGAAGCTGGGCGCGGATGCGGCCCTCAAGCTCGACTGCGGCGCCGGACTGGGCGCGGCGACCCACGTCACCGGCACGTTCGGATTCGCGATGGCCGGCAAGGCCATCGAGCTGCTGCTCAAGCCTGGGCCAGCGGCGGGCTGACCGGCCAGGGACCGAACAGGCGCGCCGCGTTGGCCGAGGTCGCCTGCGCCACCTCGGCTTCGTCCTGGTCGCGAAGCGCCGCCACCACGCGCAACACTTCGGGCAGGCGTCCGGGCTCGTTGCGCTGGCCGCGATGGGCGGCGTCGGGCTGGTCCGGCGCGTCGGTCTCCAGCAGCAGGAACTCGATGGGCATCGTCGCCACCGTGCGGCGCAGACGCTGGGCGCGTTCGAAGGTGACCGGCCCGCCGATGCCCAGGCAGAAGCCCAGGTCGAACAGCTGGCGCGCCTGCACCTCGCTGCCCGACCAGCTGTGCACGACCCCGCACAAGCCACCGGTGCGGCGCACCCGGCTGATCACTTCGTCCACGGCGCGGCGCGCATGCACGACCAACGGCAGCGCATGCTCGCGGGCCAGCTCCAGCTGACGCTGGAAGTACTTGCGCTGTTCCTCGGGATCAAGCCCGGGAACGAAGTAGTCCAGGCCACATTCGCCAACGGCGGCGGGGCGTTCGCGTTCTAGCCAGTCGGACAGCTCGTCCAGATGCGCGGCCTGGTGCTGGTCCAGGAACATCGGATGCAGGCCATAGGCCGGCCGCAGCCCGGGATCGGCGGCGCAAAGCGCTCGGATCACCGGCCAGGACGCCCGGTCCACCGCCGGCAGCAGCTGCGCGACGACGCCTGCCGCGCGCGCCCGCGCGATCACCGCCGGCCGGTCCGCATCGAACTCGGACGCGTCCAGGTGGCAGTGGCTGTCCACCAGCGGGTTCATTCGCGGCGCGATTCACCGTCGAGGGTGACGCCGGGTGCGGGTGGCGCGGCGGGTGGCGTCGCCTGGTCACGCTTCCAGGTCGCCAGCATCAGCGTGGCCAGGCCCATCAGGATCTCGTCGATGAAGGGCAGGGGATCGAGGATGAAGGTGTTGAGGATCCACAGCACCAGGGTGATGAAGAACAGCGTCGGGAAGCGCAGGCGGCTGGCGAAAGCGACCAGCGGACCGGTGAGGGGGTGGGGCATGGCGGGCTCCGATCGGGGCGTCGACGCAAAATTAACACGTCGGGCGGCACTGCCCGGCTTCTGGAAGGGTTCAGCAAGCCGGGCACACTCTCCCCCTGCGCAGGCGGGGCACCCGTCGCCAAACGAGGACTAGACCATGAACAAGACCGTATTGGCCGTGCTGGCCGGAATGTTGGCGGGAGGCGCCGCGATCGCGGCCTACCAGACCTTTTCGACTCCCTACGCGGAGGTGGTGTCCGCCACCCCGATCACCGAACGTGAACCCATCTACGGCGAGGTGCTGGCGAGCAATGCCGTGACCGAGATGCGCACCGGATCGCGCCAGGTCTGCGAGGACGTGACCGTGGAGAAGCGCCGTCCCGAGCGCTTCGGCAACAAGGACGGCGCCGTGATCGGTGCCGTCGTGGGCGGCCTGATCGGCAACCAGGTTGGCGGCGGCAGCGGCAAGAAGGTCGCCACCGTGGCCGGTGCCGTCGGCGGCGGCTTCGCCGGCCGTGAAATCGACCGTCGCCACGTCGGCGGCCAGCGCTACACGGAAGTCGAGCAGCGCTGCCGCACCGTGTCCGAACCGCGTGAGGAAGTGATCGGCTACGACGTCGAGTACCGTGACGAGAACGGGAAGATCGCCACCACCCGCGTGGACGAGAAGCCGGGCGACCAGGTCCGCCTGGGTGAGCGCGACAAGGTGGTGGGCTACGACGTCACCTGGCGCTACGAGGACCAGACCGGCTCGCTGGTGATGGACCAGGACCCGGGCGACCGCCTGCCCATGCGGGACGGCGCGATCGCCGTGTCCCCGGACCAGGTCGCCCCGCGCGGCTGAGCCGGTCTTCACGCGGTACCCGGAAGGGCCGGCCATGCCGGCCCTTCTTCATTGCAGGCTGCAGGGAGGGCGCGGGACGGGCTAAAATGCCCGACTTTCCCAGCGACCGCAGAATCCGCCCCCATGGCCCTGAATCCGACCGACCTGTTCGACATCCGCAGCCTGCTCTCCGAAGAGGAGCGCATGATCCAGGACAGCGTCGCCCGCTTCACCGACGAACGCGTGCTGCCCATCATCGGCGACTGCTTTGACCAGGGCCGGTTCCCGAAGGAACTGGTGCCGGAAATCGCCGCGATGGGCCTGCTGGGCTCGTCGCTGCCCGAGAAGTACGGCTGCGCCAACCTCAACGCGGTCAGCTACGGCCTGATCTGCATGGAGCTCGAGCGCGGCGACTCCGGCATCCGCAGCTTCGTCTCGGTGCAGAGCTCGCTGTGCATGTATCCCATCTATGCCTACGGCACCGAAGAACAGCGCATGAAGTACCTGCCGGGCATGGCCCGCGGCGAGATCATCGGCTGCTTCGGCCTGACCGAGCCGCACGGCGGCTCGGATCCGGCCAACATGAAGACCACCGCCCGCAAGGACGGCGGCGACTGGGTGATCAACGGCGCCAAGATGTGGATCACCAACGGCAACCTGGCCGACATCGCCATCGTCTGGGCCCAGACCGACGAAGGCATCCAGGGCTTCATCGTCGAGAAGGGCACCAAGGGTTTCGCGGCCCAGGAAGTGCACAAGAAGATGAGCCTGCGCGCCTCGGTCACCTCGGCGCTGTTCTTCGACGAAGTGCGCGTGCCCGACAGCCAGCGCCTGCCGAACGTCAAGGGCCTCAAGGGCCCGCTGGGCTGCCTGACCCAGGCCCGCTACGGCATCACCTGGGGTCCGATCGGCGCCGCCATCGCCAGCTACACCTCGGCGCTGGAGTACTCCAAGACCCGCATCCTGTTCAACCGCCCGATCGCCGCCACCCAGGCCGTGCAGCTCAAGCTGGCCGAGATGGCCCGCCGCATCACGCTGGCGCAGCTGCTGTCGCTGCAGCTGGGCCGCCTGAAGGACGCCGGCACCATGCAGCCCGCCCAGGTCTCGCTGGCCAAGTGGAACAACTGCCGCATCGCGCTGGACATCAGCCGCGAAGCGCGCGACATCCTGGGCGGTGCCGGCATCACCACCGAGCACCCGCCGATCCGCCATGCGCTCAACCTCGAGTCCGTGATCACCTACGAGGGCACCGAGACGGTGCACCAGCTGGTGATCGGCCGGGAAGTGACCGGCATCAACGCGTTCTGATCCTTTGCGCGGGGGCGCGGCAACGCGTCCCCGTCGCCGCACGGCGCGCCCGGCGCGCTGCACCCGCGCCTTCCGAGACCGCCATGTCCGCCGCCACGCCCCTGATCCCCGCCCGCCAGAAAGACGTCAACCGCGCCAAGGTCTGCGACGACAACTTCATCGAATTCGTGCAGGGCTGGCAGGGCCGGCCGGAGCCGCGCCCCGCGCCGCACGAGCCCGTGCTGGAAGGCAGTGCCTGCACCGCGGCCGATTTCCTGGACCTGTTCGAATCCCAGCTGGTGTCGCGCCACCTGGACCTGATGGCGCGCGTGCTGCGCGTGCAGCAAAAGGTCTTCTACACCATCGGTTCGTCAGGCCACGAAGGCAACGCGATGGTCGCGCGGCTCACGCGCCATACCGATCCGGCCTTCCTGCACTACCGCTCCGGCGGCTTCATGGCCGAGCGCTTCCGCAAGCTGCCGGGCATGGACCCGGTGATGGACTCGGCGCTCAGCTTCGCCGCCAGCAGCGAGGACCCGATCTCCGGCGGCCGCCACAAGGTCTGGGGCAGCAAGCCGCTGTGGGTGCTGCCGCAGACCTCCACCATCGCCTCGCACCTGCCCAAGGCCCTGGGCACCGCGATCGCCATCGAGCAGGCCCGCCGCATCGGCCATGCGCTGCCGATCCCGGACGATTCCATTGCCATTTGCTCCTTCGGCGACGCCTCCAGCAACCACGCCACGGCGCAGACCGCGTTCAACACCGCGCAGTGGACCGCCTACCAGAAGCTGCAGGCACCGGTGCTGTACGTGTGCGAGGACAACGGCATCGGCATCTCGGTGAAGACGCCGGGCGGCTGGATCGCCAACGCGTTCCGCGACCGCCACGGCCTGGACTATTTCTACGCCGACGGCCTGGACATCGCCGAAGGCTACGGCCAGGTGCAGGCCGCGGTGGAACACTGCCGCCGCAGTCGCCGGCCGACCTTCCTGCACCTGCGCACCACGCGGATCATGGGCCACGCCGGCACCGACTTCGAGATCGAGTGGCGCAGCTTCGAGGAACTGATGGCGGTCGAAGCCAGCGATCCGCTGCTGCGTTCGGCGCAGATCGCCCTGCAGTCGGGCCTGATGGGCAAGGACGAGCTGCTGGCGCGCTACGAAGCGATGCGCCAGCGCTGCTTCGCCGCGGCCGAGGAGGCCGACCGCAAGCCCAAGCTGACCGACCTGGCCGAAGTGATGCGCCCGCTGGCGCCCTACACGCCGGACCGGGTCGCGGCCGAAGCCGCCCGCAGCGACTACGCCGAAAAGCGCCTGGCCGTGTTCGGCAGCGAGGCCAAACTGCCGGAGAACCAGCCGCCGCGGCACCTGGCGATCCAGATCAACCAGGCCCTGCACGACCTGTTCTGCAAGTACCCCGAGGCGCTGCTGTTCGGCGAGGACGTGGCGCAGAAGGGCGGCGTGTACACCGTCACCAAGGGCCTGCACAAGGCGTTCAAGAACGCCCGCGTGTTCAACACGCTGCTGGACGAGACCATGATCCTGGGCCTGGCCCAGGGCTATGCCAACGTGGGCATGCTGCCGATGCCCGAGATCCAGTACCTGGCCTATTTCCACAACGCCTGCGACCAGATCCGCGGCGAGGCCTGCAGCCTGCAGTTCTTCAGCAACGGCCAGTTCCGCAACCCGATGGTGATGCGCATTGCTTCGCTGGGCTACCAGCGCGGTTTCGGCGGCCATTTCCACAACGACAACTCCATCACGGCCCTGCGTGACATCCCGGGCCTGGTGGTGGGCTGCCCCAGCCGCGGCGACGATGCCGCCACGATGCTGCGCACGATGATGGCGCTGGCCAAGGTGGACGGCCGCGTCTGCGCCTTCCTCGAACCCATCGCCCTGTACATGACCAAGGACCTGTACGAGGCCGGCGACGGCGAATGGCTCACGGCCTATCCGGCGCCGGACCAGGCCATGGTGCTGGGCGAGGAGCGCGTGTATTTCCCCGAGGCCACCGACCTGGTGATCTTCAGCTTCGGCAACGGCCTGCCGATGAGCCTGCGCGCCGCGCGGGAGATCGAACGCGCCCAAGGCTGGCGGGTCCGCGTGGTGGACCTGCGCTGGCTGCAGCCGCTCAACACCGAAGCCATCGCCCGCCATGCCATGCAATGCGCAAGGATCCTGGTGGTGGACGAGGGCCGGCGCTCGGCCGGCGTGGGTGAGGGCATCATCACGGCGGTCGTCGAGGCCGGGCAGGGCGCCAAGCCGCTGCGGCGGGTGGTGGGTGAAGACACCTACACCCCGCTCGCCGGCGCCGCCTTCCTAGTGATCCCGAGCGAGGCGGACATCGTGGCGATGGCCGCCGACCTGGCCAAAGACCGTTGATCACGACGAAGCATGAAAGCTTCGCGCGCTTCGCCTAGACTGCAGCCATGAGCCATTCCCGGCCCCAGACCATCCTGTTCGCCGACGTCAGCGGCAGCACCCGGCTGTTCGAGAGCCGCGGCGACGTCGAGGCGCGCCGCCTGATCGCGGCCGTGCTCGATGCGCTGACCCAGGTCTGCCAGCAGCACGGCGGCCGGGTGATCAAGACCATCGGCGACGAGATCATGTGCACCTTCCCGGGTGCGCTCAACGGTGTGCTGGCGGCCTGCGACATGCAGCGGCGCATGGGGCGCGACATCAATTTCGTCCGCGACAGCCTGGCGGTGCGCATCGGCCTGCACCACGGGGATGCCCTGGAAGAAGCCGACGGCGACGTCTACGGCGACGCGGTCAACACCGCCGCACGCATGGCCTCGCTGGCCAAGCGCGAGCAGGTCGTCACCACGGCCGCCACCTACGACAGCCTGAGCGGCAAGGTTCCCGAGGCGCGCAGCCTGGGCAAGGCGCGCGTCAGCGGCAAGCTGCTGCCGATCGAGATCGTGGACCTGGTCTGGCAGGAAGACACCTCCGGCATGACCATGGTCCAGAGCGCCGTCCGCATCGGCGACCTGCCGGGCACGGGCGCGGTGTTGAAGCTGCGCCACCGGGGCCAGACGGTCGAGCTCAAGCCCGAGTCCGAACCCTTCGCCATGGGTCGCGAGCCCAGCAACCACCTGACGGTGGAGGCGGACTGGGTCAGCCGCACGCACGCCACCATCGAGTACAAGCGCGGTCATTTCATGATCGCCGACCGCTCGACCAATGGCACCTACGTGCGCATCGGCGAGGACGACGAGCAGAAGGTGCACCGCGACGAGCTGCACCTGCGCAAGTCCGGCACCATCAGCCTGGGCCAGAGTTTCGGCGTCAACACCGGCGACATCATCTACTTCGACGCCGACTGAACCGCGGCGTCGTGATGCCGCCGCGGCGCGCCCGGCACTCGATCAGCGGCCGGCCTCGACCTCGATGCCACCTGTCACTTCGACCTCTTCCTCGGGCGTCGCGACCGGGGCAGGCGCTGCGCCCGCCTTCGGCTTGTAGCCGAACACGCCGCGCAGCAGGCGCTCGCTGCCGGCGTACTCGGCCGCGGTGGCGGTGACGAACTGGCTGGCACCCAGCTCCACCAGCACCTCGTACAGCGCATCGTCCTGGTGCAGCTTCAGCATTGCGTCCGACACTGCCTTGCGCACGTCGGCCGGCACGGTGCCGCCCGCGCTGAGCGCACGGCCGGGGAACTCGCGCGACTCCGACACGACCGACAGGTTGGGGTACAGGGTGGCGATGTAGTTGGGCACCATCGCCGCCTCGGTTTCCTGGTTGAAGGCCATGTCGATGCCATCGCGCCAGGTGGCGGCCAGCGACAGGATCTCGGGCTGCGCGATCGGGTTGCGGTAGAGCTCACCCAGCAGCAGGTAACCCATGCTGGGCGAGGGCATGCTGACGACGCGGTAGCCGATCAGGCCGGTGGTGCCGCCTTCGGCGATGCTCGGATCGGCGACCAGCGAATAGCGTGTGGTCTCGGCCACGCGCACCAGCGGCACGAAGCCCAGCCGGTCGGCGCGGAAGTCGGTGAAGTGCGCTTCCTCGAAGGCGAAATCGGTCTTCGAGCCCGAGCGCAGGTCACGCCAGTACACGTGGTAGTTGGTGGCGGTCTTGAGCACGAACTTGTGTCCGGTGCTCGAGGAGAGGTAGTCCAGCAAGGGCTTGTAGACTTCCCGGGCCTGCGCCGGCGGGTAGTTGGGCTCCACGGCCAGCGTGTATTCGGCGCCCATGGCCGGCATCGCGAACATCGAAAAAACGAAGGCCGCCAGGCCCCTGTTGAGCTTCATGATGTAGTCCTCCCTGTGCCCGGCGGTATAGCAGACATCCTGCTTTTTAGCCAACCGTGACGCGGGTCTCAGGGCTGTCGGGCAAGGCCGCCAAGCAAGGGCAGGCGGTGGCAGGGATGTCCCCCGGCCTGGAACGGACCTTCAGCGCCCGCGGCCATCACGGCCAGGCCGATGCCTCCGTCCGAGCCGGCGCAAACCAGGGTCCCGGTCGCACCGGCCTCGTCGGCAACCGCCATGCCGGCCATCAAGCCCTGGCCCGACAGCCGCACCAGTCCGCGCTTGGCCTGGCCCAGGTAGTGGGTCCGGGCCACGATTTCCTGGCCGGGATAGCAGCCCTTCTTGAGGCTGAAGGCGGCCAGCCGGTCCAGCGACAGCATCTGCGGCGTCCAGGCCTCGCGCTGCGACTCGGGCAGCCGAGGCAGGCCGTGGGCCAGGTCGGCCTCGCGCCAGGCCGCGTCCAGCCGGTCCTCGGCGGGGCGGCGCTGCGGGCTGTCGGGCGGCAGCAGGCACAGCGTCCGCGGTCCGCCTTCGCCGCCCAGGTCCAGCGACCACCCATGTTCCGCGTCGCCGAGTGCCTGGTCGGGGGCCGCGAATTCTCGGGTCGGGCCTGCGGCCACGACCCAGCCTGTGGCCGCGTCCAGCTGCAGCTTGCTGCGGAACACGTAGCGTTGCAGCGCCGACTTCAATGCCTCGGCCGGATGATCGGGCAGCACCAGCAGGAACGACGCCTCGTCCTGGCGCAGCAGCGCGAACAGGGCGATCACGCGCCCCTTGGCCGTAAGCCAACCGTTCCAGTGCCACTGGCCGGGGGCCAGCGCAAGCACGTCGTTCATCGTCTGCGCCTGCAGGAACGCTGCCGCATCCGGGCCATGCACGGCCAGCAGTTCGAAGCCGGACAGGGCAGGGCAACCTTCTACGACCAGATTTGTCTTGAACGTCATGGGGGTGGGACTTAACATTGCCGGATGGTGACCGAGCCGCGAATCATAGGCGAAACAGCGACGTCCACCGAGCCTGCCTCCCTGCCTCCGGACGCGTCGCCGGCTCCTGCGGCTGCGCCGGTCGAGATCGGCGGCCGGAACGGACCCGACCCCACCCGCTACGGCGACTGGGAAAAGAACGGACGCTGCATCGACTTCTGAACGCGGCGCACACGCGGCGCCCCTGAAACTCCACGCAAACCGAGACGAGCGCAGCCCATGGCGACGCCAAAAAGACCGCTGTCCCCCTTCATGATCGGCCCGTACTACAGGCCACAGATCACCAGCATGATGTCCATCCTGCATCGCGCCACCGGCGTGGCGCTGGCGGTGGGCTCGCTGGTGCTGGCGGCCTGGCTGGTCGCCGCCGCCGGCAGCGCCGAGGCCCACGCGGCCTTCATGGCCTGCCTGGCCTCGGTTCCCGGCAAGGTGGCCCTGTTCGGCTTCTCGGCCTGCCTGGTCTACCACTTCCTCAACGGCATCCGGCACCTGTTCTGGGACGCCGGGCACGGCTACGAAATCCCCAAGGTCTACGCCAGCGGCTACGCCGTGCTGGTGCTGTCGGTGCTGCTCACCGCGGCCCTGTGGTGGTTCGCGCTGGGAGGTGCGGCATGAGCCTGCGCAACCCGATCGCCCGCGCCAAGGGCCTGGGCTCGGCCAAGGACGGGACCGGCCACTGGTGGTCGCAGCGGCTTACGGCGATTGCGCTGGCCGGGCTCACGCCCTGGTTCGTCGTGTTCGCCGTGAACCTGCTCGGGGCCGACCAGGTCGCGGTCCGCGCCGCCATCGCCCAGCCGCTGACGGCGTCGCTGCTCAGCGCCTTCGTGCTGTCCCTGTTCTGGCATGCCCAGCTCGGCCTGCAGGTCGTGGTCGAGGACTACATCCACGGCGCCTTCGAACTGGTGCTGCAGGTGCTGATCAAGTTCACCTTCGCGCTGGCCGCCATCGCCTCGCTGCTGGCCATCGGCCGGATCGCCTTCACCGCCTGATGCGCGCGCCCGCCCGCATCGCCGACAACTCCTGAGAACGCCATGACGTCCGCCTACAAGATCCACGAGCACACCTACGACATGGTCGTCGTCGGCGCCGGTGGTGCCGGTCTCCGCGCCACCTTCGGCCTGGCCCAGAAGGGCCTCAAGACCGCCTGCATCAGCAAGGTGTTCCCGACCCGCTCGCACACGGTGGCCGCGCAGGGCGGCATTTCGGCCGCGCTGGGCAACATGGGCGAGGACGACTGGCGCTTCCACTTCTACGACACCATCAAGGGCTCGGACTGGCTGGGCGACCAGGACGCGATCGAATACATGTGCCGCGAGGCAATCCCGGCCATCATCGAGCTCGAGCACCAGGGCGTGCCGTTCTCGCGCACCGAAGATGGCCGCATCTACCAGCGCCCCTTCGGCGGCATGACCACGCATTACGGCAAGGGAACCGCGCAGCGCACCTGCGCGGCGGCCGACCGCACCGGCCACGCCATCCTGCACACGCTCTACCAGCAATCCCTGGCGCACCAGGCCGAGTTCTTCATCGAGTACTTCGCGCTCGACCTGATCATGGACGCCGAAGGTGCCTGCCGCGGCGTGCTGGCGCTGGACATGGCCTCGGGCGAGCTGCACCTGTTCCGCGCCCAGGGCACGGTGCTGGCCACCGGCGGCTACGGCCGCGCCTACTTCAGCGCCACCTCGGCCCACACCTGCACCGGCGACGGCGGTGGCATGGCGCTGCGCGCCGGCCTGCCGCTGCAGGACATGGAGTTCGTGCAGTTCCATCCCACCGGCGTGTACGGCGCCGGCTGCCTGATCACCGAAGGCGTGCGCGGCGAAGGCGGCATCCTGCGCAACTCGGCCGGCGAACGCTTCATGGAGCGCTACGCGCCCAATGCCAAGGACCTGGCCTCGCGCGACGTGGTGTCGCGCTCGATGACCATCGAGATCCGCGAAGGCCGCGGCGTGGGCCCGAAGAAGGACCACATCCACCTCGACCTGACCCACCTCAACCCGGCCGACATCCACGAGAAGCTGCCGGGCATCGCCGAGACCGCGAAGATCTTCGCCGGCGTGGACGTCACCAAGCAGCCCATCCCCGTGCTGCCGACCGTGCACTACAACATGGGCGGCCTGCAGACCAATTACCACGGCGAAGTCGTCACGCTGAAGAACGGCAACCCCGACACCGTGGTGCCCGGCCTGTACGCGATCGGCGAAGCAGCCTGCGTGTCCGTGCACGGCGCCAACCGCCTGGGCTCGAACTCGCTGCTCGACCTGGTGGTGTTCGGCCGCGCGGTGGCCAACCGCTGCGCCGAGACCATCAAGCCTGGCGCGATGCATCCGACCCTGTCGCCGTCGGCCTGCGACGCCTCTCTGGCCAACCTGGACAAGATCCGCCACGCCAGCGGCGGCACGCCCACCGCCGTGATCCGCGACAACATGCAGCAGACCATGCAGGCCGACGCCGCGGTGTTCCGCACCGGCGAGACGCTGAAGGAAGGCGTGCGCAAGATCCTGGACGTGCATGCGTCCTTCGCCGACCTCAAGGTGACCGACCGCTCCCTGGTCTGGAACTCGGACCTGGTGGAAAGCCTGGAGCTGCAGAACCTGCTGGGCCAGGCCGTGGCCACCATGGTGTCGGCCGAGAACCGCAAGGAATCGCGCGGTGCGCATGCCCGCGAGGACTTCCAGGACCGCGACGACGTCAACTGGCACAAGCACACCCTGTGCTGGGTGGACGAGGCGGGCAAGACCACGCTCGATTACCGCCCGGTGCACATGTACACCCTGAGCAAGGACGTGGACGTGGTGCCGCCCAAGGCCCGCACCTACTGAGTCTCCCCTGATCCCGCCGCCGGGCCCAGGGCCCTACGGCACCCCATGCAGCAGCGCAGGAATCGAACAAATGGCTGAGTTCTCCCTCCCGAAGAATTCCAAGGTCACCCAGGGCAAGCACTTTCCCGCCGCCGGCGCGAAGAACGTGCGCACCTTCAAGGTCTACCGCTGGAACCCGGACGACACCGCCAACCCGCGCACCGACACCTACGACGTGGACATGGACGCGTGCGGCCCGATGGTCCTGGACGCGCTGATCAAGATCAAGAACGAGATCGACCCCACGCTGACCTTCCGGCGCAGTTGCCGCGAGGGCATCTGCGGCTCGTGCGCGATGAACATCGACGGCACCAACACCCTGGCCTGCACCAAGGCCATCGACGAGTGCGGCAAGAAGGAAGTGCCGATCTATCCGCTGCCGCACATGCCGGTCATCAAGGACCTGGTGCCGGACCTGAGCCACTTCTACGCCCAGTACGCCTCCATCAAGCCCTGGCTGCGCACGCAGAGCCCGGCCCCGGCCAAGGAGCGCCTGCAGTCCAAGGAAGACCGCGCCAAGCTCGACGGGCTGTACGAATGCATCCTGTGCGCGTGCTGCTCGACCAGCTGCCCCAGCTACTGGTGGAACGGCGACCGCTACCTGGGTCCGGCCGTGCTGCTGCAGGCCTACCGCTGGATCATCGACTCGCGCGACGAGGACACCGGGGCGCGCCTGGACGACCTCGAGGATCCGTTCAAGCTCTACCGCTGCCACACCATCATGAATTGCGCGCGCACCTGTCCCAAGGGCCTGAACCCGGCCAAGGCGATCGGCGAGATCAAGAAGCTGATGCTGCAGCGCCGCGGCGCCTGAGGCCGGCCATGACCCCGTCGCAATCCCTGCTGCTTCCCCTGCTGGCGATGGTGGGCCTGACCCTGGCGGTCTGGCTGCGCCTGTACGCGGTGCGCATACCGGAGATGCGCCGCCTGCGCATCGCGCCCCAGCGCCTGGCCGGCTCGGCCGACAAGCACCTGCTCAAGGACACGCGCGCCAGCGACAACTTCATCAACCTGTTCGAAGTGCCGGTGCTGTTCTACGTGCTGGTGCTGGCCACGGTGCAGCTGGGCCTGGCCGATGCCGGCTTCATCGCGCTGGCCTGGACCTTCGTGGTGCTGCGGGCGCTGCACAGCCTCATCCAGTGCAGCTACAACCGGGTGATGCACCGCTTCACCGTCTACTCGCTGGCCACGCTGGTGCTGTTCGTGTTCGCCGGCCGTTTGGCCTGGAAGCTGGCCGGGTGAGCGAGGACGCGGAACTTCGCCGGCTGCGCTGGCGTTGCCGGCGCGGCATGCGGGAACTCGACCAGCTGATGCTGCGCTATCTCGACGGCCGCTGGCCGCAGGCCTCCGAGGCCGAACGTGCCGATTTCCTACGGCTGCTGGACACCGAGGACGATAAGCTCTGGCGCTGGTTCATGGGCCGCGAACGGCCAGGGGACGACCTGCTTGCGCACCTCGTGCAGCGCATCATCGACTTGCCGCATTGACTGGCGGCCGTCGCGCCTGGTGGTGGCTGCCATGTGGCTGATGGCCGCGCTCGCGCCCGCGTCGCTGTTGTCCAGCGCCTTGCCGCTGGCCGTCAGTGTGCCTTTGTCCGGCCTGGCCACGGCCTGGGCGGTGCGGCTGGCGTGGCGCGAAGGCCGACGGGCGCCGCGCGTGTTCGAATGGGCCGGCGGTGACGCCCCGGCAAAGGTCGGGCAGGGCGCCTCGGCGCAGGCCTGGGACCAGGTCCGGGTGCACCTGCGTGGGCCGCTGGCCAGCGCCTCCGGGCGGGGCAGCGACGGCCGTCGCCTGCACCTGGTCTGGTGGCCCGATACCCTGTCGCCCGCCGCGCGTCGCCAGCTGCGGCTGGCGGTTCAAGTCAGCCGGCGTTCCGGCAAACCGCTGCGGCAACTGGCAGCATAGGACCCCATGTTCCAGCCCCTCCCGTTTTCCATCGGTCTGCGCTACCTGCGCGCCAAGCGGCGCAACGGTTTCATCTCCTTCATTTCGATGGCGTCCATCCTGGGCATCATCATCGGTGTCATCGCCCTGATCACCACCATCGCGGTGATGAGCGGCTTCCAGCAGGAGCTGCGCGACCGCATCCTGGGCATGGTGGCGCATGCCACGGTGGCCGGCGTGGATGGCCCGCTGCAGGGCTGGCCCAAGGCCGTGGCGGTCGCCGAGGACGATCCACGCGTGCTCGGCGCCGCGCCCTACACCGAAACCGAGGCCCTGCTGCAGGGCCGCACGCGGCGAGGCGCGATCGTGCGCGGCATCGATCCCGGACTGGAGCCCAAGGTCTCGGAAATCACCACCATGATGCGCCAGGGCGCGGTCACCGACCTCAAGGCCGGCGAATTCAACATCATCCTGGGCAAGGAGCTGGCACAGCTGCTGGGCGTCGGTCCGGGCGATTCGGTGAACGTGTTCGTATCCGAGGCCACCGTGACACCGCTGGGGGCGCTGCCGCGCGCCAAGCGTTTCAAGGTCGTCGGCGTGTTCGAGGCCGGCGCGCAGGAGTACGACCTGGGCCTTGCCCTGGTGCACCTGCAGGACGCGCAGCGACTCAGCCGCATGGGCAGCGGCGTCACCGGCGTGCGGCTCAAGCTGGTCGACCTCTGGGACGCGGCGCCGGTGGCGCTGGACCTGTCCCGCCAGCTCGACGGCTTCTACCGCGTCCGCGACTGGAGCCGCGACAACGCCAACTTCTTCCGCGCGCTGAAGATGGAAAAGACCGTCATGTTCATCCTGCTGTCGCTGGTGATCGCGATCGCGGCCTTCAACCTGGTGTCCTCGCTGGTGATGCTGGTGCAGGACAAGCAGTCCGACATCGCCATCCTGCGCACCCTGGGCATGTCGCCCGGTGCGGTCATGAAGGTCTTCATCGTCCAGGGCCTGGTGATCGGCATCGTCGGCATCGGCATCGGCGTGGTCGGCGGCGTGCTGCTGGCCAGCAACCTGTCGCACGTGGTGGCCTTCGTGGAAAACCTGATCGGGGCCGAACTGATGCCGTCGGACGTCTACTACATCAGCGGCGTGCCGACCCTGGTGCAGTTCGACGACGTGGCCATGGTGGCCGCGGTTGCCTTCGTGCTGTGCCTGCTGGCCACCCTCTATCCTGCGTGGCGCGCTTCGCGCACCGACCCGGCCACGGCCCTGCGCTATGAATAAGTCCTCCGACCTGGTGATCCGCTGCGAAGGCCTGGGCAAGACCTACGAGGAAGGGGACCTGCGCACGCCGGTGTTCGACCAGCTCGAGCTGTCGGTGCGCAGCGCCGAGACGGTGGCCATCGTCGGCGCCTCGGGCGCGGGCAAGAGCACGCTGCTGCACCTGCTGGGTGGCCTGGACCGCGCCACGGCCGGCGAGGTGCACGTGGCCGGCCAGCGCATGTCCGCGCTGGGCGAGAAGGCGCGGGGCGAACTGCGTAACCGCGCGCTCGGCTTCGTCTACCAGTTCCACCACCTGCTGCCCGAATTCACCGCGCTGGAAAACGTGATGATGCCGCTGCTGATCCGCGGCGTTGCGGTAGCGGCGGCGCGGGCACCGGCCCAGGCCTTGCTCGAGCGCGTCGGCCTGGGGCATCGCCTCGGCCACAAGCCCGGCGAACTGTCGGGCGGTGAACGCCAGCGCGCGGCGGTGGCGCGTGCCCTGGTCACGCGGCCCGCCTGCGTGCTCGGCGATGAGCCCACCGGCAACCTGGACGAGAAAACCGCCGCCGGCGTGTTCGACCTGCTGCTGGAACTCAACCGCGAGCAGGGCACCGCCCTGGTCATGGTCACCCACGACCGGCGCCTGGCGCGCCGGCTGGATCGGACCCTGGAACTGACCCAGGGAAAGCTGCGACCTCTCCCCGAGGGATAGGTCCTGCGGTCCGCGCCGCCACTCGCGCCGGCGCCGTTCGGTCTGGCGGTGGCCTCGGCGCTGCTGCTGGGCGTGCTGTGCGTGCAGCGGTTTCCGGCGCTGCCGCCCCTCGCGCTGGCGATCGCCATGCTCATCACCGGTACTGTCCTGTGGGCGCGGGGCGGTGCGCTGCGCCCCGTCGGAGCCTTCGTGCTCGGACTGGGCCTGGCCGGCCTGCACGGTGCTTCCTCGCTGGCGCTGCGCCTGCCCGAGTCGCTGGCCGGTCGTGAACTGCAGATCGAGGGTCAGGTGCTCGGCCTTCCCCTGCGGGCCCCCGATTCCACTCGCTTCGAATTCCGCGTGACCGCCGGCGAAGGCGAGGCCAGGGTCCTGATGGGCCGCAAACTGCGGCTGGGCTGGTACACGCAGCCACCGGTCCCTGCGCCCCAGGTCGAGCCCGGAAGCACCTGGCGCTTCCGGGTGAAACTTCGGCCACCGCGCGGGCTGGTCAATCCCGGCGGCTTCGACTTCGAAAGGCGTGCACTGGAACAGCGTCTGGCCGCGACCGGGCAGGTGCTCGATCCCCCCGACCATGCGGCGCATTCGGCATCGGCGGGACTGGACGCCTTGCGCGGCCGACTGTCGGCGAAGATCCACGCGGCACTGGCGCCGGACCGTGCGCGCTTCGTCGCGGCGCTGGCCCTGGGCGACACCCGAAGCCTCTCGGATCACGACTGGACCGTGCTGCGCGCCAACGGGCTGACCCACCTGATCGCGATCTCGGGATTCCACGTGGGCCTGGTGGCCGGCTTCGGGGCGCTGCTCGCGCAGCTGGCCTATCGCCTGCTGCCGTCCCTGGGCCGCCGCTGGCCGCGGCCGCAAGGCTGCGCCGCCGCGGCCCTGATGCTTGCGGCGGCCTACACCGCACTGGCGGGCTTTGCGCTGCCCACGGTGCGCACGCTGCTCATGATCGCGGCCATCGCGATCGCGCGACTCGCGCGTCGCCCGCAGGGTCTGTCCGAAAGCCTGGCCTTTGCCCTGCTGGGCGTCCTGCTGATCGATCCGCTGGCCGTGCTGGCACCCGGCTTCTGGCTCAGCTTCCTCGGCGTGGCATGGCTGGTCTGGTGCCTGCCGCCGGATCCCCGTGCCGGCGTGATGCGTCCGTTCCTGCACGCGCAGGGCGTGGCGATGATCGGCCTGCTGCCGCTGACGGTGTGGTTCTTCAGCCAGGCGTCGCTGCCGGGACCGCTGGTCAATCTGGTGGGCATTCCGTGGATCAGCCTGGTGGTGGTGCCGCTGTGCCTGCTTGGCATCGCGGTGTCGCCACTGTCCGATGCCGGGGCCTCGCTGTTGTGGCAAGGCGCGGGGGAAACCATGCAGTGGCTTTGGTGGCTGCTGGAGGAAGTGGCTGCCTGGCCGGCGGCCCTGGTCTGGCTGCCCGAGCCATCCCTGTGGGCCGTCGTGCTGGCCTTGGCGGGCGCGTTCTGGCTGCTGCTTCCGCGCGGCGTGCCGGGAAAAGCGCTGGCCCTGCTGCTTTGGCTGCCGCTGCTGTATCCACGTCCCGACGTGCCCGCCGAGGGCGACGTGGACCTGCTGATGCTGGACGTGGGGCAGGGCCTGTCGCTGCTGGTGCAGACGCGCCACCACTCGCTGCTCTATGACGCCGGCCCGGCCATCCCGCGCGGGCTGGACCTGGGCGAGGCCGTGGTGGTGCCGGCGCTGCGGGCGCGTGGCTTGTCTCGACTGGACCGGCTGCTGCTGAGCCACGGCGACAACGACCATGCCGGCGGCGCCGATGCCGTCGCTGCCGCCTTCGCGCCGGACCAGGTGCTCGCGGCTCCGGGCTGGGCACGACCCGGCATGCGCGCCTGCGAGGCGGGCCAGCAGTGGCAGTGGGATGGCGTGCACTTCACCGTGCTGCATCCTCCGCGTTACTTTCCCTACCAGCGCAACGACAGTTCGTGCGTGCTGCGCATCGATGCCGGGGGCGGCAGCGTGCTGCTGGCGGGTGACATCGGGCGCCACGTCGAGGCCAGGCTGGCGCGACTCCCGGCATCTCAGGTGCGCGCCGACGTGCTGCTGGTGCCCCACCACGGCAGCGACACCTCCTCGAGCCTGGGTTTCCTGGCGGCGGTGCGGCCCTCGCTGGGCCTGCTGGCGGTCGGGCACGACAACCGCTTCGGCCTGCCCAAGGCGCGCGTGCTCGATCGCTACGCGCGCTACGGCGTGTCCCTGCACGACAGCGCGGGCAGCGGGGCGATCTCGGTGCGGCTGTCGGCGGCGGGCAGGCCGCGGGTGCAGGGCCTGCGCCAGGCGCAGCCGCGCTACTGGCGCCATGCCGGGGAAGGCGGCTCAGGCTATGCTATCGCCGGACCTGAACCCGATAGGTGAGGCGTGCTGGAACTGATCAAAGCGGGCGGCTGGGTGATGCTGCCGATCCTCCTCCTGGCGGTGCTGGCCATGGCCATCATCCTGGAGCGATTCTGGAGCCTGCGCCGCAAGGAAGTGCTGCCGCCGGGCCTGGGCGAGGAAGTCCGCGAATGGGCGCGCGGCCGCGCCCTGGATCCCAAGCACATCGACGTGCTGCGCCGTAATTCGCCCCTGGGCGAACTGCTGGCCGCCGGCCTGGACGTGCGCCACCGTCCGCGCGAGATCATCAAGGAGCGCATCGAGGACGTCGGCCGCCACATCGCGCACCGCCTCGAGAAATTCCTCAATACCCTGGGCACCATCGCCGCCGTCGGGCCGCTGCTGGGCCTGCTGGGCACGGTGTTCGGCATGATCGAGATGTTCCTGGGAATCCTCACCACCGGCGTGGGCGACGCCAACCAGCTGGCGGGCGGCATCGGCCAGGCCCTGGTCAGCACCGCGGCCGGCCTGTGCCTGGCCATCCCGGCGCTGATGTTCCATCGCTTCCTGCGCGGCCGCGTCACCGGCTACATCGTGGACATGGAGAAGCAGGCCACCCAGCTGCTCGATGCCCTGGACGAAGGCGCCTCGCCGCCCCCGGCAAAGCCCGCGCGCGGGAAGAAGGCCGAGGCATGAGGCTCAGCTCGGGCCGCGTGCCGGACGAACCGGAGATCAACCTGATCTCCCTGATCGACGTGGTGTTCTGCATCATCATCTTTCTGGTGGTCACCACCAGCTTCGACCAGCGCTCGGCGATCAAGCTGGTGCTGCCGCAGTCACAGGCCAATTCGCAGTTGGACGAAGGCGATCCGCTGACGATCCTGGTCGACGCCGAGGGCCGTTTCTTCATCGGCAGCAGCGAAGTGCTCAAGCGCGACGTCGGCTCGCTCAAGGACGCCATCACGCGCGTGGCCGGCAGCAACCGCACGCGGCCGGTGATCCTGCGCGCCGACGCCCGCACCCCGCACCAGGCGGTGGTGACGGCGATGGATGCGCTGGGCCAGGTCGGCTTCAAGAAGATTTCCATCGCCACCACGCCCGAGGCCAAGCCTTGACCGGCGAGACCTCCGCCTGGGCGATCTATCGCCGGCTGCTGTCCCGTGCCCGCCGCTACTGGCCGTTCTTGGCGGCGGCGATGGTGGGCATGCTGTTCGAAGCCGGTGCCGCGGGCGCGTTCACGGCGCTGATGGAGCCGATGATCAACGGCACCTTCGTGCAGAAGGACCCGACCTACCGCTGGATCCTGCCGATCGTGATCGTGGCCCTGTTCGTGGTGCGCGGCGTGGCCACGTTCTGCACCGACTACGGCATGTCGCGCGCGGGCCGGTCGGTGGTGCGCGACCTGCGCGAGGACATCCTGGCCAAGTACCTGCGCCTGCCCAGCACGCGCTTCGACCGCGAGCCGGTGCCGGCGATGGTCTCGCGCCTGAACTACGACACCGAGCAGGTGACCCAGGCCAGCAGCGACGCCATCAAGGTCATCCTCACCGACACGCTGACCATCGTGGTGCTGCTGGGCGTGATGTTCTACTACAGCCCGCGCGTGACCGCGGTGATGCTGGTGGTGGCCCCGGCCATCGCCCTGATCTCCAGCGTGGTGGGGCGCCGCTACCGGCGCATCAACCGCGGCATCCAGGACGGCGTGGCCAACATGGCCCAGACTGCCGAGCAGGCGCTGTCGGCGCAGCAGGAAGTGAAGGTCTACGGCGCGCAGGCGTCCGAGCAGGCGCGCTACAACCAGCTGGTGAACCGCAACCTGGGCCTGAGCCTGAAGGTGGATGCCACCCGCGCGGCGGCCTCGTCGCTGGTGCAGACCCTGGCCGCGGTCGGGCTGGCCGTGATCCTTCTGGTGGCCGGGGGCGAAGCGGCACGCGGCCGCATGGATGCCGGCATTTTCGTGGCGCTGCTGACCTCGATGATGGCGATGCTGCCTTCGCTCAAACGCATCACCAACGTGCAGAGCCTGGTGCAGAAGGGCGTGGCCGCCGCCGACCGGCTGTTCGCCATCCTGGACGAACCCGACGAACCCGACCGCGGCACGCTGCCGCTGATCCACGCGCGCGGGGAGGTCGAGTTCCGCGACATCACCGTGCACTACCCGGGCCAGGACGCTCCGGCCCTGCAGAACATCAGCTTCACGGCGGCGCCCGGTACGGTCACCGCCATTGTCGGCCGCTCGGGCAGCGGCAAGTCCACCCTGATCCGCCTGCTGCCGCGTTTCTACGAAGCCAGCGAGGGCGAAGTGCGGGTGGATGGCGTGAAGGTGCAGGACTACCGCCTGGCCGACCTGCGGCGCCAGATTGCCATCGTCGGCCAGCGGGTGATGCTGTTCGACGATACGGTGTCGGCCAACATCGCCTACGGCCAGTACGCCGAGCCGGATCCTGCGCGCGTGCGCGCCGCGGCTGAAGCGGCCAATGCCACCGAATTCATCGACCGGCTGCCCGGCGGCATGCAGGCGCGCATCGGCGAGAACGGCGGGCTGCTGTCCGGCGGCCAGCGCCAGCGCCTGGCGATCGCGCGGGCCATGCTGAAGGATGCGCCCATCCTGATCCTGGACGAGGCCACGGCGGCGCTGGATACCGAATCCGAGCGGTTGGTGCAGGACGCCTTGAACCGCCTGATCCCACACCACACCACGCTGGTGATCGCGCACCGCCTGTCCACGGTCGAACACGCCGACCAGGTGCTGGTGCTCGATGCCGGCCGGCTGGTGGAGCAGGGCACGCATGCCGAACTGCTGTCGCGCGGCGGCCTGTATGCGCGCCTGCACCGCATGCAGTTCCGCGAGCCGGAGGCCGGATGAAAGCGGGCCTGGAGCGCTGGCTGCTGCGGCGCTGGTATGGCGGCGTGGCGCCGGGGCCCGGGCTGCGGCTGCTGTCGCTGGCGTTCGGCACGCTGGCGCGCGGGCGCGCCTGGCTGTATCGGCGCGGCCTGCTCAAGGTGCACCGGCTGCGGGTGCCGGTGATCGTGGTCGGCAACCTGGTCGCCGGCGGCAGCGGCAAGACCCCGCTGACCATCGCCCTGGCCCGGGGCCTGGCCGCGCAGGGATGGCAGCCGGGCATCGTCAGCCGCGGCTATGGCCGCCGCTCGCAGGACCCCGTGCGCGTGCGCCCGGAGCTGCCGGCCGAGCTGTGCGGCGACGAACCGCTGCTGATCGCCCGCCAGACCGGCCTGCCGGTGCAGGTGGACAGCGATCGCGTGGCCGCCGCCCGGCAGCTGGTTGCCGAAGGCTGCAACCTGATCATCGCCGACGACGGCCTGCAGCATCGGCGCCTGGGGCGCGACATCGAGATCGAGGTGGTGGATGGCGAACGTCGCCATGGCAACGGACGCCTGATGCCGGCTGGCCCGCTGCGCGAGTCGGCGTCACGCGCGGTGGACTTCCGCGTGGTCAACGGCGGCGAGCCGCGCGAAGGCGAGTGGCCGATGCAGCTGCAGCTGGGGGAGGCCACGCCCCTGGACGGCGGCAAGCCGCAGCCGCTGTCGCGGTTTGCCGGCCAGCGCGTGCATGCGGTCGCGGGCATCGGCCATCCGGCCCGGTTTTTCCAGGCGCTGCGCGCGCAGGGCATCGACGTGGTCGAGCATGCCTTCCCGGACCACCATGTCTACCTGGCCGCCGACTTCGCGTTCGCGGCCGGCGAGCCGCTGCTGATGACCGAGAAGGATGCGGTCAAGTGCACCGACTTCCCGCTGGAGCGGGCCTTCGCCGTGCCCGTGCGCGCCCATTTGCCCGCCGGGCTGTTCGCCGCGCTGGGCGAACGGCTGGCCGACTGGAGTTCCGCCCATGCCCGACCCTGATTTCATCGTCGCCATTCCCGCTCGCTACGGCGCCTCGCGCCTGCCCGGCAAACCGCTGCGCCTGATCGCTGGCACGCCCATGGTGGTGCACGTGGCGCGCCGTGCCCTGGCCGCCGGTGCCCGCGCGGTAGTGGTGGCCACCGACGATGCCCGGATCGCGCAGGCGCTGGCCGGGGAAGACCTGACCGTGTGCCTGACCCGCGCCGACCACGCCTCGGGCACCGACCGGCTGGCCGAATGTGCCGACCAGTTGTCCTGGCCCGACCATCAGGTGGTGGTGAACCTGCAGGGCGACGAGCCCTTCGCGCCGCCCGAAGGCATTCGTGCCGTTGCCGAAACCTTGCTTGCGGGCACGGCCGACATGGCGACGCTGGCCACGGCAATCGAGGACACGGACGCCCTGTTCGACCCGAACACCGTCAAGCTGGTGCGTGATGCCGCAGGCCTGGCGCTGTATTTCAGCCGGGCCCCGATTCCCTGGCAGCGTGATCGCTTCGCCCGTGACCGCCTGGGGCCGGTCGGTCCGGACGTGCTGCGCCACATCGGCATCTATGCCTACCGCGCCGGCTTCCTGCGTCGCTTTGCCAAGCTGCCCCCGGGGCGACTGGAACTTCTCGAAGCGCTGGAGCAGTTGCGCGTGATGGAGGCTGGCCACCGTATCGCCGTCGGCCTGACCCCGGTTCCTTTCCCGCCAGGCGTGGACACCGAGGCCGACCTGGCACGCGCGGAAAGCCGCGCCACGACCGATAATTCACTTTAGAAAACAAGTTTAAACTATTGAAAATATTGTATGTCTGCATGGGCAACATATGCCGCTCGCCCCTGCTCGAGGGCTGGGCGCGGAAGGCCTTGGCCGACGCAGGCCGCTCGGATCGGGTCAGGGTGGATTCGGCCGGGACCGGCGACTGGCATGTCGGGCGGCCGCCCGACACCCGCGCGATCGCCGTCGCACGACGCCATGGCCTGGACATCTCCGCGCAGCGGGCGCGCCTGGTCGGGCCGGATGATTTCCGTCGCTACGACCTGATGCTCTGCGCCGACCACGACAACCTGCGCTGGCTGCGCCGACAGGCACCGGGCGATGCGACCGCGGTGATCGCACGGGTGCTGGACTGGTGCGAGGTGGGCGAGGGTGGGGACGTGCCCGATCCCTACCAGGGCGATGCCGCGGACTTCGAACACGTCAACAGGCTCGCGCGCGACGCAGCCCAGGGCCTGCTGCGCAAACTGCCGCCGCAGGCATAATGCCCCGACCCCCCGGAGACCCCTGATGCCGCAAGCCAGCGCCGCCCCCGAATTGCTGCCGTCCCTGCAGTGGCTCAACGCCGAGCCGCAGACGGTGGCCGGGCAGCGCGGCCGGATCCTGGCCCTGGTGTTCTGGAATGCGGCCTCGCCCTATTGCCACAACCTGCTCGACGACCTGGCGCGGCTGCAGTCGCGCTATCCGCTGGCGCTGAGCCTGCTGGGCATCCACCAGCCCAAGTTCGATTCCGAACTCGACCCGCGCCTGGTGCTCAAGACCGCGAACCGGCTGGGCGTGGCCTTCCCGGTGGCCAATGACCGCAGCTGGACCACGTGGCAGCACTACGGCATCCAGTCCTGGCCCTCGGTGGCCCTGATCGATACCCGCGGCCGCCTGCGCCAGGTGTTCGCCGGCGACCACCAGCTGGCCGCGCTGGACGCGGCCGTGAGCGGACTGGTGGATGAAGTGGGCGGCGCGATCGTTGCGGCCGAGCCGCATCGGCGAACGGGCGCGGAGCCGCGCCTGCCGCTGTCGTTTCCTTCCGGGCTGGCGGTCAGCGACACCCATCTGTACGTGGCCGACACCGGCCACCACCGCATCCTGGAATGCACCCACTCCGGACGCGTGCTGCGCGAGTTCGGCACCGGCCACGGCGACCTCGTGGACGGCCCCGCCGACAATGCCGCCTTCCGTCGACCGCGTGGCCTGTGCCTGGTGCGCGAAGCGCTCTATGTCGCCGACAGCGGCAACCACGCGCTGCGCCGCATCCGCCTGCTCGATGGTGCGGTGGAAACCGTGCTCGGCAATGGCCGTCCGGGCGTCGTACGCGAAGGCAGCCACGAGGCGGGCGCTGCCTTGCCGCTGAATCTTCCCTGGGATGTGACGGGCACGCTGGACCGGCTGTTCATCGCGATGGCCGGCAGCAACCAGGTGTGGGAATACGACCTCGGCCAGGCGCGGCTGAAGCTGCTCGCCGGTTCGGGCGAGCTCGGCATCGCCGACGGCCCGGCCCGCGGCGCCATGTTCGGACATCCCGCCGGCCTGGCCCTGGTGCAACAGACGCTTTATGTCGCCGATTCCGGTACCTCGGCCATTCGTGCGATCCAGGTCGCGCAGTCGCAGGTGCAGACCCTGGTGGGGCAGGGGCTTTACGACTTCGGCGAACAGGATGGCCAGCGCCGTGATGCCCGCCTGCAGTATCCGCTGGCGCTGGCCCTGGACCCGGGCTCGCCGGTGCTGTGGGTGGCGGATGCCTACAACGGCAGCCTGCGCAAGCTGCGGCTGGGCGGCGGCGAGATGACCACGCATGAGCTGCCCCAGCCACTGGATCAGCCCGCCGCGCTGGCCGCCGGCGCCGGCTCGCTGTGGATCGCCAACACCGGCGCGCACGACGTGCTGCGCTACGACCTGGGCAACGGCAAGCTGACGCGCCTGCCGATCGGCGAATGACGGCGACCGGTGCGGCATCCGGCGCCGGCGAGGGCGAACCCTTCGATGGCAAGGCTTTTGTCCGCGATCTGACCCTGGGGCCCGGCGTGTACCGCATGCTGGCGGCCGACGGCTCGGTGCTCTACATCGGCAAGGCCGCCTCGCTGCGCAAGCGCGTCAGCAACTATTTCCTCAAGGACCTGCCGTCGCGCCGCATCGCGCACATGGTTTCGCAGATCGCGCGCATCGAGGTGACGGTGACCCGCACCGAGGCCGAGGCGCTGATCCTGGAAAACCAGCTGATCAAGTCGCTGCGGCCGCGCTACAACGTGCTGCTGCGCGACGACAAGAGCTACCCGCACATCCTGCTGACCGAAGGCACCTGGCCGCGGCTGGGCTTCCATCGGGGCCCGCGCGCCACGGCGGGCCGCTACTTCGGTCCGTATCCCAGCGCCGCGTCCGTGCGCGAGACCATGGACCTGATGTTCAAGCTGTTCAAGCTGCGCAGCTGCGAGGACAGCGTGTTCCGCAACCGCAGCCGGCCCTGCCTGCAGCACCAGATCGGCCGCTGCAGTGCGCCCTGCGTCGGCCTGGTGGCCACGCGCGACTACGATGCCACGGTGCGGCGCGCGGCCCTGTTCCTCGAGGGGCGCAGCACCGAACTGGTGGGCGAACTGGGCCGAGCGATGGAGGAGGCCAGCCATCGACTGCAGTTCGAGCAGGCGGCCCAGCTTCGCGACCAGATCGCCGGCATCCGCAAGATCCAGGCCCGCCAGTACGTCGAAGGCGAGCAGGTGGAAATGGACGTGCTGGCCTGCGTGATGGACCAGGGCCAGGCCTGCGTGCTGCTGATGGCCTTCCGCAACGGCCTCAACCAGGGCACGCGCAGCTTCTTTCCCAAGCCCAATGGCGCCGAGAGCGCCGAGGAAGTGCTGGCCGCGTTCGTCGCGCAGTACTACCTGGAGCAGCGTCCGCCGCGGGAGATCGTGCTCAGCCACGCGGTGCCGGACATCACGCTGCTGGAAGAAGTGTTTTCGGCCCAGGCCGGCCGCCGGGTCGAGATCAAGCCCTCGGTGCGCGGCGAGCGTGCGCGCTACCTCGAGATCGCCCGCCAGAATGCCACCCTGGCCCTGGCCACCGAGGCCGCCAGCAGCGCCAGCCAGCGCGCCCGCCTGCAGTCGCTGCAGGAGCTGCTGGAACTTCCCGAACCGCCCAAACGCATCGAATGCTTCGACATCAGCCACACCATGGGCGAGGCCACGGTGGCCTCCTGCGTGGTGTTCGATGCCGAAGGCCCCGTGCGCGGCCAGTACCGGCGCTACAACATCACCGGCATCGAGCCGGGCGATGACTACGCGGCGATGCACCAGGCACTGGAGCGACGCTTCCGCCGCGGCGTCGAGGATGGCGTGCTGCCCGACCTGCTGCTGATCGACGGTGGCGCCGGCCAGCTGGCGCAGGCCCGCGCCGTGCTGGAGGAACTGGGCGTGCAGGGCGTGGCCATGGTCGGCGTGGCCAAGGGCGAGGCGCGTCGGGCCGGCCACGAAACCCTGGTGCGCGTGGACGGGCACGAGCTGCGTCCCGGCGCCGCATCGCCGGGCCTGCAGCTGGTGCAGCAGGTACGCGACGAGGCGCACCGCTTCGCGATCACCGGCCATCGCGGCAAGCGCCAGAAATCGCGCGAGACCAGCCGGCTGCAGGACATCCCGGGCATCGGACCCCGGCGGCGGGCCAGCCTGCTCAAGCATTTCGGCGGTCTGTCGGGACTCAGGGCCGCCGGCGTGGAGGAAATCGCGCGGGTGGAAGGCGTCAATTCGGCGCTCGCGCAGCGCATATACGACGCGCTGCACGGACTTGGGCCACAATCCCCGGCAGACCCCGAGCCAGGCAAGCCGTGACCCTGACCATACCCACCATGCTCACCCTGTTCCGGATCTTGCTGATCCCGGTGCTGGTGGTCGTGTTCTACCTGCCTTACGGGTGGACCAACATCGCGGCGGCGGCGATCTTCATCGTGGGCGCCATCACCGACTGGCTCGACGGCTGGATCGCCCGGCGCTACGGCATGTATTCGGCCTTCGGTGCCTTCCTGGACCCGGTGGCGGACAAGCTTACCGTCGCGTTCGCGCTGCTGCTGGTGGTGGAACGGCACGACACGCCGTGGATGGCCCTGCTCAGCGCGGTGATCATCGGGCGCGAGATCACCATCTCCGCGCTGCGCGAATGGATGGCGCAAATGGGCGCCCACGGCCTGGTCAAGGTGGCCGGCTTGGGCAAGCTCAAGACCATCGTGCAGATGGTGGCCATCAGCTGCCTGCTGTTCGAGGAAAGCCTGCTGGGCCTGCCGGTGTTCCGCATCGGCGAATGGCTGCTGGCGATCGCGGCGGCGCTGACGCTCTGGTCGGGCTTCGACTACCTGCATGCGGCCTGGCCGACCATGCGCAAGCGGGGCTGAAGGCGAAGGGTGTTGACACTCCCGGGGGCGATCCCCCAAAATGCGCGTCTCTTGCGGGAATAGCTCAGTTGGTAGAGCACGACCTTGCCAAGGTCGGGGTCGCGAGTTCGAGTCTCGTTTCCCGCTCCAGTTTCGCCAAAACCCCGCCCGCGGGGTTTTGTTTTTTAGGGCGATGGCAATCGCCGGCGGACGCGCTAAGCTTCCGCCAACGCTTCCCCGGCCGGGTGGCAGAGTGGTTATGCAGCGGACTGCAAATCCGCGTACGCCGGTTCAATTCCGACCTCGGCCTCCAGTTCGAAAGCCCCGCTCCGGCGGGGCTTTTGTTTTATGGCGGTGCCGCCGCGCTTGCGGCACCATGCCCGCAGGCCCGGGTGGCGAAACTGGTAGACGCATGGGACTTAAAATCCCCCGGCCGCAAGGCCATGTGGGTTCGACCCCCACCCCGGGCACCATCCCAGGCCACGCCGCGGCGCAGGCCTGAACCGGAGCGCCGCCATGCTGCCAACGCGTTACCTGCCGTTTGTCCTGGTGCTGCTGCTCACCGTGCTGTTCGCGCTGGCCATCGGGCGGGTGCCGCAGGCCGGGTGGGGCGTGCTGGCCTTCGGCGTGCTGTCCCTGCTCGGGCTGTGGGACCTGCTGCAGCGCAAGCAGGCGCTGCGCCGCAACTATCCGCTCAGCTCGCGCTTCCGCTACCTGCTCGAATCGATCGGACCCGAGATCCGGCAGTACTTCATCGAGTCCGACACGGTGGAGCTGCCGTTCTCGCGGCAGCAGCGCGCCATCGTTTACCAGCGCGCCAAGAACGTGCTCGACAAGCGGCCGTTCGGCACCCAGCGCGACGTGTACGGCGACAAGTACGAATGGATGAACCATTCGCTGCGGCCGAGCCAGATCGCCTCGGAAGACTTCCGCATCACCATCGGCGAAGGCCGGGCGCAGCCGTATTCGGCCAGCGTGTTCAACATCTCGGCGATGAGCTTCGGCTCGCTGTCGGCCAACGCGATCCGGGCGCTGAACAAGGGCGCCCGGCTGGGTGGCTTCTACCACGACACGGGCGAAGGGTCGATCTCGCCCTATCACCGCGAACACGGCGGCGACCTGGTGTGGGAGATCGGCTCGGGTTACTTCGGCTGCCGGGACGAGCAGGGGCGCTTCGATCCGGACCGGTTCGCGGCCAATGCGCGCGACCCGCAGGTGAAGATGATCGAGATCAAGCTGTCGCAGGGCGCCAAGCCGGGGCAGGGCGGCATCCTGCCTGGCGCCAAGGTGACGCGCGAGATCGCGCTGACCCGCGGCGTGCCCGAAGGCGTCGAGTGCCACTCGCCGGCGGCGCATTCGGCCTTTTCCACGCCCATCGAACTGCTGCAGTTCGTGGACCGCCTGCGCGAGCTATCCGGCGGCAAGCCCACGGGCTTCAAGCTGGCCATCGGCCACCCCTGGGAGTGGTTCGCGATCGCCAAGGCGATGAAGCAGACCGGCCTGCTGCCCGACTTCATCGTGGTGGACGGCGGCGAGGGCGGTACCGGCGCGGCTCCGCTGGAATTCACCGACCACGTGGGTGCGCCCATGCGCGAGGCGCTGATGCTGGTGCACAACACCCTGGTCGGACTGGACCTGCGCTCGCGCGTGCGCATCGGCGCGGCGGGCAAGATCGTCACCGGCTTCGACATCTGTCGCACCCTGGCCCTGGGCGCCGACTGGGTGAACGCCGCGCGGGGCTTCATGTTCTCGCTGGGCTGCATCCAGTCCCAGAGCTGCCACACCGACCGATGCCCCACCGGCGTGGCCACGCAGGACCCCAGCCGCCAGGCCGCGCTGGACCCCGAGGACAAGGCCACCCGCGTCCACAACTTCCACCGCAACACCCTGGTGGCCCTGAAGGAGCTGCTGGCCGCCGCCGGGCTGCACCATCCGTCCGAACTGGGGCCCGAACACATCATCCGCCGGGTCTCGTCCACCGAGGTGCGGTCGCTGGCCAAACTGCACCATTTCGTGCCGCAGGGGCAGCTGCTGGAGGCGGTGCCCGAGCATGCGGTGTTCCAGGTGTTCTGGGACCTGGCCCGCGCCGACAGCTTCACGGCCCCGCCGATCGCGGGCGAAATGCAGGCGAGCAAGCTGCGCTGAGCCGGCATTCTTGACCGGCGCCGGGGCCAGCCAGTAAGATTCGCGCTCTCTTCCGGGCGGTTAGCTCAGCGGTAGAGCATCGCTTTCACACGGCGAGGGTCACAGGTTCAAGCCCTGTACCGCCCACCAGTTCCAGGAATGGCCACCTCCGGGTGGCCATTTTTCTATCCAGCACCGCCCGCCGGTGAACTGACCGGTCCCCATCGCCCCCGCATTGGAGCCGCCATGAGCACGCACCGCACCGCCGCCGCCTGTCTCGCCCTGTCCCTGCTGTCGCTGTCCGCCGTCGCACCGGCGCGGGCCAGCGACGTCTACAAGTGCGTCATCGGCGGCACCACGCACTACCAGGACTTTCCCTGCCCCGGCAGCAGCGCGCCGCCGATGATCCAGTCCAAGGCCTCCGGGGCCGACTCCGGCGCAGCGACCCCTGCCGCCCCGGCGGGCCAGGCTGGCGAAATCTCCGAGGCGGCGGTGGGCTCGCTCAGCATCGGCGAACTGAACACGGAACTGCGTTCGCTGGAACAGCGCCTGCAGCAGGCCAACACCAACTACCAGAACGCGGTGCAGCAGGCCATGGCCAAGCTGCCCAGTGAAGGCAGCACGCAGGATCGCCAGGCCGAGGCCGACCGCCTGGGTGCGGAGTGGACGCCGAAGATCGACGCCCTGCGCAAGCGCAAGGACGAGGTTCAGGCAGAAATGAACCGCCAGTGCCCGGACGGCATCAACATGCGCGAGAACTCCACCACCTGCCGCAGCTGAGCCCGCGCGCGCGCCGCGGCTATTCGAGCTGCGAGCGCGCGAACTCCGCGTCCAGTGCTTCCATCGCGTCGCGCGGCTTGAGCTTGCCGGCCTTCTCGAAGGCGGCCGCGGCATCGTCCTCGCGCTTGTCGCCGTGCAGGAGCAGCAGCAGGTTGCCCTGCTCGAGCCAGGCTATGGGCGAGTCGGGCGTGAGCTTGAGGGCCGCGGCCATGTGCTTCTCGGCGTCCGCGGCCTTGGCGCCATAGGTCAGGCCGCCCACCAGCCCACCGACCTTGGCGATGATCTCACCGTGGTAGATGGCCAGTGCCGTCAGGGCTTCGGCATGCTTCGGCGCCAGCTTCAGCGTGGTGTCCAGGTGCTTGCGCACCTTGGTGGCCAGGCCCATCTTCAGCGCTTTGGCGATGCTGATGCCCTGGCTGTAGCGGCCCATGCCGAAGGCGTAGCGGTAGTGGCTGTTGGCTTCGTCCGGCAGTGCGGCGATGGCCGCCTCGGCCAGCTGGCCCACCTGCTCGTAGCGCCGCAGCTGTTCGGCCTCGTCGCGTACCAGGTAGGTGGCATGGATGCCCAGGGCCTTGCAGGCCACCGAGGCGCCGACCGGACCCAGGGCCTCGCCGGCCTCGAAGGCCTGCTGGAAATCGCCGCGATGGAAGGCGCGCCACGCCTCCTGCAGTGCTGCGGCCAGGGCCGCGGCGTCCATGCCCTTGGGCGCCGCCTTGCCGGCGGCCTTGATCAGGGCCGCCGCGCGCTTGTCGTCGGGGAAGGGTTCCGCGTCGCCCGCATGCAGTGACGGCCAGGCCTTCCTGAGCTTGTCGCCGGCCTGGTCGAACGCCTTGGCATCGTGCGGAAATTTCGCCCAGCTGGATTTTTTGGCGGCCATGGTCGGACTCCGGAAGAGGACGGCCAGCATGTCGCGCGGCCGCGTCGCCCGCAAGCGCGCCGGGCCTAGTGTGATTGCTCAAGCCACGCGGCCGAGACTCGGGACCGATACGGCCAACCGGCCACCCGTCACCAGGTGTCGCATGACCCGCAAGTCTCCCGCCCGCCGCAGCTCCCGCAAGACCCCGATCAGCCCGCGCGCCGTCCTCCTGGCCGGCCTCGGCGCGGCGTCGCTGTGCCGCAAGCAGGCCCTGAAGTCCGTCGATGGCCTGGCCGAAGCCACCCAGGCACTGCGCAAACGCGCCGATGCCACCGCCCGCGATGCCGGCAAGCGCGCCGCCAGCCTGCGCAAACAGGCCGAGGCCCGCCTGGCCCCGGTGCAGAAGCAGGCCAGCCGCCTGGCGGCCCAGGCCCAGGCCGAATTCGAGACCCGCTTCGGTCCGCTGCTGGTGCAGCTGGGTGCCGAACCCGTCCGCGCGCGCCGCACGACCCGCCCGGCCAAGCGTACGGCGCGCCCCGCCGCCAAGCGCGCCCGCAAGCGCGCCTGAACCTAGTCGCAGTCCCTTCGTCAGAGGGCAGTCACGCCCCGGTTCGCCGGGGCGTTTTTTGTTTCAGGGATGCGCGCGCTGGGCGGCCGCGAAGGCCGCCAGCTGTTCCGGCGTGGCCTCGGCCTGGTGGCGCCGCTTCCACTCCGCGAACGGCATGCCGTAGATGATCTCGCGCGCCTGGTCCTTGTCCATCGGCGTACCGGCCGCGTCGGCGGCCTCCTGGTACCAGTTGGAAAGGCAGTTGCGGCAGAACCCGGCCAGGATCATCAGGTCGATGTTCTGCACGTCGCTGCGCTGCTGCAGGTGCTGGACCAGCCGGCGGAACGCGGCGGCTTCCAGGGCGGTGGTGTCGGTATCGGTCATGGGCAGGTGGCGGGGCAGGGAAGGCTTCGGGGATAATCGCAGCTTGCGGCCCGGTTTTGTTTTCCGCCGGATCGCCCCTCCCGCCCCCGGAGCGCCATGACCGCCCGCATCCTTGATGGCAAAGGCATCGCCGACGCCCTGCTCGACGACCTGGCCAAGCGCGTGCAGGCCCGGCTGGCCGCGGGCAAATCGGCGCCCGGTCTGGCGGTGGTGCTGGTGGGGCAGGACCCCGCGTCCACCGTGTACGTGCGCAACAAGCGCCGCGCCGCCAAGAAGGTCGGCATCCGCGCGATCGACTACGACCTGCCCGCGGAAACCACCGAGGCCGAGCTGGCGGCGCTGATCGACCGGCTCAACGCCGACCCCGCCATCCACGGCATCCTGGTGCAGCTGCCGCTGCCCGGCAACCGCGATGCCCGCGACCTGATCCACCGCATCGATCCGCGCAAGGACGTGGATGGCTTCCACCCCGAGAACGTCGGCCACCTCGCGCTGCGCCAGTTCGGCCTGCGTCCGTGCACGCCGCGCGGCGTCACCACGCTGCTGGCCTACACCGATCGCCCGGTACGCGGCCAGAGCGCGACCGTGGTCGGCGTCAGCAACCACGTCGGCCGGCCGATGGTGCTCGAGTTGCTGATCGCCGGCTGCACCACCACCAGCTGCCACAAGTTCACGCCGCGCGAGGTTCTCGAGCGGCACGTGCGCGAGGCCGACATCCTGGTGGTGGCCGTGGGCCGGCCCGGCCTGGTGCCGGGCGAATGGGTCAAGCCCGGCGCGGTGGTGATCGACGTGGGCATCAACCGGCTGGACGACGGCCGGCTGGTCGGCGACGTCGGCTTCGAGGCCGCAGCCGAACGTGCGTCCTGGATCACGCCCGTGCCCGGCGGCGTGGGCCCGATGACCGTGGCCACCCTGATGCAGAACACGCTGGAGGCGGCCGAGGCCTTCGATGCCGCCCTCGCGCCATGACGACGGCGCCTGCCCGAGCCTGACGCCATGAAGCCTGCCGCCCCCGTCCGCCTCGTCGCCATCGCGCTGGCCCTGGCCGCGCTGGCAGGCTGCGCAACGATCGTCGACCGCGCCAGCGACAAGCTGGCCTCCCAGCTGGGCAGCGCCGTGCTCAACAGCGACGACCCGGCCACGGTGCGCGACGGGCTGCCGGCCTATCTGCTGCTGCTCGACGGCCTGGCCGCCGACGCCGCCACCGACGATGCCGGCAAGGCGACCCTGCTGTTTGCCGCGGCCGAACTCAATGGCGCCTACGCCGGCAACTTCACCGGCGACGACCCGGCCCGCGCGCGGCGCATGGCCGCCAAGGCACTCGACTACGCGCGGCGCGGCACCTGCGCCCAGGATCCCCCGCTGTGCAAGGCGATGTCCGGCGACGTGGAAGGCTTCGTGGCCGCCGTGCAGGCCGCGCCCGAGGACCACGTCGCCGGGCTCTATGGCCTGGCCGCGGCCTGGGTCGGCTTCCTTCAGGCCAACAGCGAGGACTGGGGCGCCATCGCGGACCTGCCCAAGGTTCAGGCGCTGCTGGAGCGCGTGGTCGCCATCGACCCGGCGCATGCGCGCGGCATGCCGCGGGTCTACCTGGGCGTGCTCAATTCGCTGCGGCCCGAATCCATCGGTGGCAAGCCCGAACTGGCCCGCACGCACTTCGAGGCGGCCATCGCCCAGAGCGGTGGCCGCAACCTCTACGCCAAGACCCTGATGGCCGAGTATTACGCGCGCCTGCTGTTCGACCAGCCGCTGCACGACCGCCTGCTGGCCGAAGTGCTGGCGGCCGACCCGCGCGAGCCCGGATTCACGTTGAGCAATGTACTGGCCCAGGAGCGCGCCAAGGCGCTCGTGGAAAGCGGCAAGGACTATTTCTGAGCACTCCCCCGTGAACAAGCATCCGTTGATCCGCGTGTTGTCCTGTTTCGTACTGAGTCTGGCCCTGGCGATGCCCGCCGCGGCGCAGGTGATCAAGATCGCCACGCTGGCGCCCGAGGGCTCGGCCTGGATGCGCGAGATGCGCGCGGCGGCCGCCGAAGTGAAGCAGGGCACCGCGGGCCGGGTCGAGGTCAAGTTCTATCCCGGCGGCGTGATGGGCAACGATGCGGTGGTGCTGCGCAAGATGCGCCTGGGCCAGCTGCAGGGCGGGGTGCTGACGGCCAGCGAGCTGTCCCTGGTCTACCCCGATGCGCCGATCTACAGCCTGCCGTTCCTGCTCAACAGCTGGGAGGAGGTCGACCGCGTGCGACCGGTGGTGGATCCCCTGCTGGCCAAGGGCTTCGAGGCCAAGGGCATCCGCATGCTGGGCGTGTCCGGCCTGGGCTTCGGTTACCTGATGGGCAACAAGCCCATGCGCAGCCGCGCCGACATGGACGGCGTCAAGCTGTGGATCCCGCAGACCGATGAGATCGCCTCGCGCGTGTTCGAGCTCGGTGGTCTGAGCACCATTCCCTTGCCCCTGGGCGATGTCTTCACCAGCCTGCAGACCGGCCTGGTGGACACGGTGGTCAATACGCCCAGCGGCGCGGTGGTGCTGCAGTGGCACGGCAAGCTCAAGTACCTCGTGGACCTGCCGCTCACCTTCGTGGTGGGTTACCTGGTGGTGGACGACAAGGCCTGGAAGCGTATCCCCGCCGCCGACCAGGCGGTGCTTGCGAAGGCGTTCGAGACCGCGGGCCGGCGCATGGATGCCAACATCCGCCGCGACGACGCGGCGGCCCTGGCGGCGATGAAGCAGCAGGGCCTGGTGGTGACGTCGCTGGATGCGGCCGAAGCCAAGCGCTGGCGTGCGCTGGGCGAACAGGTCAACGCCGAACTGGCCAGCTCCGGCCAGATTTCCCCGGCGATGCTCGAGGCGGTGCGCCGCGCGCTGGCGAGCCCGAAGGCGCCCTGAGTGTCGCAAGGCTGGACCCGCCGCCTGCACCGCATCGAGGACGGCCTGCTGGCCGGCCTGATCGCGGCGCTGCTGCTGCTCTCGGTCGCGCAGATCGCCCTGCGGCTGCTGTTCGACAGCGGGCTGGACTGGGCCGAGCTGGTGAGCCGGTCGGGCGTGCTGTGGCTGGCGCTGATCGGTGCGCTGGGCGCCACCCGCAGCCGCAAGCACATCGCCATCGATGCATTGCCGCGCCTGCTGCCGCCGCTCGCACGGCGCTTGTCCTGGATCGTGGCCCAGCTTGGCGCGGCGGCGGTGTGTGCGGCGATGGCGTGGTTCGGCATCGGCATGATCGGATTCGAACTCGAGGCCCCGGTGCCGTTCGTGGCCGGCGTGCCCAGCTGGGTGCCGATGCTGATCGTCCCCGCGGGCTTTGGCCTGATGGCGGTGCGCTTCGTGATCTGCGCCGTGCTGCCGCCGCCCCCGCCTGAGTTGCCGGGGGAGGGCGACGCATGAGCCTGGGCCTGGGACTGCTGCTGATCCTGGGGCTGGCCGTGCTGGGCATGCCGCTGTTCGCGGTGATCGCCGCGGTGGCGCTGCTGGGTTTCCACCTGGCGGGCTACGACCTGATCTCGGTGGCGGTGGAGTTCTACCGGCTGGGCGACCTGCCGGGCCTCATCGCGATCCCGCTGTTCACGCTGGCGGGTTATCTGCTGGGCGAGAGCGGGGCACCGCGGCGCCTGGTGGCCCTGTCCAATGCGCTGCTCGGTGGCCTGCCTGGCGGGCTGGCGATTGTCGCCATCGTGGCCTGCGCCTTCTTCACCGCCTTCACCGGCGCGTCGGGCATGACCATCGTGGCCATCGGCGCGCTGCTGTATCCGGCGATGCGGGCGGCGGGGTATCCGCAGCGTTACAGCCTGGGGCTGGTTACTTCGTCGGGCAGCCTGGGCCTGCTGTTCGCACCTTCGCTGCCGCTGATCCTGTACGGATTCGTCGCCGGCCAGCTCAATACCCAGCCGGCGGTGACCATCGAGGCACTGTTCCTGGCCGGCATCCTGCCGGGCCTGCTGATGCTGGCCATGCTGTCGCTGCACGCGATGTGGGTCGGGCGAAAGCTGCCCCGCCGGGCGGGCCCGCGCGAACCCGGCCAGATCCGGAAGGCGCTGCGCGATGCGGGCTGGGAGCTGCCGCTGCCGGTGTTCGTGCTGGGCGGAATCTATTCGGGCCTGTTCACCGTCAGCGAATCCGCGGCTATCACGGCACTTTACATACTCGTCGTAACTGTATTGATCAAAAAGGAAATTAGCTGGCGAAAACTTCCCGCCGTGATGGCCGAGTCGGGTCGGATGGTCGGCGCCATCCTGGTCATCCTGGGCGCCGCCACCGCGATGTCTAACTGGCTGGTGGACCAGGAAGTGCCCAACCGCCTGTTCGAGCTCAGCCGCGAGCACGTGCAGGGGGCGCTGGCCTTCCTGCTGCTGCTCAACCTGCTGCTGCTGCTGGCCGGCATGCTGATGGACATCTTCTCGGCGGTGGTCATCCTGACGCCGCTGCTGCTGCCGGTGGCCATGGGCTACGGCATCCACCCGGTGCACTTCGGCATCGTGATGCTGGCCAACCTGCAGATCGGCTATTTCACGCCCCCGGTGGGCATGGACCTGTTCATCGCCGCCTACCGCTTCAAGACCGACATGCTGACCCTGGCCCGGGCCTGCCTTCCCTTCTTCGTGATCGTCGGGCTGGCGGTGCTGATCATCACCTGGTGGCCGGGACTGTCCCTGGCCCTGCTTTGAGCCGGGCCGACAGGCTATAATTTCGCGCTTCCCATCCCCCGGAGCCGCTCCATGCTGCGCATCCAGGCCGAAGCGCTGACCTTCGACGACGTCTCCCTCGTTCCCGCCCATTCGGCCGTCCTGCCCAAGGACGTGGACCTCGGCACCCAGCTCACCCGCGGCATCCGGCTCAACCTCCCGATCGTCTCGGCCGCCATGGACACGGTGACCGAAGCCCGCCTGGCCATCGCCATGGCCCAGCTGGGCGGCATCGGCATCCTGCACAAGAACATGTCGGTGCAGCAGCAGGCCGCGCACGTGGCCCAGGTCAAGAACTTCGAGGCCGGCGTCATCCGCGAGCCCTTCACCGTCACGCCCGACACCACCATCGGCGAGGTGATCAAGCTCACGCGCGCCCGCAACATCTCGGGCGTGCCGGTGGTGGACGGCGGCCAGCTGGTCGGCATCGTCACCAGCCGCGACACGCGCTTCGAGAAGAAGCTCGACGACCCGGTGCGCAACATCATGACCCGCAAGGACAAGCTGGTCACCGTGCGCGAAGGCGCCACCGACGACGAAGTGCTGCAGCTGATGCACAAGTACCGCATCGAGAAGGTGCTGGTGGTGGACGAGCTGTTCGCCCTGCGCGGCCTGATCACGGTCAAGGACATCCAGAAGGCGCGCGACAATCCCTTCGCCGCCAAGGACACCGACGAGCAGCTGCTGGTCGGCGCCGCGGTGGGCGTGGGTGGCGACACCGAAGCGCGCATCGAGGCCCTGGTCGCCGCCGGCGTGGACGTGGTGGTGGTGGACACCGCCCATGGCCATTCGCAGGGCGTGCTCGACCGCGTGGCCTGGGTCAAGAAGAACTTCCCGAACGTGCAGGTGATCGGCGGCAATATCGTCACCGGCGACGCGGCCCTGGCCCTGATGGATGCGGGCGCCGACGCGGTGAAGGTGGGCGTGGGCCCCGGCTCGATCTGCACCACCCGCATCGTCGCCGGCGTGGGCGTGCCGCAAATCACCGCGGTGGGCATGGTGGCCGAGGCGCTCAAGGGCCGCATCCCGCTGATCGCCGACGGCGGCATCCGCTATTCGGGCGACATCGCCAAGGCCCTGGTGGCGGGCGCCAGCAGCATCATGATCGGCGGCCTGTTCGCCGGCACCGAAGAGGCGCCGGGCGAGGTCGAGCTGTTCCAGGGCCGCAGCTACAAGAGCTACCGCGGCATGGGCTCGCTGGGCGCGATGGAGCAGGGCAGCAAGGACCGGTATTTCCAGGACGCCTCGGACGCCGACAAGCTGGTGCCCGAAGGCATCGAAGGCCGCGTGCCCTACCGCGGCCTGCTGCGCAACATCGTGCACCAGCTGGCCGGCGGCGTGCGCGCCTCCATGGGCTACGTGGGCTGCTCGACCATCGAGGAGATGCGCACGCGTCCCAAGTTCGTGCGCGTGACCAATGCCGGCACCCGCGAGGCGCATGTGCATGATGTGCAGATCACCAAGGAACCGCCGAACTACCGGGCGGGCTGACGACGCAGGAATCAGTGGGCATGACCGATATCCACGGCGACAAGATCCTCATCCTCGACTTCGGCGCGCAGTACACGCAGCTGATCGCGCGGCGCATCCGCGAGTTCGGCGTGTACTGCGAGATCTGGGCCTGGGACCACGATCCGGCCGAAATCGCCGCGTACGCGCCCAAGGGCATCATCCTGTCCGGGGGTCCCGAGTCCACGGTCGAGGCTGGGTCGCCGCGGGCGCCGCAGCAGGTGTTCGATGCCGGGGTGCCGATCCTGGGCATCTGCTACGGCATGCAGACCCTGGCCATGCAGCTGGGCGGCGCGGTGGAAACCGGCCATCACCGTGAGTTCGGCTATGCCGAAGTCGAAGTCACGGCGGAATGCGCGCTGCTGGACGGACTCAAGGACCACGCCGGCAGCCCGCCGCGCCTGGATGTGTGGATGAGCCACGGCGATCGCGTCACGCGGCTGCCGGAGGGCTTCGAGGCGACGGCGCGCACCGAGTCGGTGGCCATCATCGCCATGGCCGACGAGGCGCGGCGCTGGTACGGCGTGCAGTTCCACCCCGAAGTCACCCACACCCGTTCGGGCGAACAGATGCTGCGGCGGTTCGCGGTGGACATCTGCGGCTGCGACACGCTGTGGACCGCCGCCAACATCATCGAGGACCAGATTGCGCGCGTGCGCGCCCAGATCGGCGAGGGCGACGTGCTGCTGGGCCTGTCCGGCGGCGTGGATTCGTCGGTGGTGGCGGCCCTGCTGCACCGGGCCATCGGTGAGCGCCTGACCTGCGTGTTCGTGGACACCGGCCTGCTGCGCTGGCAGGAGGGCGACCAGGTGATGGCCATGTTCGCCGGCGAGGCCGACCGCGGCGGCATGGGCATCAAGGTCATCCGCGTCAACGCGGCCGACCGCTATTTCGAGGCGCTCAAGGGCGTGGCCGACCCGGAAGCCAAGCGCAAGATCATCGGCCGCCTGTTCATCGAGATATTCGATGAGGAAGCCGCCAAGCTGCAGAACATCCGCTGGCTGGCCCAGGGCACGATCTACCCCGACGTGATCGAGTCGGCCGGCAGCAAGACCGGCAAGGCCCACGTCATCAAGAGCCACCACAACGTGGGCGGCCTGCCGGAGCACATGAAGCTGGGCCTGGTCGAGCCGCTGCGCGAGCTGTTCAAGGACGAGGTGCGGCGCATCGGCGTCGAGCTGGGCCTGCCGCGCGAGATGGTCTACCGGCATCCGTTCCCGGGCCCCGGCCTGGGCGTGCGCATCCTGGGCGAGGTCAAGCGCGACTACGCCGAGCTGCTGGCCCGGGCCGATGCCATCTTCATCGACGAGCTGCGCAAGTCGGGCTGGTACGACAAGACCAGCCAGGCCTTCGCGGTGTTCCTGCCGGTCAAGTCGGTGGGCGTGGTCGGCGATGCCCGCGCCTACGAATGGGTGATCGCCCTGCGTGCGGTCGAGACCGTGGACTTCATGACCGCGCACTGGGCGCACCTGCCCTACGATCTTCTCGACAACTGCTCGCGCCGAATAATCAATGAGTTGCGTGGGGTTTCTCGCGTGGTTTATGACATCAGCGGGAAGCCACCTGCCACCATCGAGTGGGAGTGAGGCTGGGTTTTTTTGACGCGGATTAATGCGGAAGAGGATGCGGACAGAGCGGAGACAGGGTCTTGCCCCCGGTGACGTGCCCATTGTTTGGTTTTGTTTTTATCCGCGTCCTTCTGCGTTAATCCGCGTCAAAAATCCGCGTCAAAAATCCGCGTCAGAAAAATCCCATGACCCCCGACCACACCGACGAAGACTGGATGAGGCAGGCCCTGGCCCTGGCGGACCGGGCGGGCGAGGAGTTCGGCGAAGTGCCGGTGGGCGCGGTGCTGGTCGGGCCGGACGGGGCGCGGGTCGCGGAGGGATTCAACCGCAACATCGGGGACTGCGATCCCACCGCGCATGCCGAGATCGTGGCGATGCGCGAGGCGGGCCGCCTCCTCGGCAATCACCGGCTGCTGGGTTGCACCCTGTACATCACCCTTGAACCTTGCGCGATGTGCGCGATGGCGATGGTGCACGCCCGGATTGCCCGCGTGGTGTATGCCGCCAGTGATCCCAAGACCGGCGCCGCCGGCAGCGTGTTCGACCTGCTGGCCGATCCGCGCCACAACCATCGCGTGGCGGTGCAGGGCGGCGTCCTGGCGGACGCGGCCAGCGAACGGCTGACGGCCTGGTTTAGAAACAAGCGCGCCCGGCCTGCCTGAGCGGCTCAGCGCCGGCGGCGCGCGAGCTCGATGTCCAGCTCGTGATCGAAGCCGCGCACCGACAGGATCACCTCGCGGCCCAGGCAGATGCTGGCCACCAGCAGCCCCAGCACGCCGACCACCGCCATGCCGGTCGGCAGGTAGGGCACGCGGAAGCCCAGCACCGCATCCACCGCCAGGGCCAGGCTTGTGCCGACGAAGGCGCCCAGGCCCAGGTACAGCATCAGGCAGGCGCGCAGCACCAGCCGGGCGCGGCGACGGTGGCGCAGGATCTGGTCCTCCAGCTCGGCCCGGGTCATCTCGTCGCCGCCCTCGAGCTGGGCGATGATCGAACGCAGCCGGTCCACCACCCGCGCCAGCCGGGCATTGGCCGAGACCAGAAGCGAGCCGGTGGCCGCCATCAGCAGGGCCGGGGCCAGCATCGAGGTCAGGATGCGGTAGTGGTCCAGGGCTTCGTTCGGGTACACGGGGCCACCTTGGGGAAGTCGTGCCTGAAGTATGATGCGCCGGTCCCCTTCGCCGCCACCGACGCATGCGCAGCCACGAGCAGAACCTGATCTGGATCGACCTGGAGATGACCGGCCTGGATCCGGACACCGACTCGGTGCTGGAGATCGCCACCCTGGTCACCGACAGCCAGCTCAACGTCCTGGCCGAGGGCCCCGAGATCGCCATCGCCCATCCGCTCGCGCGGCTGCAGGCCATGGACGACTGGAACCGCGGCACCCACACCCGCTCGGGCCTGTGGCAGCGCGTGCTGGACAGCACGGTCACCATGGCGAAGGCCGAGGCCCACACCATCGAGTTCCTGGCCCAGTGGGTTCCCGCCGGCAAGTCGCCCATCTGCGGCAACTCGATCTGCCAGGACCGCCGTTTCCTGGTGCGCCACATGCCGCGCCTGGAGCGCTATTTCCACTACCGCAACCTGGACGTGTCGACCCTGAAGGAGCTGGCGCGGCGCTGGTCGCCGGCGCTGCTGGACGGGTTCACGAAGGTCGGGGCGCACACCGCGCTGTCGGACATCCGCGAGTCGGTGAAGGAACTGGCGCACTATCGCCAGCACATGGGCAGGCTCGGCGGACTCTGAGGCGGACGATGGCAGCTGGCATGTTGCGCATTGCGTGCGTGGCCCTGGTGGCGATGCTGTGCGGGCCCGCGCAGGCCCTGGAACAAAAGGCGCTGGACGCCTACGCGCGCGAGGTCTGGACCACGCGCGACGGCCTGCCGCACAACCAGGTCAACTCGATCGCGCAGACGCCGGAAGGCTACCTATGGTTCGCCACCTGGGAAGGCGTGGTGCGCTACAACGGCCAGGAGTTCCGCGCCTTCGGCCGCAACAACGTGCCGGCGCTGCGCGATTCCGGCATCCGGTCCGTCACCGTCGGCCCCAGCGGCGCACTGGTGGTGGCCACCTCGCGCGGCGGCGTCAGCGTGCTGCGCGGCGAGGAGTGGTCCACCTACACCACCGAAAATGGCCTGGCCCAGGATGAAACCTTCGCCGCCATCGAGGACCGCGCCGGCCGCATCTGGGTCGCCACCGAAAGTCGCGGCATCACCCGCCTCGAGGGGACCGAGCACCTGGTGTTCAACACCGGCAACGGACTGGCGTCCGACGTGGGCTACGCCGTCATCGAAGACGGCGCGGGTGCGGTGTGGGTCGCCACCGGTGAAGGCGTCGCGCGCATCCAGGGCGACCGGGTTCAGGCTTTCTCGGTCGAGGCCGGCTTGCCCAAGGGCGCCGTCTTCAGCCTGGCCATCGCGCCGGACGGCCAGCTTTACGTCGGCACCGAGGCGGGCCTTTACGTCGGGCGCGGCGGCCGCTTCGAACCCATCAACGCCGAGTTCCCGAAGGTGGCCGTGGCCAGCCTGCAGGTGGACGAACTCGGCAGCCTGTGGATCGGCACCGTCAACCGCGGCCTGATGCGCCTGGGTGCGCGCGGCCTGGAGCGGTTCGACGCGGCCGACGGCCTGCCCAACAACCGGGTCGCCTCGCTGTTCGCCGATCGCGAGGGCAGTCTCTGGGTCGGCACCAATGCCGGCCTGATGCGATTCGCGGACACCCCCTTCATCACGCTCGACAGCCACCACGGCCTGGCCGACGACTACGTGCGGGCCCTGCTGCAGACGCGTTCCGGCGACATCCTGATCGGCACCAGCCGCGGCATGGACGTGTGGCGCGACGAGGTGGTCACCGGCACCGAGGGCCTGGAAGGCGACTCGGTGCTGAGCCTGGCCGAGGACCGCGCCGGCAACGTCTGGCTGGGCACGTATTCCACGGGCCTGGTGCGATGGAAGGACGGCGCCGTGGTCGAGCGCCTCACCAGCGGCGAGGGCCTGCCTTCCAACCAGGTGCGCGCGGTGCACGAGGCCCGGGACGGCAGCTTCTGGATCGGCACCTCCCGCGGCCTGCTGCGGCGCAAGGAGGGCCGGGACACGGTGCTGGGCGAGAAGGACGGCATGCCGCGCGACTTCGTGCTCAGCCTGTTCGAATCGGCCGACGGCAGCGTGTGGGCCGGTACCTCCAACGGTGCGGCGCGCATCGACGGCGACGAAGTCACCGCGCTCGACCTGTCGTCCATGGACGGCGCGCAGGACGTGTTCGGCATGCACGAGGACGCCGACGGAACGCTGTGGTTCGCCACCGACCGCGGCCTGGTGCGCCGTCGCAACGGCAGCCTGAGCATCGTCGGCGGACTGCAGGGGCTGCCGGTGGATGCGGTGTTCCAGGTGGTGGTGGACAGCTACGGCAACTTCTGGCTCACCTCGAACGCCGGCGTGGTGTACGTGCGCCGCGACGACATGGAATCGGTGGCCAATGGCGGCGGCGAGCGCCTGGACTACCAGCAGTTCGCCGAAGCCGACGGCATGGGCAGTGCCCAGTGCAACGGCGGTGCCGGTCCGGCCGCGCTGCGGGCACAGGACGGCAGCATCTGGGTGGCCACCGCCAAGGGCGTGTCGGTGGTGCAGCCCGACCAGCTGCCGCGCTACCAGCTGGCGCCGCCGCCGGTGGTGATCGAAGGCCTGCGCGTGGACGACCGCAACGCCAGCGCCAACGGCAACCTGGTGCTGCCGCCCGGCACGCGCAAGCTCGAGTTGGACTACGTGAGCCTGAGCTACCGCACGCCCGAGCAGATCCGCTACCGCTACCGGCTGGAAGGCTTCGACAACGGCTGGGTCGAGCGCAGCACGCGCCGCAACGCCCAGTACACCAACCTGCCGCCGGGCCAGTACCGGTTCCAGGTCAGCGCCGCGCAGCGCGGCAGCGGCTGGAGCCCGGAGACGGCCTCGGTGAACTTCGAGATCCAGCCGCGCCTGTACCAGCGCGCCTGGTTCCTGCCGCTGGCGGGTTCGCTGCTGGCGCTGTTCCTGTACGGCCTGTACCGCGCCCGGGTGAGCCAGCTCAAGAGCCGCGAGGCGCAGCTGAGCCGGATCGTGGACGACCGCACCCGCGCGCTGAGCGAAAAGAACGGCGAGCTGGAAGCCAAGAACGAAACCATCCGCAAGCAGTCCGAGATCTTCGAGCAGCTCTCGCGCACCGACGCGCTGACCGGCCTGCCCAACCGCCGCAGCATGGACGAGACCCTGGCGCGCATCTACCAGGACGCGGTGCTCAACGACCAGCCGCTCACCTTCGGCCTGCTCGACATCGACCACTTCAAGCGCATCAACGACGGCTTCTCGCACGACGTGGGCGACGAAGCGCTGCGGCGCGTGGCCGCAGTGATGCGCGACCAGGTCGGCCAGCAGAATGTCGGCCGCTGGCGCGGCGACGAGCGCGTGGCGCGCTGGGGTGGCGAGGAGTTCGCCTTGCTGTTCCCGCTGGCCGACATGGCGGCCGCCACCGCGCAGGCCGAAGCCCTGCGCCAGGCCATCGAGGCCATCGACTGCAGCGATTTCGCGCCGGGCCTGAAGATCACCGCCAGCATCGGCCTGGCCGAACGCACCGGCCTGTCGCACCACGAACGCCTGGTGTCGCGCGCGGACCAGCGCCTGTACGAGGCCAAGCACGCCGGCCGCAACCGGGTGGTGGGGTGATCAGCCGCGGTCGGGGTCGTCCACCGCCGCGGTGATCTGGGCCAGCGGGCGGCCATCGGCATCGTGGTGGTACACGTGCAGGTCGCGCTGCGGGTAGGGGATGGATACCCCCGCCTGGGTGAAGTCGCGGGTCACCGCTTCGGTCAGGTCGCTCTTTGTGGTCACGAAGTCGGGCGTCTCCACCCAGGCGCGCAGCACCAGGTCCACGCTGCTCTCGCCCAGCCCCGTCACCAGCACATCCGGCGCCGGATCGGCCAGCACCTTGCCATGGGCACTGGCGATGGCCAGCAGGACCTCGCGCGCCTTCGCCAGGTCGTCGTCGTAGCCGATGCCCACAGGCAGGTCGATGCGACGCTGGCTGCGCGCCGTGTAATTGACGATGGGCGCGGCGGTGATCTGGCTGTTGGGCAGGATCACGTCATGGTTCTGGTAGGTGCGCAGCACGGTCTGGAAGATGCGCACCTGCTCGACGATGCCTTCCTGGCCGGCCACCACCACGGCGTCGCCGGCGCGGAAGGGCCGCAGCACGATCAGCATCACGCCCGAGGCAATGTTGGACAGCGAATCCTTCAGCGCCAGGCCGATGGCCAGGCCGGCGGCGCCGAGCACCGCGATCAGCGACGTGGTCGGCACGCCCAGCGCATCCAGCGCCGCCACCGACACCACGATGACGCCAATGGCATAGGCCAGGCCGCGCAGGAAGTCGCGCAGGATCTGTTCGACGCCGAAGCGGCCCATGCCGCGGTCCAGGGCGCGCGACAGCAGGCGCGCCAGCCAGAAGCCGACGCCGGCCACCAGCAGGGCCAGGCCGATGCGCATCAGCCAGTCCGACGCCATCGCCTGCTGGAAGAGGCCGGATGCGGTGGCCTCCCAGTGGTTGATGGTCGCAGTGCCCATCAACCGGCCTTGAGTTTCGCCAGCCGCAGCCAGGTGTCCACGACGGTGTCGGGGTTGAGCGACACCGACTCGATGCCCTGCTGCATCAGCCACTCGGCCAGGTCGGGATGGTCCGACGGCCCCTGGCCGCAGATGCCGACGTACTTGCCGGCCTTGCGGGCGGCGGTGATCGCCATGGACAGCATCTTCTTCACCGCCGGGTTCCGCTCGTCGAACAGGTGGGCGACGATGCCGGAGTCACGGTCCAGGCCGAGGGTGAGCTGGGTGAGGTCGTTGGAGCCGATCGAGAAGCCGTCGAAGATCTGCAGGAACTCGTCGGCCAGCAGCGCGTTGGACGGCAGCTCGCACATCATGATCACCTTCAGGCCGTTGACGCCGCGCACCAGGCCATTGGCCTCGAGCGTGTTGATCACGGCCTGGCCCTCTTCGAGCGTGCGCACGAAGGGGATCATGATCCAGCAGTTGTCCAGGCCCATCTGCTCGCGCACCTTCAGCACGGCGCGGCATTCCAGCGCGAAGCAATCCTTGAAGTCGGGGTGCACGTAGCGCGAGGCGCCGCGGAACCCGATCATCGGGTTTTCCTCGTGCGGCTCGTACTCCTTGCCGCCGACCAGGTTGGCGTATTCATTGGACTTGAAGTCCGACAGGCGCACGATGACCGGGTGCGGCGCGAACGCGGCCGTGAGCGTGGCGATGCCCTCGGCCAGGCGCTCGACGTAGAAGCTGACCGGGTCGGAGTAGCCGGCGGTGATCTTGTCGATCTGCGCCTTCAGCGCGGGCGATTGCTTCTCGTACTCGAGCAGCGCACGCGGATGCACGCCGATCTGGCGCGCGATGATGAATTCCAGCCGGGCCAGGCCGATGCCCTGGTGCGGCAGCTGCGCGAAGTCGAAGGCGCGCTCGGGGTTGCCGACGTTCATCATGATCTTCAGCGGCGCCGGCGGCATGTTGCCCAGGTCAGTGGTGGTGACCTCGAAGCCCAGCGCGCCGTCGTAGATGAAGCCGGTGTCGCCCTCGGCGCAGCTGACGGTGACTTCCTGGCCGTCCTTGATCACCTGCATCGCGTCGCCGGTGCCGACCACCGCCGGCACGCCCAGCTCGCGGGCGATGATGGCGGCATGGCAGGTGCGGCCGCCGCGGTTGGTGACGATGGCGGCGGCGCGCTTCATGATCGGCTCCCAGTCAGGGTCGGTCATGTCGGCCACCAGTACGTCGCCGGCCTGGAACTTGCTCATCTCGGCCAGCGAACGCACCACGCGCGCCACGCCGGTGCCGATCTTCTGGCCGATGGCGCGGCCCTCGCTGATCACCGGGCCGCGGCGCTCGAGGCTGTAGCGCTCGATCTGGGTGGTGCGGGCGCGTGACTTCACGGTTTCCGGGCGCGCCTGCACGATGTAGAGCTTGCCGGTGTTGCCGTCCTTGGCCCACTCGATGTCCATCGGGCGGCCGTAGTGCTTCTCGATGGTCAGCGCCTGGCGCGACAGCTCTTCGATGTCGGCATCGTTGATGGAGAAACGGTTGCGCAGCGCGTCCGGCGTGTCCTCGATGCGCACGCGTTCGCCGGGCTGGTCGGAGTACACCATGCGGATCAGCTTGGAGCCGATGGTGCGGCGCAGGATCGCCGGCTTGCCCTTGAGCAGGGTGGGCTTGTAGACATAGAACTCGTCGGGATTCACCGCGCCCTGGACCACCATCTCGCCCAGGCCGTAGCTGGAGGTGATGAACACCACGTCGCGGAAGCCCGACTCGGTGTCGAGCGTGAACAGCACGCCCGAGGCGCCGATGTCCGAGCGCACCATCAGCTGCACGCCGGCCGACAGGAACACGTCCTCGTGCTTGAAGCCGTGGTGCACGCGATAGGCGATGGCGCGGTCGTTGTAGAGGCTGGCGAAGACTTCCTTCACCTTGCGCACCACGTCGTCCTCGCCGGTGACGTTGAGGAAGGTTTCCTGCTGGCCCGCGAAGCTGGCGTCGGGCAGGTCCTCGGCGGTGGCCGAGGAGCGCACGGCCACCGCGATCTCGCTGGCACCGGCCTCGGCGCACAGCTTGCGGTAGGCCTCGCGGATGGCCTGGTCCAGCGCCGGCTGCAGCGGTGCCTCGATCACCCAGCCGCGGATTTCGCCGCCGGCCTTGACCAGGGCGTCCACGTCTTCCACGTCCAGCCCGGCCAGGCGGTCGAAGATGCGCTGGCTGAGGTTGTTGTGGGCAATGAAGCGGCGGAAGGCGTCGGCCGTGGTCGCGTAGCCGCCGGGCACGGACACCCCGAGCTGGGCGAGGTTGCCGATCATTTCACCGAGCGAGGAGTTCTTGCCGCCGACCTGGGCCAGGTCGGCCAGGCGGAGTTCGTGCAGCCAAAGGACGTCGGCGTTCAAGGGGATCTCCGTGCGCTCGGGGCGGGGCTGCGGACGGACGGCAGGCACCCGGGTAAGATGGGGTTCAAGCTGCGTATGATGCGACCCCGGCGCAAGCCATACAAGCTTGAATTATCTGGGAATTCATGCGCCGCGCGACGGCGCCGGGCGAGAGGACGCGGCATGGCGGGCGAACGACCGGTTTTTTATGTTTCCGACGGCACCGGCATCACCGCCGAGACCATTGGCCACAGCCTGCTCACCCAGTTCAACGGCGTTGCGTTCAACACCCGCCGCATCGCCTTCGTGGACAGCGTCGAGAAGGCCGAGGCCGCGGTCGCCGAGATCGTGCGCGCGGGCGAGGCCTGCGGCTGCCGGCCCGTGGTGGTCAACACGGTGGTGGACCCGGATCTGAATGCGCTGCTGGCGGAAAGCGGCGCCCTGATGCTGGACGTGTTCGCGCCCTTCATCAGCCCGCTGGAGCAGGAGCTGGGGCGCCGGCGCGAGGCGAGGGTAGGGCATGCGCATGGCCTGGTCGACTTCGCTGCGTACGAGACGCGCATCAACGCCACCAACTACGCGCTCACGCACGACGACGGCATGGACATCCACTACGACGACGCCGACGTGATCCTGGTCGGGGTTTCGCGTTCTGGCAAGACGCCGACCTGCCTGTACATGGCGCTGCACTACGGTGTGAAGGCGGCCAACTACCCGCTGACCGAAGAAGACCTGGAAGGCGCCGAGTTGCCGCGCCGGCTGCGCGCCCACCGCCGCAAGCTGTTCGGCCTGACCATCGATCCCGTGCGGCTGCAGAAGATCCGCGAGGAGCGCAAGCCCAATTCGCGCTACGCCAAGCTGGAAACCTGCCGCAGCGAAGTGGCCGCGGCCGAGGCCCTGTTCCGCCAGGAGTCGATTCCGGCGCTGAGCACCACCCATACGTCCATCGAGGAAATCGCCGGCAAGGTGCTGGCCCACCAAGGCATCCACCGGCACATGTACTGAGCACCGGAGCGTTCAGGGCCCTGTGCTAGCATCGAAACATGCCGGCCCCCACGCCCTCCCGCCGCGACATGCCCCGCCTGAGCCGGTTCGCCTGGCTCATGGGCCTGTACGGCGAGAACTTCCAGCGCCTGAGCCGGCTGTTCCAGCCGCAGGGGCTGAGCGCCGGCACCTACGTCTCGCGCGTGCCGGGCGGCCTGGACCTGCAGGTCGAAGTGCTCGAACAGCACGCCTACACGGTGGAGCTGCGCCTGAGCTATTTCATGCGCGACGACCAGACCGGCCAGCCCGATCCTTCGGCCTACGTGCGCCTCTACCGCGACGCGCGCCAGGCCGAAGTGACGCACTGCTACGTGGGCCGGCACTGGCAGGATGTGCTGGGCCTGCGGCCCAGCGTGCAGGCGATGGTGCACCACCGCCTGCGCATGAATGCCTTCCTCAACAAGTGGCTCGACTACCTGGACGGGCAGGGCCACGGCCCGCATACCCTGTCGAGCATCGAACCCGAGCCGGCCGGTCAAAAAAATGTCGCCTGCGCTTGACGAGTCCGGGGCGCCTGTCTAAACTTCCGCTTCTTCCTTCGGTGGGGCTATAGCTCAGCTGGGAGAGCGCTACAATGGCATTGTAGAGGTCATCGGTTCGATCCCGATTAGCTCCACCACTTATTCGCTTCAAACCTGTTTCAACGTCCCCATCGTCTAGAGGCCTAGGACATTACCCTTTCACGGTAGCGACCGGGGTTCGAATCCCCGTGGGGACGCCATCTCAGAGTTGTCCAGGAAAAGCCCGGCCCTGCCGGGCTTTTTCTTTGGGCGATGCTTGGCCAAGATGGATGGATAGACGTTTCCGGAGACGCGCTTGTCCCTGCTGCTCGAACTCACCGCGCTTTCGCGCGCCCCGGCCGAACCCGGCTGGCTGGCCGAGGACGAACGTGCGCGCGCGGCGTCGCTGGGCGATGCGCTGCGGGGCAGGCAGTTCCTGGCCGGGCACAGCCTGGCCCGGCGGCTTGCGGCCGAACTGGCCGGGGGCGATCCCTGGCAGTGGCGGCTGGAAGTGGCCGATGATCAGCGCCGGGTGCTGCGCCGGTCCGGTGCCGATGAGCTCGGCGTCTCCATCAGCCACGCCGGCGACAGCCTGGCGGTGGTGGTCGCGACCCGGCCCGTCGGTATCGACATCGAAAGCACGGGCCGCGGCCGGGACTGGCTGGCCCTGGGCCGCACGATGTTCAGTCCCGAGGAGAACGAGGCGCTGCGGGCGGCCGGACCGGACGCGCTGGAATCGGTGTTCCTGCGGACCTGGACCCTGAAGGAGGCCTGGTCCAAGCGCAGTGGCCGTGGCCTGCAGCGGCAGGAGGCGCGCCGCTGCGGTGCGCTCCCGGCCGCGCCCGCCGAAGCCGAGGCCCGGCACTGGGTGCTTCCCGGGGGTCGCCAGCTGAGCCTGGCCGCCTGGCCGGGGGCCGAACTGCGGGCTCCGGGCTTGCCCGCCGCCGCGGGCCATTGGTCCTATCGCGAACGCGCGGACTGATTCTTTCCGTCCTGGTCAGGACCGGGCGAGGGCAAACCAGCGCCAAGACGCACGCGGATCGCCGCCATCTCGGCATCTCGACCCGCCGCGATGTCGTCGTCGGTGGGCGCCACCCGCACATCCGGCTCGACGCCGGCATCGGGCTCGTCCGCGACCGGAAACTGCCCGACCAAGGGAACATCCAGCTCCAGGCCGCTGTTGGGCAGGCGCAGGAAGAAGAACGCGCCGCCGTTGATGCCACGGCGGTTGCCGCCCGTGGGCTGGCCGACCAGAGTGGCCAGACCGCTGGCGCGCACCTGCCGCGCGAACTCGAAGGTGGCCGAACTGTTGGTCGGCCCGATGATCACGAACACCTTGCCCGCGTAGCGCGGCGCCACCGGCGCAATCGATTCGCTGCCGTCGGCCGCATGCCAGCGCGTCAGGGTGTAGAAGCCCGGCCGCGAGGGCACGGCCTGGTCGCCCCAGTCGCGGAAGCTGTCGTCCCAGGTATCCAGATGCGGCAGGAGGTCGTCGGGCACCTTGCGATAGCGCACCTCGTGCCGGACGCGCGGCATCGTCACCGTCCCGGACGCCAGTCGCGAGAGCAGCACGTCGCCGACGGACAGTCCGCCTTCGTTGCCCCGCAGGTCGATCACCAGTGCCGGCACTTCGTCGCGCACCAGGGTTTCGAAGCTGCGGGCGAGGAAGGCCTTCCAGTCCCACTGGCTGTCGTACAGCGCCCAGCCGGGCATGCGCAGCACCGCCAGCTGCGGATCGGCCAGGTCCAGGGTCCAGGCCGGCGCCGCCGGATCCTCGGCCACCGGCGCGGCCATCGCGCGACGGCCCGCGGGATCCAGCCCGTCCACGTGCACGTCGCCCGGCGAGGTCTCGCCCGGCCGCTGCACGCGCAGCTCGTAGCCCTGGGCCATGCCGGGGAACAGCAGCGGCAGGAAGACGTCGAAGGCCTCGATGCGATCGTCGCCCTGGACCTGCATCTGTGCGATGCGCTTGGCGTCGTTGCCGCCATCGGCCCGCGCCACGGTGAGCAGTGCCGCCAGGAGGTCGCTGGTGTCGATGCCGTTGACGCGGGTGATCACGGTGCCGGGAATCAGACTGGCGTCTCCGGACCCGTTCGCCGTCACCACCATCCGACCGTCACGCCAGAGGAAATGGAAGGGCAGGTGGCCGCCCTGTTCGAACAAGGCCGCTTGCACCGGTTTCGACTGGTTGTAGAAGTTGGCGTAGGTGTGGCCACAGCGCACGGTCGCCGCCAGCCGCGAGAACGCCAGGTAGGCCTGGGCCAGCGTGGCGCCGCCCTTTAGCTCGCGGCGCGTGGCCTCGAACCGGGCCTGCATCTGCTCCGGCGTGGAATAGCGATGGAGACCGGGGTGGAGCTGGGTCCAGGCCCGCTCCAGCAGGTCCACGTCGGCAACCAGCCCGGCGCCGTCCAGCAGCGTGTCGGCCCGCAGCGGGGACGGCGGGGTCGTGGCATGGGACGGGGGCGCGGCCGCAGCGATGGCGGCCATCAGCAGGAAGGAGCACAGGGACTTCAAGCAAACGCGGAGGCTCATGCGGTGTCGCCCGGGACAGAAGGGGGATGCGCACAGTGACCCCAGGCCTCACCGCAGGCGACCCGGAATCCTGCCTGTGCCCACATTTTCAGGATTTGAGCCCTTGCCGCTGCCGGAACGCACTGGGCGACTCGCCGGCCATGGCGCGGAACACCCGGTTGAAGCTGGCCTTGGACCCGAAGCCCACGGCCATCGCGATGGCCAGGATGTCCTCGTCTCCCTGCAGCCGCTGCTGCGCTTCAGCCACCCGGAACCGGTTGATGAAGTCGCTGAAACTCTGGCCCAGCCCCTCGTTGATGGCGCGCGACAGGTAATGGGTATTGGTGCCGACGCGCCGCGCCAGCTCCGGCAGGCTCAGGTCCGGCTCGCGCCACCACTGGGCGGCCTGGACCTGGCCGGCCACCTTCTGCCCGAGCGCGGCCCAGTCCTTGCCCGACGCCGGCACCGTCGCGGGACGTTCAAGACTTGAGGCGGCGGGCGCATCAGGCTCGTCCAGGTCTGAAGCGGGCAGGGGCGGCGGATCCGGCCGCCAGGCGGGGTAGGGGTCACGCGCATGCCGCCAGCCCTCGATGCCCAGGTAATAGAGCACCGCGACGAAGCCCACGTACATCGGAAACTCGTCGAAATAGTCCAGCGGACGCCAGGCCAGCTGCAGGACCGTATGCGCCAGCCGCATCAGGATCACGGCGCCCATCGCAACCAAGAAACCGCGCAGCCACGGTAGCCGCCACTCCTCGCGGGCGCCGCTGTGCTGTTCCAGCCAGGCCTGGTAGCCGCGGAAGGCGCGCAGGGCCAGCACGAAGTACACCGCCATGGAGGCGTGCACCAGCAGGGTTTCGACCGGCACGACCCAGGGCTCGTGCACCTGGTCCGACCAATCCCACTTGGCCTGCAGCGGCCAGGTGAACAGCACGAGGTAGTACAAGCCTTGCAGCGCGGCCGGCAAAAAGTGCCAGCCCCAGCGCGACGGCAAGTCTGGCACCGCAAGCTGCCTGACGTAGAGCCAGAGCAGGGGACCGATCGCCAGCTCCCAGAAGAAGGGCGCGAAGGTCAGCCAGGGATAGGCGTCGTAGGCCCCGGCGTAGCCGATCGTGTAGGGCGTGACCAGCAACACCACGACTCCCATCAGCGCCGCCAGGCAGCGGTTGGCGATGCGGTTGGCGGGGGCGCGCAGCAGCAGCGCGGCCACCGCGAGGCCGTGCAGGCTGCCGACCAGCAGCAGCGTGCTCCAGGGGCCCAACGACATCTCGCTCACCGCGGACCCCGACAGGATCGGTGTTCAGCGCGGGCGGCGCGGCGGATCGCCGAAGGAAGGGTCGGTGCTGATCCGACGGGCCACGGTGCCTGCGGGATGCCGGTACCAGCCCGGGTCGGAATAGTCGTCACGCGGCTGATTGTCGCGCACCTTCAGCACGGTGAACATGCCGCCCATCTCGATGCTGCCGAACGGTCCCTGGCCCGTCATCATCGGCAGCGTGTTCTCCGGCCCGGGCATGTGCCCGCTGTCCACGTGCTGCTGGTGTTCGGACATGCCATCGGCACCCATCGCCATGTAGCCCGGCAACATGCGGCGGATGCGCTGCTCGACACCGTCCTGGTCCACGCCCAGCGTGTTGGGAATGCCATGGCCCATCGGCCCCATGGTGTGGTGGGCCATGTGGCAATGGAAGGCCCAGTCGCCGGGCACGGCCGTGAACTCGAGGTCGCGCATCTGGCCCACGCCCACGATTTCGGTCACTTCGCGGCGCCACTGCGAGCGCGGCCAGCGGCCGCCGTCGGAGCCGGTGACCTCGAACTGCACACCGTGCAGATGGATGGGATGGTTCCACATGGACAGGTTGCCGACCCGTATGCGCACGCGCTCGCCGCTGCGCGCGACCAGGGTTTCGATCGCGGGATAGACCTTGCTGTTGAAGGTCCACAGGTCGAAGTCCTGCATCACCGACGGGTCGGGCCGGCGGGTGCCGGGGTGCAGGGCGAAGTTGTGCAGGATCAGCGCGTAGTCGCGGTCCACCGGCACGGCGTCGCCGCCGCGCGGGTGGATGATGAACAGGCCCATCATGCCCATCGCCATCTGGGTCATCTCGTCGGCGTGCGGGTGGTACATGTGGGTGCCGTGCTGGCGCAGCGTGAACTCGTAGGCATAGGTTTCGCCGGGCGCGATCTTGGGCTGCGTGAGGCCGCCCACGCCGTCCATGCCGCTGGGAAGCAGCAGGCCGTGCCAGTGGATCGTGGTCGCTTCACGCAGGCGATTGGTGACCAGGATGCGTACGCGGTCGCCTTCGTTGGCTTCCAGCGTCGGGCCCGGCGTTCCGCCGTTGTAACCCCAGCACACCGCGCGGGAACCCGGGGCGAACTCATGCTCGAACTCCTCGGCAACCAGGTGGAAGACCTTGGTTCCGCCCTCCATGCGATGCGGCAGGGACCAGCCGTTGAGCGTACGCACCCGACCCGTGCGCGCGGCGCGGCTTGCGACTGAATCCGGAGGCCCGTCGGCCGGGTGGTGGCCGGCGTGGCCTGAAGGCGGGTCGGAAACCTTCGCGAGGGTGCTCGCGCTGCTCACGAGTCCGGCGCCGGCACCGATCAGGATGTCGCGTCTGGAAATCTTCATCGGTGGTCTCCGTGCGGGTCGTTTTCTTTGTGGTCCATGCCTTCGTGGTCCATGCCTTCGTGGTCCATGCCTCCGTGGTCCATCCCGTCATGGCCGTGCGGCGCTGCGGATCCATCGCCCGGCAGGGAAGGGACGCCCGCATCCGGCATCAGCGCGTCGCTCGGCAGCCGCTGTCCCACGGCCCGCGACAGATTGGCCCGCGCCACCCAGTAATCCCTGATCGCCAGCAGGTAGGCCTCGTGCGCGTCGTACTCCTTCACCTTGGCCTGAACCAGTTCGAACACGCCGATCAGCATGTAGTTCTGTTCGCGCTGGCTGTCGTCGACGATGCGCTGGCGCTGCGGAAGCAGGGATTGCCCATGGATCTCGACCACGTCACGCAAGGCCTGCACCTGCCGTGCGCCTTGCCGGATGTCGTTGTCGACGGTGATTTCCGCCTGCGCCACGCGCGCCTGGGCCTGCGCCAGCAACGCTTCCGCACGCGCCACCCGCGCCTGGCCCTGGTTGAATAACGGCAATTCCAGCGCAAGGCTGGGGCCGCGCACCCGCGTCCCGTCGGCCTCCCGCTCCTGGCCGTAACCGATCTCGCTGCCGCCCAGCCAGCGCAGCCGTCGCGAGCCGGCCACGGCCTGCGCCTGCAGCCCGGCGCGCTGCCGTGCCGCCTGCAACGGCAGATGGTTGAGTGCAGCCAGCGCCAGCAGGTCCTCCACCGAATCCTCGCGCGGCACCGGCAGCGGCAGCTGCTGGCGTGTGCTCCAGTCGGCCAGTGCGCCGGTCAGACCCAGCTGCGTGTCCAGCGCCAGCTTCGCCCGCACCAGGCGAGCCTGCGCACGGGCGGCATCAATGCGCGCCTGGCTCGCCACGGCCTGCTCCTGGCTCAGCTGAAGGCGGCTGATGTTGCCGGCCTCGTGGAAACGCTGGGCCAGGTCGGCGGCAGCCTGGCTGCCTTCGGCCACCGCCGTGCGCAGTTCCGCGATCTGCCGGGCGGCCAGGTAGCGATACCAGGCCACTTCCACGTCCGCCACCACGCCGAGCACGGCCGCTGCGATATCCAGCTTTCCTCGACCGAATTCCGCCTGCGCTAGCCGGGTGCGCAAGGGCAGGGCGAGCAGGTCGGCCAGGGGCACGGCCAGCCCGGCAAAACGCTGGTGGCCGCCGCCGGGCTCAAGTGATTCGCGCGACAGCGACAGCCGGGGATTGCCGACCTGCAGCGCCTCCATCACCTCGGCGCGGGCCAGGCCAAGCCGGGCATATTCCAGCCGCAGGCGCGGGCTGTGCAGCATGGCCAACCGGATGGCACCGTCCAGGTCCATCGGCGAGGCCAAGGCCGACGCACGGTCAGGCTCGTCCGTGTCGGATTCAGCGGCAGAACGCCAGTCGAGGCGGGCGCCCTGGCGCTGGGACAGCAGGGATTGAACGTCGTCATCGCCCGCATCGGGCGGCAGCGTGGCGCAGCCGGACACGGCAAGCGCCAGGGCCGCGGCCAGCACGGCGCGGCGTGGAAACACGGTCATGGGAAATCCTCCGGTTACCGGGGGCGGCCAGCCCTCCGGCGGTCGGCCCTGACGGGCCGGACTGGGCAACGCGGACCCGCAGGTCCGGCGCAGGCTCAGGCGATCGGAGGTCGTATCGCGGGCAGAGGCACCAGATCCGGCATCGCTGCGGAACGTGCGATGCGCGTGCTTCGCGCGTGCGCAGGCGCCAGACCCCGTGGGGCCTCGGCGACGATGGCGTGTGCCGCGTGGGAACAAGGGCAGCCACAGTCGCCCTGTCCGCAGCAGTCGGCTTCGGTCTGTCCGTCGGCCGGGGCGTCGTCGGCTTCGGCGGCTTCAACGTGGCACGGAGGGCCATCGTGCCCGGCCAGGGTCGAGGACGGGGCAGGCGCGTGCGAATGCATTCCCTCCGCGCCGGACGGCAGGCCACCCGCCAGCAACGCCAGCACGAGGAACAGCTTGGTGAGCAAACCGAGGAGCTTCACGGGTCCAGTCTATCGCCTGCGCCGCTTGGACGTTGTCTGGACAACGTCATCAGATTCTCCATGGCCGGGCAAAGGGAAGGGGTAGCTCGGGGTGAGGGCGAGCTAAAAAGGCTTGGGATTACTGTCATCAACGGCCTAAGCCTGTCGCCTAGCTAAAACGACCAAAAATCATGCGGTTGCCTGTTTGAGGGCTGTGCGAAAGGTTCGGTTGCGACGCGATAAGAGCCTCGATTAGCAATTAGCGCCAAAGTTAGACCTTCCTAAACAATGCCTGAATGAGTAGGCCGAGGTGGCCGAGATGCGCTCGGTCAGGCGAAGAGCGTACTCCTTCGAACCACGAATTTCTTCACCCACCGGCGCAGGTGATATCAAACTCTTATCACTTGCGCCGAATCTTCTTGACTCCTCTCAAACGCGTTGCAATTAATCGCACCAAGTTAAGTGCGCATGCGACCAACGTCGGTGCGCGAGGAGCCTCTCCCGTGCACTCCCTTGCGCCCGGAACCATTTGCGTAGCAAGAGGCCAGGTCGTCGAAATCGATGGCCCGGAAAACCTTGTCTCGGTTCGCGTACGAAATGTGGCGACTGGAGAAACCTCCGTCGAGCGAATCTCTGATATTTCGAGCATCCCGAAACCATCATCGAAGACGAATGCCGACTTAGTGCCCGAGAAGGAGTGGACGCGATGCGTCGCGCTAGCAAAAGATCTTTCGCGGCTATTGGACCAACCGCGACTCTCGAAAGAAGAAATGACGAAACTTTCCGAAAAACACGGGATAAGTATTCGCAGCATCCAGCGCTCCCGGGCATGCTTTAACCAGGACCCGCGCGTCAGCAGCCTCGTGAGAGACACCGGCGGGCGTCCAGAAGGGTTCGTGCAGATCTCTGAGCGCGCTGACAAGATCATCAAGCACTGCATCAGGAAGTACTACCTGAACCGGCAGAAGGCAAGCAAGCAGCACATCGTTGAACGGGCGCAATCTTTAGGCAGACGTCTAGGTCTCGGCAATATTTCCAGGGACGCTGTTCTGCTTCGAGTCCGACGAGAAGAGGGGTATGAAGCCGACCGCAAGAGACTCGGTGGCAAGGCGGCGAGACAGAAGTGGAAGCCCCGAACCGGGAGCCACAACGCGCAACTCCCGCTCGACATGGTCCAGATTGACCACACGCCGGCAGACATACTGGTGGTTTCCGACGACCGCTCGCAAGTCTTGGGGCGCCCATGGGTAACATTGGCCATCGATGTTGCCTCGCGAAGCGTGGTGGGTTTCGAACTGTCAATGAGCGATCCGTCGTCTGTTTCCGTTTCACTTTGCATCGCCCACTCCGTACTGCCTAAGGATGGTGAGTCCTCCGCTACAGGCTTGTGGCCGATGTGTGGGATACCGGAAGTGATTCATGTTGACAACGGCAAAGACTTCAGAGCTATCGCCCTGAAGCGCGGGTGCGAACAGTTCAACATTGAACTGCGCTGGCGCCCCGTCAAAACCCCTCACTACGGCGCGCACATCGAGCGACTAAATGGCACGCTGATGAAGATGCTTCATTTGTTGCCCGGGACGGTCTTTAGCAACACAAAGGAGCGCGGCGACTATCCCAGCGAGAAGAAAGCAGCGTTAACGCTCAACGAGCTTAGGGAGTGGATTACCTACAAGATTTGCTACCACTACCACACCAAAACGCACAAAGGCATTGGCTGTCCTCCGCTTATCGCATGGGAACGCGGCATCGCAGAGAAATACGGCCCTTCCGGGTTCCCTCCGCTGCCGGCGGACAGGGATGATTTTCAGGTTCACTTCCTGCCATTTGCAATCAGACCGATCAGCCGAACAGGAATTCACCTGAACGCAAGCGTCTACTGGAATGACGACCTGGCCGAACTGGTCAATCGCGGGAGTCGTATCGTTCATTACAACCCACGCGAGCCGCGTCTCGCTTGGTTGCGCCTCGACGACGGGCAACTTGTCCGGTGTTCGGCAGTCTCGGGACGCGCAGCGACAACCACTCCTGCGCCACCGAGGCTGTCGGCAGATGAGATTAAGCGGTTGAATGAAATGATAGACAAGGGATTTGAGGCGTCAGACAAGATCGTTGATAAGGCTGTCAGAGAAACGCGGGCGGCGCGAAATGGCAACAAGGGCGCGGAAGTCGCACACGACCAACATAAACCAGAGGAAAGTCAATGCTCTTCCTCACAGGCTGATTGCAGCCCGAGCAGGGCACTTCCTTATGAGGAATGGACATAGCGAATGTACGAGCATCTTGATGCCTCTGCATCCGTGGCAATGGATCTTTCGGACGACGAGCGTGCGGAGAGAATGCTGATTGACAGGTTCATCTTGCATGAAAGACTTAACCCTATCTTCAAGCACGTAGAGTTTCTCCGGTTCTCGCCGAGGAAGATACGCGCCAGCGGGCTGGTGGTATATGGGCCGCCAGGATCAGGGAAAAGCATGCTTGCAGCGGCCATCAGGCGGCGATACCCGCAACTGCCCGCTACCGAAGGACTGCCCGCCACTTCCCCCATTCTCTATATAGGCATGACCGGGGCGAAGGAGGCCAAGCAAATCTACGAGCGAATCTTAGAGAGTCTTGGCATACCAGACCTTTATGTTGGGAGCCGTCGTGAGCGAATGACGCTGAAGGTGTGTAGACAGGCTCAGGTGAAGCTCTTAATGCTGGACGAGATACAGGATGTGCTGTCGTCCACCGATCGTCAGATGAAAAACGCACTTGAAACCATCCGTTTGCTCATGAATGAACTGAGCCTTCCGGTAATCGCGCTTGGAACGGGCATGGCTCAGCAGGCGATGAGCCAAGACCCCCACTTGAATGCCAGGTTTGCTTACCGCGAATTACCTACTTGGTCTCAGGGCGTCTACCTTGACAGGTTCCTCGGAACTCTTGAGAGACTGCTACCACTGAAGTCGCCATCAAACCTTGCTGCACCAGAAACCACCCGGCTTCTTGTCGAAATGAGTGTCGGAATCCTCGACGACATCGTCAAACTAGTGACACACGCGGGTGCATATGCAATCGAGACAGGTGCCGAAAGAATTACGCACGATTGTATAAAAATGGCGAGCCTGGGACCTCCTAACGCTTCGGTCAGACGCGCGATACGGGCGGCTGCAGAAGCCGCGGAAAGATCTGCCAAAGACAAGCCGCAAGTGCCATGACTGTAAGACTTTGGATCCCACTTCCTTCCCCGGATGAGTCGATTGCATCTATCCTTTGGCGTGCAGCGTGCTTTCTGGAGATTGATCCGAATGTACTGTGGGGGCACATCGTAAGCGATGTACCAGGTGACCCGGGGACCATGGACGCCCCCTCGTCAAATGCGCTACGTCGCATAGCAAACGGCATTGGTATGACGCCTTCCAGGCTAGCCGCCCATCGCATTCCGGTTGGCGAAACGCTACTCGAGCCGAACGCAAGGACTGCCGCATGTCCACTCTGCTGGCAGGAGGATGACGTCAACGGTCGGCCGCGAACCTACCGGCGCGCCTGGGCCTACGCGTGCCGAACATTCTGTAGGCAACATCGTGTCCCACTGGTCGCACCCCGGAGACCAGGGCATCTGGACCTCAGCGCCAATACTCACGACTATGCGCGGCTGAGTGGGGCGGAGCACGAAACAATTGTCCAGATGATTGACTTCGAAGACCGGATCGCCGCGGTACTTGATGGTGCCGAGCAGTGGCCAATCGAGTGGGCCGGAAGCGCATCGGGATTTAAGGTTGCGCTTGCGCAGCTCGTTTCTGAGAATGCAGCGACCGGTGGGCGCCCTTTGGTCTGCAATATCTACGTGTCTCGCGCCTTGGAGCCTTACATTCATGGCCCAAAGCACTACGGATCCTTGAGAAACTCAGAGCGTTGGCTCGCATTTCTTCGCGAGCGGAACCCCGCAGTGCGCCGAGCAGCTCTCTGGCTAGCGACAGTCTATGTCTCGCCAGAGCGCGCGACGGACCATGCTTCAGGACTTCCTGCACGCCTACTGCAAAAGATTTTTTCTGCTGATCAGATTCTCGACTAGACGCTGCACCGAATGTCGGCCGAGCACTGCCCCTCTCGGAACACCGTCGAATGTGCCGCGCCATATAGCCCAAATCGCGGTGCTTTCGATACTACGCACCTAGAGCGAGCGGGTAAGCGCCTGTTCCGATGGCGCCTCTGTCCAGTAGCGACGCCCCAGCCTAGCTGCATGTGTTGCAAAGACCTCGGCAATGAGACTGTGGGGGGTATCGGTTCGTGGCAAGAAGCCATCAAATGACCCTTGATGGGCGTAGCTCAGCCTGCTCGGGCTAGCCAAGGTAGCGGCAATCGCATCGCGGGTTTGCTTGAGATCAAAGCGCGATCTCAGGCACTCCATTGCCCCCTGACGCACACCGGACCAGATCAGGTACTTCCACCGTGCAAGCGACAGGGTGTCTAGATAGTTTGGGGGCAGCCAACGAAGGTCGCATGCCCAGGCGGGATCAAACCCATGCTTCGTTAGCTGAAACTGCAGGTAATCTGTGCACTCGGACTGGATTAGCTCGCGCCAGAATCCGACGCGCTCCTCGACAAGCGTTCCTTCACGTGCATAGGTTCGGAGCAGATCCTCGAGGTGCGCATCGAGCCCATCCAGAATTACCTCCGGCCAAGCATAGTCCCACGCCAACTGCTCGATTGGCGTCACGAATCCACGAGGCGGCAACTCCCACCGAGTGGCGGGCCAGGGCACCGCAATGATCCCTAGTGCCGTCAGTCGGTCCAAGAGCGCGATCGCCATGGCCTCTGTTGGCGCTATCGGTCGCCGAAGTTCGCGACTAGCCAGAAGTGCCCATAAACCGCATAGGGCACCAACATCTAGATCTTCCAGACGGTGGACGGGGGAGGGAGGCATGGGTGCTAAGGGAGGAGACGGGCTTCTAGTCTAAGGAATTCTTAGTATCCACGCAGGTTTCGAGCTACCACCCTCTAGAGCGTCCCGCCGCCCTTGGGTCTGCTCGTGCCTCATGCCAAAGCCTCACCTCCCCGTAATCCCGTGCCTCAGCGGCTATCGGACGCCCGCATCGGGGCCGGATTATCACAAAAGGCCCTGGGAATCCTTGCGGGACTGGATCCATCCGTCGCCAGCCCTAGGATCAACCAGTACGAGCGGGGCGTGCACGTCCCCTCGTTTCCGGTGCTGGTCGCCATCTCGCGAATTTTGGATGTGCCGGTAGCGTACCTCTATTGCCAAGAGGACGACGCGGCCGCAGTACTACTCGCCTACGGTCGGGCATCGGTGACCGCCCAGGGCAAAGTCCGAAAAGCTTTGGGCTTGGAATAGGTCGCACGGGAATCCGCTGGGCGCGGCCGCAATACGGACGAGGGAACCCACCCATCGAGTCAGGCGCGAACCGCTCACAACCTAGTCGCCTGCACCATGTGGCGCGATCGCGCCGCCCTGAGTACAGGTGGCGGCAGAACTTTCTCGAACGTCGATTAGGGCAGCTTATCGCGGCTAGCCATTTCATCGATGTTCTGAAAATGGCAGTCAGGACCACGCGCTACGGCCCGCACTTCAGTCATTTCTTTATCGATGGCTGGCGGCGGGACCGGGGCTTCTCGTTGGCGTTGAGGGCCTTGCCGGGAGGAGTGGCCGCCAAGTCGTCGAGGATGGGGCAGGTCGGGCGCTCGTCGCCATGGCAGTGCCGCGCCAGGTCTTCCAGGGTCCGCTGCATCGCTTGCATCTCACGTACCTTTCTTTCCAGTTCGTCTGCATGCGCCCGCGCAAGCGCTTTGACCTTCGCGCTGGCCCGCCTGGGGTTGCCCCACAGGTCCAGAAGGGCCTGAATGTGATCCAGCGAAAAACCCAATGTCCGTGCCCGCTTGATGAAGCGCAGCCGGTGAAGGTCGGTATCGCTGTAGAGCCTATAATTGGCAAACGTACGCGTTGCAGGTGCGATCAGGCCGATCGCTTCGTAATGCCGGATCATCTTCGCCGACAAGCCGCTGAGGTCGGCGGCTTCGCCGATGTTGTGCAGGCCTTCGCGACGGGCCTCGGCTAGTTCGGGGCGGGGGAGGGAACGGGGCATGGCGGGCTCCTGACGTCAGTGGCGCGAACGCGGCGTCCAGCGCCGCAGCAGCAAGGTGTTGGAGACGACGCTCACGCTAGACAGCGCCATCGCTGCGCCGGCAATGACCGGGTCAAGCAGGCCGGCGGCAGCGAGCGGAATACCCACCACGTTGTAGATGAATGCCCAGAACAGGTTCTGGTAGATCTTACGCGTCGTGCGCCGGGAGATATCGATGGCGTCGGCGATCAGGCGGGGGTCGGAACGAATCAGCGTGACGCTGGCCGCGTGCATGGCGACATCGGTGCCGCTTCCCATGGCGAAACCCACGTCCGCCGCGGCCAGGGCCGGGGCGTCGTTGAGGCCATCCCCAACCATGCCCACGGGGCCTTGACCCACCAGGGCCCTGATGACATCGGCTTTCTCACCCGGTAGAACCTCGGCGTGGACGTCCTGGTCGGGAACGCCGACCGCACGCGCCACGCCGAGCGCGGCACCGCGATGGTCGCCAGATAGCATCACTGTCCGCAGTCCCATGGCCTGTAGAGCAGAAATAGCCTCTCGCGATTCGCGCCGCGGTGGATCTCCGAAGGCAAACAAGGCCTGCACGTGCCACCGATCTCCCGTTTCGCGTGCCAGCCACGACACCGTTCGGCCAGCCTCGGCGTTCGCCGTTGCGACGGCCGCGCCGATGCTGCGGTCGATGCCGAGTTCATCCATCCATCGCCCGTTGCCAAGCACCCAACGATCGCCTCGAATCATGGCGTCAACGCCACGACCGGGCATGGCCACGACATCGCTTGCCATCTCCGGTGTCACGTGCCGCTCCTGGGCCGCCATCAACACGGCACGCGCGAGAGGGTGTTCGCTGCCGGCCTGCAGCGCTGCCGCGACCGCTAGCACCTTGTCGTCAGCCAGGCCGAAGGTCTCCATGCCAGCCAGCGTTGGCCGCCCAGCAGTGAGCGTTCCGGTCTTGTCGAACGCAATGGTGCGCAAGCGACGGGTAGTCTCCAGTGCTTCGGCGTCCTTGATCAGGATGCCTGTGCGGGCCGCTACCCCCGTCCCGGCCATGATGGCCGTGGGTGTCGCCAGGCCCAGCGCGCAGGGGCAAGCGATCACGAGCACGGCGACAGCGTGCAGCACGGCCTGACTCCAGTCGCCGTCAAACAGGCCCCAGCCCAGCAGCGTCGCGGTAGCGATCAGCAGGACGACGGGTACAAAGATGGCGCTGACCCGATCAACGATGCGCTGGATCGGCGCCTTGCGCGCCTGCGCGTCCTCAACCAGGCGAATGATGCGAGCCAACGCCGATTCAGTGCCGACGGCCGTGGTACGCACCCGCAGGCGACCCTCGCCGTTGACGGCGCCGCCGGTGACGCGATCACCCGGGGCTTTCGGAACCGGCACTGATTCACCACTGATCAGCGACTCGTCGCTATGGCTGCGTCCTTCGATTATCTCGCCGTCAACGGGAAGTCGTTCTCCGGGCAGTACGAGCACTACGTCGCCGAGCCGGACCGCATCAATCGGCACATTCTCCGCGTCCTCGCCGCGCTGCACCCGCGCCGTGAGCGGACGCAGCGCCTGGAGCGCACGGATGGCTTCGGTCGTCTGGCGCTTTGCCCGCGCCTCCAGCCACTTGCCGAGCAGGATAAGCGTGATCACAACTGCAGATGCTTCGAAGTACAGCGGTTGCGTGCCGTGATGAGGCGGGGTGGCCAGCAGGTGGAAGACGCTCAATCCGTACCCCGCACTGGTGCCCAATGCCACCAACAGGTCCATGTTGCCGGTCCACGCCAGGGCCGCTTTCCAGCCAGCTCGATAGAAGCGGGCACCTAACCAGAATTGGACCGGCGTCGCCAGCAACCATTGCAGCCAGCCGGGAAGTGCCCAATGCTCGCCGAACGGCATGGCCAGCATCGGCAGCGCCAAGGGCAAGGACAGTAAGGCCGCCAGGACGAGGTGCCGCGCTTCGCGGGAGGCGCCCGGCTGTCGGACATTCTCCGACGATGAGGATGACGCGGCCGGCGCCGGCTCGGCACGGACCTCGTAGCCGGCATCCAGGACGGCCTGCTGCAGGGTAGCCCGGGGCGTCCCGGCAACCACCTTCACGCGCGCCGTTTCGGTGGCCAGGTTGACCGAGGTCGCCTGCACGCCCGGAACCCTGGCCAGTGCGCGCTCGACCCTGCCAACGCAGGAGGCGCAAGTCATGCCCAGGATGCCCATGGAAGCTTCCTCAACCGCAACGCCATAGCCTGCACCTTCCACCGCGGCCGCTACGGCCGACGCCGAAACCGACCCGTCGGTAATGACCGTTGCAATCTCGGTGGCCAGATTCACGCTCGCCTCCTGGACGCCGGGCAATTGTTGCAGGGCGCGCTCGACGCTGCCGACGCACGACGCGCAGGTCATGCCGGTTACGCCAAACCGGAATTGGGTGCTTGCGTCGGTGGGGGGAAGGGACAAGTTCATGATGTTCTCCACTCAAGAAGTGGGGCCAGCATCGGCCTTCCCAAGATGGGAAGGTCAATGCCCGGCCGATACTTGACCTTCCCCTAACAGGAAGCCTGACCCTGTGCGTCCCCAATCCAACGAGCATCCCGGGAGCTGGCATGCAACTTACCGTTGAGAAAATGAGCTGCAACGACTGCGTCCTGGCCGTTACCCGGGCCGTTCAGACCCTTGATCCAAAGGCCAAGGTGATCGTCAACCTTCCCCGTAAACAGGTGCACGCCAACGGTGCGTTGACCGCTCCGGCCACCGTTGAGGCGCTGGCGGCGGCGGGGTTTGCGGCCGCGCTGACAATAACTGGCGCCTTGCCGGCTCCGCGGGCAACGCGGCACTGTGGCTGCGGTTGCAAACCACACTGATGCTTAACCAACTTCGATGGAAAGACGACATCGAGGTTGACCTTGCCACGGTGGGAAGCCGGATCCTGTTGAAACGCGGATCCCGCATCCGCATTAACAGGATGACCAGCATGAAACTTTCAGTCGAGAACATGACGTGCGGCCACTGCGTCCGCACCATCACCCGCGTACTGCAGTCCATTGACCCGCAAGCCCGCGTAGAAGTGGATCTGGCTGCGGCCACGGTGACAATCGAGGGCCGAATCGACCCTGCACAGGCCATCGCCGTCCTGACGGCCGAGGGGTACCCCGCGCAGGCCGACGACTTGAATCAGCCGCCGTCAACGTCTAGCTGTTGCGGCAGCTGCCACTGATCGCGGAGGGGATCGCGGGACACGTCAGGATCAGAGTGTCCGCGACTAAGGCTGGCGAGGTGCAGGCCTCTGCGAAGAGGCCTGCCGCCTGAAGGGCCATCGGAGCTGTGCTGCGTATGTGGTTGGGAAAGTCCGGTCGCGCAGGCCGACCTCGCCGGCCAGCACACCGTTGGGCCGATCGTGAAAGGTTCCTCCCAGGTGGTCCCACAGCATCCAGAACTCTCCGAAGTTCACTTGCGCGTCTTCGTACTCGCGTTTGTGGTGCCAACGATGGATCTCGGCTACGCCCACCAGGTAGCGAAGGGGGCCCATGCGATAGTCGACGTTGGCGTGTTGGAACGCCAGATGCACCGCAAGAAGTGTAAGCCACGCACTGATTATCACCGGCGGTGCGCCCAGTGCGATCACCGTCACCAGTCCGGGCCCCGCCAGGAGCATCGCACTTAGCGGATGTCGACGCTCTCCGTTGAGCCAGTACAGCCGCTCGGAACTGTGGTGTGCGGCATGAAGGCGCCAAAGCCAACCGACGTGATGGCTTGCCCGGTGCATCATGTACAGCCCCAGATCCATCACCGCGCCGGCGAGCAGCACCTGCGCCCATGCCGGCCACGCGCCGGGCCAAACCGACGGCAGGTCAACGCGCAGCGCATTGAGCGCGAACGCGGTTCCCGCCAGCATGGCCAGGTTTACCAATGCATGGACGATGTCAGCCGCGAGGTCATCATGGTCTTCGAGCCAGGCCCGCTGGTAGGGGATCACCCGCTCCAGCGCGGCTACGATCGTCATGGCGGCCACGGCGACTGCCGCCAAACCGGGCCATTGCCAGGCCGGGCGCGCCACGATCACGAGCACGGCCAAAGAGCTCAAGCCAAACACGGCCGGATAGGCCATCACGCGCAGCAGGGACCGGATCATCGTTGTTCCTTTCACTAAAGTCCGGGGCCCAGTGTGGGGAGCCAGCAGGGGCCCGGCTTGAATGAACTGGCTGACGTGGTTCAGGCACCCTGACGCAGGGCGGCCACCACATCGCTCGGGGCGACGCCAAAGTGGCGTTGCATGGTCCTGGTCAGGTGGGCGGCGTCGGCAAACCCTGCGTCCTGGGCCGCCCGCGTGAGGCTCACGCCGCTCGCCGTAACCGTCAATGCGCGGCGTAGTCGCAGCCAGCGCAGGTACGGACGTAGTGGCATACCGACCAGCTCGCGCACGCGATAGCGGAAACGACTGGGGGAGAGCGCGACTCGCGCCGCCAGCGTCGTCAAGGATTCATCGTCCTCGACGCAGGTGACCAACGCATCGAGCAACCGCCGCACCCGGTCATCGCGCTCGGCGTCGATCGGCGAAACCGGGGTCGGTAGCCCCAAGGCGGCCAGCACCGGCCACAAGTCCTCGTGCCCGGGACGGGGCCACGCCGCCAGCACCGCGCTGCGCTCTTGGGGCGACAACTCCCGCGCACCGGCCGCGCAGGTGGGCGCGAGACCCCGGCCTGCCTGGGACTCCCGATCCAGGTACAGCAGACGAGTGGGCCCCGGGTGCAGACGATGCACCACATAGGCGGCCAGCAGGATGGCCGGGGCCCGAACCTCACCGCGACCCCGGATCCAGACGGCGATGTCGCCTGTCTCGGCCACCACCAGTTGCAAGGCGTGGTGGGCGTGCTCTCGATTGTCACCGACCGCGCCCGCGAACGTTGCCCAGCCCGCGCCCATCAGGGCGCCGCCCAGCCAAGGCTGGCGTCGGCTCTGCGATACCCCCGGGGCGCTCATCTTGGACCTCTTGGGGTCGGCGCCAGATCAGAACGTCCTGTCGCATGCGCAAGGTCGTTCGTCATCCGGGTGCGCTACGGTGTCGTCGTCGTGGGCTTGGGTGCTCGCGACGAGCTGTGCAGGGCGCGGATCTTCCAGGCGCCGTCCTGACGCTGGAGGACGCTCGTGGCCACCCCCTGGCGCACGATGGGTTCGGGACGGTCGGGCAGCACGATGGTGTAGCGGTAAGTCTCGGTGGCCCAGGCGATGTCGCCCGCCTGCTCGACGGTGACGGCATAGTCTTCGAAGGTAAATCGCTGGATATGGCCCAGCTCCGGGCCGATGTGATGGGTCACGTAGTCGGCGTAGCTGCCTTCCAACTTGCCCGATTCAATCACTTCGTTGCGCTCGGCAAACAACGCATCCACGCCGGCGAGGTCCCGGCGCTCGAGCGCCGTCTTGTAGGCCGCGAGCACGGCCTTGATAGCGCCCGTGTCGTCCGTGGCTACGGGGGCTGGGGCGGCATTCGCCGCGCCGGCCAGCAGCAGCGCCAACAGGCCCGTCCATAGTGGTTTCATTGCCCTCTCCCTTCTCCAAGTGGCCGGGGCGGCTGGGGCCGCCCCGGGACAAAATCACATGCTGCCGCCCTTGGCGAACTCGGCAGCCGATAGGGTGCCGTTTTTGTCGGTGTCCAGCATGTCGAAATGCGCCGTGAGCTTGTGATCCTTCGGGAGCTCGGCCCGGGCGAGCTGGCCGTTCTTGTCGGCGTCGAGCTTGGCGAACTCCTCGGCGGACATGGCAGCCATGTCATGGGGCTGCGGCTGGCCATTCTTGGCGGCCATATGGTCGTGACCCTTGTCGTCGGCAAAGGCGAGCGGGGCGGCGATCAACAGGGCGATAGCGAACGGAAGCAGACGTTTCATGGGGAAATCTCCTCGGGGACGGAAAGAATGGACCGTTGGTTGTCCCGACACACAACGGTCCGGAATGCCTGCACCGCGCGAGCGGCATGGCAAGTAATCCTCATGATTTTTCGGCACGCAGTCGCAGTGCGTTCACCACGACCGACACCGAGCTCAGGCTCATGGCCAGTGCCGCGATCATCGGGCTAAGCAATAGCCCGAACGCCGGATAGAGCACGCCGGCCGCAATCGGCACGCCGAGCGCGTTGTAGAGGAAGGCGAAGCCCAGGTTCTGCTTCATGTTGGCCACCGTGGCCTCGGAAATCTGCCTGGCCCGCAGGATGCCGCGCAAATCGCCCTTGACGAGGGTCACCTGCGCGCTGCTCATCGCCACGTCCGTACCCGTGCCCATCGCGATGCCCACATCCGCAAGTGCCAGCGCCGGAGCATCGTTGATGCCGTCGCCGGCCATGGCCACCTTCCGGCCCTGGGCTTTGAGGCTGGCCACGAGGTCCGCCTTGTCCTGGGGGCGCACTTCACCGTGCACCTCGCTGATGCCCAGGGCCGTCGCGACAGAGCGGGCGGTGGTCTCGCCATCGCCTGTCGCCATGATCAATCGCAGGCCGGCCGAGCGCAGTTGGGCGATGGCCTCGGGCGTGGATTCCTTGACCATGTCCGCCACGGCAAGCAGGCCAGCCGCCTTGCCGTCCACGGCCAGGAACATCACGCTGGCTCCTTCGGCGCGGAGTTTCTCCGCGGCACCGGATAGATCCTGGACGGACACCCCTTCCTCGGTCATCAGTGCCTGGTTCCCAAGCGCCAGTGCTCGGCCATCGACTCGGCCACGAACACCGATGCCGCTGGCGGACTCGAACGCATCGGGCGTGGACAGCGCCAGGCCGCGCTCACGCGCCTGGGCGACGATGGCCGCCGCCAGTGGGTGCTCACTGCCCTGGTCCAGGCTCGCGGCCAGGCGCAGCACTTCATCGGAGGTGAAACCCGGGAGGGCGGACGTGTCGCGATAGCGCGGGCGTCCTTCAGTCAGGGTGCCGGTCTTGTCGACGATCAAGGTATCGATCTTGCGCAGGTTCTCGATCGCCTCGGCGTCGCGGAACAGCACGCCGACGCTGGCGGCACGCCCGGTGGCGACCATGATGGACATGGGCGTGGCCAGGCCGAGCGCGCAGGGGCAGGCAATGATCAGCACCGCGACCGCATTGAGCACGCCGTAGACCCATGACGGTTCGGGGCCGAAGAATCCCCAAACCAGCAGCGTCAACAGTGCGATGACCAGCACGGCCAACACAAACCAGAACGCCACCTTGTCGGCCATGCGCTGCATCGGTGCCCGCGAGCGCTGGGCGTTGGCCACCAGCTGCACGATCTGGCTCAGCACGGTGTCGGCGCCGACTTTTTCCGCCTCGATCACCAGCGCGCCGGAGCGGTTGATGGTGGCTCCAATCACGCGATCGCCGACGGCCTTGGCCACCGGCATCGGCTCGCCGGTGAGCATGGACTCGTCCACGCTCGACTGGCCTTCCACCACGACGCCGTCGGTGGGGACTTTCTCGCCGGGCCGGACCCGCAGCTTGTCCCCCAGATGCACATGGCCCAGCGGGATGTCGTCCTCACTGCCGTCGGGCAGGATGCGCCGGGCCGTCTTGGGAGCCAGCCCCAGGATCGCCTTGATCGCCGCCGAGGTTTGGGAACGCGCCTTGAGCTCGAGCAGTTGTCCCAACAGCGTGAGTGAGACGATCACGGCCGCCGCTTCGAAATACACGCCGACACGGCCGTGCTCCTGGAACGAGGCCGGGAACCAGTCTGGAACCAGCGTTGCGGCAACGCTGTAGCCATAAGCGGCTGCGACGCCTGTGCCGATAAGCGTCCACATGTTCAGGTTCCCGGTGCGAACCGAAGCGATCCCGCGCACGAAGAATGGCCAGCCGGCCCACAAAATGACGGGCGTCGCGAGGACCAACTCCACCCAACTGCGGGTGCTGGCATCCAGGCTGGCCCACCGGTGTCCGAACATCGCCAGGGCCAGGACAATGATCGTTGCGGGCAACGTCACCCAGAAGCGCCGGGTAAAGTCGGCCAGCTCCGGGTTCTCGTCCTCGTCCAGCGAAGGCATCATCGGCTCGAGCGCCATGCCGCACTTGGGGCAGGTTCCGGGCCCGTCCTGAACGATTTCCGGGTGCATGGGGCAGGTGTAGCGAGTCCCGGGCGCCGTCTGAACTACAGCTGGAGCCGTCGGAGTTGCCACCGCGGCGATCGGTGGTCCGGGTTGCAGATACAGCGCCGGATTTGCGATGAACTTCTGCCGGCATCGCTCTGAGCAGAAGTGATACTTCGTCCCCGCGTGCATCTCAAACAGCGGGCCGTCGACGAACATTCCACAGACCGGATCTCGGGGCTTGTCCTGGGTAGCCGGCGGAGTCGACGGCGAATGTTCGTGGGCAGGCATGTCGGTATCTCCGGGTCAGTGACCGTGTTGGCCGAAGGGCGTGCTGCTGCCGTCCTTGCCAATCAGGTAAACGGTGTAGGGATTCGCTGGACCGGGCATGCCTGGCGAGCCAATTGGCATGCCTGGCGCGGCCAGGCCACGGGCGTTGGGGCGTTCGGCCAGGAGGCGCTTGATGTCTTCTGCCGGAACATGCCCTTCGATGAAGTAACCCTCCACCTGCGCGGTGTGGCAGGAAGCCTTGTCGGCCGGTACGCCCACGGCGCGCTTGATGGCCTCCATGTCCTCGTCGATAACCACGCTCACCGGGAAGCCGGCGCCTTCTACGTGACGTGCCCAGAGGCTGCAGCACTCGCAGTAGGGATCCTTGTGCATGACGACGGTCGGCAACGCGCCCACGGGTGCGACGGTCTGCGTCGCGGCGACTTCCGTGCCCGGCGGCAGCGAGCTCGCCGCCGGGCTGGCTACCTCGTGGGGACCGAAGGCTTCCGGCGCCGGGGCGTCCCGGTCACCGCAAGCTCCAATCGCCAGTGAGATCTGGGCGATGGCAAGAAACTGGGTGAACCGGCGCATGGCGATCTCCTAGTGGTGGTCGCCTGGCGCCTTGGTGCGCGACGACCAATGAATGTGGACGATCTTCCAGCCCGCGTCTGTGCGCTGGACCAGCATGGTCTCGGTGCTGAGCACCGTGACCGGCTTGCCGTCCTTGCTCAGGTGCAGTTCGCTTTCGCTGGCGACCCACGCGAGGTCGCCACTGACCCGCGCCGTGCGGCGAACCAACTGGATGTGAGCGGTCTTGAGGAACGCGGCGTCCCCCTTGGCATGGCCCCCCAGATACTCGGCGGCCGAGTACTCGGCGCCGCCGCTCTCCAGGATCAGCACCTCCGGATCGAGCTCGGCGCCGGCCGCGTCCAGCCGACCCGCCGCCAGTGCCTCAGAGAAGCGTTCGACCGAGGACACAGCCGCCTGCGCTTGGGCAGGAACGCTCAGCACCGGGCCGGCGGGTGCTTGTTTCGGTGCGGGGTCATGGACGTGGGGCGTGGCCTTGGAATCATCGGCAAACGCCGGGGCGGCGGAGATGGAGAGGGCAAGGCAGGCAAGGGTGGCAATGCGCTTCATGAGATGGGTCCTTTGGTCGGAGTCAGTGATCGTGAGGGGGCGAACCGGCATCGTCGTGCGCCGGGGGCTGGGGTGGCGCCGGATCGTGGTCGTGTGGGGCGGTGCCGGCGTCATCGTGGGCCGGAGGGTCGTGAGCGTGCGGAGCAGAGCCAGTGTCGTCATGGGCGGCGGGCACGGGCGCGGCGTGATCGTGGGGTGCAGAGCCGCTGTCATCATGCGCGCCAGCGTCAGCACCTCCGTGATGCCCGCTGCTCGCGCTTGGCATCGCATCGTGGTGCGGCATGCTCTCGCCGCCACCGTGGTCATGCCCGTCACTGCTCGCGACCAGGGCTTGGTACTGCGCCGGGGTCAGCTCCGGCATTTTCTGGAGGAACGCGACCATGTTCCAGATGTATTCGTCGGGCATGCTTCTTCCCCAGGCGGGCATGCCCGAAGCCTTGACGCCGTGCTTGATGACCCAGAAGGCACGCGCGGGGTCGGTCACGCCGGTCTGACTGAAGGCGGGAGGCACCGGGTACAAACCAAGGCTCAGCTCCGTTGCCGCCATCCCAGGCGCCAAATGGCAGCCGGTGCACATGGCGGCGTAATTGCCGGCACCGCTTCGTACCTGCGCGTCGTCGCCCAGCGCGGGGACAACGATGTCGTGGGCTCGGACGGCGATCGCACGGTCACGCGCCGTTTCGATCATCTTGAAGACAACCGCCGAGTGGGGTTCATCGGCGCCCGGGTGGATGGCGCCGAAGTAGATTCCGCCACCGACAGCAGCGACAGCGAAACCCACGAGAATCAAACCGCTTTTTATGAGGGACATGAGTGGCCTCCTTGTTAACTGGTGCGACGTGGCGGATTGCCGAACGCCGGGTCGTCACTGACGCGGCGGGCGACGGTTCCAGCAGGATTGCGATACCAGCCCGGATCGCTGAAATCGCCGGGCGCGATGTCGTCGCGCACCTTGACCACGGTGAACATTCCGCCCATTTCGATGTTCCCGAAGGGGCCCTTGCCGGCCATCATCGCCAGCGTGTTGGGCGGCCCCTGCATATGGCCGCTATCGGTGTGGTCCTGGTGCTCGGCCATGCCGTTCTCGCCCATGGCCATGTAGCCCGGGAGCATCTGCCGGATCTTGGCTTCGACGCCGCGCTGGTCCACGCCGATGGTGTTGGGGATGTCGTGGCCCATCGGTCCCATCGTGTGATGTGACATGTGGCAGTGGAACGCCCAGTCGCCCGGCACGGCGGTGAACTCGATATCGCGCATCTGGCCAACACCAACGATCTCGGTCACCTCGGTGCGCCACTGCGAACGTGGCAATCTCCCGCCGTCGCCCCCGGTGACGTGGAACTGAACGCCGTGCAGGTGGATCGGGTGGTTCCACATGCTCAGGTTGCCCACGCGGATGCGGACACGCTCACCGGTCCGGGCCACGATGGGCTCGATTGCCGGGAAGACCTTGGAGTTGAACGTCCACAGGTCGAAGTCCTGCATCACCGCGGGGTCGGGTCGGCGTGTGCCCGGGTGGAGCGCGAAGTTGTGCAGCAGGAACGCGTAGTCGCGATCGATCGGCACGGCCTCGCCGCGCCTCGGGTGGATGATCAGCAGACCCATCATGCCCATGGCCATCTGCACCATTTCGTCGGCATGCGGATGGTACATGTGGGTACCGTGCTGCTTGAGCGTGAACTCGTAGGCGAAGGTCTCGCCAGGCTTGATCTGTGGCTGGCTCAGCCCACCGACGCCGTCCATGCCGCTGGGCAGGATCAGGCCATGCCAGTGGATGGTGGTCGCCTCGCGCAGGCGATTGGTTACGAAGATGCGGATGCGGTCACCTTCATTCGCCTCGATGGTCGGCCCCGGCGTGGAGCCGTTGTAGCCCCAGCAGATCGCCTTGGAACCGGGCGCGAACTCGTGCTCGAACTCCTCGGCGACCAGATGGAATTCCTTGACGCCGCCGTTCATGCGGTAAGGCAGGGTCCAGCCGTTGAGCGTGCGTACCTTGCCCGCCCGCGGGCGGGAGACCGGCGGCGCCTCCGGCGGCGCAGCGGGCTCTTTCATCTGGCTCATGTCGTGGCCCTGACTCTGGGCGCGGGCCATGCCCGTCGCGGCCGTCGTAACCAGACCGGCCCCTGCGCCCAGCAGGATGTCGCGTCGTGTGATCTTCATGGGGTGTCTCCGTGGGCGCTGTGGTCGGGCGGGGTGGGGGTGTCTTCCTCGGTTTCCTTCTCGTCCTCGGTCGGCGGTTCGGGGGACACCGGCGGCGCACCGTGTTGGGAGTGATCGACCGGTGTCGGCGTCGCCGCGGGCATGTCCATGCCGCCGTGGTCCATGCCTTCCATCACGTCGGCGGGCGCAGACGCCGGAACCGCGGGCGTGGCCGGTTTCTCCGGCATGTCCATGCCGCTGTGGTCCATGCCCTCCATCGCACCGGCCGGAGCGGCGGGCATCGACGACATGTTGTGGCCGCTATGGTCCATGCCCGGCATCGCCTCCTCGGCGGACGGCGTCAGGATGTCTTGCACGCTGGGGGTGCGATCACCGATGGCGGCATCGCTGGGCAGGCGCTGGCCAACGGCCCGCATCAACTCCACACGCGCCAACCAGTAATCGCGCACGGCCTCGAGGTAGCTCTCGTAGGCGTTGTATTCCTGCACCTTGGCCTGGATCAGCTCGAACACGCCGATGAGCATGAAGTTCTGCTCCTGCTGGCTGCGCTCGACCACCTTTTCGCGCTGCGGAATCAGGGCATCGCGGTGGATCGCCACGACCTGGCTCAGTTCGCGGACCTGCTCTCCCCCCAGGCGCACCGCGTTATCGACGCCCAGTTCCGCCTGGGCCACACGCGCCCGTGCCTCGGCCAGCAACGCCTCCGCACGGGCCAGTTTGGCTTGGCCCTGGTTGAAGATGGGTAGCTCCAGATCCAAGGTCGGACCGCGCAGGCGGGACCCGTCAGCGTCGCGTTCGCGCTCATAGCCGATCTCGCTGCCGCCTAGCCACCGCAGCTTTCGCGTGATGCCCAGAGCATCGACCAATATCTCGGCCTGCTGGCGGGCCGCGAGCAATTCCAGGCTGGACTTGCGCGCCAGCTCCGCCAACTGCAGGGGATCGTCTTCCGCGCCGACCGGCATGGGCAGGCGATCGCTGGTAGCCCAGGTGGCATCCTCGCCACTGAGGCCCAGCAGGGTGTTGAGGGTGAGACGGGCGCGGCCGGCATCGGCACGGGCCCGGGCGGCGATGATGCGCGCCTCGCTGGCGGCGGCCTGTTCCTGCTTTAGCTGCAGCTCGCTGATGTTGCCAGCATCGAAGAAACGCTGCGCCAGCTCGGCGGCGGCGTCCGCACCGCCGGCCACCGCCGTGCGCATGTCCGCGACCTGCTGGGCACCCACGTAGGTGTACCAGGCGGCCTCTACGTCGGCGGCGACGTTCAGGACTGCCCCGGCGATCTCGAGCTTGGCGCGCTCGTACTCGGCGCGGGCCAGGCGCGTGCGCACCGGCAGCACCAGGAGGTCGGCCAGCGGCAAGGTCAGGCCGGCCAGACGGTTGTAGCCGCTGCCCGGGTCCAGATAGGACCGTGAGAGCGAGAGGGTGGGGTTGGATACCTGCACGGCCTCGAGCACGTCGGCCCGCGCCAGACCCAGCCGCGCATATTCTTGCTGGAGGCGGGGACTGCGCAGCATAGCTACGCGCACCGCCGCCTCGGCGGTCATCGGGGCACCGAGCCACTGGTCGATGGCCTGGCGCTCTGGGGGCGGTTGGCCCACCGCGGACCACTCGACCTGCGGGCCGCGTCGCTCGGCCAGCAGGGCATTGATGTCGGTGTCGCCGGGGCGCGACGCCAAGGACGCACAGCCACTCAGGGCCAAGGCTAGGGCCACGGCCAGGGCGGCCGGGCGGAAACGTACAGTCATGGGAAACCCTCCAAAGCACCCGCGGCGACAGGCCACGGGCAACGCGACCCGGAATGCGGGTCGAGCGAATGGGGCGGATCAAGGTCCGCCGGGAGGGCTTAGGCGATCGGAGGTCGAATAGCCGGCGCCGAAGGCGCGGCCGGGACCGACACCAGGCGGCCCAATTGGGCCACCCAGCGATAGGGGGAAACCGCCCAGTCAGCGTCGGCGATCACGACGACCGGCGCGTGATGCAGGCAGCTGCAGGTGCAGGTGCCGCCGTCACAACAATCCAGCGGCGAGTCCGGGCTGGGCACGACGGGCTTCACGGTGGCCTCGTCATGGCACGACGCTATGTCGCCATCGGCCATCGAATGCCCCGCCGCCGCCATAGCCTGGTCCACTCCCGCGCTCTGGTGCGCGGCGTGATCGACCGCGGACGCGACCGACGGCAGCCCGGCGTTGGCGATCAACGCCAAAGCGAGCAGCAGGTGGCCGACGGTGCGCAGCAGGGACATGGCCGGAGTCTACACCCAGAAAAATGCGATGGGATACACCCCAGAACTGGGGAAGATGCGGGCTAGACCGCCAGTGGAGCCAAAAAGTTCCCCGGGCGGAGCGGGTCGCCGAAGTCCTCCGGCCCCCGTGGGGCCGAAGGAACGGGTTACCCGGCTTGGGAAGTTTTACCGTGTGGGGAGGGCAGTTCAGACCGACGCCGCCATCGCCTCGCAGGCTTGTGCGCACTCCCGGCAGGCGCGCACGCAGGCCTCCATGCCGTCCAGTTCTTCGCAGCTGGCGGCGCAATCGCGGCAGACCTGCGCGCACAGGCGGCAGAACTCGGCGTGGTACGGGGAATGATTGATCATGAGCGCGGCGGCGGCGCGGCAGGCCTCGGCGCAATCGATCATCAGGCGGAAATGATCCGGCGCCACGTGATCGCCGCCTTTTTCAAGGCAGGTGGTCAGAGCGGTGTGCTGGCAGTGCTGATAGCAGTCCAGACAGCTGCGGATGCAGGCCTGCAGTTCGGAAGACATGTGGTGCATGGGGGGGCTCCTTAACGAGAGATAGGGGGGCGAGCCAAGGATTTAGTCAGCCCGCGCGTGTCGTGCTGCAAGATCAATGCCAGTCTGCGCGGTCCGTTGTGCCGCATCTTCCCGCCGTTCGATGCAAGACGGCACTGCAATAGTCATGCTGATTGCACAGATGTCCGGCAGATTGCACGCAGCAGCCGTATCCTCGGGCAAGGGTACTAAGGTCGCTTTGAGGCGGGCCGCCGAGTGATGACCGTGCGCAGCGCCGGGGACAGAATCGATGAACCCGGACCTGCCGGTGATTGAGAACACGCCGCGCAGTGCCTCAGCCATCGCACTTTTCCGTAGGCGCGAGCTAACAACGCCGAAACATCCGACGTTACGCGGAGTCTCTGTAAGCGAGCAGGCGCAGCGCGTTCGCCACGACCAGGAGGGTGGAACCCTCGTGGAAGAGCACGGCGACGCCCATCTTCATGCCCAGGATCGTCGCCGGAATGAGCAAGGCCACCATGCCCAGGCTGGCCCACAAGTTCTGGCGGATGATGCGCCGGGTCTGCCGGCTCAACCCCACGACGAACGGCAGGTGCTCAAGCTTGTCGCCCATCAAGGCCACGTCCGCTGTCTCGAGCGCGACATCTGAACCCGCCGCGCCCATTGCGATTCCCACCGAGGCGCTGGCCAGTGCGGGCGCATCGTTGACACCGTCGCCCACCATGGCCACCTCGCCCTCGGCGCGCAGTGCCTGGATCGCCTTGACCTTGTCTTCTGGCATCAGGTCGCCATACGCCCGGTCGATGCCCACGCTGGCGGCCACCGCATCGGCGACCCGTTGGTTGTCGCCCGAGAGCATCACCAGCCGGGTCATGCCGAGCTCGCGCAGTCGGGCCATCACCGCCTTGGCGGCTTCCCGGGGCGTGTCCATCAAGCCAACGGCGCCCAGGTAACGGTCTCCCTGTCGTACGACGAACACCGTCCGGCCTTGATGCTCCAAGTCCAGCACGCGCGTCTTCAGCGCGGCGGGCACGGCGGCACCCCCGAGCTCATCGAACAGGCTCTTCTTGCCCAGGTGCACGGTCTCGCCGGCCACGGTCGCCTTCAGGCCGCGGCCTGTAAGGCTCTCGAGGTCCGTCGCCTCAGGGACAGCGTGCGAGCCCAGACGGACCAGGCCATCGCGCACCACCGCGGCAGCCAAGGGATGGTCACTCAGGCGCTCTACGGCAATAGCGACGCTCAACAGTTCCTGCGTCGTCACGCCGTCAGCGGGCATGACGTCCGTCACCTGCGGTCGGCCCTCGGTCAGCGTGCCGGTCTTGTCGAAAGCCAGCGCGTGCAGGACGCCCAGCCGCTCCAGCGGGCCGCCACCCTTGATCAGCACGCCGCCCCGCGCGGCCCGCGCCACGCCGCTTAACACAGCGCTGGGCGTGGAAATGGCCAAGGCACAGGGACTAGCTGCTACCAGCACCGCCATGGCGCGGTAGAACGTCGCGCTGAACGGTTCATCCACCACCAATCCAGCGAACAGCAGCAGGCCCACCAGTACCAGCACCGCGGGAACGAAGATCTTCTGGAAGCGGTCCGTGAACAGCTGCGTGGGCGACTTCTGGTGCTCCGCCGAACGCACCAGTTCCACGACTCGGGCCAAGGTGCTCTGGCTGGCGAGGCGGGTGACTTCGACCTCCAGGACCTTGCCTTGGTTGATGGTGCCGGCGAAGACGCGATGCTCGGGGCCGACCGCGTCAGGGCGTTGCCTGGCCTCGGCCACGTCCACCACCGGCCGCTTGTCGACCGGCACGCTCTCGCCCGTGATAGCGGCTTGGTCAATGCTGCTCTCGCCCAGCACGACGAAGCCGTCCGCCGCCACGCGTTCATCGGGCTTGACCACCACGACGTCGCCGATGACCAAGTCGCCTACGGGCACCTCGACCAACTCGGCCCCACGGCGCACCAGTGCCGACTCAGGCCGCAGGTCCGCCAGGGCTTCGATGGCGCGACGGGCGCGGCCCATCGCGTAGTTCTCGAGGGCATGGCCGAGACTGAACAGGAACAAGAGCAACGCGCCCTCGGCCCATTGGCCCAGGGCCGCGGCGCCCGCGGCCGCCACGATCATCAGGGAATCGATCTTCAGCTCACGGTGGCGCAGGTTCTCGAGCGCTTCGCGCACGGTGAAGAAGCCGCCGGCCGCATAGGCCAGCAGCAGCAGGATGAAAGGACCGGTGGCACCGTCGCCCTGTGTTCGACCCCAGGCCCAGCCGGCCAGGAGGAAGGCGCCGGAGGCCAGGGAAAAAATGATCTCGGCGCGGCCCGCCCAAGGGCCCCCGCTGCCGTGATCGTGGTTGTGTCCCGCGCTAGCGGTCGGGGGAGGCGTGGTATCACTCATCGGAAATTCCTCGAACGTGGATACTGCAGGCGCGCTCCGTCGGAGCGCGCCTGCCTCGTGGCCTTCGGCGTGCTGGGCTAGGCCGGCACGTCCGCCCGGTCGATCAGCAGCACATCGTCGATGGAGCTGGTGAAGATCCATCCGGCATTCACTTGCCCGGTGCGGCCGTGCTGCCGGATCAACGCAATGATCGCGTCGACCCGCTCGTCCTCGCAGAACACGTCCAGTTGGATCTCCTGGGTCACCCGTTCACCCAACTCGACCGAGTAGTCCTGCTCGCGGGCACTGGAGGCGCGCAACAAGCCGCGGGCCTGCACCACGCTCAGGCGCCGCTCACCGGCGGCCTCCAGGGCGTGCACGATGTCGCTCATCCGGTGAGCGTGCAGCAAGGCAGTGATGCGCTTCATGGCGTGGCCTCCGGGTTCTTGCGTTCGGCGCGGGTTTCCAGCCACTCGTAGAGCACGGGCAGCAGGAACAGGGTCAGCAGGGTGGCGCTGAGCAGACCGCCCACCACCACGGTGGCCAGCGGGCGCTGGGTCTCGGCGCCGACACCACTGGAGATCAGCATCGGCACCAGGCCCAGGATCGCCACGCTTGCGGTCATCAGCACCGGGCGCAGCCTCAGGGCCGTGCCTTGCAGCACCGCCTCGCGGACCGAGAGCCCGCGTTCACGCTGCTCGTTGAGGAAGCTTACGAGCACGATGCCGTTGAGCATGGCTACGCCGAACACCGCGATGAACCCGATGGCCGAGGGCACCGACAGGTACTGGCCCGTCAGGAACAAGGCCAGCAGGCCACCGATGGTCGCGAAGGGCACGTTGGCCAGGATCAGGGCCGCGAACTTGATCGAGTTGAACGCGGTGTACAGCAGCACGAAGATGAAGAAGATCGTGATGGGCACGATCAGGCTCAGCTTGGCCAAGGCGCGCTGTTGGTTCTCGAACGCACCACCCCACTCGATCCAGTAGCCGGGCGGCAGGTCCACCTGCGACTTGATCGCCGCCGTGGCATCGGCCACGAAGCCATCGACATCCCGACCACGTACATCCATCTGGATCACGGCATAGCGCTGCAGCTGCTCGCGGCGGATGAACGAATAGCCCTCGGCGACGGATACGGTGGCGACCTCGGACAGCGGCACCAGCGCTCCCGAAGCGGCCTTGAGCGGGATCCGTCGCAGCGCTTCGACCGAGCTGCGCGTGCCGTCATCGAGCCGTACGGAGATGTCGAACCGCCGCACGCCGTCCAGCAGCACACTGACCGGCTCGCCACCCAATCCATTGCGCACGATGGTCAGCACTTCCTCGGCGTTCATGCCGTGCCGGGCCAGTTCGGCCCGATCCACCTCGATGCGGATCTGCGGTTTTCCGACGTTCGCTTCCAGCGATAGGTCGGCGACGCCTTCGATCCCTGCCAGTACCGGCTTGAGCTGACTACTGATGCGATCAAGTTCGGCCAGATCCTCGCCGTAAAGCTTGAGCGCCAGGGTCGCGCGGACGCCGGAGATCAGCTCTTCCACGCGCATCTGGATCGGCTGGGTGTAGCCGGGCACCACGTTGGGCACGACCTCTTCCAGCGTCTCCTGCATGGCCTCCTCCAGCTCCTTGATCGAGCGGCCGGTGGTCCAGTCCTCCTCGGGCGTGAGCGCGGTGTAGATCTCCATGTAGTTGACGTCGGCGGTCTCGCCCTTTTCGGCGCGGCCGATCATGGCGAGCGTCGTCTCCACTTCCGGGAACTTCTTGAAGGCCTCGGCAATGACATTGCTGGTGCGGATCGACTCATCCAGGGACGTCGACGGGATGCCCGTCACCCGCCACATGATCGAACCCTCCTGCAGCTGGGGCATGAACTCCTTGCCAAGGAACGGAAAGAGCCCCAAGGCCAGCACCAGCGCCACGGAAGCCGTGATCACAACGGCGCGTTTTGCGGACAGGGCACGCTCCAGCAGCGGGCGATAGCGCCGCTTGAGGAAGGCCACCAACCGGGTGTCCTTCTCTTCCTTGGGCTTGAGGATCATGGCCGCCAGGACCGGGATCAGCGTCAGGCTCAGCAGCATCGATCCGGCCATCGCGAACGCGATGGTGAAGGCCATGGGCTTGAACAGCTTGCCCTCCAGGCCCTCGAGGCTGAACAGCGGCAGGAACACCACGATGATGATCAGGATCGCAAACGAGATGGGATTGGCCACTTCCTTGGCCGCCGCCAGCACCGCCGAGGTCCGATCCACCTTCTCGCCGTGGGTGTGTCGCTCGGCCATGATGCGGTAGGCGTTCTCGACCATCACCACGGCGCCGTCCACCATCATGCCGATACCGATGGCCAGGCCGGCCAAGGACATCAGGTTGGCCGACAGCCCGAACTGGCCCATGCCGATGAAGGCCATCAGCATCGCCAGCGGCAGGGTGACGATCACCACCAGCGCCGAGCGCAATTCGCCTAGGAACAGGAACAGCACGATCGCCACCAGGATCGAACCCTCGATCAGGGCCCGCGTTGCCGTGCCTACCGCCTTGTTGACCAGGTCGGTACGCTCGTAGATCGGGCGCACGACCATGCCCTCGGGCAGGGCGTCCTGGACGGTGGCCAGCTTGGCCTTGACGGCCTCGACCACATCCTTGGCGTTCTCGCCGATGCGGGACAATGCCATGCCCAGCACGACTTCCTCGCCATCGCGCGTCACCGCGCCAAAGCGCGGCGCCGGCGATTCGATGATCCGGGCGACGTCACGCATGTAGACCGGCACGCCGTCCTCGGACTTGAGCACGATCGCCCCGATATCCTCGGTCGAGGACAGCAGGCCCAGCCCACGCACCAGGTACTGCTCGCGGCCCACATCCATCACGTTGCCACCGACTTGGCCGTTGTTTGCGGGCAAAGCCGCAATCACGTCGGCAAAGCCCAGGCCACGGGCATACAGCCGCTGCGGATCGATCCGGACCTGGTATTCGCGTTCACCGCCGCCCCAGGAGCTGACGTCGTCCACGCCCGGCGCCGTGCGCAGGATCAGGCGCACCGTCCACTCCTGCCAGGTGCGCAGGTCCATGTCGGTGACCTGTTCCTTGCTCACGCCCGGGGCGCGCTCGACCGTGTACCAGAAAACCTGGCCCAGGCCCGAGCTGTTCGGACCCATGCTGGGCTTGCCGTAACCCTCGGGCAGGCGGTCGCCGATTTCCTGCAGTCGCTCGTTGACCAGCTGCCGAGCGAAGTAGATCTCCATGTCGTCCTCGAAATAGACGGAGACGTAGGACAGACCAAACAGGCTCACCGAGCGGATTTCCTGCACCTTGGGCAGGCCCGCCAACGCGGACTCCACCGGGGTGGTCAGCAGCAGCTCGACGTCTTCTGCCGCCAGGCCCGGCGATTCGGTATAGATGTTGACCTGCGCCGGGGTCACGTCCGGGAAGGCGTCGATGGGAACGTCACGCACGGCGCGCAGGCCCAGAAAGGCCACCACGGCGAAGATGATCAGGACCAGGAACTTGTAGCGCAGGGAGAGTTCGACCAGGCGATTCAGCATGGCGCACCTCCGCGCTCGGCGACTCGGGCGTCAATGACCATGACCTTCTCCCAGCTGCGCCTTGAGCATCTGGGCCTTGAGCACGTAGGCGCCCTCCACGACCACCCGGTCGCCGATGACCAGGCCGTCGGCGATGACGGTATGGTCGCCGACCACGGGGCCGGGACGAACTGCCACGGGCGCCAGGGCGCCATCGGTCTCCTTGAAGACCACGTTCTCGCCCTCCAACTGCACCAGCGCCGCCGTCGGCACCGCCAGCTGCGGGTCGCTGCCACCGCCGGCATCGAGATAGACCTCGACGTAGTCCCCGCCGTGAAGGCGATCGCCCTCGTTCGCTACTTCAATTCGCACCAGCGCCGTCCGGGTGTTCTCGGAAGTGCGGTGGGCGCGCTGCACCACCTTGCCGGGCAGTCGCACCTGGCCCAGCACCACCTGCGCAGTGCTGTCGATGGCGATGCGCCGGGCCTGCTCGGCCGGGAGCGTGGCATCCACCCACACCACCGACTCATCGACCAGCCGGAACAACGTACGGCCCGGCTCGATCCGCTCGCCGACCACGAAAGCGTCCTCGGTCAGTCGTCCTGCGTGCGGCGCGGTCAGTGTGAACTCGCCGTTGGACCGGCCCGTGGCCGTGCCCGGCAAGCCGTAGGCCCGCGCCGTCGCCCGTGCCTGCTCGACGGTGACCTGGGCTTCCTGGTAGCGGCGGCCCGACACGGCTTCGCGTCCCAGGGATTGAACGCGCTTCCAATCCTGCTCGGCGATGGCCAGCGCCCCTTGGGCTTGGGCCACTTCCACGGACGACAGCGTCACCAGCGGCGCGCCGGCGGCCACTTCGTCGCCCAGCTTGGCATGGCGGCGGACCACCAGGGCCTCGACCCGCGGCGTGATCAGGGTGGTGCCGTAGGCGTTGTCCAGGACTTCACCCGGGGCCTGCAGCGGTTCGCTCAGTGAACGCGCATCCAGGGTCGCCAGCTTGATGCCGGCGGCTTCCAGCGCGGCCGCGTCCATGCGAACCGGTTCCGCGCCTTCTTCCGCCTCATCGTGGCCGGCCTCTTCGTCATGCCCGGCCTCATCGCCGTGGCCCGCCTCTTCCTGGCCTGCCTCGTCGGCATGTTCAGCGTCTTCGCCGCGTGGCGTGCTCGTGTCGGCGGCCACGGCCTTGGGTGAAGGCGTCGCGGCGGGCTCGGCGCCACAGCCTGCCAAGGACAGGACCAGGACCGCACCGGCGGGAATCAACAGGTAGTTTTTCGGGTTCATCGCGAAGTTTCTCCAGTCGCGTCATTCATTCCGAGCCAGGCTTCGAGCTGGCCGGTGGCGGCGAGGTAATCGGTGGCGCGGCGCCAGAGCTGACCTTCCAGCGCGGCACCGGCAAGGGCGGTATCCAGGGTCTGCTTGAGCTGGAGCAGGTAGTCGGCGGTCGAGAGCTCGCCGGCGCGCCAGAGGCGTTCCAGCAGTTCGGCACGCTTTTCGACATCGGTCCCGGTGCTTTGGCTCCAGCGAGTAAAGGCCCGACGGACCGCGGCATAACTGGCCGCCGTGCGCTGGGCCCGCGAGGCCAACTGCGCCCCGGTGATGTCGGCCTGGGCTGCTGCGGCATCGGCATCGGCAAGCGCGGCCACGACCTCGGCCCGGTAGGGGTTGCGCACGAACAGCGGCACGCTGAGCGATACGCCCACCACATTGTCGGAGGCCGGGCCGAAGTCGATGCGGCCGCCCGTGAGTGCAAGCGTCGGGTCCGGAACCCGGTTACGTTGGGCGACGGTGACTTGACGTGTCGCTCCTTCGGACTGGGCCTGCGCGATCTGCCATTCCGGCAAGGCCTCCCAGGTCGTGGGTGGGGGCGTCACGTCCGGCAGCGCCTGCGACCACGCCGCGTCCGAGGCCACGGCGTCGGGCTGTCCGCCCACGTTTCGGAAGGCTTCCTCGGCCTCGGCGGCTTCGGCCAGCAGCGCCGCCTGTTCCGCTTCGGCTTCATCGCGGGCCAGCCGGGCCAGATCCCGTTCGAGGGAGGAGATGTCGCCCACGCCGAACTGCTTGTCGGCCAGATCGGCAAATCGGGAGATGAGCGCCAGGCGTTGCTCGCCTTGCTGCACCCGCCGTGACGCGCTTTGCCAATCCGCCCAACCCACAAGCCAGGCGGCCACGAAATCACGGCGACTGAGCCGGGCCTGGGCTACGGCAATGTCCAGCTGCGACGCGGCCGCATCGCGCCGGGCACGACGTTTGCCGCTCAGGTCCAGCGCCAGGCTGACGCCGGCGGTGGTGGTGCGGTCTGTGCCTTCGTCCTCGGCCGCAAACTCAAGCTCGGGGTTGTACAACGGGCGGCCGGCGGCGTCGGCGCGGGCGCGGGCGGCGGCCAAGGTAGCGTCTGTGGCCCGGGCGCTGGGATGGGCGCGCCAGGCCGCGGTGACGGCATCGCGCAGGGCGATGGGAGACGCACTGGGCGCGGCGGCTTGGGTGGGCGCGGCCAATGCACCTGCCAGGAGCAGAACGATCGTCGGCAACGACGCGACGCGCAAGCGTCGCGGGGGAGGGATTAAACGCATGGAAAGATCCTCTGAGCACACGTCGACCCCGACGCCTCGGCGTCAGGGAGCGAAAAGGAGTGGGCTCAGAGAATGGGAGGGCGAAGCTCGTTGCGTGCGGCGCCGATCGGCATGGCGATCGGAACGGGTAGAACGCGGGCCATGGCCGGCGGTCCGGCCAGAAGGACGACCACGGGCGGCAGGGCCGCCGCATGATGGCAATGGCAGTCCAGGCAGCCGCCCGCGGCATGCGAGAGGAGCGACGAAGGATCGTCCGCTGCCGACGCATCGGGCGTCAGGGCGGTATCGGCCGCCGGCCCCTGGGTGCTGGTCGCCCCCCAGGTGCTGTCCTGCATCTCATCTACCGTGCAAGCCGCGACCATGCCCACCTTGAGCAGGAACACCAACAGCACCCACGCGGCCACCCGCACGGATGCGCGAAGTCGGGCCATCAGCAGGGGAGGGGAAGTACGCATGGCTGCGGCAGCTTATCTGACGGCATTGGAGTTACACAATTTCATTCTCCTCTGCGCGCCGCATCGCGTTCAGGAGGACATGAGATTACGGGGAGCTGCAAACAAATCGCGGGCGTGAAGGGCCTCAAGGGGCTCCAAGGTCGCCGGGAGCCGACAGCCCAGCCCATGCCAGGCCACCGCCGCATCCGGCGTGCCGAGAAAGACTTCATGACGCCTGTCCTTGCGACAGCTTCGGTGGCATCAGGCCGTTCGCCGCGATCGCCACCGCCCCGATGACGATGGCCATATCGGCCACATTGAAGGTGGGCCAGAAGAAGTCCCGCCAGTACCACTGAATGAAGTCGACGACCTGCCCCCGACTGAGCCGATCGGCCGCATTGCCCAAAGCACCACCAATCACCAAGGCGTACGGAACCGCCAGTCGCCATGCCCGTCGGGGCAGGCGGTAAAGCGAGTACACCAGGTAAGCGGACACGCCCAGCGCCAATGCCGCAAGCACCGGCCGCTGCCAGCCTCCCGCACCGCCCAGCAAACCAAACGCCGCACCGGGATTGTAGGAACGACGCCAGTTCCACCACCCTTCCACGACAGCGATGGCCACGTCATCGGGGATCGCCGTCATCGCCCACCACTTGGTGACTTGGTCCAACAACAGCACCGCCAGCGAGAGCAGCAGCCATGCGATGGCGCTCGTGCGGATTCCCTCCACTCCGGGCGCTCCCTGCCGCGCATGAACGTCGCCAGCGCGCAGGGCGTCGCCGGTTCGTTTTGACCGGTCAGGCTGCCTCATGTGCCAGCCCCCTGCCGGGCACGGCGGGCATCGCGCAGAATCTCGAAGGATTCCTTGATGACATACAGGCCGATCAACGTGCCGATCATGAAATCGGGATAGGGCGAGTCGAGCCACAGGACCAGACCGCCCGCAAGGATGACCCCCACGTTCGCCACAACGTCGGCGCGGGTGAACAGCCACGTCGCGCGCAGGTGCACCTCTCCCGTCTTCAGCGGCGCGAGCAAGCGCAATACGGTGACATTGACCGCCAAAGACAGCAGTGCCGTCCCAATCATCCAACTGCTGGCCGGTTCGGCGCCGTGAACCACCCGGCGCCCGACCTCGGCCAGCACGCCCAAGCCCAACACCAGCAAGATGCTACCGCTGAGCCAGGCCGCATTGGCTTTGAAACGCGCGGCGCGTCCAATGGCGACCAACCCGATCGCGTAGGCGATGGCATCCGACAGCATGTCCAGTGCATCGGCCAGCAGTCCGGTCGAGTCGGCGATCCAACCGGCGATGCCGCCGATCACCGCCATCGCGGCATTGAGAGCCAACGCAATCTTCAGGATGCGGCGCTCTTGCGCGTTCTTGGCATCGTGGTGGCAACCGCAGTCACTCATGGCTTTCTCCGTTGGCGGGCGAGCATGAACCGCAGAGATCACCCAACGTGGGCCACCGAGCGGCAAGGCCCCAGCCCGAGGCGAACTCGGCGCGCAGGCCATGCATTGGCCACGGCACGCTGTTCAGGAGGAGTGCGGCGCACGCGGAGGTCGCGGCGCGGCGGCAATATCGCAAGTCCCTTGGGCAGCTCATGAGCGCGAGGAAGATGCGGCCGACGCTTTCAGCGACCGGGTGTTGGTTATGAAGCCAATGATCGCCAGCGTCGCCACGCCCAACTGCACCAACAAGGACTCCCAGGACGGGTACACGCCCAGCCATTCGATGCGTGGCCCCGTCACCCCTGCTTGGGTGACCCAACCCGCCTCCTGAAGGGCAGCCACGCCTTTGCCCGCCAAGACGACGGCCAGTACGGCGATCAGGAGCGAACTGATCGAGAAGAACCGGCCGACGGGAAGACGTGCGCTGGCGCGAACCATCCAATAGGCCACCGCGGCCAAGACCAAACATCCGGCCGCGAAGCCAGCAAGGATGGCGCCGGAGACCGCTTCGCTCCACATCGCGATGAAGAACAGGATGGTCTCAAACACTTCGCGATACACCACGATGAACGCAAGCACGAACAAGCAGAGAGCCGATCGCCGCGTCAACGCCTTCGACAACTTGGCCTGCAGGTACTGCTGCCAGCGTCCGGCCAGACTCTTCTGATGCATCCAGATACCAACGCTCAGCAGCACGGCAGCGGCGAATAGCGCCGATAATCCTTCGGTCAGCTCCCGATTGGCACCGCTGATGTCAATCAAGTAGGTCGCTGCCGCCCAGGTTGCCGCGCCGGCCAGCAAGGCGCTGGCCCATCCCGCATGGACGTACGGCAAGATGTCGGCGCGCTCGGCCTTGCGCAGGAACACGATCATGCCCATCACGATCAGGAGCGCTTCCAGACCTTCCCGCACCAGGATGGTGAAGCTGCCCAGAAAGGCCGTGGTCGTGTCCATCCGGGTATCCGTCAGTACCGTCTCGGCGCGATCCAACAGCGCGTTGACCTCCGCCGACTGTGCGCTCACGTCCGCCAGGGCACCGGGGCGAGCGAGTTGGCTGCGGTAGCGGGCCATGGCCGTCTCGATCTCTCGCATCAGTGAGGGATCGCGGGTACCCAGGGCCGCCTCAACCGGCTCTACGCCGTCCAAGTAGGCTGACAACGCCGACGTTGTGGCCTGCGCCGTGTCGCCGGCGGCATACGCCCGCTCGCTGGCGGCCATACGTTGGCGGGCGAGGGAGAACGGATGGGAACGGCCTGGCGACTGGTTCACCGCCTCAGGGCGTGATCGAAGGTAGGCAACGATGGCGTGCGCCTCCGCCGGGGAGACCGTGGCCGCCAGCTCCGCCTCGCGGGTCCGGGTCAGGGCTTCGAGCGTCGGGATGCGGCCACGGAGGTCGGCCCGCGCCCGCCACAAGGTCTCCCCGTCGGTGCGGGCGCGAGCGGAGTACGCCAGACTGCCCGTGTAGAACGCCAGCGCCCAGCGATCGGATTCCGACAGCGCCGAAAAGCTGGGCATGCTGGTGCCTTGCACGCCCTGGGAGATCACTTCATACAGCGCCAAGGGCGTCCGCTGGGCCGCGCGACCCGCGTCGGTAAAGGCGATCGGCGGGGGATCCAAGGTGGCTCCCGCCAGACCGTCTCCGCGCCCGGTCGGACCGTGGCAGGCCGCACATTGCTGGGCGTAGAGCGCCGTCACGCGGGCCGGCTCTGGTGGCGACACTGGCACGGCCCCGATGGGATAGTCGGCCAACAAATCGTCGGCCATCCCGCGAGCCAGCGTGGCGACCTGGGTGGAGTCGGCCTTGAGGTCCACCGCCGCGACCAACTGGTCGGCTCGGGCCAGCAGCCGCGGCTGTTGAGGACTCGCCGGCAGGGTTTGGAGTTGCGTGCGAACCGCGCTGGCAAACTCCTGCATCTCCGCATACTCGCCAGGCGACAGGATGCGGCCACCGTGGACGGCAGCGGCATAGTCCACCGCGATGTAGTCGAGCATTTGCCACGTTTGTCGCGGCTCAACGGGGGGTGTCTGGGCGTGAACCGGCAGCAGCACCAGACCCATCACGAGCGCTGCGATCCATTGCTGCCTCAGCAGTACGAGCAGAGGGCGGATCTGAGGCATGGCAGGGGCACTTCGTTGGCAGCGGGAGAGGGGTAGCGTAAAGTCCGTAGCCACTACAGAGTCAAGCGGGATGCGAATGAAAATCAGTGAAGCCGCCACCGCCAGTGGCTGTCACTTGGAGACCATCCGCTATTACGAGAGGATCGGACTGCTTCCTGGGCCGGTCCGAACGGGGAACGGCTATCGGGTCTATGGCCACCACGACGTGGCACGGTTGCGTTTTATCACCCGCGGCCGGGAACTGGGCTTTAGCCTGAGCGAGATTCGCGACCTGATGCGATTGGCGGAGGATCCGGACCTGTCCTGCGACGACGTGGACCGGCTCGCGCGCCACCACCTCGCCGAGATCCGCGAGCGGCAGGCCGAACTGCAACGAATGGCGCAAGAGTTGGAACGCACCATTGCCGATTGCTGCGGCGGCCGCCGGGGCACCTGCGCCATCTTGGGCGGATTGCAGACGCCGGCGAAGCCAGTGTGATCCCATCCACTGGACATTCGAGGGCCGGGGAGGCGATGACGACAGGATCAGGGTCCCCGGAGCAGCTGCTCGGTCTCCGGATGGCGCTCCAAGAAGCGTTTCAGGGCGCGGATGGCGATGATGCAATGCGTCGTCCCAATTTGGGACTAAGGCATGCTCCAGTGCGAAGCTTCAGCGGCGGGAGTCGGGAACGAAAGGGGCGCCCAAAGAATGCCGGCCTACCGAAGCGGGCCGTCAGAATGAGCGGAGCAGAACCCCCTTTGGGGAATTGGGCGCGACCATGGATGAAGATTTTCATCTTCCCGCATGGTCCAATCGGGGCCCAACGGCCCTATCGGAACCCTGCCTTGACCCCCGACACGGCGTACCACGAGGCGGGACACATTGTCTTCGCCCACCTGACCGGAATTTGCATTGCGGTGAAACTGACCGGTGAACACACCGCCACCCAAGCCGCTGCAATTTACGACCGTCGCCACGATCTGGCCGCCGCCCGAGCGCGAGGTGCGGGAAATGCAGAGATCGACTACGCACTGGAAGAAGCCATCATTGCGGCTGCCGGGTATGTCGCGCAGGAGCGATATCGACAGTGCGCAGGCGCAACGGTCTCGGAGGATGAGTTGTTTCGAGACGCACACGGCGATGTACTGGCCGTGCGTGCGGCCTTGGGTCCGCTCCGGTGGTTTGAGGTTTGCGACAAGGCGCGGAGCTATCTCGCGCAACCCGGGGTGTGGCAAGCCATTGAGCGGGTAGCCGAGGCGGCCTTGCAGCGCGGCGCCCTGTCCGAATCACAACTAGACGCCCTCCTGCATTCCGCTGACGTCGATTTTGACCTGCCGACGGGAACGGTTCTGCGGTGACTCGATCGCGTTCGGCTTGCCCCTGAAGCAGGCTGCTGTCGCCTGGGCAGTGGGATGACGGGGGCTCGCAGAGCCCTGCCTGATCCGGATCGGGGCCTACGCCGCGCTGTCCGAGCCGGGCCTTCCCAAAGAAAACGGCCCGCCGGAGCGGACCGCTGGAGAAGTGGGGCGGAATTCGCAGCGGGAACCAGCCCAAGCCCGCGCTCCTTTCCCCTTTAGTTTTTGGGTGACGCCACGGTCATTACCTAATCATAAGGCCCATGCTGCGCCGGCCGTCAATGCAAACCGACCACGGACCGGCTGCAAGCGCAGGGGAAAGCGCCTCAGGGCGCTGAAGGTTGCGACTACGGGACCTGCTGCGGCGGCAGCATGCTCAAGGCGCTGGTCGCCGGCCGGGATGCCGAGGTACGCGCCCGCTTTCCGGGCTAGCGGCCCAGGGCCCCGGCCGCGCTGCTAGGCTGATCCCCGGAACTCCGCTGACCCGCCATTGCCATGCCATCCATAACGGAAACGACCACGGTCTTCGTGGAGGGGGACGCCCTCTACGAGGCGATGCACGCGGACCTCGCCGGCGCCACGCGGGACGTGCGTCTGGAGTGTTACATCGTGGCGGATGATGACGTCGGCGGGCCTATTCTCACCGCCTTGGCCGATCTGGCATGGGCCGGCCGGCGGGTCCAGGTTCGCATCGATGCCGTGGGTTCCTGGCGTCTGATTCCACCGGAGCGGGTCCGTTCCCTAATTGCGGCCGGCGTGCAGTGGCACTGGAGCCGGCCCTGGTCGTGGCGCCAGCCGGCGCAATTCCACGTCCGCAATCACCGCAAGCTCCTGGTCATCGACGACGCGGTCGCGTACCTGGGCGGGTTCAACCTCGACCGGCGCAATTCCCAGCGGGCGCTGGGCGCGGCTCGCTGGCGCGACACCCATGTCCGTCTAACGGGCCCCCGGGTGGCCGAGGCCATCCGGTTGTTCGACGAGTACCCCCGGGCACCGCGCGGCCCGGTGCCCACGGCGCGGTCGCCTTTGGCACTGCTGTCGAACCGTTCGCGTCGTTGCCGTCATCGCCTGCGCTGTGCGTTCAGCGAGGCGTTCGACCAGGCCCGGGAGCGGCTTTGGCTGACGACGCCGTACTTCGTACCGGACCGGCGCAGCCAGCGCGCCTTGTGCGGTGCCGCTCGCCGCGGCGTGGATGTTCGTCTGCTGGTGCCAGGAAAAAGCGATGTACTGCTGGCGCAATGGGCGGCGCGGGCGGCCTATGCACACATGCTCGACGCGGGGGTACGCATCTGGGAGTACCAACCTCGGGTGCTGCACGCCAAGACCGCCCTGGTCGACGGGGGCTGGGCGACGGTCGGCACCGCCAACTTCGACTACCGCAGCTTCTTCCTCAACGACGAGATCAATCTGCTCGGGCAGGCGCCTGCCCTCAACGCGACTTTGGCGGAGCACTTCGTTCAGGATCTGGCCGAGTCACGGGAGGTGCTCAAGGCCACGTGGAGAAATCGGCCGTGGTACGCGCCAGGCCTTGAACTGGTCGGCTGGTGGGCGAGGCGCTGGCTTTAGCGAGAGGGCGCATGTACCGCGTAGACGGCCGGTCGTATCGCGCTTGCCTGGCTCAGGGCGGGAAGCTAGGCAAGCGCCGCCAATGCAAGTTCTTGCTCCTCGTTGACCCGTAAGACCAAGACCGAGATCGCGGCGCCTGGGGCATGGATATGCGTGGCCCCTGCCGCGTTGGCCTCGGGGTCCAGGCGCAGGCCCATCCAGGCCAGATGTTCGGCCACCGCGGCCCGGATCGGGGGGGCGCCATCGCCGATGCCGCCCGAGAACACGATCGCATCCACCCCGCCGAGGCTGGTTGCCATGGCAGCGATGCCCTGCGCGATCCGAATGGCGTAGTGCGCCCGGGCGTGGCCGGCCGACTCGCTGGTATCGGCCAGCAGTTCGCGCATGTCGCCACTGCCGCCCGACAGCCCCCGCAGGCCGGACTCGCGCCAGAGCAGGTGCTCGATCTCGGGCAGCGGCATGGCCAGGGTCTGGGCCAAGTACAGCACGACGCCGGGGTCGAGGCTGCCCGACCGGGTCGCCATCGGCACCCCGTCCAGGGGCGTCATGCCCATGGTGGTATCGACGCTACGGCCGTCGGCCACCGCGCACAGGCTCGAACCGCCGCCCAAGTGCACCAGCACCAGCCGCGCCTGCGCCAGCGCCGGGGCCATCGCCGAGAGTTGGCGCACGGCCGAGGCGAAGGCGAGGCCGTGAAAGCCGTAGCGCATTACGCCAGCCGCATGCAGGCTCGCCGGTACCGGCAGGCGCCGGGCCCAGGGCGCTAGGGTCGCGTGCCAACTGGTGTCGAAGGCGGCGACTTGCGACACGTCCGGCCAGCGATGGCGGGCGGCATCGATCAGGCGCAGGGCAGGGCCTTGATGCAGGGGCGCCAACGGCGTGAGCGCCGTCAGCTCGGACATCAATGCCTCGGTGACGCGGGCTGGACCCGGGCGGGCCGCCCCGTGCACCACCCGGTGTGCCACCCGGGTGGGCTGCCCGGCCCCGGCCGGCAACTGAACCAGCAACTGCGACAGCCAGCGGCCTGCGCTGCGGGCATCGTGGGCATCCTCGGGCAGCACGGCGATCTTGGCGCGGGCCGCGGGCATGATCAGGACGCCCTGCGCATCCACCGCGTAATACGCCGCCTTGACGGTCGCCGAGCCGACGTTGAGCGTCAGGACGTCGCGCGGCGCGCTCATAGGTGCCCCGAGCGCGAAATGGCGCGCACCAGCCGCCAGGACAGGACCAGCGCGGCCGCGAACGCCAGCGCCGAGAGCACCGGCAGATGGCCCCAAAGGCGCGGCCCGGCGCCGTGCAGCATCATCACCGACCCGGCCAGGTACAGACCCAGCGTCACCAGCGCCAGCGCCAGGCGATTGCCGGTGCGCGCCAGCGTCGTTTCCAGGGGCTCCAGGCCGCGATGGTGCAGCGACAGCGCGGGCCGTCCCTCGTCCAGTTGCAGCTGCCGAAGCATCTGCATCGCCACGACCGGCAGCTGCTCGGCGCTCTTGAGCAACTGCTCATGCATCGGACGGCCCACCGCCTGTTGTCGCAGGGTCTGGGCCATGCGCTCAGCCCGGACGCCCAGCGCCTGCATCAGATCCAGGTCCGGGTCCAGGGCCCGCAGCGTGTTCTCGGCCAGGAACAGGGTACGCATCAGGACCAACAGATGGCGCGGCAGGCGGAAGTTCGCGCCCGCCCCGATCCGCGCCACGCGCCAGATCGCGTCGGCCATCGACCATTCGTTCAGGGGCAGCGTGGCCAGGCTGCTGAGGATTTCGCTGATGGCGCGCACGTAGGCCCGCCGGTCGATCGGCCCGGTGATGAATCCCATCGCGACCACGGCATCAAGCACGGCCGAGGCGTCATCCACCACCAGCCCTTCGATCAGTTGCGCAAAGGCCGTGCGCGATGCCGGGTCCAGGAAACCGATGGAGCCAAAGTCGTGGAAGCACAGGCGACCGTCGGGCAGTTCGAACAGGTTGCCCGGGTGGGGATCGGCGTGGAAGACGCCGGCGCCCATCAGCTGGTGCACATAGGCATCCAGCAGCAGGCCGGCCAGTTCGCGCCCGCGCGGCGTACCGTTTTGCGTCGCCAGCGCCGCGCCGTGGCTGAACTCCTGCACGATCACGGCCGGCGCGACCAAGGGCTCCACGACGTGGGGCAGGGTCAGGTAGGGCAGGGGATCGAACGTGCTGGCCAGTCGCCGCATATTGCGCGCCTCCTGGACCATGTCGATTTCCTGGTGCAGGAACTGGCCCAGCTCGTCGATCAGGTCCAGCGGCTGGTAGCGCCGCAAGCCCGGCACCAGCCACTGGCTGACGCGCACGAAGCGCCGCAGCAGCCGCAGGTCGGCATGCACCTGGGCCACGATGCCGGGCCGGCGCACCTTGACCGCGACCGTGCGCCCATCGGGCAGTTTGGACCGATGCACCTGGGCCACCGAAGCGGCTGCAAACGGCACCAACTCGAACTCGGCGAACAGTTGGTCCACGGGCTGGCCGAATGCAGACTCGATCGCCGCCACTGCCAGCGCCGACTCGAACGGCGGGACGTGGGCGTGCAGGGCCTCCAGTTCGACCAGATACGGGGCCGGTAAGAGGTCGCGGCGCAGGCTCAGGCCCTGGCCAAGCTTGACGAACGTCGTGCCCAGCCCCTCGAGGGTCTCGCGCAGCCGGGCCGGCAAGGTGTCGGGAGCACGGCGATGCCGCCGCCACCATGTCCAGCCGAAGCCGCCCAAGGCGACGGCGATCTGCAGGCTGCGGGGCAGGCGGGAGGCGGTCATCGGCCGGGGCGTGCTCATGCCGGGCGGGTGATCAGGGTCGGGTCGCCGCGGCCGGCCAACGCCGCTTGCTCGTCGGCGCGCAAGCCATCGTTCACCGGGCGAGCTAGGACCGCCAGCGCCGCCGCCACCGTGTGCGCCCAGGTGCAGCCGTTGGCGAACAGCAGCCCCGGGACGTCCAGCGTGCCGCCCTGGTTCACAAAGCCGAGCGCTCGCGTGGTCGCGGGTCCGCTGTCGATCCGGCGCAGCGCACCCAAATACGGCTCAGGCCGGGTGTGGGTGACAAATACGCGCGGGGTGCCCGCCGGGAAGTGGCGCAGCACCAAGGCATCAGAAAGCACGTAGGCGGTTTCCCGTGCATCGCGTCCGGCCCGCAGCCGCCCTGGCTCGCCGATATAGATGACGGCCGTGGCGATCCCCGACGATTGAAGTCGCTGATGCGCCCGTAACACTTCCCCCAGCTGGTAGCTGCCGGTGGCGGCCAGCAGCACCGCGGCGGTGTCGGGGTCGCCGTGCAGCAAGAGCAGGCCCTCCTCGGCGAGCAGGCGCGCCTGCGCCGGCGTCAAACGATTGGGCACCTCGCGCTTGGGCACCACCAGCGCCGTGATCGTGCCCTGGGCCCGCAGGCTATGGGTCAGGGCCACCATGGCGCTGTTGGCATCCAGCGGGAAACACACGCGGGCACCGTCCGCCATTTCGCCCAGCAGCGCCTCGGCCAGGGTCGGGTCCTGGTGGGACTGTTCGTTCTTGGCGTTCTCCCAGGTGTGCGACGTCAGCACCACCGGTACGCCCAGCCAGCCCGGCGGCCGCCCGGCCTCGCGCAAATGCCGGGAGAAAATGAGTTCCTGGCGCAAGGCGCCCAGCATCTTCGGGGCGAAGGCCTCGTACGTCACCACCAGGTTGAGTCCGCCCTTGTTCGCCAGCGCCGCGCAAACGACCGCCTCCTCGTTGAGCGCGGTGACTACAGCGCCGGTGCGCGATTCTGCGACGCCGGCTTCCGGCTCCTGCACCCGGTGTTTGAGCAGGTCCAGGGTCGCGTCGAGTTTGTTGCTGCGCAACTCATCGGGATTACCCACGCGCGGGCGCAGCTGCGGGTTGGCCTGCACCAAGCGAACAAACTGACCATCCAGAGCGGCCATCGGCGAGCCAATCGTGCCGGGCTCCGCCCAGGCCGGCTCGGGCACGGTCGGCAGCGCCACCTGGCGGGTCGCGAGCGCGTGGTCGCGCTCGCGCGGCCGACCCTGAGTCGCGTGTGTATTGAGAGCCGCAATCGCCGCCTGCAGATCCGCCGGCGGCACGTAGAGCGGCGCACAGCCGGCATTGAACTGCTCGCGGGCGGCCGCATCGCGGTGGGGATTACCCGATAGCGGCAGGTTGTGGGCGGCGTTGGTGCCGGCGCCGGGAAACCCAAAGCCCTTGGGCGCCTCGGCGACACCGTAGCGCAGCGGGATTCGGAAATCGCCCTCGGGATGCAGCGCGGCCGCCTCGGTGCAGGCCTGCAGCCGCGACTCGATCACGTGGATACCCCAGGCAATGCTGGCCGGATCGCGGCCGTCCAGGCCAATGGGCTCGAAGCCATTGAGCCGCAGGTGGCGGTACAGCCAGTCCTCGCCGCCCTGTTGCTCGATCTGGCTGCGCTGTTCGATGCGCCGGCCGTTGAGGATCATGATGGGCGCGACCAGGCCCGAGTCGTCCGGGCGCCACCAGCGCGGCGCCCAGTCGCCACCGCGCTGCTCCTCGAAGGCGCCATCGCTGACGAACGCGACCAGCCGCTCACCGGGCAGCGGCGCGTGCACGTAGTGCAGCTCGGCAAAGCCCAGATAGCCGCCTTCCTGCAGGCCGCCGGCGGTGTGGGCATTGACGTGCGAGCCCAACGGCGAGGCCGGGCGCCCTTCGGGCGTGAGCGCGTAGGAGTAGAAATCGCCGACGAACCGCGCCAACCGCGGCTCATCCAGGCCATAGCGGGCCGCATGCGCCGGGCTCATGTTGTCCACGATGACGTTGAGCGCATCGATCGCCGCCACGCAGTGGCCTTGGCCCATCATCCAGGCGCGGGTTACCCCATCGAGCGCATTCATGGCCAGGTAGCCGGCGTAGGCCGGCACCATGTTCAACGCGCCGCCGGTGTGGCCCTCGGGCTGCGGCTTGAAGTCATCGGCCTCCAACGGCGCGCCGTCCAGGCGGACCCGCCGGGCGTAGGTCATGTGTGCTACCAGCCACATGCCGGCGCTGGCCACGCGATCGGCGGCGCTCAGGCGCCGATAGCCCGTCGCGCTGTCAGGCAGAGCGCCGGTCGCGACCAGTTCCTCGATCATCGCACGCACGCGCAATTGGGTGAGCGGGGTGTGTGCGATGACGCCATAGCCCGCAGCCCAGGCGGCGAAGGCCGGATCGGCCTGCGCGTAGCTCCGGGCCAGCTGGTCAATCCGGTGCTGGTCAATGGCGCTCAGGGCGCTGGCGGGACAGGTTAGGTCGTTCATCGGATCTCCAAGGCGCAGGCGGGGATGGGGGCAGCGCGCATCACGGGGCGGCCAGCGACGGTGTGCGCTCGGCAAGCAGCGCCTCGCAGGCCACGGCCAGGAGCGGTGCCATCCCAATGGCATTGCAGGCCGGGTGGGCAATGGTGTCGGTGCTGACGACGCGCTGGGCGCCCGCAGTCAGCAGGCGTTCGTAGGCGTCTTCGGAGAACACCGCGTGGGTGACCAGGCAGGTCGCGGGGGGCAATCCCAGCGTGGCCAGATGCTTGAGGGTTTCGATCATCGTGTGGCCCGAGGAGACGATGTCATCGACCACCACCGGCGTACGGCCGCGGGCGGCAATGGGGTCGGGCAGGCTGACACGCACTGCGCGATCCCCCTCCCGGATCTTGGCCAGCACCTGGAACGGCACCTGCGCTCGCGCGGCGATATCGCCGACCCATTGCGCCGACTCGCTGTCGGGGCCGATCAAGATCGCGTCGGGGACGTTGGCCTGCACCCAGGCCGCCATGGCCGGTGCCGCCGCCACGTGGCGGGTGGGGATCGAGAACAATCCGTCCAGGCGCGGATTGCGGTGCAGGTGTGGATCGACCGTCACCAGCCAGTCGACGCTTTGCTCCAGGAAGCGGGCAAAGATCGGCGCGCTGATCGCTTCGCCGGGATGGAAGCGGGTGTCCTGGCGCATGTAGGGCAGGTACGGGGCGACCAGGCCGACCGAACGGGCGCCCAGCTCGCGGGCGGTCTCGGCGACAAAGCGCAGCGCCAGCGCGACCGAGTCCACGTTCCTCAGCCCGGCCACTACCACCACGTCGGCCCCGCTGAGTTGGGGGTCGATCGTCACCAGCGATTCCCCGTCGGGGAACCGGCGCCAGCCCACGGGTGCCACGCGAGCCTGCAGGCGCGACCCGAGCTCCAACGCCAAGGGCTGCAAATCGGGAAAAGGGATCAGGACGCGGCTCATGGGGCCTCCAGGGACAGGATGTCGGAATGGGCTCGGGCGTAGGCCAGGGCGTAGTCGCGCTCGCCCGGGGTTTGGGCGTGCACGGTGTACAGCGGCTGCCCGACCGCGACCGAATCACCGAGACGCAAGCTGCAGTCGAGGCCGGCCAAGGCCGCGCCAGGGGCGCCGGCGAGCTTGGCCACTTTGGCCAGACGCCGGTTGTCGATCGCGTTGACGCGCCCGGCGCGGGTGGCCACCACCGGCGCCTGGAAGGGCGCCTCGCCCGGCTCCGTGAAGCCGCCTTGCGCCTCGCAAATGGCCAGGAACTTGGCCCAGGCCCGGCCCGAGTCCAGCGTCTGCGTGGCCAGGGCCAGACCCTGACCCGGCGGCGTGCCCGGTGCCAGGTCCAGCAAGGCGCCGGCGACGGTCAGGGCACGGCTGCGCAGGTCGGCCGGGGCGTCAGGTGCGCCGCGCAGCACCGCCAACACATCGCGGGCCTCCAGTGCCGGCCCGATGCCCACGCCCACCGGCTGGCGACCGTCGGTGCGCAGGACCGCAAGCGTCAGTCCCATCGCGGACGCCGTGTCGGTCAGCCGGGCTGCCAGCGCCTGCGCCGCGGCGTCGGAGCGCACCTTGGCGGTGGGCCCAACGGGCATGTCGATCAACACGTGGCTCGCGCCGGCCGCGACCTTCTTGGACAGCACGCTGGCGACCAACTGCCCGTCGCTGTCGAAATCCAGCGGCCGCTCGACCCGGATCAGGACATCATCGGCCGGACTCAGGCGCACATTGCCGCCCCAGACGATGCAGCCGCCTTCGCGCTCCACCACGCGTCGCATCGCCGCCAGATCCAGCGCCACCGGTGCCATCACCTCCATCGTGTCGGCGGTGCCAGCCGGCGAGGTGATCGCCCGCGAGGAGGTCTTGGGGATACGGTGCCCAAGGGCGGCAACGATGGCGACCACGATCGGGGTGGTGCGATTGCCCGGCAAACCGCCGACGCAGTGCTTGTCCAGCACCGCGCCGCCGCCCCAGTCCAGGGTCTGGCCTACGGCCACCATTGCCCGGGTCAGGGCGATCGTTTCGCCGTGGTCCAAGCGCTCGCCAGCGCAGGCGGTCACAAACGCCGCCAGCTCAATGTCGGAGAGCCGGTTGGCGGCGGTGTCGCGCATCAGGGCGAGACAGTCGGCGTCGTCGAGCCGCGCCCCGAACACCTTGGCGCGCAGGGCGCCGGCCGAAGCGGCCGGCTCGGGATGCTGGAACGTCGCGTAGGCGCCGGCCTCGGGTGCTACCGCCTGCCAGGCCGCGTCCGACAGTGCCACTTCGTCGACTGCCAGGTGATCGCCCGTCACGACGTTGAGCGTGGCAATCACGTGCTGGGTGCCGACCTGCATCCGGACCCGGGTCAGGGCGGCAAACCCCTCCGAGCGACAGACCGGGCAGTCGCGGTGCATGTAGACCACCGGCTGCTGGTAGGTGTCGATGCCGGCGCGTACTACGCGCAGGCGGGTGTGGGTGTGCTCGGTCATGCCGCCGCCTCGCCGCCCAGCGGCACCCGCTCCAGATGCTCAGGGACCCGGCAATGCCAGCCGAGCTCGCGCTCGATCCGACCGCGCAGGGCATCGGCCGCGTCAGGCTCGCCATGGGTGATGTAGGTCATCTTGGGCGTGACCGGGGCCGGGCGCAGCCAAGCGAGCAACTCCTCGCTGTCGGCGTGGCCGGAGAAGCTCTCCATCGCAATCACTTCGGCATTGATCGGCACCTCCTGCCCGAAGATGCGCAACGACTTCTCGCCGCGCACGAGCGCTGCGCCGCGGGTGCCACCGGCCTGGTAGCCGGCCAGCAGGATCGCATTGCGCGAGTCCTGGCCAAAGGCCACCAGGTGGTGCAAGACCCGGCCACCGGTGAGCATGCCGCTGGCGGAAATGATGATCATCGGCCCGCGCTGCATATTGAGCGCCTTGGACTCCTCCACGGTACGCACCATGGTCGCGAGCTCATACATGTCCCGACACTCGGCGTCGGTGACGTGGTGCTCGCCGTGGTGGCGGTGGTAAAGGTCAGTGGCATTGATCGCCATCGGGCTGTTGAGGTAGACCGGCACGCGCGGAATCTCGCCGCGCTGGCGCAGCCGCGCGATATGCAGCATCAGAGCCTGGGCGCGGCCGACGGCGAAGGCAGGAATGACAACCACGCCGCCGCGGGCGGCGACCCGCTTGATCACGGGGGCGAGCTCCGCCTCGGCGTCGGCGGTGGGATGGCGGCGGTTGCCGTAGGTGGACTCGCACACCAGCACGTCGGCGCCCTCGAACGGCGCCGGAGCCTTCATCAACGCATCGCTGGCGCGACCCAGATCGCCGGTGAAATGCAGCCGACGGCCGTCGATGGTGAGCGCGATCTGGGCGGCACCGAGTATGTGGCCGGCCGGGATGAAGCGGGCGCTGACGCCCGGCGCGAGGGCCTGCGGCTCCAGGAACGGGCGGCCATCGAACCGGGTCAGGCACGTCATCGCATCTTCCTGAGTGTACAGGGGCAGTGGATTGGCGTGCTTGGAGTAGCCCTTGCGCTTGGCGTAACGCGCTTCTTCCTCCAGCAGGTGGCCGCTGTCGGGCAGCAGCAGTTGGCTCAGATCGCGGGTCGCCTCGGTGCACAGGATTCGTCCGGCGAAGCCTTGCTTGACCAGCGCCGGCAGATAACCCGCGTGATCGAGATGGGCGTGGGTCAGCAGCACCGTGTCGATCGACGCGGGCGCGACCGGAAAATCCGCCCAGTTGCGCTCGCGCAGCTGCTTGTAGCCCTGGAACAGGCCGCAATCGACCAGGATGCGTTGACCCGCCGCTTGGACCAGATAGCGCGAGCCAGTGACGGTGCCGGCGGCGCCGAGGAAATGCAGGGAGCGGGACGCAGGGGAAGACATGGAAGGAATCCTCGTGGGGTAAGGGGCCGCCCGGGGCAGGCGGTTCCGGGGCCAGGCCCCTGCGGCTGCATCGCCAGCCCCCAGGGCCGGCCAACGCTGCCGCAGGCGCCGTTCGTTCATCAGCGGATCAACTCGACGGTGTCGTTGACCTTGGGTTTGCCCGTGACCACTTCGGCCTGGGCGTAGTGGGTATCGAAGAGTTCCGTGATTCGCACCTGCCCGACCGGCTCGCGACGAAACCGCGGGCCCGCGGCTTTGGGTCCGCGTGAGACCCGCTTGTGGCGCACGACCTCGAGGACCTGCCCGACCTGGGCGCCATCGGCTTCGCCCACGCAGACGACCAGCGTGCCGGCATCGGCCTCAAGAATTTGGCCACGCATCAGGACTTCATGCCGGAAGCTGCTCTCTTCGGCATGGGCGGTGCTGGCCAGCGCCAGCATCAGGGCGCCCAGGCCGAGCCAGCGGCTGGCGCGACCGCGCAGAGATGGGGTGCGTGAAGTAGCGGTAACGATGCTCATGACAGGGACTCCTCAGGGGTTTCTGGTGACGATTCGGCCGCTCCCGCGGCCAAGGGAAGGCGCTTGAGCAGCAGCGCGTTGACTGCCACGATCACCGAGCTGCCGGACATCGACAGCGCGGCGATTTCAGGCGAGAGCACGAACGGGAAGAGCACGCCGGCGGCCAGCGGAAAGGCCAGGACGTTGTAGCCCACGGCCCAGGCCAGGTTCTGGTGCATCTTGCGCAAGGTGCCGCGCGCGATCGTGATCGCGCGCACCACGTCGTAGGGGTCGCTGCGCATCAGCACCGTGTCGGCGCTGTCGATCGCCACATCGGTGCCGGCGCCGATCGCGAAGCCGACCTCGGCTTGGGTTAGGGCCGGGGCATCGTTGACGCCATCGCCCACCATGCCGACCTTCAGGCCTTGGGCCTGGAGCTTCTTGACCTCGGCGGCCTTGTCACCCGGCAACACGTCCGCGAGCACGATGTCGATCCCCAGGTCGGCCGCCACGCGCTCAGCCGTGGGGCGGTTGTCGCCGGTGATCATGGCGACCCGGATATTGCGGCGATGCAGCTCGTCGATCGTGGCCCGCGAGCTCGGTCGGATCGCATCCGCAATCGCGATGACGCCCGCCAGGCGCCGGTCCACCGCGACATAGATCACGGTGCGGCCGGCGCCCTTGAGCCCGTCGGCCCGGGCCTCCAGCTCGTCCACGGCCACGCCTTGCGCGGTCATCAGCAGGCGGTTGCCCAAATGCACCCACCGACCGGCTACCCGGCCCATCGCACCCTGGCCGTCAATGTTGGTGTAGTCGGTGGCGCGATCTTTGACCGGCGCGGCGTGTTTGAGGATCGCCTGCGCCAGCGGGTGTTCGGAGTGCGCTTCCACGGCGGCCGCAACCTCGATCAGGCGCGCCTGGTCCCAGTCCGCCGCCGCCACGGTATCCACCACGTCGGGTTGTCCCACCGTCAAGGTGCCAGTCTTGTCGAAGATCACCACGTTGAGCCGGGCGCATTGCTCGATGGCCTCGGCATGTTTGAACAAGATGCCGTGGCGGGCCCCAAGGCCCGTACCAATCATGATCGCCATGGGCGTTGCCAGGCCCATCGCATCCGGGCAGGCAATCACGAACACCGTAATCGTCAGGGTGAGCGCAAACAGCAGCGTCTGACCGAGCCACCAGAACCAGACGGCGAACGTCAGCAAGCCGATCACGATCGCCGCCAGCACCAGCCATTGCGAGGCGCGGTCGGCCAGCAGCTGGGCCGGGGCCTTGGAATTCTGGGCGGCCTGGACCAACTGGATGATCTGGGCAAGCGCGGTGTCGGCGCCGACTTTGGTGGCGCGGTAAGTGAAGGCGCCGCTGCGATTGATGGTGCCGCCAACCACCAGAGCGCCCGGCGCCTTCTTCACCGGCATCGACTCGCCGGTGAGCATCGATTCGTCGACCTGGGACTGGCCTTCGAGTACTTCACCATCGACCGGCACCTTGGCGCCTGGACGCACGACGACCACTTCGCCCACCTGCACCTCATCGGTGGCGATCTCCACATCGACATTGTCCCGGCGCACGATCGCCCGCGGTGGCGAGAGTTTGAGTAGGGCCTTCATGGCATCCGAGGCACCGGCGCGGGCCCGCATCTCGAGCCAGTGGCCCAGCAGGATGAAGGTCAGCAGGACCGAGGAGGCCTCGTAAAAGTTGGGGCCGTCGAACACAAACGTCGCGCCCAGACTGAAGACATAACCTGTGCCGACACTGAGCAACACCAGCACCGCCATGTCGAGCACGCCGCGGCGCAGCGAGCGGATCGCCGCCGTGAAGAAGGGCCAGCCCGGGTAGAGCAGTGCGGCGCTGGCCAGCAACCACAGCCAGACGTTCTCAGGCAGACCGAATGGCGTCGCCGGCGCGCTCATCAGCCCCATCGGTGACCAGATGAACAGCGGAATGGAGAACGCCAAGGCGATGATGAAGCGCCGGCGCATGTCCGCCGCCGCCGCGTGCAAATCGCCCCCGTGGTGCATGCCCTCGTGCGGGTCCGCGCCGCGCTTGTCCGGCGCGACGGGCGCATGGCCCGCGTGCCCTTGCATCGACGGCGTCGCGTCCTCAGGGAGGGCCGACGCTGCGGGGGAGGGCGACGGGGCATGGCCGGCATGTGCAGAGTGACTGGCGGCCGACCCGGCGGAGGCGCCTGGCGGGACAAACTCGGCGGACGGGGCGCGGCAGGTGAAGCCGCAAGCGCGAATCGCCGCCGTAATCGCCGTCGGCTCCGCAGCGCCGCGGGTATAGCGCACCTGAAGCGTGCCGGCCGCAAAATTGGCTTCGGCGGCCTGCACGCCCGGCAACCCGCGAACCGTGGCGGCCAGCGTGCGGGCGCAGCCCTCGGTCAGCATGTCGCCGATCGGCCAGACCCTTACCGCCTGAGTGTTCATGGCGGTGCTCATGACGCCACCGCCAGCGGCCGGCGACGGCGTGGGAAGAACCGCGGCACCGCGTCCGCGTACTGCTCATACGCCGTGCCAAAGCGTGCCTGGGTTTCGTGCTCCTCGTTGATCGCCAGGCGCACATAGGTGATCAGCATCACCGGGTACAGCACCAGCGTGAGTAGGGTCGGCCACTGGACCAGGAAGCCGGTCATGATCAAGGCGAACCCGTCGGTCGGGCCGTCGGTCTCCGGCGGTGCGGCGACGGCCAGCGGAGCCGCGAACAGGCTGGCGAGCAGCAAGGATAAGTGAGAGCGGTTCATCGGTTACCTCCAATCAAGCGATTGACAATGGTGAACAAGGCGCCCGCCACGAAGGCGTAGCCGGCGATCGCGAGCGAACCGATCAGCACCGCGCTCCAGCGCAGTTCACCGACCGCCGGCGTGAGGCCGGACAGGCTCAGTCCGTGCACGACCAGGCCCAGGCCCGCGGCCAGGGCCCCGGGGGACCACGCCACAATCAGCGCGCAGGCCAGGTACAGCAGGACCGCCGTTACCGACAGCGACAGCCCGCAGGACAAGGGGGATTGACGGGGGCGCGTCATGAGGTCTTTTCCTCTGCAGAGGCGCGACGGCCCAAGAGGCGCCGCGAGGTGGATTTGGGAACGGCGGCGGCCTCGCTGGCCGCGACGGCCTCGATCAGCGCGCAGACGTCACTGCCCGTCGGCACGGCGTCGGGCAGGCGAGACCACTGGGCAACGGCTTGCTCCATTCGCGTCTGCAGCGCCAGGAGTTGCTCGAGCTGGTCGCGGGTTTCCGTCAGCCGACGGCTGATGATGTCGCGTACCAGCGGACATGGGCTCTTGCGCTGGCGGCTGCGCCGTAGGATTTCCTCGATCCCGGCGAGGGTGAAGCCGAGACGCTGCGCCGTGCGGATGAAATGCAGGCGATGCAGTTCCGCGGTCGAGAACAACTGGTAGCCGGCCTCGGTGTGGCTGGCGGCGCGAAGCAGGCCGCGGCGCAGGTAGTTGCGCACCACGTGCACGGTCACGCCTCCCAAGTGCGCCAGACGGCGCACCGTCATCGGCGGATCGGATTTGCGAAGGTCGGCCGTCATTGCATGCTCCCGCAGAACCTGCCGGGGACCGTAAACCTGGGTGTCGGACACAGGTCAAGGCACGCCGGCGCGCAAACGCCGATAGCGAGAGCTCGTCGTGGAAGGGGGAATCCCATGGTCTTGGCCTCGCGCGAACCGCTGCCCAAAGGCACTGCGGTAGGAGTCGGCGGGGCAGGCCGCGCACACGGCGGCTGCACCGAGGCGACCGGCGCCCATACGGGCGCCGGTCGAGCATCGGCGCGGGATCAGATCAGCAGGAGGCTGGCCGGGTGGGGCGTAGGTCGATGCCAGGCGACACGAGGACGAGCGGCCACCGCGTGGCCCGCCGCGTCAGGCAATCGCTGCACTGTCACGACCGACATGATCGACACCGGACCCAAGGTCGGCACTGACACCAGTCGCGGTGCCTCCTTGCTCAGGTCGCCTTGGCTGCAGTGGGAAGCGCACAGTGGCGCGTCCTCACTCAGCGAGGCCCCATGGCACGGCGGGGGCGGGTCGGCTGCCGCGGGCTGGGCATGATCGGCATGTTCGGCGTGGGCGGGCATCGATGCCATCGCCGAAACTGCGCACGCCGGATGACTCGCCAGAACCAGTTGTGCCCAAACCAGCGCCAGCATCGCCAGCAGCGAGATTGGGGTGCGCCAGCGGTGGCGGCGGAAGCTGTTCATCTTGGTTAGTACCCTACACCTCTCGTGATCCCTGGCTTTGACCTAGGTCAATTGACCGACCCGCACCGTCCTTGCGTCAGGAACTACCAACATGCAGGTGCACGCAACACCCGAAGGAAGTGGAGGCGAGTCGTGATGAGTCATGACAAACGCCTGAGGCAAGAGTGGGAGGCAAGCGGACCGCAGACTCCGGGAGCGGCGCGTCGGCCCGGGCGACACGCCCGGGCCGCACGGCCGCCCCCTAGCCTCGGCGCCGGACCCGGCGTCGGTTCGCCGCACGGCGCCGGCGCGGTATGCGGACCCTAAAGCTGGGTGTCGCACGCAAGTCAATGGCCTGGGCGGGGCCGATCATCGCGCCGTCTCCGACATATCAGCGACCGGCAGGGGCTGGGCCCGGGGGCCCAGCAGTTCCCGGCGCTTGACCAGCGCGTAGATCACCGGGATCACCACCAGGGTCAGGACCGTGGACGACACCATCCCGCCGACCATCGGCGCGGCAATGCGCCGCATGACCTCCGAGCCGGTGCCCGTGCTCCACATGATCGGCAGCAGGCCGGCCATGATCGCGACCACGGTCATCATTTTGGGTCGGACGCGTTCGACCGCGCCCTCGACGATGGCGTCGGTGATGTCCGCCAACGTCAGCGCCTCGCCCTTTGCTCGGCGAGCCTGGGCGCGAGCGTCCAGGGCGTGGTCAAGGTAGATCAGCATCACCACGCCGGTTTCGGCAGCGACGCCGGCCAGCGCAATGAAGCCGACGGCGACCGCGACACTGAGGTTGTAGTCCAGCGCCCACATCAGCCACACGCCGCCGACCAAGGCAAAGGGCACGGACAGCATCACGATCAGTGACTCGGTGACCCGGCGGAAGTTCAGGTACAAGAGCAGGAAGATCAGCGACAGCGTCACCGGCACCACGATCTTCATCTTGGCGATCGCCCGTTGCATGTACTCGTACTGGCCGCTCCATGTGGCGTAGTAGCCCGGCGGGAAGGTAACCGACTGGGCTACGGCCTCCTGCGCGGAGCGAACATAGGCCCCCATGTCCGGATCGCGGGTGTCGACGTAAATGTAGGCCGAGAGCAGGGCATTTTCGGTGCGAATTGACGGTGCGCCCTTGCGAACCGTCACATGCGCCAACTCGCCCAATGGAATCTGGGCGCCATCCATGGTGGGCACCAACACTTGCTGCGCGATGGTTTCCGGACTGTCGCGCAATTCACGGGGATAGCGCACGATCACGCCAAAACGCTCACGCCCTTCCACCGTCGTGGTGACCATCTCGCCACCTAGCGCGGCAGCGATGACGTCCTGCAGTTCTCCGACCGGCAGGTTGTAGCGCGCCAGCTGGCGACGGTCGGGTTCGATGTCGAGGTAGAACCCGCCGGTGAGACGCTCGGCGTAGGCACTGGTGGTGCCCGGAACCGTGCGCACGGCAGCCTCGATTTCCTTGGCGAGTCGCTCCATCTCGCCCAAGTCCGTCCCGAACACCTTGATGCCGATTGGCGTGCGGATGCCGGTGGCCAGCATGTCCGTGCGGGCCTTGATCGGCATCGTCCAGGAATTGGCCACGCCCGGGAACTGCAGCGCCGTATCCATCTCGGCGATGAGTTTGTCGATGGTCATGCCTTCCCGCCACTGCTCCTCGGGTTTGAGGTTAATGACCGTCTCGAACATCTCCAGCGGTGCCGGGTCCGTGGCGGTGAGGGCCCGGCCGGCCTTGCCGAACACGGACTCGACTTCCGGGAAGGTCTTGATGATCCGGTCCTGCTGTTGGAGCAGCTCCGCGGCCTTGGTGACCGACATGCCGGGCAGCGACGCAGGCATGTAGAGCAGGGTGCCCTCGTTTAGCGTGGGCATGAACTCACTGCCCAAGCGCGAGGCAGGCCAAGCCGTTCCGAGCAAGGCAACTAGCGCCAGCACCAAGGTGGCCGCCTTGTGCCGAAGCACAACGGCAATCACCGGCCGATAGATCGCGATCAGGAACCGGTTCACCGGGTTCTTGGCTTCAGGCAGGATCTTGCCGCGCACGAACAGCAGCATCAGCACCGGCACCAAGGTCACCGACAGCAGGGCGCCGCCTGCCATGGCAAAGGTCTTGGTGAAGGCCAGCGGGTGAAACAGACGGCCCTCTTGCGCTTCCAGGGCGAACACTGGCAGGAACGATACGGTGATGATCAGCAGACTGAAGAAGAGTGCCGGCCCCACTTCCCGGCAGGCATCGATGATCAGTTGTATGCGGGGCTTGGTTCCATCATCGCGCTCGATGTGCTTGTGCGCGTTCTCGATCATCACAATCGCCGCGTCCACCATCGCGCCAATGGCGATGGCGATGCCGCCCAAGCTCATGATGTTGGAGTTCATGCCCAGCAGGCGCATCGCCAGGAACGCGATCAGCACGCCTACGGGCAGCATGATGATGGCCACCAAGGCGCTGCGCACGTGGAAGAGAAACACGATGCACACCAGTGCGACGATCAGGCTCTCTTCGAACAGGGTCCAGCGCAGGGTGGCGATGGCCCGGTGAATCAGGTCGGAGCGGTCATACACGGCGCGGATTGACACTCCCTCAGGCAGGCCCGGACCGATCTCCGCGATCTTCTCTTTGAGTCCCTCGATCACCGACAAGGCGTTCTCGCCGTAGCGCGCCACCGCAATGCCGCCCACCGCTTCTCCTTCCCCGTTGAGCTCGGTGACGCCACGGCGCTCATCCGGCACCAGCTCGACCCGGGCCAGGTCGCCCACCAGCACCGGGGTGCCGTCCTCGGCCTTGACGACCAGCTGTTCAATGTCCTCGATGCCGCGCAGGTAGCCGCGGCCGCGGATCATGTACTCGGTCTCCGCCATCTCCAGGACGCGCCCGCCGACGTCCCGGTTGCTGCTGGCGATCACCTCCGAGACCCTCGAGAGGGGGATGCCGTACTGGCGCAGTCGGCCGGGGTCGACGGTGACCGAATACTGGCGCACGAAGCCGCCCACACTGGCGACCTCGGCCACGCCCGGGGCCTTGGTCAGCTGGTAGCGCACATACCAGTCCTGGATGGCGCGCAGTTGGTCGAGCGACCACTGTTCGCCCTCAAGCACATATTGATAGACCCAGCCCACGCCCGTGGCGTCCGGTCCCAGCGTGGGGGTCACGCCCTCGGGCAGCTTCTTGGAGGCGAAGTTCAGATACTCGAGTACGCGTGAGCGCGCCCAGTAGATGTCGGTGCCGTCCTCGAAGATCACGTAGACGAAGGAGGCCCCGAAGAACGAGAAGCCACGCACGACCTTGGACTTGGGCACCGCCAGCATGGCCGTGGTCAGCGGGTAGGTGACCTGGTCCTCGACCACCTGCGGCGCCTGACCGGGCACTTCGGTGAATACGATGACCTGCACGTCCGACAGGTCGGGCAGGGCATCGAGCGGGGTTTTGGCGACGGCGTAAATGCCGGCGGCAGTGACTGCGATCGCCATCACCAGAATCAGGAAGACGTTGCGGACCGACCATTCGATCAGGCGGGCAAGCATGTCACTGCCCTCCCGAATGGGCAGCGTGCGGGTCATCGACCGGGGGCGCCGTCGGCTCCGCGGACGCGTCATGGGCGCTGTGGTCCTCGGCCGGTGGTGTCGAGCCGTGCTCCATGCCCTGCATGGCCGATCGCAGGTTGCTCTCAGCATCGATCAGGAAGTTCGCTGAGACCACGACCATCTCCCCGGCCTCGACGCCTGACAGCACGGCGACCCGGTCGCCGGCGCGAGCACCCAATCGAACCTCGCGTGGCGCGAAGCGGCCCGGCGCCGTTTGCACCAGAACCACTTGGCGCGTCCCGGAGTCGATGACGGACGAACGCGGCACCACGACGGTAGGCTCCCCGCTGCGGCCCTGCAGTTCCACATCGCCAAAGAGCCCGGGGCGCAGGACCCCATCGGGATTGGGCAGTTCAATTCGCACGCCGACCGTGCGGCTGGCCAGGTTGACGACCGGCTGCAGGAAGCTCACCTCGCCTTCGAAGCGCTGTCCGGGCAGGCTGGGCGTCTCGAAGCTGGCTTGGCTGCCGATCGCCAGATCGGCCGATGCCGATGTCGGCACCTCGGCGATCACCCAGACCGTGGAGAGGTCGGCGAGCCGCAGAATGGTCTGGCCCGGGGTGAATCGGTCACCCTGGACGACAGGCTTGTCGACCACAACGGCATCGGCGGGTGCCGACAGCACCAGGCGCGCCTCGCGGCCCCGGCGAGCGACCTGTGCCCCTGCCACCTCCCAGTTGCGTAGGCGTGTTTGCGCCGCGTCGCGCAACTGGCGCATGGTGGCGGCGCTGGCCGGATCGCTGTCGGCCAGACGTTTCGCAGCCGCGTCGGCCACCGCGTACTCGCCTTGGGCCGCGATCAGCTCGGGGCTGTAGATCGCCATCAGCGGCTCGCCGCGCCGCACCGTCATGCCGGTCTCGTTCGCGTACAGGGTCTCTATCCAGCCCTCGAAGCGCGGGGCAACTACAAATTGCCGAGTCTCGTCCACCTGCACCGAGGCGCTCGCACGGACGTTGGCGACCAAGGCCTCTCGAACGGCCACCTCGGTGCGCACGCCCAATTTCTGGACCTTGTCGGGCGGCAACACGACCGTTCCCGGCTCCGCGGCCGGCTCTCCGCCCTCAAATACCGGGATGTAGTCCATGCCCATGGCGTCCTTCTTGGGCACGGGCGAAGTGTCGGGCAGACCCATGGGGTTGCGGTAGTACAAGATCTTGCGCTCGCCCGATTCGGCCGAGGTCTCTTGGACGTTCAGCGACCCGGCGTCCGGCGCCGAGGCGCGTCCCGACCACCACCCCAGGGCCAGCGCCGCTCCAACAGCGAGGGCCAGGACACTCCAATTGAACCGATTCATTCGACACTCCCAATCAGGGCGCGCACCGTAGCGGCGCCAACGAGTTCATTACGACGGACATCCACGCGCGACAGATCAGCGCCTTGCCAGGCCTCCAAGGCCTCCAACAAGGTGCCGAAGTCGACGTCGCCGACCCGGTAGCTGGCGAGGGCGGATTCGAAGTTGGCCTGCGCCTGCGGCAGCAATGTCTGCTCGATCAGGCGGCGCTGCTCGCGTGCACTCCGGGTCTGGGCCCACGCCTGGCCCAGTTGGCCCTGCAGCTCGGTGCCGATCGCCTGAGCGCGCGCCCGTGCGGCGTCCCCCATGAGCAGGGCCTCACGCTCTCGCTCACGCAGCGCACGCCGCTGTAGCGGGATCTCCACTTCGAGCATCACCTCGTAGGCGTCGACGCGATCATCGCGCTGCATGACGCCCACGCCGAGCGTGAGGTCAGGCAAGCGGCGGCGGCGCTGAAGCTGTGCCGCCGTATCGGCCGCCCCGGCCAGGGCGGTACTGGCACGCAGGGCAGGATGCCGGGCCTCCGCCAGCAGGCCGAGCGCCTCGCCGAGCGAGGCCGCCGGCACGGCCAGCACGGGCTCGCCGGTCGGCTCGGCCAAGGGGGCGTCAGCCGGCCGGCCGAGGGTGGCGTTCAACATGGCCACGGCCTCTTCACGTATAGCCAGGCGCTCGATACGTTCGCGCTGCATCGCGGTGCGGGCCACCTGCGCGCGGATGGAATCCTGCTGGGCCGCGATGCCCAAGGCGTACCGCACCCGGGCAACCTCTTCCATCCGCGCCAATAGTTCGATCAGCCGGTCAACCACGGCCACACCCTCGCGGGCATGCCAGTAGCGCACATAGGCCTGCTCCGCCTGCGCCAGCAACCTCAGCGCCGCGGCTTCCCGCTCCAACTGGACGGCGTCAGCCTGCTGTCGCGCCACGTCGCGGGCCAGCCCACGCTTTCCCCACAGCGGAAAGGGCTGTTTCACGCTGTAGGTCGCCGACCCGACATTGTTGGGTAGTAGGGTCGGGCGATCAGGATCGATACCCTTCAACGAGAGGCCGACCATCGGGTCGGGCAGGGCGCCCGCCGGATAGATGCGTGCCTGCGCTGCTTCTGCCTCGGCCTGCATCGCCTGCAGGTCTGGATTGTTGGCCAACAACCAGGTCCGTACGGACGCGACATCGGCGCCGGGTAGCGGCGTGTCGGCAAAGGTCACCGGCGCGAACGCGAGCAGTGTTGCCAGGGCCAGAGCGCGGAGCGCGCCACGGCGCGGGTGGGTAGGGCGGAGCCCCGGGGTGGTACGGGTGAGCGTGGATCCCATGATGTTCGCCTTGCACGGCTGCTGGCCACGGGGGCCGCAGGGGTGGGTCGGACGGTGCCGGCCGCAGGACGCGGCCGAACCGATGTCTCCGGCGACGGCGCACGGCGGCGCCTGCCGGTCATCGGCGCGGGATCAGATCAGCAAAAGACTGGCGGGGTGGGCAGTCGGTCGATGCCAGGAGCGTAACGGCCCCGGGGCTTGAGCCGCATCGGGCTCATGAAGCAGCCGTTGCACGCTCACGACCGGAACGACAGACCATGCTCCCAGGGCCGGAACGGCCAAGACACGAGCCACGTCCGGGCTCAGGTCGCTACGGCTGCAGTGGGTATCGCAAACGGGCGAGGCTTCCGGCGACGGGGACGGATGGCAGGGGGCCGGCTCCGGGTCAACGTGCCCGGCCAGTGCGGCGTGGGCGCCGTCCATCGCCATGCTGGCCAGGGTGCAGGCCGGGTGGGCCGCCAGGACCAACTGCGACCACAGCAGTGCCACCATCGCCAGAAGCGAGAGGCGGTTACGCAAGCGATGGCGGCGGAATTTCTTCATCCTAGGCGGCACGGTACCTGTTCTGGCGTCCTGGCGGCTTGACCTGAGTCAATTCGAGCGGCGCTGGCATGGGACAGGCGGCAGGCCGCAAAGTTCCGGCGCCGGAAGCCCGAGAGAAGGGTATCATCGGGCCCGCTGCGTCCAGCTTGGGCGCACAGTATCCTCTTGGAGAGCCTGCGCACCGTGACCGTCGTGACCCAGCCTGCCATTCGCCGCGTCTTGGAGCGGTGCGGTGCGCCATGCGTCGAAGCCGTTACGGCCGAAGCCTTGCACCGCGACTGCTTCTGCGTGGCCGTCGATCCAGACGCGGTTCGCGCCCAGCTCAATGTCCAGTTGTCGGCCCAAAACGCCCCGGCATTGGCAGATGCCCACGCTCACCTGTTTTCCTCCCTTCCGATCTTCGTGCCCGAGCGCACGATTGAGAGAATGACAGCGGCGGTGCAGGCACTGACGCTGGCAGCGGCCACGCCCGCCTATGTGGCGGCCGTCATGGCGTGGGCGCCGTCGATCGCCGCCCACGACCCGGGATCGCCCGGCGGGCTGCTGGGCTTCGACTTCCATCTGGGGCCTGATGGCCCCCGACTGATTGAAATGAACACCAATCCTGGTGGGCTATTGCTTAACGCTGCGCTGGCCAAAGCTCAACGACTGTGTTTGCCAGCGCTGAGCGTGCCGTCGATTGCGATAGGCGCCGAGGCATCGGCGATCACCGCCTTGCTTGATGAGTGGCGAGCGCAGGCGGCGGGGGCCGTTGATGGGTGGGTCGCGATCGTTGACGAAGCGCCCGAGCAACAGTACCTGTATCCCGAGTTCGTTTTGTTCCAGCAGGCCCTGGAAGTAGCCGGCTATCGCACCGTCATCTGCGGGCCGGACGAACTGCGCTACGTGGACGGCGTCCTGCGCTGGGGGGAGGAGCGCGTCGGCTTTGTGTACAACCGCCTTACCGACTTCGCCCTGGCGACGGATCCGGTGAAGGCGCTGCGCGAGGCCTACCTGGACGGCGCGGTGGCCCTGAGCCCGCACCCTCGCGCCCATGCGCTATGGGCCGACAAGCGCAACCTCAGCCTGCTCTGCAATCGTAGCTTCCTCGCCGGAACCGGTTTGCCTGAAGAAGCTCAGGAATTGCTTGCCGATATGGTTCCTCAAACGGTGCAGATGACACCCGACAATCGCGAGCAGCTTTGGGCGACGCGACGGCAGTGGTTCTTCAAGCCGGCAGCCGGCTTCGGCAGCCGCGCCAGCTACCGCGGGGACAAGCTCACGCACAAGACTTGGGAGCAGATGCGCACACAAGCCTACGTGGCGCAGGCCATTGTCCCACCCAGTGAGCGGCACACCGGAACGGATGAGCCGCCGCTGAAAGTCGACTTGCGCTGCTATGCCTACCGCGGCCAAGCGCTGTTCTTTGCCGCCAGGCTCTATCGCGGGCAAACCACCAATTTCCGCACGCCCGGGGGCGGCTTTGCGCCGGTGTTGACCCTTGCGCGCACGTGAGCACACACCGCCGCGTAACGCTCGGCGCCCACGCCATGGACCGATCTCCTAGCGCGCTTCGCCGACGACCAGTACTTTCTGTCTTGGAATGACCAAGCAGAAATTGGACCGCACGCAAGTTCCGCGTTCGCTTGTAGATCAGTGCCACCTTCGTCCGCCGCATGCTGTGTGTGCCAAACCGAGAGTAGTCCAGCCCGATCTGACGCACCCACTGGTGCACGATACGCGAGTGCTGCCGGGGCGTGAGGTGCGCCGAACCGGCAACCCGACTCGGGTTCGAATAGCGCAAGATCCCGGACGCGGGCCTGCGATCTTGCGCCCGATAGCGCGCGCCTACCCTCTAATGGCTATCGCTCCCAGTGCGCCACCAGCATGACCGCCACGCCTGAGAGGATCAGGACCGTGCCCAGCAGGTCATATCGGTCGGGGCGAATTCCGTCAACGGCCCAGAGCCAGGCCAGGGCCAACGTGACGTAGACGCCCCCGTAGGCCGCATAGATCCGACCCGAGGCGGCCGGGTGCAAGGTCAGAAGCCAGGCGAATGCGGCCAGCGCGATGGCTGCGGGCACTAGCCACCAGGCCGAAGCCTGGTGGCGGGCCCAAAGCCAGACTAGCCAGCAGCCGACGATCTCGGCCAAGGCGGTGACGCCGAAGAGGGCCAGGAGGGCTGCGAGTTTCACAGCAGATCGATACCGAAGCGGCGCAGGCCCAACGCGAACGCGCCGAACGAAGCTAGCGTGATCAAGGCACTGGCAAGCAGGCTGGGCCAGAAGCCGATGCGCGGTAAGAGGAAGGGGAACGCCAGGAACATTGGCAGGGTTGGCAGCACGTACCAGAACGTGTACCACGCGTGATTGGCTACCTTCTCCTGCGGCTGGCCCTCGACATGGAGCCAGACCAGCGCCAGCAACGTGACCAGCGGCAGCGACGCGATGAGGGCGCCCGCTTTGTCGCTGCGTTTGGCGATCTCCGACACGGCCACAATCACCGCGGCGGAGACGGCAAATTTCGTGAGCAACCAGAGCATGGTGCCTCCTTGCGCAATGGGTGGGTGCCGCCCGTCGGGCGGCACACGTCGGCTCATCCTGCTGCCAACCGCCCGTCGTCATCCCGGTGCAGCAGGCGATAGAGCGCCGGCAAGACCAGCAGAGTCAGCAGCGTCGACGACACGATACCGCCGATCACAACGGTAGCAAGGGGCCGCTGCACTTCCGCGCCTGCGCCGACGTTGAAGGCCATCGGCACGAACCCGAGCGAAGCCACCAGCGCAGTCATCAGCACCGGTCGCAGCCGGCCAAGCGCACCGTCGCGGATCGCATCGTCCAGCCGGTCGCCTTCTTCCCGCAGCTTGCGAATGAAGGAGATCATCACGATGCCGTTAAGCACCGCTACGCCCGAGAGCGCGATGAAACCCACGCCCGCCGAGATTGATAGCGGGATATCCCGCAGCCAGAGCGCCAATACCCCGCCCGTCAGCGCCAATGGCACACCGCTGAAGATCACAGCGGCGTCCCGACCCGAGCCGAAGGCCATGAACAGCAGCCCGAAGATCAGCACCAGAGTCACGGGCACCACCACCGACAACCGCTGGCTGGCTGCGATCAGCTGCTCGAAGGTGCCGCCGTAGTCCACCCAATAGCCCGGCGGCACGGTCACTTCGGCATCGATGCGCTGACGAAGCTCCGCCACGAAACTGCCCAAATCGCGTCCTCGGACATTGGCTGTCACAACGATGCGGCGCTTTCCGTTCTCGCGATTGATCTGATTGGGGCCCTCAACGATCTCAAGGGTGGCGAGTTCCCGCAGCGGCACCGTGGTCGGGTTGCCGCTTGTCCAGTTCGCGCCGCGGCTGGTTTCATCATCCTCGCCCTCGTGGACGGGCAGCGGCACCGGGAGGTCGGCCAGGCGTGCCGGGTCGGCCCGCAAAGCCTCTGGCAGTCGCACCACGAGGTCAAAACGCCGGTCGCCCTCGAACAGCTGGCCGGCCACCGTACCGCCCACCGCCGTTCCCACGGCATCCTGCACCGCGACCTGGTTAAGCCCATACCGGACCAACCCTTCGGGGTTGGGGGTTATGGTCAAAAGCGGCAAGCCGGTCGCCTGCTCGAGCTTGACGTCGGCGGCACCAGGCACGGACTTGGCGACCGCCTCGAGCAGTTCGCCGACTTCCACAAGTGTCGCAAGATCATCGCCGTAGAGCTTGATCGCGACGTCCGCGCGGACACCCGAGATCAGCTCGTTCATGCGCATCTGGATCGGCTGGGTGAACTCGTAGTTGTTGCCTGGCAGCTGTTTGACGGCTACCTCGATCTCGGCCACCAGCTCCGCCTTGGTCTTGCGTGGGTCAGGCCACTGATCGCGTGGCTTGAGCATGATGAAGGTGTCTGCCACGGACGGCGGCATCGGATCGGTGGCCACTTCGGCCGTACCCAGCTTGCCGAACACCCGCGCGACCTCGGGGAACTGCTTGATGCGCGCCTCCAGGGTGGCCTGCATGGTCACGGCCTGACCCAGGCTGGTGCCCGGAATGCGCAAGGCGTGCAGGGCGATGTCGCCCTCGTCCAGGCTTGGGATGAATTCCGAACCCAGGCGCGACGCCAGCAGACCGAACAAGACCACCAGGGCGGCCGCGCCGGCCACCACCGGGATCCGGAACCGAAGTGCCCAGTCCAATGCCGGACCATAACCTCTGCGGACGGACCGCAGCACCCGGCTTTCCTTTTCCTGCACCTTGCCACCCAGGAATACCGCCACCGCCGCCGGAACGAAAGTCAGCGACAGCAGCATCGCTGCAGTCAGCGCCAGCACGACGGTGAAAGCCATCGGATGGAACATCTTGCCCTCGATGCCGGTAAGTGCAAACACGGGCAGGTAGACCGCCGCGATGATTGCCACGCCGAACAGACTGGGCTTGATGACCTCGGCGGTGGCTGAGGCGGTGAGATCGAAGCGCTCCTCGCGGGTCAGTAGCCGGCCCAGCGCGTGCTGGCGATCGCCGAAGCGGCGAATACAGTTTTCAATGATGATCACGGCACCGTCAACGATCAGGCCGAAGTCCAGCGCACCCAGGCTCATCAGGTTGCCTGAGACGCCGCCACGCACCATGCCGGTGATGGTCATCAGCATCGTGATCGGGATCACGGCCGCCGTGATCAACGCGGCCCGGAGGTTGCCCAGAAGGAGCAGGAGCACCACGATCACGAGCAGCGCGCCCTCGACCAGATTCTTGGTCACGGTGGCGATGGTCCGGTCGACCAGCGAGGTGCGGTCGTACACGGCCGTGGCCTTTACGCCGGGCGGAAGGGACTTCGACACCTCCGCCAGTCGCTCGGCCGTGGCGCGGGCCACCGCGCGGCTGTTTTCGCCGACCAGCATGAACACCGTTCCCAGCACGACCTCCTCGCCGTTCTGGGTCGCGGCGCCCGTGCGCAGCTCGGGGCCTTCGCCGACCTCCGCGACATCGCCGACCCGGATCGGCACGCCGTCCCGGCGATCGAGCACGATGCGGCGCAGTGCCTCGAGGTTCGCCACCTGGCCCGGCACGCGCACCAGGTACTGCTGCCCATTGCGCTCGATGTAGCCCGCGCCGATGTTCTGGTTGTTGCGGGCCACGGCGTCAACGACGTCCTGCAGGGTGAACCCGTAGGCCACCAGGCGGGCTGGGTCTGGTGTGATATGGATCTGCCGGGCGAAGCCGCCGATGGTGTTGACCTCGGTCACGCCCGGCGTATTGCGCAGCTGCGGGCGCACCACCCAGTCCTGCAGGGTGCGCAGGTCGGTGGACGTCCACGGCGTGCCGTCGGGCTTGGTCGCCCCCGGCTCCGCTTCCACCGTGTACATGTAGATCTCGCCCAGACCCGTGGCGACGGGTCCGAGTTCGGGCTCCAGGCCGGGTGGCAGCTGCGACTTGGCCTGCTGCAATCGCTCCGCTACCTGCTGGCGGGCGAAGTAAATGTCGGTGCCGTCCTCGAACACCACCGTCACCTGGGACAGCCCATAGCGCGAGAGCGATCGGGTGTATTCAAGCTTGGCCAGTCCGGCGATGGCCGTCTCGATGGGAAAAGTCACCCGCTGCTCGGACTCCAACGGCGAGTAGCCGGGCGCCTCGGTGTTGATCTGGACCTGCACATTCGTGATGTCTGGAGTGGCGTCGATCGGCAGCTTGGTGAAGCTCCACACGCCTAGCGCACACAGCGCCGCCGTCAACAGAAGCATCAGCCAGCGGTGCGCGATCGCGAACCGGATTAACCGCTCGAGGAAACCGGGCTGCTCAGTGGTCATGCGAGGCCCCCGACTTCTCGATGTCGGCTTTCACGATATAGCTCTGACCCACTACCACCGGATCACCAGCTTTCAGGCCGGACAGCACCTCGACATTGACGCCGTCGCGGCGCCCCAGCTCCAGCGGCCGGATCTCGTAGTCGTCGCCGAAGCGCACAAACACCACGTCCCAGTCGCGGAAGCGCTGCAGCGCCGCCAGGGGCACCATCAGGTCCACGGACTGTTCGGCCACTGTGACGCGAGCGCGCACCGCAGCGCCGGGGCGCCAGCGGCCGTCGGCATTGTCCACGGTGGCGCGGGCGACCGTGCTCTGGCTGGCGGTTGCCGTCCCGGGCAGCACGCGGTCGAGCGTGGTGCGGGCACTGACGCCGTCGCTGAGCCGGGTCACTTCGACCGGCAATCCGGGCGTGATGTGCTGGGCGTCGGCGCCGAACAGGTGCAGGTCCACCCACAGGGCGGACAGGTCGGCGATTTCGAACAACGGCTGCTCGCCCGCCAGGTCGCCCACGGCGACATTGCGTGCCAGCACGGTGCCGCCCAGCGGCGCTGTCACCGCGTAGTCCGACAGGCTGACGTTGCTCTCGACGGTCGCAAGCGCTTGGCCGGCGCGCACGGTGTCACCCAGGCCTACCCGCACGGCCTTCACCGGCCCCGGGAAGCGGGCTACGACGCGGGCATGCCGGCCTTCGATCGGCGTGAGCAGACCCTGCACGTCGTGTTCGTCCCGGATCACGCCGGGTCCGGCCGGGGCGACCTCGATGCCGGCGTCCGTGGCCACCGCGGCCGGGATGGTTGTGCGGCCTTCGTAGCTGGGGAAGGACCAGGTCAGCGCCTGGCCGTCGATGCGGGCGGTGACGGCCACGTCGAACGAGTGCGGTTCGTACACCTCCAGGCTGCCCAGCAAATAGTCCTCCTTGGGCGTGAAGGTATGCGTATCGGTGATGTCCCCCAAACGCGTGAGCACGACACTCAGCTCGCCGGCGGTGGGCGGAAGCGGCTCGCCATCCTTGTAGAGCCAGGCGCGATATTCGGGCGGCGCACCGTCCTCGAAGATCGCCAGCTCCACGGTGTAGGGACCTTCGGAGAGCAGGCGGCCGCTGTGGGCGCCCTTGGCGGGTTCGGTTTCAGCCTCGGCGTGGTCGTCGCCGCCTTCGCCGTGGGCGTGGGCGTCGGGCTCGGGGCCGCCGCAGGCCGCGAGACCCAGGGTGAGCAGGAAGGGCAGCAGGAAAGGACGCAAGTTCATGGTGTGGTCTCGCTCGGGGCGCGTTCCGCGAGCACGAAGGGCTCAGCGGTCAGGCGCTGGATTTCGATCAGGGCGCGATGGAAGTCGCGGGCGGCGGCGATGCGGTCGCGGCGGGCGGACAACAGCTCGGCTTGCAGCTGCGCCCATTCCAGGTAACTCAGCGCGCCGGCGCGGTAAGCCTGGCCGGCGGAGGCTTCGGCGCGTTCCAGTGCGGGCAGAACCTTGTCCGTGGTCTGACGCACGGCCAGGGCATCAACCTGCAGTCGGCCATGCGCTTCCGCCAGGGTGGCGCGCAGCTCCAGTTCACCGGCCTCGCGTTCGAGGGCCAGGGCGTCGAGCTCGGCGCGGGCAGCCCGGATCCCCGGCTCCGCCCGACGGCGATTTCCCAGCGGCACCGACAGCCCGCCCATCAGCGTCCAGTCGTCGCTGCCCTGCAGCCGGCGCACGCCGACCTGCCATTCCAGGTCCGGGCGCGACTGTGACTGGGCCAGCTGAAGGCGGGCCTCGCGCACGCGGGCTTCGCTGGCGAAGCGCTGCACTTCCGGGGTGCGTTCAAGCAGCGACGCAAGCGACGTGAAATCGGGCGTGGCTGGCAGGGTCAGCAGCTCCCCGGCCACCCGGCCGGTCGGCTCACCGCCCCACATCAGGGCCAGGCGACGGCGCGCCGCGTCGACGGCCGCTTGCGTGCGGGCGAGTTCGAGTTCGGTGCGGGCAAGCGCTGCTTCGGCACCCAACTGCACCGAGGATGGCGAGGCGCCGGCGACAACGCGACGACGGGCGGCATCGGCCGCCTTGCCGCGCTGGGCCAGGGTTGCTTCCAGCGCGGTGGCTTCCTCCTGCAGCGCCAGGACGTCGAGATAGCGCCGGGCGACCTCCGCCAACAGATCCAGACGGCGGGCCTCGGCTTCGACGTCCAGGCCGGCCATCCGCGATTGGGCGAACCCGATCCTGGCCTCGCGCCGGACCGGGGACTCCAGTACAGAGCCCAGGCTCAGGGTCAGTTCGGCGCCGTCCGCGCCGCTATAGTCGCCGCTACCCAGCACGTTCTCGAGGCTGGCGCCGGCCACCCATGCGGGCTTTTGCGCGGCCAGGTCGACCTCTGCTGAAACGATGGCCTGCTCCAGCGGCAAGCGGCGAAGGTCGGGATGACGTTCAAGGGTGAGTGAAAAAGCCTGGCGCAGGTCCAGGACGAAGGGTGGGGCAGTAGCCCGCGCCGGTAGGGCGAGGACAACGCAGCACCACAGGGCGGCCATCGCCGCCTTGGCGTTCAACATGGTGTTTCTCCGGAATCGGGCAATCGGGGCGAGGCCCCGGGGACGTCAGTACGTCAGGCCGCGATCGGAGGGCGCAGGAATCGGGAGGAAGCGGAGGGGGTGTGTGCGGGCAGGCTCAGGCGTGGCGCCAGCGACTGGAGAGGGTGAGGCGTCCAGGTCAGCATCGGTGCCGGGAGGGCGGTGGCATGTAGGCAGCAGTCGAACGCATGTAGCAGGCCATCCAGGCTGCCGGGGGCCGGCGACTCCTCAGCCACCGCGTCACTGGGGCCACCCGCAGCGGCATCGGCAAGTGCATGCTCGGCGTCGTGCAGTTCATGGGCGGCCGACAGCACGGGCTGCGCCAGCAGGCACAGCACCGTCAGGCCCCAGAACAGGCCTCGCAGGGAGTGCAGCAGGGAGCGCAGAGGCAGAGTCATCGCGAGGCAGGGTAGCGGGTTTGGTGGCGGATACACAATTTCAGGCGCCTTGTTCATCGATTACGGCCTGCAGATCCGGTGGCACGGGCATCGGCTGGGTCGCGGGCACATTGGCGCCGCCGGTGTTGCCCACCGGCACCCACAGTCGCGACAACAGCGCGGGCGCGACGATGCGCGCTGCCTGTCCCCGGATCTCGCGCCCGTCGCGCCGTTGCCAGCCAATCTGCAGCATGGCGAGATGGCTCTTCACGTGCAGCCAGGTGCGCCGCTGCCCGAGAATGTGGGCGCGCTCGAGATGGTGGAACGCACGAGCAAGGTCGCCATCGCGTCGGGCGACCTCGGCGAGGTCCCACTCCTGCGCGAAAGCTTGGTCCAGCCGCGTCATGGTGCCGTCTCCTCGGGGCAGGAGTCTGCCGGGCGTCGCCAGCCCGGCCAGGCCTCGCGCAGCACTTGCCAGGACGTGTGCAGGAACAGCAGCGCGATTAGGGTTCCGACCGCGATATCAGGCCAGGCACTTCCCGTCAGCGCCACGACCCCTGCGGCCCCGATCACACCGGCGTTGCTCGCCAGGTCATTGCGCGAACACAGCCAGACCGAGCGCATATTCAGGTCATCGCTGCGAAAGCGCATCAGCAGCAAGAAGCAAGACAGGTTGGCCAGTAGGGCGATCGCCGCCGCGGCCGCCATCAGCGGCGCCAGCGGCTCGGCTCCGATTATGAGACGACGCAGAACCTCCGCCAGTACCACCAGACCGAACAGGCCCTGCAGAAGGCCCTTCACCACGGCAGCCCCATTGCGCTGACGAAGGCTGCCGCCGACGACGGCCAGGCTCAGGGCGTACACCCCGGCGTCGCCCAGGCTGTCGAGCGAATCGGCCTGCAGGGCGCTGGAGTCGGCCCACCAGCCCGCCGTGAACTCGCCGATGAACAGCGCCGCGTTGATGACCAGCACGGTCCACAGGACCCGGCGCCGGGTGGCGTCCTGGAACTGGCTCAGGCTGTTGGCGGTGTCGTTGCAGTGACATCCGGACATGGCGCTTCCTCCACTGGTAGCGCTACCCTAAAGCCTGTAGTCGCTACAGGGTCAAGCCCCTTGGGAGGTGCGTCTTGAAGATCGGGGAGGTCGCGGCCGCAAGTGGCTGCCATCTGGAGACGATTCGCTACTACGAACGCATCGGGCTACTACCGCGCCCAGCGCGCACTGCCGGTGGATATCGGGCCTACGCAGGTCAGGACGTGGAGCGAATCCGTTTCATCACACGCGGACGGGATCTCGGCTTCAGTCTGGACGAGATCCGAAGCCTGTTGCGCCTGGCCGAGGATCCTGAACTGTCCTGCGAAGACGTGGATGCCCTGGCGCGGCATCATTTGAGCGAGATTCGGGCCAGGCAGCAAGAGCTGCGGCGCATTGCCCGCGAACTGGAACGTACCATTGCAGGCTGCGCCGGTGGCCGTCGGGGCGCCTGCGCGATACTCGGCGTGTTACAGCAACCCGCATCCCGGCCTTCGAATCGGAGGCACTCCGAAAACGTGCATCGTGCGCCCTGAGGAAGCTTTGCTTCACGATCAGGAAACATTCAATGGGTGTGGGTCACAGTGCCGTGAACTGAAGCCAATTCTTGAGAGGCCCATGAGCCAGGAAAATATCGACGTTGGAACATCCAGCCAACGTAGGATCCTCTGGATAGTTCTGGCACTGAACTTCGGATTGGCTGCAGCGTTCGCCGTGACCGGCCTTTCCGCCGATTCCAGCGCTTTGATCGCCAACGGTTTGGACAACCTATCAGACAGCGTGGTGTACGTGATCACTCTGCTCGCATTGAGTCGATCACCTGTGTGGAAGCGCGGCGCTGCTCGCGTATCTGGGGTCTTGTTGATCCTGTTCTCGGCGGGGGTGCTGTTTGACGTCGCGCGGCGATTCCTTACCGGCACCGAACCGATTGGAAGCATGATGATGTGGATGGCTTTGGCTGCGGCCGCAGTCAATCTTCTCTGCGTGTGGCTTCTCAAGCGCATCCGTCGTCCCGATGTAAACATTCGCGCTGCAAGCACTTTCAGTACCAATGATTTCGTCGCGAATGCAGGTGTCCTTGTGGGCGGCGGACTCGTGCTCTGGCTGGATCAATCATGGCCGGATCTCGCGGTTGGAGTTGCAGTCGCGGGTATCGCGTTGAAGGGCGGCTTCGACATACTTCATGATGCCCATCATGAGACGGACAAGCACAGGAAGCATGCGAATCAGTGAGAGTCGCGAAGTATATTCCCTGGTCGGTCATGTCCGCTTCTGTCCCATTTGTTTGAACGCGGTTCGCTTGGACGACCAGCTGCGTGACGCTCACGACAGCTCACTTCTGCGAGATAAGCAGTCATCTGGAGACTCAGAAACATGCTGTCGCGAGCACCGCCCAGTGCAAATCCGATGCAACATCTCGAAGTCCGCGTTGTTCAACAGAATGGGCCGAAAGGAGACGGGCGAGACCGGGGATTAGGGCCCGTTATCGAGGGTGAGTGCGGCCATTTGACCTGAGGACGCCATTTCACTGGGTGATCTTAAAATTAGGTAATTTTCAGTGGCGGGATAGCTGCGCATTCATCTGATTCGGGTTGCAATAAGGTCAACTCCAAATACCCGTTTTCAACCATAGTTTGACTTTCTGGATGTGATTTTCCATATCACTAACGGCAGCTCTATCGCCGTCGATCTCGGCTTCTGCAAAGTAGGCACCCCATGTGTCCAACTGCGTTAAACCAGAAATTTTGCGCTGAGTTGTATCTGCTCCAAGCCAGTCATCGACTTGCGGCGCCTTCAGGCCCTCATAACGAAGATGTGCTTGAAGCAGATCTAGAAAGTATGCAGCTTGAGCGTTGAGTTGTGTCGCACTCTCTAGCGCCACCAGAGATGGGGTGAATTGGTTCTTCGCATCTCGTAGATAGTCCACAACCGCGTACGAATGCCCCAGAACGCACACGCATGTCAGATGCCTGAACGGGTCATAGATGATCGAATTCCTAGCGCGCTCCGCTTCTTCGACGGCCTCTGGTGACAGAGTGAAGAATTCGACTACGATTTTATGCAAATCATCGGGCTTCAGAGGGCAGCTGAACGCGAAAATCCCCCGGAAGAACGGTGGCGTTAGGTCGTCTAATTCCGCCAACTGATCCATCAGAGTAATGCTCTTCTGGAGCTCTGCCTTCGTCAGCGATGTCTTAACTTCTATTACTGCTCGAACGGCTTCCCGGGGAACAACGACGAGGTCGGCCTCCCGGAAGGTTGGTGCGTAGTCCACACGATCGTAGATCAGGATATCTATCTGCCGCGGACAGCCGTGGATAAAGCCAGTCGCAACGTGATAACGCTCAGGAAGATTTCTTCTCAGCAAGCTCTGCAGCAACTGCTCCCGGTAGGTGCCGACTGTTCCCGTATGGCCGATGGCGAGCCCAATCCGGTCGCTCAACGCCGTCAACTCTTCAGCAAAGCGCGCGACAAAAGCCCGTTGCCGCTCGTGATGAATCATTTGTTCCGAAAGCCCCAGCAGATACACCCGATTGGCTTTTTTGGTTCTTCGGTCCCACGAGACAGAAAAGAGCTGTGAGGCAATACAAGAGCGAATGCAGCCCTCAATGAAGGCAGGATCAGTTTTTGATAACCGTCTGTCGGCGCGGAGTGAGTTCAAAAGATCCGCAGGCGCTATTGTCGTCTTGGAGCGGATGATTGAGCTCGCCAGGTCGCGAACAAGGTTTGCGCGAGCGAGATCCTCATACTGCGTTGCGTCACGTGGACGGTAGGGAATCCTAAAGAGGTTGCCTTGATCGACAACAGGAATCGTCCGCAGCGACTGGCTCTTGATCACATCATCGAACTCACGGAGTCGAAACTCCGAATCGTCGTGATCTTCGACTAGGTAATGCTTAACATCCTCCCACGAGTCCGTGGCAATTAGGCATTTGTCCCCCTTGATGACCGGCATGGTATAGCTCCAAGATCAGTATCGACGAGTCTAGCAGGCGGCCTGAGGGCAGTACGCTTCCGGGAGCCAAAACATCCGGTAGCGTGGTCGGTGTGCAGCGGGAGCCAATGCCGTGGCAGCGACTTCCAATAGCTTCGGATGGCTCCCCTTGGCTACTGCAGACGAGTTGCGGCCCAGTGGCGTTCAGCGAAGATGTTCGGCCGCGCCTCAAGGTCACGCTAAAGGCGCGGCCCAAGAAATCTGCGTACGGGGCAGGGTGGCAGAGGGCACTGGGGCCGAAAGGCTTGCAAGGACCTGGTCGCTGGCTAGGAGGTGGGTCTCGCCCCCGTTTAGGCCATGAGGTTGCCAAGTAGGTCGGTTTCCTCCTCAAGATCGAAGATGCCGTTTGTCAGCGCGTGATGTGAGACACGGTAGAGGTAGTGTCGGACCCAAAGACCGCGGAGGGGCCAAACACTTGGAGATACCGGCGGACCGATGAGGCCATGTGTCGCGCATTTTGGAGGGCTTCCAGTCTCACGCCTCCCAGGCTCACCGCGCGAGACAAACACCCGGGCAGAGTTGGCCGGCTGGGCCTGTCGACACCGTTGGCACAGGGGCAGGGCGGTTAGGGACCATTATCGGGGGTAGGGGAGGGCAGCTTCCCACCCAGCGCGGCGCTTAACCATGAGATCGCGAAGATCTCTTTTGCCGCTGATGCTCCCTGCGGCAATAGAGACATTCCGGCGCAGTCATGACATGGGGAGCGGCCGACCCCTTGCTCCATTGCTGCAGAACACGTATGCATGCAGATGGCCGCTCTAACGAGCCACACGGAGGAGGCTCCATGAAGATCGTTGAGGTCAGGATCGCGAACTTCCGAGGGATCGCGCAGGGCACAGTTCACTTCGATGGACACAGCGTGCTCGTTGGCGACAACAACGCGGGAAAGTCCACGCTGCTTGAGGCGATTGACCTCGTTTTGGGTCCAGAGCGGCTCTCCCGCCGCCCAGTTGTAGACGAGCACGACTTCTACGCAGGCCAGTACCTAAGTGCCGAAGAGTTGCCGATCCCGCTGTCAGTCGAAGTGATCGTCGCCGACCTCAACGATGAGCAGCTCCGGCACTTCCGCGAACACCTGGAATGGTGGGATACGAACGCGAAGAACCTGCTGTCCGGCCCGCCAGTCGAGGGCACCGACGCCTCCGGGGTCGAACCCGCACTGCGCGTCTTCTTCCGTGGCGCCTATGACGCGGAGGAAGACGACTTTCTGGGCAACACCTTCTTCGCGCTGCCCGCCCCCATTGGCGCCGGTGAGCACCAGACGTTCCGTGCCTCAGACAAGCGCAAATGCGGCTTCCTATACCTGCGTACGGTGCGTACCGGCTCGCGCGCGCTCAGCCTGGAGCGTGGCTCGCTGCTCGACGTAATCCTGCGCCTTCAGGAATCGCGCCTCAAGATGTGGGAGGAGCTGTTGCGTTCGCTGCGCACCCTACCGGTCGCCGAGAAGCCCGAGCTCGGCGTCACCACGCTGCTGGCCGCAGTGCAGGCCTCGATCAAGAAGTTCGTCCCGTCTGACTGGGCCGAGGATCCGCACATGCGCGTCTCGGATCTCACGCGCGAAACCCTGCGCCGCACGCTGACGGTATTCATGGGCACAGGCGCAAGGCGCCCGGATGGCAGCACCTACGCAGCTCCGTATCAGCACCAGGGCGCGGGCACCATCAATACGTTGGTTCTCGCGCTGTTGTCCATCATCGCCGAGCTCAAGCAGAATGTCATTTTCGCCATGGAGGAGCCCGAGACAGCGCTGCCTCCGCACACCCAGAAGCGCATCATCAACAGCGTGCGCGAGAAGTCGGCGCAGGCCCTATTCACTTCGCACTCGCCGTATGTGCTCGAGGAGTTCGAGCCAAATCAGATCAAGGTTCTCAAACGCGCAAGCGGCGTGCTGACCTCCGTGTCCGCCAGCCTGCCGCCAACGATCAAGCCTAAGGCCTACAAGGCGGAGTTCCGGGCGCGCTTCTGCGAGGCGCTGCTTGCCAAATACGTCCTGATCGTCGAGGGACGCACGGAGTTCGACGCAATGCCGGCGGCCGCGCGCACACTCAGCCAATCCGATCCACAGCATTTTAAGTCGCTTGAGGCGCTCGGCGTCGCGGTAATCGACGCCAAAACGGATTCCCAAGTCGCGCCGCTAGGCGGCTTCTTTAGGGGGCTGGGAAAGACAGTCTTCGCAGTTTTTGACAAGCAGGACGAGACACAACTCGCTCTCATCCGTGCCGCCGTCGACTACCCGTACGAATCTCCCATGAAGGGATTCGAATCGCTGGTTCTGCAAGGGACCGCCGAGAGCGCGATCCGGCGGTACGCGCTGGGAGTGGTGGCGGACGGCGACTGGCCACAGCACTTGGCTCACGTGACGCCGAACGTAGAGTCCGACCTGGCAGCGCTGACGAGCGCGCTGTCGCAATACTTCGCTTGGGGCAAAGGCAGCGGCCAAGCGGCCGATCTGCTGGCGTCTTGCACGGGCTGGCAGGAGATGCCTAAGTACATCGCCGAATGCCTGTCCGGCATTTTTAAGGTCATCGAGCCTCCGTCCCCAGCACCGCCTTCGCCCCCGGCCGAACCCGCCTCGGCCTGAATTCCATGGTCATGAGCCCGCAAAAGCTTGCCTTCCTGGCCTGTCCGGGACACGCATTGGCCCTAGCCGGCCCCGGCGCCGGCAAGACCCATGTGGCGCTCATCAAAGCCCAGCAGCAGGTTGCAACATTGAAGCCGGGCCAGAAGGTGCTATTCCTGAGCTTTGCGAGGCCGACGGTCGCGCGCATCCTCGAGAAGGCGGCGGAACTCGTCTCGCCGGAGGAGCTCAAGCACCTCGAGATCAATACGTACCACGGGTTCGCCTGGAGCATCCTCCGTAGCCACGGTTACCTGTTGAATACCGCAAGGGCCATCACCCTCCTGCCGCCACCGGAGGCTGCGGCGCACTTCGCCGATGTGGACGCCAGCGCCCGCGAGCAGGAGATGCTCCGCCTGTTCGAACAGGAGGGGCAGCTTCACTTCGACCTATTCGCTCGGCTGGTGACACAGATCCTTCAGCGCAGTGTCCGCTTGGCAAACATCTACTGCGACGCTTATCCCACGGTGATCCTCGACGAGTTCCAGGACACCAATGCTGATGAGTGGGCTCTGATCCGCCAGTTGGGTCGACATAGCCGCCTGGTGGCGCTCGGCGACCCCAACCAACGCATTTACGAATTCCGGGGCGCTGATCCCCGCCGCTTGGGTGAGTTCGTCGAGGCGTTCCAGCCGGGCAGCTTCGACTTCTCGGGCGAGAACCACCGAAGCAGTGGGACAGACATCACCGTATTCGGCAACGATTTGTTGACCGACCGCAACCGCGGCAAGGAGTACACGCACGTGAAGATCGTGCGCTACGGCTTCCGCAGGAACCAGAGCCCGCACTTCCGGGCGAAGGCGGAGGTGCTGGCCGCACTCCGGCGCCTGCGCGACCAGCCGAACACCTCCGTGGCAGTCCTCGTGCCGTCAAAGGCATTCATGCTGCAGTTCTCGCAGTACTTATCTTCCGACGTGGATCGCCTGCCCGCACTCCGGCACGATGTGGCGATGGACGCAGAGTCGCCGTCGTTGGCTGCAAACTTCATCGCCGTTCTGCTGGGAGGAGGCCCCAGTGCGGCGCTGGCGTCACGTCTGGTCGCCACGCTTCACACGCACATCCGTGGCCGTGGTGGTAACAAGGCGCCTGCGCAAGCGGAGATGGACCTCGCTGGCGCGATTAGCACTTATATGTCGACGGGAAAGATCCGTGGCAAGAACAGGGAGCTCATCGTTAAGGAGTGCCAGAGGATCGCAGCGGAGCGCGCGAATCTCAGGCTCGCAGGAAATCCCGAGGAAGACTGGTCTGCCATGCGAGAGCTGATAGCCACGTCCGCCGCGCCCCAAGTAGCCCGGGTGGCCGTGGACGCACGTTTTCTCCGCCTGCTGCACAGGGGCTCCGCGCTGCGCACGGCGCTAAGTGAGATGTGGAGGGCGCGGGGCGACTATGTAAGTGCAGAGGCGGCCCTTCGGGACGCCCTCCTCCAAGAGCATTTCGTCGCCGCGCAAAAGGAGTGGCGCGGGCTGCATGTGATGACGATCCACAAGGCCAAAGGGAAAGAATTCGATGAGGTCGTCATCTACGAGGGCACGTTCTCCGGGCGCATCGTGGGTGCGAACGCCGACGATAGGCGCATCGCGCAGTCGCGGCTGGCGCTGCGCGTCGCGGTTACGCGGGCCATACGTCGCGCGACAATCGTGACACCTGAGCGCGATGGTTGCCTTTTTCTCTAGTCACTGAGCTTTTTTCCTGACGCAACGATCCAGCCACCTGAGAATATTGAAGGAAGGCGCTCGGTCGGAAAGGCAAATTGGCGCCCCCGACTGTGGTGAATACTGCGTGCAGGAAGATGAATGGCGAGACCAAGACGAGTGAGGATGTACATGAGACGCCCATTTTGTATTTTGCTTTCTAGCAGTATTGCAGTCGCCCAAGGACCCGAATGAGAAATCTGCCGATTCCCTGGCCAGCGCTGTTGGTGGAGCTCGACACCACTGGCGTCACGCGCGAGGATCAGGTCATCCAAGTGGTGTGCGCGCTCGTCGACAAGATCGACGTCGACGGGGCCCTGGGCGTGGTTGCGCAATACGCTGGGCTCCAGCAGCCCCAGCGTCCCAGCTCGCCGGAGGCGTTTGCCGTCCACGGATTGACCGACGATGTGTTGTGCGGGAAAACGTTTGACCGCACCTTCATTGCCGACCTCGTGGGCCGGGCCGCTTGCATCGTCAGCCGCCATCCTAGGTTCACGGCCAGGAAGCTCCATGGCCTGGCCCCGCAATGCCTGGAAAAACGCTGGCACGAATACCCGGACCGGATACAGGGCTATCCATACTCGAAGTTCCCAGCGAACGAGCGTATGGAAGTGCTGACGGGCAAAGTCGAGAGCTTCGGGTACGGAAGACTCCACTCACTTGGCCGCTTACGCGCGATCCAGGCCGAACGCCACACGCTAGTGTTCGACGAAAACGGTCCGCCCCTAGTGGAGGTTAAGTTTGGGAGGAGGAAAGTCCTGCAGGGATTTCCCGAGGCGCTCCTGAAGTGCGAGGAGGGCACGCGATTCCGGCTGCACGGCACCGAGGATCACGATTTTATAACTGGCTATTGCGACGGCGGCCCGGCGGATCGGGACCGGGCGTTTCGGCTGGCCATCACGCCGTCCAATCTCGAGCTGGCGAACAACAGCCGGCGGGAAGTTTACCTGGATCGGATTGACGGGCTCACGTACCACCTTGCGCTGACAACCTGAGGCTGGGGTCGAGGGCAGACCAGACCGGTTAGGGCGAGTCTTTGGGACAATTTGCCGTTTCGCAAAATCTTGCGATACGGCAAGAAGGCGCCAAGTCGGCCTGCTTTTAATACGGGGAGAAGTCGCTACTTGAGCAGTCGTGCTGCGGGATTGTCGATCGCCTGACCTGACTGAAAGTACCCTACAACACTCGCTACCGAGCGATGCTCAGTCATTGCCATAACTGCCGCCAAAGGCACGCCTTGTTTGCCAGCCTCCGTGACGAATCCCGACCTCAAACTGTGCGCCCCAAAGTCTCCCTCCAGCCCAGCCAATCTCGCTCTGCGCTTCACAATGGAGGCCACCGATCCGGGGAGGAGGGCGGGGCCCACGCGATCCGTCCAGATCCGCCTGAAGATTGCGCCTTCACGAATGCCTGTGGCGTCCAGCCAGGCCGAGAGCGCTTCAGCGCTCCGTCCAAGGATTGGCTTGTCTGGCGTCGAATCCGCCTTTACCCCGGCCTGCTGGGTCTTCGAGTGCTCCAAGCGATAGATGTAGCTACCTTCGTCAACTTTTCGTAGGTCGCGCATATCGGCTGCGGCAATCTCGCTGCGCCGGCGCCCGCCACTGGCGAACCCGAAGCAGAGCAGGGCACGGTCACGCAAGCCTTCCAGGCTGTCGCCGCAGGTTGCCAGCATGGCTTCCAGTTCGGCGCGCGTGATGGCGGTCTTCTTGGTTGGGCGCTCACCACGTTTGACGGAGGCACGTCGGGCCCGACTCAGTAGCGTCCGAACGCTGGGCAGTTCGCAGGGGTTGGTCAGGCGCTTGAGCTTGTGTGCGGTCGAGAGCACTGCCACGCGCTGCACTACGGTGGAGAGCTTCAGCGGACCGACCTTGGCTTTGAGGCCGGCGGCGACCAATGCATGGTCGAGCGTGGGCGGCAGTTCGCTAACCAGGCCGGCTTTTCCTTTGCGCTGAATGTGATCGACCAGAAACTGGATCACGACGGCCTCGTTGACCGGCAAGGTGAGCTCTGTCCCGAAGCGGCCCAGGTGCCAGCCAGCCCAGTAGCGAAGGGCGGTGGCGTAGCTGCGTGTGGTGTTGGCCGCCGCGGCCTCGGCCAGAAGTTCGCGCACCGCGTCCGCGGCCTGCTGCGCCAGCTGCTCAGGCAGGACGAGTCCCGCGGCGGGTGAAGCAAGGGCGGGGAGGCTGTCTTTACGCTTCATATTATGTAGTCTGTACTACGATTTGAAGTGTCTACTAACGATAATCATCACTTATCGTTGGTACGTCAAGGCCGGGGCAGGGGATCCAAGTAGGAGCAAATCGGATGGCACGCGGCATCACCCAGGAACAGGTCAACGGCGCGATCGAGCAGTTGCTGCTGTCAGGCGAGCGACCGACGATCGAGCGGGTCCGGGCAGCTCTCGGCACCGGCTCGCCCAACACGCTCACCCGGATGTTGGATGTCTGGTGGCAGGGACTCGGCAGTCGGCTCACCGCGCAGCGCCGATCCGCTGCTGTCCCGGAGGCTCCGGCGGCCGTAATCGAGGCGGCGTCCGCTCTCTGGGAGGCGGCGCTGGCGGCGGGGCAGGCCTATGCGGAGGCCGCGGTTGCGCCTGAACGGGCCGCCCTCGCTGACGTCCTGACCAAAGCCGAAGCGGCCATGGCCAGTGATCGTGCGGCGCGGGCGTCGCTGGAAACCCACTTGGCCAAGGCCAAGGGCGAAGCCGAAGCCCACTACGCGGCCTTGGTGATGAGCGATCAGCGCAACAGCGATCTACAGCGCCAGGTGGCATCGCAGCAGGCAGAAATTCAGGCGCTTTCGTTGCGCATCGACGCCACGCTCGCCCGCCATCACTCCGTGATGCAGCAGGCGGAGACCGAACGCGCCGCGGCCGCCACAGAACGCGAGGCCCTGCAGGCGCACCTTCGCCAGGCGGAGGACCGCGCCTATGCCGAGGTCGACAGGATTCGTCAGGAGCTTAAGGTCTCGAAAGCGCAACTAGCCGCCCAGACTCGTGAGCAAGCTACCGCACTGGCCCGGGTTGAAGAGGCGCGCCGAGTTGCAGACCTCGCCAGGCAAAGTGCAGAGCGGGAAAGTGCCGCCGCCCAAGCCCGGATGGAGGAACTTGAGCGTCAATTTACCCGTCTCCGCGCGGAAACAGACGAGAAGCCCGCACGGAGGACCCCGCGTAAACTTGCTGCCAAGACGAAGGTGCCGGCGACCCGGCCTCCCAACCAGTGATCCGCCAAAATTGCCGTCGCCCAAAACCCCTGGAGGTTGCCGTGTCCCTTGAAGACGTACTGACGTCTGTCCGTCAGGCCCGATTAGCTGCCAGTTCGGCTGGCGGCGCCGCTTTGAGTTACGTGCAGGCTCACGAGCCTGCTTTAGCCGAAGCACTCGGTTCATTGGGCCTCGGGGTTGAAGAGGCCGGGATTTGGTTGATCACGTCCGGGAACATAGACGCACCAAGTCCGATTGAACTGGTCGCGACGGGACGCGCCAAGGACGTGGTCGATAACATCCTCCGAACATTGCACGGCTTCTCGGGCTAATGCAGAGCCGGCCAGACTCTCGCAGTAACTGCAGCGCTCAGGACCCACCAGGGATCGCCAGATTGATAGCCTTCCGGCTTCTGACCTCAACCTACAAATCCGCTTGAAATGGAGTGGATGAACCCGAGGGCACCTTCTGCGTTTCCGGCCTCGACTACTTCAAACAGAGTGCGATAGCCAAATTCTCGATGAGGTGTGTTCCTAAAGTGGAACGCCGCGTCGACCACATTCTGATTCGGCAGTGACTCCAAAATCGCTGGGTAGACGGCTAAGAATTCGGACAGTTTATTCTGGATCTCCGGCGCTTCGGGAAGGTGTCTGATGCACCCCACATTTACCGTCATAAGTCGCGCCAAAGAGGACATATCCAGCGAGAACGTCTCCGCGAATTTTGCAGGCGAGAGGTAAGCTCTCCCCGGCTCTTGGAAGTACGCGAAAGCGGCAGGGGATATCTGGGCGCGCATAGTGGTACGAAAACCAATCTCTCCACTTATCAGCTTAGGGGCAGGGGTGCTTCGCAAATCCTGTTCGCAGAAGGTCTCAATCTCGACATGAGCCTACAATGCTGTTGAGAACCGAATTAGATTCCCGCTTCTTCCTTAGGTGTCTGGTGACAGACTCCATGGTTGTCCATCCTCCCAACTCCCTAACCTCATCGGGCGTCGCCCCAGCCTCTACAAGCGCTCCGACCATTCCTGATCGCAGCGAACTCGCCAAGCGAACGATATCCGGAAGCGACTTCCTTTCACAGAAGTTGGCGAGACTCTGTTTCCAAGCTTCGCTCTGGAAAGGCAGGTTCCGCCGTGTGACGAACAGCGGTCCGTCGCTTCCCGAGCGCCCTCGATTCGCATAGGCGATCCACTGCATCGTGAGCGGCGTCACGTACGCACTAAGCCCGCTGTCGCCATACGTCGTTCTATTGAGCGTGATGCGACCACTCCCGTCCGCAGCCTGGAGAAGTGCATGTCTGCTCACTGCAGATTTGTGCCACTCACCATCAATGCGAAGACCAAAGATCTCATCTAGTCGGGCGAGAGTGTCCTGAATCAACAGAATCGGAGCCACCAACCTAGCCTCAAAAGGATCTTCAGGATTCGCCGCATTGACGACTTTGTGAACGTCTGACCAACTCGCCTTCGGGCGAACTGGGAATTCCTTAGATACCGATCCACGCGCTCGCTGCGCTTCGGCCTGAATACGTTGGACTGTCGACTCGCAGCTTTGATCTAACCAGCCGAGGTGTCCGAGAGAAGCTTTGACCACCCATAACGCTCTACAGAGGCTGGCGATTGATGACCCACTCGCAGTTAGTTCACCGAAGTAGTCAATCACGGAGTCGGCCGCGTACGGGGCATTTCTGGATTGAGCTTGCGCGTACCAGTTCATCCACTTGGTAAGATCACACTTGACGGCTCGCTGCGCGCTTGGCGATAGACTGCTGAGCCACTTAGAAAAGCTACGCAATACGGATGACCGGTCGTCCTCATTTAGCCGTGCCGAGACAAGCAATCGGGCGAATGCGTCAAGCGTATTGTTGAGGAGGTTAGTCACGACACTACGGGCTCGAGCAAGGCGACTGCTCCAGACTCAACAAATCCGCGCTTGGGGGCAAGCCCGCGCCGGTAGGCAGATTTGCGAGATCCGACAGAGTTAGCCCATCCGCCAGGGTTAGCCCTTGAACGCCAATGTAAGGGCATTGACGACAATTACCGACCGAGGCTGGGCCAATCTCTTACTTGACATAATATACATTATGCGAAGTACATCATATACCAACTAGCGCTCGAAAACGCGTCAACCCGCAGCTTCCGCCCTAATCTCACGCTTCAGACGGCGATCCAGAACCAGGAACCCAAACGGCACCACGGAACTGAGCAAGGCCCCCGCCCACACCAGCACCGACCACCGCCGAACATGGCTCACCACCAGCGACACCAGCACATAGACCAGCCAAAGCACCCCGTGGGTCATGCCCACCGGCCAGACGAAGTCATGACCAAACTGGTACTTGGCCGGCATCGCAATGAACAGCAGCGTGATCAGCGAAAGCCCCTCAACCAGGCTGAGGATGCGGAAAGCCTTGAGCATGCGCGGGAACCCCGAATGGACGATGCCACTCAATACCAGAGACCGTCCGGCCAATCCAAGCCCGGCTCACTCCACGTTGCCGGGTCCGGGACCTGTCAACGCCGGCAGCTCCTGCAGCGTCAGATACAGCCGCAAGTCGAACTCCAGCTGGTGGTAGTCCGGCGCCATGTGGGTGCACAGCTGGTAGAAGGCCCGGCCATGCTCGGCCTCCCGCAGGTGCGCCAGCTCGTGCACCACGATCATGCGCAGGAAATCCGCCGGCGCGTCGCGGAACAGCGCAGCGATGTGGATCTCGCGGCTGGCCCGCAGCCGACCCCCGTGCTGGCGCGAAATCGCGGTGTGCGTGCCCAGCGCATGTTTCATCACCTGCATCCGGCTGTCGTACGCAACCCTGGCCAGCGGCACCGACTTGCGCAGGTGCCGGTCCTTCAGCGCCTGCACGTAGTCGTAGAGCTGCCCGTCGTTGCGCACCGCATGCTGCTCGCCATACTTTCCGGCCAGCACATCGGCCAGCCGGCCTTGGGCGATCAGGTCCCGCACCTGCGCCTGCAGGGGTTCGGGGTAGCCGGCCAGGTATTTGAGCGTTGCCATGCTTGCGCCTTGCCTGCTTCGCCGCGGGTCAGGGCCGTATGATGGGGTGCAGTCCCACTACAAGACAGCCCCATGGCCAAAGGCAACCCGCTCCAGGAACAGCTGCTCAAGGCTGGCCTGGTCAAGAAATCCAAGCTTGCGGAGGTGGCGCGCAGCCAGGAAAAGGCGCGCCAGGGCAAGGCCCCTGCCCCCTCCGACGACATCGCTCGCGAGGCGGCCCAGGCCCGCGCTGACAAGGCGGAACGCGATCGCGCGCTGGCTGCCGAACGCAAGGCGCAAGCCCGGCTGGCCGAACTGGCCGCGCAGGCCCGGCAGATCATTACGGACAAGAAGCTGCCGCGCACCGGCGACAGCGAATACCGCTTCAACGCCGACGGCGCCATCCGCACGGTGCTGGTGGACGACGACCTGCGCCGCAAGCTGGCTTCGGGCGCGGTGGTGATCGTGCGCCTGGGCGATCGCTACGAGCTGCTGCCCAGACGCGCGGGCGAGCAGGTGCGCGAACGCGATGCGAGCCTGGTGGTGCTCGACCACGGCCTGCCGGGAGCGGCAGCGCCCGACGAGGCCAGTGCCGAAGACGACGCGTACTACGCGCGCTTCAAGGTGCCCGACGACCTGGTGTGGTGACCCTGCGGGCCGCGGAATTCTCTGTGCGGCTTCGCACATACCCTGCCCCACCGCGTGGCTAGACTCCGGGCATGGGGCGGCTTCCGATTCGCCCACGCCGAGGGAGGAACAGCATGAAGTGCATCTTCGCGGCCACGCCGTACAGCTTCTCCATCCAGTACCACGCCTACGCGCTGGTGGCCCTGCATGCCGACACCGCGTGGACGATGAGCATCGAGGGCTTCGCCGCCGAGTTCCGCATGCAGGAATGCGAGCATGGGCAGGCGGGCATCGACGAGTCCTGCGCCGTGTTCGTGCCGGTATCGCTGGGCCGGCGCGGGGCGCGCCTGCTGCTTACCGCCTTCAATGCCGCCCACCCCGGCGTGCTGCCGCCATCCCTCCATTTCCAGTTCAACCGCGAACACTGGTGGCAGCCCGCGCGGCGAGGCCTGCCGGCACTGGCACGGGACCACGATGGCACCGTGACCTGCCCGCGTACCGGCCGGGTGACCCGGCGGTGGAGACGACCCGCCGAGATGGCCTGAACCGGCGCGCCCTTCTCAGTGCGGCTGCGCGGTCGCGTCCAGCAGGTCGTCGGTGGCCGAAAGGTCGTTGGCACTGGCGATGTTGGCCAGCGAAACGATGCCCACCAGCCGCTTGTCGCGCGACAGCACCGCGATGCGCCGGATCTGCAGCTGGGCCATGTTGGCCGCCACCGATTCCACGTCCTCGTCCTCGTAGCAGTACTTGACGCCGTCGGACATCACGCGGGTGACGGCCTCGTCGCCCGACAGGCCTTCGGCCAGACCTCGTATGACCAGGTCGCGGTCGGTCACCATGCCCACCAGGGTGTCCCCGCTGTTGACCGGCAGGCTGCCGACGTCGTGCTCGCGCATCAGGCGGGCCGCCTCGGCCAGGGTGGTGGTTTCTTCGATCACGCGGACACCGCGCGTCATCACTTCGGACACTCGCATTCGTTTCTCCCAGCGCAGGCAATTAACCAAAGCGTTACAAGAAACATGCCAAGGCCCGACCTCCAGCACACCCCGTGGCGGCGCGGGCATGGGCGGCCCGCCGAGCGGGGATGGATGCAGCTTGCGTGATCGGGATTGCCGTTCGCACGGCCTTCACCGCGGCCTGCCCGCTCAGCGCAGCGCGGGCGCCGAAGCACAGGCCAGCGGATCGTCGCTGTAGCCAGGGAATACCCGGCCGGGTGCGCACACCGGACAGGCGGGATCCGGCGCGAGGCGGGTCTCCCGGAATTTCATGGCCAGGGCGTCGAAATGCAGCAGCCGGCCGGCCAGCGAATCGCCCAGCCCCAGCAGCAGCTTGAGCGCCTCGGTGGCCTGAAGCAGCCCGATCACCCCCGGCAAGACGCCGAGGACGCCGGCTTCGGCGCAGTTGGGCGCATCCTCAGGCGCCGGCGGTTCCGGGAACAGGCAGCGATAGCAGGGAGCCGTCCCGCGCCGGCGTCCGGCATCGAACACGCTCACCTGCCCTTCGAAGCGATGCACAGCGCCGTAGACCAGCGGCTTGGCCAGCTGCACGCAGGCATCCGACAGCAGGTAGCGCACGGGGAAATTGTCGGCGCCGTCCACCACCACGTCGGCCGGGGCGACCAGCGCCGCGACATTGTCCGCGGTGACGCGCACGGGCTCTGTGCGGATGTCGAGCCGCGGATTCAGCGCCGACAGCGCGATGCGCGCCGAGTCCACCTTGCGCTGGCCGATGCGCGCGTCGGTATGCAGGATCTGCCGCTGCAGGTTGCTGCGATCCACCACGTCGTCGTCGGCCAAGATCAGCTGTCCCACGCCTGCCGCGGCGAGGTAGTAAGCCGCCGGCGAGCCGAGGCCGCCGGCACCGACCACGAGCACTTTCGCCGCGGCCAGCCTGCGTTGTCCGTCCAGACCCACCTGCGGCAGCCGCAGGTGGCGCGAATAGCGGTCCAGGAAATCCGCATCCTCGGGTGCACCGGCGTCTTCGGGCAGGCCTTCGGCGCGCCAGCGCTCGAAGCCGCCCACCACCGAGGCCAGCTGCGAGTAGCCCTGCGCCTGCAGCGCCTGCGCCGCCAGCAGCGAACGCTTGCCGCTGCCGCAGACCAGCAGCAGGGCGGCGCTGCGGTCCGGCGCCCAGCGCGCGGGATCGGATTCCAGCGATGCCCGCGGCACCGCGAGCGCGCCCTTGGGCAGACCCAGCGCGTGTTCCCCCGGCTCGCGTACGTCCACCAGCAGGTGACCGCTGGCCTGCCGTTCGCGGGCCTGGGCCGGGGTGATTTCCTCGATCGGGGGCATCGCCGCAGTCTAGCCGCGCTGGCCCGGGTAAGGCAGCACGTCCACGACATCGCCCTGCGCGTACTCCCCTGCCCCTTCCGGCAGGCAGATCAGGGCATTGGCATCGGCGGCCGCGCGCAGCCGGTGCGAGGCCACGGCGGGATTGGGCCGCACCTGCAGCTGGCCCTGGGCATCGCAGGCCAGGTCGCCGCGCATGAACTCCATTCGCGAATGGCCCTTGCTGATCGGTGCGGCCAGGCGCGCGCGCCACGGTGACGGCGCGGCGGCCTGTCCCTGCAGCGCGGCCAGCAGATCACGGCCCAGCGTCAGGAAGGTCGCAAGCACCGACACCGGGTTGCCCGGCAGGCCCAGCAGCAGCGCATCGTCGAGCCGGCCGAACAGCACCGGCATGCCGGGCTTCATGCGCACCTTCCAGAAGTGCACCTGGCCATGTTCGCGCAGCAGCGCAGGCAGGTGGTCCTTCTCGCCAGCCGACACACCGCCGCAGGTGATGATCAGGTCGAAGGCGAACGAGGCGTCGCGCAGGGCGGCCGTGATCCGCGCGGGATCGTCCGGCAGCACCGGGGGCGATACCGGCTCGTAGCCTTCGGCGATCAGCAGCGTCTGCAGCAGCACGCGGTTGCTGTCGTGGATCTCGCCCGGAGCCAGCGCCTGGCCGGGCGGACGCAGTTCGTCGCCGGTGGTGAAGAGGGCCACGGTGGGACGCCGGTGCACGGGCAGGTCGGGCAGGCCCAGCGCGGCCGCCAGGCTCAGCCGCGCCGGCGTCAGGCATTCGCCTGCGCGCAGCACGATCTCGCCCACCGCCACGTCTTCGCCCGCGTAGCGCACGTGCTGGCCCTCGCGCACGGGCTCGAGCGGCATCACGTGGCCGTCGGCCTCGCGCGCGTTTTCCTTGATCAGCACGCTGTCGGCACCGCGTGGCATCGGTGCGCCGGTGGTGATGCGGATGCACTGCCCTGCCCCGAGTTCCAGGCCCCGGCTGGAGCCCGCGAACTGCTCGCCCGCGAGCACCAGGCCGGACGCGCCGGCCGCGTTCGCTTCCCGCGCGCGCACCGCGTAGCCATCCATCGCGGAATTGTCGAAGCCGGGCAGCGGCAGGCCCGCGACCACGTCTTCGGCAAGCACCGCGCCCAGCGCCCGCGACAGCGGGCGGCGGACGATTTCAAGTCGGGATTCCGCGCCGACGCGGCGCATGATGTCTTGCGCCTGTTCGAAAGAGATGCCGATGGCTTCGCCCGGGCTCATGCGGAGTCTGGCTCCTGCAGGTCGTCGGGCGTGTTGAGGTTGCCCAGCAGCTTGGGCGAGATATCCAGCCGGGCCATGTCCAGCCGACCCACCACGCGGTGGGCGGCGGATTCACCGGCATCGAGCAGCGCGGTGGCCGCGGCCAGCAAGGCCGGCGCGCGCCACAGCGCCAGCAGCGGCTGCAGCCCGCTGGCGTCCTTCACCACCACGCCTTCGCGCGCGGCGGAGGCACGCAGCGCCTCGGGCAGTTCCTCCGGCAGGCGATGCAGGTCCACGGGCGCGGTGAGCAGCCAGGGAGTGGTGCAGGCGGCCGCCAGGGCCTCCAGCGCCGCGAGCGGACCCGCGAAATCGGCGCGCCGGTCGAACACGGGCTGCACGCCGAGCTTTTCAAATCGTGGATCCGGAGTGCGTGCACTGACCAGCCGCGCGGCCCAGGTGCCCGGGAAGGCCGACAGCGTGTTCTGCAGCAGGAAGCGACCGCGATGCATCACCCAGGCCTTGTCGCTGCCGCCCAGGCGCTGGCCGCGGCCGCCGGCGAGCACGCCCAGGGTGATCGCGGTGCGCGGGATCATTTGCCCTTGACGTGTTTCATCAGGCGGCGCTTGGCCTTGACCTGGCGCTCGGTGAGCACGTTCTTCTTGCCTTCGTACGGATTGGCGCCTTCCTTGAACACGAAGCGGATCGGCGTGCCCACCAGCTTGAAGCGCTTGCGGAAGAAATTCTCCAGGTACCGGCGATAGCTCTCGGTCAGCGACTTGAGGCGGTTGCCGTGCACGATGAAGGTGGGCGGATTGGCGCCGCCGGGATGGGCGAACTTCATCTTCGCCACGTGCCCGCGCACGACCGGCGGCGAGAAGCTCTCGACCGCGATCTCCAGCGCCTTGGTGGTTTCGGCCGTGCTGAACTCGTAGGTGGCCGAGGCGTGCGCGCGGTGGATGGCCTTGAACAGGTCCTTGAGGCCGGTGCCGTTCTTGGCCGAGATGGTGATGCGCTCGGCCCACTCGCAGAACGACAGCTTGCGCTCGAGCATCGAGATCGCCTGCTCGCGCGTGTACTTGTCCTGGCCGTCCCACTTGTTCACGGCGATCACCAGGGCACGGCCGGAATCGAGCACGTGCCCCAGCACGGTGGCGTCCTGCTCGGTCACGCCTTCGCCGGCGTCAAGCAGCACCACGGCCACCTGGCAGTTCTCGATGGCCTGCAGGGTCTTGAAGACGCTGAACTTTTCCACCGCCTCCTCGACCTTGGCCCGGCGGCGCAGGCCGGCGGTGTCGATCAGCAGGTAGGGTTTGCCGTCGCGCTCCATCTCCACCGCGATCGAATCGCGGGTGGTGCCGGGCACGTCGGAAGCGATCATGCGCTCCTCGCCCAGCAGGCGGTTCACCAGCGTGGACTTGCCGACGTTGGGGCGGCCCAGGAAGGCGATGCGGATGCGCGACGGATCGTCGGTGAGCACTTCCACGTCGCGCTCGGCCGGAAGCTCCGGGATCACTTCCTCGAGCAGGTCGGGAATGCCGCGCTGGTGCGCCGCCGCGATCGGGATGGTGCGCTCGACGCCGAAGCGCGCGAACTCGGCCACGACGGCCTCCTCGTCCATGCCGTCGGTCTTGTTGATGACCAGGAAGAAGCGGCGGCCGCTCTTGCGCAGCCAGGACAGGATGTTCTCGTCCAGCGCCGACGGGCCTTCGCGGCCATCGACCACGAACAGCACCAGGTCGGCCTCGGCCACGGCCGAGCGCGCCTGGCGCGCGGTGGCGCCGGCCAGGCCTTCCTCGTCACCCGACAGGCCACCGGTATCGCACAGCGCGAACGGATGGTCCTCGTCGCGGCGGCAGATGCCGTAATGGCGGTCGCGGGTGACGCCGGGCTCGTCGTGCACGAGCGCGTCGCGGCTGCGCGTTAGCGCGTTGAAGATCGTGGACTTGCCGACATTCGGCCGGCCGACCAGAGCGACCAATGGCAACACGGGGATCTCTCCTGAAGCGGTTCGGTTTTTCGCGCCGGAAGCGCGAACCGCCCGGCCGGAGCCGGGCGGTGCAGCGGACGGCCCACCGGGCCCTCCGCAATGGCCGGACCCCGGACGGGGCCGCGACCGGAATTACTGCGGCTGCGGGTACGCGGCCAGCTTGCCCTCGGACGACAGCGCCACCAGCATGCCGTTGGCCGCGACCTGGGGCGTACCCAGGATCGGCGCACGGTCGATGCGGTCGCGGCCGACGATCTGGCCGTCGTCCACGCGGATCCAGTGCAGGTAGCCTTCGACGTCGCCGACCACGGCGTAGCTGCCATGCACCGCAGGCGTGGTGACCCAGCGGCGCGCCAGCGCCTCCTGCTTCCACAGGGCGCTGCCGTTGTTGCGGTCCAGGGCCCACACGGTGCCGTTGGCATCGGCCACGATCAGGCGGTCGGCCAGCAGCGCCAGGCCGCCGTAGCCACCGACGTCGCGGTTCCAGATCGGACGGCCGTTGGCCAGCGAGATGGCCATGGTCTGGCCGCGGAAGCTGGTCGCGTAGATTTCTTCCAGGCCCAGCTGCAGCTCGCCGTCCACGTCGGCCAGGCGCTCCAGGTCGTTGCGGCCATCGGGCTCGGCGATCAGCTGTTCCCAGGCGCGCAGGCCGTCGGTAAGGCGCAGGGCGATCACGGTGCCGTCGTCGTAGCCCAGGTAGACCAGTTCGCCACCGGCCACGGGCGCGCCGTTGCCGCGCACGCTCAGGTTGGGCAGGCCGCGGTCGAACACCCACTTGCGCTCGCCGTTGCCGGCATCCAGGCCGAAGGTGCGGCCGTCGTTGCTGCGCACCACCACCAGGCCGGCGGTGACCAGCGGCGCGGCGATGACTTCGGAGGTGACCGTGGTCTTCCAGCGTTCGGCCCCGGTGCCGGCGTCCAGCGCCACCACTTCGCCGTTGCGGCCGCCGACCACGACCAGGCCCTCACCCGCACCCGGACCGCCGGTGAGGCCGGCCTCGGTGGCGCGACGCTTCCAGAAGAAGATGCGGCTGCCCTGCTTGCCCGTCTTCACCACTTCGGAATCCCAGAGGATGTCGCCGGAATTGATGTCCATCGCCAGCACGCGACCGGCGTCGTTGGACACGTACATGCGGTCGCCCTCGATGGCGGGACGCGAACGCAGGCCCAGCTTCTTCTGGCCATCGCCGAGGTTGCGGTCCCAGGCGGCACGCACCGCGATCGGGCTGGTGAGGTCGGTGAGCTCGGCCGGCGCGATGGCGCGGCTCTTGTCGTCGCCGAACCAGCCCTTGATGGTGGAGCAACCCGTGGCGAATGCCAGGATCAGCGAGATCAGCAAGATGCGAAGCGACATTCGGTCAGGTCTCCGGCTGTGCGTTCGGCGAGCCGCCCGCATCGGTAAGTTTCATCTCGACCATGGGCCGGGTCGGTGCGGCGATGTCCATCGAGGCCAGGGCCTTTTCATACTCGTCGCGGGCCTGCTCGCGGCGTCCCAGGGCCATTTCGGCGTCACCGCGGATCTCGGCGGCCACGGCCGGATAGGCCGGGTTGGCGATGGCCGAGACGCGCTTGATCGCGTCCTCGTGCTTGCCCTGTCCGGTCAGCAGGCGGGCGATGCGAAGCTGGGCCAGTTCGGCCAGCATCGGGTCCACGCCCTCGCCCTTCACCGACTCCAGCGCCTTGATGGCCTCGTCGTCCTTGCCTTGCGCGTGCAGGTCGGCGGCCTGCCGCAGTGCGGCCAGCGCCGGGTACGGCGTGTCGGCGTAGTCCTTGCCGAGCGCGGCGAAATGCGCCGAGGCCTTGGCCTCTTCCTTCGCATCGGCCGCCTTGGTGTAGGCGTGGTATTCGTTGGCCGCCTCGAGCTGCTGACGGCCCTGCTGGCCCTGCCACCACTGCCAGCCCCCCAGGCAGGCCAGGCCGAGGGCGATGCCGCCGATCAGCGAGGAGCCGTTGCTGCGCAGCCAGGCGCGAACGCGTTCGCCCTGTTCGTATTCGTCAATCTGGTCCATGGAAGGCTTCTTCAGGTCCGGGGCGGGCCCGGACGGGTGGAGGGAGGCGGACGGGGATGCCGCGCGCTCAGTTGCCGGCGGGGGTGGGTTCGCCGGTGGAGGATACCGCAAAGCGGGCGACGTTCGCGGCGCGGTAAGGCGCCAGGTCCACCGCCTTGCCGGCGTACGTCACCTCGACGCCATCGGCATTGCCGAGGGTAATGCGCGCCACCTGTCCGGCCGCGTAACGGCGCTCGTCGCCGCTGGCCACCAGGCCGCGCTCGAGGCGCATGCCCTGCGCGTCGACCACGTCCACCCAGCTCTCGGCATTGAAACGAAGCAGCAAGCCGTCGCTGGTCGCCGCAGGCTTGGTGAACGGGGCCATCGAGGCCATCACGGGATCCGGACCCTGCGCAGCCGCCGGTGCCGGTTCAACCTCCATCGTGGGTTCGGGACCCGCGGCACGGTCGGCCGGCGCGGCCGCGGGCGCAGGCGCGTCGGAGACCGCCAGCGGGTCCACGGGCACCAGGTCGGGCGTGGTTTCGAGCGTCAGCACTTCGGCCGGCGGCGCGGACTGGTAATGACGTGCCACCAGCACCACGGGGATGACCAGCACGGCGGTCATCACCAGATACACCACGTTGCGCATCGAATGGTTCAGCGCATGGCGCATGCGCGAACGCGACCCCATGGCCACCAGGGTCGGCGTCGCCTTGGTCTGCGCGGCCTGCTCGGCCAGGTCGGCGGGCAGCCCGACCAGGCGCAGGTAGCTGCCCAGGTAACTGCGCACGTACACCGGCGCGCCCAGGCGCTGCCAGTCGTCGGCTTCCATGGCGTGCACGATCGCCACCGGCAGCTTGAGCTGCTGGGCCACCTGCTCGACCGTCAGCCCTGACTTCTCGCGCGCCAGCCGCAGGCGCAGGCCGATCGGATCCTGGAACAGGACTTCCTGGGTGCCTTCGTTGTTCACTGGCTCGACCCCTCCGTGGCGGGCGGCGTGTAGTCGGGGAACTGTTCCTTCAGGCGCTGCATGTAGCGCTGCGCGGCAACGGTGTCGCCGGCGGCCTGCTCGATGCTGATGGCCAGGTTGAGCAGCTCGGGCGTGGTCTTGCCCAGCGACTCGCGGCGCTGGTAGAAGGCGCGCGCGCTCATGTAGTCGCGGCGCTGGAACTGCAGTTCCGCCATGCGCGCCAGCAGCGCCGGATTTTCCGGCGACGCCTGCAGGCCCTGGCGCAGGTAGGCCTCGGCCTTGTCCAGCTGGCCGGCCTGCATGGCGCACTTGCCGGCGTTGAACAGCGCCTGGTCGGGCGTCTTGTAGAACGGGTCGCGGACGGCGCGAGCGAATGCCTGGTCGGCGTCGGCGGCCTTGCCCTGCTGGCAGAGCCAGACGCCGTGCACGTTGAGCACGTGGCCCGAGGTCGGGGCCAGCTTCACGCCACGCGCGTAGTGCGCACCGGCGCCGGCGCTGTCGCCCAGCTTCTCGCGGATCATGCCCAGCACGATCTGCACGTCGGCCGAATCCGGGTCGCTGCGCAGTGCGCGGTTGGCGCGGTCGATGGCGTATTCGGTCTGGCCCGAGGCCAGGTAGTTCTGCGCCAGGGTGAGGTTGGCCAGGCCCTTGTTGCTCATCGCGGCCTGGCTGCCGATCGCCTGCCCTTCGGCGTTGAGGCCGGTGGACGGGGAACTGGCGCAGCCAGTGGCCAGCGCCACGGCGACGCCAAGCGCGAGGGTTCGGAGCATTGCTTCAGGCCGCATCGGACACTCCCTGTTGTTCGAGCTTGCGCTTGAAATCGGACTGGCGGCGGGTGCGATCCATCACCTGGCCCTTGAGCTGGCCGCAGGCCGCATCGATGTCGTCGCCGCGCGTGCGCCGGACCATGGTGAGCACCTTCTGGTCGAGCAGGATCTTCTGGAAGGCGCGGATGTCGGCCTCCTCGGAGCGCTCGAAGCGGGTGCCCGCGAACGGGTTGAAGGGAATCAGGTTGACCTTGGCCGCGTCCTCGCGCTGCACCTGCGCATCGAACTTGCGCATCAGCCGCGCCAGCGCGCGGGCGTGCTCGGGCTTGTCGTTGACGCCCTTCATCATGGTGTATTCGAAGGTGATCGAGGTGCGCGGCTTGCGCATCGCGTAGCGCACGCAGGACTCGAGCAGTTCGGCGATCGGGTACTTCTTGTTCAGCGGCACCAGGGTGGTGCGCAGGTCATCGTCGGGCGCGTGCAGCGACACCGCCAGCGATACGTCGCTGACCTCGGAGAGCCGGTCGATCATCGGCACCAGGCCGGCGGTGGACAGGGTGACGCGCTTGTTGGCCAGGCCGAAGCCATTGTCGTCGCGCATCAGGCTCATCGCGCGCACGACGTTGTCGAAGTTCAGCAGCGGCTCGCCCATGCCCATCATGACGACATTGGTGAGCTTGCGCTGCATGTGGGTCTTGTTGCCCAGGTGGCGCGACGCGGTCCAGACCTGGCCGATGATCTCGGCGGTGGACAGGTTGCGGTTGAAGCCCTGGGTGGCGGTGGAACAGAACTGGCAGTTCAGGCCGCAGCCGACCTGGCTGGACACGCACAGCGTGCCGCGGCCCTTGTCGGGGATGAACACCGTCTCGATCGAATTGCTGGTGTCCATGCCCAGCAGCCACTTGTGGGTGCCGTCGGTGGACCCCTGGTCGAGCACGACGTTGGGCGGCCGGATTTCGCAGTGCTCTTCGAGCTTGGCGCGCAGCGCCTTGCCCACGTCGGTCATGAGCGAAAAATCGGTGACGTGCTGGTGGTACATCCACTTCATCAGCTGATGGGCGCGAAAGCGCTTCTCGCCGAGGGTCTCGGCGAAGAAGCGCTCCATGCCCTCGCGATCGAGGTCGAACAGGTTCAGCCGCGCCGGTGCGGCCGGCGCGAGCGTGCCCGTGGCCGGATTGACCAGCAGCGGGATGGACTTGTCCGGGGTCGCGGTCACGAGGTCATCCGCTCAGCGCGGGCACAGCTCGGTGGCGGCGAAGAAATACGCGGTTTCGATCGCGGCATTCTCCAGGCTGTCCGAGCCGTGCACGGCATTGGCGTCGATGGACTGGGCGAAATCGGCGCGGATGGTGCCGGCGGCGGCTTCCTTCGGATTGGTGGCGCCCATCAGGTCGCGGTTCTTGCTGACGGCGTTGTCGCCTTCCAGCACCTGGATCATCACCGGGCCGGAGATCATGAACTCGACCAGCGCGTTGAAGAACGGACGCTCGCGGTGCACGGCGTAGAAACCTTCGGCTTCCTTGCGCGAGAGATGCTTCATCTTGGCGGCGACGACCTTCAGGCCGGCCTTCTCGAAGCGGGCATAGATTTCGCCGATGACGTTCTTGGCGACCGCGTCGGGCTTGATGATGGAAATGGTGCGCTCCAGCGCCATGGTGTTGCTCCGTGGGTTCTAGGGGTTCGGGAGCCCGTGAATTTAACACAATTCCCCGTCCAATCGGGGGTTTAGCGCAAAACCCTGTGCAAGTCCGCAGGTGCGGCCGCCGGCCCCCGGGCCGGGTCGCCGGGCCAGGCCGGGGTCGCCCGGGGCGGGACCGGTTTCAATCAGCCATTTGACTGTCACGTTGGCCGGGGTACACTCGCCAACACCCGTTTGAATCGAACGCTGGCAGGCCATGACAACTACCCACTTCAACACCAAGGAACGCATCCTGGGCGCGGCGGAAGAACTGTTCGCCCAGCACGGTTTCGCCGGCACGTCCCTGCGCCAGGTGACCAGCCGGGCCGACGTGAACATCGCGGCGGTCAACTACCACTTCGGCAGCAAGGAAAACCTGGTCAACGAGGTCTTCCGGCGCCGCATGGACGAAATGAGCGAGCGCCGCCTGGCCCAGCTGCGGCTGGCCCAGGAGACCCGTCCGGGCGACCTGGAGGCCATCCTGGCCGCCTTCATCGAGCCGCCCCTGGCCCTGACCATCGATCGCCACGGCGGCTCGGCCTTCGTGCGGGTGCTGGCCCGCGCCTTCGCCGAAAAGAACGACCGCCTGCGCAAGTTCCTGTCCGACAACTACGGCCACGTGCTGCGCGAATTCGCCAAGGCCATCGGCAGCGCGGTGCCCAGCCTGGCCAAGGAAGAGTTGTACTGGCGGCTGGACTTCACCGCCGGCGCCCTCACCTACGCCATGGCCGACTTCGGCCTGATCAAGCGGCCCACCGGCGTGTCCGAGAAGGCCCACTGCGAAAAGGCCGCCCAGTCCCTGATTTCCTTCGCCGCCGCCGGCCTGCGGGCCGGCTGACCCCTTTCCCATCGTCTCCCCCACGGAGCTTCCCATGTCGCAACTTCGCATCCGCAAGGTGGCCGTGCTCGGCGCCGGCGTGATGGGCGCGCAAATCGCCGCCCACCTCGTCAACGCCGACGTCGACACCATCCTGTTCGACCTTCCCGCCAAGGAAGGCCCGCCCAACGGCATCGTCGACAAGGCCGTCGCCAACCTCGGCAAGCTGTCGCCGGCCCCGTTCGCCAGCAAGGCCAAGGCGGCCGCGATCACCCCGGCCAACTATGACCAGCACCTGGACCTGCTCAAGGACTGCGACCTGATCATCGAGGCCATCGCCGAGCGCATGGACTGGAAGAAGGCGCTGTACGACCGCATCGAGGCCTACGTGGCCCCGCACGCGATCCTGGCCTCCAACACCTCGGGCCTGAGCATGAACGGCCTGGCCGAGGTGCTGCCGGAGTCGCTGCAGGCGCGGTTCTGCGGCGTGCACTTCTTCAACCCGCCGCGCTACATGCACCTCGCCGAGCTCATCCCTTGCTCGAAGACCGAGAAGCAAGTCCTTGAAGGGCTTGAGACTTTCCTGGTCACCACCCTAGGCAAGGGCGTGGTCTACGCCAAGGACACGCCGAACTTCATCGGCAACCGCATCGGCGTCTTCTCGATCCTCTCGACCCTGCACCACACGGCCGAATTCGGCCTGGGCTTCGATGAAGTGGACGCGCTGACCGGCCCGCTGCTGGGCCGTCCCAAGTCGGCCACCTACCGCACCTCCGACGTGGTCGGCCTGGACACCATGGCCCACGTCATCAAGACCATGGCCGACACCCTGCCCGACGACCCGTGGCACAAGTACTTCGCCGCCCCGGCCTGGCTCAAGGCGCTGATCGACAAGGGCGCGCTGGGCCAGAAGACCGGCGCGGGCATCTTCATGAAGAAGGGCAAGGACATCGTTGTGCTGGACCTCAAGGCCCAGGACTACCGTCCGGCCACCGGCGAGGCGGCCCCGGAAGTGGTCGCCATCCTGAAGAACAAGAACCCGGCCGAGAAGTTCGCCCAGCTGCGCGCCAGCCAGCATCCGCAGGCGCAGTTCCTGTGGGCGGTGTTCCGCGATCTGTTCCACTACAGCGCCTACCACCTGGCCTCGATTGCCGAGACCGCGCGCGACGTCGACCTGGCCATCCGCTGGGGCTACGGCTGGAGCTTGGGCCCGTTCGAGGCCTGGCAGGCGGCGGGCTGGAAGCAGGTGGCCGAGTGGATCGCCGAGGACATCGTGGCCGGCAAGTCGATGTCCAGCGCGCCCCTGCCCGACTGGGTGTTCGACGGGCGCGACGGCGTGCATGCGGTCGAGGGCAGCTTCAGTCCGGCCCGCAAGGACATGCAGCCGCGCTCCAACCTGGCCGTGTACAACCGCCAGCGCTTCCCGGATCCGGTGCTCGGCGAGCGCCAGGCCCCGGGCGAAACCGTGTTCGAAACCGACGCGGTGCGCATGTGGCATGACGGCGACGGCATCGCGGTGCTGGGCTTCAAGACCAAGATGAATACCGTCGGCGACGGCGTGCTGGCCGGCGTGCTGGAAGCGATCGACCGCGCCGAGAAGGATTTCCAGGGCCTGGTGATCTGGCAGCACAAGGAACCCTTCTCCGCGGGCGCCGACCTTTCGGGCGCCATGGCCTCGCTGCAGGCCGGCAAGGTCGCCGAGTTCGAGGCGATGGTGGGCACCTTCCAGGCCACCAGCCAGCGCATCAAGTACGCGCTGGTGCCGGTGGTCGCGGCGGTGCGCGGCCTGGCGCTGGGCGGCGGCTGCGAGTTCCAGATGCATGCGGCCCGCACGGCCTTTGCCCTGGAAAGCTACATCGGCCTGGTCGAAGCCGGCGTGGGCCTGCTGCCCGCGGGCGGCGGCCTGAAGGAGATCGCCGTGCGCGCCTCGGCCGCGGCCGGCCCGGGCGGCGATGTGTTCGCCCAGCTCAAGCCGTATTTCGAGGCGGTGGCCATGGGCAAGGTTTCGGCGTCCGCGCTGGAAGCCAAGGAGCTCAAGCTGGCGCGCGAGGGCGACGTGGTGGTGTTCAACCAGTACGAGCTGCTGCACGTGGCCAAGGCCCAGGCGCGCGCGCTGGCGGAGTCGGGCTACCGCCCGCCCCTGCCCGCCCGCCAGGTACAGGTGGCCGGCGACGTCGGCATCGCCACCTTCAAGATGATGCTGGTGAACATGCTCGAGGGCCGCTTCATCTCCGAGCATGACTACGAGGTGTCCTCGCGCATCGCCACCGTACTGTGCGGCGGCGAGGTGGATCGCGGCGCCTTGGTGGACGAGGAGTGGCTGCTGAAGCTGGAGCGCGAGCATTTCGTCGCGCTGGCCCAGATGCCCAAGACGCAGGAACGCATCCTGCACATGCTCAAGACCGGCAAGCCGCTGAGGAACTGACCCCATGACCAAGCAAATCCAGGACGCCTACATCGTCGCCGCCACCCGCACCCCGGTGGGCAAGGCCCCGCGCGGCGTCTTCCGCAACACCCGTCCCGACGAGATGCTGGCGCACGTGCTGCGCGCCGTGGTCGCGCAGGTGCCCGGCATCGACCCGACCCGCATCGACGACGCCATCATCGGCTGCGCCATGCCCGAGGGCGAGCAGGGCATGAACGTGGCGCGCATCGGCCTGCTGCTGGCCGGCCTGCCCAACGTGATCGCCGCGCAGACCATCAACCGCTTCTGCTCGTCGGGCCTGCAGGCCGTGGCGATGGCGGCCGACCAGATCCGCCTGGGCAATGCCGACCTGATGCTGGCCGGCGGCACCGAGTCCATGTCCATGGTGCCGATGATGGGCAACAAGGTGGCCATGAGCCCGCAAGTGTTCGCGCGCGACGAGAACGTGGCCATCGCCTACGGCATGGGCATCACCGCCGAGAAGGTCGCCGAGGAGTGGAATATCTCGCGCGAGGACCAGGACGCGTTCGCCGTGGCCTCGCACCAGAAGGCGCTGGCCGCCCAGGCCGCCGGTGAGTTCAAGGCCGAGATCACGCCCTATCAGGTGATCTCGCGCCAGCCGGTGGTGGGCAGCAACACCGTCAAGCTGCGCGAGCTGCTGGTGGAGAACGACGAAGGCCCGCGCGCCGACACCAGCCTGGAAGGCCTGGCCAAGCTGCGTCCGGTGTTCCGCAACGGCGGCAGCGTGACGGCCGGCACGTCCTCGCAGATGTCCGACGGCGCGGCGGCGGTGATGCTGGCGTCCGAAAAGGCGATCAAGGAATACGGCCTGACGCCGCTGGCGCGCTTCGTCGGCTTCTCGGTGGCGGGCGTGCGCCCGGAAGTGATGGGCATCGGCCCGATCGCGGCCATTCCCAAGGTGCTCAAGCAGGCCGGCCTGACCCAGGACCAGATCGACTGGATCGAGCTCAACGAGGCCTTCGCGGCCCAGGCCCTGGCGGTGATCCGCACCTGCGGCCTGGATCCGGACAAGGTGAACCCGCTGGGCGGCGCGATCGCGCTGGGCCATCCGCTGGGCGCCACCGGCGCCATCCGCACGGCCACCCTGGTGCACGGCATGCAGCGCCGCAAGAGCAAGTACGGCATGGTCACCATGTGCATCGGCACGGGCATGGGCGCGGCCGGCATCTTCGAGTCGCTCTGACTCCTGGCAGCATGGGCGGGCCTCTTCGGAGGCCCGCTTTTTTTTCTTGCCGGGAAGAGGTTTTTTGACGCGGATGAACGCGGATTACGCGGATAGAAGCGGAAGGACGATTGGATTGCGATGCGCCCGGCTTCAAGCCATTAAACAGGCTTTTATCCGCGTCATCCGCGTTCATCCGCGTCAAAAATCATCTGCCCCACCCCTCCATCCGCGACTTCCACGCGTCCCTGGCTTGCAGCCACCAGTAGCTGAGCTGCGCACCCACGAAGCCGGCCGGCTTGAGGGCCGAGACCAGGCCGTAGTGCGAAAACTGCCGCCAGCGCGGATCGTCCTGGGCGATGGCCGAGGCCAGCACCTCGCCCGCGAAGGTGGTGGGCGCCACGCCGTGGCCACCGAAGGCCTGGGCCAGCCACAGGCCGTCGTCGATGCGGCCGATCTGCGGCATTTCGTGGCGGGCGTAGCTCATCAGGCCCGACCACGCGTGCTCGATGCGCACGCCTTCGAACTGCGGGTAGACCTTGAGCAGGTCGCGACGCAGCAGGCGCTTGACCGCGTCCGGCGCGCGGTCGCGCACCGAGATGCGGCCGCCCCACAGCAGCCGCGTGTCCGGCAGCGGACGGTAGTAATCGAAGGCGAAGCGGGTGTCATAAACCGCCGCCTGGGTGTTCAGGCCTTCCTGCAGCCTTGCGCCCAGCGGCTCGGTCACCATCACGTAGGTGGCAATCGGCAGCACGCCGGCATCCACGTCCCGCCGCAGCCCGGCCAGGTAACCACCGCAGGCCAGCACCACCTCGCGCGCCTGCACCTCCCCTTGTGCCGTGCGCACGCGCCAGGCGCTGCCTGCCCGTTGGAGCGAGATTGCCGGGCTGTTCTCATGCACCGCCACGCCCAGCCCCGAGGCGACGCGCGCCAGTCCGTGCGCGTACGCCAGCGGGTTGAAGTGCAGCGCGTTGCGTTCGAACAGGGCGTCACCGTAGCGCGGGGTACGCAGTCGGGTCGCCAGGTCCTCGCGCGGCACCCAGTCCCAGTGGGTGTCGAAGTGTTCGGCCAGCAGCGCCTGGCGCTGCCGAAGCACCGCAGGATCCCGGAACCAGTTTGCCCACAGGACGCCGGCATCGGTGGCCTGGCAGTCGATGCGGTGGCGGGCGATGCGTTGGCGGATCAGGTCCACGGCCGACTGGGTGCCCAGGTAAAGGCTGCGCGCCCGATCGGGCCCAAGCTCGGCCAGCAGTTGGCCCTCGCCCCGGGAAAAGCCGCCGAACACGAAGCCGCCGTTGCGGCCGGACGCCCCGTGGCCGATGGCCTGCGCCTCGAGCACCAGCACGTCGGGCCGGCCGCGCTCGGCCAGGCCCAGGGCGGTGTTGAGGCCGGCGAAACCGCCGCCGACGATGCATACATCCACCTCGCGGCGGCCCGTGAGCGGGGCGTAGCCGGCCTGCGGCGCGGCCGACGCACGGTAGTAACTGGAGGCGTCCATGGCCGTCACCGTCAGCAATCAGCGTCTAGGATGTCACCATCGCGCGGCGGCAGGAAACCATGGATCAACGAGAACAGCGCCGGGAGCACCAGCACCGTCTCCGCACCCTCCGGGTGCTGGGCACCGTGGCGGCCGTCGGTGTCGCGCTGCTGCTGGGCTACGAAGCCTGGCTGCGGCACGTGGCCGAGTTCGGATTCGATGATCCCGACCGCGCCATGCGCCAGGTGGCGATGGCGTCAACGCTGATCAACCTGGCGATCGCGGCGATGGCCCTGCTACTGGCGCGCTACCTTGCCGACTGGGCCAGGCAGACACGGGAACAGCGGCAGTGGCCCCCGGCGGGCCTGCAGTTGTTGGGCCAGCGACCCGTCCGGCATGGCGACGATGCACGCCGCGTCGCTTCGCGGCTGCAGGCCGCGGCGATCGGTTCGGTGGGGCTGGCGGTGGCCGTGATGGCCTGGACCGCGTGGCGACTGCTGTCCTGATCAGCGGGCCAGCGCGGCGCGCATGATCTCTCGGGTATCTTCGGCCAGGTCGTCGTGCTGCAGCGCGAACTCGATGGTGGCCTCCACCAGGCCGATGCGGCTGCCGCAGTCGAAGCGCTTGCCTTCGAAGCGGTGCGCCAGCACGCGCTCTTCCTTCATCAGCGCGGCGATGCCGTCGGTGAGCTGGATCTCGCCGCCGGCGCCCGGACGCGTGCGCGAGAGCAGGTCGAAGATGCGTCCGCTGAGCACGTAGCGGCCGACCACGGCCAGGTTGCTCGGCGCCACGTCCGGACGCGGCTTCTCGACGATCGCGTTGATCTGCGCCGTGCGGCCCTGCACGTCGCCGGTGGCGACGATGCCGTAGCTGCCGGTCTGGTCCGGCGGCACGTCCTGCACGGCGATCACGCTGGCCGATTCGCGTTCGGCCAATGCCGCCATCTGCCTGAGCGCACCGGGGCCCTTGTTCCAGATCAGGTCGTCGGGCAGCAGCACGGCGAAGGGTTCATCGCCGATCACCGGCCGCGCGCACAGCACGGCGTGGCCCAGGCCCAGGGCCTCGGCCTGGGTGACGAAGATGGCGCGGACGTGCCGCGGCAGCACGTCGCGGATCATGCCCAGCAGCTCGGTCTTGCCCGACTTCTCGAGCTTCACCTCTAGCTCGTAGGCCTTGTCGAAATAATCGGCAACGGCGTGCTTGTAGCGGTTGGTAACGAAGACCAGGGTGTCGCAGCCCGCTTCGATCGCCTCGTCCACCGCGTACTGGATCAGCGGCTTGTCCACGACGGGAAGCATTTCCTTGGGCACGGTCTTGGTCGCGGGCAGGAAGCGGGTGCCCAGGCCGGCGACAGGGAATACGGCTTTTCGGATGCGGAAACTCATTGCTCGGCGTATCTCACTCTTGCGACGGAAATGAGGCGGCCGGCGTTTCGCCGCCCTCCGGACCCGGAGTGTACTCCGGCACGGCTTCACGCAGCAGCGCGACCAGCGCCTGCTCGGAGCGCGCATCGGCCAGCAGCTGGTCCAGGCGCGCCAGCAGCGCGCGCTGCACGTCGCCACGCACCTCGCGCGGGGCCGCCTGCAGGATGCGCGGATGGCGCGTGCGCTGGTAGCGCTCGTCGGGATGGAAAAGGATTTCGTGCAGCTTCTCGCCCGGACGCAGGCCGGTGTAGCTCACCGCGATGTCGATGCCCGGCCGTTTGCCACTCAGGCGGATCATCTGCTCGGCCAGCTCGCGGATGGCCACCGGCCGGCCCATGTCCAGCGCGTACACCGACGATGGATCGCGGCCCAGGCTGACCGAATGCAGGATCAGCTGGCAGGCCTCGGGAATGGTCATGAAGTAGCGCGTCACTTCGGGATGGGTCACCGTCACCGGCCCGCCCTGGCTGATCTGCTTGCGGAACAGCGGCACCACGCTGCCCGCCGAATCGAGCACGTTGCCGAAGCGCACCACCGACAGCTGCACCTGGCTGCCCTCCAGCTCGGCCTGGCAGACCAGCTCGGCGAAGCGCTTGCTGGCGCCCAGCACGTTGATCGGGCAGATGGCCTTGTCGGTGGAAATCAGCACGAAATTGCCGACGCCCGCGTCCCGGCAGGCGCGGGCCAAGGTGGCGGTGGCGCGCACGTTGTTGCGCAGCGCCTCGCGCACCTGCCCTTCGAGCATCGGCACCTGCTTGCAGGCGGCGGCGTGGAAGACATAGTCCATGCCTTCGGCCAGGGCGATGCGGCAGGCGACCGCATCGCCGCAATCGGCCAGCACCGGCAGCACGTCCAGGTGGGGGAAATTGCGGCGCAGTTCGCTGGCGACATCGTCGAGCGGCAGTTCGGCCCGCTCGAGCAGCATCACGCTGCGCGCGCCCGCGGCGGCGCACTGGCGCGCCAGCTCGGAGCCGATGGATCCGCCCGCCCCGGTCACCATGACGCGCTTGCCCTGCACCGCCGCTTCGGCCGCACCGAATTCCACGGGCTTGCGGCCCAGCAGGTCTTCGATGCGGACCTCGCTCAGCTCCAGGCGCTGCGGCTTGCCGGCCAGCATGTCCGACAGGCGCGGCACGGTCCGGAACGGCAGGCCGGTTTCGTCGCACAGCGACACCACGCGCTGCATCTCGGCCGCGCTGGCCGAAGGCATGGCGATCACGATCAGCTTGGGCGCGGTTTCCTGCGCGATGTAGGGCAACTCGTCGATCGAGCCCAGCACCGGGACGCCCTGCACCTTGACGCCCTTGAGCGCGCGCTGGTCGTCGAGCAGGCCCACGGGTTGGTAGCGGCCGTCGCTTCGCAGGTCACGCAACAGGGTCTCGGCGGTGCGGCCGGCGCCGAGCACCAGCACGCGCTCGGTGGCGCCATTGCCCTTGCCCTGGCGGTGGTCCTTCCACAACCGGTACAACAACCTCGGCATGCCCAGGGCCACCACCAGCGCGATCGGATACGGGAACAGAACCCGGCGCGGCACCATGTCCAGCATGCCCAGCAGGAACAGGATGCACACGATCAGCAGCACGCCCAGCAGCGCCGCGCGCACGAGGTTGGCCAGGTCGGGAAGGCTCGCGAAGCGCCACAGCCCCTGGTACAGGCCGACCATGCGCAGCACCACGCCCTGGGTGCCGGCGACGATGGCCAGCTCCAGGCCCAGGGCCGAAGCGGGCGGTGCGCCGGCATAGCTGGCCAGCCAGCGCAGGCTGGTCCAGACCAGCGCGACCATGGCCAGGTCGTGCAGCACGATCAACAGCCGCGGCAGCACGCTGCTGGCGCCCGAATACACTCTCATCGCTGGAACTCCGTCACGGGCGCCGGCAGCGGCCAACGCCGGGTCGACCACGCATAGACCAAAGCCCCCAAGCCTGCCATGCCCAGCAGTAGCGCCAGCTGAAGCACGGCTGGCAGGCCATCGGCCGAGATCGCCAGCAGCACGCAGCACAGCGTCCAGGCGGCATAGGCCGCGGCGATGCCAACGTGGCTCCACCCTGCCGATACGGCGCGCTGGTACAGATGCCAGCGATGGGCCAGCCAGAATTTCCGCCGGCGCCAGACGCGCAAGGCCAGCGTGATGCCGGCATCGAGCAGGAACACAGAAGGCAGCAGCAGCCATTGCCAGGGGCTGGCATTGCCTTGGCCGACCACCATCAGGCCCAGCGCGGCGACCGCATAGCCCAACGCGTGGCTGCCCACGTCGCCCAGGAAAAGCCTTGCGGTAGGCAGGTTCCAGGGCAGGAAACCGAGGCAGGCCGCGGCCAGCATCACCCCGAGCCAGGCGGCCGGCGAACCAGCCGTGGCCAGCAGTGCCGACCCCGCGCCCACCAGCAGGGCCTGGCTGGCCGCGAGCCCGTTGCTGCCGTCCATGAAATTCCAGATGTTGACCAGGGACACCGTCAGCAGCCAGGCCGCGAACACGCCGGTCGCCTCGCCCAGCACGCCGGGCAGCAGCGGCCAGGCCAGGGCCAGCGGCAGCGCGCCCAGCGCCTGCAGCCCCAGCTTGGGCAGGGCCCGCAGCGGGCGCAGGTCGTCCCACAAGCCGCCCCCGGCGCTGATCAGCAGGCCCAGCGCGAAGAGCGCCCCGCCCTGCCCCAGCCAGGGGCTGGCCAGCAGCAGCGCCAGTGCAATGCCCACGCCGCCACCGCGCGGCGTAGGCACGGTGTGCAGCCGGCGCTCATCGGGCAGGTCCATCACCTGCCGCCGCAAGGCGAACCGGCGCCACGCGCCGCAGGCGACCAGCGAGACCAGCGCGGCCCCGAGGGCAAGGGCCGCGGGCGGCGCCGCGGGCCAGGCCATCATTCGCTCACCGCGCCATGCACCGGCTTGATGCTGCCCCAGGACTTGCAGCCCGGGCACTGCCAGTGATGCGCGCGCGCGCTGAAGCCGCAGCGCTGGCAGCGGTATCCCGGCGTACGCACCACCAGCTGGTCGGTGATCTGCTTCAGCGTCTGCAGTGCGGCATCGGCATTGCCATCGTCCTGGCGCAGGCTGAGGTCGATGAAGGCGGCCTCGCCGCGCACCGAGGGCCGCTGCTGCAGCTGGCGCGCAAGGAACCCGAGCGCGGCGGCCTGGCCCTCTTCCCGCTCGATCAGGCGCGTCAGTGCCAGTACCGGCGACACGCCCGGATAGTGCTCGATCATCTCCATCAGGAAGCCGCGCGCGCGGGCGCTGTCGTTGCGCCGCTCGTAGCAGCGCAGCAGGGGCTCGAGGATGTCGGGCAGGAACTCGATGTCGTGACGGGCCACGCGCTCGAAGGCGCGGATGGCGGCCGCGTCGTTTTCCGCCGCCAGCTCCAGCTGGCCCTCGGCCAGACCCGCGCGCACCGAGTGGCTGTCGGCGGCGTAGGCCTCGGCCACGTGGCGACGGGCGTCGTCGAGGGCGCCGGCGAGCCGGGCCTTCTCAGCCAGTTCGCAGTGGTACTGCGCGATCAGCTTGCCCATCGGCTCGCCGCTGGCGGCCTCGAACTGGCGCGCGTGTTCGATTGCCTTGCCCCAGTCGCGCTCGGCCTGATAGATGGAGATCAGGTGCCGCAGCGCCTGCGGCGCCAGCACGCCCATGCGCACCAGGTCGGTGAACAGGGTTTCGGCGCGATCGAGCAGGCCGGCGCGCATGTAGTCCTCGCCCAGGGCCAGAACGGCGCGCGTCTTCTGCTCCTCGCTCAGACCGTTGCGGGCGATCAGGCTCTGGTGCAGCCGGATGGCCCGGTCCACTTCGCCGCGGCGCCGGAACAGGTGGCCCAGTGCGAACTGCGTTTCCACCGTGTCCTTGTCCACGGCGGCGATCTGCAGGAAGACCTCGATGGCCTTGTCCTGCTGCTCGTTGAGCAGGTAGTTCAGGCCACGGAAGTAGGTGTTGGACAGGCGCGAAATGCGGGCACCGCCGCGGCGCTCGCCACCGCGCCGGCCGGCCAGCCAGCCGGTGCCCGCCGCGATGGGCAGCAGCAGGAACAGCCAGGCCCACTCAGTCATGGCTGGCGGGCAGGATCGGGTCGGAGGTGGGTGCGCCGCGGCGCAGGCGGTGGCGCAGTGGCCAGATGACGCCGGCGGTCAGCACCAGCCCCGCGAGCAGGGCGCCGGCCAGCACGGCCAGCAGCAGGCTGATGCCCAGGCTGGTGTCGAGGTTGGCAAAGCCGAGCTCGATGCGGACCGGGTCGCGATTCATGGCGCCGAACAGCACGCCAAGCGCGATGAACAGCAGGGCCAACAGGGCTTTGATCAATCGCATCCGCGGCGGGTCCAGGGGCGGGTCGCTGCAAGCTTAGCCCATGGCGGGCCGGAAACTCAGGCTTCCGGGGCAGCCGGGCTGGCGTTGACGCGGTCGCGCAACTCCTTGCCGGGCTTGAAATGCGGGACGTACTTTCCGGGCAGGGCCACGGAGTCGCCGGTCTTGGGATTGCGGCCCAGGCGCGGCGGACGGAAATGGAGGGAGAAACTGCCGAAGCCGCGGATCTCGATGCGTTCGCCCTGGGTCAGCGCGCCGCTCATCATCTCGAGCAGGGTCTTGACGGCCAAGTCCACGTCGTCGGCCTTGAGATGGGCCTGGCGACGCGACAGCACTTCGATCAGTTCAGACTTCGTCATGTCTGGGCGGAACCTCGGGAACGTTGCAGGGAAGGATCGCGCGGCCCGGGGGATGCCCCCGGGCCGCGGACCGGTGGGCGATTACTCGCCCTTGTTCAGCTGCTCGCGCAGCAGCGCGCCCAGCTTGGTGGTGCCGCTGGAAGCGTCGAACGACTTGTTCACTTCGGCCAGGTTGTCCTGCAGCTCGGCCTCGTCCTTGGCGCGGATCGAGAGCTGCATGGTGCGGCCCTTGCGGTCCATGCCGATGAACTTGGCTTCGATGGCGTCGCCGACCTTGAGGTACTGGGTGGCGTCGTCAACACGCTCCTTGGCGATGTCGTTGGCGCGCACATAGCCCTCGATGCCGCCGTCGAGCTCGATCGTGGCGCCCTTGGCGTCCACTTCCTTGACCACGCCGGTGACGATGGTGCCCTTCTGGGTGGTGGCCATGTATTGGCCCACCGGATCCTGCTCGAGCTGCTTCACGCCCAGCGAGATGCGCTCGCGCTCGGGATCCACGGCCAGCACGACGGCTTCCAGGGTGTCGCCCTTCTTGAAGTTGCGGACGACGTCTTCGCCGGTGGTGTTCCAGGAGATGTCGGACAGGTGCACCAGGCCGTCGATACCGCCGTCCAGGCCGATGAAGATGCCGAAGTCGGTGATGGACTTGATCTGGCCGGAGACCTTGTCGCCCTTCTTGAACAGGGCCGAGAACGCTTCCCACGGGTTCGGGGTGCACTGCTTGATGCCCAGCGAGATGCGGCGGCGCTCGCCGTCCACATCCAGCACCATCACCTCGAGCTCGTCGCCCAGCTGGACGACCTTGGACGGGTTGACGTTCTTGTTGGTCCAGTCCATCTCGGACACGTGCACCAGGCCTTCCACGCCCGGCTCGATCTCGACGAACGCGCCGTAATCGGTGACGTTGGAGACCTTGCCGAACAGGCGCGAACCGGTCGGGTAACGGCGGGCGATGTTGTCCCACGGATCGTCGCCCAGCTGCTTGAGGCCGAGCGAAACGCGGTTGCGCTCGCGGTCGAACTTCAGCACCCGCACGTCCAGCTCTTCGCCCACGTTCACGACTTCGGACGGATGGCGCACGCGCTTCCAGGCCATGTCGGTGATGTGCAGCAGGCCGTCGATGCCGCCCAGGTCCACGAACGCGCCGTAGTCGGTGAGGTTCTTGACCACACCCTTGATCACGGCACCTTCCTGCAGGCGCTCCATCAGCTGCTCGCGCTCGACGCTCGACTCGGACTCGACCACCGCACGGCGGGAGACCACGACGTTGTTGCGCTTGCGATCGAGCTTGATGATCTTGAACTCGAGTTCCTTGCCCTCGAGGTAGCCCGGGTCGCGGACCGGACGCACGTCCACCAGCGAACCCGGCAGGAACGCGCGGACGTCGCGGATGTCGACGGTGAAGCCGCCCTTGACCTTGCCGCTGATGCGGCCGGTGACGATCTCGCCGGCTTCCATGGAAGCTTCGAGTTCGTCCCACACCATGGCGCGCTTGGCCTTCTCGCGCGAAAGCACGGTCTCGCCGAAGCCGTTCTCGAGGTACTCGAGCGCGACCTTGACGGTGTCGCCGACGGCCACTTCGAGCTCGCCGGCTTCATTACGGAACTGCTCGATCGGGATGATGCCTTCCGACTTGAGGCCGGCATTGATCACGACCACGTCGGAGCGGACCTCGACCACGGTGCCGGAAACGATGGCGCCCGGCTTGAGCTTGTTGAGCGCGGTCTGGCTCTGTTCGAACAGTTCAGCGAAAGATTCAGTCATTGTTGGTTACCTGGTTGGACATACGGGCCACCGCATCCGCAGCGGACCCACCTGTTGGCGCTTGCGCGCGTGGATGGAGACTCCGCGCCTCATGGCGCGGGACCTGGTTTCTGCGTCAGAGAAGTCGCGCCCGGGTCGGGGCGGGATGCGCCGGGGAGACTTACGCCTGGCGGGGCGGACGGAGGTTTTCCGGCAGCACCGCCAGCACGCGCTCGATCACCTCGGTGATGGGCGTGCCGGTGGAGTCCACGATCACCGCATCGGCTGCGGGTTTCAGGGGCGCCACGGCACGTCCGGCATCGCGCTCGTCGCGAGCGGCGATTTCGTGCAGCAGACTGTCAAGATTAACCGAAACCCCTTTTTCCTTCAACTGCTTATAGCGCCTTTGCGCCCTTTCCGCGGCGCTGGCGGTCAGGAAGACCTTGTAGTCGGCGTCCGGGAAGATGACCGTGCCCATGTCCCGGCCGTCGGCGACCAGGCCCGGACCGCGCCGGAAACGGTGCTGCAGGTCCACCAGGGCCGCCCGCACGGGGGGGTGGGCGGCAATGGCCGAGGCCGCCGCGCCGGCGGTTTCGGTCCGCAGCTGGCGGGTAGCGTCCTTGCCATTGACGATCACGTGCGGCTCGCCCGAGCCCTGGGTCTCGAACCGGATCTCGGTGCGGGCCGCGCACTGGGCCACGGCGTCCGGGTCGCTCAGGTCCAGCGACTCCCAGGCCGCGGCCAGGCCGACGGCCCGGTACAGGGCCCCGGAATCGAGGTAATGCCAGCCCAGGCGCTCGGCCACGGCGCGGCTGATGGTGCCCTTGCCCGAACCGGAGGGGCCATCGATGGTCAGGACAGGAATGTGCGGCATGGCCCTGATTCTACTCGGCTTGGGGGCTGGAAAGTCCGAAGCCGACCGACCGTGCCAGCGGCACGAAGCCCGGGAAGGACGTGGCGACATTGGCACAGTCCAGGATCTCGACCGGGCCGGCGGCGCGCTGGGCCGCGATGGCCAGGCTCATGGCCACGCGGTGGTCACCGTGGCTGTCGGCGACGCCGCCGGCCAGGGCGCCGCCGTCGATCACCGCGCCGTCCGGAGCTTCGACGATCCGGGCGCCCAGGGCCTGCAGCGCGGCGGCGGTGACCGCGATGCGGTCCGATTCCTTCACCCGCAGTTCGGCCGCGCCCCGCACCACGGTGCGCCCCTCGGCCAGCGCGGCCGCGACGAACAGCGCCGGGAACTCGTCGATCATGTCCGGCACCAGGACCTCGGGCACCTCGATACCGCGCAGGCGGGCATGGCGCACGCGCAGGTCGGCCACGGGCTCGCCGCCCTGCTCGCCCGGGTCGAGCTCGGTGATGTCGGCGCCCATCAGCCGCAGGGCCTGCAGCAGGCCGGTGCGACGCGGGTTCATGCCGACCCGCCGGAGCAGCAAGTCCGAACCGGGCACCAGGCTGGCGGCGACCAGGAAGAAGGCCGCGGATGAAAAGTCGGCGGGCACGCTGACTGCCGTCGCTCGCAGGGCATGACCGCCCGGGACCACGGCCTCGCCCGGCCGGAACCGGACCGGCCAGCCGAACGCCGCCAGCATGCGTTCGGTGTAGTCACGGGTGGGATGCGGCTCGCGGACGCGGGTTTCGCCACGGGCGTACAGCCCTGCCAGCAGCACGGCCGATTTCACCTGCGCGCTAGCCACGGGGAGTTCATAATCAATGGCTTGCAACACATTATTCGCGTGGATTGTAAGGGGCGGCAAGCCCCCTTCCGCCGCATCGATCCGCGTACCCATCTGCCTCAGCGGCGTGATCACGCGCCCCATCGGCCGCCGAGACAGCGAAGCGTCGCCAACGAGCACACTCTCGAACGCCTGACCGGCCAGCAGACCCGCCAGCAGCCGCATGCCGGTGCCGGCGTTGCCACAGTCCAGCGGTCCCGGGGCGCCGCGCAGGCCGTGCAGGCCCACGCCATGGACCCGCCGGCGGCTCGGGTCGGGGGCATCGATGCGCACGCCCAGCGACTGGAAAATCGCGGCGGTGGCGCGCGTGTCCTCACCTTCCAGGAAACCTTCGATCTCGGACGTGCCGTCAGCGATCGCGGCCAGCATCACGGCCCGGTGCGAAACCGACTTGTCACCGGGGACCACCAGTTCCCCGCGCAAGGGCGAGCCCGCGCCGGCCTGCCAGTCAACGCGGCCAGAGCTCATGCCAGCGCCTCGTCCAGGACCTGCAGCAGGCGCCGGTTCTCTTCCCGGGTGCCGACCGTCAGGCGCAGGCAGGTGGCCAGCCCATAGCCTGCCATCGGCCGGGGGACGACGCCGCCGGCGACCAGGCGCGACTCGATCGGCGCCGCATCGCAACCGAAATCCACCAACAGGAAATTGGTTTGGGACGGCGCGACAATGAGTTCGCGTGCGCGCAATGCATCGGCCAGGGCCTCTCGCTCGCGCGCATTTCCGCTGCGCACGGAGGCCAGGTGTGCCGCATCGCCCAGCGCCGCCTCGCAGGCGGCCAGGCCGGGACCATTGACGTTGAAGGATTCGCGCACCCGCTCCATCACGGCCACGAGGCCGGGGTCGGCGACCAAGTAACCCACGCGCAGGCCGGCCAGGCCATGCGCCTTGGAGAAGGTCCGGGTCACGACGAGGTTGCGGTGTGCGGGCAGCAGGGTCAGCGCCGATACGAGCGCCGGGTCGGTCACGTACTCGAGGTAGGCCTCGTCCACGACCACCAGCACGTCGTCCCGCAGGCGCTGCAGGAACTCCGCCAATCGCGCGGTTTCGAACCAGGTGCCGGTGGGATTGTTGGGATTGGCCAGGTAGACCAGGCGCGTGTGCGGCGTGACCGCCGCGGCCAGCGCGTCCAGGTCGTGGCCACGCGGCATGGCGTGGTCCCCGGGCAAGGACTCCGCCCATTGCAGCTCGGCCCCCGCGGCCTGCGCCGCCAGCGCATACACCGCGAAGCCGTGCCGCGACATCACCACGCCCTGCCCCGGTCCGGCGAAGACTTGGGCCAGCATCATCAGCAGCTCGTGCGACCCGTTGCCGAGCAACAGCGATTCGGTCGCCACGCGGTGGTGCGCCGCCAGCGCCCGCTTGAGGTCGCCTCCGTTCGGATCGGGATACCGATGCAGGGAGCCGGCCGCAGCCACGAACGCGGCCCGGGCGGCAGGGCCCGGTCCCAGACTGTTTTCGTTCGAGCCCAGCTCGACCAGGCCCGGCAGCCCCGCGGTCCGCCGTAGCGCCACCAGGTCCAGGCCCGGGTCATAGGCGCGCAGGCCGCGCACGCCAGGCTGCGCCAGCGCCTCGAAGAAGGCCAGGTCCGCGCGCGGCGCCATGCTCAGAGCAGCGCGACCGGGTAGGAACCCAGCACCTTCACGTCGGCGGCGTACTCGCCCAGCTCCGACAGCGCGCGGCTGACCTTGTCGTCCTGCACATGGCCACTGACGTCGATGAAGAACGCGTACTGCCAGCGGCCCGTGTGCGAGGGCCTGGACTCGATGCGGTTCATGCTGACCCCGTGGCGCGCGAACGGGCTGAGCACGTTGTAGAGCGCGCCAGGCTGGTCACGCACGTACACCAGCAGCGAGGTGCGGTCGTGGCCGCTGGCGGTGAACAGCTCGCGCCCGAGCACCAGGAATCGCGTGGTGTTGTCGGGGCGATCCTCGATCGGGCCCGCAACGACCTTCAGGCCATAGACATGGCCGGCGCTCTCGCCGGCGATGGCCGCCGCATCGTCGGCCGTGCGCGAGCGTCGCGCCGCCTCGGCGTTGCTGGCGACCGGGATCTTCTCGGCCTTGGGCAGGTGCTGGCGCAGCCAGGCCTTGCACTGCGCCAGGGACATCGGATGCGAATACACCCGCTCGATGTCCTCGAGCCGGCCGGTGCGCGACATCAGGTGCTGGTGCACGGCCAGCTCCACCTCGCCGCAGATCTTCAGCGGCGAAGTCAGGAACATGTCCAGCGTGGACTGGATGGTGCCCTGCCCCGAATTCTCGACCGGCACCACGCCGAAGTCGGCGTGCCCGGCCTCCACTTCCTGGAACACCTCCTCGATGCTGGCCAGCGGCAGGCCTTGGGCCGAATGCCCGAAGTGCTTGTGCAGCGCCTGCTGGGAGAAGGTGCCCTCCGGACCCAGGTAGCCGACCTTCAGCGGCTCCTGCTGGGCCAGGCAGGCCGACATGATTTCCCGGAACAGCCGCAGCAGCACCTCGTCGCTCAGCGGCCCGTCGTTGCGGTCCAGCACCTGGCGCAGCACCTGCGATTCGCGCTCCGGCCGGTAGTAGTCCACCGCGGCACGCAGCGGGCCCTTGGCCTTGCCGACCTGCTGCGCCCAGCGCGCGCGCTCGGCGATCAGGGTCTGGATCTGGCGGTCGATGCCGTCGATGCGCTCGCGCACCTCCGACAGCACCGGAGCCGCGAGGACGGCCTTGGCCTTCGGGGCAGCCTTGGCCTTCGTCGCAGCCTTGGATTCAGGGGCAGCCTTGGCTCTGGAAGCGGGCTTGCCCGGCGCGGTTTTGCGGGTCGCCATGGCTCAACCGTTGCGACGCGCGAAGTCGGCCATGAAGTCCACCAGGGCCTGCACGCCGGCTTCGGGCATGGCGTTGTAGATCGAGGCGCGCATGCCGCCGACGGCGCGGTGGCCCTTCAGGCCCAGCAGGCCCGCCGCCTCGGCCTCCTTCAGGAAAGGCTTGTCCAAGGCCGCATCGGGCAGGAAGAACGGCACGTTCATCCACGACCGGGCCGCCACGTCGACGGTGTTGCGGTAGTAGCCGCCGGAGCCGTCGATGGCGGCGTACAGCGCGGCAGCCTTGCGCGCGTTGCGCTCGCCGATCGCGGTCGCGCCACCCTCGCGCTTGACCCACTGCAGCACCAGCCCCAGCACGTACCAGGCGAAGGTGGGCGGGGTGTTGAACATCGAATCGTTCTTGGCCTGGTTCTGCAGGTCGAAGATCGGCGGCAGGTCACGGCCGTGCCGGCCCAGCAGGTCCTTGCGCACGATCACCAGGGTCAGCCCGGCCGGCCCCAGGTTTTTCTGGGCACCGCCGTACAGCACGCCGAAGCGGGTCACGTCCACCGGCTTGGACAGGAAATTGGAGGAGACGTCGGCCACCAGCGGCACGTCGCCCACGTCGGGAATGTCGTGGAACTCAACGCCGTGGATGGTCTCGTTCGGGGTGTAGTGCACGAAGGCCGCGCCCGGCGTGAGCTGCCAGTCGGCGCGGCCGGGGATGCCGGTGTAGCCGCCGGCCTTGGCGCTGGCGGCGACGTGGGTCTTCATCGACGGACGCGTGTTTTCCAGCGCCTTTTCGCCCCAGTGGCCAGTGAGCACGAAGTCGGCGGTCTGGTCCGGGCCGGCCAGGTTCAGCGGCAGCAGCGCCGACAGTGTGGTGGCGCCACCCTGCAGGAACAGCACGGCATAGTCGGCAGGAATGCCCATCAGCTCGCGCAGGTCGCGTTCGGCGGCGGCGGCGCAGTCGATGAAGGCCTGGCCGCGATGGCTGACCTCCATCACCGAGGCGCGTTCGCCCTGCCACTCAAGCATCTCGTCCTGGATCTGGCGCAGGACGGGTTCGGGCAGCGCGGCGGGACCGGCGCTGAAATTGAAGGCGCGAGACATGGGGAAAACCTCGGGAACGTTGCGTTGGCAGGCTAGCACGGCGAAACCGCGCCTCGGAAGACAGCTCAGCCGACGATGCGGGCAGAGGCCAAGAGCAATTGCTCGAAGTCTTCCGGCGGCAGGGCCCGCGAGAATAGATACCCCTGCCCGAACTGGCAGCCGACCGAGCGCAGCAGCTCGCGCTGGCCCTCGGTTTCGATGCCTTCGGCGGTCAGGGCCAGGCCCAGCTCGTCGGCGAATCCGGTGATGGTGCGCACGATCGCCCGGTGCCGGGGATTGGTCTCCATGTCGCGGATGAAGACCTGGTCCATCTTCAGCGCATCGAAGGGCGAGGCGGCGAAGGACTCCAGCGACGAATAGCCCGTGCCGAAATCGTCCACGACCAGGCCTACGCCAAGCGCCTTGAGTGACAGCAGGCGCTGCTCGGCCTGGCCGCGGCCCGCACGGAACGCGGTCTCGGTGACCTCCAGCCGCAGGCTGGCGGGCGGCAGCCGGTGCTTCTGCAGCAGTCCGAACACCTCTTCGACGATCTCGGGCGAGACCATCTGCCGCTCGTCCACGTTGACGTTCATGCTCAGGCCGGCGTGCTCCGGGTAGCGGTCGCGCCAGTCGGCCAGCTGGCGGCAGGCCTCGCGCAGGGCCCAGGCGTCCATGTCCACGATCAGGCCGGTCTCCTCGGCCACGGCCAGGAATTCGCCGGGGGGCAGCAGGCCGCGGATCGGGTGCCGCCACCGCACCAGGGCCTCGGCGCCCACCAGCCGCCCCGTCTGCAGCTCGATGATCGGCTGGTAGTGCAGCCGGAACTCGGCCCGGTCGAAGGCCATGCGGAAATCGGTCTCCAGCTGCAGCCGGCTCAGCGCCTCCTGGTGCATGCCCTCGTCGAAGATGACGAAGCCCGACTTGCCGGCGGCCTTGGCCCGGTACATCGCGGTATCCGCGTCGCGCAGCACCTGGTCGGGCGATTCGTACTCCTTGCGGCCGATCACGATGCCCAGGCTGGCCGCCGAGAAGACCTGCTGGCCCCCGAGGTCGAAGGGCTGCTCGAACAGCTTGAGCACGCGCCGTGCGATGTCTACGGCGCGGTCGTGGTCGCAGTCGCCGTCGGGAAGCAGGGTGAACTCGTCGCCGCCGTAGCGCGCGATCAGCACGTCGCGCAGCAGGTTGTCCTCCAGCCGGCGAGCGATTTCGACCAGCAGCCGGTCGCCGGCGCCATGGCCCAGGCTGTCGTTGACCCACTTGAAGCCGTCCAGGTCCAGGAACAGCACCGCGTAACGCCGGCGGCGCCGGTCCTCGGCCTGCGCGGACTGCAGCATCGCCTCGGCCAGGCGCTGGTTGAACAGCATGCGGTTGGGCAGGCCGGTGAGCGGGTCGTGGGTGGCGTGGAAGCGCAGCCGCTCCTCGGCCTCGCGCTGTCGGGTCACGTCGAGCACGGTACCGGTCATGTGCTCGACCCCGTCGAGCAGCACCGGTCCGATGCTCACCCGCACGTGCACGCGGTGGCCGTCCTGGTGCAGCAGCACCGAGTCGAAGTCCGACGGCACCGGCTGACCCGACTCGCGCAGGCGGTCGCGGCGCTCGGACTGCGGGATGGCCTCGGGCGCCATGATGTCGCGGAAATCCAGGCCCGGCAGCGCGGTCTCCTCGTAGCCCAGCATGCGCGCGAAGGCCTGGTTGACGTAGGTGTAGCGGTCGCCGCGCATGATGAACACGCCCACCTGGCTGTGCTCGACCAGGGTGCGGTACTTGCTTTCCGATCGCAGCAGGGCCAGCTGCATTTCGTGGCGCTCGTCGATGTCCAGCACCGAGCCGGTGAAATGCGCCGGTTCGCCCTGCTCGTCGCGGATCAGCAGGGCGCTGGCGCTGACCCACTTGAGCCTGCCGCTGCGCGTGCGCACCCGGGTTTCATGCTGGCTGAAGGAGCCGTCGCGCAGCGCACGCGCCACCATGCGCTCGCGCTCGCCCGGATCGGCGTACACGTCGAGCATGTCGCTGACCGAGGCCTTGAGCTGCTCGACGCTGTCGTAGCCCAGGATGCCGGCCAGCACGCGGTTCACCTCCATCACGCGCCCATCGAGGCTGGTGCGGAACAAACCGGCCGGCGAGTTCTCGAACAGCTCGCGGTAGCGCAGCTCGGCCTCGGCGATGTCCCGCTGCCGGCGGCGCTCGTCGGTGACATCGCGCATGGTGCCGGTGGAGGCGATGTCGCCCTGGTACTCAACCGCGTCGGCGCGCACTTCGCACAGGATGCGGCGGCCGTCCTTGCGGCACAGGTGGATCTCGTAGACCTGCAGGTCGCGCGAGCCGGCCTCGCGCTCGGCCCGCCGGCTGGTCTGGGCCGGCTGGTCGCCGGCGTCCACCAGCTCCATGTATTCCTTGCCGAATAGTTCGCCGGCGCCGTAGCCCAGGATCTGCGCCATCGCCTCGTTGGCGAAGATGATGCGGCCGCGCTGGATCAGGAAGACGCCGTCGCGGCTGTTCTCCACCAGCACCTGGTACAGGGCCTGCGACTGGCGCAGCGCCTGCTCGGCCTCGACCTGCACGGTCACGTCCACCATCGAGCCTTCGAAGAACAGCACGTTGCGGTCGGCGTCGCGGATGGCGCGCGCATTCTCGCTGACCCAGATCACCCGGCCATCGCGCCGCAGCACCTGCGAGCGCTCGCGCTCGAGCCGGCCACCCGACATCAGCCGGGCGTGGATGCGGCGGGCCTGGTCCGCGTCCACGTAGAAGCGAACGGCGTCCCGCGCCGTCTCGATCAGCATCTGCCGCGGCGATTCGAAGCCCAGCATGCGGGCCATCGCCGGATTCACGTCCACGAAGCCGCCCTCGGGCAGGCTGCGGTAGATGCCTTCGGACGCGGCCAGGTAAAGCGACCGGTAGAGCGCATGCCCGGGTTCAGGCACGGTGGCGTCCTGACCCTCGGGCAACACATGCATCAGGCAGAACAGCACCGGCTGGTCGCCCTCTCGGGTGTATTCGACGTTCAGGTGGCCGGCGACGATGCGGCCGTCGGGGCAGGCCATGCGCATCGGCATGTCCACCACCCGCTGCTCGGCGCGCAGCACACTCCAGACGCTGGCCCGGAACTCCAGCTCCGGCCACAGGTCCAACTCCATCGGAAGGCGGCCGATCACCTGGTCGCGACGCCAGCCGGTGATACGCTCGAATGCGGCATTGACGCCGACGAAGGCCCCATCGCGGGCGCGGAGTACCGCGACCACGCTTTGCGACGCTTCGAACGCGTCAACCAGGCGCATCCTTTCCCCCGCTGGTCCCCTCAAGGGAAGGAGTATAGCCATGCCGCAAGGCCACCCACCCCACCCCGACGGAGCCAGCCCGTGAAGACCCGCATTCCGCACGACATCCCCGAATCCCAGGTGACCCCCGAGGCGGTCTACCGCAGCCGCCGGGAGTGGATGAAGCTCGGCCTGGCCAGTCCCCTGCTGGCCCTGGCCGGCTGCGCCGACGCCGAAGATGCTCCCGGCGCCGCGTCCGCTGCCCCGGCCGCACGGGACAGCGCCGACGGTTTCCGCGCGGCCGACGAACTCACGCGGGTGCAGGACGCCACCAGCTACAACAACTTCTACGAATTCGGCACCGGCAAGGTCGACCCGTCGAAGAACGCACATTCCCTGCGGACCTCGCCCTGGTCGGTGGTGGTCGGTGGCGAGGCCGAGCTCACGGGCACCTTCCCGCTCGAGGACTTCCTCAAGGGCCAGCCGGTGCAGGAGCGCATCTATCGCCTGCGCTGCGTGGAGGGGTGGTCCATGGTCATCCCTTGGCAGGGCGTGCCGCTCGGCGCCCTGCTGTCGCGGTTCAAGCCCACTTCCAAGGCCAAGTACGTCGCCTTCACCACGCTGGCCGACCCGGACCAGATGCCCGGCGTCCGCTACCCCGCGCTGGACTGGCCCTACCGTGAAGGCCTGCGCATGGACGAGGCCATGAACCCGCTGACCCTGCTGGCCACCGGCATGTACGGCAAGCCCCTGCCCAACCAGAACGGTGCGCCGCTGCGGCTGGTGGTGCCGTGGAAGTATGGCTTCAAGAGCATCAAGTCCATCGTCCGCATCGACTTCACCGAGCAGATGCCGCTGACCAGCTGGAACCAGTCGCAGCCCTCGGAGTACGGCTTCTATTCCAACGTGAACCCGGACGTCGACCACCCGCGCTGGAGCCAGCGCAGCGAGCGCCGCATCGCCGGCACGGCCAGCAAGCTGTTCGCCGAACGCATTCCCACCCTGCCGTTCAACGGCTACGCCGACCAGGTCGCGGCGATGTACAAGGGCATGGACCTGGCCAAATGGTTCTGACCCGGAAGGTCGCCTGGGACTGGGTGGCCTACAAGGCGCTCGCGCACGCGTTGTGCCTGCTTCCCTTGGCCCTGCTGGTGCAGGGCGTGGTCGAGGACAGCCTGGGCGCCGACCCGGTCGCCGCCATCACGCACAGCACCGGCGACTGGGCACTGCGCGGCCTGCTGGCCACCCTGGCGATGACCCCGCTGCGGCGGATCACGGGCCAGTCCTGGCCGCTGCGCTTCCGTCGCCTGCTGGGCCTGTACGCGTTCTTCTACGCCAGCTTGCACCTGAGCACTTACCTGGTACTGGACCTGGGCGGCTACTGGACCCAGGTATTCGAGGACATCGTCAAGCGCCCGTACATCACGGTCGGCTTTGCGGCCTGGCTGCTGCTGGTGCCGCTGGCGGTGACGTCGACCCGGGGCTGGATGCGACGCCTGGGGCGGCGCTGGGGGCAGTTGCACAAGCTGGTCTATGTCGTGGGCGTGCTGGCGGTGCTGCACTTCGTCTGGCTGGTGAAGTCCGACCTGCGCGAACCGCTGATCTATGCCGGCATCCTGGCCCTGCTGCTGGGCCTGCGGCTTTACTGGAAGCTGGCGGCCGGCCGGCGGCAGGCCGCTCAGCCGCCGATGCGCGGGGCGTAGACTAGCAACGCGGTGATCGAAGCAGCCAGCACCGTCGCGGCCGCAATCAGCCACCACAGGGCGCCGGGGTCGCGACGCGACGCTGGCTTGCCCGGCGCTTCCTGTCGGCCCGGCGCGGGGTCTTCAGCCACCGGCACCCGCACCGCCTTGAGCGTCTGGGTATGGGTGGCCGCGACCGGCCGCTGCCCGGCCAGCTGGCCGCGGTGCGGCAGGCCGGGGGCCTCGAGTACGAAACGGTGCTGGTCGATGCTCAGCTGGTCGCCGGGCGAAAGCACTGCATCGCGGACCGCCACGCCGTTGACCAGGCTGGTGTCGTTGCCCAGGGCGCGCAGCACCACGCGGTCGGCGTGCAGCTCGATGACCGCATGCCGCTCGGCCACGGCGGCATCGTCCAACCGGATGTCGGCAGACGCGGTGCGCCCGAACAGCCGCGGCTCGGTCAGGGTGTAGCTGCGGCCGAAATGCTGGCCGGTAAGTCCCCGCAGCACCACGCGGGACGCGGACACCCGCTGCGCCTCGTTCATGGCGGCAGGCTGGCTGGCCGGGATGCGGCGGTCGATTTCGGGCTGGTCGTCGGCCTTGAGCTGCAGCCGCAGCTTGTCCAGGCATACCAGGTCGCCCGGCCGGAGCTGGGCGAGGCGGCGAACCGGCCGCGCATTGAGGTGCACGCCATGCACGCCCGGGGGAACCCGGAGCCACAGGCCGCGCCGGTCCTGAACGAAGCTGGCATGCAGGGGCGCCAGCCCGCTGGCCGACAGGCACACCCGGCTGCCGCTGCGGCTGCCGACCGTCACCTCCCCCTGCAGGGGTACGTTCTCGTGCTCACCGTTGGGAAACGTCAGCTGCATCCAGGCCCTCCGCCCGGGAATCTAGCATGCCGACCGGCGGCATACCCTTGGTGGATACGGCAAGACAACGCAGAATAGGCCGCCGAGGAGGGCGCCATGGCCAACATCGATATCCGCCGCAAGCACACGCGGCCGCTCAAGGAAGCACGCGCCGCGATCGAGCGCGTGGCTGAACACATCGCCAGCAAGTTCGACGTCGAATACGGCTGGGACGGCAACAACATGCAGTTTTCGCGGGGCGGCGTGGACGGCAACATCGCCGTGACCGGCAAGGAAGTGCACGTCACCGCCAGCCTGGGTTTCCTGCTGATGGCCATCAAGGGTCCTATCGAGCGCGAGATCGAGCGCTACCTGGACCAGGAGTTCGGCTAGACCCGGGCCGGAACGGATCGGCGTCGGCGCGGAACAGCCGGCGCGACACCTCGCGTTCGCGGCTGCCAATCGCCTCCAGGAAGTCTCCGGCGCCATCCAGCGCCTCGAAGGCGGCGAAGCCCCGCTCGAGGAAACCCTGCAGCTCCGACAGGCCGGCCGCCTTGGCCGGGAACCGCGAGGCGCGCAGCAGCTTGTAGACGCCGTGCTTCTTGACGGCGGCATCCAGGGTCCAGCCCACGCCCAACACCAGCTCGATCTGGTGCCGGCGCAGCCGCGGGCATCCGACCGTCCGGTAGGCCTTCCCGTAGTCGGCCACCGTGATCGGCGCCAGCGGCTCGGGCCGGTCGGCCAGGGCCTGGGCCATGCGCAGGTCGAAGGCGTGGCTGAGCACCGCTAGCTCGATGGCATCGGTGGCCGCCACCAGCAGGCTTTCCGGCAGCAGGCGCGACATCAGGGGCATGATCCGGGCCACGTCGCGGTCGCGCGCGGAAAAGTCCCGCTCGCCGTACAGGTCGGTAAGAAAAAATTCGGCAGCCGGGCGCATGCGCGGGCTGGCCAGGAAGTCCTGGAAGCCGTCAGCCAGGCGACGGGTCTGCCAGGCGCGCAGCGGCGCCAGCGTCTTGAGCTTGTTGCGCGGCTCGGCCCGGACATCGTGCAGGGCCTGCTGCCAGGCAAGGCGCTTGGCCAGCCGATGGCGCTGGAACGTCTGGCTCATCGGGTCTGAAGCCGGGCCGGCCGGCGGTTGGGATCAGTGCGCTGGTTCACTCTTGTCCGGGTGCGTCCGCGGGCTACAATCGCCGCGCCTTCAAAGGAATGGACCCATAGCATGCTAGTTCTGCAGCCCGCCAGGAAGCGCAGGCAAGCCAGCAAGGCCCGGATCGGCCTGGCCATCGCCGGCGGCGGCCCGATCGGCGGGATGTACGAGCTCGGCGCGCTGCGCGCGCTGGACGTGGCAATCGAAGGCCTGGACCTGACCCGGCTGGAGGTCTACGTCGGCGTGAGTTCGGGCGCGTTCCTGGCCGCGGGCCTGGCCAACCGGCTCGACACGGCCGAGATGTGCCGCATCTTCATTTCCGGCGACAGCGACCAGGTCAGCTTCCGTCCGGAAATCTTCCTGCGCCCGGCCTTCCTGGAGTATTTCCGGCGCGCCTCGTCCCTGCCCCGGCTGGCCTTCGACTGGTGGAAGGGCGTGGTCACCGACCCCACCGGCTCGCACCTGAGCGAGCTCATCAGCCGTTTTGGCGGCGCCATTCCTACGGGCTTGTTCGACAACCGCGGCATCGAGCGCTTCCTGCGCCAGGTGTTCACCATCCGCGGCCGCAGCAACGATTTCCGTGAGCTGGCGGCGCGGCTGTACGTGGTGGCGGTCGACCTGGACAGCGGTGAAGCGGTGAAATTCGGCAGCCCGGGCTGGGACGACGTCAGCATTTCGCGCGCCGTGCAGGCCAGCTCCGCCCTGCCCGGCCTGTACCCGCCGGTGGACATCCGCGGCCACCATTTCGTTGATGGCGCCCTGCGCCGCACCATGCACGCCTCGGTGGTGCTCGACCACGGCATCGACCTGATGCTGGGCATCAACCCCTTCGTGCCCTTCAACGCCAGCCGCGGCGGGCGCCCGCCCGAAGGCATGGACAAACTGGCCGAAGGTGGCCTGCCGGTGGTGCTGTCGCAGACCTTCCGCACCATCCTGCAGTCGCGCATGCAGGTGGGCCTGGCCAAGTACGCCCAGCAGTACCCGGACACCGACCAGGTCGTGTTCGAACCCAACGAGGACGACGGCGAGATGTTCTTCACCAACGTCTTCAGTTACTCCTCGCGCCAGCGCGTTTGCGAGCATGCATTCCGCTCCACCCTGGCCGACCTGCGCAACCGCCGCGCGCAGCTGGCCCCGGTGCTGGCTCGCCATGGACTGCGGCTGCGCGACGAAGTGCTCGACGATGCCTCCGCCTCGATCATGGACGGCCTGGGCCTGTCGCCGCGGCCAACCGAAACCACGGCGCGCCTGCGCCGTGCCCTGGACGACGTGGACCTGCTGGTGCGCCAGCGTCGGGGCAAGCGTCGTCGCGCGAGCGCAACACGCGCCAAGTAGGCTGGGCGGCGTCCTCGCCTCTGGTGTGAATGCTCTAGACAGCCGGCGCAAATTGGCGCCACTCGGGCACCTGCCCAACCCCTTTACGCTTCGGAGTCAGCATGGCCAAGCTCAAGAAAAGCGTGCGTGCCAAATCGGCCGCCGCCAAGTCCCATCCCGACCTGCAGGCGAAGGCCGAGCAGATGTCGCGTTCGATCGTGGAGTCGGCTCAGCAGATCTGGATGGCGGGCGTCGGTGCGTTCACTCGGGCGCAGGGCGAAGGCTCGAAGCTGTTCGAAGCGCTGGTGAAGGAAGGCATGACCATCGAGCAGACCACCCGCAAGCTCGCCACCGGCAAGGTCGAAATGGTGCGTGACGCCGTCGAGGACCGCGTGGGCGTGGTGCGCGAGCGCGCCGTGGACACCTGGGACCGCCTCGAGACCGTGTTCGAGACCCGCGTGCAGCGCGCCCTCAATCGCCTGGGCGTGCCCAGCCGCGAAGATCTGGTGGAGCTGACCGACCGCGTCGAAGAGCTCAACGGTGAACTGCGCCGCATCTCGCGCCCGGCTGCCAAGTCCGCCACCAAGGCGCCGGCCCGCAAGGCCGCCAAGGCCAAGCCGGCGAAGGCTGCAAAGGCCGCCAAGACCGCCAAGACCACCAAGACCAAGGCCCCGCGCAAGTCCAAGGCCGCCAAGCCCGCTGCCCGCAAGGCCAGGGCGCCCCGCAAGGCCGGCCTTCCGAAGGCGCCGAAGCCGGTCGCACCGCAGGCCCCGTAATTCGGTTCATGTCCGCCAGCCATTAACGGTATCCGTTCGCTCCCTCCCCTTACGGCACCCGGCTGGCGGACATCTTCTACAGGCAAGGCCCGGCTCGCGCCGGGCCTTTTGCTTTGTGGGCCACCCGCTTCATCGCGGTCCGGCCGAGGCCCGGACCAATCCGCGTTATCCTGAGCGCCTGTCCGTCTTGTTCCTGGAGTGGTCTGGATGTTTGGCATGAGTCCCCTGATCGTGGCCCTGGCGGTCACCCTGGCCGCGTTCATCGCCAGCAGCTGGTGGTTTGGCGTCCTGCGCCGCCGCAAAGCGGAGACCGCCGCCGGCATTCGCGCGCTGGCCGGCATGAAGTGGCGCGAGTGCGCCGGACTGGTGCTTCAGGCGCTGGGCGAGAAGGGCTACGTCGAGGCGCCCTCCAGCCGCCAGCCCGGCGACGGCGGCACCGAGTTCCTGCTCAGCAAGGGCGACGAGCGTGTACTGCTGGGCTACAAGCACGGCACCGCCTATCGCCTGGGCGAAGCCAACGTGCGCGACTTCGCCAATGCCGTGCAGCTGCAGGGCGCCGGCAGTGGCATCCTGGTCACGCTGGGTACGGCCGAGGGCTTCGCCCGCGACCTGGCGCGCCGCTACGGCGTGGAGCTGATCGACGGCCGCAGCCTCTGGCCGCAGGTCGAACCCTTCGCGCCCTCGACCCTGGTCGAGGACATCCGCTACCAGGCCGCCAGCGAGATCCGCCGTGGCCAGCGCATGGGCGTTTTCGCCAGCATCGGTCTGGGCCTGCTGGTGTTCGTGGTCGGAGCGATGTTCGATCGCGATGATGCGGCGCCCGTGGCGCCACAGGCTGCGGCGCCGGCACCGGCCGCCGATCCGGCCCCGGCAGCCGCGGCGACGGCGCCTGTCGTGCAGGACCCGGCCTCGCGCGACGCCAGCGCGGCGATGAAGGAACTGGAAGCCATCGCCCGACTGTCCGACGAGGAGCGCGCACAGCGCCGGCTCACCGCCGCGGCGCGCGTCGCGGACCTGGAGCAGGCCAACAGCGCCATCTGGTCGACGCTGTCCACGCTCAACATCAGCCTGGTCAACGAAGACGGCATCGACACCGGCCTGGTCAACGAAGCCTGCGCGATCCTGATCGAGTACGAGGAACTGCGCTACACGCGCCTGCAGCTGGAACCCCCGGCCAGCTCGAAGGTGCCGGTGCGCTGGAGGCAGTGCCAGTAAGCCACCCCCGCCCCCGGCCGCTGCGGCCAGGGGGCGAAGGCACGTCCGATCACCAGTGCACGCCGCGCATCAGGGCGGCGAAGGCCACCTGTTCGTTGGTGGCGGTTTCGTCCTTGAGCGCCTTGCGGTCGCCCTTGGCGGCCGCCGAGTCCGGGAACATCTCGAACGCGGTGTTCATGATCACCTCGTAGGCCTTCGGCACCAGCGCATTGAGCGTGGCGGCGAAGATGCCCATGCGGGTGGCCACGCGGCTGGGACGCTCGATGATGGCCTTGACGATCAGGTCGGCGGCTTCTTCCGGCGTCAGCGTCGGCACCGAGTCGTACATCTTGGTCGGGGCGATCATCGGGGTTTTCACCAGCGGCATGTTGACCGTGGTGAAGGCGATGTTCTTGCCGCTGAATTCGGCCTGCGCACAGCGGCTGAAGGCATCCAGCGCCGCCTTGGAGGCGACGTAGGCCGAGAACCGCGGCGAACTGGCCAGCACGCCGATGGAGCTGATGTTGATCACGTGGCCCTTGCGGCGCGTGGTCATGCCCGGCAGGAAGCCCATGATCAGGCGCAGGCAGCCGAAGTAGTTGAGCTGCATGGTGCGCTCGTAGTCGTGGAAGCGGTCGTAGCTGGCCTCCACCGAGCGCCGGATCGAGCGGCCCGCATTGTTGACCAGCACGTCCACGTGCTTGTGCTCGGCCAGCACGGTCTTGACCAGGCCGTCGCAGCTGGCCAGGTCGGTCAGGTCGCAGGTGTAGGCCCAGCACTTGCCGCCAGCGGCGATGATCTCGTCGCGGGTCTCGTGCAGTTCCTTTTCGCCGCGGGCGACGATGATGACCTTGGCGCCGGCCTCCGCGATCTTGATCGCCGAGGCCTTGCCGATGCCCGACGAGCCGCCGGTGATGACCACGACCTTGTTCTCGACCTTGCCGCGCAGCGAGCGGTCGACGAACAGGTCCGGGTCCAGGTGGCGCTCCCAGTAGTCCCAGATCCGCCAGGCGTAGCTGTCGAGTTCAGGCACCGAGATCTTGCTGCCCTTGAGCGCGCGTTCGACCACCCGGGTGTCGAAGCGCGTGGGATAGGTGATGAAGGCCAGCGTGGACGGCGGGATCTTGAGGTCGCGCAGCACCATGTTGGTGAAGCGCTTCACCGGCGGCAGGTTCAGCACCGCGCCGCGGACCGCGCCCGGCACCACGGCCAGCATGCGTGCGTCCAGGCGCATGGTCATCTCGGGCGCGTGCGCGGCGCGGGCAAAGGTGTTCATCAGCTCGCCGAAGCGCATCGGCTCGGGGTCGACCAGGTGGAAGCACTGGCCGTCCAGGCCCTTCTTGTGGGCGATGTGGTCCATGGCATCGGCCACGAAGTCCACCGGCACCACGTTGATGCGGCCGCCCTCGATGCCCAGCGTGGGCACCCACTGCGGCAGGGTCTGGCGGATCTTCTTGATCAGGCTGAAGAGGTAGTAGGGCCCGTCGATCTTGTCCATCTCGCCGGTGCGCGAATGGCCGATGACCATCGACGGGCGGTAGATGCGGAACGGCACCTTGCACTCCTTGCGCACGATGCCTTCCGACTCATGCTTGGTGCGCAGGTAGGGATCCTTCAGGCCTTCGGCTTCCTCGAACATGTCCTCGCGGAACACGCCCGGATACAGGCCGGCCGCGGCGATGGAGCTGGTGTGGTGGAAGCAGCCGGCCTTGATGGCCGTGGCCAGCTCGATCGCGTGGCGGGTGCCGTCGATGTTGGCCACCTGCTGCGAGGCGGCGTCGGCGGACAGGTCGTAAATGGCGGCCAGGTGGAAGAAGTGCTGCACCTTGCCCGCCAGCGCCTTCACCTGCGCCGGCGTGAGGCCCAGCTTCGGCTTGGACAGGTCGCCGGTGACCGGGACGATGCGCTTGCGGTCCCAGCCCATGCTGGCCGCGATGGCGTCGAGCTTTTTCTCCGACCCCTTGCGCAGCAGCACGTGCACCGTGCCCTTGCGCTTGAGCAGGTTGCTGACCAGGTAACGGCCGATGAAACCGGTGGCGCCGGTGACGAAATAGCTCATGACAACTCCCCTGCCCTGTGCCGGGGCCAGTCCGTGATGGCTGGCCGCATGCGCCTAAGTTGCCAGACCGACACGGCCCTGACAAACGTCGCGTTGACCGTCCCGGGGGGCCGTGATATCACCCTCGCTTCAACCGGGGGATTACGAGATGGCCGACCTGAAAGAACAGTTCCAGAAAGCCGCCCAGGACGTCATGGGCCTGGCCGACCGACCCGACAACGACACCATGCTCCGCCTCTACGGCCTGTACAAGCAGGGTTCGGAGGGCGACGTCAGCGGTCCCAAGCCCGGCTTCTTCGACTTCGTGGGCACGGCCAAGTACGAGGCCTGGGAAAAACTGCAGGGCACCAAGCCCGAGGACGCGATGAAGAAGTACGTGGACCTCGTGAAGAAGCTGCGCGGCTGACGCCGCCCCATGGCCCGCCAGACCCGCCAACGCATCCTCGACACCGCCCTGAGCATGTTCAACCTGCAGGGCGAGCCGAACGTCACCACCAACCACATCGCCGACGAGCTGGAAATCAGCCCGGGCAACCTGTACTACCACTTCCGCAACAAGGACGACATCATCGAGCAGCTGTTCGCGCGCTACGAAGAGCGCATGGACACGGCCCTGGTCTCGCCCGAGGGCCGGCTGCGGGACCTGGAGGACATCTGGCTGCAGCTGCACCTGGTGTTCGAGTGCATCTGGGAATACCGCTTCCTCTACCGCGACCTGGTGGACATCCTCAGCCGCAACCGGCGCCTGCGCCTGCGCTTCGCCCGCATCCTCAAGCGGGCCGCGGACGGCGCCTCCTCGGGCATGAAGGGCCTGGTCCAGGCCGGCGTGATGCGGGCCTCGGCCGCCGAGGTGGAGGCCACGGCCACCAACATCCTGGTGGTGGCGACCTTCTGGATGAACTACGCCAGCGTGCGCGGCGACAAGGACGAGAACGAGGCGATCCGGCTGGGCATCGTCCAGGTGATGATGCTGCTCTCGCCGCTGCTGCGGGATGCCGAGCGGGTGCACCTGAACACCCTGACCCAGGCCTACCTGCGCTGAGCCCGCGCCCCCGGGGCCCCGTCCCGGCCTCCGGCCCGACCCAAACGCTTGTATTGCAAGCCGTTTTGTACTGGGCTATACTCCCGCTTCTTTATCGCCCCATACCCAAGGAATTGCCATGAAAGTGCTCTCGTCCCTGAAGTCGGCGAAGACCCGCCATCGCGACTGCAAGGTCGTGCGCCGCCGCGGCAAGGTCTTCGTGATCTGCAAGTCCAACCCGCGTTTCAAGGCTCGCCAGCGCTGAGCGCAGGCAGCAAGGGTTGCACCGCGAAACGCCGGCGAAAGCCGGCGTTTTCGTTTCCGGCCCCGCCTGCCTGCGGCCGGCGGCCCGGACATGGCGAATTCAGCCCCGTTTTGCGATGATCCCGACCCTACCCGTCATCCCGACGATCTAGCGGAGGTGGACCATGAAGGCCCTGACCCTGACCCTGGCGCTCACCGCCGGCATGTTCCTGCAGTCCCCGGCCCAGGCCGAGACCCTGCTGGTCGAGCGCGTGCAGACCGAAGCCAGCCAGTCCCTACCCGCCCGCGGCGCCAGCATGGGCCAGGTGGAAGCCAAGTTCGGCGCCCCGCAGCAGAAGCATGCGCCGGTCGCCGGCCCCAACAGCCGCCGGTCCAACCCGCCGATCACGCGCTGGGACTACCCCGGTTTCTCGGTGTACTTCGAGTACAGCCACGTCGTGGACGCGGTGGCGAAGAAGTCCAGCCCGACCGAGATCGGCCCCAAGCCCGTCCAGCAGTAAGCGATGTCCCAGAACCTGCGTTTCCCGGCGGAATGGGAACCCCAATCCGCCGTCCTGCTTGCGTGGCCGCATGAAGGCACCGACTGGGCCGAGCGCCTGGCCGGGGTCGAATCCACCTACGTGGACCTGGTGGCGGCGATCTGCCGCTTCCAGCCCGCGCTGATCTGCGTTGCCGACGTCGCGCTGCGCGAGCGCGCTGCCGCCCGCCTGGCGGCGGCCGGCGTGGATCCGGCGCGCGTTCGCTTTTTCGAAGTCGCCTACGACGACACCTGGCTGCGCGACTCGGGCCCGATCACCCTGCGCGAGGGCGAGGGCTTCCGGCTGCTCGACTTCCATTTCACCGCCTGGGGCGGCAAGTTCGAGGCCGGCCTGGACGACCAGCTGGTGGCGAAGCTGCACGCCTCGGGCCTGCTGGTGCCCTCGCGCCACCAGCGCGTGGATTTTGCGCTGGAAGGCGGCGGTATCGAGACCGATGGTGCCGGCACCCTGTTCAGCACCTGGACCTGCCTGCACGAACGGCACCCCGACCTGCCGCGCGACCAGATCACCGCCACGCTGGAATCGGCGCTGGTGCAGCGGCGCACGCTGTGGCTGGACCACGGTTACCTGGAGGGCGACGACACCGACGCCCACATCGACACCCTGGCGCGTTTCGCCGCGCCCGATGCGATCGTGTTCCAGGCCTGCGACGACCCGGACGACCGCCACTACGTGGAGCTGCAGGCGATGGCCGCGGAAATCGCCGCGCTGCGCACCGTCGACGGCCAGCCCTATCGCCTGTTCCCGCTGCCCTGGGCTCGCCCGATCCTCGACCAGGGGCGCCGCCTGGCGGCGTCGTACGCCAATTTCCTGATCATCAACGGCGCCGTGCTGATGCCCGCCTACGGCGATGCCAACGATGACGCGGCCGCCGCGGTGCTGGCGCGCGCCTTCCCGGGCCGCGAGATCATCCAGATCAACTGCCGCCCGCTGATCTGGCAGAACGGCAGCCTGCACTGCGTCACGATGCAACTTCCCGAGGGCCTGCTGGCATGAGCACGCGCATCCTTCCCGTGGCCCTGGTGCAGGACCGCGACCACGGCAGCACCGAGGCCAACCTGGCCAACATCGAAGCGCGCGTGGCCGAGGCTGCGGCGCGCGGCGCCCGGCTGGTGCTGCTGCAGGAACTGCACAACGGCGCCTACTTCTGCCAGCACGAGAGCACCGCCGAGTTCGACCGCGCCGAGTCCATTCCCGGGCCCAGCACCGAGCGCCTGGGCGCGCTGGCGAAGAAGCACGGCGTGGTGATCGTCGGCTCGCTGTTCGAGCGGCGCGCTGCCGGCCTGTACCACAACACCGCCGTGGTCTTCGAAACCGACGGCCGGCTGGTGGGCAAGTACCGCAAGATGCACATCCCCGACGACCCGGGCTTCTACGAGAAGTTCTACTTCACGCCGGGCGACCTGGGCTTTGAACCGATCGACACCAGCGTCGGCCGCCTCGGCGTGCTGGTGTGCTGGGACCAGTGGTATCCCGAAGGCGCGCGCCTGATGGCGCTGGCCGGCGCCGAACTGCTGCTCTACCCCACCGCCATCGGCTGGGACCCGGACGACGTGCAGGACGAAAAGGACCGCCAGCGCGGCGCCTGGATCCTGAGCCACCGCGGCCATGCCGTGGCCAACGGCCTGCCGGTGCTCAGCTGCAACCGCGTGGGCCACGAGCCCTCGCCGCTGGGCACCTCGGGCATCCGCTTCTGGGGCAGCAGCCATGTGCTCGGCCCGCAGGGCGAGTTCCTGGCCGAGGCCAACACCGACCACCCCGAAATCCTGATGGCCAACGTGGACCTGGCGCGCAGTGAACAGGTGCGCCGCATCTGGCCCTTCCTGCGCGACCGCCGCATCGACGCCTACCAGGACCTGCTCAGGCGGTACCGCGATTGAATCCCACCGACGAGGCCGTCCCGCACGGCCTGCACGACCAGCCGCATGCCATCGTCGAACGTGATGGCGTCCGTTACACCCTGCTCGGCACCGCGCACGTGTCGCGCGCCAGCGTCGAAGCCGTTGAAAACGAGCTGGCCAGCGGCCGCTACGACACCATCGCGGTCGAGCTGGACGCCCAGCGCCACCGCGCGCTGACCGATCCCGACGCGCTGTCGAAGCTGGACCTGTTCCAGATCCTGCGCGAGGGCAAGACCGGCCTGGTGGCTGCCAACCTCGCGCTGGCCGCCTACCAGCGTCGCCTGGCCGAGCAGCTGGGCGTGGAGCCCGGCGCCGAGCTGAAGGCCGCGGCGGTCGGCGCACAGCAGCGCGGCCTGCGGCTGTCGCTGATCGACCGGGACGTGGGCATCACGCTGCGCCGCGCCTTCGGGGCGCTGGGCTTCTGGGGCCGCACCAAGCTGATCGCCGGGCTGGCGGCCAGCCTGTTTGCCGACGAGGACGTGGAGTCGCACGAGATCGAGAAGCTCAAGGAAGGCGACTTTCTGGAATCGAGCTTCGGCGAGTTCGCGGCCGGCAGCCCGCCGCTGTACAAGGCGGTGATCGCCGAGCGCGACCAGTACATGGCCTCGCGCCTGCGCCAGGTCGGCGCCGAAGGCGGCAAGGAAGTGCTGGCGATCGTAGGCGCCGGCCACCTCAAGGGCCTGGCCACGCACCTGCGCGAGGAGGCTGCCGCGCCGGCGCCGCTGCTGGACGAACTCAACGTGCTGCCGGCCAAGGGCAACATTCCGTGGTTCACCATCGTGCTCACCGTGTTCCTGCTCGGTGGCTTCGCCTGGGGTTACTGGCAGGGTGGCGCCGAACTGGGCGGCGAACTGGTGCTGCAGTGGGTGCTGATCACCGGCATCGGCGGCGCGCTCGGCTGCCTGGCGGCGGGCGGACATCCGCTGAGCATCCTGGCGGCCTTCGTGTCCTCGCCGCTGACGCCGCTGCATCCCGCGCTGGCTTCGGGCACCGTCAGTGCCGTGGTCGAAGCCTGGGTGCGCAAGCCCACTTACGCCGACTTCCTGCGCCTTCGCGACGACACCGGCAAGCTCAAGGGCTGGTGGCAGAACCGGGTCGCGCGCGTGCTGGTGAACTTCTTCCTCACCAGCCTGGGCACCGCCGTCGGCGTGTGGACGGCTGGCCTGAACATCATCGGCAAGCTGGGCTGATGGCCGCACCGCACGCCGCAGGGCGTGCGATGCAGGCCGGGCCGGTCAGTCGCCCAAGGCCGGGGCAGCGTGAGCGGCCGGCTTGAGCGGCGACTTCTCGCGCGCACGGCGCATCTTGGCCGAGAAGCCCTCGCGCAGGTCGTCGAGCATCGCGTAGATGGTCGGCAGGAACAGCAGGCTGACCAGGGTCGAGAACGCCAGGCCACCGGCAATGGCGCGCGCCATCGGGTAATACGGCGGACCGTCACCGGCCATCTGCGTGCTGCTCAGCGCGATCGGCACCATGCCCAGGATCGCCGTGCCCATGGTCATCAGGATCGGGCGCAGGCGGTCGCGGCTACCCTGCACCAGGGCCGTCGTACGGTCCAGGCCCTGCCTTCGCAGCGTGTTGATGTGCTCCACCATCACGATGCCGTTGTTCACCACGACGCCCATCAGGACCAATATTCCTATCGAGGCCATGATGGTGAAGACGGTCCCGGTGATCCAGAACAGCCAGAACACGCCGAAGATCGAGAACACGATGCTGCTCATGATCGCGGCGGGGAACAGCAGCGACTCGAACACCGCAGCCATCACCACGTAGATCATGATCAGCGCGATCAGCGTGTTCCACAGCATCTGCTGGCCGGCCTCGTCGTCCTGGCGGAAGGCGCCGTCGAAGCTCCACTGGTAGCCCGGCGGCATCGTCATGGCCTTCAGCTCACCCTCCATGGCCGTGCGCGCCTCCTGCACGGTGACCTTCTCGGCCAGGTTGGCCTGGATGTTCAGCGTCGTACGCCGGTTCTGGCGGAAGACCTGGGTGGACGATGCCTGCACGTCCACGTTCACCACCGACAGCAGTGGGAGGGCGGTGCCGTCGGGCGCGCGCAGGCTCAGGCCGGACAGGTCCTCCAGGCCGAACTTTTCAGCGCCGTCGAAGCGCACCCACACCGGCACTTCGGACTCGCCGCGGCGGAACTCGCGCAGCGGCGTGCCGCGCAGGGCGATGCCCACGTACTGGGCCACCTGTTCGGCGCTGAAGCCGAAGGACAGTGCCCGCTCGCGGTCGACGCTGATGGCCAGCTCGGAGTTCTCGTCGCCGGTGTCCACGCGCACGTCGCGCAGCTCCTTGCGGGTCGCCAGCTGCGGGATGATGGTCGCCGCCAGGGCCTTGAGCTCCTCGGACGAGTCGCCGATCAGCGAGACCTGGATCGAGTCGCCGCCGCCCTGCCCGCCCTGCTGGCCGCCGCCCTGCTGGAAGCCGACCGTGGCCCGGGCTGAGCGCGGCATGCCGGCGCGGATCTCCTCCATGATCTCCGACGGGGGCCGCAGCTTGCCGCCGTCGCTGCGCAGCGTGATCTTGGTGCCGGCCCAGCCCTGTTCGCTGAACCAGGAATAGATCTGCTCGATCTGCAGCTTCTCGCGGTTCTCGTCCAGGTATTTCTCGACCTTGGCCACCTCTTCCGAGACCTGGCTCAGCGAATAGGCACCCTTCCACTGATAGAACATGTCCAGCTCGCGGCTGGGTTCCTGGTAGAAGAAGTCGGTCTTGGTCTTCATCATCGGCACCACGCTGACCGCGACGATCAGCAGGATGCCCAGCACGCTGATGCCGCGATGGCGCAGGGTCCACGCCAGGAACGCCGCGTAACGGTCCTGCAGCCGCGGGATCAGGCCGGTGCTGGCCATGGCGGCGGGCGGCGTCTTCATGCGGGCCGACAGCATCGGGATCAAGCTGATGGCCACCAGCCACGACGCCAGCAGCGACACGGTGATGGTGACCGCGATCTGCACCATGAAGATGCTGATCTGGTTGGTCTCGCCGAAGATATTGGGCACGAACACGATGCAGTGGCAGAGGGTGCCGGCCGACAGCGCGATGGCCACGTTCTTGGTGCCGACGATGGACGCCCAGGCGGGATTGCCCGGGGCCTTCTCGCGCTCCTGGTAGATGCTCTCCACCACCACCACCGCGTTGTCCACCAGCATGCCCACCGCCAGCAGCAGGCCCATCATGGTCAGCACGTTGAGGGTGACGCCCAGGAAATACATGAAGCCCAGCGTCATCACGAAGCAGATCGGAATGGCCAGGCTGACCATCAGCGTGGACGGCCAGTGGCGCAGGAAGAAGAACAGTACGGCCACCGACAGCAGCAGGCCGATGATGCCGGCCTCGGTCAGCGCCCACAGCGAGCCGGTGACGTTTTCGCCCTGGTTGTCGATCAGGGTGATTCGGATGCCCTTGAAGTCGGGCTGCTCGCCGATGCGCTCGATCTCCTGCAGCGCGGTGCGCGCCACGTCCACCAGGTTGGCGTTGCGCTCCTTGAACACGTCGATGCCGACCGCCGGCCGGCCCTCGAGGCGGCGGCCGTAGTCCATGCGCGCGGGCTTGAGGCGGACGTCGGCGATCTGCTCCAGCCGCAGTCCGTTGTTGCCCACCACCAGCTCGCGCAGCTCGCGGATGTCGCGCAGCTCGCCGATCGGCTGCACGCGCAGCCGGCGGTCGCCGTCGTCGATGGTGCCGGCCGACACCGAGAAGTTCACGGCCTGCAGCTTCATCGCCAGCTCGTTCAGGCTCAGGCCGTGCGCGCTGAGGCGGTCGGGGTCGATCGCCACTTCGATCTCGTTCGGCGTGGCGCCCGAGATCTCGACGCGCGCGACGCCAGGCATGCGCTCGAGCTGGCGCTTGAGCTTGAGGTCGATCAGGTCGTATTCGTTGGTCAGGTCGCGTTCGCTGGCCAGGCGCACCCGCAGCACGGGCTCGTCGCTGGTGGAGAACTTCATCACCGTGTACCGCTGGAAGTCGTCGGGCAGCTCGTCGCGGATGGCGTCGATGCGCTCGCGCGCCTCCGAAGCCAGCACTTCCACGTCGCGGTCCCAGTCGGAGAACTCGATCCAGACGTTGCCGCCGTCGGCGCGGCTGATCGAGTTCAAGGTCTTGATGCCCTGCAGGGTGGACAGCGCCTCCTCCACCGGCCGCACCAGGCTGCGCTCGACTTCCTGCGGGGTCGAGCCCGGGTACGGCAGATCCACCGCGATGAAGGGTGCGTTGAGCTCGGGGAACTGCTCCAGCGGCAGCCGGAAGGCGGCGATCATGCCGATGGCGACCATGGACACGAAGAACATGATCACCGTCACCGGACGGCGCAGGCTGAGCTCGGCGATGGTCATGCGTGCGCGCCCTCCGTCGCCCCGTCGCCGCCATCCGGACTGACGTTGAGCGGCTTGGCCCGGGCCACGTAGCTGGCGTCGCTGCGGCGGTCGAGCAGGTTGTACATCACCGGGATCACCAGCAGGGTCAGCAGCGTGGATACGGCCAGGCCGCCGATCACGGTGATCGCCATCGGCGAGCGGACCTCGGCGCCGGCGCCGGAGGCCAGGGCCAGCGGCAGGAAGCCCAGCAGCGCGGTCAGCGTGGTCATGATGATCGGGCGCAGGCGCGACTCGGCGCCGCGCAGCAGGGCTTCGCGCTTGGGCACGCCGGCTTCGCGCAGCTGGTTGACCTTGTCGATCAGGATGATGGCGTTCTTCACCACGATGCCGACCAGCAGGATTAGGCCGATGAAGACCACCACCGACAGCGAGGACCCGGTCACCACCAGGGCCAGCACCGCGCCGACCATGGCCAGCGGGATGGTGAACATGATGACGAAGGGATGCAGCAGCGACTCGAACTGCGAAGCCATCACCAGGTAGACCAGGAAGATGGCCAGCGCGAAAGCGAACACCAGCGAGTTGATCGAGGAACGCAGCTCCTCGCCCTGGCCGCCGATGGCCATGCTGACGTCGGTGCCCAGCGGATTGGCCTGCACCAGGTCGCGCACTTCCTGCACGGCGCTGCCCAGGTCGCCGTAGCGCAGGCTGGACGACACCACGGCCACGCGGGTCTGGTTGGCATGGTGGATTTCACTCGGACCGGTCGTGGCGACCACGTCCGCCACCGTTTCCAGCGTCACGGGAGCGCTGGATTCCGGGTTCACGATCAGGCGCTTGATGTCGGCCAGCGAGGCGCGGTCGGACTGCTGCGCGCGCACCAGCACGTCGATCTTGCGGTCGCGGAAGCTGTAGCGCGTGGCCACTTCGCCGCGCACCTTGCGCACCACCTGGTCGGCGATCTGGCGCGTGGTCAGGCCCAGGGCCGCGGCGCGCTCCTGGTCGAAGCGGATCTGGATTTCCGGGAAGCCCTCCTCCACCGTGGACTTCACGTCTACGAAGCGGTCCGAGCCTTCCATCAGCTTCACCAGTTTGCTGCCGGCCCGCTCCAGTTCACCCAGGTCCGAGCCGCGCAGTTCGATTTCCAGCGGCGTGGAGAAGCTGAAGATCTCGGGACGGCCGAACTTCACCTCGACGCCCGGGTACTGCTGCATCGTGGCGCGCAGGCGTTCGGTCTGGACCGCCTCGGTGTCGGCGCCGTGGCCCTCGGCCAGCACCACGCTGATCTTGCCGATGTTCTCGCCCGATTCGGTCGGGTTGGCGTCGAGCCGGGTGCCGCTGCCGCTGACGCCATAGAACGCCCGCACGCCTTCGTCGCCGGCGTGGGTTTCCTGGATCTTGCGCACCATGGCGTCGGTATCCCGCAGCTGGGTGCCCGCCGGCAGCTTCACGGTCATGTCGAAGCGGTCCTGCGCCAGCTGCGGAATCAGGTCCAGGCCCAGGGTGGGCACCAGCGCCAGCGAGATCGCGAACGCCAGGGCCGCGGCGCCAAGCACCAGCCCCGGGCGGTCCAGCGACTTCGGCAGCACGCGCTGGTAGCCGCTCGCCGCCCACTCATAGGGCTTGAGCACGAACTTGCCCACGACCGACAGCGCCCCGCCGACATAGCGGCTGAGGAAACGGAAGACGGTCGTGACGACCATCATCACCGCCAGCACCAGCGAGCCGAACACCCATTCGAAGCCACGCTTGATGCCCGCCACCGGCTTGAGCGCCCGGTTGGCCGGGCGCCAGTCCGGATGCGCCGGCTCGGCCGGGAACGCCAGCGGCGCCTTGGCCTTGAGCGAGGACAGCATTGGGATCAGGGTCAGCGACACGATCAGCGACATCAGGATGGCGATCGAGATCGTCATCGCCTGGTCCTTGAACAGCTGCCCCGCCACACCTTCGACGAACACCAGCGGCAGGAACACCGCCACCGTGGTCAGGGTCGAGGCCACGACCGCCATGCTGACTTCCTTGGTGCCGGCGATAGCCGCCTCGACGATGCCCAGGCCGCGTTCACGCGCCTTGGCGATGCTCTCGAGCACCACGATCGAATCGTCCACCACCAGGCCCGTGGCCAGCGCCAGGCCGCCGAGCGACATGACGTTCAGGCTCAGGCTGAACTGGTCCATGAAGAAGAAGGTCGCGATCAGCGAGATCGGCAGCGACAGCGAGATGACGAAGGTGCTCCAGCCGTCGCGCAGGAAGAAGAAGATGATCAGGATGGCCAGCACGCCGCCCAGCAGCGCGTCGAACTCGACGTCGTCGAGCGCGTCCTCGATGAAGATCGACTGATCCTCGACGGTAGTGAGCGTGGCGTCCGCCGGCAGGCCTTCGCGCAGTCGCTCCAGCGCCTGCTTCACTTCGGCCGCGACGCTGACCGTGTTGGCGTCGCCTTCCTTGTAGATCGCCAGCTCCACCGCTTCGCGGCCGTCCAGGCGGATGATGGATTCGCGTTCCTTGTGGTCCTGGGTCACGGTGGCGATGTCGCGCAGGCGGATCGCCTGGCCGCCGCCGGGCGACCCCGCACCGCCACCCGCGGCCGCACTTTGCGCGCTGGCCGATGCGGCCAGCGCTTCGGCCGAGCCCGAGATCGCCGCCACGCGCGCGGCCGCTTCCGCGGCTTCCTGGGCGGCGCTGTTGCCGTTGCCGCCGGTCCGCGCGGTGATCAGCAAGTCGCGCATCTGGTCGATGTCGGAGAACTGGTTGATGGTGCGCACCAGGTAGCGCTGGCTGCCGTCCTCGATGCGGCCGCCCGAAATGTTGATGTTCTCCGCCTTCAGGCGATCGATGACGGTGCCGATTCCCAGGTTGAGCTGGGCCAGCTTCTGCTGGTCGATCAACACCTGGATCTCGTCCTCCAGGCCGCCGCCGACCTTCACCGCGGCCACGCCTTCCACCGGCTCGAGCTGCTTCTTGAGCTCGTCGTCGGCAAAGCGGCGCAGGCGCACCAGCTCGGCATTGCCCTCGCCCGTGCCTTCCTTGGCCGAAAGCACCAGGCGCATGATCGGGTCGGTGGACGGGTTGAAGCGCAGCAGGACCGGCTGCTTGGCCTCCAGCGGCAGGCGCAGCGTTTCGAGCTTGTCGCGCACCTCCAGGCTGGTGCGGTCCATGTCGGTGCCCCAGGCGAATTCCAGGATCACGTCGCTCTGGCCCGTGCGCGAGATCGAGCTGAGCTTGCGCAAGCCCTTGACCACGCCCACCGCCTCTTCGACCGGCTCGGTGATCAGCGTTTCGATTTCCGAAGGCGCGGCGCCGGTGTATTCGGTTCGCACCGTGAGCGTCGGGTAGCTCAGGTCGGGCAGCAGGTTCACCGGCAGCGCCATGTAGCCGATGATGCCGAACAGCACGAAGGTGACCGTGACCATCAGGATGGTCACGCGCCGGCGGACGGAGGTTTCTACCAGGCTCATCGGGCGGGCGTCTCGGCGACGTCGGCGACCTTCGCGGCTTCGACCGCGCCGGCGGCCGGGTTGAGGACTTCCACCGTGGCGCCATCGCGCAGGGTGATCTTGCCGGCGGTCACCACCTGCTCGCCTTCCTTCAGGCCCTTGCGGACTTCGGCCAGCTCGCCGCTGAGGTAACCCACCTCGATCGGTACGCGCACGGCCTTGCTGTCGCGCACGGCGTACACGGCGGTTTCGCCCGCGTCTTCCAGCAGCGCCTGGCGCGGCACGGTGAGGGCGTCGGTGCGCGAGTCGTACACCACCTCGATGCGGCCGAACATGCCGGGACGCAGGCCTTCGCCGCCCTTGAACTTGGTGACCACGCGGAAGGTGCCGCTGCCGCCATCGACCACGGGGCTGACGCGGTCGATGCTGCCTTCGAACACGCGGCCCGGCATCGCATCGGCCAGCATGCGCACGGCCAGGCCCGGCTTCATCGTCGCCAGGTCGCGCTCGGGCACGTTGAGCACGGCCTCCAGGCGCGAGATGTCGACGATGCGGAACAGCGAGGAGTTGAGCTGGATCAGATTGCCCGGCTTGGCGTTGCGAGTGGCGATGACGCCGTCGATCGGCGCGACGATGTTGGTGTACGACAGCTCGAGCTGCGTCATGTCGTAGGCGGCGCGCGCGGCCTCGAGGTCGTAGCGGATCTGGTCGCTGGCCTCGGCGCTGACCAGCTTGGACGCCAGCAGCTCCTGCGAGCGGCGGTAGTTGTTCTCCAGCTTGCGCAGGGTGGCGCGGGCGCGCTCCATTTCCAGGCGCGGGCGGTCGGGGTCGATGCGGGCCAGCACCTGGCCGGCCTTGACCATGTCGCCTTCCTCGGCCAGCAGCTGCAGCATCACGCCCGAGGTCTTGGCCACCACCTGGGCCTCCACCGGGGCTTCCAGGTTGGCAGTGCCGGCATAGCTGGCCGAGATCGGCCGCTTGGCGACTTCGGCCACTTCCACCGGCACGGCCTCGGCCTTCTTTTCTTCGGGCTTGCCGTCCTTGCCCGCCGTTTCCGCGGCCTTCGCGTCGCCCTCGGGGGCTTCGCCGCCGCCGCAGCCCGCCAGGGCCAGGGAAATCGCCAGCGCCAGCAGGGCGGTGGTCCGGAGCAGCGGGGAGGTGCGGGAAGTCTTCATTTATCTCGGCTTTGGCGGGGGTGTATTAGTTGAATAGAACAGTACAGGACGGGCGTGAAGGCGCGCATATGCCGGAAGTCTGGATGCCGACAGGTGACGGTCCCGTTGCAGGTCCGTCAGTCCCCCTCGTCGGCGCTTGGATGCACAGGCTATAATTTCGGTTTAACGCCGCCCGCCCGACCCTTCGAGCCGGAAACCAATGATGAAGCGAATCGTGTTGTCCGCCGCCAGCCTCGTGCTCGCCCTCGCCTCCTTGCCCGTCCTGGCCAAGGGCGACGCCGAGAAGGGCAAGGCCCTGTTCTATACCTGCACCGGCTGCCACGGCATCGCCGAATACAAGAATGCCTACCCGACCTACCGCGTGCCCAAGGTCGGCGGCCAGAGCGAGCAGTACCTGGTCAGCGCCCTGACCAGCTACAAGAAGGGCGAGCGCCAGCACCCGACCATGCAGGCCCAGGCCGAAAGCTTCTCCGAGCAGGAGATCGCCGATATCGCCGCCTACCTTTCCAGCCTGAAGTCGGCCAAGTGAGGGCCTACCCGATGAATCTCCGCACGTTTGCCCTGCTGGCCCTGGCCACCTTCGCCGCTCCCGCTTTCGCCGCGGGGCCGGTCGGCGACGCCACCGCCGGCAAGGAAAAGTCCAAGACCTGCGCGTCCTGCCACGGCGCCACCGGCAATGAAAGCCTGGACGACACCTATCCCAAGCTGGCCGGCCAGTACCCCGAGTACCTGGCCAAGGCCCTGCACGACTACAAGTCGGGCAAGCGCCAGAACGCGATCATGGCCGGCTTCGCGGGCGCCCTGAGCGACGAGGACATCGACGACCTGGCCGCGTACTACGCCAGCCAGTCCGGCGACCTGCACGACCTGAGCAAGATCGACGAGCGCTGATCCGCGCGGCGGTCCGCACCTGGAAAGCCCGGCTTATGCCGGGCTTTTTCGTTGGCGGTGGTCCGCTCGCCGGGCGCCGCGACTACGGGCCGGCCTTGGGCTTGGGCGGCGACGTATCCTTTTCCAGGGGCTTGCGGCACTGGTTGTCGTACAGCTGCATCGTGTTGCGCCAGGCCGACTGCTCGGTGGCATTGACGATCTTGTCCCACCACAGCTTGCACTGCTTTTCCTCTTCGGGATTGAGCGTGTTCGGATCGTTGAGCTCGACCACGTAGCCATCGTTGTTGTTGACGATGCCGCAGCCGCCGCCCGCGGCAAGAATGGACACGGTGCAGACCATCTTGGAGCCGGGGCTGCCGGGCACCGGAATCTCGATGCTGCCGGTGGTGGCCTCGACGGCGCGCTCGAGCAGCGAGGTCAGCACGTCCTTTTCCGGTACCCAGTACTGGTCGAAGCGCGTGGCCTCGTACACCAGCACGGGCTGGCGCTTCATGAAGCGGCCCGACTCCATCAGGCCCGGCTGCTGGAAGCTGAACTGCCGCTCGTCGCTGGTGCTGGCACCCAATTGGTCCACCACTTCCGGCGGCAGGTCGAGCGAGCCGTCGGCGCGATAGAGCTGCAGGCTTCCGGCGGAGCCGGACGACGGCGGCAGCGTCACCGCCTGCATGGATCGAGGTCCGCCTTCCTCACCGGCCGGCGGCGAGGTGTCGGCCAGCGCGTCTGCGGCAGGCGGCGGTTCGCCGAGGGGATCGTCGGTGGTGGGCGGCACCTCTTCGGGCGGCACGTCGCCCAGCAACGGCTCGGGCTTTTTCTTTTTCCTGAGCGGATCGGGTTTGGCGGGCTCGGGATCCGGCAGGGCCACGGTGGTGCGTTCCGGACGCGCGGCGGTCACCGTGACCGGCTCGGGCGTGGGCGCCAGCGTCACCGAGGTCGAAGGAGCCTCCACGGTGACCCGCTCGGGCACGACCAGGCGATCAGGCTCGGGTTTGGCCACGGGCAGGATCACCAGCGTCGGTTCGGGCACGTCCACGGCTTCGGGCTGGGGTTCCGGTTCCGGTTCGGGCTCCGGCTCGGCTTCGGTCGGCGGCGTGGGCTCGGGCTCGGGTTCCGGCTCGGGCGTCGGTTCGGGCTCCGGCGTGGGCTGGGGCTCGGTCGGCTCGGGTTCCGGCTCAGGCTCGGGCTCGGGCTGAGGCTCGGGAACGGGCTCGGGTTCCGGCACCGGCTCGGGCACCGGGATCGGCTCGGGCGGGATCACCGGCTCGGGCTCCGGTGGTGGCGGGTCCAGGAACACCAGGGTGGTCACACGCTGGTCCGGCCGTTCGGGCAGGTAGAAGCCGCTCTGGTCAAACGCCCAGAACGAGACCAGGTGCCCCACGGTGACCAGTGCCAGCACGCCCAGGCGCATGCGCACCGACATCGGCTGCGGCGGGCGTCGCCGGCGCCAACGGTGGCCAGACTCGTTGAGTGCCTCGGCCGGATCGTACGTCACGCCGTTGTCGATCACAGGCACCGCGGTCAGGGAGGAGGCCGCGAGAGACTACCGGGGCGGCCCGGAAAAAATCGGTTAAGCGGCGATCGCGCCGTCGCGCCCATTCAGCCGCGGGCAATGTACGGCGCGCTGCCGCTGGCGTGGTCGGTGGCGTCGCGGACCGCGGTCACTTCGGGGAATTTGGCGATCATGGTCTTTTCGATGCCCTGCTTGAGCGTGACGTCGGCCATGCCGCAGCCCTGGCAGCCGCCGCCGAAGCGCAGGTAGACCACGCCGTCGGCATCGATGGAGTCCAGCGCCACGCGGCCCTTGTGCGAGGCCAGCTGCGGGTTGATCTCCGATTCGATTAGCCACTGCACGCGTTCCACCAGCGAGGCGTCGCCCTGCGGCTGGTCGCCCTTGATGCGCGGGGCCTTGATGGTCAGCTGGCCGCCGGTGGCATTGCCGACGAAATCGATGTCGGCCGAATCCAGGAACGGCACGCTGGGTGCATCCACGTAAAGCGTGAAGCCCTCGCAGTCGATCGCCCACTCGTCGCCGAGCAGGTCGCCGTGTTCGCAAAACTCAAGGCGCGCGTCGGCGCGAGGCGTGCCGGGATGCACCGCCGACAGACGGATGCCCACGGCGTCGCCGCCCTGGGACTGCATCAGGCGCTGGAAATAGGACTGGGCCGATTCGGTGAGATTGATCATGGGCGCATTGTAGACCCGCGGCCTATACTCCGGCCCAACCGCACTGGAACAGACCGATGACCGACCTGAGCACCCTCGCCGCCCGCCATTGCCAGCCCCTGAAGGGAGCAACGCACCGCCTCGCGCCCGAGGCCGTGGCCCGTCACCTGGGCGTGCTGCCGGGCTGGGAGTTGGTGGAGGACGGGGCCGCGATCCGCAAGACCTTCCCCTTCAAGGACTACTACCGGACGATGGCCTTCGTGAATGCGCTGGCTTACGTGGCGCATGGCGAGGACCACCATCCGGACCTGGGCGTGCACTACGACCGGGCGGTGGTGCGGTATTCGACCCATGATGTGGGGGGCTTGAGCGAGAACGATTTCATCTGCGCCGCGAAGGCCGAGTTGCTCGCGAGGTAGGTGGGAAAAGCAAGGTACCAGGTATGTTTTTCCGGAGTCGGTTATGGCTACGTAGCCAAGACCGACTCCGGAAAAACATACCTGGTACCTCGGCTCCGGCCGTATCGCTCAGGCAAGGCGATCGAGCACGGCGTTGAGCTCCTCGCTCAGCGGCGCATTGATGAGATAGGGCCGGGCGCCCTGCTCCAGCGCAAACTCGATCGAAGCCGCATGCAGGAACAGCCGCTTAAGGCCCACCTGCTGCGCCAGGCGCTTGTTCGCCTCTTCGTCGCCGTACTTGTCGTCGCCCGCCACCGGATGGCCCAGGTGCGCCGCATGCACGCGAATCTGGTGCGTGCGCCCGGTCTCGATGCGCACCTCGCAGAAGCTGTGGCCGCCGCGGCGCTCCAGCACCTTGAAGTGGCTGACCGAAGGCTTGCCCGCCGGATCGACCCGCACGCGCCGTTCGCCGCCCTGCAGCACCGACTTCTCCAGCGGCGCATCCACCGTGAGCGTGCCGTTGGGCACGCGCCCAACCAGCAGGGCCAGGTAGCGCTTGCCCGGACCCTCATCGTCCTCGCCCGCGCGCATCAGCTGCTGCAGCTCCAGCAGGGCCGCCCGCTTCTTGGCCACCAGGATCACGCCCGAGGTGTCGCGGTCGAGCCGATGCACCAGCTCCAGGGGCTCGCCCGGGCGAAGCGCCCGCAGCGATTCGATCAGGCCATGGCTGATGCCGCTGCCGCCGTGGGTGGCCAGGCCGCTGGGCTTGTTCACCGCCAGCAGGGCCTTGTCCTCGAACACGATGCTGGCCGCCAGGCGGTCCAGCAGACCCTGGGGCACGGCCCGGGCCTCGCCCGGCTCGTTCAGTTTCACCGGGGGCAGGCGCACCTCGTCGCCTCCGGCCAGGCGGCTGTCGGGCTTGGCCCGCTTGCCGTTGATGCGGACCTGGCCGCTGCGCACCAGCTTGTAGATCAGGCTGCGGGGGGCGCCCTTGAACTGCAGCAGCAGGAAATTGTCCAGCCGCTGGCCGTCCCGGTCCTCCGGCACCTTGACCATCCTGACGCCGGTGGACTGTTCAGTTGCCGCCATGGAGCCTTCACCTATACAATCGCTTCGCGAGATAACGTCCTGATTTCTCTGGGGTGCCGGCCGAAAGCCCAGCCCCGATGAATCCAGAGGGACCGCTACCACACCCCACGGGGGTGACCATGTTAGCCGGTACCGAAGGCGGACGGATATTGCCCATGCGTCGAAGGCGCGTGGCAGACCGGAGCACGCTGTGCGGGTTCCGGCCCCTTTGATGAACAAAACAAACAAGCGCTCCCGCGGGTACGCCCAAGGTAATGAAGCGCTGGAAGTTCTGCCCAGGCCGGGACGCGCGGTGCGCGCCCGACCGGAGACATCGGGCGCGGACCCCGGCGTTCCTCGCGGTAAGAGCGCGTGAGGAATCCAGACAATGAAGCGCATGTTGATCAATGCCACGCAGGCCGAAGAGCTGCGCGTGGCGATCGTCGATGGCCAGAATCTTTACGACATCGACATCGAGCAGCCGTCCAAGGAACAGAAGAAGTCCAACATCTACAAAGGCCGCATCGTGCGGCTGGAGCCGTCCCTCGAGGCGGCCTTCGTGGAATACGGCGGTGAACGCCACGGCTTCCTGCCGCTCAAGGAAATTTCCCGCGACTACTTCGTCCCCGGCGTCGACCCGAACAAGGCCGGCCTGAAGGAATTCCTGCGCGAAGGCCAGGAAGTGGTGGTGCAGGTGGACAAGGAGGAACGCGGCAACAAGGGCGCCGCCCTGACCACGTTCATCTCGCTGGCCGGCCGCTACATGGTGCTGATGCCCAACTCGCCCACCGCCGGCGGCGTCTCGCGCCGGGTCGAGGGCGACGACCGCCAGGCCCTGAAAGAGGCCATGGACGCGCTGACGATCCCGGAAGACATGGGCGTCATCATCCGCACCGCAGGCGTGGGCCGCGCCGCCGACGAGCTGCAGTGGGACCTGGATTACCTGCTGCAGGTCTGGAAATCGATCACCGACGCCGCCCTGGCCAAGCCCTCGCCCTTCCTGATCTACCAGGAATCGCGCCTGATCATCCGCGCCCTGCGTGACTACCTGCGCGCCGACATCGGCGAGATCCTGGTGGACACCCAGGAGATGTACGACGAGTCGCGCGAGTTCATGGCCTCGGTGATGCCGCAGAACCTGCGCAAGCTCAAGTTCTACGAAGACCCCACCCCGCTGTTCAACCGCTACCAGATCGAGTCCCAGATCGAGGGCGCCTACGAGCGCCAGGTGCGCCTGCCCTCGGGCGGCAGCATCGTGGTGGACCAGACCGAAGCCCTGACCGCGATCGACGTGAACTCCTCGCGCGCCACCAAGGGCAGCGACATCGAAGAGACCGCGTTCAACACCAACCTGGAAGCCGCCGACGAAGTGGCCCGCCAGATGCGCCTGCGCGACCTGGGCGGCCTGGTGGTCATCGACTTCATCGACATGGGCTCGGGCAAGCACCAGCGCCTGGTCGAGGAGCGCCTGCAGAACGCGCTCAAGCAGGACCGCGCGCGCGTGCAGATCGGCCGCATCTCGCGCTTCGGCCTGCTGGAAATGAGCCGCCAGCGCCTGCGTCCCAGCCTGGGCGAGTCCAGCCAGATCATCTGCCCGCGCTGCGAGGGCCACGGCCGCATGCGCAGCGTAGAGTCGCTGTCGCTGAGCATCCTGCGCCTGGCCGAAGAGCATGCGATGAAGGAAAACACCGGGCAGGTGCTGGTGCAGGCCCCGCCGGAAATCGCCAACTACCTGCTCAACGAAAAGCGCCGCGCGCTGATCGAGATCGAGCAGCGCCACGACGCGCCGGTGGTCATCGTCGCCGACGACCAGCTCGAGACGCCGCACTTCAACATCTCGCGCCTGCGCGAGAACGAACTGGGCGAGGAAGCCGGCAAGCCCAGCTACCACCGCACCACCCCGCGCAAGCTGGCGGTGCACTCGCTGACCAAGGCGCACATCAACGTGCCCGACCTGCCGGCGGTTACCGCCGTGCGTCCGCCGAACCCGGCGCCGCTGCGCGAAGAGCCCGAGCTGGAAGTGGCCCCGGCCCCGGTGTTCACCAACACGGCGCCGGCGCCGGTGGCCAAGCGCGGTTTCTTCGCGCGCGTGGCTGCCTTCTTCACCGGTGACGCCGCCGCCGAGCCGGCGCAGGCCGAAAGCCCGGCCAAGCCGGCGCGCAACGAGCGCGGCGAGCAGCGCGGCAACCGCGGCAACGACGGCCGTCGCGACCGCGGCGGCCGTGACCGCGGAGGTCGTGGCGAGCGCGGTGAGCGCGCGCCGCGCCCCGAGCGCGAGCGCGGCGACAAGCCGGCGCAGCCGCAGGGCGGCAAGCCGGCCCAGCCGCAGGCTGCGCAGGCGCGTCCGCCCAAGCCCGAGCGCACCGAGGAACAGAAGAAGCAGGACGAGCAGCGCCGGCTGGAAGGCCAGCAGCGCCGCGAGGAAAACCAGAAGAAGGAAGCCGAGCGCCGCGAACAGCAGCGCCTGGAAAACCAGAAGCGCGAGCTCGAACGCCGCGAGGCGCGTGCCGCGCGCCTGGCCGCGCAGGCCGCCGCCAGCGGCGGTGAGCTGGCCGAAGGCGAAGTGCCGATGCCGCCCGCCGAGGGCGCCGAAGGCCAGGTGACCGCCGGTGTCGACAACGCCGCCCCGGGCACCGACGCGGCCAATGCCGCCGAAGGCACCGGCCGTCGTCGCCGCGGCCGTCGCGGTGGCCGTCGCCGTCGTCGTCCGGATGAAGCGGGCGCCGAAGGCAGCAACGGCAACGAAGGCCAGCTGGGCGACAACGACAGCGAGTTCGACGACGAGGAGCCCGAGACCGAAGGCCAGGCCGGCGCCCCGCGCGCGGCGAATGCGCCGACCGTCAGCGCCGCCGAGTCGGACTTCGATGACCTGGGTCCGGCCCCGTCGGCCCCTGCGCCGAAGCCGGCGCCCGCGCCGCGCCCGGCGCCGGTGGCGATGCCCGTGGCCGCGTCCGCGCCGGCCTTCGTGCCGTCCGCGCCTGCGGCACCGATTGCCGGCCTGCCGCCGATGACCGACGAGGAAGGCGCCGAGCCGGAATCGTTCAAGGTCAAGCCGCTGCCTGCGGTGGATGCGATCGTGGCCGCCGTGGCGGCGCCGACGCCGACGCCTGCTGCGCCCGCGGCGACCCCTGCCCCGGCCGTGACCGCCGCGCCTGCCCCCGTCGTGCCCGCAGCTGCGGTTGCCGCGCCCGTGGTTGCCGCACCCGCCGCTGCGGCACCGGCGCCCGCCGTGCCGGTGGCGCCGTCGGTGCCGGCCACGCCGGAAGTGAAGCCCGTCGTCGCGGCGCCTGCCGCCGCGCCGGCCGCGGTCACGCACGCGCCGTCGGTTGCGCCGGCCGCGCCCGCGCCGGTGCAGGCCAGCCTGATCCCCACCGAAGTCGAGGCCCGCCCCGTGGCGCCGAAGCCGGTGGCCCCGGCCGCGCCGGTCAACCCGTTCCTGCGCACGCAGCCGGCGGTGTTCGACCTGCCGCCGCAGGCCAGCGAGATCAAGGCGGTGACGCCGCCGATCGCGCCGGACGCGGATGACACGCCGCCGCCGGCCGCGCCGGACTGGTCGCTGGATGGCGACGGTGAACCGCCGCAGGCGGGCAAGCCGAACTGAAGCGAAGGGCGCCGGAAGGCGCCCTTCCCTTTTGCAGCCTCAGATCGCGACCATCGGGTCGGACACGCCGTGCTGCCCGGCCAGACGCGCCAAGGCAACCGTGTCCTTGATGCCCAGCTTTTCGTAGAGACGATACTTGTGGGTGGCCACGGTCTTGCCGCTCAGGCTCAGGCGCTTGCCGATCTCTTCCATGCGCATGCCCTGGCACAGCATGCGCGCCACTTCCAACTCGCGCGGCGACAGCGCATCGAAGGGCGTGTCGTCGCCGCAGACCTTGGCCAGCGCCATGCGCTGCGCGACGTGGCTGGCCAGGTAGCGGCGGCCACGCGCCACCTCGCGGATCGCACGCACCAGCTCGACTGCATCGCAGCCCTTGCCCAGGTAGCCACCCGCGCCGGCCTCGATCAGGCGGCGTGGCATGGGACCTTCCTCCTGCACCGACACGATCAGCACCTGCGTGCCCAGCTCGGCGCGCACCAGGCGTTCGGTGATGTCCAGACCGCTGATGCCCGGCAAGTGCAGGTCGCAGACCACGACATGGGGCCGCAGGCGACGGATCATCGGCAGCCCGTCTTCGCCGCTGCCCGCTTCACCCACCACGTCGATGTCCTTCTCCTGCCCCAGGATGAGGCGGTAGCCGGCGCGCACCAGCGCATGGTCGTCCAGCAGGAACACTCGGATCATTGCACTCTCCCCAGAGCGATGGACCCACGCTAGCCGAGTCGTTGCGGCGGCAACACCGCCATCCTTCCCGGCGCGGCGTAGGAAATATCCGTAGCCGAAAACACCTGTGCGCCAACATAAGTCAGCGCCGGCACGCGTCCCGCGTCGCGCTGAACTTTGCCCCGAATCACTAACCGGGTGAGAACCCGGGCCGATGCCGGTGCTCGCTATCCTTCCGCCATGGCCGCCAGGCGCTGGCCGCACCGGGGACAAGAGGATGACGCGCATGACGCCCACCGCACGCACGCGACGGCTGGCGCTGGCCCTGCTGCTGCCGGTCGCGCATCTGGCGCTGACGGTGTTCTTCATCTTCGCCAGCCTGCAGTCGGCCACCCAGGATCGCGCGGTGATCTGGGCCGAGGGCAGCCCCGCGCAGCTGGCCGCGCTGGGCGCGAAGGTACAGGGCAATGGCCAGTTCCCCGCGCGGGGCACCATGCCGCAAGGCCTGGCCTCGCAGCGACCTGCGCAATGCCGGGACGGTGCGCGTGCGTTCTCGCTGGGCGGGCTGCGCGCCGAGGAAAGCCATGCGGCGCGGCAGCTGCTGGAAGGGTTGGCGGACGAAGCCGGTGTGCGGGTTTGCCTGAGCGACTACTTCATCCTCAACGAAGTGCCAGGCGAGGCGAGCGGAAATGCGCCGGGGGCCTTGCACCTGTTGCTGCAGTCGCAGCTGATACCTGCGGGGCTGGTGGGGGTGCTGTTCTTCGCACTCGCGCCCCATGCGGGCTTCGCGCCGCGCCCCGCCACGCTGTCGACGCGGGCCTTGCAGGTCGGCGCAGGCTTGCTCGTTGGCATTGGCGCGTGCGCCCTGGGGGCCGCGTTCGACCTCGTGTCAGGCGGCCCCGTCGAAGGCCGATCCGGCCTGTCGATTGCCGCGCTGGGCGTGGGCATGGGCTTTGCGCTGCTGGTGGTCGAGCCGGCCCTGAGCGAGCTGGTGCATCGACACTGGCTGATCACCGTGTCGGAGCCCGCGTTGGGAACCGCGGGTGCCGCGATGTTTTCGGTGCTGGTTTACGTGGCGCTGCAGCTGCCCACCGGACTCGCCGATGTCGGCCGGCCCCTGATCGAGGGGACGCTGCTGGCCCTGCTCTACCTGCGCACGCGCTCGCTGGCGGCCTGCATCACGGCGCACGCGGTGATCGCGGCCTGCGCCTTCCTCATGGCGCCTTGACCGGGCCTTCGGCCACTTCGGCCAACTGGCCCAGGAACCCCTGCCAGGCCCACACGCAGGTTTCGTAGCACGCCGCAGCCGGCGTCAGCCCTTCGTGCTCGAAGTCGATGATGCTGCCGGTGCCGCCGCAGGGACGCACGCGGAAGCGGATCACGGTGTCGCGCCACTCGCCGTCGTGGCCGCGGTCGTCGGTGACCAGCCAGTCGACCGCGCCGTCGGCCGCCTGCGTCACTTCCACGACGATGCCCGGGCGGGTGCCTTCCAGGCACAGCTGGAGCTGGCCACCGATGGTGCCGAGGCCGCGGACGGTGCCGCGCCACCAGGCCTGGATCAGGTCGCGCTGGGTGAGCGCGGCGAACACGCGCTGGGTGCTGGCGTCGCAGGCCTGGCGGTACCGCAGGCTGTCGGCGAGGTCGATGACGAGGGGACTGTGGACGTTCATGGCCGGCTCCGGCGGTCGTTTGGGAAGAAGGGTCAATCTCGGTCTTGCTGTTTGCAGGGCCGACGGCGGGCCGCCCTTGCACGCTGCAACAGGATGCGCAGGCGGTTATCGCGCATGGTCGCGCTCCGGCCGCGGGTCCTCGGTCAGCTGGCCGCTGCGGGCGGGTTCGGCATCCGTGCCGCCCTGCCCCGGTTTTCCGCCGGGACGGCCGCTCTTGTCCTGGTCCAGGTGGCCGTCGCTGTGCGACTCACGGGGGTCGTCGTTGGCCGCGGAAAGCGAGATGGGGAAGTTCATGGCGGGGCTCCGTGGGCGGACGCGGGAGGGCGTCCCACGGAGTCCTTTGCAGGGAGCGTGCCAACCGGGCGGGTAAAAAAAAACGCGCCCGGGAGGACGCGGTTTTGGACTGGCGGAGAGAGTGGGATTCGAACCCACGGAAGGTTTGACCCTTCGGCGGTTTTCAAGACCGCTGCCTTAAACCACTCGGCCATCTCTCCGTTGTGATCGTGTCGCCGGCGCCGTTGCGGGGCCGGCCAAAGTCTAGCGCTTCGCGCCGTTGCCCGGCTTGGCTCCGCCCGCTTCCTGGTCGCCCTGCCCCTTCGGGCACGGCAGGCCGCCGGGGCCGCCGCATTTTAGGCGCGTGTCCTCGATCAGCTTGGGCAGGCGCTCGGCCAGGAAGTCGATGAACACCCGCACCGCCGGCAGCAGGCCGCGGCGGCTGGGGTAGATGGCGTGGCAGATGCCCTGGGGCAGGCTCCACTGCGGCAGCACCACTTCCAGCTGGCCGGTGCGGATCGCGTCGGCACAGGTCAGCTCGGGCAGCAGCACCACGCCCATGCCGTCCACGGCCGCGGCCATCAGCAGCGGGAAGTCGTGCGCCATCAGCGCCGGCTGCAGGTCCACCTTCTGCACCTGGCCCTCGGGGCCGTGCAGGGTCCAGCGCTGGCGGCTGTCGTCCTCGCTCATGCTCAGGGTGGTGTGCTGGGCCAGGTCGCCGGGGACGACGGGGCGGCCCACACGGTCAAGGTATTTCGGGCTGGCCACCAGCAGCTCGCGCAGCTGGCCGAAGCTGCGGGCCACCATCTCGCCGTCGTCGGTGAGCTGGCTGCGCACGCGGATGGCGATGTCGAAGCCTTCCTGGATCACGTCCACGCGGCGGTTGCTGACGTGCAGCTGCAGGCGCACCTGCGGATGTTTCTTCATGAAGTCGGGCAGGATCGGGCCCAGCACTTCCTGCGCGATCGACACCGGGCAGCTGACCTTGATGCTGCCGCGAGGCGAGGCGCTGACGCGGTCCACCGCCTCGCGCGCAGCCTGGGCCTCGGCCAGCATGGTCTGCGCGTGCCGGTACACGCTCTGGCCCACGTCGGTGACGGCGAACTTGCGGGTGCTCCGCTGCAGCAGGCGTACGCCCAGTTCGGTCTCCAGCTGGGCGATGCGGCGGCTGAGCCGGCTCTTGGGCACGCCCAGCGCGCGTTCGGCCGCGGCGAAGCCGCCGTGCTCCACCACCATGGCGTAGAACTGCAGGTCGTTGAGGTCAGGATGGTTGTTCATCAGCCGATCCGCTCCAGGCCGCCAAGGTAGGGGCGCAGGGCCGTGGGCACGGTGAGGCTGCCGTCGGCCTGCTGGTAGTTTTCCATCACCGCGATCAGGCAGCGGCCCACGGCCACGCCCGAGCCATTGAGCGTGTGCACCGGCTCGGGCTTGCCGGTGGCCGGGTTGCGCCAGCGGGCCTGCATGCGCCGGGCCTGGAAATCGCCGCAGTTCGAGCAGCTGCTGATCTCGCGGTAGGTGCCCTGGCTGGGCAGCCACACTTCCAGGTCGAAGGTCTTGATGGCGCCGAAGCCCATGTCGCCGGTGCACAGCAGCACCTTGCGGTAGGGCAGCTCGAGTTTTTCCAGCACCACTTCGGCGCAGCGGGTCATGCGCTCGTGCTCGGCGTCGCTCTCGTCCGGGCGGGCGATGGTCACCAGCTCCACCTTCTCGAACTGGTGCTGGCGGATCATGCCGCGGGTGTCGCGGCCGTGGCTGCCGGCCTCGGCGCGGAAGCACATCGAGTGCGCGGTCATGCGCATCGGCAGCGCGGAGTCGTCCACGATCTCGTCGCGCACGATGTTGGTCAGCGGCACTTCGCTGGTGGGGATCAGGTAGCGGCGGCTGTCGCCGACGTCGGTGGCGAACAGGTCTTCCTCGAACTTGGGCAGCTGGCCGGTGCCCTTCATGCTGTCGGCGTTGACGATCAGCGGCACGTTCACCTCAAGGTAGTCGTGCTGCTGCGTGTGCAGGTCCAGCATGAACTGCGCCAGCGCGCGGTGCAGCCGCGCCAGCGGGCCGCGCAGCACGGTGAAGCGCGCGCCGCTGAGCTTGGCGGCGGTATCGCCGTCCAGCCAGCCGTCGCGGTTGCCCAGCTCCACGTGGTCCTTCACCGGGAAGTCGAACTCGCGCGGCACGCCGTAGCGGCGCACTTCCTGGTTGTCGGCTTCGCTGGCGCCGACCGGCACGCTGTCGTGCGGCAGGTTGGGCACGGCCAGGGCGATGCGGTCGATCTCGGCGCGGATCTGCTCCAGCCCAAGCTCGGAGGTTTTCAGCTCGTCGGCCAGGCCGGCCACCTCGGCCATCAGCGCGGCGGTGTCCTCGCCCCTGGCCTTGGCCTGCCCGATCGCCTTGGATCGCGTGTTGCGCAGGTTCTGCAGTTCCTGGGTGCGGGTCTGCAGCTGCTTGCGCTCGGACTCCAGCCCCTCCAGCGCGGCCACGTCCAGGTCAAAGCCGCGGGTGGCCTTCAGGCGCGCGGCGGTCTGGGCCAGCTGGCCGCGCAGCAGGATCGGGTCGAGCATGGGTCATTCCAAATTTGAAACGGGAGACGCGATTATCCTCCTCCTCCGCGCAGTCGTGCAACGAGCGAGCCCGGATGTCCGGACTCGTGTCGCCGTCCCGGTCGCCCAAAGCTCCCCCGGGTCGGGAGGTCGTGCCCCCAATGGCCCCAAATTGACCTCCCTCCCGTTCTATTGATCAGACGAGCCAGCCGGTTCGCCACCCGCACCACTGCCCGGAGCCTCCTGCATGAACAGCAAAGCGGTCCTTTCCCTCTCCCTCGTCGGCGCGATCGCGCTCGGACTGTGTGCCAACGTCTCGGCTGCCGTCCCCGGCGCCCAGCGCAGCAATGCCGTCGCGCAGACCTCGGTCGAGACCGGCAAGCTCACCCCGCGCCAGCGCGGCGAACTCACCCGCCAGCTCGTGCTCAAGTGGGGCAGCTACGTGCAGCAGGTCCATGGCGTGCCCGTGCGCACCTGGGCCGAGCGCATGGTTCCGTCGCTGATCCAGGCCGACTCGGCCAATTTCCGCGCCGCGGTCAAGCGCGACACCTTCGAGGGCGCGATGGCCGAGCTGACCGGCACCGGCCACCGCATCAACGACGAGGGCGTGATCACCAAGCTCGCCTTTAGTGACGCCGACCAGACCAAGGCCCTGGGCGCTCTGGGCAACGACCTGGTCTATACCCCGGTCGCCCCGTGCCGCATCCTGGACACCCGCAACGTTGCCGCCGGCGCCATTGCCGCCAACAGCACCCGCAACTTCGTGGCCTTCGGCGTTTCCAGCTTCGCCAGCCAGGGCGGCAGCGCCACCAACTGCGGCGTGAACCCGCTGGCGGCGACGGCGGTCGCGATCAACCTGACTGCCGTCACGCCCGCCGGCGCTGGTTACGCCACCGCCTACCCGTTCGGCACGACCCAGCCGGTCGCCGCCAGCATCAACTACGCCAGCGGCGCGATCGTCAACAACGCGCTGATCGTGCAGACGCCGAACCCGATCGCGACGTTCGACTTCACCCTGTACTCCTTCGCCCAGTCGCACTACGTGGCCGACATCGTGGGTTACTTCGCGCCGCCGGTGGCGACCGCGCTGCAGTGCGTGGAGACCACCAAGACCGTTGTCAACATCGTGGCCAACGGTACCGCCAATGCGAATGCCCCGGCCTGCGCCGCCGGCTACACGCAGACCGCAACCAACTGCGAGTCGTCGGACTGGCTGGTGCCGTTCGTGTTCATCAACGCCGGCACCTGCTCGGCCCGCAACAACAGTGCGGGCGCGCAGGAAATCCGCGCGTCGCGCACCTGCTGCCGCGTGCCGGGCCGCTGATCCGTCGCTGAGCTAGTCCGGAGGCCGGTCATCCTTGATGCCCGGCCTCTTTTTTTGCCTCAGCGCCGGCGACGCCCGAGCCACCAGGCCATCGGCAGCCCCGCCAGGAACCAGCCGACGCCGGTCATGATCAGGCTGCCGGCGGTGAACTGCACTGGGAACCGGTACCAGTTCCAGTACGGCACGCTGATCACCAGCCAGGCGAACAGGCCCATCACCGTGGCGATGGTCACGCGCTTTCCGAAGCTGAAGTTGCCCAGGCTCATCACCCAGGCCGCCAGCAGTGCGGCCAGTGTGCAGGTGCCGAACTCGGTGGCCAGCTGCGGGCCCATGGCCATGCCGTCGCGGCCGACCGGCTGGTAGATGATCACGGCATTGGGCTGGGCCACGGCCTTGGCCGAATAGGCGGCCACGGCAGCGGTGTCTTCGTATTGCTCGGGCGCGAGCCCGGGCACCATGTAGACGCCGGCCTGCGCCGGCAGGCCCTGCTTGAGCGCGGCCAGCACGACATCCTCGTTACTGGCTTCACCCATGCCCATGTTGCCGGTGGGCAGCAGCATGTGCGACACGAAACCCCAGCAGAACAGCATGACGCCACCCAGCAGGGCGGCAATGACCAGGCGCATGGCGATACTCCCTCCCCAGGAAGAAACCCGAGCCTACGCCCGGGCCTTCACGCCGCCAAGTGCCGCGGCCAGCGGCCGGATCAGCGCAGTTCGCGCCGCAGGATCTTGCCCACCGCCGACTTGGGCAGGCTGTCTCGGAACTCGATCCGCTTGGGCTGCTTGTAGCCGGTGAGGTTCTTGCGGCAGTGCGCCCGCAGGTCGTCCTCGGTCAGGGCCGGATCCCGGCGTACGACCACCAGTCGTACCGCCTCGCCGCATTTCTCGTCGGGCATGCCGACCACGGCCGCTTCCAGCACGCCGGGGTGCAAGGCCACGACGTCCTCGATCTCGTTGGGGAAGACGTTGAAGCCCGAGACCAGGATCATGTCTTTGCGCCGGTCGAGCAGGAAGTAATAGCCCTGCTCGTCCTGGCGCGCGATGTCGCCGGTGCGGAACCAGCCGCCTTCGAAAAACGCCACACGCGTTTCCTCCGGCTGCTGCCAGTAGCCGGTGGTCATCTGCGGGCCGCGTGCGCAGAGCTCGCCCGCCTCCCCGGGCGCCACCTCGCGCCCGGACTCGTCGCGCAGGCTGATCTCCACCTCGCCCAGGGCCAGCCCGATGGAACCGACAGGGTTAGGGCCGTCCCAGCGGTTGTAGGTGATGGCGGCGCTGGTTTCGGAGAGGCCGTAGCCCTCGACCACGTCCTTGCCGGTCAGCTGCTTCCAGCGCTCGGCGGTGCCGCGGCGCAGCGCGGTGCCGCCCTGCAGGCACAGTTTCATGCCCGACAGGTCGAGGCGCGCGAAGTCCGGCGAGTTCATCAGCGCGTCGTACAGCGTGTTGACGCCCGAGAAGAAGGCGGGCTTCTCCCTGTCCAGCGTGGCGACCAGCGCGGGAATGTCGCGCGGGTTGGTCACCAGTACCGCGTGGTAGCCGTGGGTGAGCGTGTAGACCAGGTTGGTGAACGCGGCGATGTGGTAGATCGGCAGGCAGATCACGAACACATCGGTGGCCGGATCCATCGCCAGCCCAAAGCACTGCTCGGCGGCGGCCACGTTGGCCACCAGTGCCCGGTGCGGCAGCACGGCGCCCTTGGAAAGGCCGGTGGTGCCGCCGGTGTACTGCAGCTGGGCGGTGTCGGTGGCATGGGCCTGCGACACCACGCGCGGGTGGGCGGCGCCGCGTGCCAGGGCCGTCGGCCATGGCAAGGCGCCGGGCAACGAGAACGGCGGCACCATTTTCTTGACGCGCTTGACGACGAAGTTGACCAGGGCCGACTTCGGCCACGACAGGTGGTCGGCCACCCGCGTGGTGATCACCTGGCGCACGGGCGTGCCCGGCAGCGCTTCGGCGGCGACGGCGCCGAAGTTCTCCAGCACCAGCAGCACCGATGCGCCCGAGTCCACCAGCTGGTGCCTCAGCTCGCGCGCGGTGTACATCGGGTTGACCAGCACCGCCACCAGGTCGGCGCGCTGCACGCCCAGCACGGCCACCGGGTACTGCAGCAGGTTGGGCAGCATGATCGCCACCCGCTCGCCCGCGGCCAGGCCCAGGTCATGCCGCAGGTAGGCGGCGAAGTCGGCGCTGAGCCGGTCGATGTCGCGGAAGCTGAGGCGATGGCCGAGGTTGCTGACCGCCGGGCGGTCGCCGTGGCGCTGGCAGGCTTCGATCAGCAGCTGCGGCAGCGTCTTGCCGGCGTCGAAGGCCGCGCTGGCGACGTTGCGGAACTCGCGCTGCGCGAGCACCGAGGGGACCTGGCTTCCGAAAGGTTTCATCCCGCGTCCCCTGCCCTTTTTGGCCACGATAACCCGCTGGCGCCGTGGCCGCCACGCAAGCGCGTCCCGGCGGCGCCGCGCAGCGGTTACGCGGGCCGGACCAGCTCGGCGAGGCGCGCACCCGCCCATACCAGCGCGAAGCCGCCGGCCAGGGTGATGCCCAGGTACAGCGCCAGCATTCCCGGCCGCGCCCCGCGCGCGTAGATCAGGCACTCGATCATCAGCGCCGAATACGTGGTCAGTCCGCCGAGCACGCCGACGATGAGGAAGGCCCGCAGCGACAGCGCGCCGGGCCCGCGGCCTTCGAGCCAGATCAGCAGGAAGCCCGCCAGGAAGCTGCCCGCCAGGTTCACCGCCAGCGTGCCCCAGGGCAGCCCCTGACCCAGCTGACGCAGCAGCCACGCGCCGATCAGGTAACGCGCGCCGGCGCCGAGGGCGCCGCCGGCCATCACCAGTGCTAGCAGGTTCCAGTTCACGGGCCGAGCCTAGCCCATCCGGCCCGCAGGCCGGAAGCGCACGTAGGCTCTCTCGTTGCCGCCGGCTCGCCGGTCGCTGCTACGCTTGGCGCTTTCCCGCCTGGTGCCGCCCGATGCGCTTGTTGACTGCACTGTTGATTGCCCTGCTCGCCTCCACCAGCCAGGCTGCCCCGGCGCCCCTGTCCACGGTGTCGGAGGCTTCCGGCTTCACCCGCACGGGCCGCTACGAGGAGGTGATTGCGCTGTGTGAGGCCTTCGCCCTCGCGTATCCGCAGTCGGTGCGCTGCCTGGACTTCGGCACCACGCCACAGGGTCGGCCGATGAAGGCACTGGTGGCGTCCACGCGCGGCGTGCTGACGCCGGAACAGGCGCGTGAATCGGGGCTGCCCGTGGTGTTGATCCAGGGCGGCATCCACGCCGGCGAGATCGACGGCAAGGACGCGGGCTTCCTGGCGCTGCGCGAGGTGCTGGAAGGCAAGGCCGCCAAGGGCGCGCTGGACAAGCTGGTGTGGGTGTTCGTGCCGGTGTTCAATGTGGACGGGCACGAGCGGTTCGGCGCCTGGAACCGTCCCAACCAGCGCGGCCCGGTGGAAATGGGCTGGCGCACCACCGCGCAGAACTACAACCTCAATCGCGATTACCTGAAGGCCGACTCGGCCGAGATGCGTGCCATGCTGGGCCTGGTGCAGCAGTGGGACCCGCTGGCGGTGGTGGACCTGCACGTCACCAACGGCGCGCAGTTCGAGCATGACGTGTCGATCCAGGTGGAGCCCGTGCACGCAGGCGATGCGGACCTGCGCAAGGTCGGCCGGCAGTGGCGGGACGGCGTAATGGCCGACCTGGCCCGGCAGGGCTCCCTGCCCCTGCCCTTCTACCCCTCGTTCGTGAAGTACGACGACCCCAGCTCCGGCATCGAGGACGGCGTCGCGCCACCGCGCTTCTCCACCGGCTACTTCTGGCTGCGCAACCGGCTGGGCATGCTGGTGGAAACGCACGCGTGGAAGTCCTATCCGGTGCGCGTGCGGGTGACGCGCAATACCATCGTGTCGGTGCTTGAGCACATCGCCGACCGGGGCGCGACCTGGCGCGAGACCATGCTGGCCGCCGATGCACGCGGATCCACCGCGCGCGATGCGCTGGCGCCGCTGTCGTACACGGCCACGCCGAAGGTGCGCATGATCGATTTCCGCGGCTATGCCTACACGCGCACGCCCTCGGACGTCTCCGGCGCGCTGATGACCAGCTACGACGAAACCAAGCCGCAGGTGTGGAAGATGCCCGTTCGCGACGAGGTGGTGCCGCTGCTGTCGGTGGCGCCGCCGGCGGCCGGCTACCTGGTGCCGGCGGAGCATGCGGGCTGGGTTTCTTCCCGCCTCGACGTGCATGGACTCGCGTACCGCCGCATCGCGGCGGCGGATGACGCCGCGGTGGAAGCCTTCCGCGCGCAGAAGGCCAGCCCGTCGGCGCAGTCGGTCGAGGGCCACCAGACGATGACGCTGGCGGGCGCCTGGGCGGCCGAGCGTCGCGACGTGCCGGCGGGAAGCCTGTTCGTGCCGATCGACCAGCCGCGCTGGCGCGTGGTGATGGCCCTGCTCGAGCCGGAGGCCCCGGACTCGCTGGCGGCCTGGGGCGACTTCAACAACGCCTTCGAGCGCAAGGAGTACATGGAGGACTACGTGGCCGAGCAGGTGGCCCGGGACATGATGGCGAAGGATCCGGCCCTGCGCGCCGCCTTCGAGCGCAAGCTGGCGGAAGAGCCGGAGTTCGCGGCCAGCCCGGCGGCGCGACTGGCCTATTTCCACGAGCGGCATGCGTCCTGGGACGAGCGCTACAACCTGTATCCGGTGCTGCGGGTTGCCGAGGCGCCCGGTGCCGATTGACGCCGTCGCGTAGTTTCCGCGGGCCGTGTCGGGTGGCGCGGTTCAGGACTTTCCGCGGGCCGCCTCGCGCGCGGCGCGCAGCCGGTCCAGCTTGTCCTTGAGCTTGATCTCCAGCCCGCGGTCCACCGGCTGGTAATAGACCTTCTCGCCCATCGCGTCGGGGAAGGCCGTCTGGTCCAGCGCGATGCCTTCGGGGGCGTCGTGGTCGTACTGGTAGCCGGTGCCGTAGCCCAGCTCCTTCATCAGCCTGGTCGGCGCGTTGCGCAGGTGCATCGGCACGTCCTGGGTGCCGTGCTCGCGCACGTCGGCCTGGGCGGCCTTGAAGGCCACGTAGCCGGCGTTGGATTTGGCGCAGCTGGCCAGGTAGATCACCAGCTGGGCCAGGGCCAGGTCGCCCTCGGGGCTGCCCATGCGTTCGTAGGCGTCCCAGGTTTCGATGGCCATCTGCAGGGCGCGCGGGTCGGCCAGGCCGACGTCCTCGATGGCCATGCGGGTCATGCGCCGGGCCAGGTAGACCGGGTCGCAGCCGCCGTCGAGCATGCGCGCGAACCAGTACAGCGCGGCGTCGGGATTGGAGCTGCGCACGGATTTGTGCAGCGCCGAGATCTGGTCGTAGAACTGTTCGCCCTGCTTGTCGAAGCGGCGCGTGCGGTCGGCCAGCACCTGCACCAGGGTGGCCTGGGTGATGTGGCCGCCTTCATCGGCGGCCAGCTCGGCGGCGATTTCCAGCAGCGTGAGTCCGCGGCGCACGTCGCCATCGGCCGCGCCGGCGATCTCCTGCAGGCGCTCGTCGTCCACGGTGATGCCCTGCCCGCCCAGGCCGCGGGTGTCGTCGGCCAGGGCGCGCTTGAGCGCCTGCACGATGTCGTCGCGCGAGACGGCTTCCAGCACGTGCACGCGGCAGCGCGAGAGCAGCGCGGAATTGAGTTCAAACGAGGGATTTTCGGTGGTGGCGCCGACGAACAGGATGCTGCCGCGTTCGATATGCGGCAGGAAGGCGTCCTGCTGGGTCTTGTTGAAGCGGTGCACCTCGTCCACGAACAGGACGGTGCGGCGGCCTTCGCCGAAGCGGCGCTCGGCGGCGGCCAGCACCTCACGCACCTGCGGCAAGCCCGACAGGACGGCGGAAATGGCCACGAATTCGGCCTCGGCGTAGCGCGCCAGCAGCAGGGCCAGGGTGGTCTTGCCGCAGCCGGGCGGGCCCCAGAGGATCATGGAATGCACGCGGCCCGACTCCACCGCGCGCCGCAGCGCCGAGCCCGGGGCTACCAGGCGGCGCTGGCCCACCATTTCCTCGATCGAGGCCGGCCGCATGCGTTCGGCCAGCGGCTTGAGGCCCTCCGGCGGCTGGAACAGCGACTCCTCGCCCGCCCGACCGCGGTCCTGGCGGGTGCGGCTCATTCGGCCAGGGGCAGCACTTCGGCCGATTCGGCGACATCGCCGACCTGGTCCACGCCTTCGGGCTTGACGAACACGAAGGTGCCCGCGGCGAAGGCCGGGTTGCGCTTCCAGGTCGAGAAACCCATCACCGTGCGCTGGCCGAGGCCATCGAACAGCTCCATCCGCACCAGGCCGCGCGGGCCGAAGCCCAGCCGGGCGCGGTCGAACGGCGCTTCATCGGCTTTCTTCGGCACCAGCAGCAGCCAGTCCAGGCCCTGGCCCTTGCCGCCTTCACTGACCTTGAATTGGCGCTCCAGCTCGGCCGGGTCGATCAGCATGGCGAGCGGGCTGTTCTGCTCTTCCAGGCTCTGCTGGCGCACGGTGACCTGCTCCATGTCCGGATCGTAGATCCAGATATGGTCGCCATCGGCCACCAGAAGCTGCGGGTGCGGCTTCTCGTACTCCCAGCGAAATTGGCGCGGCGCCTTGAGCTGCACGCTGCCGATCGAGGTTTCTGTGAGCCCACCGTTGGGGTCGTAGACCCGCTGCTCGAACCGCGCCGACAAGCCCTGCACGTCCTTGCTGAAACTGTCGAGCTGCTGCCGCGCAGTGGCCGCATCCGCCCCGCCCGACAACACCAGCAGGCACACGGCAATCAAGGCAAAAAGAGATTTCATGGCGATTTCCAAGGAATTGCGCGGGAGCATGCCGCCCCCCGCCTGAACAAGGCCGAAAAACCCACTGAAATCCTGGGTCAGAGTACGTTTAGAAATCCGGGGTCAGAGTACGTTTAGGAAGCGCGTCGCGAGGGGATAGCGAACTTGTCCTGCTTCCTAAACGTACTCTGACCCCGGATTCCCCGCATTTTAGCGGGGGGGTGGGGGGGCTATGACGGTGCGGTCGCCGTTGTGTTCGGGGCCGGAGACGATGCCGGCGGCTTCCATGGCCTCGATCAGGCGGGCCGCGCGGTTGTAGCCGATCTTGAGGCGGCGCTGGACGCCGGAGATGGACGCGCGCCGGGTTTCGGTGACCACCTTCACCGCTTCGTCGTACAGCGGGTCGGACTCGTCGCCGGAGCTGCCGGCTTCGGGCAGGCCGCCGGGGCCGACCACCACGCCATCGCCCATCATCTGGATCTCTTCCAGCACGCCCTCGATGTAGTCCGGGCCGCCGCCGGTCTGGCGCAGGTGCGCCACCACGCGGTGCACCTCGTCATCGCTGACGAAGGCGCCGTGCACGCGCTCGGGCATGGCGGTGCCGGGCGGCAGGTACAGCATGTCGCCGTTGCCCAGCAGCGTCTCGGCGCCGGATTGATCAAGGATCGTGCGCGAGTCGATCTTGCTGGACACCTGGAACGCGATGCGGGTCGGGATGTTCGCCTTGATCAGGCCCGTGATCACGTCCACCGACGGCCGCTGCGTGGCCAGGATGAGGTGGATGCCGGCGGCGCGGGCCTTCTGCGCCAGGCGCGCGATCAGCTCTTCGACCTTCTTGCCGACGATCATCATCATGTCGGCGAATTCGTCGATGAACACGACGATGTAGGGCAGTTCCTCCAGCGTGCGCGGCGCCTCGCCCAGGTCCGGGTTGGGCCGGAACAGCGGGTCCACCAGCGGCTGGCCGGCGTCGCGCGCATCCTTGACCTTGCGATTGAAGCCGGCCAGGTTGCGCACGCCCACCGCGCTCATCAGCTTGTAGCGGCGCTCCATTTCGGCCACGCACCAGCGCAGGCCATTGGCGGCCTCCTTCATGTCGGTGACCACCGGCGCCAGCAGGTGCGGGATGTTCTGGTAGACCGACAGCTCCAGCATCTTGGGGTCGATCATCAGCATGCGCACTTCCTTGGCGGTGGCCTTGTACAGCAGGCTCAGCACCATGGCGTTCACGCCCACCGACTTGCCCGAACCCGTGGTGCCCGCCACCAGCAGGTGCGGCATGCGCGCCAGGTCCACCACCACCGGCCGGCCGCCGATGTCCTTGCCCAGCGCCATCGCCAGCGGCGAGGCCAGCTTGTCGTATTCCTTCGAGCGCAGGATCTCGCTGAGGTAGATGGTTTCGCGGTGCGAATTGGGGATTTCCAGGCCCACCACCGACTTGCCCGGGATCACGTCCACCACGCGCACCGACTTCACCGACAGGCCGCGGGCGATGTCCTTGTCCAGCGAACTGATCTGGCTGCCCTTGACGCCCGGCGCAGGCTCCATCTCGAAGCGGGTGATCACCGGGCCGGGGTAGGCCCCGACCACCTGCACCTCGACCCGGAAGTCCTTGAGCTTGAACTCGATCTGGCGCGACAGCGTTTCCAGCGTTTCCTCGGAATAACCCTTGGGCTGTTCCTTGGGATCGTCCAGCAACGACAGCGGCGGCAGCCCTTCGCCGCCGGCGGCGTTGAACAGCGGGATCTGCTGCTCGCGCTGGGCCCGCTCGGACTTCTCGATCACCGACTTGGCTGGCGGTTCGATCCGCACCGGCTCGCGCTTGGCGCGCTTGGCGGTGTCGACCTTGCGCACTTCCTCCCGCTCCTCGCGCAGCACGCGGGCGCGCTGCCATTCGGCGGCCTGCTTCGCGCCCTGGCCGAAGCGGCCCAGCAGCTTCAGGATCTGCGCGCCGATCCAGTCCATCAGCGCGAACCAGCTCAGGCCCGTGGCCAGGGTGATGGACATCAGAACCACGGCGACCAGGAACAGGTTGCCGCCCATGCCGCCGAACACGGTGCGCATGGACGTCCCCACCAGCTGGCCCAGGATGCCGCCGGACTCGGCCGGCAGGTTCGGCGCCGCGCCGCCCTGGGTGTGGGCCAGGCCGCAGGCCGTGACCAGGAAACCGACGATGCCGATCAGGCGCAGCGCGGGGCCGAAGTCCACCCGGCCATCGCCGTCCGAATCCAGGCCGAACAGCGCGATCCACGCGATGCCGCCCAGCACCAGCGGGATGGTGTAGGCCACGTAGCCGAAGAACCAGAACGCCAGGTCGGCCAGGTAGGCGCCGACGATGCCGCCGAAGTTGTGCAGCGGCCCGGCCACGCTGCCGGTGCGCGACCAGCCCGGATCGTCGGTGTGGTAGCTCAGCAGGCTCGCCAGCAGGTACAGCAGCAAGGGCGAGATGGCGACCAAGGCCAGTTCGCGCCAGAGTTTCTGGCGGCGGTCGAGGCCGGCGGTGGAGCTTCGATCTGCGGTTCGCGCCACTGAGAGAAAAGACCTCAGGAAAACGTTATAGACGGCTGTTTATACAGCAATTGCCGGCGCGTTGCCTCGGCCACAAGTCCTGCCCGCCGAAACACAGAGGAAACCGGGTTCGCCTTGATTTGGCCCCCTTCGCCCTCCAAGCTACAGGACCTTCGCAGCCACCTCCGGAGCCTTGCTCCGGCGCCGCCGCGCTGCCCCTTTCCTGACCGAAGAATCATACATGACCGCCCCCAAGCACAGCCGCCTGCTCATCCTCGGCTCCGGCCCCGCCGGCTACGCCGCCGCGGTCTACGCCGCCCGCGCCAACCTCAAGCCGGTGCTGATCACCGGCCTGCAGCAGGGTGGCCAGCTGATGACCACCACCGAGGTGGACAACTGGCCCGGCGACGCCCACGGCCTGATGGGCCCGGACCTGATGGCGCGCATGCAGGCGCATGCCGAACGCTTCGAGACCGAGATCCTGTTCGACCACATCCACACCGTGGAGCTGGGCCGGCGCCCGTTCCGCCTGGTGGGCGACAGCGGCGAATACACCGCCGACGGCCTGATCATCGCCACCGGCGCCAGCGCCAAGTACCTGGGCATTCCGTCCGAGCAGCGCTTCATGGGCAAGGGTGTGTCGGCCTGCGCCACCTGCGACGGCTTCTTCTTCCGCGACCAGGACGTGGCGGTGATCGGCGGCGGCAACACCGCGGTCGAGGAAGCGCTGTACCTGAGCAACATCGCCCGCAAGGTCTACCTGGTGCACCGCCGCGACAAGCTGCGTTCGGAGAAGATCCTGCAGGACAAGCTGTTCGCCAAGGCCCAGGCCGGCAAGGTCGAGATCATCTGGGACCACGCGGTGGACGAGGTGCTGGGCGACGACACCGGCGTCACCGGCATGCGCATCCGCTCGACCAAGGACGACACGCCGCGCGAGATCGCGGTGCAGGGCTTCTTCGTGGCCATCGGCCACACGCCCAACACCTCGCTGTTCGAGGGCCAGCTGGAAATGCGCAACGGTTACCTGACCATCAAGTCGGGCCTGGACGGCAACGCCACCGCCACCTCGGTGCCGGGGGTGTTCGCCGCCGGCGACGTGGCCGACCAAGTCTACCGTCAGGCCATCACCTCGGCCGGCTTCGGCTGCATGGCGGCGCTGGACGCCGAGAAGTTCCTCGACAAGGAATAAGCCGTGCCGGCGGCGACCCGGTGCCGGCCTCGCGGCGGGTACCGGTTGTTGAGCACCACGTACACACGGCATCCCCGGACCGGCAGGTAGGCTGTGGCCATGGACCTGCGACTGCACGAGCGCATCGACGAGATCCCCGCCGCGGCCTGGGACGGGCTGCATGACGGCGCCAATCCCTTCGTCGCGCATGCCTTCCTGTCCGGCCTGGAACAGCAGGGTTGCCTGCGTCCGCGCTGGGGGTGGACACCGCGCCATGCCTCGCTCTGGCAGGACGGGCAACTGGTGGCCGCGGCTCCGGCCTACCTCAAGGGCAATTCGCACGGCGAGTTCGTGTTCGACCATGCCTGGGCCAACGCCTACGCACGCTACGGCCAGGCCTATTTTCCGAAATGGCTGGTGGCCGTGCCCTACTCGCCCGTCACCGGCCCGCGCCTGCTCGCGCACGACCCGGCGCATCGCCTGGCGCTGGCGCGCGCGCTGGTGGACCGGGCCGGACGCGACGGCCTGTCGTCGGTGCATGTGAACTTCCACGGCGAGGACGAGTCGGCGGCGTTCGGGGGACCGTGGCTGGCGCGCGAGGACGTGCAGTTCCACTGGCGCAACCGCGGCTGGCGCGACTTCGACGATTTCCTGGCGGCGCTGCAGCCCAAGAAGCGCAAGAACCTGCGCCAGGAGCGCGACAAGGTGCGCCGCGCCGGCTACCGCTTTCGCACCGTGCACGGCGACGAGGCCAGCGACGACGACCTGGCGCGCATGCACGGCTTCTACTGCCGCACCTTCGCCGACTACGGCAACCATCCGGCCCTGAGCCTTGATTTCTTCCGGCACCTGGCGCGCACGATGCCGCGTCAGGTGGTGATCTTCCTGGCCGACGCGGGCGACGAGGCCGTGGCCGGCGCGTTCTGCCTGCGCGGCGGCGACCGGCTGTACGGTCGCTACTGGGGCAGCAGCGAAGCGGTGCCGGCGCCCGGCCTGCATTTCGAGACTTGCTACTACCAGGGCATCGACTACTGCCTGCGCGAAGGCCTGCAGGTGTTCGAACCCGGCGCCCAGGGCGAGCACAAGATCGCGCGCGGCTTCCTGCCCGTGACCACCCGCAGCCACCACTGGCTGGCCGACCCCGCCTTCGCCAGCGCGATCGCCGACTGGTGCGCCCAGGAACGTGAGGGCACTGCGGGGTATCGTGCGTCCATCCTGGCCCACGGCCCCTACCGCGATGCCGATCCGACTACCGCTGCTGCCGGCTGATCCCAACGGTGCCTTCCCGCCGGCAGGACAGGCGCTTCGGGAGCCCAACGGCCTGCTGGCCATGGGCGGCGACCTGTCGGCGCCGCGGCTGCTCAACGCTTACCGGCACGGCATCTTTCCCTGGTATTCGGAAGGCGAGCCGATCCTGTGGTGGTGCCCGGACCCGCGCATGGTGTTCGACACGGCGAGCTTCCGGCTACCGTCGCGATTCCGGCGATGGCTGCGGCGCAGCGCCTGGCAGGTAAACGCCGACGGCGCCTTCGCCGCGGTGATCGACGCCTGCGCGCGCAGCCCGCGGCCGGGCCAGGACGGCACCTGGATCACGCGCGACATGCGCAGCGCCTACCTGGCGCTGCACCGACAGGGGCACGCGCACAGCATCGAAGTCCATGACGGCCCCCGGCTGGTCGGCGGCATCTACGGCGTGGCCGTGGGGCGCATGTTCTTCGGGGAAAGCATGTTCAGCGCCGAGCCCGGCGGCTCCAAGGTGGCCCTGGCCGCGCTGGCCCGGCACCTGGCCCGGCACGGCTGGCCGCTGATCGACGCCCAGGTCGAGAACCCGCACCTGGTGTCGCTCGGCGGCCGGCGACTGGCCCGCCCCGAATTCCTGGCCCGGGTCGCGCAATTGGCGGCAGAGCCCGTCGCACCGGGCTCCTGGGCCGGCACCCTGCCCGCCTTCGCGGCCTCGGAGCTGTCGGCTTAACCAAATTTTTGCAAGCCCGGCAAGGACATGGCAGAATGCGCGGCTTCCAAGGGCGGCTTTTCCGTCCAGCGCAATCAAGAATGTCCAAAGACGATTCCATCGAATTCGAAGGCACGGTGCTCGAGACCCTTCCGAACACCATGTTCCGGGTCAAGCTCGAGAACGGCCACGTCATCACCGCCCACATCTCCGGTCGCATGCGCAAGAACTACATCCGCATCCTCACCGGCGACAAGGTCAAGGTCGAGATGACCCCCTACGACCTGACCAAGGGCCGCATCACCTACCGCATGAAGTAAGGCGCGCTGCGCCCGACGCCGGCAGCACGGCCTTCAGGCCGGATGCTCGGCAAGCAACGGCGGCCCTGTGCCGCCGTTTTGTTTTGCCCGGTCTTCGCGCGCTCCAACCCCGGCGTTAGAATCAGCCGCCGCAAGTCCGGAGCCAGCCCATGCCAAGCCAAGCACCCAAGGCCGACGTTCCTTTTCTGGGGGTGGCGACGGCGGTCATCTTCTTTCTGGCCGCCTGGGGTGCCAGCTTCAGCCGGACCTGTGAGAGCGATGGCTGCATCGGCATGGTGTTTCCGGTGGGCGCGGCCCTGCTGACCCTGGCGGTGCAGCTGTTCGTGCTCATCCCGGTCCACGTCATCCGGTCCAAGGGCGGGAGCGGACCCCGCCCCCGCGTTGGCGTGTGGATCGCGGCCTCGATCGCGGCGTTCCTGATTCCGATGCTGTTCGCAGAAATCTGACCGGGCCCATCACAACAATGCCCGCCACGAAGGGCGGGCATTGCGATGCCAAACGCTGCGGTGGGATCAGACCGTCGCGGGCAGCAGCTTTTCCGGCTCGGCCTGGGCGTCCACCACCAGCTCGCCGTCGCGCACGTCCACCGTGACCTTGCCGCCCTCGGCCAGCTTGCCGAACAGCAGTTCGTCGGCCAGCGGACGCTTGATCTTGTCCTGCAGCAGGCGCGACATCGGGCGTGCGCCCATCTGCGGGTCGAAGCCGTGTTCGGCCAGCCACTGGCGCGCGGCCGGGGTGGCGGACAGCGAAACATGCTTCTCGTGCAGCTGCGCCTCCAGCTCGATCAGGAACTTGTCCACCACGCGCAGGATGTGCTCCAGGCCCAGCGCGCCGAACTGGATGATGGCATCCAGGCGGTTGCGGAACTCCGGCGTGAACGCCTTGCGGATGATCTCCATCGCGTCGGTGGTGTGGTTCTGCTCGACGAAGCCCATGGTGCGGCGGGCCGCCATTGCCGCGCCCGCGTTGGTGGTCATCACCACCACCACGTTGCGGAAGTTGGCCTCTCGGCCATTGGTGTCGGTAAGCACGCCACGGTCCATGACCTGCAGCAGGATGTTGAACACGTCCGGGTGCGCCTTCTCGATCTCGTCCAGCAGCAGCACGCAGTGCGGCGTCTTGACGATCTTCTCGGTCAGCAGGCCGCCCTGGTCGAAGCCGACGTAGCCCGGGGGCGCACCGATCAGGCGGCTCACGGAGTGGGCTTCCATGTATTCGGACATGTCGAAGCGCACCAGCTCGATGCCCAGCTGCATCGCCAGCTGCTTGGTCACTTCGGTCTTGCCCACGCCGGTGGGGCCGGCGAACAGGAAGTTGCCGATCGGCTTGTCGGGATTGCCCAGGCCCGAGCGGGCCAGCTTGATCGCCGAGACCAGGGTCTCGATCGACGCGTCCTGGCCGAAGATGACCATCTTGAGGTTGCGCTCGAGGTTCTTGAGCACGTCCTTGTCCGAGGCGCTGACCTGCTTGGTCGGGATGCGCGCCATCTTGGCCACGATCAGCTCGATTTCCTCGACGTCAACCACCTGCTTGCGCTTGTCGGGATCCACCAGCCGCTGGCGGGCACCGGCCTCGTCGATCACGTCGATGGCCTTGTCGGGCAGCAGGCGGTCGTTGATGTGCTTGACCGAGAGGTCCACCGCCGCCTGGATGGCGTCGCCGGAGTATTCCACGTCGTGGTGCTCCTCGAAGCGGGTTTTTAGCCCGTTGAGGATGGCCACCGCTTCAGCGATGGTCGGCTCGACCACGTCGATCTTCTGGAAGCGCCGCGCCAGCGCGCGGTCCTTCTCGAACACGCCGCGGTACTCCTGGAACGTGGTGGAGCCGATGCAGCGCAGCTCGCCGTTCTGCAGCACCGGCTTGATCAGGTTGGACGCGTCCATGGTGCCGCCCGAGGCCGAACCGGCGCCGATGATGGTGTGGATCTCGTCCACGAACAGGATGGCGCCCGGCTCCTTCTTGATCTGGTTGATCACGGCCTTGAGCCGCTTCTCGAAGTCGCCGCGGTACTTGGTGCCCGCCACCAGCGAGCCCAGGTCGAGCGAATAGATCACCGCGTCCTTGAGCACGGCCGGCACCCGGCCCTCGACGATGCGCCAGGCCAGGCCTTCGGCCAGGGCGGTCTTGCCCACGCCGGCCTCGCCCACGAACAGCGGGTTGTTCTTGCGGCGGCGGCAGAGCACCTGGATGGTGCGCTCGACCTCGTCCTCGCGGCCGATCAGCGGATCGATCTTGCCCTCGCGGGCCAGCTCGTTGAGGTTGCTGGCGAATTCCTGCAGCGGATTGGCCTTGGACTCGCCGCCCTCCTCGCCCTCGGCCTTGTTGGCCTCCGGCGCGGGCTTCTCGTCGGCGCCGTCGCCGATCTTGGCGATGCCGTGCGAGAGGTAGTTCACCACGTCCAGCCGGGTGATCTCCTGCTGGTTGAGGAAGTAGACCGCGTGCGAATCCTTCTCGCCGAAGATGGCGACCAGCACGTTGGCGCCGGTGACCTCCTTCTTGCCCGAGGACTGCACGTGGTAGACGGCGCGCTGCAGCACGCGCTGGAAGCCCAGCGTGGGCTGGGTGTCGCGCGGGTCGTCGGCCGGCAGCACCGGCACGGTGTCGGCGATGATCTGGCGCAATCCGGTGGCCAGCTTGGGCTGGTCGGCGCCGCAGGCCTTGAGCACGCCGGCCGCGGAGGGATTGTCCAGCAGGGCCAGCAGCAGGTGCTCGACCGTCATGAACTCATGGCGGGCTTCGCGGGCCTGCTTGTAGCACTGGCCAATGGTGAACTCGAGATCCTTGCTGAACATGGGGCGTCTCCGGAACGTTTGCTCCGATATGGGGCCAGCCTAGGTCTTTTCCATGGTGCACAACAGGGGGTGCTGGTGCTGGCGGGAATAGTCGTTGACCTGGGTCACTTTCGATTCAGCCACTTCCCGCGTGTAGACGCCGCAAACGCCCTTGCCACGGGTGTGGACGTGCAGCATCACCTGGGTGGCCTTCTCCCGGTTCATGGCGAAGAAGACCTGCAGGACCTCGACCACGAAATCCATGGGCGTGAAGTCGTCGTTGAGCAGCACCACCTGGTACAGGGGGGGCCGGACCACCTCGGGCTTGGCGGTCTCGACCGCCAGGCCGTGGTCGTGCTCGCGTTCGGGGTGGGGGTCTTGGCTCATTCCGGGAGTATAAATCGGGCCGGCGTGGCCCGGTTGCAAGGCCGCCTGCGTTGCGTGGACGCACCCGGCCCTTTGCGCCGACAATGGCCGGGCCGGAAAGCCGGCCAAAAACCAACCAGGGGAACACCATGAAGCTGCGTGCTGCCTGCCTTGCCGCCATCTGCCTCGCCCTCGCCGCCACCGCCGCCCATGCGGCCACGCCCGACCCCGTGATCAAGGCCCAGCTTGAGAAGAAGGGCACGCCGTTCACGGTGGATGACGACGGCGACTTCCAGATCACCGTGAACGTCGGCGACGGCCGCACCCAGCTGGTCTGGGTCCGCTCCGTGGTCGAGGAAACCGACAACCTGCGCATCCGTGAAATCTGGTCGCCCGGCTACCAGTCCGAAGGCGGCGCCTTCCCGGCCGCCGTCGCCAACGACCTGCTCGAGCGCAGCAACACGCTGAAGCTGGGCTCCTGGGTCAAGCAGGAAAAGACCGCGATGCTGGTCACCAAGATCTCGGCCGACGCCAATGCCGACCAGCTCGACGAGGCGATCGACCTGACGGCCGTCGCGGCCGATGCGGTCGAGCTTGACCTCACCGGCAAGGACGACCTTTGAGTTATCGCAGCGGCCGTTTCTGGCAGCCCGACGTCACCGTCGCCACCGTGGTGGTGCGCGACGGCCGGCTGCTGGTCGTGGAGGAAATGGTGCGCGGCGAGCGGGTGATCAACCAGCCCGCCGGCCACCTGGAGCCCGACGAAACCCTGCTGGAAGCCGCCCTGCGCGAAACGCTGGAGGAAACGGGCTGGGAGGTCACGCTCACGGCCTTCATCGGCGCCTACCAATGGAAGGCGCCGGCCGACGGCCGACACTTCCTGCGCATGGCGTTCGCGGCCGAGCCGCTGCGGCACCATCCGCAGCGGCCGCTGGACGAGGGCATCGTGCAGGCGCTGTGGCTCAGTCCGGCCGAGCTGCAGGCCGAGTCGGCGCGCCATCGCAGTCCGCTGGTGTGGCGCGTGGTGGACGATTTCCTCGCCGGTCGCCGCTTCCCGCTGCAGGCCCTGACGCACTGCGCATGAGTGCGGCCCGGGTCATCGTCGGCATGTCCGGCGGCGTGGATTCTTCGGTGGCGGCGCTGCTGCTGCAGCGACAGGGCGAATCCATCGCCGGCCTCTTCATGCAGAACTGGAATGACGAGGCCTCGTCCGATGGCGCGGAACCTTCCGCCGGCCGCGGCGACTGCCGCGCCGAAGACGACCGCCGCGACGCCCTGGGCATCTGCGGCCGGCTCGGCATTTCCTTCCATGCGCGCAACTTCGCCGCCGAATACTGGGCGGGCGTGTTCGAACACTTCCTGGCCGAGTATCGCGCCGGCCGCACGCCCAACCCGGACGTGCTGTGCAACCGCGAAATCAAGTTCAAGACCTTCCTGGACCAGGCCCACGCGCTGGGCGCCGAGCAGATCGCCACCGGCCACTACGCGCAGGTTGCCCGTCGCGATGGGCGCTGGTGCCTGCTGCGCGGCGCCGACACCGGCAAGGACCAGAGCTATTTCCTGCACCAGCTGGGCCAGGCGCAGCTGGCGGCCACCTTGTTCCCGATCGGCCACCTGCCCAAGGCGCAAGTACGCGCCCTGGCCGCCGAGGCCGGGCTGCCCACCGCCGCCAAGAAGGATTCGACCGGCATCTGCTTCATCGGCGAACGGGACTTCCGCGACTTCCTGGGCCGCTACCTGCCGGCCCGGCCGGGCGAGATCCGCAGTGTGGACGGCACCCGCGTGGGCGAGCATGCCGGCGCCTGGTACTACACCCTGGGCCAGCGCGAGGGCCTGCACGTGGGCGGCGTGCGCGGACGGCCGGCAGCGCCCTGGTACGTGGTCGGCAAGGACGTGGCCGCCAACGTGCTGTACGTGGACCAGGGCACCGACAGCCCTTACCTGCTGTCCTCGCACCTGCAGACGGAAACCGCGCACTGGATCGCCGGCAGCCCGCCGGCCGCGCGTTTTTCCTGCACCGCCAAGACCCGCTACCGCCAGGACGACCAGGCCTGCGAAGTGACGCTGGACGGCGACGGTGCGCTTTCCGTAGCCTTCGCGCTGCCGCAGCGGGCAGTCACGCCGGGTCAATCGCTGGTGCTGTACCGTGGCGACGAATGCCTGGGCGGCGCCGTCATCGCCCGCACCGACGCCCCCCTCGAACGGAAGACCTCCCCCGCATGAAGGATCGTGCCCTCGCCCTTGCCGGACTGCTGCAGTCGGTGCAGCTGGTCCAGCAGTTGGCCCAGACCGGCCAGTCCGAAACCCAGCCGCTGGCCGCCTGCATCGACAGCCTGTTCCGTTTTGATGCCGAAACCCCCGAGGCCGTCTACGGCGGCGCCGCCAACCTGGCACCGGGCCTGGGCCGGCTGATCAACCAGCTCGAAGGCGGCGCCGGCCGGGATGCCGCGCTGACCCGCATGGCGATGACGGTGCTGCATCTGGAGCGCCGCTTCATCAACCATCGCGGCGCCGTCGAGGCGATACGCACGGGCCTTGAGGACGTGTCACGCCAGCACGCGCACTGGGGCCCCACCCACGCCACGGTGATGTCGCGCCTGGGCGACCTCTATGCCCGCGAGATCAGTCCGATCGGGCCGCGCGTGCTGGTGCAGGGCAACCCGGTCTACCTGGGCCAGCCCGACCTGGTCGGTGAGGTGCGCGCCACCCTGCTGGCCGCCCTGCGCGCCGCGGTGCTGTGGCGCCAGCTGGGCGGCAGCTACTGGGACTTCCTGTTTTCCCGCCGCGCGCTGGTGCAATCGGCGCGCGAGTGGCTCGACGGCTAGCACGAACCGGGCCAAGGCCCGCCGTTTCGGGCATAATACGACGCTGTCGCGAGCGCCCGCCGCGCGCGCCTCCCAGCCATCCCCACCGCCGAATTCCAGCCCGGAGCCTGTCCATGAGCGACTCCTTCGCGACCCGCGACCAATTGGCCGTCAACGGTACGTCCTACACCTATTTCAGCCTCGCCAAGCTCGGCCAGCGCTTCAACCTGGCCCGCCTGCCCTACTCGATGAAGATCCTGCTGGAAAACCTCCTGCGCTGCGAAGACGGCGGCATGACGGTCGGCAAGGAGCACATCGAGGCCGTGGCCACCTGGGACGCCAAGGCCGAACCGGACACCGAAATCGCCTTCATGCCGGCCCGCGTGGTGCTGCAGGACTTCACCGGCGTGCCCTGCGTGGTCGACCTGGCCGCGATGCGCGACGCGGTGGTCAAGCTGGGCGGCAACGCCGACCAGATCAATCCGCTGATCCCGTCCGAGCTGGTGATCGACCACTCGGTGCAGGTGGACGTGTTCGGCAAGGCCGAGGCGCTGGACCTCAACGGCAAGATCGAGTTCGAGCGCAACCAGGAGCGCTACAGCTTCCTGCGCTGGGGCCAGAAGGCGTTCGACAACTTCAAGGTGGTGCCGCCCAACACCGGCATCGTGCACCAGGTGAACCTCGAGCACCTGGCGCGCGTGGTGATGGAGCGCGACATCGACGGCGTGAAGTACGCCTTCCCGGACACCGTGTTCGGCACCGACTCGCACACCACCATGATCAACGGCATCGGCGTGCTGGGCTGGGGCGTGGGCGGCATCGAGGCCGAGGCCGCGATGCTGGGCCAGCCCAGCTCGATGCTGATCCCGCAGGTCGTGGGCTTCAAGCTCACCGGCAAGCTGCCGGAAGGTGCCACCGCCACCGACCTGGTGCTCACCGTCACCCAGATGCTGCGCAGGCACGGCGTGGTCGGCAAGTTCGTCGAGTTCTTCGGCGACGGCCTGGACCACCTGCCGCTGGCCGACCGCGCCACCATCGCCAACATGGCCCCGGAATACGGCGCCACCTGCGGCATCTTCCCGGTGGACGAAGAATCGCTGACCTACCTGCGCCTGTCGGGCCGCGACGAGGCCCAGATCGCGCTGGTCAAGGCCTACGCCCAGGCTCAGGGCCTGTGGCGCACGCCCGGCCAGGCCGACGCGGAGTACAGCTCGGTGCTGTCGCTGGACATGGCCGAGGTCAAGCCCTCGCTGGCCGGTCCCAAGCGGCCGCAGGACCGCGTGCTGCTGACCGACATGAAGGCCAACTTCAACGCCAACCTGGAAGGCCTGGTCGCCAACCGCAAGCCGAAGAACGAAGAAACCAGCCGGATGGATGCCGAAGGCGCGGCGCAGCCGCAGGCCGAGCACCTGGCCTCGCGCCCGCGCTCCGCGATCCGCATCCAGGACCAGGACGCGCACCTCACCGACGGCTCGGTGGTCATCGCCGCCATCACCTCCTGCACCAACACCTCCAATCCGGCGGTGATGCTGGGCGCGGGCCTGCTGGCGCGCAATGCGGTGGCCAAGGGCCTGAAGGCCGCCCCGTGGGTGAAGACCTCGCTCGGCCCGGGTTCGCTGGTGGTCACCGACTACCTCAAGAAGGCCGGCGTGCTCGACGACCTCGAGAAGCTGGGCTTCTACGTGGTCGGCTATGGCTGCACCACCTGCATCGGCAATTCCGGCCCGCTGCCGGACGCCGTGTCCAAGGGCATCGCCGAGAATGACCTGGTGGTCACCTCGGTGCTGTCGGGCAACCGCAACTTCGAAGGCCGCGTGCACGCCGAAGTGAAGATGAACTACCTGGCCTCGCCGCCGCTGGTGGTGGCCTATGCCATCGCCGGCACCGTGGACATCGACCTGTCCACCGAGCCGCTGGGCACGGGCAGCGATGGCCAGCCGGTGTACCTGAAGGACATCTGGCCGAGCAACAAGGAAATCGGCGACTTCATCGCCCGCACCGTCGGCCCGGAGATGTTCCACAAGAACTACGCCAGCGTCTTCGCCGGCGACACCCGCTGGAACCAGATCGCCTCGCCCGACGGCGCCTCCTTCGCCTGGGACGAAGCCTCCACCTACATCAAGAACCCGCCCTACTTCGACGGCATGAAGATGTCGGTCGGCAGCATCCAGGACGTGCAGGGCGCCCGCGTGATGGGCATCTTTGGCGACTCCATCACCACCGACCACATCTCGCCGGCCGGCAACATCAAGGGCAGCTCGCCGGCGGGCAAGTTCCTGCAGGCGCGCGGCGTGCAGCCGGCCGACTTCAACAGCTACGGCTCGCGCCGCGGCAATGACGACGTGATGGTGCGCGGCACCTTCGCCAACATCCGCATCAAGAACCTGATGCTGGGCGGCGAGGAAGGTGGCAACACCCTGTATTACCCGGGCGGCGAGAAGCTGGCCATCTACGATGCGGCCATGAAGTACAAGGCCGACGGCGTGCCGCTGGTGGTGTTCGCCGGCAAGGAATACGGCACCGGCTCCTCGCGCGACTGGGCGGCCAAGGGCACCATGCTGCTGGGCGTCAAGGCCGTGGTGGCCGAGAGCTTCGAGCGCATCCACCGCTCCAACCTGGTCGGCATGGGCGTGCTGCCCTGCCAGTTCCTGGAAGGCCAGAACGCCCAGACCCTGGGCCTGAAGGGCGACGAGGTGGTGTCCATCGCGGGCCTGCAGGACGGCGCGGCCAAGCAGGCCACCGTGCTGGCCAAACGTCCGGACGGTACCGAGCTGCGCTTCCAGGTGCAGGTGCTGCTGCTCACGCCCAAGGAAGTGGAATACTTCCGACACGGCGGCATCCTGCACTTCGTGCTCCGCCAGCTGGCCGCGCGCAAGGCCGCCTGATCCCGCGGCTACGGCGGGAGGGCCTGCGGGCCCTCCCTGGATTCAGAGCGTCGGCTCCCAGCTGGCCGACAGCAGTTTCCACTCGCCATCTTCAAGCCGCCAGCCGGTCTTGACCCGGTAGACCTGCGCGCGGTCGGGCAGCCAGCCCTCGCCGCCGCGGGCCGCCGCGGTGAACTCGACCGTGGCGCGCTCGCCGATCAGGGCCACGTCCAGCGGCCCCAGCTGCACGCCCACTTCGCGGTTGCGCAGCCAGACCAGGGCCAGGTAGCGACGGAATCCATCGCGATCCATGCCCTCGGGCCCGGCGAATTCCTCCGACAGCGCTTCGGCCACCGCCGCCGAGTCCCGCGCTTCCGCCGCCACCTGCATCTGGTCGATGCGGGCCCTCAGCGCGGCCTCCGGCGGCTCGGTCGAACACGCGACCAACAGCAGGCAGGCCAGCGTGAAGAGCCACGTACGCAGGCCCGGCACCCCTACCCCCGCCGCCTTGCCTGTCCCCGGGGGGTATGCTCCAATCGAGTGAAAGCTCCAATCCGCACGAGCCTTGCGCCACGCGGCTTTTGGACGTCGCATCTCGGTTTTCAGGGGAATTTGCATGGGTTCTGAACGTCCTTGGCTGGCCAGCTATCCCGACGGAATTCCGGCGGAGGTGGATCTGGAGAAATACGCGTCCATCGTGTCGGTGCTGGACGAAGTATGCCGCGACTTCCGTGACCGCCCCGCCTTCGCCAACTTCGGCAAGCAGCTCACCTACGGCGACGTCGACCGCCTCAGCGCCCAGTTCGCAAGCTACCTGCTCAACGAGCTCAAGCTCAAGAAGGGCGACCGCGTCGCCCTGATGATGCCCAACATCCTGCAGTACCCCGTGGCCATCTTCGGCGTGCTGCGCGCCGGGCTCACGGTGGTCAACACCAACCCGATGTACACCGCGCGCGAGCTCAAGCACCAGCTCACCGACTCCGGCGCCAGCGCCATCGTCGTGCTGGAGAACTTCGCCAGCGTGGTGCAGGAAGTCGTGGCCGAAACGTCCGTGCGGAAGGTGCTGGTCACCGCCGTGGGCGACATGCTCAGCTTCCCCAAGGGCGCGATCGTCAACTTCGTGCTGCGGCACGTGAAGAAGCAGGTGCCCGAATACTCCCTGCCCGGCTCGATCCGCTTCAGCGAGGCCCTGGCCATCGGCGCGCGCCAGACCGCGCCGAAGGTCGACATACGCAGCCACGACATCGCCTTCCTGCAGTACACCGGCGGCACCACCGGCGTCGCCAAGGGCGCCATGCTGACCCACCGCAACCTGGTGGCGAACATGCAGCAGTCGGCAGTGTGGATCGGCGGCAACGCCAAGATGGGCCACGAGGTCATCATCACGGCGCTGCCGCTGTACCACATCTTCGCGCTGACCGCGAACTGCCTGGTCTTCATGAAGTTCGGCGGCCTCAATTACCTGATCACCAATCCGCGGGACATGAAGGGCTTCGTGGCCGAGCTCAAGACCATTCCCTTCACCGGCATCACCGGCGTCAACACCCTGTTCAACGGGCTGCTCAATACGCCCGGCTTCGACCAGGTCGACTTCTCCAAGCTGCACCTGACCTTGGGCGGCGGCATGGCCGTGCAGCGTGCGGTCGCCGAGCGCTGGAAGAAGGTGACTGGCATCACGCTGGTGGAGGCCTACGGCCTGACCGAAACCTCGCCCGCGGCCTGCATCAACCCGATGAACCTGGCCGACTACAACGGCGCCATCGGCCTGCCCATCTCCTCCACCGACGCCTGCGTAAAGGACGATGCCGGCAATGAGTTGCCGGTGGGCGAAGTGGGCGAGCTGTGCATCAAGGGCCCGCAGGTGATGGCGGGTTACTGGCAGCGCCCGGAGGAAACCGCCAAGGTGCTCGACGCGCAGGGCTGGCTGCACACCGGCGACATGGCCAAGATGGACGAGAACGGTTTCTTCTACATCGTCGACCGCAAGAAGGACATGATCCTGGTCTCGGGCTTCAACGTGTATCCCAATGAGGTCGAGGACGTGATCGCGCTGATGCCGGGCGTGCTGGAAGTGGCGGCCGTCGGCGTGCCCGACGACAAGTCCGGCGAAGCGGTGAAGGTGGTGATCGTCAAGAAGGACCCGGCGCTGACGGCCGAGCAGGTCAAGGCGTTCTGCAAGGACCAGCTGACCGGCTACAAGTTGCCCAAGATCGTCGAGTTCCGCGCCGAGCTGCCCAAATCCAACGTCGGCAAGATCCTTCGGCGCGAATTGAGAGATTCCCCCGCCCGGGCGTAGGAGAAACAGTGATGGCGGTCACAACCCCCCTAGCCTAAACAGGGGGTGCTTTACAATGGGCGATGAACAGGGTCTAGAATCGTAAAACCCTACGGTTCCGGGCAACCGCCCCGTTTCCGGCCTGGCCGGGCCGAGGGGTCCTGAGACACCCTCATCCCCCCCAGAGGTAACACCATGCAGAGGCGGCCGGTCGCGATCACCGGGCTGGGAGTCCTGTCTCCCTTGGGGCAGAGCCTTGCCGAGGTCACAGCATCGCTGCGCTCGGGCCGGTCCGGCATCCAGACGGTAACGCTCGATCCGCTGCTCAAACCGATCCCGGCGGGCGTGGTCACCGGCGACTTCGAGGAAGCCTTCACCCGGCTTGAACGCCCCTTCATGGACCGGGTGCAGCATTTCGCCGTACTGGCGGCCCGGCAGGCGATCGAGCACGCCGGTATCGACGACTTCAGCGCACATGGCCTGCGTGCCGGCGTGTACTACGGCAACGTCAATGGCGGCGCCGCGTCGGTGCAGGCCTGGGCACAAACCCTGCTGGCCGAAGGCAAGCAGGCCTCGCGGCCCTTCACCGCCATGGCCATCATGAGCAACGGCGGCGCCGCGCAGATTTCGATCCGCAACAAGATCATGGGGCCGGTGCTCACCCACGGCAGCGCCTGCGGTGCGTCGGGCGTCGCCATCGGCGAAGCCGCGCGTGCGATCGCCGACGGCTACCTCGACGTCGCGGTCGCGGGCGGTTCGGAGGCGCCGCTGTCGGCGATGGTCAGCGGCGTGTTCTCCGGCACCCGGGCGATGTCGCAGCCCGATCCGGAGGATGCCTCGCGCAGCTGCAAGCCCTTCTCGCAGGCACGCTCGGGCCTGGTGCTCGGGGAAGGCGGTGCCTTCGTCATCCTGGAATCAGAGGCACACGCCAAGGCCCGCGGCGCCACCATCCATGGCTACCTGCGCGGCTACGGCGTGTCCTCGGACGCCTCGCACATCGGCATGCCGGCCACGGAAGGCCAGGTACGCGCGCTGCAGGCCGCGCTGGAACACGCCGGCCTCCGCCCGGACGAGGTCCAGTACATCAATGCCCATGCCACCGCCACCGACGGCGGCGACGTGATCGAAGCAGAATCCATCCGCCGCGTCTTTGGCGAAGGCGTCGACGACGCGTACGTGAGTTCCACCAAGGCCGTGCACGGCCATCTCCTGGGGGCCGCCAGCGCACTTGAGCTGGTCGTGACGGTCCTGGCGATGCAGGGCTCGGTACTGCCGGCCAGCATGCATCTGGGTGAAGCAGATCCGCGGTGTTCGCTCAATCACGTGGGCCCCGCGCCCCGGTCCGGATTCCACATCGAGAACGCACTGTCGTTCAGCTGTGGATTCGGGGGCACCAACGCCGCCCTGATCGTGTCCCGCCAACCCAAGCCCGCTTGACCCTGCCTGTCCCGCCCCGGAGAACTGAAATGACCGTCATGCACACGCCCCACCCCACCGTCGCCCGCTTCGCCCACAAGCGCGTTTCCACCCAGTTCCGCCAGCTGGCCATGCCTGTGCTGTGGACCAGCTTCGCACCCGACCCGCTCACCGGCCTGCAGAACTTCACCCCTGACCTGGTGGCCGAGTTCCAGGGCGTGATCGACGGGCTGCGCAGCGAAGCCTGCACCGTCGTCGCGCCGCTGCACTATGCCGTCGTGCAGTCGCGCCATCCGGACTACTTCAGCGTCGGTGGCGACCTGAGCTTCTTCCGCGAGTGCATCCAGGCGCGCCAGGCCGATCGCCTGTACGCCTACTCGATGCGCTGCCTCAACCTGCTGCACGGCTGGTCGGCGCAGATGAAGGAATCGCTGGCCTCGATCTCGCTGGTGCAGGGCCGCGCCCTGGGCGGCGGCTTCGAAATGGCGCTCAGCACCGACTTCCTGATCGCCGAAGAGCAGAGCACGTTCGGCTTCCCGGAAATCATGTTCGGCCTGTTCCCCTGCACCGGCGCGATGTCGCTGCTGGCCGACCGCATCGGCGCCCGCCAGGCCGAGCGCATGATGACCAACAAGAAAATCTACAAGGCGGCCGAGCTGTTCGACATGGGCCTGATCGACCAGGTCTGCGCCAAGGGCGAAGGCGAGCTGGCGGTCGAGCAGTTCGTGGCCAACCATTCGTCCCGACTCAAGGCGCGCCTGAAGGTGCAGGCCAGCCGCTACCGGCACGCGCCGCTCAACCATGACGAGGGCGTGCGCATCGTCCAGGACTGGGTGGAAACCGCGATGTCGCTGACGGCGGATGAGCTGCGCATGCTCGACATGCTGATCATGATGCAGCGCCCCGAGAGCGCCACGGAAGCGCGCCTGGCGTCCTGACGCCCGGCACGCTCCGACGGGCTCAGTAGTCCCGGCCTGCGGCTTCGGACGGCGCGTACTGCCGGCGCAGCTCGCGCAGCGCGTTCACGCTCTGCGCATAGGTCTGGTTGAGCTCGGCCAGGTACTGGTTGCGCTCGTCGGCCAGCACCTGGTCGGAGATGGTCATCAGCCGGTCGGCGATGGCCGCCAGTCGTACCGCGCCGAAGCTCAGCGACAGGCCGCGCATGGTGTGCGCGTCGTGGTGCACGTCGGGCAGTCGATGCTGGCGCAGCGACGCGGCCAGCCTTGCCTGCGTGCTTTCCAGGTCTTCCAGCCCCTCGGAGATCATGCTGAACATGAACTCGGGTGTGTCCTTGATCTCGCGCAGGTTCTCGATGGCCTCCGGATCCAGGAACTCCACTGGCACCACGCGCAGGCGCGGTCCGGTCCGCGTAGCGGGCGGTGTCGACAGTGACGGGGCGGCCGCGCGCGCCACGGGGGCCTCGCCCGGAAGTGCCTCCTCGATCTCCTCGGGGAACTGGCTGGCGATGGCCTTGCGCAGGCTGTCGAAAGACAGGGGCTTGTAGATCACGCCGGCGGCCCCGGTCTCTCCCAGCCGCGCGGCGGTGCTGCGGGTCGCATCAGCCGTGATGAAATAGGTCGGCGCGGTGTTGATGCGGCCGAAGCAGTAGGTCTGGTAGACCGTCGCGCCGTCGATGTCACCCATGTTGAAGTCAAGCAGCACCAGGTCGAAGTCCTCGCGGGCCAGCAGCTGCAGGGCCTGCCCGCCGGAGGTGGCGGTGGTGACCTGGTGCTGGTCCTTGAGCAGCATCTGGCGCAGCAGCTCCAGGTTGACGCGGTTGTCGTCGGCGATCAGCACGCGCTTGCCCGTGACCACGCGCGGCGCCGCGCGCGGCATACTCTCCTCGCTGGCCTTCGCGGCATGCGGCATCTGCAGCTCGAACCAGAACAGCGTGCCCTCGCCCGGCTTGCTCTGCACCTGCAGCAGTCCGCCCATGCGCTTGACGTATTCCATCGCGATGGACGTACCCAGTCCGGTGCCGCCGAACTTTCGGTTGGCGCCCGACTCGACCTGGTAGAAGGGCTCGAAGATCCGCGACAGGTGCTCGGCGGGAATGCCGATGCCGGTGTCCTTGACGCCGAACTGGAGCCGGTAGCCAGCAGGCGTGTCCGCGACCAGGTCCACCTTGATGGTCACCGAGCCGACCGAGGTGAACTTGATGGCGTTGCCCACCAGGTTCATCAGCACGCCGAGCAGGTCCTGCGCGCTGCCCATCACCGGACGGACGATGCGCGGATCCGCGTCAAGACGCAGCTCGATGCCCTTGATCGACGCGGCCGGCGACAGCACACGCATGACGTGGCTGGTGACGTGGCTGAGTTCGAACGCGGCGGCCTCGCTGCGCGTGCCCTTGGACTCGAGTCGGGCCAGGTCCAGCATGCGCTCGATCTCGGCGTCCAGGCCGGACGCCATCTCGTGGATGGCCTGGGCGCGGTTGGCGATGGCCTCGTCGTCGGTTTCGACCTCGATCAGCTGCGCCGACGACACGATGCCGGTGAGCGGCGTGCGCAGTTCATGGCTCACCTTGGCCAGCAGCATGGATTTGGCCTTGCTCTCGTACTGGGCCAGTGCGGTGGCCGACTGCAGGCGGCGGATCAGGGACGATGCGTACAGCGGAACCATCGTCAGCACGACCAGATGCGAGATTTCGGCCAGGCCTGGCGTACGCCAGTGCGCAGACGCCAGCATCACGAAGGAAAAACCGAGGATGGACACCGCCTGGCACAGGAACATCGCCGCGTTGCCCAGCCGGAAACCGAAACCGAGCACGGTGAACACGTACATGCCCGCGAACAGGATCGCGGGATCGCCGAAGATGTAGAGCCACAGCGACAGGAACAATGGGTCGCTGACGGCCGTGATGTAGACGAGCGCCTGCGCATGGCGGTTGTCGCGCCTGGAGAAATAGCGCACCGCCAGCGTATAGGCGATGTACACGCCCATCGCGAGTTCCACGACATGTCGCTGCGTGATTTTCTCGGGGCTGACGTAGTACATTATCGCCAGCATCACCACCGCCACCGCGATGCCGAACTTCAGGCGGAAGTCGGCCTGGGCCCGCACATTGGTGGACAGCTCGTCTGGCGAAGTTGCGGTCATGGGCTAGCCTGTGTCGTGGGCAACCGAGGGCGTCATCGGAACCAACCTGGGGAACCGGACTTTCATGGACAGAAACAAGATACTGGAACTGTTGAAGCGCCTGCTCAAGGAAAAGTACGACGTCGATCCCGACAGCCTGACCGGCGCGTCGCGGCAGGATGAGATCGGCCTGGACTCGATGACCATGGTGGACCTGATGATGGACATCGAGACCGCCCTGGACATCCAGTTCCCGGACCTGAACCTGCCCAAGAATCCGTCCCTGGACGAAATCGTGGACCTGATCGCAAAAAGCTCCGGACCCTGAGTCGCCGGCGATCCCCGCGCCTGTGGGGGATATTGCAATAAGCGTGCCGACCTGCTTCATCCCGCCCGGGGCGGCCCGGGTGGGCAGCGTACCGGCCATTCCGCGGCTGCAGTTGCTCTCCCGTGTCAGTTATGGCCCGCCCGCAGGCATTTCCGGACGGGCGGTGCCGGGGCAAGCCCGGCCTGGCGGCCTCACCGCGAAAGCGGAGCCGGCGCGTGGAAGTCAAAGATCTCCTGGACCCGCTCCCGGCGCGCCATCAGCGCGTCAATCACCGCCGGATCGAACTGCTGGCCCGACTGCGACTTGAGGTAATCCAGGGCCTTGGCCATTGGCCAGGCCTCCCGGTAGGGGCGATCGGTGGTGAGCGCCTCGAGCACGTCGGTAACCGCGACGATGCGCGCAGGCAGCGGGATGCCTTCGCCCGACAGGCCGTCGGGGTAGCCACTGCCATCCCAGCGCTCGTGGTGGTGCAGCGCGATGCTGGCGCCCACCTGCACGAACTTGCTGCTGCTGCCACTGAGGATGTCGTAGCCCAGGCGCGGATGTTTCTTGATTTCCTCGAACTCGGCCGCGTCGAGCTTGCCCGGCTTGAGCAGGATCGCGTCGGACACGCCGATCTTGCCGATGCCGCGCAGCGGCGCCGCCAGTTCGATCATGCGCACCTCGTCCTCGGGCAGGCCCATCGCCTCGGCCAGCACGCCAGAGTAGCGCGAGACGCGCTCGACGTGGGCCACGCTGCCGCCGTCGCGGTACTGGGTGGCCTTGGCCAGGCGGTGCAGGATCTCGCGCTCGCGCTCGTCCAGCTCGTGCATGCGCGCCAGCAGCTGGCGCTCAAGCTCGTGGGCGCGGGTCTTGAGGTTCTGCTGCTGCTGGCGCAGGGCCAGCAGGTTGCGGCAGCGCGAGCGCAGTTCGCGCGGGCGCACCGGCTTGACCAGGAAGTCGATGACGCCGGCCTCGAGGGCGGCGTTGCGGATCGGCTCGTCGCCGACCACGGTGATCAGGATGATCGGCACGTCGCGGTGCGACAGCGGGCGACGGAAGCGGCGCGCAAACTCCAGGCCGTCGAGCTTGGGCATGCGGTAATCGAGCAGCAGCAGGTCGGGCGAGCTGCGCTGGGACCACAGCAGCGCCTCCACCGGGTCGCCGAAGTCGGTCACCTTCACTTCAGGGCTGATGTCCTCCAGCAGGTGGCGGAACATCGTCCGCTGCGAAGGCTGGTCATCGACGATCAAAACGTTCACCTGAAGCTCCCGGGTGCAAACACCGTGATTGCCGCTGTTCGCGGCTCGACCCCAGCTTACTCCGGATATTTCAACGTCGGCAAGGACTTGCTCCCGAAACCTGCACCCCACCCTGAACCCCGAAAAACATACCTGGTATGTTTTCCAGCGATTTCTCCAGACAATTCAGCGCACTCGCCTGGTGCGTAGCCCCCCTTGGCAAGGGGGGCGCGGCGACAGCCGCGGGGGATCGGAAGTAGTGAGCCCGGGGCCCGCGATCCGCGCAGCGGATCGTGGGGGAATCCTGAGTGAATACTCAGGATTCCGGCCGCATGTAGGGGAACAGCAGGACATCGCGGATGGACGCCGAGTCGGTGACCAGCATTACCAGCCGGTCGATGCCGATGCCCAAGCCGCCGGTGGGCGCCATGCCGTACTCCAGCGCGCGGATGTAGTCGGCGTCGAAGTGCATGGCCTCGTCGTCCCCGCCCTCCTTCGCCTCGACCTGGGCCAGGAAGCGCGCCTTCTGGTCTTCGGGATCGTTGAGCTCGGAGAAGCCATTGGCCAGCTCGCGGCCGCCGACGAAGAGCTCGAAGCGGTCGGTGAGCTCGGGATCGCGGTCGCTGGCACGCGCCAGCGGGCTGACCTCGACCGGATGGTCCGTGATGAAGGTCGGCTGCACCAGGGTGTGCTCGACGGTCTTCTCGAAAATCTCCAGCAGCAGCTTGCCCCAACCGTAGCTGGGCTTGAAGCGCACGCCCAGCCGTTCGCAGTGGCGCCGCATCGCGGCCAGGTCGCGCAATTCCCCGCGCGTGATCTCCGGGTTGTGCTCCAGCACCGCGTCGGTCATGGACCAGCGGCGGAACGGCGGCCCCAGGTCGATCGCCATGCCTTCCCAGGTCAGCGCCGCGGTCCCGCGCGCGCGCACGGCCACGTCGCGGATCAGGCCTTCGGTCCGGTCCATCACCTCGATGTAGGTGGCGTAAGCCTCGTACAGCTCGAGCATGGTGAACTCGGGGTTGTGCCGGGTGGACACGCCCTCGTTGCGGAAATTGCGATTGATCTCGTACACGCGCTCCAGGCCGCCCACCGTGAGCCGCTTGAGGTAGAGCTCGGGCGCCACGCGCAGGTAGAGGTCAAGGTCGAGCGCATTGTGGTGCGTGGTGAAGGGCTTGGCCGTGGCGCCGCCGGGGATGTAATGCATCATCGGCGTCTCCACTTCCAGGAAACGACGCGCGTCCAGCCACGCACGCATGGCCGACACGATGCGCGAGCGCTGCACGAACACCTCGCGCGCCTCCGGGTTCACGATCAGGTCCACGTAGCGCATGCGGTAGCGCTGCTCGACGTCCGCCAGCCCGTGCCACTTGTCGGGCAAGGGCCGCAGTGACTTGGTCATCAGGCGCAGCGCATCGGCCTTCACCGACAGCTCGCCGGTGCGGGTGCGGGTCAGGCCGCCCTGCACCGCCACGATGTCGCCCACGTCCCAGCCCTTGAAGGCGTCGTAGCTGTCGCCCAAGTCCGAGCCCTGCAGGTAGAGCTGGATGCGGCCGCTCATGTCCTGGATCTGCGCGAAGCTGGCCTTGCCCATCACCCGCTTGGCCATCAGCCGGCCCGCGACGGCCACCCGCCGGTCCAGCGCCTCCAGCGCCTCCGCCGTCCAGCGCTCCTTGTCGGCGAACTCGTCCTGCAGGTCCTGGCAGTAGTGCTCGCGCTTGAAGTCGTTGGGGAAGGCGATGCCCTGGCCGCGCAGCGCCGTGAGTTTCGCGCGGCGCTCGGCGATCAGCGAGTTCTCGTCGGCGGCGGGCGGAGGCGTGGTGGGCTGGGTCATGGCGGGATGGTTGTCAGGGAATTGGAGAAGGGAACTGGGCAGGGGGAACCGCGAACTACGCGTCTGACCGTTTGGCACCGACGGCCAGGCCCGCCTTCAGGCTGGCCTCGATGAATTCATCAAGATCGCCATTGAGCACCTTCTCGGTATCGCTGCGCTCGATGCCCGTGCGCAGGTCCTTGATGCGGCTCTGGTCGAGCACGTAGTTGCGGATCTGGCTGCCCCAGCCGATGTCGGACTTGGTGGCTTCCACCGCGTCCTTCTCGGCGTTGCGCTTCTGGATCTCCAGCTCGTAGAGCTTCGCGGCCAGCATCTTCATCGCGGTGTCGCGGTTCTGGTGCTGGCTGCGGCCGGTCTGGCAGGCGACGACGATGCCGCTGGGCACGTGCGTGATGCGCACCGCCGATTCGGTCTTGTTCACGTGCTGGCCGCCGGCGCCGGACGAACGGTACACGTCGGTGCGCAGGTCGGCCGGGTTGATGACGATGTCGATGTTGTCATCCACTTCCGGCGACACGAACAGCGAGGTGAAGCTGGTGTGGCGCCGGTTGTCGGAGTCGAACGGCGACTTGCGCACCAGCCGGTGCACGCCGGTCTCGGTCTTGAGCCAGCCGTAGGCGAAGTCGCCCTCGACCCGGAAGGTGGCGGACTTGATGCCGGCCACGTCGCCGCCGCTGACTTCCATCAGTTCGGTCTTCCAGCCGCGCGACTCGCACCAGCGCAGGTACATGCGCAGCAGGATCTCGGCCCAGTCCTGGGCCTCGGTGCCGCCGGCGCCGGCCTGGATGTCCACGAAGGCGTTGTTGGCGTCCATCTTGCCGGAGAACATGCGCCGGAACTCGAGCTGCTCGACTTCCTTGGCCGTCTTCTCGACGTCCTCGACGACGGAGGCGACGGTTTCCGCGTCATCCTCCATCTCGGCCAGGTCGATCAGCTCGTTGCCGCCGACCAGGTTGTCGGTGAGCGTGCGGATGCCGTTGACCACCTTCTCCAGCGAGGCGCGCTCGCGGCCCAGGGTCTGGGCATGCTCGGGGTTGTTCCAGACGTCGGGGCTCTCGAGCTCCCGGTTCACTTCTTCCAGACGTTCGACCTTGGTGTCGAAGTCAAAGATACCCCCGAAGCGAATCCAGCCGGCCCTTGAGGTCGGCGATGCGCTGGCGGATCGGATTGAGTTCCATGGTGTCCTGCAAAAAACGGGTTCGGGCCGCGAATGATAGCAGCCGGCCGACGCAGGGTCGCGCGCACGGCGCCGGAAGCACAACGGAACGTGACCGGCACGGCAGCTTCCGGCGCGGGCCGGGGCTACACTCGAAGCCAAGCCCGCCATGGACCCCTGCCCTGACCATGACTCGCCCTGCCCGGATCCTTCGCTACGCGGCGCCACTGGCACTGGCCGCGTCGATGTCGAGCCAGGCCGCCGTCCGCACGCCTGCACCGCCCGCGAGCGACCTGGACGCCACCGTCGCGCGCTGCTTCGAGCTGCGCACGCGCGAGCCGGCGGCAGCGGTGGCATTGGCCGAGGCCGCGCTCGCCACGCCCGACCTGCCCGTGGACCCGGAAGTGAAGCTGCTGGCCTGCCTGGCGCGAGCCGCCGCGCTGGCGGGCGACGCGGAGCGCACCGGCGAAGCCACCGCCCGCATCGACGAACGCCTGGCCCAGCATGCGATGCCGCCCGAATTCCGGCTGCGCGCCCTGAGCAATGCCGGCGCCGCGCTGCACACGGTGGGCCGAACGCCGGAGGCGCTGGATTTTTATGCCCGCGCTTTCCAGGCCGCCAGCCAGGATGAGTCGGAGGCGGCTCAGGTCACCACCCTGATCAATGTCGCCAGCATCCACAGCGAAGAGCTGGGCGCGTTCGAGCAGGCCGAAGCCTATTTCGCGCAGGCGGCGGCCATCGAATCCGGCAAGGGCCTGGCTGATCCGGCGCTGCCGTACAACCGCGGCATCAATCAGCTGCGCCTGGGCCGCGATGCGGACGCGCTGCAATCCTTCATCGCCGCCGAAACACGCGCGCTTGCGACCGGCCACGAGGTGGTGCTGCAGCGGGCGCGGGCCGAGCTGATCGCATTGCGCGCCGGCGAGGGCGAACTCGCCGCCGCGCTGGACTCGCTCGCGTCGGTGGCGGGCCGGCAGCTCGCCCGGCAGGACCCGGCAGGCGCGGCGATTTCGCTGATCCGCATGTCGGGACTGGCCCTGCAGGCCGGGGACGCCCCTGCCGCGCTCCGGCACGCGCTGGCGGCACGGGCCGCCGTGGCCGACACCGTGTTCCGCATGGAGCAACGCGACGGGCTGCGGGCCGAGATCGCGGCCCGGGTGGCCTTGGGGCAGTGGCGGCCGGCCTACGAAGCGACGCAGGCGCTGCGCACCCTGGAGACCGACCGGCTGCGGTCCCAGCAGCTTTCGGGACTGGCCGGCCTGCAGGCGAGGCTGCTGGACGCGCGCAGCGCCGAGGAACTGGCCCGCCTGCAGGACGAACGTCGGCTGGAGGCCCTGGGCCTGGCCAATGCGCGGCGCCTGCGTAATGGCGCGATCGCGGCGTTCTGCGCGCTGGCCCTGCTGGCCGGCGCATTTTTCCTCTACCAGCGGCGCGTCAACCGCAAGCTGCACCGACTGAGCAACGTGGATTCGCTGACCGGCCTGTCCAACCGCCGCGCGGCCGAGACGGCGCTGGCCGAAGTGGGCGCAGCGGTGGCCGAAGGCGACCGTCGCAGCGTGGTGTTCCTGATCGACGTGGATCGTTTCAAGGACTTCAACGACCGGCTGGGGCACGCCGCCGGCGACGCCATCCTGGCCGCCACCGCCGCCCGGCTGCGGGCTGCGTGCCGTCCCGATGACATCGTGGCGCGCTGGGGTGGCGAGGAATTCCTGGTCGGGTGTCGCGGCATTGATCGCGACCGCGCCGTCGTGATCGCCGAACGCCTGCGCGCCGCGGTGGGGGCCGGGGCTGACGAAACCTCCGGCCCGGTCTCGGTCTCGATCGGTTTCGCCAGCCTGCCCTTCTTGCCGGCGGCCACGCACCGCGCCGGGTGGCAGGACTCCGTGACCCTGGCCGACCGCGCCCTGTATGCCGCCAAGCATGGCGGCCGGAATACCTGGGTCGGGCTGTGGGGCGCCGCCGCGGGCAAGGCCACCTTGGCGGACCTGTTGGCCGATCCGGAGGCCCATGCGCGCCTGGGCCACCTGCAGGTGCTGGCGGCCCGGCAGCCCGTGGTCTGGGGCACCCCGCCGGCCTGAGGCGGACGCCTTGCCGGTGCGGGCGAAAACGAAGGGTTCAGCGGCCCCTGCCTATCATTGCCGCCATGAAATGCCTCTTTCCCCTGCTCGCGGCCCTTTCCCTGGCGCCCGCGGCTTCGGCCGTCGAGCCCGCGACCAGGCCGGCCGCCGACCTCGCGCGCTCGGCCCCCGACGCCGATCCGCACGTGATTGGCCTCGGTCTGCGGGCCATGCGCTGTGCCCAGGCGCGCGGCGTTGGGCCGAAGGCCAAACGCCTGGCCGTGATCGACTACCGCCTGCCTTCGCGCAAGCACCGCCTGTGGGTGTTCGACGTCGAGAACGGCCAGCTGCTGTTCCGCGAGCCGGTGGCCCACGGCCAGGGCTCGGGCGAAGACAAACCGACCCGCTTTTCCAACGTGCACGGCAGCCACCAGAGCAGCCTGGGCCTGTTCCTCACCGACCAGACCTACCACGGCGCCAACGGCTATTCGCTGCGCATGGAAGGGCTGGAACCGGGCTACAACGACCAGGCCATGGCGCGTGCGATCGTGATGCACGGCGCGCCTTACGTGGACCTGGGCACGGCGCAGGCGCAAGGCCGGCTCGGACGCAGCTGGGGTTGCCCGGCCCTGCGGCCGGCCGTGGCCAGGCCGCTGATCGACGAGATCAAGCAGGGCCAGTTCGTGTTTGCCTACTACCCCGACCCGGACTGGCTGCGTGACTCGCAAGTCCTGCACTGTGACAAGGCGGCCCTGGCCGCCCCCTAGCCCTGGCCCCGGGGGCCGGCGCTAGACTGGCCTCGCCCCCACGGAGCCGATGCCATGACCCTGTCGCGCCTTGCCTCGCTCGCCCTCGCCCTGAGTCTTTGCCTGGCGGTACCCGAAGCGGTCGCCGTGCCGTTCTGGGGCGCAAAAGAATCCCGCGCCGCAGGGACCGCGCCTGCCGACCTCAAGCCCGGCGAATGGCTGTGGCTGGCGCAGGCTGCACCGAGCGGTCCGGTGGTGGTGGTGGTCAGCCTTTCCGAGCAGCGTGCGTATGCCTACCGCAACGGCGTGGTGATCGGTATCAGCACCACCAGCTCGGGCAAGCAGGGTTATGAAACGCCCACCGGCGTATTCACCATCCTGCAAAAGGACAAGGACCACCACTCCAGCATCTACAACAACGCGGCCATGCCCTACACGCAGCGGCTGACCTGGGGCGGCGTGGCGCTGCACGCGGGCGGACTGCCCGGCTATCCGTCCTCGCACGGCTGCGTGCATCTGCCTTCGGAATTCGCACGGCTGCTGTTCGAGGTCTCGCCGATGGGCATGACCGTGGTGGTGGCGCAGGAGGGCAAGTCACCCGAGGACGTCGTCCATCCCGGCCTGTTCTCGCCGGTGGACGCCGCCACCGGCGCCGACGACCTGAAGCCGCGCCTGCCGGCAAGCCAGGACTACCGCTGGCAGCCCGAAGCCTCGCCCGAGGGACCGGTCACGCTGTTGCTCAGCGGCGCCGACCGGCGCCTGCTGGTGTTCCGCGGCGGCAAGGAAATCGGCCGCGCGCGCATCACGCTGCGGGATCCGGCCACGCCACTGGGCACGCAGGTGCTGGTGGTGAAGGACGGGGATTCGGGGCAGCCTGATCCGTTCGCCTCAGGGCAGACGATGCCGCTGTGGTTTTCGATCGGCGTGCCGGGCCACGAGACCGACACTACCGTGCCGCTGGATGCGCAGGCGCTGCAACGCATCGACCTGGCGCCGGAATTCGCGATGCGCGTGCGGCCGCTGCTGACTCCGGGCGTGAGCGTCCTGGTCACCGACGCGCCGGTGCTGCCGGGCGCCACCGGCGGCGCGCTGGACGTGCTGACCAGCGCCCCGCCCGAGGATCTGGCCAGCAACTGAGCCGCGCTCAGTCGGCCGGCAGCCAGTGCCGCACCAGCAGCTGCACGCCGCGACGACCGTTCCAGTCGTCGGTCTCGAGCTGGTAGGCCATCCGGATCCGCGCAGGCGGCGGTGATCCCGACCAGCCGCCGAAGTGGATTGCGGCGAGCACGGGTCCGCCGGTCGCGGGCACCACGCTCAGCTTCAGATGGCGATCGCCCAGCTGGCGCCACTGCGTCACGCTGAACTCCCCGTCGAACACGGGCTCGGGGAAACCCTGGCCCCACGGGCCGGCGAGGCGCAGCTGTTCGGCGAGCGGCCGGCCCAGCTCCGTGGCAAGCAGTTCGCCGTCGCTGTGCAGTTCGTTGTGCAGCTGCTCGGGCGTCAGCATGCGCGCCACCTGCGCGGCCAGCGCGTCGCGGAAGACGTCCAGGCGATCCGCATCCAGGCTCAGTCCCGCCGCCATCGCGTGGCCGCCAAAGCGCTCGATCAGGCCCGGATGCGCCGCGTCCACCGCCGCCAGCGCATCGCGCAGGTGCAGTCCGGCAATCGACCGACCCGAGCCTTTCAGCTGTGCACTGCCGGGTTCGGACGGCGCAAACGCGAACACGGGCCGGTACAGCCGGTCCTTGAGTTTCGACGCCACCAGGCCGACGACGCCCGGATGCCACTGCGCATCGAACAGGCACAGCGCCGGCGGCAACCCGCCATCGGGCTGCGGCAAGGCGTCCACCCAGGCTTCGGCAGTATCCACCATATGCTGCTGCACCTGCCTGCGCTCGCCGTTGATGCGGTCGAGCACGCCGGCCAGTTCACGCGCGCGCAGCGGGTCGTCGCACAGCAGGCATTCGATGCCCAGCGCCATGTCCTCGAGGCGACCGGCCGCGTTGAGCCGCGGTGCGATGCCGAAACCGATGTCGGTGGCGGTGAGCTGCGCCAGGTCGCGGCCGGCGAATTCCGCCAGGGCGCGCAGGCCGGGCTGGCACTGGCCTTGCCGGATCCGCCGCAATCCCGCCGAGACCAGCAGGCGGTTGTTGTAGTCCAGCGGTACCAGATCGGCCACGGTGCCCACGGCCACCAGGTCGAGCAGGCAGGACAGGTCCGGTTCGCCCTCGCCGAAGGCACCGGCTTCGCGCAAGCGACGGCGCAGCGCCAGCAGCAGGTAGAACACCACGCCGACGCCGGCCAGTGCCTTGCTGGGAAACCCATCGCCGTGGAGATTGGGATCCACGATCACGTTGGCGTCCGGCAGCGTGTCGCCGGGAAGATGGTGGTCGGTGACCACGACCTGCCAGCCGCGGGCGCGCGCCGCGGCGATGCCCGCATGGCAGGCGATGCCGCTGTCCACGGTGAGGAGCAGGTCCGGCGCCATCGGGACCAGGTGTTCGACCAGGGCCGGCGACAGTCCGTAGCCGTGGTTCACCCGATGCGGCACCTGGTAGCTGACGTGGCCCGCGCCCAGCAGGCGCAGGCCGCGCACCGCCACCGCGGTGCCGGTCGCACCATCGCAGTCGAAGTCGCCGACCACGACGATGTGGCGATGTCCTGCGATCGCTTCGGCCAGCAGGTCCACCGCTGCAGCGATATGCCCGAGCAGATCGGGCGACAGCAGCCTTGCCAGCTTGAGTTCACCCTGTTCGGGCGTAAGTACGCCGCGCGCGGCCAGGATGCGCTGCAGCAAGGCCGGAACCTGATCCGGCCAAGGGCCGTGCGGCGGCACCGCGCGGCGCACGATGCGCAGGGGCGCGCGGCTCACGCCAACGTTGCCATCGCTGATCGCCAGAGTCTCCAGCGCTGGCCGCTGCGCAACGACCAGCGCGCGCCATCGGCGAAATCCAGCTGCAGTTCGTCGTGGCCGAGTTCGGCCAGGCCCGGGCGCAGGCGCGCTTCAACGTCCGGCCACTGCCGCAGGCGGCGCAGGTCGAACAACTGCGCGCCCTCGCGCGGCGGATCCAGGCCGGCCAGCTTGGCCAGCGACAGCAGTTCGACATCGCCGCTGGACACCCCGCTGGCGGCGCTGCGCACGTGGTCGGGCAAGCGGCCCGCGCCCCAGAAGCACAGGCTGTTGACCGTGGGCTTGCCCGCTGCGGCGCGCGCCTGGTTCACCGGATGGTTGTGCAGGATCACCTGCGCCTCGTTGAGCAGGGCGCGCCACCGGCGGCCTTCGGGACCCTGCGGCAGGTGGGTCAGCAGGTCGTCGCCCAGCACCGCTTCGGGCGGGGAGAATTCCGGCAGCTTTGCCTCCAGCGGCAGCGCGAGGTACCAGCGTGCGGGCGTGGGCGCGGAGAGCTGGAAACCGGCGTCGCCGAACACGGGCTGCAGCGGCCGCAGCAGCGCCTGCGCTTCCTGCGGCTCAAGCCCGAGCTCGCCGATCGCCAGCACGCGGGCGCCATTGATGTCGGGACGCACGTGCGCCGGATCGGCGCGGAGCCATTGATGCAGGTGCGCGTCCCCGGCGTCGTGCTGGCGGGTGATCGCGGCCATCGGCCAGCCGCGCGGCAGCAGGCCGAAATGACGCAGCAGCTGGGCGCGTTCGCCGGTCTCGCCATCGGGAAGGCGGTCTGCGCGCGCCAGCGCCTTGCCGATGTCCGGCGCCAGCGGCTGGCCGGCGAATCGACGGCGCTCCGGCAGCAGCAGGGTCAGCGCGGGCAGCGCGGCGGCGCCGGCGGCCATGGGCGGTCAGCCCTGGTAGCGCACGGCGACGATGTCGTAGTCGCGGTCGCCGGCGGGCGCCTGGATGGTGACGGTGTCGCCCTCGTGCTTGCCGATCAGCGCGCGTGACAGCGGGGAGGAGATCGAGATCAGGCCCTGCTTGATGTCGGCCTCGAGGTCGCCGACGATCTGGTAGGTGACCGTGTCGCCACTGTCGCAATCCTCCAGCTGCACCTGCGCGCCGAACACCACGCGGGTGCCGGCGTTGAGCTTGGCCACGTCGATCAGCTGGGCGTGCGAGAGCGCGAACTCCAGCTCCTGGATGCGGCCTTCGATGAAACCCTGCTGCTCGCGGGCGGCATGGTACTCGGCGTTTTCCTTCAGGTCGCCGTGGGCGCGGGCCTCGGCGATCGCGGCGATCACGGCGGGCCGCTTCACCGACTTGAGGTTCTCGAGTTCATCGCGCAGGCGCTGGGCGCCGGTGACGGTGAGGGGTGCGATCATCCGTGGAGTTCCTTGTGCAGTTCCTGCAGCGACCAGACCCGCGGATCGTCGCGATGGTCGGTGGCGCGGATCAGGGCGCGCGCGCCCGGGATGGTGGTGGAATAGGTGACGCGGTGCTGCAGCGCCTCGCGCCGGATCGAGAACGAGTCGGCGATGGCCTGCTTGCCCTCGGTGGTGTTGACGATGTAGCAGATCTCGCCGTTCTTGATCAGGTCCACGATGTGCGGGCGGCCCTCGATCACCTTGTTGATGCGTTCGCAGGCGATGCCCTGCCCGCTCAGGAATCTCGCGGTGCCCTCGGTGGCGACGAGCGTATAGCCGCGTTCGATCAGGTCGTGTGCCACCGGCAGCAGGCGCTGCTTGTCCGGGTCGCGCACCGAGACGAAGGCCTTGCCCGGCTTGGGCGCGCGGATGTTGGCAGCCTCCTCGGCGCGGCCGAAGGCCTGGGCGAAGGTGCGGCCCACGCCCATCACCTCGCCGGTGGAGCGCATTTCCGGGCCCAGGATGGGGTCCACGTTCTGGAACTTGGCGAACGGGAAGATGGCTTCCTTCACCGAATAGTAGTCCGGCACGATTTCCCGGGTCGCACCCTGCTCGGCCAGGGTCTTGCCGGCCATGCAGCGCGCGGCGATCTTGGCCAGTGGGATGCCGATGGCCTTGGACACGAAGGGCACGGTGCGCGAGGCGCGCGGGTTCACTTCCAGCAGGAAGATGGTTTCCACGCCCTCGCCGTCGGTCTGGATGGCGAACTGGGTGTTCATCAGGCCGACCACGTTCAGCGCCTTCGCCAGCTGGGCGACCTGCACGCGCAGCTTGTCCTGGGTGGCGGCCGACAGCGTGTACGGCGGCAGCGAGCAGGACGAGTCGCCCGAATGCACGCCGGCTTCCTCGATGTGCTCCATGATGCCGCCGATCAGCACCTGACCGTCCTTGTCGGCGATCACGTCCACGTCCACTTCCACCGCGTTGTCCAGGAAGCGGTCCAGCAGCACCGGCGAATCGTTCGACACCTGCACCGCCTCGCGGATGTAGCGCGACAGGTCCGCGTCGGAGTACACCACCTCCATCGCGCGGCCGCCGAGCACGTAGCTCGGGCGCACGACCAGCGGGTAGCCGATCTGGTTGGCCAGGGCAATGGCCTGCTCGGCATTGCGGGCGGTGCGGTTGGGCGGCTGCAGCAGGCCCAGTCCTTCGACCAGCTGCTGGAAGCGCTCGCGGTCTTCGGCCAGGTCGATGCTGTCGGGGCTGGTGCCGATGATGGGCACGCCGGCCGCTTCCAGCGCCCGCGAGAGTTTGAGCGGGGTCTGGCCGCCGTACTGCACGATCACGCCGACGGGCTTCTCCAGGTCCACGATCTCCAGCACGTCCTCCAGCGTCACCGGCTCGAAATAGAGGCGGTCGGAGGTGTCGTAGTCGGTGGACACGGTTTCGGGATTGCAGTTGACCATGATGGTTTCGTAACCATCCTCGCGCAGCGCCAGCGAGGCGTGCACGCAGCAGTAGTCGAACTCGATGCCCTGGCCGATGCGGTTGGGTCCGCCGCCGAGCACGATGATCTTGTCGCGGCCGGTGGGCAGGGCCTCGCACTCGTCCTCGTAGGTCGAATACAGGTAGGCGGTGGACGTGGCGAACTCGGCGGCGCAGCTGTCCACGCGCTTGTAGACCGGACGCACGCCGAAGGCGCGGCGTAGCGCGCGCACGGCCGACTCGTCGGTGCCGGCCAGCTGGGCCAGGCGGGCATCGGAGAAGCCCATGCGCTTGAGCACGCGCAGGCGCGCCCCGTCCAGCGCCGGCAGGCCGGCCGCCGCCACTTCTTTCTCGGTGGCGATGATTTCCTCGATCTGGTCCAGGAACCAGGGGTCGATGAAGCTCAGGCCGAACACATCCTCGACGCTCAGGCCGGCGCGGAAAGCCTCGGCGACCTGGAACAGCCGCTCCGGGCCCGGCTCCTTCAGCTCGCGCCGGATGCGCAACAGCCCGTCCTCGCCCTGCTCGGCGCTGCCGGTGGGATCGAAGCCGACCTTGCCGATCTCCAGGCCGCGCAGTGCCTTCTGCAGCGATTCCTGGAAGGTGCGGCCGATCGCCATCACCTCGCCCACCGACTTCATCTGGGTGGTCAGGCGCGCATCGGCGGCCGGGAACTTCTCGAAGGCAAAGCGCGGGATCTTGGTCACCACGTAGTCGATCGCCGGCTCGAACGAGGCCGGGGTGGCGCCGCCGGTGATGTCGTTGCGCAGTTCGTCCAGGGTGTAGCCCACGGCCAGCTTGGCGGCGATCTTGGCGATCGGGAAGCCGGTGGCCTTCGAGGCCAGCGCGGAGCTGCGCGACACGCGCGGGTTCATCTCGATCACCACCACCCGGCCGTCCTGGGCGTTGATGCCGAACTGCACGTTGGAGCCGCCGGTGTCCACGCCGATCTTGCGCAGCACGGCGATGGAGGCGTCGCGCAGCCGCTGGTATTCCTTGTCGGTGAGCGTCTGCGCCGGCGCGACGGTGATGGAGTCGCCGGTGTGCACGCCCATCGGATCGAGGTTCTCGATCGAGCAGACGATGATGCAGTTGTCGGCGGTGTCGCGCACCACCTCCATCTCGAATTCCTTCCAGCCCAGCACCGACTCTTCCACCAGCACTTCGTGCGTGGGCGAGAGTTCCAGGCCGCGGGTGACGATCTCCACCAGCTCCTCGCGGTTGTAGGCGATGCCGCCGCCGCTGCCGCCCAGGGTGAAGGACGGGCGGATGATGGTCGGATAGCCCACGGTGGCCTGGATGCGGATCGCCTCGTCCAGCGAGCGCGCCACTTCCGCCTTCGGGCAGTCCAGCCCGATTTCCTTCATCGCCACGCGGAACAGCTCGCGGTCCTCGGCCATGCGGATGGCCTCGCGCGAGGCGCCGATCAGCTCGACGCCGTACTTTTCCAGCACGCCGGCGTCGGCCAGGTCCAGGGCGCAGTTGAGCGCGGTCTGGCCACCCATGGTCGGCAGCAGCGCGTCGGGCTTTTCCTTGGCGATGATGCGCTCGACCGTCGCCGGGTTGATGGGCTCGATGTAGACCGCGTCGGCCATGTCCGGGTCGGTCATGATCGTGGCCGGGTTGGAGTTGACCAGGATGACGCGGTAGCCCTCGTCGCGCAGCGCTTTGCAGGCCTGGGCGCCGGAGTAGTCGAATTCGCAGGCCTGCCCGATGACGATGGGGCCGGCGCCGATGATCAGGATGCTGCGAAGGTCGGTGCGCTTGGGCATGTGCTTACTCGAAGACGTCGTGGAATGGCGGGAAACGCAGCGGGACTCAACCCGCGGGGGCGGCGCCGGCGGCCGTGGCCAACCGCACCTTGATCACGTTGTACTTGGGCAGGCTCAGCGGAAAACCGCCATCGGCGGCCGACAGCTTGAGCACGATGCTGAGCGAACTGGCGCCGGTGAGCACGCCACGGCGCACGCTGCCAAGGCTGGTCTCCACCTCGACCGTGTCGCCCACGTAGCCGGGCAGGTCGTCATAGGCAATCTCCTGCCCCGGCTTGACGCGGGCAGCCGGGCCCTCACCCGAGGCCTTCGCGGGCGCGGCATCACCCTCGACCTGGCTGGCCGCGGGCGCGGCTTCCGCCGAGGGCGGCGCGGTGCCGGTGGCATTGGCCGGGTCCACGGCAACGGCTCCGGGGATTGCGGCATCGGCGGGCGGCGGACCGGCCGCAACGAACGTGAGCGGCGCAACGAAGTCGTCGTTGTGCTTCACGGTGGCGTCGAAATAGAGCGGCAGGCTTTCCAGCGTCAGGCCGCGCATCTGCATCACCGGCCCCGGCCGCAGGGGACGGAAGGCAATGGCCAGCGTGCCGCCATCGCGAGAGAAGCCTTCGTAGGCTTGGGTCAGCGCAGCGCCGGGCACGCTGCCGCCCTGCGCGAATTCGGCGCGCACCGCCGCCAGGTGCGTGGCCAGGAACGCCGCCGTGTCCACGCCCAGCTTCTTCGCGCAGTAGGCATTGCGGGTGGCCACGAAGCCTTGGTCCAGAAGCGTGAACTGCGCCTGCTGGAAGTTGGCACTGGCCAGGCGGATGGCGTCGTCGCTGCCGGCAGGCATCATCAGCTGCACCTCACCCCCCACCGCCGCGGCACCCGCCGTATCGGTATCGAAGCGCAGCTTCAGCAGGCCGGTGCCGTCGTTGGTCATCACGAAAGCGAAGGTGCTGGACGCCTTGTCCAGGCCCAGCTGGTTGGCGACCGCGAGGTTCATGCCCGGCTCGCAGCCCGCCAGGTCGAAGGGGAAAAAGACGTGGCCGCCGACTCCAACTGATTCGCGGGCAGCCGCGTCACCCTCGATGCGGGCGTTCTCGAGCCGCAGGCCAAAGCGCGAGGGGATCTCATCCGGCACGCCCAGCAGGCTGCTGCGCACCAGCCACAGCAGGCCCGGCGTATGCAGCACCACGCGGTCGGCGGTGACGGTCAGCGCCGGCATCGGGCTGTTGACCTGGGGCCGCATGACCAGCTTGCGGAACCCGATGTCGCCATCCAGGCCCAGCACGGTGGTTCCGCGCTGGATGTCGACATAGGGACGCAGGCGGTCGAGCTGCTTGTCGACCGCGGCATCGGCCCGCCACCAGAGCAGGCCGTACAGCAGGGCCAGCGGCAGCACCAGACGGGTGAGCAGCCACAAGACCGCCCCGCCGGCTCCAGGGCCAGACTTCTTGCCGCGCTTGAGTGCCTTCGTGGCCATGGCGATGCTCGCTGGGGGTCAGGTCAGGGGGACGACGCGGGGGCGGCACCCGCCTTGGCGGTGTGCTTGTCCAGGAACTTCTCCAGCGCCGTGTAGAGGTCGACCTGGTTCTGGAAATCGTAGAAACCGTGGCCTTCCTTGTCCTCGACGATGGTCACTTCCGGCGGCTTGCCGGCTTCCTGCAGCTTCTTGAGCAGAAAGTCGTACTGCGAGATCGGCACGCGCGGATCCTTGGCGCCGTGCACCAGCATCACTGCGGCGCGGATGCGGTCCACGTTGAAGGCCGGAGACTGCGCCTGGCGGCCGGCCTCGGTGTCCGGGAACACGTCGCGCTGGTAGTTGCGGCCGTACTCGGACTCGGCCACGTCGCTGTCCTTCATCCACAGCGACATGCTGTACAGGCCCACGTAGCCGACGGCGCACTTGTACATGGCCGGCTCGCGCACCACGCTCTGCAACGCGGCGTAACCGCCGTAGGACGCGCCATAGGTGCAGATGCGGTTGCGGTCGGCGACACCTTCCTCGATCACCCAGTTCACGGCGTCGGTCATGTCGTCGATCATGGTGGTGCCCCAGTTGCGGTAGCCCTTGCCCTCGAAGGCATCACCGTAACCGCCCGAACCGCGGAAATTGATCTGCAGCACCGCATAACCCCGGTTGGCCAGGAACTGCACCTCGGGATTGAAGCCCCACTCGTCGCGCGGACCGTGCGGGCCGCCGTGCGGGTGCAGGATCAGCGGCAGGTTGCGGCCATCGCTGTTCTTGGGGATGGTGAGGTAACCGTGCAGCGTGGTGCCGTCGCGCGCGGTGACCGTGATCATCTCCATCGGCGACATCTGGTCGGGCTTGATCCACTCGCGCGCCGCCAGCAGGAACTGGGCCCGGCCGGTCTCGCGGTTGAACAGGTAGTACGAGCCCGGGTCCACGTCGCTGAAGGCGCGGAACAGCACCAGTTTGCCGTCGCGGCTGATGCCGTCGAAGCTGAGCGAATGCTGCGGGAAGGCGTTGATCAGGCCGGCGTAGGTCTTGGATTCCGGGTGGTCGCGGTTGATGAAGGTGTAGTTGGGCACGCCATCCATGAAGCGCACGGCCAGCAGGTCGCGCTCGTCGCTGCTGACCAGGTAGTCGTCCGGGCTGACGTTCTTGTTCTGCGCCAGCAGCGTGTCCTGGCCGCCTTCCGGGTTGGCCACGACGATGCGCGCGGGCTCGCCCTTGTCGCTGACCGAGAACAGCACGCGCTCGTTCTTGGCGTCGAAGCCCAGCGGCGTCCGGGTGGAGTCACCCAGGCGCGCACGGTTCATCTCCGACCAGCCGTCGCCGTTGCGGCGCAGGGTGACGCGCTCGCCGGTCTTCTCGATGCCCACCGCATAGCGCACCTTGCCCTCGTGGTCGAGGATGAAGCTGCCGAAGCGCAGCGGCGCGCTGGCCACCGTGGTGACGCGGCCGGTGTTGACGTTGAGCTTGGACAGGTAGGCCGAGTCGACCGAACGCGAGACCAGGATGTTGCTGGGATCTTCCCAAAGCTTGTCCTGGATGGTGTAGGTGCCGCCGTTGGGGATGTCGGCGCGCTTGGTGCCGTCCACGTTGGTGGCATACACGTCGGGCGTGCCCACGCGCTGGTCGAAGCGGCCGACCTTCTCGGACACGTACATGAAGAAGCGCTCGTCGTTCACCCAGCTGACCTGTTCGATGTGCTTCTTCGCGCCGTAGTCCCACTTGCCCACCAGGGACATGTCCTTGACCCGGAACGCCGCCAGCACGGTGCGGTCGCCCTGGGGCACCGACACGGTGATGAATTCGCCGGTGGGGGACAGGGAAACGTCGGTGAACTCGGCGTCCTTGAAGAAGTCGCCCAGCGGCACTTCGGTGGCCTGTACGGTGACGGTCGCGACCAGCGCGAGCGACAGGAGCAACAGCTTGCGGATGGGATTCATGCGTTATTTCCTGTCGGTCAGGGGGCGGACATCATCGAGACGAAACGATCGAACAGGCCGGCGACGTCGCGCGGCCCGGGGCTGGCTTCCGGGTGGCCCTGGAAGCTGAAGGCAGGCGCATCGGTCAGCTCGATGCCCTGGTTGGAGCCGTCGAACAGCGAGCGGTGGGTCACGCGCACGTTGGCGGGCAGCGTGGCCTCGTCCACCGCGAAGCCGTGGTTCTGGCTGGTGATCATCACGCGCTGGGTGTCGAGATCGATCACCGGGTGGTTGGCGCCGTGGTGGCCGAACTTCATCTTCAGCGTCTGCGCGCCGGCGGCCAGGCCCAGCAATTGATGGCCCAGGCAGATGCCGAACACCGGAACACGCGCGGCCAGGATCTCGCGGATGGCGGCGATGGCGTAGTCGCAGGGCGCCGGGTCGCCCGGGCCGTTGGACAGGAACACGCCGTCGGGCTTCTCGGCCAGCACCTGCGCGGCCGGCGTCTGCGCCGGCACCACGGTGACGCGGCAGCCACGCTCGGCCAGCATGCGCAGGATGTTGCGCTTCACGCCGAAGTCGTAGGCCACCACGTGGAAGCGCGCTTCGACCCGCGCGAACTCGTTGCGGTCCAGGTCCAGCGAGCCTTCGGTCCAGCTGTAGCGCTCGCGCGTGCAGACTTCCTTGGCCAGGTCCATGCCCTTGAGGCCGGGGAACTTGCGCGCGGCCTCGATGGCCATGTCGGCGTCGATGCCCTCGCCGGCCACCAGGCAGCCATTCTGGGCGCCGCGGTCGCGCAGCAGGCGGGTCAGCTTGCGGGTGTCGATGCCGGCAATGGCGACCACGCCGCGCGCGGCCAGCCATTCGGGCAGGGCCACCTGGCTGCGCCAGTTGCTGGGGCGACGCGGCACGTCGCGCACGATCAGGCCGGCGGCCCAGACGCGCTCGGCCTCGTCGTCCTGTGCGGTGAAGCCGGTGTTGCCGATGTGCGGATAGGTCAGCGTGACCATCTGCCGGGCATACGAGGGATCGGTCAGGATTTCCTGGTAGCCGGTCATGGCGGTGTTGAACACCACCTCGCCGACGCTCATTCCAGGCGCGCCGACGGAAACGCCCTCGAACACGGTGCCGTCTTCGAGCGCGAGCATTGCAGGTTGGGTCACGGGCGATCGCCTTGCGATGGGGGAACCCGGTTCGCTGGGTGTGCGAGCACCCGCGGACAGGGCGAAACCGTGTCCGTACGGGTGAGGGTTCAGGCGAGCCGGAATTTTAGCGACCTCGCCCGCAAAAGGGAAACGCCGCGACGCGACCGGGGCCTCAGGCCGGCTCGCGATCCAGCAGCAGGCGGCCCAGGTCGCAGCGCCCGGGACCGCGCCCGGCCAGCCGCAGCGCGGCTTCCAGCGCGCCGCGGGCGAAAATGTCCCGGTTGGTGGCGCGGTGCACCAGCTCCAGGCGTTCACCGGGGCCACTGAGCTGCACCGTGTGTTCGCCCACGATGTCGCCGGCGCGCAGGCTGGCATAGTGCGGCCCACGTCCCCGCCCCGCTTCCACCGCAGCCCCGAGGTGCAGGGCCGTGCCCGAGGGCGCGTCCTTCTTGTGCACGTGGTGCGCCTCCACCACGTCGGCATCCCAGCCCGGCAAGGCCGCGGCGGCCTGGCGCACCAGTTCGGCCAGCACCGCCACGCCCAGGCTGAAGTTGGCGGCCCACAGCACCGGGATGCGGGCCGCGGCCGCATCCAGCGCGGCCCGCTGGCGGTCGGCCAGGCCGGTGGTGCCGCTGACCAGGGCACTGCGCCGGGCCAGGCATTGTTCCAGCACGCCATTGAAGGCCTCAGGCAGGCTGAAGTCGATCGCCACGTCGTACGCGGGCGCCTGGTCCATTCGCGACGACGGCAGCACCGGGCAATCGCCGGCTTCGGCGATCGGCTCACCGCGGGCGCTGACGGCCGCGACGACCGTCAGCCGCGGATCCTGCGCCGCCAGCCGCAGCAGGGCACGGCCCATGCGGCCGCTGGCACCGTGGATCAGGAGACGGGTGGATTGGTCGGTCATCGCCGAACGCTATCGGAAACCAGTCCGGGCTGGCAAACGGCTAGACTCGCCCCGACGCCCGAGGGCCCTGCCCCGGCCCGCCCGCACGAGGGTCCATGAGCCAAGCCAAGCCTGCGCCGCTACGCCTGCCCCTGCTGGCCCTGCTGCTGATCGCCGCCACCTTGTGGCTGGCCGGCGGCCTGGACCGCGCCGACAACGCCGTGTCGGACCAGCTGCTGGTACAGCACGCCGCCTCGCGCACCACGCCCGACGACATCGTGCTGGTGGCCATCGACCAGAAGAGTCTGGAAGACCTGCGCGAACTCGCCGGCGCGTGGCCCTGGCCGCGCTCGATCCACGCCGAACTGATCGACCTGCTGGCGGCGCACGAACCGCACGCCGTGGTGTTCGACGTGCTGTTCAACGAAGCCGACACCGTGCAGGCCGACAGCGACCTCGCCTTCCGCGACGTCGTGCTGGGCCAGGACAACCTGTTCTTCGCCACCCAGCGCATGCCCGATGGGCTGCCCACCCCGATGGACAAGCTGCCGCCATCCCTCGGCATCACGCGCGTGGACGGTGGCCAGGACGCCCCCATCACGCTGCTGCTGCCGCTGGTGCTGGATCCGCGCAGCTGGCAGGGAGGGCTCATCAACTTCGAGGCGGACACCGACGGACGGGGCCGCCATGCGCCCTTGTGGACGGACATCGGCGGCTGGAGGCTTCCCGGCATGTCGGCCACGGTCGCCCGCCATGCCGGCGCCACCCTGCCCGACCAGCGCCGCATCCGCCTGAACTGGTACGGCCAGCCGCCGCGCACGATTTCCTACAGCGACCTGTTCAACGACCTGGGCGAGGCCGAACCGAAGATCGCGCCCTCGCTGCGCGGCAAGACGCTCTTCATCGGCGCCACCGCCACCGGCCTCAACGACATGCGCCCGACTCCCCTGGGCACCCAGACCCACGGCGTGCTGGTGATCACCACCGGCGTGGCCAACCTGCGCGCCGGCGACTGGCTGCGCGAACGGCCCGCGCGCTGGCCGCTGGCGATCGTGCTGTGCGCGGCGCTGGTGCTGGGCTTCCGCCGGCGCCGCAGCCCGCTGCGGCTGGGCATCGGCCTGGCGGTGGCCAGCCTGGTGCTGCTGGCCGGCGAGTACCTCGCACTGAGCGCCAATCAATACGTGCCCGTGGCGGCCGCCCTGCTGCTGGCCTGGACCACGTATGGCCTGTTCACGCTGCAGGCGCAGTGGCTGGACCGCCAGGAGCGCGAGGCCACGGTGGGCATCTTCGGCCGCTTCCTGGACCCCCGCGTGGTCGAAAGCCTGGTCGAGGCCGGCGAACTCAACCGCGACCAGAAGCCGGTGGCGCGCGAAATCACCATTCTGTTCTCCGACATCCGCGGCTTCACCACCTTGTCGGAGACGCGCACGCCGGAACAGGTGGTCGACCTGCTCAACCGCTACTTCAGCCGCCAGGTGGACGTGATCTTCAGCAACGGCGGCACCCTGGACAAGTTCATCGGCGATGCGGTGATGGCCTTCTGGAACGCACCCACCGACATCCCCGACCACGCCGAGCGGGCGGTGGCGGCGGCGATCGGCATGACCGAGGCCCTGGATGCCTTCAAGCGCGACCTGCTGGCGCGCGGCGAGGGCCTGGGCGATTTCGATGTCGGCATCGGCCTGCATACCGGGCCCGCCGTGGTCGGCTTCCTTGGCAGCGACTCGCGGATGGAGTACACCGCCATTGGCGACACCGTGAACCTGGGCAGCCGGATCGAAAGCGCCACCAAGGGCGTGGCCCGGGTGCTGGTGTCGGACGCCACGCGGGCCGCTTGCGGCCCCGGTTCCCGTTTCCATTTCGAGCACCGGGGCGAATTCCACGTCAAGGGGCGCGAACAACCGGTGCACCTGTACGAACCCATGCTGCAAGCTGCACGAACCCCAGACGCTGCAAACAACGCGGAGCAAACGCAATGAGACAGCCCACCCTTCCCCGACCGCCCCGCCGACGCGTGATCGCGCTGGCGCTGGTGGCGGCTCTCGCCGGCGGCGCCGTGCTGGCCGAGTCCGGCACCGTGCTCAAGGACACGCCCCTGCGCAGCGAGCCCATGAATTCCGCCAGCCAGGTCGCCCAGCTCAAGGCCAAGCAGACCGTCGAGATCACCGCGCGGCAAGGCGCCTGGGCCAGCGTGAAGACCCCCACGGGCGAGGAAGGCTGGGCCCGCATCCTCACCCTCCGCACCGGCTCCGGCGCCGCCGCCTCGGCCGACGCCAGCCAGATCGCTTCGGTGTTCCGCACCGGCTCCAGCGGCGCCAGCGTCAGTACCGGCGTCAAGGGCCTGTCGGCCGACGAACTGATGAGCGCATCGGCCAACTACCAGGACGTGGCCCTGCTCGACAGTTACGCCGTGAGCAGCGACGCCGCCCGCCAGTTCGCTGGCCAGGTGCCGCTGGCCAACCAGCAGGTGCCCTACCTGCCCGAACCGCGTGCCGGCCGGAGGCAGCGATGAACAGCAAACTTTCCCTGCTTGCCGCCAGCCTGGTGCTGGTGCTGGCCGCCCCGTCCGCGCAGTCCTTTGGACGCCTGGGTGATGCCGAAGGCCTGCTCAAGTTCGGCGAGCGCGCCGCCAAGGCCAACCAGGAAATCACCCAGGAAGAAGAAATCGAACTGGGCCGCGGCATCGCCGCCAACGTGCTGGGCGCCGCGCCACTGGTGCGCGACGAGCAGCTGCAGCGCTACGTCAACCAGGTCGGCCTGTGGCTGGCGATGCAGACCGAGCGTCCCGACCTGCCCTGGCGCTTCGGCGTGATCGACAGCTCCGACGTCAACGCCTTTGCCCTGCCGGGCGGCACCGTGCTGATCACCGCCGGCCTGTACGACCGCCTGCGCGACGAGGCCGAGCTGGCCAGCGTGCTCGGCCACGAAATCGCGCACGTGGTGCAGAAGCACCAGGTGAAGGCGATCAAGAAGGCCATGGGCCGCGAGTTCGCCACCGAGATCGCCGGCGAAGTGGCTGGCCAGAGCGACAACGAGCTGGTGCGTCGCTTCGGCGACAAGGCCTTCAAGGCCGGCACCGAGATCCTGGCGCGCGGCCTGGACAAGCAGGACGAGTACGACGCCGACCAGCGCGGCATGGTCATCGCGGCGCGCGCCGGCTACAACCCGTTCGGCCTGGCCGGCGTGCTGCAGACCCTGGACTCGGCCAGCGCGTCCGACAAGTCGGTGGCGCTGCTGTTCTCCACGCATCCCACGCCGGCCAGCCGGCTGGAGCGCCTGGAAGCCGGCGTGGGCGAGCGGCTGGACGCTTATGCCGGGGCGCCGGCGCCGGGGCGGCTGTACCGGCCGAAGAAGTAGGCGCGGTTGTCGCGCATGAAAAAGCCCGGCTTCGGCCGGGCTTTTTTTTGGGTCAGGACGTCATGCGGTCCCAGAACGCCTTCACTCCATCCAGGAACCCGCTGGACCGCGGCGAATGCCGCGCGCCCTCGCCTTCGAACGTGGCTTCGAATTCCTTGAGCAGCTCGCGCTGGCGCGCCGTCAGGTTCACCGGCGTTTCCACCACCACGCGGCACAGCAGGTCGCCGTGGCCGTGGCTGCGCACGGACTTGACGCCCTTGCCGCGCAGGCGGAACTGCTTGCCGGTCTGGGTTTCCAGCGGCACCTTGATCAGCGCCTCGCCGTCGAGCGTGGGCACCACGATGTCGGCGCCCAGCGCGGCCTGCGAAAAGCGCACCGGCACTTCGCAATACAAGTCGTTGCCGTCGCGCTGGAAGATCGGGTGCTCCAGCACGCTCACTTCCACGTACAGGTCGCCGGCGGGAGCGCCGGGAGGACCCGCCTCGCCTTCGCCGCTGAGCCGGATGCGGTCGCCGTTGTCCACGCCGGCCGGGATCTTGACCTGAAGCACCTTCTCTTCCTGCACGCGGCCGTTGCCGTGGCAGGCCTTGCAGGGTTTGGCGATGGTCTTGCCGCGGCCGCCGCAGGTCGGGCAGGTCTGCTGCACGGCGAAGATGCCGCGCTGCATGCGCACCTGGCCGTGGCCGGCGCAGGTCTTGCAGGTGTCGACCTTGCGGTCCTCGGCGCCGGTGCCGTCGCAGGTCTTGCAGGCCACCAGGCTGGGCACCTCGATGCGCTTCTCGATGCCGAACACCGCCTCTTCCAGGTCCAGCTCGACCACGAAGCGCAGGTCGGCGCCGCGGCGCGGCGCGCGCTGGCGGCCGCCGCCGAAGATGTCGCCGAAGATGTCGCCGAAGATGTCGTTGACGTCGCCGAAGCCGGCGCCGCCGTTGCCGCCGCCCATGCCGTGCTCGAAGGCGCGGTGGCCGTGCTGGTCGTACATGCGGCGCTTGCCGCCGTCGGACAGCACTTCGTAGGCCTCCTTGGCCTCCTTGAAGCTGGCCTCGGCGTTCTTGTCGTCCGGGTTGCGGTCCGGATGGTGCTTCTGGGCAGCGCGCCGGTAAGCCTTCTTCAGCTCGTCCTCGGTCGCGGTGCGCGACACGCCCAGCACTTCGTAATAGTCACGCTTGCTCATGCGGAATTCCGGTCATCCCCTGATAGCAAAACGCCCGCGCCCACCGGGGCCTCCGGTCCGACGCGGGCTGCAGCCCGGCGCGCGCAGGCGCGCGCCGGTCAACGCACTTACTTGCGGTCGTCGTCCTTGACCTCGGTGAACTCCGCGTCCACCACGTCGTCGGCCTTGCCCGCCGCCGGACCGTCCTGGCCCGCGTCCTGCGCGCCCGGCTGGTTGCCGCCGGCCGCCGCCGCGTAAAGCGACTGGGCCGCGGTCTGCAGGGCCGCCGTGCGCGACTCGATCTGGGCCTTGTCGTCGCCCTTCATCGCGGTCTCGAGCTCGGACAGCGCCGACTCGATGCCGGCCAGGGTCTCGCCCGGCACCTTGCTGCCGTGCTCGTTGATCGCGCTGCGGGTGGTGTGGATCAGGCCGTCGGCCGCGTTGCGCGCGGTGACCAGCTCATGGAACTTCTTGTCTTCCTCGCGGTGCGTCTCGGCGTCGCGGACCATCTGCGCGATCTCTTCCTCGCTCAAGCCCGAACCGGCCTTGATCTCGACCTTCTGCTCCTTGCCGGTCTTCTTGTCCTTGGCGCTGACGTGCAGGATGCCGTTGGCGTCGATGTCGAAGGACACCTCCACCTGCGGCATGCCGCGCGGCGCGGCATCGATGCCGGACAGGTCGAACTTGGCGAGGGACTTGTTGAAGCGGGCCTGCTCGCGCTCGCCCTGCAGCACGTGCACCGTCACCGCGGACTGGTTGTCCTCGGCGGTGGAGAAGGTCTGCGAGGCCTTGGTGGGGATGGTGGTGTTCTTCTCGATGATCTTGGTCATCACGCCGCCCAGGGTTTCGATGCCCAGGCTGAGCGGGGTGACGTCGAGCAGCAGCACGTCCTTCACGGTGCCGGCCAGCACGCCGCCCTGGATGGCGGCGCCGACGGCGACGGCCTCGTCCGGGTTGACGTCCTTGCGCGGCTCCTTGCCGAAGAACTCGGCCACGGCCGCCTGCACCTTGGGCATGCGGGTCTGGCCGCCGACCAGGATCACTTCGGCGATGTCGCTGGCGCGCAGGCCGGCGTCATTGAGCGCGATGCGGCAGGGTTCGATGGTCTTCTTGATCAGGTCGTCCACCAGCGCCTCGAGCTTGGCGCGGGTGAGCTTGATGTTCAGGTGCTTGGGGCCCGAGGCGTCGGCCGTCACGTACGGCAGGTTCACTTCGGTCTGCTGGTTGGACGAGAGCTCGATCTTGGCGCGCTCGGCCGCGTCCTTCAGGCGCTGCAGGGCCAGCGGGTCCTTGCGCAGGTCGATGCCCTGCTCCTTGTTGAACTCGTCCACGAGGTAGTCGATGACGCGCTTGTCGAAGTCTTCGCCGCCCAGGAAGGTATCGCCGTTGGTGGCCAGCACTTCGAACTGCTTCTCGCCGTCGATCTCGGCGATCTCGATGATGGACACGTCGAAGGTGCCGCCGCCGAGGTCGTACACGGCCAGCTTGCGGTCGCCGCCCTTCTTGTCCATGCCGTAGGCCAGCGCGGCCGCGGTGGGCTCGTTGATGATGCGCTTGACGTCCAGGCCGGCGATGCGGCCCGCGTCCTTGGTGGCCTGGCGCTGGCTGTCGTTGAAGTAGGCCGGCACCGTGATCACGGCTTCGGTCACCGCTTCGCCCAGGTAGGCTTCGGCGGTCTTCTTCATCTTCTCCAGGATGCGCGCGGAGATTTCCTGCGGCGACATTGCCTTGCCGTCGCTGGTCTTGACCCAGGCGTCGCCGTTGTCGTGCGCGACAATGCCGTAGGACACCAGGTCCAGGTCCTTCTTGACTTCGGCGTCGGTGAACTTGCGGCCGATCAGGCGCTTCACCGCGTAGAAGGTGTTCTTGGGGTTGGTGACGGCCTGGCGCTTGGCCGAGGCGCCCACGATCACTTCGCCGTCCTTGGTGAAGGCGACGATGGACGGCGTGGTGCGGTCGCCCTCGGAGTTCTCGATGACCTTGGCCACGCCGCCTTCCATCACGGAAACGCAGCTGTTGGTGGTACCCAGGTCGATGCCGATGATCTTGCCCATGTGTGTGCTCCCTCGGATTTCTAAGTCTGGCGGCGTAGGCCGCGGATGGTTCTAAAGTGGGGTTGGGGGGCCCTGCTTCAAGGCCCGGGCGACGCTATTCGGCGGCGACCACGACCAGGGCCGGGCGCAGCAGGCGATCGTTCAGGGCGTAGCCCTTCTGGAACACCTGCACCACGCTGCCCACGGCCGCGCCGGGCGCGGCGACCTGGCTGATGGCCTGGTGCCACTCGGGGTCGAAGGCCTGGCCGACCGGGTCGACCTGGACCATGCCGTTGTCGGCGCCGACCTTGAGCAGCTGGCGCAGGGTCAGCTCCAGGCCGTCCTTGAGCGGGCCGGACTCGGCATTGGCCGCCGCCAGCCCGGCCTCGAGGCTGTCGAGCACCGGCAGCAGCTGCGAGAGCAGCTTTTCGTTGGCGAAACGGCGGGCCTGGTCGACGTCGCGGGCCAGGCGCTTGCGCTGGTTGTCGAGCTCGGCGCGCTCGCGCAGGGCTTCCTCGCGCAGGCTGGCCATGGCGGTGCGCAGCTGCTCGAGCTCGTTGTCCAGGCCGTAGTCGTCTTCGGGCGACGGGGCGCCCGGGGTGGGTTGTTCGCTGTGCATGGTCTTCCAGTGGCTGCCCCGTCCCCCGGGGTTCGACAGCCTTATGGGGCCGGGCTGGAGGGTTTCAAGGCGCCGGGGTCGAGCGCGGCGCCCAGCAGGTCGGCCGTGGCCTGCACCATCGGAATCACCCGGTCGTAGGCCATGCGGGTGGGGCCGATGACGCCCAGCACGCCCAGCACGCGGCCGTTGGCGCCGTAGGGCGCGGTGACCACGGTACAGGCGTCCAGCGGGGCCAGGCCGGTTTCCTCGCCGATGAACACCCGCACGCCGGGGGCGTGGATGGTGCGCTCGAGCAGCTGCAGGATCTCGCGCTTGCGGGAAAAGGCCTCGAACAGCTCGCGCAGGCGCTCGATGTCGGACAGGTCCTGGACCCCCATCAGCTTGGTTTGGCCGGTCAGCAGCATGTCGTCCTGGCCACCGGCGCCGTCGCCCAGGGCCTGTTCGGACAGCTCCACCGCGGCCGACAGCAGCCGCTCCATTTCGCTGCGGGTGTCGCGCAGCTCGCGCAGCAGGGCGGCGCGGATCTCGTGCAGGGGGCGGCCGGCGAAGTGGGTGTTGAGGAAGTTGGCGGTCTGCTCCAGCTCCGACGGGGTGTAGGGCCGACGCGGCGTGACGATGCGGTTCTGCACTTCGTTGTCGGTGAACACCAGGATCACCAGCACGCGCTGGGCGTCCAGGGCCACGAAGTCGATGTGCCGGAAGGCGAACTGGCCGCGCTGGGGCACGGTGACCACGCCGACGAACTGGCTCATGGCCGACAGCAGCTCGCTGGTGTTCGACAGCAGGGCCTGCGTGCCGGCGCCGGCCGCCAGGTTGGCGCGCATCTGCGACACCTGCGCCTCCTGCACCGGCTTGACCTGCAGCAGGCTGTCCACGAACACCCGGTAGCCCTGGGCCGTGGGCACCCGACCGGCCGAGGCGTGCGGCGCCGCCAGCAGCCCGATTTCCTCCAGGTCGGCCAGGATGTTGCGGATGGTCGCCGGGCTCACGTCCAGGCCCGAGCTGCGGGCCAGGGTGCGCGAACCCACCGGCTCGCCGTCGCGGATGTGCTGCGAGATCAGGGTGCGCAGCAGGCTGCGGGCGCGCGGGTCGAGGCTGAGTTCCATGCGTCATAGATAAGGCCCGCGGCCGCCCCGCGCAAGGCACGCGAGCGTGGCCCCTGCCCGGCCCGCGCCGCTTTCCTACCCGTTGCCGCCCCGGCCTCGGATGGACGGCCTCGCCCGGGGCAGCGAAACCTGCCTGCTTTCAGGCAAAATCGCCCGGCCCATGATCAGCCACCTCACGCTCAAGGATTTCGCCGTCGTCAGCACCGCCGAACTGGCCTTCGGGCCCGGCATGACCGTGGTTTCCGGCGAGACCGGCGCCGGCAAGTCGCTGCTGGTGGACGCCCTGATGTGGCTCACCGGCGCCCGCGCCGATGCCGGCATCGTGCGCCATGGCGCCGAACGGGCCGAGCTGGCCGCCGAATTCCGCCTGCACGACGCGCCCGCCGCCCTGGCCTGGCTGCGCGAACACGAGCTCGAGGACGAGGACGGCTGCCAGCTGCGCCGCGTGATCCGCGCCGACGGCGGCTCGCGCGCCTGGATCAACGGCCGCCCGGCCACCCTGGGCCAGCTTTCGGAACTGGGCGCCATGCTGGTGGAGATCCACGGCCAGCACGAACACCAGGCTCTGCTCGACCGCGGCCAGCAGCTGGCCCTGCTCGATGCCTTCGGCCGCCACGAAGCCGCCCAGGCCGAGGTGCGCGACCTGGCCCTGCGCTGGGCCGGCATCGACCGCCAGCTGGCCGAACTGGCCCGCGCCGGCGACGTCGGCGAGCGCGTGTCCTGGCTGCAGCACCAGGTGGACGAACTGGCCCGGGAAAGCCTGGACGGCAGCGATGTCGAGGACCTGCTGGCGGCGCATCGGCGCCAGGCCAACGCCGCCGGCCTGCTGCAGGGCTGCGAATCGGCCCTGGCCCGGCTGGCCGGCGAGGACGGCCTGTCCCTGGGCCGCGCCCTGCACCAGCTGGTGGCCGAGCTTTCGCGCCTTAGCGCCGACGAGCCGCGCCTGGCCGAAGTGGTGTCGCTGATCGAATCGGCCGACATCCAGCTGTCCGAGGCCAGCGCGGGCCTTGAGCGCATCCGCGATGATTTCGACCTCGACCCCGGCCGGCTGCAGCAGCTTGAGGATCGCCTGTCGCGCCTGCACGACCTGGCCCGCAAGCATCGCGTGCCGATGGAAGGCCTGGCCGCCCGCCGCGATGCGCTGCAGGCCGAGCTGGAGGGCCTGAGCGGAGCCAGCGAGCGCGGCGAGGCGCTGGCGCGCGAGCTGGCCGCCGCCGCCAAGGCCTGGCAGCTCGCGGCCGCGCGCCTGTCGCAGGCCCGCACGCAGGCGGGCCAGGCCCTGGGCCAGGCCGTGGTCAGCCTGATGTCGGAGCTGGGCATGGGCGGCGGTGAATTCAGCGTGGCCCTGGAACCGCTGGACACCACCCGTCCCACGCCGCAGGGTGCCGAGCGCTGCGAATTCCTGGTGTCGGCCAACCCCGGCCAGCCGGCGCGGGCGCTGCGCAAGGTCGCCTCGGGCGGCGAACTGGCGCGCATCAGCCTGGCCATCGAAGTGGCGGCGCTGGGCCTGGACGCGGTGCCGACCATGGTCTTCGACGAAGTGGACACCGGCATCGGCGGCGCCGTGGCCGAGGTCGTGGGCCAGAAGCTGCGTGCCCTGGGCGCCGAGCGCCAGGTGCTGTGCGTCACCCACCTGCCCCAGGTCGCGGCCCAGGGGCACCATCATTTCCAGGTCAGCAAGGCCGTGGCCGGCGACAGCACCCACAGCGCGGTGCGCCCGCTGGACGACAAGGCCCGCGTCGAGGAACTGGCCCGCATGCTGGGCGGCGTGGAGATCACCCGCGAAGTCCGGGCCAATGCCCGTCAGATGCTGTCGCGCGCGCAGGAAAGATGATTTTTTTGCCGCAGATTTACGCGGACGAGCGCGGATAGAGCAAAAAAAGAAGGTTTGTCCCGGCGCCGAAAAGTCAGTCGGCACAGAGGACCAACTCAGCCCTCTGCTTCATCCGCGTTCATGCGCTCTTGTCCGCGTCTAAAAGCCCTTATTTCTTTTTCTTGGGCCGCACGTAAAGCACCAACGAGTGCTCTTCGATCACGTAGCCATGCTTGGCCGCGATCTCGTGCTGCAGGCGCTCGATTTCCGGGCTGGTGAACTCGATGACCTTGCCCGACTCCATGTCCACCATGTGGTCGTGGTGCTGGCCGCGGTCGAGTTCGTACACCGCCTGGCCGCCTTCGAAGTTGTGCTTGAGCACCAGGCCCGCGGCCTCGAACTGGGTGAGCACGCGGTACACCGTGGCCAGGCCGATGTCGTCGCCCTTGTCCAGCAGGTGGCGGTAGATGTCCTCGGCGGTGAGGTGCCGGGGGCTGGACGACTCGAGCACGTCCAGGATGCGGATTCGGGGGTGCGTGACCTTGAGGCCGGCCTTGCGCAGGTCCTGCGATTCCATCGATTCCTCCTGAATGCCGTCCATCGCGGCGTGGTCGGCGGCCGGCTGGCGGCTGCGGGCCTTAGTGTATCATCGGCCGGTCGCCGATCCGGATCACCCCGCAATGCGCAAGGCTTTCATCCTTCTCGTCGCCGCCCTGCTGATGACCGGCTGCGGCATCATCTACCGGCAGCCCGTGTTCCAGGGCAACCTGCTGGAATCCAAGAACGTCGAGCAGCTCAAGGTCGGCCTCAGCCGTGCCCAGGTGCTCAGCCTGCTCGGCTCGCCGCCGGTGGCCGATCCTTTCCACCAGTCGCGCTGGGACTACGTGGCCACCGAGCGTCGCCGCGTCGGCGACACCGAGGTCAAGAACCTCACGCTGTGGTTCGAAGGTGAAACCCTGGCGCGCTGGGAAGGCGAATATTTCCCCGAGGCCGACAAGGCCCTGTCGGTGGAAATGCGCCGCTTCGGCAACATCGCGCGCGACAAGGACAAGCCGCGCCGTCCGCCCAGCGGCGGCTAAGGCTTCCCGGCACTCCGGGCGCGCTCACGGCGCGCCTGTTTGGGATCGGCCAGCAAGGGCCTGAGTATCTCCACCCGGTCGCCATCGTGCAGCGTGGTCTGCAGCGTGGCGCTGCGTCCGAACACCGCCAGCCGCGCCGGATCCACGTCCAGCCCCGGCACCTGCGCGCCCAGGTCGGCCAACGCCAGCGCATCGGCCACGGTGGCGCCCGCCGGCAGCTGCACCGCGACCCGCCAGCTGCGGTCGGGCAAGGCGTAGACCACTTCCACGGCCAGCATCGGCGCCATGCTCAGGCCCGGTCCGCCTCGCGGCAGAAATCGTCCACCATCTTGTCGGCCAGGCCCTGGAAGCCGACGGCCAAGGCCGTGCCCAGCACCACGCCGGCCACGTCGAAATCCAGCGACAGCGACACCTTGCAGGCGTCTTCGGCCAGGCTGTGGAACTGCCAGAGGCCGGTGAACTTGCGGAAGGGGCCCTCCACCAGCTTCAGCTCGATCCGGGTCGGCGCGCTGAGCGTGTTGCGCGTGGTGAAGCTGGTGCGCAGGCCGGCCACGGTGAGGTCGAGCCGGGCCAGCATGTGGGTGTCGGACGACTCCAGCACCTCGGCGTCCTCACACCAGGAAAACCGCGCCGGATAGGCCGCCACGTCGTTGACCAGGGTGTACATGCGCAGGGCGGAATGCCGGACCAGCGCGTGTCGGTGGATGCTCGTCATCGGGGAACCTGTGTCGGCGCCCTCCCCCAGCCGGCCCGCGATGGGCGACAATGCCCGCCAAGGAAGGATCATGTCCAAGAAGATCGAAAACAAGAATACCGGAAGCAGCAAGGACAAGGCGGCCAACAAGACCATCGCCCTGAACCGCAGCGCCCGCCACGACTACCACCTCGAGGACCGCTACGAGGCCGGCATCGCGCTGCAGGGCTGGGAGCTCAAGTCCATCCGCGCCGGCCGCATGAACATGGGCGACGCCTACGCGCTGGTGAAGGCCGGCGAGATCTTCCTGTTCGGCGCCCAGATCACGCCGCTGAGCCAGGCCTCCACGCACGTCATCGCCGACGACCGCCGCACCCGCAAGCTGCTGATGCACCGCCACGAGATCGACAAGCTGGTGGGCTACATCGAGCGCGAGGGCTACACGCTGATCCCCACGGCGGTGTACTGGAAGGGCAACAAGGTGAAGCTGGAGCTGGCCCTGGCCAAGGGCAAGCAGGCGCACGACAAGCGGCAGGCCAGCAAGGACCGGGACTGGCAGCGTGACAAGCAGCGCGTCATGCGCAAACACAACAAGGATGCGTAGTCAGATCGCATTCGCGAACTGACTACCCCACGATTCGCTGCGCGAATCGGGGGCCCCGGCTCACTCCTTCCGATCCACGCGCCTTTGGCGCGCCCCCTTACCAAGGGGAAGGTAACTCCAGCATTCGCTGAAGTTACCCCACGATTCGCTGCGCGATTCGCGGGCCCCGGCTCACTCCTTCCGATCCCCGCGCCTTCGGCGCGCCCCCTTACCAAGGGGGCTTTGCTCCAGCAGGTTCGAGGCACGGCTGGGTAATCCGCGTGTGTTGGTTGCCTGCTGGGTGCTGAACTTGGGGCGGGCTGGCCTTGTGGAGGGGTGCCGCGGGGCCCATACTTCGGGCATCGGTTGATCGATGTGTTTCCGACGTTTCCGGGGGTGTCCTGGCTTCGACGGGGGTTGCAAAGTCGACTGGTGCATGCCGAGGGGGTAGCTTTCCTCGTTAATCCAGCTGCAAAACTTGGTTGCCAACGACGACAACTACGCTCTCGCCGCTTAAGGCGTAAGCCCCGAACCCACTTGTGCCCGTGCTCGTGGATGTAGGGTCATTATCACGGAACAGCTTTCGGCGGCGACCCGCCAACCGGAAGTGAACTTAGCGGGTGTGGACGACGGTGTGCCTCGCACGTTGTGTTGCCGTCGTACGAGAACTAACAACGAGCTAAGCATGTAGTACCGGAGATGGCGTGCTCTCGGACGGGGGTTCAACTCCCCCCACCTCCACCAAAAACGGACTTGCCAGAGTCCAAGAAAGTCCAGAAACCCCGGGGAAACTCGGGGTTTCTGCATTTCGGGGGTCCATCGGAGTCCGGGGGTGTCCGACGAGGACGAGGGCGAAGACGAGAGCTGGGCGGCCTACTACGCGCTGCGCGTCTTCGCCTGTCAGTTCTACGGCATCCCGCTGGCGCATGACCTGCTGGGTTCGAAGTACGGATACCGGGCCACGCCGGCGCAGGCGATGGGCGAAGCGTTCGACCGGGTGGCGGACGATGCCATCACGCTCCTGGGCGGCGATGAGGTTGGTGCTCGCAAGGCAGCGCGAAACGCGGTCAACGCGGTCGGCTACGCCACCGGCCTGCCGCTGGCCGGGCCGTGGAAGCACATCGATTAACTGTGGCGCGTGTACGAGGGCGAGGAAGAGCCGGAGACGATCCCGGAGTTCGCTGCGGCCGCGCTCACCGGCAAGCGGGAAGAGAGTTAGGGATCCAGGGTAAGGGTAGGAACCGGGGCACGCCCCGCCTTCGGGCGGGGCCACTGATGAATCTATTCACCAGCCGGGCGATCTGCTTCAATTTCCTGGCGCGTCGGCTTGGCAATACGTGCGCGGATACCGCGTGGCGCGTTCGCGGTGTAGAGGATTACCCAGACGCGCCAACCCGATTCCTCGCAGAACTTTTCGACCTCGCTCCAATCGACCATCCCCTGCCACACAGCGCCGGCATCAAGCGGCGATGGCACTGCTTGTCGCTGGCCTGGGATCGCGGGGTTGGGAACTATCGCGCCCTTAGCTGCCCTCCGCCGCAGAAATCGCCACCACCACAAGCGCCCGGTATACGCGACCAGTCCCAAGTTTGTAACAGTAGTAGCCCGATCACCTGTATTGCTCGCGCTTACAAATAGGAACCGGTCGTTGGGATTGGCCAGAGGATTATTGAAGATCATCCCTCGAGACATGAGGCTGATTCGAATCCGAGGCCCAGACGTCCACCACCGAAGGACATCCAGCCCAACAGCCACGCTCGCAACGATCGCGGCGTAGATCGCGAGTGCGGTTTGCCAGGTAACGTGATCCACTTCGATCCCCTTTCCGACTACGAAGGATGCCACCAGCGTCAGCGAGCGTTGGAGGTCAGGCGCAGGGCCAACTGCTAGCATGGCCCAGCGCGCCCGGGTGGGCTACCGCGGGTGCCCAACTCGGCTTCGGCCGTGCGGCCCTGCCCTATGGAGACCCCGGGCGCGCCCTCGCCCGCGGCACTGCCTGAGGGGCTACCTGGTTCGCGGCTTGCCCTTCCCCTTGCCAACCCAGGGCAGCTCATCCTTTACCGGGGACGGGCGCGGGATCTCCACGCCTTCAGGGAATGGGAACGGCTGCTGGTACGTCGGGATCACCGGGTCCCGCGGCGGTTTGGGCTTTTCCATGCCGGCAGGATATAGCCCGGCGGCTCACCGGTTGAGACGAGCGGGTACACTGAGGTCCGGCCCCTGGGGAGGAGCGGCGCTGTGAGCGAAGAGATGGATCCACCACCGGTAGTTCCGAAGAAGTCCATTAAGGAACTTACGGCTGACGTCGGCATTTTGGTGCGATGGGCTCAGGAGCAGCAGGCCGGTTTCATACCCGAGACTGTTAAGCGGGTCACCGCTCTCGAAGAGGCCAGGATGGACGTTGAGATCGAAGAGGCCAAGAAGGTCTTGGTTGATCTCTTGAAGCACGTCAAGGGCTACACCAATCTGATCCTAGCGCTTGGATACGGCGGCATTCTGACGATTTGGAGTAACTCAGCTGAAATCATGTTGCCTGCCGCATTCGCGGGATGTGGGGCGGCGGTGATACTTTCGCTATTGATCTTCATCTGCAGCGAGATCGCCCAGACGAGATTGATCGTGAAGTCGATGCGAAACCCGATTGCAGAAATACCTGAGAAGTCGAAGTTGGCGAGTGCTCGCGCGGACAAAATATCGAATGCCACCTATTGGCCGATCCTGATTCTGGGATTCGGTGGCGGCTTCACAATGTTCCTCTGCTACGTCGGCGCATTGATCCGAGAGGCAGTGAAGGCATGGGGGTAGATCTGGGGGTACGGCCGCGCCCTGCCTGGCTGAAACCCGCGCAGTTTGGCCCTCCCGGACAGCATTTCAGTGGCCCCCACCTCCACCACACCACGGCCCTGCCAGGGGCCGGCAAGTCCAGGAACCCCGCAGCGATGCGGGGTTTTTGCGTTTCCGGGGGACTCCGTGGACAGGCGTTTCGGCCAGGAATAGGCTGCTCGCGACAGCCCTGGGGAGCAGGCCATGTCCGACCCGTTGCCGGTGCCGCGCAGCCTGCCGCTGCGTATCCTGCAGTTTCCGCTTGTGCGGCTGGTGCTGCTGGCGGTGTGCCTGCTTTACCTGATGGCGCTCAGCGGCGCGGTCCAGGAAAAGTTCACCGACGCGCCGCTGACGGGGCTGGGCCTGGTGGCCGTCCTCGCCGGTGCGGCGCTTGCCGTGTACAGCGCGCTCGTGCGCCGGATAGAGCGGCGTTCCGTCCATGAGCTCTCCCGCCCCGGCATGGGCCGTGAGCTGGGCATCGGCATGCTGATCGGTGCGGGGCTTTACACGCTGTGCGTGCTGATACTCATGGCCCTGGGCATCTACCGCATCGATGGCTTCAACCCGGTGTCCTACCTGCTGCCGGCGCTGGCGATGGCGCTGAGCTCGGGTGTGTTCGAGGAGCTGATCTTCCGTGGCGTGGTGTTCCGCATCCTGGAGGAGTCGCTGGGCGGATGGATCGCGCTGGCCGCCTCGTCGCTGCTGTTCGGGCTGGTGCACCTGACCAACCCGCAGGCCACGCTGGAAGGTGCGCTGTTCATCAGTGTCGAGGCCGGCGTGCTGCTTGCCGCGGCCTACATGCTCACGCGCCGGCTGTGGATGAGCATGGGCTTCCACATGGCCTGGAACTACACCCAGTCCGCGATCTTCTCGGGCATCGTCTCGGGCACCGAGGCCCAGCCAGGCTTGATCCAGGCCACGATCCAGGGACCGGACCTGCTGACGGGCGGAAACTTCGGGCTCGAGTCGTCCATCATCGCCTTCCTGCTGTGCACCACCACGGGCGTGGTGCTGCTGTGGATGGCGGCCCGGCGTGGCCGGATCGTGCCGCCGTTCTGGAAGCGTCGCTGAAGTCGGCGCCAGGCGGCTGACCAGGACGCCGATGCAGGCAGGACAGCGTTAGGGATACCTGACCAGATTCCCTCGCTGCGCTGCGCCACCCCCCGGCAGCGGGAACAATCGGAGCGATGCAGCCTGCACGGTCACGCGCACCAATGGCGTGCGTTCTTGCGGATGCATTCCCCCTCCCCCGCCAAGGACTCCGCATGACCCGTTGCTTCCGCCTGCTGGCGCCGCTGGTGCTGGCCAGCCTCTCTGCGCTGCCCACGATCGCCCTCGCGCAATGCGGCCCCGACATCGAACTGGGCGGCCGGCAGTACATCGTCAAGTTTTCGGGCAAGGTCGCGCCCGCCATGGCGGCGGGCGACCGCTCCTCGCGGGTGAAGCGCGAGATCGGCAGCCAGGCCACGTGGGTGCGCAGTGGCGCGCTGGGAACCGAGATCGTCCGCATGCCTGCCGTGGAGGGTTTCGTGGGCAGGCACCAGCTGTCGGCGCTGATGGCCCAGGGGCGCATCGAGTACATCGTCGAGGACAAGCGCATGCAGCCGCTGGCCACGCCCAACGACCCGCGCTTCGTCAACCAGTACGCGCTGGCCAATTCGCCGTCGGGCATCTCGGCGCCGGCGGCCTGGGACCTCGGCACCGGCACCGGCGCGGTCATCGCCATCCTCGACACCGGCATCACCCCGCACCCCGACCTCAATGCCAACCTGGTGGCCGGATACGACTTCGTCAGCGATCCCATGGCGGCGCGGGACGGCAACGCGCGTGATGCCAACCCCACCGACGAGGGCACCTGGGTGCGTCGTCCCGGCTGCACGCCCTACCCGTCCAGCTGGCACGGCACGCACGTGGCCGGCATCGCCGGGGCCGTCTGGAACAACGGCATCGGCATCGCCGGGACCGCCCCCGGCGCACGCATCATGCCGGTGCGCGTGCTGGGCGCCGGAGGCGGCGTGTTGTCCGATATCGCGGCGGGCATCACCTGGGCCGCGGGCGGCAGCGTACCCGGCGTGCCCAACAACCCCAATCCGGTCGAGGTCATCAACCTCAGCCTCGGCGTCGGCGGGGCCTGCGGTCCGGTCGAACAAGCCGCCATCGATTTCGCGCGAAGCCAAGGCGTGGTCGTCGTGGCGGCGGCCGGCAACAGCGCGCTCAACGGCTCGTTCTCGCCGGCCTCGTGCAATGGCGTGATTTCGGTCGCGGCCACGCACTACAGCGGCGGCAGGGCCACCTTCAGCAATTACGGTGCCGACGTGGATATCGCGGCGCCCGGCGTGGAAATCCTGTCGACGATCAACATGGGCGAGACCCGGCCGACCACCGGCACCGCCTACGTGCCCTACTCCGGCACCAGCATGTCGGCGCCGCACGTGGCCGGTGTCGTGGCGCTGATGCAGTCGCTCTCGCCGCGCACGCCGGTCGAGGTCGAGCAGATCCTGGCGGCCACCGCCAAGCCCTTCCCGATGGCCTGCGAGGGCTGCGGCGCAGGCATCGTGAATGCCTTTGGCGCGCTGCAGGCACTGAGCAACCTGCCGCCCGTTGCCAGCTTTTCCGAAACGCAACCCACCGTCTGCCAGACCGGCGGCAGCAAGTTCACCTACACGTTGACCAGCACCTCGACCGACCCGGACAACGCCATCGTTTCCCATGTCTGGGACCTGGGCAATGGCGTCACCGCCAGCGGCGTCTCGACCACACTGGTCCGCAATGCGGGGCAATGGGGCACGGTCAGCCTGACCGTCACGGATGCGGCCGGCGCGTCCGCCACCACGTCCAGGATCATTGGCTTCACCTGCACGGACTGATGCGGCTCCCGGCCCCCGGCCATCACCGGGGACCGCCGATGTTGCCGCACTGTATTTTCGAGCCGGGGAACGCGATGATCGGGCCCGGAAGCGCGCAAGGAAACCGGCATGAATTCCACTAAGAAACGCGCGGGGCTGGTCATCGCCCTGGCAGCGCTGGCAGCCATCGGGTGGCATGCCTTGCGGCCCGGCGCCGCGCCGTCCGCAACGGTGGAATCGGTGCAGGCGGCGGCGTCGGATGAGCAGGTGCCTGCCGACACAGTGAACTCGCCACCATTGCCTGTTCCTTCAAGCGTGCCGCTGCCGCCGGCCAGCGCGCCACTGTCGGTGATCGTCGATGATCTCAAGCGCCGCGCCGGCGCAGGCGAAGCCGCGGCAGGCTGCCGGCTCGCCGCGGAGTACACCTATTGCGCGCAACTTCCCTACCGCCGCAGCGAGTTCGACCGCTGGCTCGAGTCGCGCCAGCAGTCGCTGGAGCGGATCACGGAAGAAACGAGCCGGCAGGGCGTGGCTGCGATGATCGCGCGCGAAATGCCGGTCTGGGAGCGGCGGCTGCAGGAGCTGGAAGATCATTGCCGCGGCGTCGAGATTCCGGGCGCGCCGCAGATCGCCCGCACCTGGCGCGCGGCCGCGCTGGCCGGCGATGCGGTGGCGCTGAAGCAGTATGCCAGCGGCAATGCCTTCCGCTGGGGCAGTCTGCTCGATTCGCTGCCCGAGCTGGGTACCTACCGCGCTGAAGCCGAGCGCCTGGCCACGGTGGCCGCGCAGCGCGGCGACATGGACATGCTGCTGTCGCTGGCCGCGGCCTACGTGCCCGAGCCGCAGCAGCGCGCTTCGCTGCTGGAGCAGTCGATTTCGCCTGACGGTGCCCGTGCGCTGGCCCTGTACCGCCACATCGAGCGCGCCCTGGTGCGCAACGGCGGCGAGAACACCCAGGTGGCGATCCAGGTTCGGCAACGGATGGCCAACCTCTCCGCTGGCCTGTCGCCACAGCAGTTGGCGCAGGCCGACGCCCTGGCCCAGACCATGGCCCGCGACTGGGAGGCACCGACGGTGCGCGGCATGAACCTGCTCAACGCCAGCGGCAACCAGCGCGACGTCGACCGCAGCTGGCGCGGGCGCTGACGCAGGCCTGGATCGCCGGGCCTGCGCACGGTCATTGCAGCTTCACCCCCGGTGGGGCAAAACTGGGGCATGAAGACTCCAGAAACCCTCGACGTCGCCATCATCGGCGCCGGCTCGGCCGGCCTGGCCGCCCTGCGCCAGGTGCGCAAGCGCACCGAGCGCTTCGTGATCATCAACGACGGCCCCTACGGCACCACCTGCGCGCGCGTGGGCTGCATGCCGTCCAAGGCCCTGATCGAAGCGGCGCATGCCTTCCACGCACGCAAGCGGCTCGACACCTTCGGCATCCGTGGCGGCGACCAGCTGCAGGTGGACCTGCCGGCGGTGATGCGGCGGGTACGCGAGCTGCGCGACCGCTTCGTGCGCGGCGTGCTCAAGGCCACCGACAGGCTGGGCGAGCGCAACCTGCAGGGTCGCGCCCGGCTGCTCGGTCCCGGACGGCTGGTGGTCGGCGACCAGGAACTGCAGGCACGCAAGATCATCGTGGCCACCGGCTCGCGGCCGATCCTGCCCGACGCCTGGCGCCGCTTCGGTGCCCGCGTGCAGACCACCGACACGATCTTCGAGCTCGACACCCTGCCCCCGCGCATTGCGGTGATCGGACTGGGCGCGGTCGGCGTTGAGTTCGCCCAGGCCCTGGCGCAGCTCGGCATCCAGGTCACCGCCTTCGGGCGTGACGACCAGCTGGCCGGATTGACCGACCCGCGCGTTACGGCCGCGCTGCGCGAGATCCTCGCGCGCGACCTCACCCTGCACACCGGCGAAGACGCGACGCTGCACGAACACGCCGACGGCATCGCCGTACGTTCCGGCAGCCACGAGTTGGTGGTGGACCAGGTGCTGGTGGCGATCGGCCGCCAGCCCAACCTCGACGGCATCGGCCTGGACACGCTGGGCGTGCCGCTGGACGAACGCGGTCGACCTCCTTACGACCGCACCACCACCCGCATCGGCGACCTCGACGTCTTCCTTGCTGGCGACGTGGATGGCGGGGTGGCCCTGCTGCACGAGGCCGCCGACGACGGCTACATCGCCGGGTACAACGCCACCGCCGACGACCCCACCTGCTTCACGCGGCGCACTCCGATCGGCATCGTGTTCGCCGAGCCCGGCGTGGCCTCGATCGGCCAGCGCCACGCCGACCTCGCGCAGGGCGAGTTCTTCGAAGGCGAAGTGGATTTCAGCGATCAGGGCCGCTCGCGCGTGGCCCAGCTCAACGAAGGCCTGCTGCGCGTCTACGCCGCCCGCGACAGCGGCAAGCTGCTGGGTGCGGAAATGTGCGCACCGGCCGCCGAGCACCTTGCGCACCTGCTGGCGCTGGCCATCGGCCAGGGCCTGGGCGTGCACGACCTGCTGCGCCTGCCCTTCTACCACCCGGTGATCGAGGAAGGCCTGCGCACGGCCCTGCGCGACCTGGCCGGTCACTACCCGATCGACCACTCCGACCTGGCGGCGTGCGCGCCCTTCAAGGCCGAGGCGCTGGACTGAGGCTCAGGCCGATTTCTTCAGCGACAGCGCGTTGATGCAGTAGCGCAACCCGGTCGGCGCCGGGCCGTCGGGGAACACGTGCCCCAGGTGGCCGTCGCAGGTGCTGCAGGTGTTCTCGATACGCTGCATGCCGTAGCTGTTGTCGGCGATGTAGTTGACCACGTTGTCCTTCAGCGGCTGGGTGAAGGACGGCCAGCCGCTGTGGGATTCGAACTTGGCCGAGGCGTCGAACAGCGGCGTGCCGCAGCCGGCGCATTCGTAGATGCCCGGCTCGTACAGGCCACACATTTCAGAGCTGAAGGCGCGCTCGGTGCCGGCTTCGCGCATCACGCGGTAGGCATCGGGGCCGAGTTCGGCGCGCCACTCGGCGTCAGGCTTCTCGACCCTGCGGTCGGGCGCCGGGTTGCCTTTCGCGGCGCGTTCCAGGACCAGCTTCCAGGTATGCATGGCGGTCCTCAGTTCGCGGGCTCGTCGCCCAGGTAGGCGGCGGCGCTGGCCGAGGCCGCATCCACGGCCGTGGTCGCGGCCAGCAGCTTGGCCTGGCTGTCGGCCAGCTCGGCCTCGACCGCGCTGATCTCGGCACGCACGGCCATCACCGCATTGGCGGCGTCTTCCGCCACCTTGCGGTCGGCATCGACCTTCTCGCGCGTCAGGCGCCCGCGGGCGGCACTGGCCTCGGTCGCGGCCAGCTGCTTCTCGGCATTGATGCGGGCGGTGTCGGCGCGCTCGAGGTTGGCGCGGGCCGCGGCCAGCTTGGCCTGGCCCGTCTCAAGCGAGCTGCGCGCCGCCTGCACGGCCGCGACGGCGGTATTGAGCTGCTCGATCACCTGGGCCTTTTGCTCGGGCGTGCCCTCTTCGGCGGTGGCCGGCAGCGCAAACGCGCCGAGGGACAGGGCCAGCAGGCAGGCCAGGGAATGTCGAAGGCGATGGTTTTCCAATCCGGTTCTCCCGAAGGTGGGCCGTGCCCGCGGGCCGCGGGCGGATGCGGCGAGTCTATCCCCTGCCGCGCCGGCGTGTCGCGCCGCTCAGGCGACGTAGATGGTCTTTATGTTCATGAACTCATGGATGCCGTGCTCGGCCAGTTCGCGGCCAAAGCCCGAGGTGCGGGTGCCGCCGAACGGCAGCCGCACGTCGCTGCGGACGATCGCATTGACGAAGCAGGCGCCGGCCACCAGCTGGCGCGCCACTGCATCGCCGCGCGTGGCATCGCGGGTCCACACGCTGGCGCCGAGGCCGAAGGCGGTGTCGTTGGCGACGCGGATCGCTTCGGCCTGGTCCTTCACCCGCAGGATGCTGGCGACCGGACCGAACAGCTCCTCGTGGTAGGCCGGCATGCCCGGCACCACGTGGTCCAGCACCGAGGCCGGATAGGCGGTGTCGCCCTCCCCCGGCTCGCAGCCCAGCAGCGCCGTGGCGCCAGCCGCAATGCTGGCCTGCACCTGCTTGTGCAGCTCGTCGCGAAGGTCGGCGCGCGCCATCGGCGCCAGCGTGCTGGCCTCGTCGCGGGGATCACCCACCTGCAGCTGCGCGCTCGCCTGCACGAAGCGGCGCACGAATTCATCGGCGATGGCCTCGACCACGATGAAGCGCTTGGCGGCGATGCAGGTCTGGCCGGCGTTGCCGAAGCGCGAGGACACCGCCATCGGCACGGTCTGGTCCAGGTCGGCGTCCTCCAGCACCACGAAGGGATCGCTGCCGCCGAGTTCCATCACGCACTTTTTCAGGTGCTTGCCGGCGGTGGCGGCGACCGAACGGCCGGCCTTCTCGCTGCCGGTCAGCGTCACCGCCTTGATGCGCGCGTCGCCGATCACGGCGGCGGTCTGCTCGCTGTCGATGTGCAGCGTGGCGAACACGCCTTCGGGCAGGCCGGCGTCGCGCAGCACGCCGGCGATCGCGTCGGCGCAGCGCGGCACATTGGTGGCGTGCTTGAGCAGGGCCACGTTGCCGGCCATCAGGCCCGGCGCGAGGAAGCGGAACACCTGCCAGATGGGGAAGTTCCACGGCATGATCGCCAGCACGCAGCCGATCGGCTCGTAGCGCACGTAGCTGCGGGCGGCCTCGGTGGGTACGGCCTGGTCGGCCAGGTAGCGGCCGGCGTGTTCGGCGTAGTACTCGCAGGCCGCGGCGGACTTTTCGATCTCGGCCAGCGCCTCTTTGCGCAGCTTGCCCATCTCGGCGCCCATCAGGCCCGCGATGGCGTCGCGCTGCTCACGAAGCGTGGCCGCCACCCGGCGCAGATGCGCGCCGCGTTCCTGCAGTGCCAGCGCCGACCAGGCCGGGAAGGCCCGCTCGGCCGCCGCCAGCGCGCGTTCGATGGCCGCGGCATCGTCAGGTTCGTGCCGGCGAACTTCGCCGGTCCAGGGGTCACGGTTCTCGACGCTCATGTTCAGCCCTTCTGCAGCGCCATCTGCATGTCGCGCTGGCGCTTCTTGTCTTCGCGGGTGATCACCCACCAGCCGATCACCGCGGCCACGGAAACGGCCAGGATCATCAGGGTGGCGAGCGCATTGATCTTGGGGCTCACGCCCAGCCGTACCGACGAGAACACCTTCATCGGCAGCGTGGTGGACGAGGGGCCGGACACGAAGCTGGCGATCACCAGATCGTCCAGCGACAGCGTGAAGGCCAGCAGCCAGCCCGAGACCAGGGCCGGGGCGATGATCGGCAGGGTGATCACGAAGAACACCTTCAGGCGGTTGGCGCCCAGGTCCATCGCGGCCTCTTCCAGCGAGCGGTCCAGCTCCTGCAGGCGCGAGGAGATCACCACGGTGACGAAGGCCATGCAGAAGGTGACGTGCGCGATCCAGATGGTGAGCATGCCGCGCTGCTCGCCGATGCCGATGATCGGCCCGATGGACACGAACAGCAGCAGGATGGACAGGCCGGTGATCACCTCGGGCATCACCAGCGGCGCGGTGATCAACCCGCCGAACAGGGTCTTGCCGTGGAAGTCGCGGAAGCGGGTCATGATCATCGCGGCCATGGTGCCCAGGATGATCGAGGCCCAGGCCGTCCAGAACGCGATCTGGATGCTGACCCAGGCCGCCGACATCATCTGCTGGTCGCGGAAGAGTTCGCCGTACCACTTCACCGAGAAGCCCGACCACACCGTGACCAGCTTGGACTCGTTGAACGAGTACACCACCAGGCTGAGGATGGGCGCGTACAGGAAGACGAAGCCCAGGGCCAGCATGCCCTTGGTGAATCCGGAGTTGCGCGGGGCGCTCATGACAGCTTCGACTCCATCTCGCGCGACTGGTAGCGGTGGAAGATCATGATCGGCACGATCAGCAGCACCAGCATCACGATCGCCACCGCCGAGGCCACGGGCCAGTCGCGGTTGTTGAAGAACTCGTTCCACAGAACGCGGCCGATCATCAGGGTGTCGGCGCCGCCCAGCATCTCCGGGATCACGAACTCGCCCACCACCGGGATCAGCACCAGCATGGCGCCGGCGATGATGCCGGCCTTGGACAGCGGCAGCGTGATGGTGAAGAAGGACTTCCAGGGCCGCGCGCCCAGGTCGTTGGCGGCCTCCAGCAGGCGGTGGTCATGCTTGACCAGGTTGGAATACAGCGGCAGCACCATGAACGGCAGGTAGGCGTAGACGATGCCGATGTACACCGCCATCGGCGTGTGCAGGATCTGCAGCGGCTCGTCGATCAGGCCCAGGCCCATCAGGAAGTTGTTGAGCAGGCCGTTGTTCTTCAGGATGCCCACCCAGGCATAGATGCGGATCAGGAACGAGGTCCACGAGGGCAGGATCACCAGCATCAGGGCGATGTTGCGGTTGGCGGGCGACATCCGCGCAATCGCATAGGCCATCGGATAGCCCACCAGCAGGCACAGGAAAGTGGCGATGACGGCAATCTTCAGCGAGCTCAGGTAGGCGTTGACGTAGAGGCTGTCGCGCACCAGGTACAGGTAGTTGCCGGCATTGAGGCTGACCTGCAGCTTGTCGCCCACCCACTGGAACAGGTCGGTGTAGGGCGGCATGGCGATGGCCGCGCTGGCGAAGCTGATCTTCAGGGCGATGGCGAAGGGAATGGCGAAGAACAGGAGCATCCACAGGTAGGGCACCGCGATGACCAGCCAGCGCGGGCCGGGCAGGCGCTTCCTGATCGACGCCGGCAGCCGCCTCATGAGGTCAGCACCACGCCCGCCTGGTCGTCCCAGCTCAGCCAGACGCTGTCGTTCCAGGTGAATTTCTCGCTGGCCCAGCGCTGGCTGTTGATCATGTTGGCCAGGATCTTGGTGCCGTTGGCCAGCCGCACGTGGAAGACCGAGTGGCTGCCGAAGTAGGCGATGTCCTCGATGATGCCCTTGGCCTTGTTGTGCGGCTGGCCCGGTTCGTCCTTGCTGACGCTGATCTTCTCCGGCCGCAGCGCCAGCGCCACGTCCTGGCCCTCGAAGCCGGTGACGCCGTGGCCGACGTAGGCCAGGCAGTCCAATGCGGGGCTTTCGATGGTGATGAAGTCCTTCTCGTCGTCCTTGATCTTGCCCTCGATCAGGTTCACCGAGCCGATGAACTCGGCGGTGAAGCGGCAGCTGGGCTGCTCGTAGATCTCGTCGGGCGTGCCCAGCTGGCGGATCCAGCCGGCGTCCATGATGGCGATGCGGTGGGCCATGGTCATGGCCTCTTCCTGGTCGTGGGTGACCATCACGCAGGTCACGCCCAGGCGCTCGACGATGTTCACCAGCTCCAGCTGCATCTGCGAGCGCAGCTTCTTGTCCAGCGCGCCCATCGGCTCGTCCAGCAGCAGCAGCTTGGGGCTCTTGGCCAGCGACCGCGCCAGCGCCACGCGCTGCTGCTGGCCGCCCGACAGCTGGTGCGGCCGGCGGCGCGCGTACTTGCCCATCTGCACCAGGCCCAGCATCTCCTCCACGCGGCGGGCGATGTCGGCCTTGGCCATGCCGTCCTGCTTGAGCCCGAAGGCCACGTTCTGCTCCACCGTCATGTGCGGGAACAGCGCGTAGGACTGGAACATCATGTTGATCGGCCGCTCGTAGGGCGGCAGGTCCACGATGTCCTGGCCGTCGAGGATGATGCGGCCCTTGGTGGGCTTCTCGAAGCCGGCCAGGCAGCGCAGCAGGGTGGACTTGCCGCAGCCCGAGGCCCCCAGCAGGGCGAAGATCTCACCCTTGCGGATGGACAGGCTGACGTCGTCCACCGCCACGAAACCGTCGAACTCCTTGCGCACCGACTCGATGCGCAGGTAGTTGTCCGCGCCGAGCTTGTCGGTCTTGGGTGCGCCCGAGGGCGCACCGTTGCCTGCTACTGCTGCCATGTCGTTTCCCGGGGCGAGTGGTCGGCTATTGGCCGGTCTTGAGCGTGGTCCAGTGGCGCGTGAACAGGCGGTCCACCTCCGGCGTCAGCACCGCCAGGGTGTAAAGGCCCTTCTTGGCTTCCTCGGTCGGGTAGATGCCCGGATCGTCCAGCACCGCCTTGTCCACCAGCGGCAGCGCGGCCTGGTTGGCGCTGGCATACATCACGTAGTTCTGCACGCCGGCCATCACCTCGGGCCGCAGCAGGTAGTCCAGGAAGAGGTAGGCGTTGTCGATGTTCTTGGCGTCCTTGGGGATGGCCATCATGTCGAACCACATCGGCGCGCCTTCCTTGGGGATCAGGTAGCTGATGTTGATGCCCTTGCCCGCTTCTTCGGCGCGCGACTTGGCCTGGATGATGTCGCCCGACCAGCCCACGGCCACGCAGATGTCGCCGTTGGCCAGGTCGTTGATGAACTGCGAGGAGTGGAAGTAGGTGATGTGCGGACGCAGCTCGGTCAGGCGGTCCACGCCCTTCTGGATCACGGCCGGGTCGAAGCTGTTGGGCTCCTCGCCCAGGTAGTCCAGCACCGGCGGAATGATTTCGGAGGGCGTGTCGAGGATGGCCACGCCGCAGCCCTTGAGCTTGGCCAGGTTGGCCGGCTCGAACACCATGGCCCAGCTGTCGAGCGGGAAGTCCTCGCCCAGCGCGGCCTTGACCTTCTCGACGTTGTAGCCGATGCCGGTGGTGCCCCACAGGTAGGGCACGGAATGGCCGTTGTCGGGATCGTTCTGGGCGATCAGGGCCATCATGGCCGGGTCGAGGTTGGCGTAGTTCTTCAGCCGCGACTTGTCGATCGGGGCGTAGACGCCGGCCTGGATCTGCCGGGCCAGGAAGGTCAGCGAGGGCACCACGATGTCGTAGCCGGTGTTGCCGGTCATGACCTTGGTCTCGAGCACCTCGTTGGAGTCCATCACGTCGTAGACCACCTTGATGCCGGTCTCGGCCTCGAAGTTGGCGATGGTGTCCTCGGCGATGTAGTCCGACCAGTTGTAGATGTTCAGGACCTTGGACGCATCGGCGGGGGCATCGGCGCCCGCTTTCGGGTCGGCGGCCGGGTCACCGCCGCAGCCTGCGGCGATCAGGGCGAGAAGCAGTGCAGACAGTCTGAGTTTCATTCTGGATTCCCCTGTCGGTCATGAAATCACGGGTTTCTGCCGTTTCCATCATACACAGCGGCCCTGCCGCGGCCAGCCGGTCACGGCCAGCCTGCGCCGGCCGTTCCGAGCCTTTGCTCAAGCGCTGGACAGGCCCAGTTCGCGGGCGGTCATGTCCAGGGATTTCCAGGCCTTCTCGGCCAGTTCGTCGATCTGGGCGCGGCTGATCACCAGCGGCGGCGACAGCAGCATGGAATCGTTGGTGGCGCGCAGGATCAGGCCGTTCTTCAGCGCGATGTCGCGGCACAGCTGCCCCACCCTGCCCCGGTCCGGGAAGAATTCCCGCCGGGACTTGTCGGGCACCAGCTCCAGTGCGCCCACCATGCCGGCGATGCGCGCCTCGCCCACCAGCGGGTGCTCGCCCAGGCGGCGCCAGGCCTGGGCCAGGTAGGGACCGGTGTCGGTGCGGCAGGTCTCGACGATCTTCTCGTCCTGCAGGATGCGGATGTTCTCCAGCGCCACCGCGGCGCAGACCGGGTGGCCGGAATAGGTATAGCCATGGGCCAGCTCGCCGCCCTTGTCCTTGAGCACGCCGGCCACGCGGTCGTTGAACATCACCGCGCCCAGCGGGATGTAGCCGCTGGTGATGCCCTTGGCCAGGGTCATGATGTCGGGCTGGAAGCCGAAGTAGTCGGCGGCAAACCACTCGCCGGTGCGGCCGAAGCCGCAGATCACCTCGTCGGCGATCAGCAGCACGTCGTGCCTGCGGCAGATGCGCTCGATTTCCTGCCAGTAGTTCTTCGGCGGGATGTAGACGCCGATGGCGCCCATGATCGGCTCGCCGATGAAGGCGGCCACGCGGTCGGCACCGAGCGCGAGGATTTTGTCCTCCAGCCGGTGGGCGCAGTGCCGGCCATAGGTCTCCTCGTCCATGTCGCCGCCGTCGGCGAACCAGAACGGCGGGTCGATGTGGTGGATGTCCGGGATGGGCAGCCCGCCCTGTTTGTGCATGCCCTTCATGCCGCCCAGGCTGGCGCCGGCGACGGTGGAGCCGTGGTAGCCGTTGTGGCGCCCGATGACGATGTTCTTGCCCGGCTTGTCCTGCACCGCCCAGAAGTGCCGCACCATGCGCAGGATGGTGTCGTTGGCCTCGGAACCGGAGTTGGAGAACATGGCGTGGTTGAGATCGCCGGGGCACAGCTCGGCCAGCTTCGCGGCCAGGTGCACGGTGGGCTCGGTGGTGCAGCCGAAGAAGCTGTTGTAGTAGGCCAGCTGGGTCATCTGCCGCGACGCCACTTCGCCCAGTTCGCGGCGGCCGTAGCCGATGTTCACGCACCACAGCCCGGCGAAGGCATCGAGCAGCTTGTTGCCCTGCGAATCCCAGACGTAGCAGCCTTCGCCGCGGCTCAGGATGCGCGTGCCCTTCTTCGCCAGCGCGGCGTTGTCGTTGAAGGGATGCAGGTGGTGGGCGGCGTCGAGCTGCTGGAGGGCGCTGTGGTCCATCGGGACTCCGGATCGGTGGGACGGGTGGAAGGCCTGGGATTCAGACGTTGAGCAGCAAGAACTCGCGCTCCCAGCTGCTGATGACGCGGAAGAAGGTTTCGTACTCTTTCTGTTTCACCGAAACGTAGGCCTTGACGAAGCGGGCGCCCAGCAGCTGCTGGAGCTCGCCGCAGTCCTGCAGCAGGGCCAGGGCCTCTTCCAGCGAGCGCGGCAGCGCATAGCCCAGGTCCTGGGCGCTGCCGGCCAGCGGCTTGGTGGGCTTGAGCTTTTCCTGCATGCCCAGGTAGCCGCAGGCCAGGGTGGCGGCAATGGCCAGGTAGGGGTTGGCATCCGAACCGGCGAAGCGGCTCTCCACCCGCGTGTTCTCCGGCGTATCCATCGGCACGCGCAGGCCGCAGGTGCGGTTGTCGTAGCCCCACTGCACGTTGATCGGCGCCACCTGGCCCAGGGCCAGGCGGCGGTAGGAGTTCACGTTGGGCCCGAAGAAGGCCATGGCCGCGGGCACGTACTTCTGCAGGCCGCCCAGGTAATGCAGGAACCGGTCGCTGTGCTTGCCCGGCTTGCTGCCGGCGAATACGTTGCGGCCCGTGCGCGCGTCCACCAGGCTCTGGTGCACGTGCATCGAGCTGCCCGGCTCGTTCTCCATCGGCTTGGCCAGGAAGGTGGCGTAGATGCCGTGGCGCATCGCCGCCTCGCGCATGGTGCGCTTGAACAGGAACACCTGGTCGGCGCGCGACAGCGGGTCGGAGTGTTCGAAGTTCACTTCCAGCTGGGCCGCGCCGGACTCGTGGATCAGCGTGTCCACGTCCAGCTCCATCGCCTCGCAGTAGTCGTACATCAGGTCCAGGATCGGGTCGAATTCGTTCACCGCGTCGATCGAATACGACTGCCGCGCGGTCTCGGGCCGGCCGTTGCGGCCCGCGGGCGGCAGCAGCGGGAAATCGGGGTCGGTGTTGCGCTGGACCAGGAAGAACTCCAACTCGGGAGCGATCACCGGACGCAGGCCTTCGGCCTCGTACAGCGCCAGCACGCGGCGCAGCACGTTGCGCGGCGCCAGCTCGTGCGGGCTGCCGTCCTTGGTGACGCAGTCGTGGATGATCTGGGCGGTGGGGTCGGTGGCCCAGGGCACCATGCGCACGGTGTCCGGATCGGGCCGCAGAATCATGTCCGAATCCGAGGGCGACACCAGGTCGTCGTAGTTGTCCGGGTAGTCGCCGGTGACCGTGGTGGCGAAGATGCCCTCGGGCAGGCGCGTGCCGTAGTCGTGCGAGAACTTCGCGGCCGGGATGATCTTGCCGCGTGCGTTGCCGGTCATGTCCGGCACCAGGCACTCGACCTCGGTGATGCGGCGCTCCTTGAGCCAGCGCTTGAGCGTGCTTTCCTGCTGTTCGGCGGGGGTCTTGCGGGCGTCTTTCTTCTTGGACATGGGAGGCTAGGACCGGAGTTGGGCGCGGGCCCGGCAGGCGGCCGCGAAGGCCTGGAAGATGCCGAGGTAGAAGGGATTTTCGGTGACGCGCCATTCGGGATGCCACTGCACGGCCAGAAGGAAGGTGTCGGGCGCGTCCAGCCGCACCGCTTCCACCAGGCCGTCGTGGGCGGTGGCTTCCACCACCAGGCCCTGCCCCAGCGTGCGCAGGCCCTGGCCATGCAATGAATTCACCATCGCCGACGGGGCACCCGCGATCTGCGCGAGCAACCCGCCTTCGGCGAGGTCCACGGGGTGCGAGGGCGCGTACTGCACGCCCAGCGGATCGTCGGTGTTTTCGCGGTGGTCGTCGTAGCCGGCCACTTCGTGCACCTTCTGGTGCAGGGTGCCGCCCAGGGCCACATTCACTTCCTGGGCGCCGCGGCACAGGGCCAGGATCGGCAGCTTCATCTCGATGGCGAGCGGAATCAGGCCCAGCGTGGTGGCATCGCGCGCGGGGTCATGCAGGTTGCCGGGGTAGCTGGGCTCGTCGCTGTAGTGGCGGGGTTCGATGTTGCTGTAGGCGCCGGTGAGCAGCAGGCCATCCAGGGGCTGCAGCAGCGCGGGCAGGTCCAGCGGCGGCGACAGCGAGGGGATCAGCAGGGGCAGGCAGCCCGCGCCGTCCACCACCGCGCGTACGTACTTCTCGCCCACCGCCTGGAAGGGGTGGTGCCCGATCTGTTTTCGGTCCGAAGGCAGGCCGACCAGCGGGGTACGACGCATAGGCGCCTCGCAAGGGGATGAATGACCTTACTCCCGGCGTTTGATTTTATCAACGCGGGATGAGTATTTTTTACAGCCTCCGGAGCCGATGCTAGACTCGGCTGACTCCAGCGGACGCCGCAGCCCCATGACCTCGACCCCGATCCCGGCCGACGACGCCGCCACCCTCGAGCAGATCCCCGACTGCGAACAGATCGACCTGCTGCTGCCGGACATGAACGGCCTGCTGCGCGGCAAGCGCGTCACCCGCGAGGCGCTCGAGAAGGTGTACCAGAACGGCGTCTGCCTGCCGATGTCGCTGATCGCCACCGACATCACCGGCAACACCGTGGAAGAAACCGGCCTGGGCTACGACATCGGCGACGAGGACCGGCTGTGCCGGCCGGTGCCGGGAAGCCTGCGCGTGGTGCCGTGGCAGCACCGGCCGATGGCGCAGCTGCTGCTGCAGATGGAGGACGGCCAGGGCGGGCTGTTCGAGGCCAATCCGCGCGAGGTCCTCAAGCGCGTGGTGCAGCGCTATGCCGACCGCGGCCTGACGCCGGTAGTGGCGGTGGAACTGGAGTTCTACCTGCTCGACGCCGAGCTGACCCACGACGGTCGCCCGCAGACCTCGATCAATCCGGCCACCGGCGAGCGCAACCGCACCACCCAGGTCTATTACATGCAGGACCTCAACGACTACCAGGCCTTCACCGACGCGGTCGCCGATGCCTGCCTGGCGCAGGGCATCCCGGCCGACACGGCGGTGGCGGAATACGCGCCGGGCCAGTTCGAGATCAACCTCAAACACCGCGCCGACGCCGTGGCCGCCTGCGACGACGCGATGATGCTGCGCCGGGCGATCAAGGCCACCGCCGAGGAACAGGGCATGATCGCCAGCTTCATGGCCAAGCCCTTCGTCGACCAGGCGGGCAGCGGCACCCACATCCACGTCAGCGTGCTCGACGCGGCGGGCAACAACCTCTTCGCCTCCACGCCCGACCAGCCCGCCGACGCGCTGCGCCACGGCGTGGCCGGCCTGCAGCGGGCCAGCCGCGACTGCATGCTGATGTTCGCCCCGCACGCCAACAGCTACCGGCGCTTCGTGCTCAATGCCTTCGTGCCGCTCAACGACGCCTGGGGCTTCAACAACCGCACCGTGGCCATGCGCATCCCGCACAGCGACCCGGCCAACCTGCGCATCGAGCACCGCATTGCCGGCGCCGATGCCAATCCCTACCTGGTCACGGCCGCCGTGCTGGCGGGCATCCTGCAAGGCCTCGAAGACCAGGGTGACCCCGGCCCGCCGGTGGTGGGCAACGCCTACGAGCAGACCGGCCACCGGGAACTTTACTGGCGCGACACGATCAAGGACTTCATGGCCAGCGACTTCGTGACCCGGCATTTCGGCGCCAGCTTCCGCCACATCTACGGGCAGCAGAAGCTCAAGGAGCTGCGCAGCTTCAGCCGGGAAGTGACCACGCTGGAATACGACTGGTACCTGAGGCAGGTCTGATGGCGAAAACGCTGCGCACGCCCTCGGCGCACGTCGACTCCTGGTATTCGCAAACGGCGCATGCAGCGCCCGAGCACCCCCGGCTGCAGGGCCGGGAAACCGCGGACGTGGTGATCCTGGGTGCCGGGCTGACGGGATTGTCGGCCGCACTCGAACTCGCCGAGGCCGGACTGAGCGTCATCATCGTCGAAGCCCGCCGGGTCGGCTGGGGCGCCTCGGGCCGCAATGGCGGCCAGGTGATCTTCGGCTACGGCTGCGACCAGGCAAAGATCGCCGCGCTCGTGGGCATCGAGGCCTCGCGCGTGCTGTTCTCGTGGTCGGTGGAAGGCGTGCAGTTGGTGCAGCAGCGGCTGCACCAGCACGGCATCGACGCCGACTGGCGCGAGGGCCATGCGCACGTGGCGATCAAGCCGCGGCACCTGGACGAGCTCAAGGCCTGGCAGGACGACCTGGCCAGCAACTACACCTACCCGGTGCAGTGGTGGGACCGCGATCGCCTGCAGGCGCAGCTGCCCAGCCCGCGCTACCTGGGTGCGCTTTACGACCCGCGCTCGGGCCATCTGCATCCGCTCAACTACACCCTGGGCCTGGCCCGCGCCGCCGTCGCTGCGGGCGTGCGCATCTTCGAGAATTCACCGGTGCTGTCGCTGGTGCGCGGCGGGCGCCCGATCCTGCGCACCGCCGACGGCGAGGCCGAGGGCAGCTTCTGCGTGCTGGCCGGCAATGCGCTGGTGCACGGCATTGCACCCGAGCTGGACGACAAGATCATGCCGGTGGGCACCTACGTGGGCGCCACCGAGCCGCTGGGCGAGGAACGCGCCGCAGACCTGATCCGCAACGGCATGGCGGTGGCCGACATCAACTGGGCGCTGGATTATTTCCGGCTCAGCCGTGACCACCGGCTGCTGTTCGGCGGCCGCGCCAGCTATTCCACCCTGCCCCCGCCGAATTTGGCCGGCACGCTGGCCCGGCGCATGACGCGGGTATTTCCCCAGCTGGCCGGCGTTCGCTTCGACAGTGTCTGGGGCGGGCTGGTGGACATCAGTTTCAACCGCGCGCCACACTGGGGCCGGCTCGGCGACAAGGTGTATTTCGCGCAGGGCTTTTCCGGCCACGGCGTTGCAGCCACGGGACTGGCGGGACGCGTGATCGCCGAGGCCATCCGCGGCCAGGCGTCGCGACTGGATGCCTATGCCCGCATCCCGCACGCGAACTTCCCTGGCGGCCGCGCGCTGCGCACGCCGATGCTGGTGGCCGCGATGGCCTGGTTCAAGTTGCGCGACGCACTCTGGTAAGGGCGGGTGTTCCGCGGTCGGTTGACTTGACGATGGCGACGGTCAGGTCCATAAAACCCATCCATCCCTGGACGGATGCCGACCTGCAGGAGCCGCTGGATGAAGATTTCACCGTACCTGAATTTTGATGGCCGCTGCGAAGCGGCGATGCGTCGCTACGCCGAGGTGCTGGGCGGCCAGATCGTCGCGATGATGCCCTACGCGGGCAGCCCGATGGCCGACGAGGGCGAGTGTGACTTCCCCGACGGCTTCGCCGGCAAGGTGATGCACGCCTGCCTGCAGGTGGGAGACCAGATGATCATGGGCGCTGACGCCCCGCCGCAGTATTTCGAGAAGCCACAGGGCACGTCCGTGTCGCTGCACATCGACGACCCGGCCGAGGCCGAACGGGTGTTCGCCGCCCTGATGGAAGGCGAAAGCCGGATCACCCTGCCGATCCAGCCCACGTTCTGGGCCCTGCGCTTCGGCAGCGGCGTCGACCGCTTCGGCACCCCCTGGATGATCAACTGCAGTGACCCGGCGGTGCAGGCTTGAACGCGCCCGAACTGGTGATGCAACGCACGCTGCAGGCGCCGCGCGCGCTGGTGTGGCGCTGCCTGTCCGAAGCCGCCCTGTTCGCGCGGTGGTGGGGGCCCGGCAGCCACGCCACGGCCACCCCGCGTTTTGAATTCCGCCCCGGCGGCATCTGCCACTACTCGATGACCGCCGAAAGCGGCGTCATGTGGGGGCGCTTCGTGTACCTGGACATCGACGCACCGCAGCGGGTGGTGTTCCTCAACGTCTTCTCCGATGCCAGCGGCGGGATCACGCGCGCGCCCTGGGAGCCGAACTGGCCCCTGGAGATGCACAACACCCTGAGCCTGGCCGACGCCGGCGACACCACGACCGTCGAACTGCGCGTGCGGCCGATGGGCGAGGACGAAACCGAGGCGGCGGTGTTCCGCGCCGACCTGGCGTCCATGCACGAGGGTTTCGGCGAAACCTTCGACCAGCTGGCCACCCTGCTCGCCGCACTGCAGACCCCGGCGCCCGCCGCGCCGTGACGGAGGCCGGGTCGGCGCCGGGGCCCCGCGCCACGCGTCGGGAATGGATCGGGCTGACCGCGCGCGCCTGATCCGGGTCGCCTTGCCGGCGCCAGGCCGCGTGCCTAGGATGCAGGCATCGGCCGGACACTCCACCGGCTCCGCTGCTCCAGCACCCCGGGACCCCGATGGACTTCTCCTACACCCCGAAAGTCGAGGCGCTGCGCGCCCAGCTGCAGGCCTTCTTCGATGCCCACATCGTGCCCAACGACGCGCGCTACCACGCGCAGGTGGAGGCCCATCGCCGCGCCGGCAACGCCTGGGTGGCCAGCGAGGTGATCGAGCAGCTCAAGCCGCTGGCGCGCGAGGCCGGGCTGTGGAACCTGTTCCTGCCGCGTTCGGACCGCGCGCCGCAGGGCCTGTCCAACCTCGAATACGCGCCGCTGTGCGAGATCATGGGCCGCATCCCGTGGTCGGCCGAGGTGTTCAACTGTTCGGCGCCCGACACGGGCAACATGGAAGTGCTGGAACGCTACGGCACGCCGGCACAGAAGGACCGCTGGCTCGAGCCTCTGCTGGCCGGCGAGCTGCGTTCGGCCTTCCTGATGACCGAGCCCGACGTGGCCTCCTCGGATGCCACCAACATCGAGTGCTCGATCCGCCGCGACGGCGACGACTACGTGATCAACGGACGCAAGTGGTTTTCGTCCGGCGCGGGCGACCCGCGCTGCGGCCTTTACATCGTGATGGGAAAGACCGATCCCTCGGCGGAAACGCACCGTCAGCAATCGATGGTGCTGGTGCCCGCGGGCACGCCCGGCATCGAGGTGCTGCGCCCGGTGACCGTGTACGGCTATGACGACGCCCCGCACGGCCACATGGACATCCGCCTCACCGACGTGCGCGTGCCCGCCGCCAACGTGATCCTCGGCGAGGGCCGCGGCTTCGAGATCGCCCAGGGCCGCCTGGGCCCCGGCCGCATCCACCACTGCATGCGCAGCATCGGCCTGGCCGAGATGGCGCTGGAGCTGCTGTGCCGGCGCGTCAGCACCCGCGTCGCCTTCGGCCGGCCGATCGCCGAATTCTCGGTATGGCACGAGCGCATCGCCGACGCGCGCTGCCTGATCGAGCAGGCACGCCTGCTGACGCTCAAGGCCGCCGACGCCATGGACAAGGTCGGCAACAAGGCCGCGCGCCGCGAGATCGCCATGATCAAGGTGGTGGCACCCAACATGGCCGTGCAGGTGATCGACTGGGCCATCCAGGCCCATGGCGGCGCCGGCGTCAGCGCCGATTTCCCGCTGGCCGCGGCCTACACCAATGCCCGCTCGCTGCGCCTGGCCGATGGGCCGGACGAAGTGCACCGCGGCACCATCGCCAAGCTAGAACTGGCCAAATATGCCGTGACGGCCCCGCGCGGCGACTGAGGCGCCGCGCGCGGCCGGATCAGGGCGCCAGGTTGATCCAGGTGGCCTTGAGCTCGGTGTATTTCTCGAACGCGTGCAGCGACTTGTCGCGGCCGTTGCCGCTCTGCTTGTAGCCGCCGAAGGGCGCGGTCATGTCGCCGCCGTCCCAGTAGTTGACCCACACGCTGCCGGCCCGCAGTTTGCGCGCGACGCGGTGGGCGCGGCTGAGGTCGCTGGTGAACACGCCCGCGGCCAGGCCGTAGTCGCTGTCGTTGGCCATGCGCAGGGCATCTTCCTCGGTGTCGAAGGCGATGACGCTGAGCACCGGCCCGAAGATCTCCTCGCGCGCGATGGTGTGGCCGTGCTCGACGCCGTCGAAGATGGTGGGCGCGATGTAGCAGCCGCCGTCCACGGTCTCCAGCCGTTCGCCGCCGATCACCACGCGGCCGCCTTCGCTGCGGCCCTTTTCGATGTAGGCCAGCACGCGACGGGTCTGGTCCTCGTCCACCATCGCGCCCATCGGCGAACCGGGCTCCAGCGGATGCCGCGGCTGCATGCGCTGGCCCGCGGCCGCCACCCGCGCCACGAACTCGTCCTTGATCGCGCGCTGCACGAACAGGCGCGAGGCCGCGGTGCAGACTTCGCCCTGGTTGTAGAAGATGCCGCTGGCGGCGGCCTCGGCGGCGCGCTGCAGATCAGGCGCGTCGGCGAACACCAGGTTGGGACTCTTGCCGCCGCACTCCATGTAGGCGCGTTTCATGTTGGACTGGCCGGCGCAGGTGAGCAGGTGCTTGCCCACCGCGGTGGAGCCGGTGAACACCAGGCCGTCCACGTCCATGTGCAGGGCCAGCGGCTCGCCCGCGCCCTTGCCGAAGCCGGGCACGACGTTGAACACGCCGGGCGGCAGGCCCGCTTCGATCGCCAGCGCGGCGATGCGCAGCGCGCTGAGCGGGGACTTCTCCGAGGGCTTGAGCACCACGGAGTTGCCCATGGCCAGGGCCGGGGCGATCTTCCAGGTGGCCATCAGCAGCGGGAAGTTCCAGGGCACGATCGCGCCGACCACGCCCAGCGGCTCGCGGGTGACCAGGCCCAGTTCATCGGCCCCGGTGGACGCGACTTCGCCATAGACCTTGTCGATGGCCTCGGCAGTCCAGGCCATGCAGCGCACGGCGGCGGCGACGTCCACGTCCAGGGCGTCGTCGATGGGCTTGCCCATGTCCAGGGTTTCCAGCAGCGCCAGTTCCTGCGCGTGGTCCTGCAGCAGCGTCGCAAATTTCTGCAGCACCTTCTTGCGGTGCACTGGCTTGGCGCCCGACCAGTGGCCGGCATCGAAGGCGCGACGCGCGGCCTTCACCGCCAGGTCGATGTCGCGCGCGCCGCATTCGGCCACGCGGGCCAGCACGCGGCCGTCGATCGGGCTGATGCAGTCGTAGGCCTGGCCGCTGGCGGCGTCCACGTAGCGGCCATCGATGAAGGCCTGGTGCGGCAGCGACAGGCCGGCGGCGAGGCACTCCCAGTCCTGGCGGGTCTTGGGCGGGGTCATGGCGGGCTCCGGCGGCGAATGGGGATCAGAACGAGGGCGGCGTGTTGGCGCTGACCAGGATGGCCACGTCCTTGCCGACGTTGCGGAAACGGTGCGGCTGGCGGCTTTCGAAATAGTAGGCCTCGCCCGGGCCGAGCACGCGCACCTGGTCGCCGACCGTGACCTCCACCTGGCCCTGGAAGACCACGCCGCCTTCCTCGCCGTCATGGCTGAGCATGGTGACGCCGGTGTCGCTGCCCGGCGGCATCACCTCGCGCAGGATGCACATCTGGCGGTTGGCGCGGTGCTGGCCGACCAGGAAATAGTGGATGTCGTTGTTGCCCACGTCGGGCTGCTCGGCCGTGGCGTAGAAGGGGCTGTCGCCGGTGTCGCCCAGGTCCATGGTGAAAAAATCGGCCAGCGAGATCGGGATGCCGTCGAGCACCTTCTTGAGCGAGCTGATGGACGGGCTGACCTTGTTCTGCTCGATCAGCGAGATGGTGGAGTTGGTCACGCCCACGCGCTTGGCCAGCTCGCGCTGGCTCAGGTTCTTGCTCTTGCGCACGGCCTGCAGCCGGACTCCGATGTCCAAGGGGCTCACCTCCGGAATGTTGCGGAATATTTAACACCACACCCGCCAACGGTCAATTAAACCCCGGCATTCCGGGCGATTGTAAATTTTATTCAACGCGGTAAGCTGAGCATTGTCCGCACACGAGCCCCCGCCATGAGCCCCTCCGACTCCGACGCAAGCCTTGCCACCTATGCGGCCCAGGCCGGCGGACTGCCGGAGCGGACCGAGGCGTTCTGGATGCCGTTCACGGCCAACCGCCAGTTCAAGAAAACGCCCCGGCTGCTGGCCAGCGCGGAGGGCATGTATTACCGCTCGGTGGACGGCCGCGAGATCCTCGACGGAACCGGCGGCCTGTGGTGCGTCAATGCCGGCCACGCGCGTCCGCGCATCGTGCAGGCAATCCGGCAGCAGGCCGCGACACTGGATTTTGCGCCCACGTTCCAGATGGGCCATCCCCTGCCCTTCGTGCTGGCCGAGCGCCTGGCCGCGATCGCGCCCGATCCGCTCAAGCATGTGTTCTTCACCAACTCCGGCTCCGAATCGGTGGACACCGCGCTCAAGATCGCGCTGGCCTACCACCGCGTGCGCGGCGAGGGCCAGCGCACCCGCCTGATCGGCCGCGAGAAGGGCTACCACGGCGTCGGCTTCGGCGGCATCTCGGTCGGCGGCATGGTCAACAACCGAAAGTTCTTCGGACCGATGCTGGCCGGCGTGGACCACCTGCGGCACACCTTGGACATCGGTCGCAACGGCTTCAACCGCGGCCTGCCGCAGCACGGCGTGGAGCTGGCCGACGACCTCGAGCGCCTGGTGCAGCTGCACGATGCCAGCACCATCGCCGCGGTGATCGTCGAGCCCATCTCCGGCAGCGCCGGCGTGGTGCTGCCGCCCGAGGGCTACCTCAAGCGCCTGCGCGAGATCTGCGACAGGCACGGCATCCTGCTGATCTTCGACGAAGTGATCACCGGCTTCGGCCGCGTCGGCCAGGCTTTTGCCGCGCAGCGCTTCGGCGTCACCCCGGACCTGATCACCACTGCCAAGGGCCTCACCAACGGCAGCGTGCCGATGGGCGCGGTGTTCGCCTCGCACGCCATCCACGACGCCTTCATGCACGGCCCCGAGGGCGCGATCGAACTCTTCCACGGCTACACGTATTCCGGCCATCCGCTGGCCTGCGCGGCGGCGCTGGCCACCCTCGATACGTACCAGGCCGAGAACCTGTTCGACAAGGCCATCGAGCTGGGCAGCTACTGGGAAGATGCGATCCACGCGCTCAAGGGCCTGCCCAACGTGATCGACATCCGCAACTTCGGCCTGATCGGCGCGGTCGAGCTGGCCCCGCGCGAGGGCGCGCCCGGCGCCCGCGGCTACGACGCCTTCAACCGGGCCTTCCACGAACAGAACCTGATGGTGCGCTGCACCGGCGACGTGCTGGCCCTGTCGCCGCCGCTGATCCTGAACCGGGAGCACATCGACCTGATTTTCGACCGCTTGGCCGCTACCATACGCGCCACCGCCTGACCGGGCGGCCGAACCCACAAGAACAGATCCGCCCCGGGAGGGCAGCTCCATGCTTATCGGCGTCCCCAAGGAAATCAAGAACCACGAATACCGCATCGGCCTGACCCCGGCCGGCGCCCGCGAACTGGTGGAGCACGGCCACCAGGTGATCGTGCAGCGCGACGGCGGCAAGTCGATCGGCCTGAGCAACGAGATGTACGAGAAGGCCGGCGCCACGATCGTGGATACCGCCGCGGAAATCTTCGCGCGCGCCGACATGGTCATCAAGGTCAAGGAGCCGCAGCCGGTGGAATGCGCGATGCTGCGCCCCGGCCAGATCCTGTACACCTACCTGCACCTGGCGCCCGATCCGGACCAGACCAAGGCACTGGTGAAGTCCGGCGCCACCTGCATCGCCTACGAAACCGTCACCGACCGCAAGGGCGGCCTGCCGCTGCTGGCGCCGATGAGCGAAGTGGCCGGCCGCATGTCCATCCAGGCCGGCGCGCACGCGCTGGAGAAAGCCCAGGGCGGCTCCGGCGTGCTGCTGGGCGGCGTGCCGGGCGTCAAGCCGGCCGAAGTGCTGGTGATCGGCGGTGGCGTGGTCGGCATCAATGCCGCGCGCATGGCCATGGGCATGAATGCCCGAGTGACCATCCTGGACCGCTCGCTGGACCGGCTGAAGTACCTGGACGAACTCTACGGCGACAAGATCACCACGCTCTATTCCACCATCGACGCCATCGAGGAGCTGCTGCCGCAGTCCGACCTGGTGATCGGCGCCGTGCTGATCCCCGGCGCCGCCGCGCCCAAGCTGGTGTCGCGCAAGCAGCTGGGCCTGATGAAGCCGGGCTCGGTGCTGGTGGACGTGGCCATCGACCAGGGCGGCTGCTTCGAGACCTCCAAGGCCACCACGCACCAGGCGCCGACCTATGAAGTGGACGGCATCATCCACTACTGCGTGGCCAACATGCCCGGCGGCGTCGCCCGCACGTCCACCTTCGCCCTGACCAATGCCACCCTGCCCTACGCGGTGAAGCTGGCCAACAAGGGCGTGCAGGCGATGCTGGAGGACGAGCACCTGCTCAACGGCCTGAACGTGCACGCCGGCAAGGTGACCTACGAAGCCGTGGCCCGCGACCTGGGCTACGACTACGTGCCCGCCGCGCAGGCGCTGGCCCGCTGAGGCGATGAAATGACCGCGTCCGCCCCGCGCCGGATCCTGCACTTCATCCAGGGCCTGGCGCGCGACGGCGGCAGCGGGCGCTACGGCGACGTCTACGACCCGGCCACCGGTCAGGTGCAGGCGCAGGTGGCGCTGGCCTCGGCCGACGACGTGGCGGTGACGGTGGGCGCGGCCCAGGCCGCGTTCCCGGCCTGGGCGGCCACCACGCCGCTGCATCGCGCCCGCATCCTGTTCCGCTACAAGGCGCTGCTGGAAGCCCACGCCGACGAGATCGCCGCCTGCATCAGCTCCGAACACGGCAAGGTGCTGGCCGACGCGCGCGGCGAGCTGACGCGCGGCCTGGAAGTGGTCGAGTTCGCCTGCGGTGCGCCGCACCTGCTCAAGGGCGAGCACTCGATGAACGTCGGCCGCGACGTGGATTCCTGGACCGAATACGCGCCGCTGGGCGTGGTGGCCGGCATCACGCCGTTCAACTTCCCCTGCATGGTGCCGATGTGGATGTTCCCGGTGGCCCTGGCCTGCGGCAATACCTTCATCCTCAAACCCTCCGAGCGTGACCCGGGCACGCCGATGATCCTGGCCCGGCTGCTGCGCGAGGCCGGCCTGCCCGACGGCGTCTTCAACGTGGTGCACGGCGACAAGGTGGCCGTGGATGCGCTGCTGGACGATCCGCGCGTGCAGGCCCTGAGCTTCGTCGGCTCCACGCCCATCGCCGAATACATCTATGCCCGCGGCTGCGCCCGGGGCAAACGCGTGCAGGCGCTCGGCGGCGCCAAGAACCACATGGTGGTGCTGCCCGATGCCGACCTGGACGGCGCCGCGCAGGCGCTGCTGGGCGCGGGCTACGGCTCGGCCGGCGAGCGCTGCATGGCCATCTCCGTGGCCGTGTGCGTGGGCGACGCCACGGCGGATGCCCTGGTCGCACGGCTCAAACCGCTGGTAGAGGGGCTTCGGATCGGCCCCGGCTGCCAGGGTGATCCGGACATGGGTCCACTGGTGACGGGCGCACATCGCGACAAGGTGCGCGCCTACGTGGACCAGGGCGTGACCGAGGGCGCGCAGCTGGTCGTGGATGGCCGCGGCCTGCGCGTGGCCGGCGCCGAGCAGGGGTTTTTCCTGGGCGGCTGCCTGTTCGACCACGTGCTGCCGTCCATGGCCATCTACCGCGAGGAAATCTTCGGGCCGGTGCTGTGCGTGGTGCGCGTGCCCGACTTCGGCGCCGCGCTGGCCCTGGTCAATGCGCACGAATACGGCAACGGCACCGCGGTGTTCACCCGGGACGGCGAGGCGGCACGCGAGTTCGCGCACCGCGTGGAAGCCGGCATGGTAGGCATCAACGTGCCCATCCCGGTGCCCATGGCCTTCCACAGCTTCGGCGGCTGGAAACGCTCGCTGTTTGGGCCGCTGCACATGCATGGACCCGACGGCGTGCGCTTCTACACGCGGCTCAAGACCATCACCGGGCGCTGGCCGTCCGGCGCGCGGGCCACCGCCGAATTCGTGATGCCCACGATGAAATAGCGGCAACGCCGGACTGCGCGGCCCGCAGCGCGCCGGTGCCTGTGTTCGCTACCGAACGGAAGCGGCCGTTTCCACCTGCTAGACCGGAGCCTGAATCCCTGCGCCGCCCTGCGGCCAGGGACCCGCCCCGGGAGCCGCGTGCACCTCGACCTGACCAGTGACACCACTGCCGACGCGGCCCCCCGTGCCGATGCGCGGGCGCCGCTGCGCCGGAAGGACGGGGTTCGCGCCGCGACGCGCCCGGCCACGGCGCTGGCCACCCTGCCGGCACCCGTGCCGCTGCGGCCCGGCCAGGCCAGCGTCCTGGTCGTCGAGCACGACGCCCGGCAGCGCCGCCTGCTGCAGGCGCTGCTGCTGGCCGAAGGACACGCGGTGCGCTGCGCCGGAGACGGCCGCGCGGCGCTGGCCGAGGTCGCGCGCACGCCTCCGGACCTGGTGCTGCTGGCGGCCCGCCTGCCGCGCATGGATGGCTACCAGGTGGCCGCCGCCCTGCGCAGCGACCCCGCCTGCGGCCACCTGCCGGTGATCCTGATGCTGGGCAGGATGGACCGCAGCGCGCGCATCGCCGGCATCCAGGCCGGTGCCAGCGAGTTCATCACCCGGCCGGTGGACCGCGACGAGCTGGCCCTGCGCATGGGCAACCTGCTCAGGCTGCGCGAGCACGCCCGGCGCGCGCCGCCGCCCGCCCTACCCGCGGCCGAGGCCGCGCCCGAGGGCGAGCTGCAGCGATTCCGCAGCGCCATGGACGCCACCGTGGATGCGATCTTCCTGATCAGCCGCACCACCATGCGTTTCGTGGAAGTGAACCAGACCGCCTGCCAGCTGCTGGGCTACACCCGCCAGCAGCTGTTCGATGCCGGGCCGGTGCGGCTGTGGCCGGGCACCACGCACCGGCTGGAAGACGCCTTCGACGCGATCATCGCCGCGCACGGCGACACCGGCCCCACCGACACGCGCATGCGCCACAAGCACGGCCACCTGGTGGACGTGGAGATCCACCAGAAGGCGCAGCGCTATGGCGACGACTGGTTCATCGTGGGCATGGTGCGCGACATCACCCGCCGCAAGGAGACCGAGAACACGCTGCACCGGCTGGCGCATTACGACGCCCTGACCGGCCTGCCCAACCGGGCGCTGTTCTACGACACGCTGGCACGCACCCTGGCCCAGGCCTCGGCCAATGGCTGGCAGGTGGCGGTGATGTTCATCGACCTGGACAACTTCAAGTCGGTCAACGACACCCTGGGCCATGCGATCGGCGATGAACTGCTGAGCCAGCTTGCCAACCGCCTGGTCAAGTGCGTGCGCACCCGCGACGTCATCGGGCGACTGGGCGGCGACGAGTTCGCGCTGATCCTGGTGATGAACGACTGCCGCAACGGCGCCGCGATCGTCGCGGCCAAGGTGCGCGAGTCCCTGCGCGCGCCCTTCTACCTCATGGGCCACGACCTGTCGGTCACCGCCAGCATCGGCATCACCATCCACCCCGAGGACACCCGGGACCCGGCCACCCTACTCAAGTACGCCGACATGGCGATGTACCGCGCGAAGCAGGCCGGGCGGGATGCGACGCGCTTCTTCACCCCGCAGATGAACGTGGAAATGAACGCGCGCATGGCGCTGGAGAAGGCGCTGCGGGCCGCGGTGGAGAACCAGGAGTTCGTGCTGCACTACCAGCCCAAGCTGTCCCTGGCAGATGGCCGGACGACCGGACTGGAGGCCCTGCTGCGCTGGCAGCGGCCAGGGCACGGGCTGGTGTCGCCGCAGGACTTCGTGCCGGTGCTGGAGGAGACGGGGCTGATCGTGCGCGTGGGCCGGTGGGTGATCGACACGGCCTGCCGGCAGATCGGCCGGTGGCTGCAGTCGTCGGTCGGACGCATGCAGATCGCGGTGAACATTTCCAGCCGCCAGTTCACCGACAGCGACCTGGTGGAGGATGTCTCGTCGGCGCTGGCGCGCAGCGGCATCCCGCCCGAACTGCTGGAGCTGGAGCTCACCGAAGGCTCGCTGATGGACAACACCGACCGCACGGTGCAGACCCTCACCCGGCTCAAGGCCCTGGGCACCGAGCTCACCATCGACGATTTCGGTACCGGCTATTCCAGCCTGGCCTACCTGCGCCGGTTCCCGATCGACAAGCTCAAGATCGACATCGCCTTCATCCGCGACATCACCCGCAGCGACGACGATGCCACCATCGCGCTGGCGATCATCAACATGGCCCACAGCCTGCGCCTGACGGTGATCGCCGAAGGCGTGGAAACCAGCGAGCAGGTGGCCTACCTGCGCCGGCACCGCTGCGACCAGATCCAGGGCTTCTGCTTCAGCAAGCCCCTGTCGGCGCCGGCGATGGAATGGATGCTGCTCGACCGCGCACCCTGGGACCCGCCGGACCTGGCGCCTGGGTGGCAACTCGACGGCGGGGCGCCCGACCCCACCCAGGGTTGAATTCCGACACGGGCGGCCGCCAATGGCGTGGATCGCCGGCGGCCGGCGCTGTCTAGCCTTGGCGTGCCGGTCGCTCCCGCGGCCCGGCATCGCACCGGCGGCGCCCTGCCGCCGGGCCGGACCCCTGGAGGAATGCAATGAATCGCGCCATGTTGCTCGTGCTGCTAGTGCTGGCCTGCGTGTCCGCGGGCCTTCTGCCCCGCGTCGCCCGCGCCACCGAACCCCTGGAATGCAGCCAGGGCTGCCACATCATCGTCTGCAACAACGATGTCTGTTCGATCTGGCGCTGCGACAGCCAGGGCTGCCGCTACCTGGCCAACTGGCGCCGCGAGGACGCCACCAAGCGCCAGGGCCTGGCGGCGGCGCCGGCATCGCCGCCCGAGCGGGTCTATGCGCAGGTCTGCGCCGCCGGCCGGGACTGCGAACTGTACGAGGTGGGCGCGCACCAGGCCCTGCGTGTGGCGCGCTACGCCAACGTCGGCGACCTCGTGCGCGAGCGCCAGCGTCAGTTTTCGAGCCCGGCGCGCACCCGCTGAGCCGCAGCGCCTGCGGGGGCTTTTCCTACCCCTCCGCGGGCACTCCTGCGGTCGCCTGCAGGCCTGCACCCACCTAGCCTGAGCAGGCCCGGACACCGCCTGTTCCGGCCCCATGCCGTCGGCCCCAGGCCACGGCACCACGAGGATTCCCGAGGTCCGCCATGAAGACCCTGATCACTGCCGCGTCCACCCTGCTGCTGTTTGCCGCCGGCCTGTTGCTCCCCGCAACCGCGAAGGCTGACGGCTCGCCCGTCGACTGTTCGCAAGGCTGCTACATCGTCACCTGCGATGCCCAGACCTGTTCGCTCTGGCGCTGCGACACCGGCGGCTGCCGGCTGCTCACCGACTGGCCCAGCGAATGGTCCCAGCCGCAGTCCGTCCCCGGTGAACCGCGCCAGAAGCGGCCGGCGCCCTTGGCCTACGCCAAGGTCTGCGTGCCCGACGGCGACTGCACGCTCTATCAATTGGGCGTGCGCGGCGCGGTTCGGGTGGAAACCTTCGACAACATCGACGACGCCGTGCGGCGCCGGCCGGTGCAGGGCTCCGTGCGCCAGTAGGCGGCGGCCGCCTGCGGATCGGAGGCCAGGTCCTGGCCTCCGGTCCGTATCGTTCACTTCAGGCGATCAGGAAAGGCGTGCACCAGCTTCTCCACCTTGGGCAGGGACACGAACTGGATATAGGGCTGTCCCGGATTACGCGCGGCGTAGTCGTGGTGGTAGGCCTCGGCCACGAAGAAGGCCTCCAGCGGTTCGACCGTGGTGGCCAGCGGCGAGGCAAAGGCGCGCGCCTGCTCCAGCTGCTGCAGGTAGGCCTGCACGACGTCGCGCTGACGCTCGTCGAGCGGAAACACCGCCGATCGGTACTGGGTGCCAACGTCGTTGCCCTGGCGGTCCTTCTGGGTCGGATCGTGAGCGACCGCGAAGAAGACCTTCAGCAGTTGCCCGTAGCTGATGCGGGCCGGATCGTAGGTGATGCGGATGACCTCCGCATGGCCGGTGCGGCCGCTGCAGACCTTCTTGTAATCGGCGGTGTCGGCGCTGCCGCCGGCGTAACCCGGCTGCACTTCCTCCACACCGGCCAGCCGGCGGAACACCGCTTCGGTGCACCAGAAGCAGCCGCCCGCCAGCACCGCCTCACCGCGGTCTTCGTCGGCCGTCAGGTCCAGGGCAGGATCCGGGACCTGGTCGGGCGGCACGCGCAGGCCCAGGCCGGGCAGCTCACAGACGGGATTGGACATGGTGACGTCTCCGGATCGGGGGATCGACTATCCCCGGGAGACCGTTAGATGGGCGCGAGGACGCGCGAAGACAAGGCGTCGCGGCGCTCAGTCCGGCTCCGCCATCAGGGCTTCGGCGGCCTCGGCGCAGAACTCGCCCTCCCATTTGGCCATCAGGGCCAGGTAGAGCAGCTTCTCGAACTCGGGGCGGAAGCGCCGGATCACCGAATCCGGATCGGGCATCAGCTTGGCATCGGCGATCAGGCCGAAGTGCACCGCGCCGTTGTAGCTCAGGATGGAAATGCCCAGGCCGATCGAGCCGGTCTGCGGGACCCAGAACATCAGGTCGCGGATCTTGCTGCCGCCCAGGTACAGCGGCATCTGCGGCCCGGGCACATTGGTGGCCACGGCCGAGGCCTTGCGGCTGAACATCTCCAGCGCAAAGGCCTGTACCGCGGGGGGCGCCATGCCCACGGCCGCGAGCGCACCGAAGGTGGCCACCGCCTGGCGCGACTTGCGCAGCACCTTCATGCAGGCCGCGATGCGTTCCAGCCGCCGCATGGGATTGGCTTCCCCCACCGGCAGCTCCAGGAACACCAGGCCGAAGTGGTTGCCCAGCTGCTTGGCGTGTTCCAGGGGACGCAGGTTGACCGGCACGGTGGCGCGGATGGTGACGCCGTCAAGCTGTTCGCCGCGCTCGAGCATGTAGCTGCGCAGCGCGCCGCTGGCCGAGGCCAGCAGGATGTCGTTGACCGTGCAGCGCAGCGCGCGGCTGACCGACTTCACTTCCTCCAGGCCCAGCGGCTCGGCCCAGGCCACGCGCTTGCTGACGCCCAGCCGGCCGCGCAGGATGGTTTCGGGATCGTCAGAAAGCGCCAGGGCCAGGCCAACCTCCTTCGCGATGTCCACCCCTTCGTTGGCCAGCACGGCGGCCAGGCTGGGGTCGCGGTAGATGTCCATGCCCTTCTCGAGCATCTTGTTGCCCAGCTGCATGTAGCGGTCGATGGCGCCCACGCGCTTGGCCACGGGCGCGTGCTCCTCCTTCTTCAGCCAGCGCTTGGCCAGCGCCGCCTTGCGCTTGGGATCGATGCCCATTTCGGTGAGCGACAGCAGCACCTGCACCAGGGCGATGCCATCGGCATAACAGTGGTGGATGCGCGAGATCAGGGCCGAGCCGCCGCCGAACTTTTCGACCAGGTGGAACTGCCAAAGCGGCTTGGTTTTGTCCAGCGGCGTCGAGGCCAGCTGGCTGGTCAGGCGCTCGAGCTCCTTCTTGCCGCCCTTGCCGGGCAGCGCGGTCAGGCGGATGTGCCAGTCCAGGTCGAAGTCGGCATCGTCCTGCCAGAAGGCGCCGGTGGGCGTGTCCACCGCCTTCTGCCGGAAGCGCGGGTAGGACAGGAACTTGGACTCGATCACCTTGCGCAGGGTTTTGATGTCCAGCGGCGTCTCGAACATCATCACGCCGGTGATCATCATCAGGTTGGTGGGCCGCTCCATGCGCAGCCAGGCCGTGTCCACGCGCGACATCGGCGACTTGCGGATCCTTGCACGCGCCTCGGCCATGTCCCCTCCCCGATCAGGCCTCAGGATGCCGCCTGCGCCGCCGGGGCGTCAATTCTCGGTCGGCGGCTTGGTCTTGGGGCCCGAATACGCGGCCAGTGCGGCCTCGCGGCTGGCCTTGAGGTCCACGATCGGCGTGAGCGGATAGTCCGGGGCCAGGCGCCGCAGCAGCTCGGGCTGCTCCCAGGGCGCGGCCAGCGCGCTGTCGGGCAAGGCGGCCAGTTCCGGCACCCAGCGCCGGATGTACTTGCCGGCCGGATCAAAGCGCTCGGCCTGCGCGATCGGGCTGAAGATGCGGAAGTAAGGCGCGGCGTCGGCACCGGTGCCCGCGGTCCACTGCCAGCCCTGGGTGTTGTTGGCCAGGTCGGCGTCCACCAACGTGTCCCAGAACCAACGCGCGCCGTGCGTCCAGTGGTAGCGCAGGTTCTTGGTCAGGAAGCTGGCCACCACCATGCGCACGCGGTTGTGCATCCAGCCGGTGTGCCACAGCTCGCGCATGCCGGCATCCACGATCGGCACGCCGGTGCGGCCGCGCTGCCAGGCCTTGAGCCGCGCCGGCACCGGCCTGGCCCAGCGGAATTCGCTGAAACGGGGGTTGAGGTTTTCCTGCGCGGTGTGCGGGAAGTGGAACAGCAGGTGGTGGCTGAACTCGCGCCAGCCCAGCTCGCTCAGGAAATGATCGATGTCCGGCTGGACGGCCGCCGGCCAGCGCTGCGCCAGCACGCGCGCCACGATCTGGCGCGGCGAGATCTCGCCGAAGTGCAGGTGCGGGGACAGCTTCGAGGTGGCGATGCGGTCGGGGTAGTTGCGCTGTTCCTTGTAGCCGCTGGCCGCACCGTCCAGGAAGGCGTCCAGCATTTCCGCAGCGCCGGCTTCGCCCGGCTGCCAGTGCTCCCAGAATCCCGTGTCCCAGCGCGGCTGCGGCGGCGCGGGCTCCAATCCCAGGTCGTCCACGCCCAGTCCGAGCAGCCGCGTGGGCGGCTCCGGCAGCCGGGCCGGCGCCACCGGCGGCGCGGTGGCGTCCAGGCGCTGGCGCGCGTTTTTCCAGAACGGGGTGAACACGCGATACGGATCGCCGCTGCCGGTCTGCACCGTCCAGGGCTCCACCAGCAGCGCACCGTTGAAGCTTTCCACCGTCAGGCCCCGTGACTTCAAACCCTGCTTGATGCGGGTGTCGCGCGCGATCGAGGCCGGCTCGTAAAGGCGGTTCCAGTACAGCGCCTCGGCGCGGGTTTCGCCCAGCAGCTTCTCCAGCTCCGACAGGCTCTCGCCTCGGCGGATCACCAGGCGCGATCCGCGCGAGTGCAGGTCCGCGTCCAGCGCCAGCAGCGAGCGGTGCAGCCAGGCGTGGCTGGCCGCGCCCGGTGCCCACGGCGCTTCCTCGTCGGGCGCGTGCACGTACACGAATACCGGCGACTGCCCGGCGTCCAGCGCGGCCTGCAGGGCCGGGTTGTCGTCCAGGCGCAGGTCGCGCCGCAGCCAGATCAGGGCATGGGCCATCCGAACCTCAGGCGGTTTTGACGTAGGGTCGCACCGCCTGGAAGCCGCCGTCGAGCCCGATCACCTGGCCGCTTATCCAGCCGGCGGCATCGGACACCAGGAAGGCGCCCAGCGCCGCGGCATCGGCGGCTTCGCCGTGGCGGCCGAGCGGATACTGCGCCGCGATCGCGCGCGCCGCCGACTCGTTGGACAGCATGCGCTCGGTGGCCGGCGTACGCATCAGGCCGGGCGCAATCGCGTTGACGCGCAGACCGGCGCCGGAAAAATCCGCCGCCAGCGAGCGCACCAGGCCTTCGATACCGCCCTTGGCCATCGCGATCACCGCATGGTTGGCGACGCCGATGCCGGCGGCCACGGAACTGAAGAACAGCAGCGCGCCCGGCGCCTGCGCCTTCTGTACGCGCGGCGCATAGGCCTTGGCGACGAAGAAGGCGCTGTCGAGGTTGGCCGCCAGGCAGGCTCGATACTGCGCTTCGGTGGTGCGGCCGATCGGTGCGATCAGGATCGCGCCGGCGCAATGCGCCACCGCATCCGGCGGCGCGCCGAAGGCGTCGACCGCCTGTGCCAGCGCCGCCTCGGCGCCCGCTTCGGTGGCCACGTCGGCTTCGATCACGAGGTCGTCAGCGCCCGGCGCCAGCCGCGAGGCTTCGCGCGACACCAGCGCCAGCCGCCAACCCTGTCCGCGCAGCACCTCGGCCAGGGCCGCGGCAACGCCACCGCTGGCACCGGTGATCAGGCAGGTCTTCATGACGGTTTCCAGGTCGGGGCGGAGGCGCGCAGCTTAGCCGCCGCCCGCGTGTGTCGGCCGTGAATCCGGCGCCGCAGACAGCGCGTCTCGCAGCGACTGCGCCTGCGCGCGGATCGCCGCCAGCTCGTCGGCAGGCTTGCGCCCCAGGTTCTTCCACTGCAGTGCCGTGCGCGGGTGCCGGGCGAACCGCGCCTCGTGCCGGGCCAGGAAATCCCAGTACAGCGTGGTGTAGGGGCAGGCCTGCGGACCCACCGCCACGTCCGGCTTGAAGCGGCAGCCGGCGCAGTGGTTGGACATCTTGCGGATGTAGTTGCCGGAGGCGGCATAGGGCTTGCTGACCATGCGGCCACCGTCGGCGTACTGGCTCATGCCCAGCACGTTGGGCAGTTCCACCCACTCCACCGCGTCCACGTACACCGCCAGGTACCAGGCGTGTACCTCGCGCGGCCGCACGCCCAGCAGCAGGGCGAACAGGCCGGTCACCATCAGCCGCTGGATGTGGTGCGCATAGCCATGGTCGAGGGTCTGCCGCAGCGCATCGCGCAGGCAGGCCATGTCGGTGTCGGCGGTCCAGTAGAAGGCCGGCAGCGGCGCCTGCGCCTGCAGCGCGTTGTCGTCGGGGAAACCCGGCATGCGCAGCCAGTACATGCCGCGCACGAACTCGCGCCAGCCCAGCACCTGCCGCACGAAGCCCTCCACCGCCTCCAGCGGCGCCCTGCCCTGGCGCCAGGCCTCCAGCGCCGCTTCGACCACCCTGCGCGGCGACAGCAGCTTGAGGTTCATCGCGGCCGAGAGACGCGAGTGGTACAGCCAGGGCTCGCCTTCCCACATCGCGTCCTGGTAGCGGCCGAACAGCGGCAGCCGGTGCGCGATGAAATCGTCCAGCGCCTGCTGCGCCTGCGTGGCGTCCAGCGGCCAGTCGAAACTCTCCAGGCGGCCCGGGTGGCTGGCGAAGCGCGCCTGCACCACCGCAAGCACCTCGCGGGTCGTGGCGTCGGGCGGGAAGGAGATCGGCGCCGGCAGCAGGCCCGGGCCACGCCGGTCGAAGCTGCCGCGGTTGTCGGCGTCGTAGTTCCATTGGCCGCCCACCGGCTGGCCGTCCTGCATCAGGATGCCTTCGCGCTTGCGCAGCCAGCGATAGAAGAACTCCAGCCGGAACTCGCGGCGCTTGCCGGCCCAGTCGGCGAAGTCGTCGCCATCGCAGTAGAAGTGCCGGTCGGGATACGGGATCCACGGCACCCCGGCCTCGCGGCAGATGGCCGGCAGGGACTGGGCCAGGCGCCATTCCCCCGGACGCACCGCAATCACGTGTTCCGGCCGCAGCCGGGCCAGGTCGGCGGCCAGCGCGGCCTCGAGGCTTTCGGGGCCCGCATCGTCCAATTCGAGGTAGTGCACCGTCCACCCGCGCCCGCGCAGGTGGTCGCGGAAATGGCGCATGGCGGCCAGGAACATCGCGATGCGCGGCTGCGTGCTCCAGACCTGGGTGGCTTCGTGCGCGACCTCGGCCATCCAGACCGCGTCGCAAGCCGGGTCGAAGTCGTCGAATACGCTGGACTCGGCGTCGAGCTGATCGCCCAGCACGACCACCAGATTGCGGATGGCTTTTTTCCCCATGCCCCAGCCTGAGGCCAGGCGCGTGCAGGCGGCGTCTAGCCGGCCCCGGCCAGGGACGCCGCCAGCGCGGCATCACCGCCCACGTACTCGCGCGGCAACCGGCCATTGAGGCCGACCAGGATTTCGTAGGGGATGGTGCCTGCCGCCTGTGCCACGTCCTCGCAGCGGATCCACTGGCCGTCCTGGCCACCAATCAACACCACGGCGTCCTCGTTGTAGGCGGTGCCGTCCGGACCCAGGTCGGCCATGAACTGGTCCATGCAGATGCGCCCGACGATGGGCCGGCGCTGGCCGCGCACCAGCACGTCGCCGCGCGAGGACAGCGCGCGCGGATACCCGTCACCGTAGCCGATGGGAATGGTCACCAGGCGCGTATCCACCGCCGGCGCCCAGGTGGCGCCATAACTCACCGGATGTCCCGCCGGCACCACCTTGAAGTAGACCACCTGCGAGACCAGCGACAACGCCGGGCGCAGGTCCACCGTGGGCCGCGAGGCCGGATCGGGCAGCACGCCGTAGAGCGCGATGCCGGGGCGCACCAGGTCCAGGTGGGTCTGCGGAAAATGCAGCACGCCGCCGGAGTTGGCCAGGTGCCGCACCGGCATGGGCGCGCCCAGGCGCGTGAAATGCGCGCAGGCCTCGAGGAAACGCTCGAGCTGGCGCGCCGTCATCGGCGAGTCCGGATCGTCGGCGCAGGCCAGGTGCGAATACACGCCCTTGATGACGCAGCCACGCGAAGCCAGCGCGGCTTCGATGAAACCACCGGCGTGGTAGCTGTGCACGCCGATGCGCTCCATGCCGGTGTCGATCTTGAGGTGGATGGTGGCCTTCCGCCCCAGCGCCTCGGCCGCCGCCTCGACCTGGCGCAGCTTGTCGATCGAGGACACCGTGATTTCCAGATCATTGCGGATCAGCTCGGCCGCCTGCGGGCCGAAGATGCCGCCCATCACCAGGATCGGCACGTGCACGCCGGCGCGGCGCAGGGCCACGCCTTCCTCCAGGAAGGCCACGCCCAGCTGTTCGACGCCTTGCGCCTGCAGATGCAGGCCCACCCGCACCAGGCCATGGCCGTAGGCATTGGCCTTGACGACGGCCATCAACGGCACGCCCGCGTGCGCGCGCAGGGCGTGCAGGTTGTGCGTCAGGGCGTCGAGGTCCACGCGTACGCGCGTGGGGCGCTGGCCGACCGGGGAAACGGGACTCGGGGACGGAGACGTCATGACCGGATTGTAGCGTCTGGATGCGACGCCGTCGGGTCGGCGGCCGAAGGCGGGCAATGGTCGCGGCGCCGCCACGAAGCCGACGGCCCGCTACTCGAAGCTGCCGACGCTGTCGCGGGCCAGGTTGTCGAAGCGGGTGTACTCGCCGAAGAACTTGAGCTTGGCCATGCCGGTGGGGCCGTTACGCTGCTTGGCGATGATCACCTCGGCCAGGCCCTTGTCGGCCGAGTCCTTGTGGTAGTAGTCGTCGCGGTAGATGAACATGATGATGTCGGCGTCCTGCTCGATGGCGCCGGACTCGCGCAGGTCGCTCATCACCGGCCGCTTGTCGGTGCGTGATTCCAGGCCGCGGTTGAGCTGGGACAGCGCGATCACCGGCACCTTGAGCTCCATGGCCAGGGCCTTGAGCGAGCGCGAGATCTCGGAGATCTCGTTGGTGCGGTTCTCGGCCGAGCCGGGCACCTGCATCAGCTGCAGGTAGTCGACCACGATCAGGCCCAGGTCGTGCTCGCGCTTGATGCGGCGCGCCTTGGAGCGCAGCACGTCGGGCGACAGCGCCGGCGTGTCGTCGATGAAGACCTTCACTTCCGACAGCATCTTGATCGCCATGTTCACGCGCGACCAGTCTTCGTCCTCGAGCTGGCCGGTGCGCAGGCGGGTGGCGTTGACGCGGCCGATGGACGAGATCAGGCGGAAGGCCAGCTGCGAGGCCGACATTTCCATCGAGAACACCGCCACCGCCTTCTTGGTCTTGAGCGCGCCGTACTCGGCGATGTTCAGCGCCAGCGTGGTCTTGCCCATGGCCGGACGCGCCGCCAGGATGATCAGGTCGGACGGCTGAAGGCCGGCGGTCATCTCATCCAGGTCGTGGAAGCCGGTGGGCAGGCCGGTGATGTTGCCCTGGTTCTCGTAGCGGTCCTGCAGGATGGCGAAGGCGTCCTTCATCGCCTCGCGCAGCGGCACGAAGTCGGCGCGGCCGCGACGACCCTGCTCGGCGATCTTGAAGACCTTCATCTCGGCGGCCGACAGCACTTCCTGGCTGTCCCGGCCCTCGGGCTGGAAGCCGTCGTTGACGATCTCGGTGCCGGCCTCGATCAGCTGCCGCAGCACGGCCTTTTCGCGCACGATCTCGGCGTAGGCGCGGATGTTGGCGGCCGAGGGCGTGCTGGAGGCCAGTTCGATCAGGTAGCCGGTGCCGCCGATCTGCTCGGACAGGCTGTTGGACTCGAACCACTCGCCCAGGGTCACCGCGTCGAAGGGCTTGTTCTTTTCGCTCAGCTCGCGGATCGCGCGGTAGATCAGGCGGTGGTCGCGGCGGTAGAAATCGTGTTCGGTGAGGAAGTCGCCGACGCGGTCCAGCGAGTCCGGCGCCAGCATCAGCCCGCCGATCACGGCCTGTTCGGCCTCCACGGACTGGGGCGGCAGGCGCAGGGCGTCGATCTTGGCTTCGGAGCGGAAGGACTCGGAACGTGCGGGCATGTCAGCCTTCGTGGAAGCGCCGAAAGGGATCAGCGTTGGGTGATGCATCGGGTCAGCCATCGTACCGATCCCCTCGCCCGGACAACACGGACAACTCTGTGGATAACCGGTGGGCAGTTTCTCCCGCGGGCCTCTCACCAGGTGAGACAGGCCCAGGGACTGTCGGGGCACGGCGGACAGAAAAAAGAAGGGCGCCCGGAGGCGCCCTTCAGGTGTAGCGTAAGCGAGGGATCAGGCTTCGGCTTCGACCAGCACCTTGACGGTGGTCTGGACGTCGGCGTGCAGGCGGATCTCGATGTCGAACTCGCCGGTGCGGCGCAGCGCGCCTTCCGACATGACGACTTCGCTCTTGTCGAGCTTGTGGCCGGCGGCGGTGAAGGCCTCGGCGATGTCGCGCGGGCCGACCGAACCGAACAGCTTGCCTTCGGTGGACGCATTGGCCGGGATCGTGACCGTGGCGCCCTCCAGCTTGGCCTTGCGGGCTTCGGCGTCGGAGAGGATGGCGTTGGCCTTGGCCTCGTACTCGGCGCGCTTGGCTTCGAAGGTGGCGATGTTGGCGGCGGTGGCCGGCACGGCCTTGCCGAACGGCACCAGGTAGTTGCGGCCGTAGCCCGGCTTGACGTCGACCTGGTCGCCCAGGGTGCCGAGGTTCACGACTTTCTGCAGGAGGATCAGTTTCATCTTGTAGCTCCGTCACGTTAGCGGGGCGCGCGGCCCCGCAACTGTTGGCTGTCCGTTGGGACGGGTTGGAGCGCAGGCCCGGAGGCGCGGGCTCAGTTCTGGTGGTTGTCGGTGTACGGGATCAGGGCCAGCTCGCGCGCGATCTTGATCGCGGTCTGCAGCTGGCGCTGGTACTTGGCCTTGGTGCCGGTGATGCGGCTCGGCACGATCTTGCCGTTCTCGGTCAGGTACTGGCGCAGGGTGTTCAGATCCTTGTAGTCGATCTGCTTGACGCCATCGGCCGTGAACTTGCAGAACTTGCGGCGGCGGAAAAACTTGCTCATGTCGGTCTCCGGTCTCGGGCTCAGGCAGCGTCGTCGGTGGCGGCGATGCCGATGCTGTTCTCTTCATCGTCGCGGCGCGGGCGGCGCTCGCTCTTCTCGTCCTTGCTCTTCATGATCAGGGACTGCTCGGTGACCGCTTCCTCGCGGGCGAGAACGATGTGGCGCAGCACGGCGTCGTTGAAGCGGAAGCCGTCGACGAGCTCGGAGAGGGCCTTCTGGCCGCACTCGATGTTGAGCAGGACGTAGTGGGCCTTGACCAGGTTGTCGATGGAGTACGCCAGCTGGCGGCGGCCCCAGTCTTCCAGGCGGTGGATCTTGCCGCCGTCGGCCTCGATGAGCGACTTGTAGCGCTCGATCATGGCGGGCACTTGCTCGCTCTGGTCCGGATGGACCATGAACACGATTTCATAGTGACGCATTGGATTGTTTCCTTGTGGATGCGGCCGTGATGGCCTGGCAGCCCCCGGCATCTGGATCGGCCGTGGAGCAAGGTCTCCCGGGATTCGGGAGCCGCGTATTATGCCCAAGCCGACCACCTGCCCGCAAGCCCCTGTCCCAAAAGGAAAAACCAGGGCAAATCCGGGGTCAGAGTACGTTCAGCCTGCCCGCACGGCGGCCGGCGCGGGCAGGCTGAACCTACTCTGACCCCGGACTTGCGGACTTGCGGAGTTCAGGCGGTGGTGAAGGATTCGCCGCAGCCGCATTCGGCGGAGACCCGCGGGTTGCGGAAGACGAACTGCTGGTTCAGGCCCTGGGCGACGAAATCTATTTCGGTGCCGTCCACCTGGGGCAGGCTGTCGGCATCCACCCGCACGGCGACGCCGTCGGTCTCGAACACGGTGTCGTCGGGACCGGCCGCCTTGGCGATGTCCACCACGTAGGCGAAGCCCGAGCAGCCCGACTTGCGCACCCCGAAGCGCAGGCCGATGCCGCCCGGCGTCTCGGCCAGGTAGCTGCGGATGCGGGCGACGGCGGTGGGAGTGAGCGTGACGGCCATGGGCGGGTCTCCGGAACTGCGGGCAGTATACCGGCGCTGCGTGAATCCACGCCTGCGGGTATCCTTGCGGTCTCACCAAGGTTGGCCCGCAGGGGCAGGGATTCAAGAGCATGGCAGTGGTCAGCGTCCAGCAGGCGCTGTCCGGGGCAGTCGCCCCCGGCAGCGAAGTCACCGTCCGCGGCTGGGTCCGCACGGTGCGCGAGTCGGCGAAGCTGTGCTTCGTCAACGTCAGCGACGGCTCCTGCTTCGATCCCATCCAGGTGGTCGCCACCGATGCCCTGGGCAATTTCGACGGCGAGGTGAAGAAGCTCTCGGCCGGCTGCGCGGTGCTGGCCACCGGCACCCTGGCCGCCTCCCAAGGCAAGGGCCAGAAGTTCGAGATCCAGGCCACGGCGGTAGAGGTGGTGGGTTGGGTGGAGGATCCGCTCACCTACCCCATGCAGCCCAAGCAGCACACCATGGAGTACCTGCGTGAGTTCGCGCACCTGCGTCCGCGCACCAACCTGTTCGGCGCGGTCACCCGCATCCGCCACTGCCTGGCGCAGGCCGTGCACCGCTTCTTCCACGAGCAGGGCTTCTACTGGATCAGCACGCCCATCATCACCACCTCCGACGCCGAGGGCGCGGGCCAGATGTTCCGCGTATCCACGCTGGATCTGGCCAACCTGCCGCGCGACGGCCAGGGCCAGGTCGACTTCGCCAAGGACTTCTTCGGCAAGGAAACCTTCCTCACCGTGTCCGGCCAGCTCAACGTCGAGGCCTACTGCCTGGCCCTGAGCAAGGTCTACACCTTCGGGCCGACGTTCCGCGCCGAGAACAGCAACACCACGCGCCACCTGGCCGAGTTCTGGATGATCGAGCCGGAGATCGCCTTCGCCGACCTCAACGACGACGCCAACCTGGCCGAGGCCTTCCTCAAGTACCTGTTCAAGGCCGTGCTCACCGAGCGCGCCGACGACCTGGCCTTCATCGCCGAGCGCGTGGACAAGACCGCCGTCAGCAAGCTCGAGGCCTTCATCCGCGAGCCCTTCGCCCGCATCGACTACAGCGAAGCGGTGTCGGTGCTGCAGAAGTCGGGCCAGAAGTTCGACTACCCGGTGGAATGGGGCCTGGACCTGCAGACCGAACACGAGCGCTGGCTGACCGAGCAGCACGTCGGCCGCCCGGTGGTGGTGATGAACTACCCCGAGCAGATCAAGGCCTTCTACATGCGCCTCAACGACGACGGCCGCACCTGCGCCGCGATGGACGTGCTGGCGCCCGGCATCGGCGAGATCATCGGCGGCAGCCAGCGCGAGGAGCGCCTGGACGTGCTGGACGCGCGCATGGCGCAGTTCGGCCTCGACCCGGAGCACTACGGCTGGTACCGCGATTTCCGCCGCTACGGCTCGGTGCCGCACGCGGGCTTCGGCCTGGGCTTCGAGCGCCTGGTGGTGTACGTGTGCGGGCTGGGCAACATCCGCGACGCCATCCCCTACCCGCGCGCACCGGGACTGGCGACGTTCTGAAGCATGGGTACGGGCGCGGGCTCGCTGCTGCTGTTCCTTTTCCTGGGCCTGGCCGGTTCGGCGGCGCCCGCGCATTTCGGGTTCCGGGTGCTGGCCTTCCGGCACCAGCTGGACCGTCGCATCGCATTCGCGCCCGGCACCGAGGATGGCGGCCTGGGCTACAGCTGGTGGCTGATGCGCTGGAAGCACCGCGCCGCCGGCGACCGCAACCTCAACTTCTTCGCCGGCATCACCGCCGGCAGCGGCTGGCTGACCCTGATCGGGTCGCTGGGCGTGGTGGCCCTGATCGCACTGCAGTAAGGACGAACCCATGAACGAATCCCGCGAAGACGACGGCTACGACCCGCGCGACACCACCGGCGACCACTGGTGGCTGGCGGTGCTGCCGCGCATGCTGGTGTGGTCGCGGCTGCGGGTGCTGGAGAGCGGCGTGGCCGAAGTCTTCGACTGCGACGGCCGCGTCAACATCTACGAGAGCGAGGACATCGCCCGCGCCCAGCTGCTGGACGCCGACTTCCGCGAGCTCGACGGCATGGACGCCGACGACGCGGAAGCCTGGGGCCTGGACCTGGAAGAGATCGAGCCGCCGCGCGCCGACGACGACGAATCGCTGCGCGAACTGATGATGCAGCCGCTCAAGACCCCCCTCACCGGCCGCGACTGAGCGCGCCACACGGAGCCCCGCGCATGAGCCACCCCCTGCAAGGCAAGCACGCCCTCGTCTGCGGGGGTTCGGAGGGCATCGGCCTGGCCACCGCGCAGGCCCTGGCGGCCATGGGCGCCGACGTGACCGTGCTGTCGCGCCGCGCCAGCCGCCTTAGCGAAGTCGCGGCCGCCCTGCCCTGCCCCGCCCCCGGCCAGCGCCACGGCTTCGTCGCGGCCGATGCGTCCGACGGCGAAGGCCTGTCGGCGGCGGTGCAGGCGCTGTGCGCCGCGCAGCCTGTGCACATCCTGGTCAACAACACCGCCGGCCCGCCGGGCGGTCCCGCGCATGCCGCTTCGCCCGACGACTACGTGGCCGTGTTCGGCCAGCACCTGGTGGCCGGCCAGCGCCTGGTGCAGGCCGTGCTGCCCGGCATGAAGGCCGACGGCTGGGGCCGCATCGTCAACGTCATCTCGACCTCGGTGAAGGAGCCGATCGCCAACCTCGGCGTGTCCAACACCATCCGCGGCGCGGTTGCGTCCTGGGCCAAGACACTGGCCAGCGAGCTGGGCCCGTTCGGCATCACGGTCAACAACGTGCTGCCGGGCTACACGCGCACGCAGCGGCTGGACCAGATTCTCACCGAGCGTGCCGCGGCCACCGGCCAGCCGGCCGATACCATCGCCAAGGGCATGCTGGCCACGGTGCCCGCGGGGCGCTTCGCCGAGCCGGCGGAAATCGCCGCGGCCATCGCCTTCCTGGCCTCCGTTCCGGCGGGCTACGTTAATGGAATCAACCTGCCGGTCGACGGCGGCCGCACCCGATCCCTCTGAGGCCCCCCGCTTATGGATGTGAACGTCCGCTGGTCCGACCGCGTGCCCTACGCCGCCCAGGTGATGGTGATGTGCGGAGACCGGGCCTGGCTGTGCGAGGTGACCGACCTGTCCGAAGGCGGCTGCGGCCTGTTCCGTCCGGTGGACTGGGGCCTGGAAGTGGCCGAGATCGTGCAGCTGATCTTCTTCGACCTGCCCGGGCCGGCGGTGGTGGTGACGGCCCGGGTGGCGCGGGTCGAGCCCGGATCGCTGGGCTTCGAATACCACGAACCGCAGACGGTGCCGCCGGCGCGGACCTGAGCCTGGCGTTCGAAGCGCGGCACCACGCCCCCTGCACGCGTCGCGCCACAGACTGCCGCCATGCCTGAAGGTCCCGAAATCCGCCGCGCCGCCGACCAGTTGGCCAAGGCCGTGGTCGGCCAGCCACTCACCGCCGCCTTCTTCGCGTTCCCGGAGCTCAAGCGCTACCAGCGCAGCCTGGTGGACCACCGCATCCTGGCGATCGAGCCGCACGGCAAGGCCCTGCTCACCCATTTCGACCACGGGATCACCCTGTATTCGCACAACCAGCTCTACGGCGTGTGGAAGGTGGCCAAGGCCGGCGAACGGCCCGAGACCACGCGCTCGCTGCGGGTGGCACTGGAGACCGCGCGCAAGGCGATCCTGCTTTACTCCGCGTCCGAGGTGGAAATGTGGAAGACCGCGGAGCTTCCGCGGCATCCGTTCCTCGCAAAGCTGGGTCCCGACGTGCTGGATCCGCGGCTGCAGGTGGCCACGGTCGCAGCGCGGCTGCGCGATCGCCGTTTCAGCGGCCGCTCGCTGGTGGCGCTGCTGCTCGACCAGGCCTTCCTGGCGGGCATGGGCAACTACCTGCGCTCGGAAGTGCTGTTCGTGGCCGGCATCGCCCCCAATCGCGCGCCCAGGGACCTGGACGCGGACGAGATCGAACGCCTGGCAGCGGCCCTGCTGTCGGTGCCGCGCGCCAGCTATGCCACGCGCGGCATCCGGCGTGCGGCCGGCCTGCGCGAGGACTACCTCACCGATACGCCCGCAGGCTTCCGATTCGAGGTCTTCGATCGCGAGGGCGAGCCCTGCCGGCGCTGCGGCGACGTGGTGGTCCGGCACGAACTCGGCGGCCGCCGGCTCTACTGGTGCAAGGTCTGCCAGGCCTGAGGCCCCTCCTACTGGGAGGCGGTGGCGGGTAAGCTTGCCGGCATGGACCTGCGGCTGACCCAACTCATCGACGGCCAGGCCCGGGATTCGGGCGCGGGCGCCGTGCTCGAGGTGTTCGAACCCGCCACCGGCCAGGCCTACGCCACCTGCCCCGACGGCACCCCCGACGATGTGGCGGCGGCCGTGGCCGCGGCGCAGCAAGCCTTCCCGGCGTGGTCGGGCCTGGCAGCCAGCGAGCGCGCCGCCTGGATCCACCGCCTGGCCGATGCCCTGGAAGCGCGCCTGGACGCCTTCGCGGCGGCTGAATCCCGCGACGTCGGCAAGCCGCTGGCCCTGGCCCGCAGCCTGGACATCCCGCGCGCCGTGGCCAACCTGCGCTTCTTCGCCGCGGCCGCCACCCAGTTCGCCAGCGAATCGCACTCGGCCCCGGGCGTGGTGCACTACACCCTGCGCCAGCCGCTGGGCGTGGTCGGCGTCATCAGCCCCTGGAACCTGCCGCTGTACCTGTTCACCTGGAAGTTCGCGCCGGCCCTGGCCGCCGGCAACTGCATCGTCGGCAAGCCCTCGGAAGTGACGCCGGTGACCGCGTGGATGCTGGGCGAACTGGCGCGCGAGATCGGCTTCCCGCGCGGCGTGCTCAACATCGTGCAGGGTCGCGGCACCGGCGTGGGCCAGGCCCTGGTCGACCATCCGGACGTCAAGGCGATCAGCTTCACCGGCAGCACCGCGGTCGGCACCGCGATCGCACAGGCCTGTGCGCGCACGCTGAAGAAGACATCGCTCGAGCTGGGCGGCAAGAACCCGACCCTGGTGTTCGCCGATGCCCCGCGCGAGAAGCTGCTCGACACCGTGCTGCGCTCGGCCTTCCTCAACTCGGGGCAGATCTGCCTGTGCGGCTCGCGCATCCTGGTCGAGCGCAGTTACTACGACGAATTCCGCGATGCGCTGGTGGCACGCGCGCAGGCCATGATCGTTGGCGATCCTGCCGACCCGGCCACCACCCTCGGACCGGTGGTGTCGCAGGCGCATTTCGACAAGGTCATGGCCTGCATCGACCGGGCCCGTCAGGAAGGCGGCCGCGTGCTCTGCGGCGCCGAAGCGGTGAAGCCCGCCGGCCGTTGCGGCGAGGGCTGGTTCATCGCACCCACCATCATCGAAGGCCTGGGCCCGCACTGCCGCAGCAATACCGAAGAAATCTTCGGGCCGGTGGTGACGCTGCAGCCTTTCGACACCGAAGAAGACGCGCTGATGCTCGCCAACGCCACGCCCTACGGCCTGGCCGCCAGCGTGTGGACCAGCCACCTGGGCCGCGCCCATCGCCTGGCCGAGCGCATCGAGGCCGGCGTGGTCTGGGTCAATACCTGGATGAACCGCGACCTGCGCACGCCCTTCGGCGGCGTCAAACAATCCGGCGTGGGGCGCGAAGGCGGCTGGGAAGCCCTTCGTTTCTTCACCGAAGCCAAGAATGTCAGCATCGACCTGGGGTAACACATGCCGCTGAAGGAACTGCTTGACCGCAACAAGGCCTGGGCCGAGGCCATGCGCGCCGAGGACCCGCACTTCTTCCGCCGCCTGTCGCAGCAGCAGGCGCCCAAGTACCTGTGGATAGGGTGTTCCGACTCGCGCGTGCCGGCCAACCAGATCACCGGCCTGCAGCCGGGCGAGGTCTTCGTGCACCGCAACGTCGCCAACGTGGTGGTGCATACCGACCTCAATGCGCTGAGCACCATCCAGTTCGCGGTGGACGTGCTCAAGGTCGAACACATCCTGGTGGTGGGCCACTACGGCTGCGGTGGCGTGCACGCCGCGCTGACCGGCACGCGCGTGGGCCTGGCCGACAACTGGCTGCGCCACGTCGCCGACGTGTCCAGCAAGCACGCCGGGCTGATTGCCGAACTGGACATGGAAACCCTGCGCCACGCCCGCCTGTGCGAGCTCAACGTGATCGAGCAGGTGGTCAACGTCTGCCAGACCACGATCGTGCAGGACGCCTGGGCCCGCGGCCAGAAGCTGAGCGTGCACGGCTGGGTCTATTCCCTGCTCGACGGCCGCGTGCGCGAGCTGGGCATGGGCGTGGACTCGATGGAGGAACTGCCGGTGGCCTACAAGATGGCGCTGGACACCGTGCGCAACAGCGGGCAGCTGCTGAAATGACCGAGATCATCCAGACCGACAAGGCGCCGCACCCGGTCGGGCGCTATCCGCACGCCCGCCGCGTCGGGCAGCTGCTGTTCCTGAGCGGCATCGGCCCGCGCACGCCCGGCAGCAATGCCATCCCGGGCAACGTGTACAACGCCGCCGGCCGCCTGATCGACTATGACATCGTCACCCAGTGCCATTCGGTGTTCTCCAACGTGCGCGCGGTGCTGGAGGCCAGCCACTGCCGCTGGGAATGGCTGGTGGACGTCACCGTCTACCTCACCGACATGTCGCGCGACTTCCACGCCTACAACGGCGTCTGGGCCGAATACTTCCCGAACATCGACAAGGCGCCCTGCCGCACCACGCTGGGCATCACCTCGCTGCCGACGCCGATCGCGATCGAGCTCAAGTGCGTGGCGGCATTCCCGGAGAACCACCGATGATCGGATCGGCCTTCAACCTGCAGGCCTGGATCGACGAGCACCGGCACCTGCTCAAGCCGCCGGTGGGCAACAAGTGCATCGTGGACGGCGACTTCATCATCATGATCGTCGGCGGGCCCAACGCCCGCACCGACTACCACTGGGACGAAGGCCCGGAGTTCTTCTACCAGCTCGAAGGCGAGATGGTGCTGCGCATCCAGCAGGACGGCGCCGCCCGCGACATCCCGATCAGGGCCGGCGAAGTCTTCTACCTGCCGCCCCGCACGCCGCATTCACCGCAGCGCAGCGCCGGCGGCGTCGGCCTGGTGATCGAGCGCAAGCGCCTGCCGCACGAAAAAGACGGCCTGATGTGGTTCTGCGAGCAGTGCAACCACAAGCTCTACGAGGAATTCTTCGGCCTGAAGAACATCGAAACCGATTTCCCGGCCGTCTTCGACAGGTTCTACTCCTCGGTCGCACATCGGACCTGCCCCGCCTGCGGCCACCTCAACCCCGCACCTGAACGCTATCCCTGAAGCATCAGCCGCGGATTTTCGCGGATGAACACGGATAAAGACCCGCGCATCCAACAAGCTCCCGTTCTGCTCCATCCGATCTTATCCGCGTCAATCCGCGGCAAAAGCTCCACAAGAGACTCCACCTGATGCTCAAGATCGATACGCATGCGCACTACCTGCCCCGGACCTGGCCTAACCTGGCCGAGAAGTATGGGGACCCGCGCTTCCCCGTGATCCACCACGAGGACGGGCGGGCGCGCATCTACAAGGACGGCAAGTTCTTTCGCGAGATCTGGTCCAAGACCTGGGACCCGGCCGAGCGCATCGCCGACTACGCGCGGTTCGGCGTACAGGTGCAGGTGCTGAGCACCGTGCCGGTGATGTTCAGTTACTGGGCCAAGCCCCAGCACGCGCTGGAGCTGCACCAGTCGCTCAACGACCACATGGCCGAGGCCTGCCGCGATTTCCGGCGCCACTGCGCTGGCATCGGCACCGTGCCGATGCAGTCGCCGCGCCTCGCGGTGCAGGAGCTCGAGCGCTGCGTGGACCAGCTGGGCCTGCAGGGCGTGCAGATCGGCTCGCACATCGGCGACTGGAACCTGGACGCGCCCGAACTGCTGCCCTTCTTCGAGGCGGCGCAGGACCTGGGCGCCGCCATCCTGGTGCACCCCTGGGACATGATGGGCACCGAGTCCATGCCCAAGTACTGGATGCCCTGGCTGGTGGGCATGCCGGCCGAACAGAGCCGCGCCGCCTGCGCGCTGATCTTCGGCGGCGTGCTGGAGCGTTTCCCGCGCCTGAAGATCTGCCTGGCCCACGGCGGCGGCAGCTTCCCCTACACCATCGGCCGCATCGAGCACGGCTTCAACATGCGCCCCGACCTGGTGGCCACCGACAACCCGCACAACCCGCGCAGCTACCTGCCGCGCCTGTACTTCGATTCCTGGGTGGCCGACGACCGCGCCCTGCGCTACCTGCTCGACACCGTCGGCGTGCCGCGGGTGATGCTGGGCACCGACTACCCCTTCCCGCTGGGCGAGCAGGTGCCGGGGGCCGGCATCGCCTCGCTGGGCCTGGACGAGGCCGAGCAGGCCAGGCTCTACCACGGCACTGCGCTGGAATGGCTGGGCCTGACCCGCACGAGGTTCGAATGAACACGGCCGCCGAACTCGACGCCGCCGATCCGCTGCGGCATTTCCGCGAACGTTTCCACATCCCGCAGCATGACGGCCAGGACCAGGCCTATTTCTGCGGCAACTCGCTGGGCCTGCAGCCGCGCGGCGTGCGTGCGGCGCTGATGCAGGAACTGGACGACTGGTCGGAACTGGGCGTGGAGGCGCACTTCCGCGGCAAGCAACCGTGGATGCCCTACCACGAGAGCGTGCGCGACGCGCTGGCGCAGGTGGTGGGCGCGCTGCCGGTCGAGGTGGTGGCGATGAATTCGCTGACCGCCAACCTGCACCTGCTGATGGTGAGCTTTTACCGTCCCACCCGGGAGCGGCCCGCGATCCTGATCGAGGCCGGCGCGTTTCCCTCAGACCACCACGCGGTGGCCTCGCAGATCCGCTTCCACGGCTTCGACCCGGCCACCGACCTGATCACGCTGGCGCCCGACGAACCCGCGGGCACCATCTCGATGCAGGCCATCGAACGCGTGCTGGCCGAACACGGCCACCGCATCGCCCTGGTGCTGTGGCCGGGCGTGCAGTACCGCACCGGCCAGGCCTTCGACCTGAAGGAAATCGCGCGGCTGGCGCACGCCCGCGGCTGCACCGTGGGTTACGACCTGGCGCACGGCGCCGGCAACCTGCCGCTGCAGTTGCACGACAGCGGCGCCGACTTCGCCGCCTGGTGCAGCTACAAGTACCTCAACGCCGGACCCGGCGCGGTGGCCGGAGCCTTCGTGCACGAGCGCCATGCGCGCGCCGAGCTGCCGCGCTTCGCCGGCTGGTGGGGCCACGACCAGGCCACGCGTTTCCGCATGGGTCCGGAGTTCGTGCCCACGCCCGGTGCCGAAGGCTGGCAGCTGAGCAATCCGCCGATCCTGGCGCTGGCGCCGCTGCGCGTTTCGCTGGACCTGTACGCCGAGGCCGGCATGGACCGGCTGCGCGCCAAGTCGGAGAAGCTCACCGGCTATCTGGAAACACAGATCGCGCAGCACTGCCCTCAGACCCTGCAGGTGGTGACGCCGGCAGAGCCCGCGCGCCGCGGCTGCCAGTTGTCCCTGCGCGTGGCCGGTGGCCGTGAGCGCGGCCGCGCGCTGTTCGAGCACCTGGCGGCCCGCGGCATCGTCGGCGACTGGCGCGAGCCCGACGTGATCCGCATTTCGCCGGTGCCGCTGTACAACCGCTACGCCGACGTGGACCGCTTCGTCGCCGCGGTCGCCGCCTGGTCGCAGGGACCCGCCGCCCCGTGAGCCTGATCAGCCTGCGCCGCGATTCCTTCAGCCTGCTGCGCGAGCTGATGCGCTGGCGCGTGGCGATGGTGCTGTCGGTGCTGATCGCGGTGCTGATGGTGGTACTGGGCAGCGTGAACGTGCGCATGGGCCTGCAGGACACCGCCCAGCTGGCCTGGATCGTGCTGGGCATTGCCCTGGCCTGCATCGTGGCGCTGCTGGTGCTGCCGCGGCACACGGGCGGCACGGTGTTCTTCTGCGCCATCGCCCTGCTGATGGTGGGCGTGATGGCCTTCGGCTGGTACCACGGCCGCAACATGCAGCACTGGGCCTACATCTTCCCGCCGGTGATCGTGTTCCTGCTGCGTTCTGACCGGGCGCTGGTGGCGATGGTGCTGTTCGGCCTCTACGCCTCCGCGATGACCCTGCCGCTGGTGCCCGGCATCGACGTGGTGCGCTTCGCCAGCGGCTACGGCCTGCTGGTGTGCTTCATGTACACCTATGCGCTGCTGCAGGAGCGGGCCGCGCTGATGCTGCGCTACCACTCCGACCACGACGCGCTCAGCAACTGCTTCAACCGCCGCACCTTCAACGAAGCGCTGGAACAGCTGGCCGGCCCACGGTCCAGCGCGCGCCGCTGCACCTTCCTGCTGATCGACATCGACTACTTCAAGGCCATCAACGACCTGCACGGCCACCTGGTGGGCGACCGCATCATCACCCAGGTGGCGGCCGAGCTCGGGCGCGCGATGGACCCGGACATCCCGCTGTTCCGCTACGGCGGCGAGGAGTTTTCGGCGATGCTGGCCGACGTGCCGGTGGCCGAGGGTGCGGTGCTGGCCGAGCAGCTGCGCGCCGCGGTGGAGGCCGCCGATTTCCAGGGCGTGCCGGTGACGGTGAGCATCGGCGTGTCGCACTGGGTGCGCGGCGAAGGCAGCGTCACCGCCGCGCTCGACCGCGCCGACCGCGCCCTGTACGAGGCCAAGCGCAGCGGCCGCAACCGCTGCAGCGTGTCCGCCCCTGCCGATCCGGCGACGCCCGAAGGCGCCGCCCCTGTCCGAGTCCCCCAACCTTGAATCCCAGCCCCGAACGTTCTCTCACCCTGGTCGGCGCCGGCTTGGCCGGCGCCCTGCTCGCCACCCTGCTGGCCCGCCGGGGCTGGTCGGTGGACGTGTTCGAGAAGCGCCCCGACCCGCGTTCGCGCGGCTACGAAGGCGGGCGCTCGATCAACCTGGCCCTGGCCGAGCGCGGTCTCAATGCGCTGCGCCTGGCCGGCCTGCAGGACGCGGTGATGGCGCAGGCGGTGATGATGCGCGGCCGCATGGTGCATCCGCCCGGCGGCGGCCAGCAGCTGCAGCGCTACGGCCGCGACGACAGCGAAGTGATCTGGTCGGTGCACCGTGGCCGCCTGAACATCGCCATGCTCGACGCCGCCGAGGCGGCGGGGGCGCGGCTGCATTTCAACCGGCGCCTGGACGGCGTGGACTTCGACGCGCGCCGCGCCCGCTTCGTCAACGACCACGACCGCGACGCCCACGTGCAGGACTTCGAGGCCCTGCTGGGCTGCGACGGTGCCGGCTCGGGCCTGCGCGAGGCGATGCGCCCGCGCGTGGACCTGGGCGAACGCTTCGAGCCGCTGGGCCACGGCTACAAGGAACTCGAGATACCGCCCGATGCCTCCGGCGGCTTCCGCATCGAGCCCCATGCCCTGCACATCTGGCCGCGCGGCGGCTACATGTGCATCGCCCTGCCCAACACCGAACAGACCTTCACGGTGACGCTGTTCCTGCCGATGCGGGGCGACCCCAGCTTCGCCACCCTGCCCGACCTGGCCGCGGCGCGCGACTTCTTCGCGCGTGACTTCGCAGATGCGCTGCCGCTGGTGCCCGACTTCGACGCCGACTGGACCAACAACCCGGTCAGCGGCCTGGGCACGCTGTCGCTGCAGCGCTGGCACCTGGACGGACGCGCCGTGCTGCTGGGCGACGCGGCGCACGCCATGGTGCCCTTCCACGGCCAGGGCATGAACTGCGCCTTCGAGGACTGCGTGGCGCTGGACCGCCACCTGGCCGCCAGCCCGGATTTCGCCGCGGCGTTCGCCGCTTTCGAGGCCGAGCGCCGGCCCAATGCCGACGCGATCCAGGCCATGGCGCTGGAGAACTACGTCGAGATGCGCGACCGCGTGGACGACGCCGACTGGCTGCTGCAGCGCGCGCTGGAGCGCGTGCTGGCCGAGCGCCACCCGGGCCGCTTCGTGCCGCGCTATTCGATGGTCAGCTTCCTGCGCGTGCCCTACGCCACCGCCTTCGCGCGCGGCAAGGTGCAGCGCGCGATCCTGGTGCAGGCCACGCAGGGCAAGGCCGGCGTGGAGGAAGTCGACCTCGCCGCCGCCGACGCCCAGGTGCTGGCGCAGCTGGATCCGCTGGAGTGAGCGCGAAGTCCCTGCTCTGGTACGACCTGGAAACCTTCGGCCGCGATCCGCGCCGGACCCGCATCGCGCAGTTCGCGGCGATCCGCACCGACCTGGACCTGCAGCCCATCGGCGAGCCGGTGAGCCTGTTCTGCCAGCCCGCGCGAGACCTGCTGCCCTCGCCCGCGGCCACGATGATCACGGGCATCACGCCGCAGCGCGCGCTGGCCGAGGGCCTGCGCGAAGCCGACTTCATCGGCCGGGTCGCCGAGGAGCTGTCGCAGCCGGGCACCTGCGCGGTGGGCTACAACTCGATCCGGTTCGACGACGAGTTCGTGCGTTTCGGCCTGTACCGGAATTTCCACGACGCCTACGAACGCGAGTGGCGCAACGGCAATTCGCGCTGGGACCTGCTGGACGTGCTGCGCCTGGCCGAAGCCCTGCGCCCCGAGGGGCTGCAGTGGCCGCTGCGCGAGGACGGCGCGCCCAGCTTCAAGCTCGAGCACCTGGCCCTGGCCAATGGCGTGCGCGAGGGCGAGGCGCACGAGGCGCTGTCGGACGTGCGTGCGCTGATCGGCTTGGCGCGCCGCTTCAAGGCCGCGCAGCCGCGGCTGTGGGACTACGCCTTCGAACTGCGCGACAAGCGCAAGGTGGGCGCCCTGCTGGACGTGGCCAACATGACGCCGCTGCTGCACATCTCCTCGCGCTATCCCGCCAGCCGGCACTGCGCGGCGCTGGTGGCCCCGATCGCGCGGCATCCGCGGATCGAATCGCGGGTGATCGTCTGCGGTCTGGACGAGGACCTGTCCGCCCTGCTGACGATGGAACCCGGCGACATCGCCGACCGGCTGTACACGCCGGCGGCCGACCTGCCCGAGGGCGAGCGGCGCATCCCGCTCAAGGAAGTGCACACCAACAAGTGCCCGGTGCTGCTGCCGCTGGCGCACCTGCGCGAGTCGGACTTCCAGCGCCTGGGCATCGACCGCGAGGCCTGCCTGGCGCGCGCGGCCGAGCTGCGCGCCGCGCCCGGCCTGGCCGAGAAGGTGCGGCGGGTGTTCGCGGCCGACGCGGCGCGCGAACCCGCGGACGCCGATGCGGCGCTGTACGACGGCTTCCCGTCCGATGCCGACAAGCGTTTGTTCCCGCGTGTGCGCAGCGCCTTGCCGTCCGAACTGGCCGACTTCGCTCCGCGTTTCGACGACCCGCGCTATGCCGAACTGCTGTTCCGCTACCGTGCCCGCAACTGGCCCGACACCCTCGACGCATCCGAGCAGTCGCGCTGGGACGACTATCGTCGCCACCGGCTGGGCACGGCAACCGGCTTGTCGGAATACGATTTCCCCGGCTACCGCGCCGAGATCGCCGCCCTGCGCGCCAGCCAGGGCCCTGGCCCGGCGCAGGCCTGGCTGGACGCGCTGGAGGCCTGGGGCCACGACCTGGAGCAAGAACTGGCATGAGCACCTACTTCACCGCCAAAACCTTCAAGTTCCTGCGCGCGCTGGGGCGCAACAACTCGCGCGAATGGTTCAACGCGCACAAGGCCGACTACGAGGCGCACCTGCGCCAGCCCTTCCTGCAGCTGATCACCGACCTGCAGCCGGACCTGGCCGTGATCAGTGCGCACTACCGCGCCGATCCGCGCGCGATGGGCGGCTCGCTGTTCCGCATCCACCGCGACACCCGTTTCTCGAACGACAAGACCCCTTACAAGACCTGGTCCGGCGCGCGCTTCTTCCACGAGCGCAGCAAGACCGTGCCGGCACCCTCCTTCTACCTGCACGTGCAGCCGGGCGCCTGCTTCCTCGGCGCCGGCCTCTGGCACCCGGAGCCCGAGACGCAGCGCCGCATCCGCAACTTCATGGTGGACAACCCCACCGGCTGGAAGGCCGCCACGCGCGCGCCTGCCTTCAGGCGCCGCTTCGAGCTCACCGGCGACACGCTGGTGCGGCCGCCGCGCGGTTATCCGGCCGACCATGAGCTGATCGAAGACCTCAAGCGCAAGGACTTCGTCGCCGGCGCCGGCCTCGACGACGAGACGGTGCTGGGCCCGCGCCTGCGCCAGGCCGTGGCCAGCGGCTTCACCGGCATGGCGCCGATGGTGGACTACCTCTGCGCCGCGCTGGACCTGGAGTTCTGAGGCCGATGGACCTGGCGCTGTTCGATTTCGACGGCACCCTCACCGACCGCGAAACGATGCCGGTGTTCATGCACCGGGCGGTGCGGCCACGGCGCCTGGCCTGGGGCAAGCCGCTGCTGATGCCGCTGGTCGTGGGCTACCGCATCGGCGCAGTGCCGGGAACGGTGGTGCGCGCCGCGATCTGCCGGCTGGGCTTCCGCGGCGTGCCGGCAGCGGAACTGGAAGGCCACGGCCAGGCCTTCGCGCAAGACTACCTGCCCACCGTGCTCCGTCCGGAAATGATGGCGCGCATCGGCTGGCATCGCGATCGCGGCGATACCGTGGCCCTGGTGTCCGGCGGACTCGACGTGTACCTGGCCCCGTGGGCGCGGCAGCACGGCCTGGCCCTGCTGTGCTCGCAGCTCGAACGTGACGGCGACCGGCTCACGGGCCGCTACCAGGGCCACCAGTGCGTCGGCGCGGAGAAGGCCAGGCGTGTGCGCCAGCAGTACGATCTCGCGCGCTTCGGCCGCATCTACGCCTACGGCGACACGCCAGAAGACCGTGAGCTGCTGGCGCTGGCGCACGAGGCCTGCTATCGCGGCCTGGACGGCCGGGCGGAGCCGTAGGATTTACTGCGGCGGGTCCTTGGAACGCGTGCGCGATACCGCGGTCATGATGCCCAGGCCCAGCGCGATGAGGCAGATGATCACCACGTACAGCGTAGCCAGCCCCAGGGTGACCAGGCCCCAGGCGATGCCGCCGATGACCAGCAGCAAGCCGACCAGATAGATTGCGAATGACATGGCACGTCCTTTTGTCGCCGACCGGTTGGTCGAACCGCGCCCACTGTACTCATATCCTTCGCCGACGGCACCGGGCCCGGCGTGCGCGGCGTCATGATCGGTTCAAGCGGGGTGATTCGATTTGCACGGATGCGGTGCAATGTTTCGTGCAAGCTGCCGCCCGGAGGCTAGCGACGGGCCCGGGACCCGCCGCCAGAGTGCTCACAGAATCGGGGGCGCCACAAGACTGTTGCCGGGCCCCATCTTTGCGCACTATCCGCCTCGCCGACGCCGGATATCGCCAGGGAGGAGCATCCGGATGTACCGACACCCACGGAGCTGCCTGCGGCAGCTGCACCTGGTGATGGGCCTGGTGACCCTGGCCGCCTTCGTCCTGACCGGCCAGTACCTGGACAAGGTCCACGACCACCTGGTCGGCATGCCGGACGGGCCGCGACTGTTCCTTCGTTCGGCGCACATCTACCTGCTGTGGTCCGGTATCGCCAACGCCCTGCTGGGCTGTCATCTGGCCCGCGCACCGCGGGGATTCGCACGACCGCTGCAGACCTCGTCGAGCCTGCTGATCCTGGCAGCGCCCTTGCTGCTGGCCTATTCATTCTTCCTGGAGCCCTATGGCCCCGATCTCCAGCGACCGGTGAGCTGGTGGGCGAACGTGGCCGCCTTCGCCGGCGTGCTGGGCCACGCCGCGGCGCATTGGCTTGGCGGACGCGGCAACGCCGATGCCGCCATGACCCCGGCCGCCGAACGCTAAGCAAGGAGCAATCCCCATGTCCCGGCTACTGATGCTGCTGAGCACCGGAATCGCGCTGTTGCTGGGCGTGATCCATCTTGCCTACACCTTCTCCGGTTCGCGCCTGCTGCCGCGGGATCCTTCGCTGCTGGACGCGATGCAGCGCGCGCCGCTCAGCCTCACGGCGGAAACCACCGTCTGGCGCGCGTGGGTGGGCTTCAACGCCAGCCACGGGCTTGGGCTGGTTCTGTTCGCGCTGGTGTTCGCCTACCTCGCGATGGCGCAGCCGCAGGTGCTGTTCGCGTCCAACTTCCTGCTCGCGGTCGGGTTCGCGATGCTGCTGTGCCTGCTGGTCCTGGCGAGGGTTTACTGGTTCAGCATCCCGACCGCGGGCATGGCCGCCTGCGTGCTGTGTTTCGCCGCGAGCATCGCCGCGGCCCGGTTCTGGCCACACGGAGGCTGATCCGATGGTTTCCCACCCTGCAAGCACGCTCCGCACCCGCCTGGCCCTGGCTGATCCGGTGCCCATGGACTTCGAACACGGCGAGGTCGTCGAGGGCGATGGTTACGTGCGCCAACGGATCCAATACCGCGGCCGCGAGGATGACCTGATCCCGGCCTACCTGTTCAAGCCCCAGGCTCGCGACCCGGTGGGTGGCGTGGTGGTCTTCCACCAGCACAACGGCCAGTTCCACTTCGGCAAGAGCGAAGTGGCGGGCCTGGTCGGCGATCCGTTCCAGGCCTTCGGGCCGGCGCTGGCGCGCCGGGGCCTGGCGGTTCTGGCCCCGGACGCGATCAGCTTCGAGGACCGGCGCGAATCGGTGCAGGGCGTGCTGCCGGACGACTATGACTGGCTGCAGCACTACAGCGCGATGAGCTACCGCCTGCTCGACGGCGACCTGCTGATGCGCAAATGCCTGGACGACGCACAGCGGGCGCTGAGCGTGCTGCTGGGGGCCACCGGCCTGGACGCGCGGCGCGTGGGCGTCGCCGGGCATTCCTACGGCGGCTACACGGCCCTTTACCACGCCGCCGTGGATGCGCGTTGCCGATTCGCCTGCATCAGCGGCGCCGTCTGCAGCTTCGCGACGCGCCGGCGGGAGAAGACCGGGATCACGCTGTTCGAAGCCGTGCCCGGCCTCGCCCGCGACATGGACACACACGACGTGCTGGCCGCCATCGGTCCCCGCCCGACCCTGGTCGTGTCGGGAACCCAGGACAAATACTCGCGGGACGCCGACCAGGTGGTAGCCCGCGCCGGCGGCGACTTCATCACCCAACTGCGCGTGGACCGCGGGCATGCCCTGGACCAGGAAAGATTCGACGCGATCGTGGCGTGGCTCGTCGATTGCGTCGACCCACAGTGAACCAAGCCGGAGAAGGAAGCCGATGCATGTCGAACACTGCCATCAACCTGCGGCAAAAGCTGTCCCTGTTCGAGGAATGCTGGTCGCCGCGCGTCATCGCTGAAATGAACGACTACCAGTTCAAGCTGGTCAAGGTGATGGGAGAGTTCGTCTGGCACGCCCACGCCGACACCGACGAAGTCTTCATTGTCGTGGAAGGCGAAATGACCCTGGAATTCAGGGACAAGACGGTACCGCTGGCGGCGGGCGAGATGTACGTCGTGCCCAGGGGAACGGAACACCGTCCCGTGGCCACCCGCGAGTGCAGCGTGATGCTGGTCGAACCCCGCGGCGTGGTGAACACGGGTGACGCCGGGGGCGCATACACCGCACCGGACAATGTCTGGGTCTAGCTTCCTGCGGCACGCCCCGCACATCGGCCGAACGTCCCGAGGCACCCCTCCCGCCTGAACGGCCCCTTCGGCGGGCAAGCGCCAAGCCATTGAATTTGTTGCGCCGCGCCATCCATACGCTGCCGCACTGCAGCATCGAAATGTGTTGACCGTCACGATTTAGTCCGTAGTCTCGACCCCCATACGCCGGCGCATTGGAGTGCCGGCTTCTTGATGGACGGGGTCACGCAGGGACGGGGTCGCCGCGTTTCGCAAACGAATTCCTGGGGAGGGATCGTGCGCTATCTACTCTTGGCCGTACTCGCGGCCGCATCCGGCCTTTGCAATGCCAACACCGGCGTCGCCTTCGTGCACGGCACCGGCAAACAGACCAACGCCACGGCCGACTACTGGAAGCCCGAGTTCGTCAACAACGTGCGCGGCGGCCTGGCCAATCCGGCCAATTACGTGGTGATCAACTGTGACTTCACCAAGTACATGTGGGACGCGGCGGCCGGCGGCTGCCTGGCCGGGCAGCTCACCAGCTTCATCAACAGCAAGGGCATCACCCGCCTGATCGTGATCACGCACAGCAACGGCGGCAACGTGATGCGCTGGATCCTTTCCAACCCCACCTACGACAGCCGCTACCCGAACATCATCGCCAAGACGGTGCGGGTGAACGCGCTGGCGCCCTCGTCGGCCGGCACGCCGCTGGCCAATGCGGTGATCGCGGGCAACGTGTTCGAGACCTCGCTGGGCTGGATCGTCGGCCAGCGCAACGACGCGGTGCGCATGCAGCAGACCAGCTGGATGGCCAGCTACAACGCCAACAACCTCTACGGCACCGCCGGCCGCCCGGCCCTGCCCAAGCTGTTCCGCACGGTGGTCGGCACCGACGTCGACTCCGCGATCTGGGACAGCGACAGCTATTGCGGCGGCTACGTCGAGAACGTGGGCCTGGAGACCACGCAGCTGTGGCTCAACTCGTGCTCGGACGGCTTCCTTGAATGCTCCAGCCAGTCGGCCGCGGGCAGCGTGTGGTTCCAGGACAAGGCGCGCATGGCCGGCAGCGAACCGCTGTCGCACAACCAGAGCCGCCGGGCCTGCTTCGGCCTCGACACCATCCTGCGCAACGACATGAGGTCCTGAGCCATGAACAAGCGCCTCCTGTTGGTACTGATGTCCCTTTCCCTGTCGGCCCAGGCCGGCACCCTGTTGCCCGCCGGCAGCCAGGACGCCTCGCCGCGCCTGCTGCAGTCGGCGCCCGCGCCGGCCGGCGAGTTCGAGCGCAAGGCCCTGTCCTACGCCTGGGCGCTGGACCCGATGGCCGGCGTCGAAACGCAGGCACCCTACCAGGCCGAGAGCCGCGAGTTCTGGACCCTGGTGGACGCCTCGGAAATGAAGCGCGGCGTGGCCATCGACACCAGCGCGCCCGGCGCCGTGGTGCGCGTCAGCCCGGCCCTGGGCACTGCGAAGGTGAGCCCGGACGACCTGCGCGTGCTGCGCAACGGCAAGCTGATCCCGGAGCCGCAGGGCTTCCAGCGCAAGGCCACCACCGAGCAGCTGCAGCAGGCCGGCATGGACGTGCCGGACGGTTCGGCCGTGGTGCAGCTGGCCGACGCGCACGGCCAGGGCCGCTTCCAGCTGCAGCTGGCCAAGGCCAGCGGCCAGTACCTGGTGCATGTGTTCGAACCCAACAGCACGCTGGTGCTGCGCGCGCAGTCCAGCCGCAGCCAGCTGCTGGCCGGCGATACCCTGGAAGTGGCGGCGCTGATGCAGGACGGCCAGGCCAAGCTGGGCGGCGGCCGCATCGGCGGCGAACTGGTTTCGCCCTCGGGCCGCAGCTATCCGCTGGCCTTCGTGGACGGCAAGGCCCGGCTGCAGGTGCCGCTGGACGCCGGCGGCGAGCCGGGCCTGTGGGAAGTGCAGCTCTCGGGCGGCGCGCTGGCCAAGGGCGGCAGCGTGCAGCGCGATGCCCGCACCGCCGTGGCGATCTCGCGGCCGACGGCGCGCTTCGGCGGCAGCTATGCCTTCGATGCCAAGGGGCTGCGCTTCGACCTGCCCGTGCAGGTGGCCGCGCCCGGCCGCTATGAGGTGCGCGGCACGCTGTTCGCCACGGGCAGCGATGGCGTCAGCCGACCGGTGGCGCAGGCGCATGCGGCGCAGTGGTTCGCGGCCGGCAAGCGCCAGCTCGCACTGGCCTTCGGCCCGGGCAACGTGCCGACCGGATTCGGTGCGCCCTACGAGCTGCGTTTCCTGGAGCTCAAGGACCAGACGCGCATGGGCACGCTGGACACGCGTGAGCTGGCAGCCCGCGAGGCCGGCGCGCGCAGCGCCCCGGCGCCGCGTGCACCGGCGCCGGTGGCCCCGGTGCGCGGCGGCCGCGTCTCGCAGCGCTAGTTCCGGCCGCCGGGCAAACCGGCGATGATGACGGCCGGGCCTTCGGGTCCGGCCGTTTTCTTTTCGGACCCGCCACGGAATGGACGCCAGCCTCCGGCGCTTCTCGATCTTCTATTTTTTCTATTACGCCGCGCTGGGCGCGTACACGCCGTACGTGGGCCGCTGGGTGGACGGGCTGGGCCACAGTGGCTACGTGGTCGGCGCGATGCTGGGGCTGTGGTACGGAAGCCGCATCGTGTCGCCGCCGGCGTGGGCGGCGCTGTCGGGGCGCAGCGCCCGGCCAGGACACTGGTTCGTGGCGGGCTGCGCGCTGACGCTGCTGTGCTTCGCGGGCTTTCTCGCCACGGAATCGGCCTGGGCGCTGCTGGGTGTGATGGCGGCGTTCGGCCTGTTCTACAACGCGGTGATGCCGCAGTTCGAGGCGATGACACTGACCGCGTTGGGGCCGCGCACGGATCTTTACGGCCGCCTGCGCGTCTGGGGTTCGATCGGCTTCCTGCTCGTGGCCTCCACCTACGGCGCACTGATGGACCGCTTCGGCGACCGCGCCTTCCCGTGGCTCACCCTGCCCCTGTTCGTCGGAATGCTGATGGCGGCCTGGCCGCACCGGCGCGACACGCCGCCCGACCACGTGGACACCGTCGGGGACGCCGGCCATCTGTGGAAGCGCCCGGGCGTGCGCCGCTTCCTGCTGATGGCGCTGCTGATGCAGGTGGGCTTCGGGCCGTTCTATGTCTTCTACACGCTGCACATGCAGGCCGCGGGGCACTCGGGCGCCGCCATTGGCCTGCTGTGGGCCGTGGGCGTGCTGGTCGAGATCGGCATGTTCTGGCAGGCCCCGCGCCTGATCGCGCGTTTCGGCGCCAGCCGGCTGATCATGGTGTGCATGGCGGCAACGGTGCTGCGCTGGACCGTCACCGGACTGTATGCGCACTCGCTGCCGGTGATGGTGCTGGCGGCCAGCACGCACGCGCTGAGCTTCGCCGTCTTCCACGCCTGCTGCATGCGCCTGATGGCCGACTACTTCCCCGGCAGGCGCGCCGCTGCCGGCCAGAGCCTGCTGTACGGCTTCAGCTCGGGCGTGGGCGGCGTGCTGGGCGCGGGCATGGCCGCGCTGGCGTGGGAAAGCGCGGGCGGCGGGAGGCTGGCCTTCCTGCTGGGCGCGGGCGTTACTGCGGTGGCGTGGGTGGTCTACGCGCTGCGGCGGACGGTGCCGGCCATTCCCGTGAGCAGCTCGCCATGAACAAGCATCCCTGCAAAGCCCGTTCGCTGCTGGCGTTCGCCAGCCTGGCCCTGGTGCCCGGCCAGGCCCTGGCTTCCGACTTTTCGGGCCTGATGTTCATCGCCTATGCGATCACGGCCATCCTCGCCCTGCCCATCGCCGGAGTGATCTACCTGCTGACCCGGAAGGTGAAAAGCATCTGGAAGCGGGCGCTGGCGTGGGGGCCGCTGCTCGCGCTGGTGGCCACGCCGCTGAAGACCGATGGCGGCAACGGCACGTCGTCCGGGCCTCCGCTGCTGGATCTGGTGATCGTGGCCTTTGGCGGTGACCCGGTCTACGCGGTCGAGGCGATCAAGGCGCTGGCGATTTCGGTGCCGGCCTTCGTCGCCTTGGTGGCGCTGTGGCTGTGGGCCAGGCCGCGACCCGAGCCGGATCCGAACCCACCCTCGGGTAGCTGAGCTGTCGGGCAATGGCGTAGCTAGCTAATGCGCCTGTCCGCTTTCGACCAAAAAAGCGGACATCCCTGCAGGCAAGCCTCAGCAAGAAAATCTCACTCGTTGGATTGCCCCAGACCTCCAAGCTCCACCGCCTGCCAGCCGTCGTAGAAGAACGTGCGGTCAAAAGGTGAAAGCACTTGGGTTGGGTCGAAATCTCGCGCTGCCTCGAACCGGCAGGCAGGGTTGGTCGGATGTGCGCAAATGAGAAGCCAGTAGGCGTCGTAACCTTTTTTTCTGTACGTCGGCAAGAGGACTGACTTGACGTCCAAGCGCTCTTGCAGCACTTCCGTGGTGAGGGGCGCAACCCAGCTCGCCTCAATGCACTGCCAGACGCATCGATTGGTTTCGCGCCAAAATCTCAACTCGCGAACAATTCTTTGCAGCGCAGCCGGTAATAGTTCGCCAGCCAGAACAACCGCATCAAAATTTTCTTTCAAGGACACATTTAGAAGGAGACCAACAATTTCTTGACTCAGCTCTGCGCGGTTTATTTCTGCCAGATCAACTCCTTGATTGAAAGAAAAACATACGCTCAGCGGAGGGCCATTGTTTGCCTCGTATCCACACCTAACTCGCTCCACGACGTCGTCTTTGTGTGCACGTTTCGCTCGCTCGACCTTGCTCTTCTGAATTTCAGTTACCTCTATACCAATAAGCTTTCCGTTGAGGACCGCCCCAAGATCGGGAGCTTCGAAATCGCCGGGCAGAATTTGCGCGGGAACTTCAAGTCTTTCAAGCAAGCCGTAAAGCATTTGCCTTTCGAAAAGTTTCTTTCTTTGGGCGGTCATTTTTGTGCTGAGTGCCTTAGGCAAAAGGTGGGACGTTGGGATGCGGCTCTTCCTACTTAAAGGGTAGCTAGTCCGCTCTCGGCCGAAAGCAGCCCCTTCCTCTTCGTCACGCCGGGCTAGTACTGAACTTTGGGACGAAGCCAACCCACTCCTTTCTGAAATTTCGCCGTTTTCCAGTGGCCAGCGCGGTTGGCCCGCATTGTCGTCATACGCGTCGGGACATTCTCCTAGACCGAAAAAAACAAGCGTGCGGCGACAGAAGCCTTATCACCGACCGCTAGCCCTCGTTCGTGACGCCGTACGGAACGTGACCCGTGGCCACGTGGCGGCGCGCATTCTCGATGTTGTGCCGGGAATCGTCGAAGAAGATGTCGGCGCCAAAGGCTTCAAGGAAGGGGCCCTTGTCGCGGCCACCGAGGAACATGGCTTCGTCCAGCCGCACGCCCCACTCGCGCAGGGTGAGGATGACGCGCTCGTGCGCAGGCGCCGAGCGGGCGGTGACCAGGGCGGTGCGCAGCGGCGAGTCCTCGCCCGGCGGGAAGGCCAACTGCAGTTCGTGCAGCGCGGCCAGGAAGCCGCGGAAGGGTCCGCCCGAGAGCGGCTCGTTCACGCGATCTGCTTCGTTGCTGTGGAAGGCGGCCAGGCCGGACTGCTGGGACACGCGCTCGGACTCGTCGCCGAAGATGACGGCGTCGCCGTCGAAGGCGATGCGCAGCTGCGGGTGCGAGGGTTCGAAGGCCTTGGCCGGCAGGATGGTGGCCGCGGCAAACCCATTCTCCAGCGCGCCGCGCACCGAGTCGGGGTTGGCCGACAGGAACAGCTGCGCCCCGAAGGGCTTGATGTAGGGCCAGGTCTCGGCGCCGCTGGTGAACACCGCGCGCACGATGCCCAGGCCGTAGTGGCGGATGGAGTTGAAGATGCGCAGGCCGGTGTCGGAGGAATTGCGCGACAGCAGCACCACCTCTACCCGCGGCGCCTCCGGCGGCGCGCCCGCATTGAGCGCCAGCAGCTTGCGCACCAGCGGGAAGGCGATGCCCGGCGACAGCACGTCCCGCTCGCGGCTGCGCTGGAATTCGGCATAGGCCTCCAGGCCGCTGGACTGGAACAGCGCATGGCTGTCCTCCAGGTCGAACAGGGCGCGGGCGGTGATGGCCACCACCAGGCGTTCGGACGGACGTGCGGGCTGGGAGGACAGGGGCATGGACGGAGTATGCGGCCTCGCGGTCGCAGCGGCTGCGACGCTCAGGTGATGAACTGCTCGTTGAGGATGCGCTCTTCGAGGTTGTGTTCGCGGTCGAACAGCAGGGTGACGGTGCGCTCGCGCGATTCGCGGATGGTGACCTCGGCCACGTCGCGCACCTCGTGCGAGTCGGCGGTGGCGCTGACCGGGCGCTTGTAGCCGCCCAGCACCTCCAGCCGCACCACGGTGTCGGCCCGCAGCAGCGCACCGCGCCAGCGCCGGGGCCGGAAGGCCGCGATCGGCGTCAGCGCGATCACCTGCGAGCCCAGCGGCAGGATCGGCCCGTGCGCGGAGAAGTTGTAGGCGGTGCTGCCGGCCGGCGTGGCCACCAGGGCGCCGTCGCAGACCAGCTCCTCCAGCCGCACCTGGCCATTGAGGTGCACGCGCAGGTGCGCCGCCTGCCGGGTCTGGCGCAGCAGCGAGACCTCGTTGTAGGCCAGCGAGGTCACCGTGGCGCCGGATTCGGTGGTGGCCACCATTTCCAGCGGACGCAGCACGGTTTCCTCGGAGGCATGCAGGCGCTCGAGCAGGCTTTCGGGCCGGTGCTGGTTCATCAGGAAACCGACCGTGCCCAGCTTCATGCCGTACACCGGGCGGCCCAGGCCACCGTGGCGATGCAGGGTCTGCAGCATGAAGCCGTCGCCGCCCAGGGCGCAGATGACGTCGGCCTCGTCGGGCGCGACGCCGCCGTGGGCGGCCGACAGTTTGGCCAGCGCCGCCTGGGCCTCGGGCGTGGGGCTGGCGAGGAAGGCGATGCGCGGGTGGGCAGGCAGGCTCATGGCCCCGAGCTTACGTGATGTGAGTTGCGGGTAGGAGGGGCTTCCTGCGGGGACTCAGCGGGTGCCGGCGGCGACCACCTGCGCCAGGCGGCGGACCGCCACCGACAGCGTGGGGTAATCCAGGCCACGCAGGTTGCGCATGTCGGCGAACATGCCCAGCGTGTACTTCAGCGTGGCGTCGTCGCGGCCCAGCCAGTCGGCCAGCAGGGCCTGCGGACGGGTGCCCTTGCGCCCCGAGCCCAGCACCTGCCCCACCAGGGCGCGCTGCTGCGACTGCAGTTCGTCGCGCAGCACGCCGCGGGCCTGCGCATGCCAGCGGCCCTCGACCGGCAGGCTTTCGACCGCGTCCATCAGCCACTTGGTGTGCAGCGCGTCGGACAGGCCGAAATACGCGGCCGCAACGTCCAGCACGGCCAGGTCCTTCTCGATCGCCACCTCGACGATGTCCAGTGCGTAGGCCAGGAACGGCAGGCTGGCGAAGGCGCGCGCCAGATCTTCCGGGAACCCGAGCGCCACCCAGCGGGCCTGGTCGCCCAGCAGGTCGGCGCGGGCCTCGGTGGGCAGCACGTCCGCCATGGACCGGCGCAACGCGGCCACGCCCTCGGAATAGCGCTCGACCTTCTCGGCAATGTTGAGGTTTTCGCCGGGGCGGTTGAGCAGCCAGCGGGTCATGTTGCGCTGCAGATGCCAGATGCCGGTCAGCGCGTCGAGCTGGGCGCTTTCGGGCACCTTCAGGTCCAGCGCATCGATGCCGGCCCACAGCTCGCGGGCGTCCAGCACTTCGCGGCTGATGGTGTAGGCCTTGGCGATCTGGGCCGGGGTCTCGCCGGTGTCCTCCTGCATGCGCAGCAGGAAGGTCGAGCCCATGCGGTTGACGGTGGAGTTGGTGACGGCGGTGGCGATGATCTCGCGCCGCAGGCGGTGGTTTTCCATGTCCTGGGCGTACGTGTCCTGCAGGGCGCGCGGGAAGTAGCGCACCAGCTCCTTGGACAGGTAGGGATCCTCGGGCACGTCCGAGTCGAGCATCTGGTTGAAGATGACGATCTTGTCGTAGCTCAGCAGCACCGACAGCTCCGGCCGGGTCAGGCCCTGGCCGCGCGACTTGCGATCGTTGAGCTCGGCGTCGGTGGGCAGGAACTCGATGGCGCGGTCGAGCAGGCCCTCGGCCTCCAGCGTGCGGATGAAGTGGCCGAACGAGCCCAGGCGCGAAGCGCTCATGCGCTCCATCAGGCTGATGGCCTGGTTCTGGCGGTAGTTGTCGTTGAGCACCAGCTCGCCGACCTCGTCGGTCATGCTGGCCAGCAGGGTGTTGCGCTGCTCCTGCGACAGCTCGCCGCGCTTGACCGGGGCCGACAGCAGGATCTTGATGTTGACCTCGTGGTCGGAGGTATCCACGCCGGCGGAGTTGTCGATGAAGTCGGTATTGACCAGCACGCCGGCCTGCGCCCCCTCGATGCGTCCGCGCTGGGTCATGCCCAGGTTGCCGCCCTCGCCGATCGCCTTGCAGCGCAGCTCGGACCCGTTGACGCGCAGGCCGTTGTTGGCGCGGTCACCGGCGTCGGCGTGGGTTTCGCTGGTGGCCTTGACGTAGGTGCCGATGCCGCCGTTCCACAGCAGGTCCACCGGCGCCTTGAGGATGGCGTTCATCAGCTCCATCGGGCTCAGCTGCTCGGTGCCCTCGGGCAGGTCCAGCGCCTTGCGCACCTGCGGCGTGACCGGGATGGACTTCACCGAACGCGGGTAGATGCCGCCGCCCTCGGAGATCAGGCTGCGGTCGTAATCGTCCCAGCTCGAGCGCGGCAGCGCGAACATGCGCTCGCGCTCGAGGAAGCTGCGCGCCGAATCCGGGTTGGGGTCCAGGAAGATGTGGCGGTGGTCGAACGCCGCCAGCAGGCGGATGTGGCGCGAGAGCAGCATGCCGTTGCCGAACACGTCGCCGGACATGTCGCCGATGCCCACGCAGGTGAAGTCCTGGCTTTGCGAGTCGATGCCCAGCGAGCGGAAGTGGCGCTTGACCGACTCCCAGGCGCCCTTGGCGGTGATGCCCATGCCCTTGTGGTCATAGCCCACCGAGCCGCCGGAGGCGAAGGCGTCGCCCAGCCAGTAGCCGTGCTCGGCAGAGATGCCGTTGGCGATGTCGGAGAAGGTGGCGGTGCCCTTGTCGGCCGCGACCACCAGGTAGGGGTCGTCGTTGTCGTGGCGCACCACGTCCTGCCGGTGCACTACCTGCCCGTCCACCAGGTTGTCGGTGATGTCGAGCAGGCCGTTGATGAAGCGCTTGTAGCAGGCGATGCCCTCGGCCAGCTGGGCGTCGCGGTCGCCGCCGGCCGGCGGACGCTTGACCACGAAGCCGCCCTTGGAGCCCACGGGCACGATGACGGTGTTCTTCACCATCTGTGCCTTCACCAGGCCCAGCACTTCGGTGCGGAAGTCCTCGCGGCGGTCGGACCAGCGCAGGCCGCCGCGCGCCACCGGGCCGAAGCGCAGGTGCACGCCCTCGACGAAGGGCGAGTACACGAAGATTTCGCGGTACGGACGCGGCTTGGGCAGGTCGGGCACCAGGGCCGGGTCGAACTTGAAGCTGATGTAGTCGCGGTGGGCGCCGTCCTTCTTCTGGAAGAAGTTGGTGCGCAGGGTGGCGTTGATCAGGGCCATGTAGCCGCGCAGGATGCGGTCGTCGTCGATGCTGGTGACCACGGCGTCGAGCAGGATCTCCAGCGCGTCCACGCAGGCGTCGATCTGGGCGGTGCGGTCGAGCGCGTGGGCGGCGGCGATTTCCTGCGGGATGGTGTCCAGCGCCTGGCGCTTGTCGGCGGGCAGCAGCCAGGCGATCTGGTCGTGCAGGGCCTGCTGGCCGGCGGCGTCGAGCGGCTTCTCGCGGCCCGGCTCGAAGCGCGCGGCAAACAGTTCGAACAGCAGGCGCGCGATCACCGGATAGCGCTGCAGCGTCTCTTCCATGTACGGCTGCGAGAACGGCACGCCGGTCTGCAGGATGTACTTGGTGTAGCCGCGCAGCATGGCGATGTCGCGCCATTCCAGGCGGGCGCTGGGCAGCAGCTGGTTGAAGCCGTCGTTTTCGGCGTTGCCGCTCCAGATGGCCATGAAGGCCTCTTCGAACGGAAGGCGCGCGGCCTCGACGTCGATCTCGCCGCGGCGCGACTGCACCTCGAAGTCCTGGATCGAGACCTTCTCGCCCTCCACCTCGAATTCGTAGGGATGTTCGGTGAGCACGCGCAGGCCCAGGTTCTCCATCACCGGCAGCACGTCCGACAGCGCGACGTCGCTGCTGCGGCGCACGAGCTTGAGGCGCAGCTCGTCGCCGTGGCGGTAGAACGAGATGCGCTGGTCACCCGCGCCCGAAAGCCGCGAGGCCTGCAGCAGGTCGGCGGCGGCCAGCGCCGGCGAGACGGCTTCGACGTAGGCCGCGGGCAGCGCCCGGCCGTAGCGCTGGAACAGGCTCAGGCCGCGCTCCTCGCCGTGGCTGCGCACCAGGGTTTCGCGCAGCTCGTCGTGCCAGTCGCGCACGATGCCGGCCAGCTCGGCCTCGAGGCGGTCCTGGTCGAACTCCACCTTGGCGCCGGCCTTGGGGCGGATCACCAGGTGCAGCTGCGCCAGCGGCGATTCGCCGATCTGCACGCTGTGGTCCAGGCGCTCGCCCTGCAGTTCGCGCATCAGCAGCGCTTCGATGCGGTGGCGGATGCCGGTGTTGAAGCGGTCGCGCGGGATGTAGGCCAGCGCGGAGAAGAAGCGGCCGTAGCGGTCGCGGCGCAGGAACAGGCGGGTGCGGGCGCGCTCCTGCAGGCCCAGGATGCCCATCGCGGTGCGCTCGAGCTCTTCGGTGCTGGACTGGAACAGTTCCTCGCGCGGCAGCGATTCCAGGATGTGGCGCAGCGCCTTGCCGCTGTGGCTGTTCAGGGCCAGGCCCGAGGCCTGCATCACCGACTCGTGGCGCTGGCGCACCAGCGGGATTTCCCAGGGACGGCGGTTGTAGGCGCTGGAGGTGTACAGGCCGAGGAAGCGCTGCTCGCGGATGGCGCGGCCGGATTCGTCGAACACCAGCACGCCGATGTAGTCCATGTAGCCCGGACGGTGCACGGTGGAACGGGCGTTGGTCTTGGTCAGGATCAGGGCGTCGAGGGTGGCGCCGGGCGCCAGGTCGGCGGCGGCCAGGCCGGTGATCGGGCGCGGCTGCACCAGGTGGTCCTTGCCGCGCATCAGGCCCAGGCCGCTGCCGTTGACGGCGGCCAGCTGGCGGTCGGCGGTCACTTCGTATTCGCGGTAGCCCAGGAAGGTGAAGTGGTTGTCGGCAGCCCAGCGCAGGAAGGCCTGCGCCTCGAGGCGGCTGGCGCTGTCCACCGGCATGGTCCGGGTGTCGAACTCGCTGGCGATGCTGAGCATCTTGTCGCGCATCACTTCCCAGTCGACCACGGCCTCGCGCACGTCGCCCAGGGCGGCGCGCAGCGCGGCTTCGATGGCGGCCATGGCCTCGGCATCGGCCTGGCGGTCGATCTCCAGGTACATCAGCGATTCGGCGGCGCCCTCGCCCAGGCCCTGCAGCTGGCCGCCGGCGTCCCGGCGCACGGGCATCACCGGGTGGGCGATCTGGTGCAGGGTGGCGCCGAACTGGGTCAGCGCCATGCGCACCGAGTCGACCAGGAAGGGCATGTCGTCGTTGACGATGCGCACGACGGTGTGGGTGCTGTCGAAGCCGTCGTTGGCACGGGTGGGATTGAAGACCGCGATCTTGGGGGCACCGGCGGCGCGCTGGCCGGCGAAGGCCAGGAAGGACTGGGCAATGGCCGCCCATTCGGCGGGGTCGCGAGCTTCCAGTTCGTCCTGGGGCAGGCGCTCGTAGAAGCGGCGGGTGAACTCTTCCAGCAGGCCTTTCCCGGCGGTGGGCAGTCCCGCCGGCAGGGCGGCGATGACGGCATCAAGGGTATCGGCGGAGGCCAGGGCGTGGGCGTTCATTGACCGCGTTCTCGCAGGACGAAAAAAGGTGCGGAATTGTAGCCCCGGCACCCCTCCCCGGCCAGCCAGAACGTCGCGTTTGCTTCAGCTCCCCTTGGGATACGCCCCGGTACGGCCGAACGCTGCAGACGCGGTCCCCGTATGTACCGCGTGGTTCCCGGCCGAGGGTCCGACGCACCCGCGGGGCGCCCGGCCGTGGGTGTCCGCGTGGCGGGTGATGTCCGTATCCAGGCCTGCCTGCCGTAGTGGCCCGGGAATGACAGCCCGAGGCGGGACTCGACGCTGCAACGAATGTGGACGGGCTCAAGCGCCGGTCATGACCTGAAAACCAAGGTGGGATGGATCGATGGATAGTTCATGCAAGGCGATGCGCTCGTTCCTGCTCCGTGGGCTGGCTGTTCCGGTCTGCGTCTGGCTCGCCGGCAGTTCCGCCGTGCGGGCCCAGGACCTCCCGACCCCCTTGACGGTGATCGGTCTTGACCGGGACACGCACGAAGCGGTCGAGGTGCCGGCCGACATCCGCGCCAAGGCGGTCACCATCTACGAGATGCATGAAGAGGCCTTCTCGACGCCGCCGAAGATCACGGTCACGACCAACGGCGAGTACACGCTTTTCTACGTGAAGCGGGCAGAGGTCAACAACACCGCCGCGGCCGCAGGCAACCACCTGCCGTTCAAGTCCGCCACCTCGAAGATCCTGAGCACGAGTGAATCGGCCGTGCTGTCGCCGCTCAGGACCTACCGGGAGTCAGACATCTGCACCAACGGGATCGGCGAGGCGGTCCGCCAACAGGGCAATCTGGTGAAGTGGTGCGACGCCAACGGCCACTCCGTCCAGCTATTCGCCGACAGGATGGGGGAATGGAATACCGACCTGCTGATCTCCCACGAATTCATCCATCTTCGCCAGTACGAGAAGATCCCGGGGACCAAGAACGACGGCGCACCGTCCTGGGTCGTGGAAGGACAGGCGAACGGCATTGGATTCGGGATGTTCGAGCGTGAACCGGGCCCCGGCCGCCGCGCCATCGCACTCGAGACCAAAGACGCGAAGAACAGCAACTTCTCGTTCTTCCTCGGACTTCGGTACTTCGACCAACCGCTGGATGTCGATGGCTGGAGCGAACGCTATCCCAAGGACCATCCGGAATATCCCGTCGCCAGGACTCCCGAGGACCCGAACCACATCACGATGGCGGGCTACATGACCGGAAGTTTCTGGCGGCAGGTGATGCGGGGCCGCCCGAGAGGCTTCAATGCCTACCAGCAGATGCTCGACCGCGAAGGCCCTTCCGACCCCACGTCATCGGTGGAATGGCTGCAGTGGACGGACGCGGGCCTGAAGGCCGCGCGCTACCGGGACGTGCCGATCTGGCGGGGCGGCCTGCGCCAGGTGTTCTCCGAAATGGTGACCGAATATGCCGACTTCCCGGACATCGTTGCGCGGGACCGCACCGGCAAGCTGGCCCCCGACACCTTCGACGCGCTGATCTGGTCCAAGGGCTGCACGAAAGTGAACCTGACGGCCTCCCCGGCAGCGACGGTGCCGATCGAGATCCTGCCCTACTCGGCCCGGTGTCTCCGGGTGCGGATGCCCACCTACGGTCCGCAGGAGATCAACTTCGTCGCGAAAACCTCGTCTTGGCAGTTCGTGAAAACCCTGCCCGTCCCCTTCACCGTCGCGGCCATCGGCGACGACAGCTGCGAGGAACTGGAGCTTGGCACCCGGGGGCAACTTGTCCAGCATCCGGTGCTGGTGCGGCCCAAGGACAAGGGCTATTGCATCATCAACTGGCAGGCGGGCTACGCGCCCCTCAACGAGCACGACCCCAACGGCCTGCAGGGCTGGCAGACCATCACGCTCATTTACGCGCCGACGCTGCCGACCGGCGACCGGACGGCGAAGACGTTCAACCTGTCCATCGTCCAGCCGGTGGCGTCCGTCCAGGCGACGGGCTCCTATGCCGTTTCCGACAACGGCGGCCCGCCGCAGAGAAAGCCGCTGCCGAAGTCCAGGGGGAAAGTGGAAGTGCAGTCGAACGCCCTGAACATTGTCCCGGTTGAAGCCACCGACGAGGTATGCGATGCGGACGATGCCGCGAACTTCCTTTGCGGTGACACCGTCAGTTTCAGTGTGCTGACGGGAGACATGGCCGATACCGGCGCCGACGTCGGCAACGCCATCCTTGGCAGCGCGAACCTGCGCTACCTGCCCGGGACTTTCACGCGCGACGGGCTGCAAAGCCTCGGCGACATCTATGCCATGCTGGACCTGCCGACGTTCACCACCGGCCTGATGCCGCTCAGAGCCTCCGGGAAGACCGACGGCGCCAAATACATCATCTCCACCCGGCGACTGGCCGAGGGCGCCACGGGCACCTTCCCTGCGACGATCCAGGTGGAAACCTTCGACTCCGCCGGCACGGGCCAGGAGGACCTGAACTCCCTGGCTCCGAAACGGACCCGGACGGGACAGGATGGCTGCGTCACCGTCATGAGCCTGCAGACCACCGGCAGCCTGACCATTACGGTCAACGAAGGCGGGCTGTTGGTCGGGTCCTTCTCGGCAAATCTCTACGAACAAAACAGTGCCGAGGATCCTGAGGCCACGTGTCGCAATCCGCGCGTGCGCGCCGGCCAGGCAAGCGGCTCCTTTGCAAGCCCGGGCCTTTTCTACATTGGACCCGACGGCCCGAACGAGCTTGATTTCTCCCGGACCCTGACACAGCAGCATTACGACGCCGACATGACCGCGCAGGTCCTGACGCCACTGCATGAGCGGTCCGACCTGCTGCCCGACGATGAGCTGACACCGCAGACGCGCGCCGAACTGGCCGCTTATTCCTCCTCGGGCGCAGGCTCCGGAGGGGATGTCCCGCCGGATACGGGGACATGCGAGGGAACGCCGATCTCCGCTGAAGACAGGTCGGGCTTCCTCGCGGCGATAGCCAAGGGGATGGGCAACGAGGACCCGGCGACGGCGCAGCAGATGGTCGCAAGCATGAGCGGTTTCGGAACCGGCCTGCTGGCGCCGTATATCTGCCGATGGATTTCGCAGGGTCGCCCCGACACCTACACGATGGAAGAAGAATGATGAAGAATCTTGTTGTTGCGTTCGCAACCCTCCTGGCGATCGCCGGCGGAGCGGTGCTCTCGGCGGCCGGCGCGCAGGGAACAAGAGCCGACGTCACCTACCATGCGCTGCCACCGCCGCCTGCCATCGAGATCGCGGCAGAAGCGCCGGTCGCAGCGCCAGCCGCACGCCCACGCGCACCCCTGGTTTCAATGGCGCCGCCACCGCCGCGGGCCTGCATCACCAAGACCGAGTTGGACAACGCGATGATGGGGTCCGGCTGTTCCTGCACCTGCGACGAGTACGCGAACAAACCGGTCGCTCCGGTCTGCGACGTCGCCTGCATGGGCCATTACGCGTGCTGGGCGCCGCAGGTCACCGATGCGGAGCTGCAGGAAAGCCTGGCCGAAATGGGCATGGCCACAGCGGCGCTGTCCCGGGACGAGCGGGAAACCCTACGGGGCGTGGTCCGGGCAACGAAAGGCAGCGAGTGGAGCAGCGCGCGCATGTGCGAGAAGTGAGCCAGAAAAAAGCCCCGCCAAGGCGGGGCTTTTTCACGGGGAACCGCGGAGAAATCAGCGCAGGCCCGTCTCGTTGCGGGCGATGACCAGCCGCTGGATTTCGCTGGTGCCCTCGTAGATCTCGGTGATCTTGGCGTCGCGGAAGTAGCGCTCCAGCGGCATTTCCTTGGAATAGCCCATGCCGCCGTGGATCTGCAGCGCCGCGTGCGTGATGAACATCGCCGCTTCCGAGGCCGTCAGCTTGGCCACCGAGGCTTCGGTGCTGAAGCGGCCGCCGGTCTTCTCGGTTTCGGCCTTGGCCCAGGCGGCGCGCAGGGTGAGGATCTCGGCGGCGTCCAGGCGGCACTTCATGTCGGCGATCTTGGCCTGGATCATCTGGAACGAGCCGATCGGCTGGCCGAAGCTCTTGCGCTCCTTCGCATAGGCCACGGCTGCCTTGTACGCCGCCCTGGCCAGGCCCACGGCCTGCGAGGCGATGCCGATGCGGCCGGCATCGAGCACGCCCATCGCGATCTTGAAACCCTCGCCGTCCTTGCCCACCACTTCGTCGGCAGTGGCAACGTAGTCCTGGAACTCGATCTCGCAGGTGGCCGAGGCGCGGATGCCCAGCTTGGGCTCGGTCTTGCCGCGGTGGAAGCCGGGCTTGGCGGTGTCCACCATGAACGCCGTGATGCCCTTTGCGCCCTTGGACGGATCGGTCATGGCGAACAGGATGATGTACTTGGCCACCGGGCCCGAGGTGATCCAGCTCTTCTTGCCGTTGATGACGTAGCTGCCGTCGGCCTGCTTGGTGGCCTTGCAGCGCATCGCGGTGGCGTCGGAGCCCGACTGCGGCTCGGTCAGCGCGAAGGCGCCGATTTCGCGGCCCTCGGCGATCGCACGCACGTAAAGCTGCTTCTGCGCTTCGGTGCCGAACTTGAGGATGCCGTTGCAGAACAGCGAGTTGTTGACCGAGACAATGGTGGAATGGGCGCAGTCGGCCTCGGCGATCTCGATCATGGCCAGCACGTAGCTGATCGGGTCCATGCCGGCGCCGCCATACTCGGCCGGCACTTCGATGCCCATCAGGCCGTTCTCGCCCAGGGTGCGGATGTTTTCGAGCGGGAACTCGCCGGTGCGGTCGTGGTGTTCCGCGCTGGGCGCGATTTTTTCCTGCGCGATCCGGCGGGCCACGTCCTGGATCATCAGCTGCTCTTCGGTGAATCGGAAATCCACGGCGCGACCTCGTTGCATACGGACAAGTACGCAATTGTAGCGGCTCGGGCCGCGAGGCACAGGTGTCGGGGGCGTGAAGTCCGCGCGAGGCCCGCCGGACGCGGCCGTGCGAGGGGCCGCTTGCCTTGACCTGCCCCTGCCCCGGGCCTACCCTTCGCATATCTTTGAATCCGGATGAAAGGATAAAGCATGGACCTGGACGCCTGGTCGGCCTGCCTGAAGGTCCTGGCGGACCCCACCCGGGTGCGCCTGCTGGCCCTGCTCGAGCGCGAGGAGCTCACCGTGGCCGAGCTGTCGGGCATCACCCGCCTGGCCCAGCCGCGGGTGTCCACCCACCTGGCCAAGCTCAAGGAAGCCGACCTGGTGCGCGACCGCCGTGCGGGCGTCAGCGCCTACTACCGGTTCAATGCCGAGTCCCTTGATCCGGCCGAGGGCCGGCTCTGGGAAACGCTGCGCGACAGCACCGACGACCCGCTGCTGCGCCAGGACGCCGAGCGCCTGCCGGCCATCCTGGCCACCCGCGCCAGCGACCAGAACTGGGCCGATTCGGTGGCCGGCGACATGGAGCGCCACTATTCGCCCGGCCGCACCTGGGAAGCCCTGGCCCGCTCCACCCTGCCCCTGCTGGAACCCGGCGACGTGCTCGACGTGGCCTCCGGCGACGGCGTGCTGGCCGAACTGCTGGCCCCGCATGCGCGCCGCTACGTCTGCGTGGATTCCAGTGCGCGCGTGGTCGGCGCGGCCCGCGACCGGCTCAAGCGCTACCGACACGTGGAAGTGATGGAAGGCGACATGCAGGCCCTGCCCTTCGAGGCCGGCAAGTTCGACCTGGTGCTGCTGATGCACGCGCTCACCTACGCCAGCAAGCCGCCCCAGGCGATCGCCGAGGCCGCCCGCGTGCTGCGTCGCGGCGGCCGCCTGGTCGCCACCTGCCTGGGCAAGCACGAACACCGCGCCGCGGTGACCCCCTACGGCCACGTCAACCTGGGCTTTACCGCCAAGGACCTGCGCCGCCACGCCGAGAAGGCGGGGCTGGAAGTGACCGTGTGCGAGTCCGTCACCCGTGAAAAGCGCCCCCCGCACTTCGAAGTGCTCACCCTGTTGGCCCGCAAACCTTGAAGACCCTGCCCTGGCACCAGCCCGACCGCACCGCCCGCCTGCTCCAGGCCCTGTCCCGCCGCATCCTGGTGATCGACGGCGCGATGGGCACCATGATCCAGCGCCACGCGCTGGACGAAGCCGCGTATCGCCGCGACAGGTTTGCCCGCGGCTACGACGGCCTGCGTTTCTCCGAGGGCCATGCCCATGGCGCCGGCTGCGGCTGCAGCGAGAGCGACCTGAAAGGCAACAACGACCTGCTGACGCTGACCCAGCCGGCCATCATCGCCGGCGTGCACGAGGCCTACCTGGCCGCCGGCGCCGACCTGGTCGAGACCAATACCTTCAACTCCACCGCGGTTTCGCAGGCCGACTACCGCCTCGAACACCTGGTGCCCGAGCTCAACCGGGAAGCCGCCCGCCTGGCGCGCGCCTGCTGCGACCGGTTCGAGGCGCAGGACCCCGGCAAGCCGCGCTACGTGGTCGGCGTGCTGGGCCCCACCAGCCGCACGGCCTCGATCAGCCCGCGGGTCGAGGACGCCGGCTACCGCAACATCCACTTCGACGAGCTGGTGGCCAACTACGTCGAAGCCGCCACGGCCCTGGTCGAGGGCGGCGCCGACATCCTGATGGTCGAGACCGTGTTCGACACGCTCAATGCCAAGGCGGCGCTGTACGCCCTGGAGGACGTGTTCGAGGCGATGGGCGCGCGCCTGCCGGTGATGGTGTCGGGCACCATCACCGACCGCAGCGGCCGCACCCTGTCGGGCCAGACCGCCGAGGCCTTCTGGTACTCGCTGCGCCACGCGCGACCGATCTCGATCGGGCTCAACTGCGCGCTCGGCGCCCGCGACCTGCGCGCCCACGTGGACATGCTGTCGCAGGTGGCCGACACCCACGTCAGCTGCCACCCCAACGCCGGCCTGCCCAATGCCTTCGGCGGCTACGACGAAGGCCCGGACGAAACCGCCGCAACCCTGCGCGAATTCGCCGAGGCCGGGCTGCTCAACATCGTCGGCGGCTGCTGCGGAACCACGCCCGACCACATCGCCGCCATCGCGCGGGCGGTGGACGGCCTGCCGCCGCGCGCGCTGCCGCAGATCGAGCCCTACACGCGCCTGGCCGGGCTCGAACCTTTCGTGATCACGCCGCAGACCAACTTCGTCAACGTCGGCGAGCGCACCAATGTCACCGGCTCGATCCAGTTCAAGAAGCTGATCCTCGAGGGCCGCTACGACGAAGCCCTGGCCGTGGCGCGCCAGCAGGTCGAGAACGGCGCCCAGGTGATCGACGTCAACATGGACGAAGGCATGCTGGACGCCGAGGCGGCGATGGCGCGCTTCCTGAACCTGATTGCCGCCGAACCCGACATCGCGCGGGTGCCGCTGATGATCGACTCGTCCAAGTGGAGCGTGATCGAGGCCGGCCTGAAGTGCGTGCAGGGCAAGGCCATCGTCAACTCGATCTCGATGAAGGAAGGCGAGGCCGCCTTCCTGGAACACGCCGCCAAGGTGCGCCGCCACGGCGCCGCCGTGGTGGTGATGGCCTTCGACGAGACCGGCCAGGCCGACACCTACGCGCGCAAGGTGGAGATCTGCTCGCGCGCCTACCGGCTGCTGGTCGAGCAGGCGGGCTTCGCGCCCGAGGACATCATCTTCGACCCCAACATCTTCGCCATCGCCACCGGCATCGAGGAACACGACGGCTACGCGGTCGCCTTCATCGAGGCCACGGCCGAACTCAAGCGCCGTTTCCCGCTCAGCCACGTGTCCGGCGGCGTGTCCAACGTGTCGTTCTCGTTCCGCGGCAACAATGCCGTGCGCGAGGCCATCCACGCCGTGTTCCTGTACCACGCGATCCGCGAGGGCATGGACATGGGCATCGTCAACGCCGGCGCGCTGGCGCTGTACGACGACATCGAGCCGGCGCTGCGCGAGGCGGTCGAGGACGTGGTGCTGAACCGTCGTCCCGACGGCACCGAGCGCCTGCTGGCGGAAGCCGACAAGCACAAGATGAAGAAGGGCGAGGTCCGCACCGAGGACCTGGCCTGGCGCGACGCTCCCGTCGCCGAACGCATCAAGCACGCCCTGGTGCACGGCATCGACAAGTTCGTCGAGGCCGACACCGAGGAGGCGCGCCAGGCCGCCGCGCGGCCGCTGGACGTGATCGAGGGCCCGCTCATGGCGGGCATGAACGTGGTCGGCGACCTGTTTGGCGCCGGCAAGATGTTCCTGCCCCAGGTGGTGAAGTCGGCGCGGGTGATGAAGAAGGCCGTGGCCATCCTGATCCCCTACATCGAGGCCGAGAAGCGGCTCAGCGGTGACGCCGGCAAGCCAAAGGGCAAGGTGCTGATGGCCACGGTGAAGGGCGACGTGCACGACATCGGCAAGAACATCGTCGGCGTGGTGCTGGCCTGCAACAACTTCGACGTGGTGGACCTGGGCGTGATGGTGCCGGCGCAGACCATCCTTGACCGGGCGCGCGAGGAAAAGGCCGACATCATCGGCCTGTCCGGCCTGATCACGCCGTCGCTGGAGGAAATGAGCCACGTCGCCAAGGAAATGAAGCGGCAGGGCTTCGAGATCCCGCTGCTGATCGGCGGTGCCACCACCTCGCGCGCACACACGGCGCTCAAGATCGACCCGCATTACGGGCAACCCGTGGTCTGGGTCAAGGACGCGTCCCGCGCGGTCGGCGTGATGCAGTCGCTGCTCAGCGTGGACCTGCGCGCGCCCTTCGTGGCGGCCAACCAGGCCGATTACGCCGAAGTGCGCGCGCGACATGCCAACAAGGGCGACGCCAAGCCGCTGATGCCGCTGGAACGCGCGCGGGCCAAGAAGTTCGACGGCGGCTGGGGCGACTACGTGCCGCCGCAGCCGCTGAAGCCCGGGCTCACCGTGTTCGACGACTATCCGCTGCAGGACCTGGTCGGCCTGATCGACTGGACGCCCTTCTTCCAGACCTGGGAGCTGGCGGGCCGCTACCCGGCCATCCTGGACGACTCGGTGGTGGGCACTCAGGCGCGCGAGCTGTTCGCCGACGCCAAGGCGATGCTGCAGCGCATCCTGGACGGCAAGTGGCTCACCGCGAAGGCCGTGGCCGGCCTGTGGCCGGCCGAAGCGGTGGGCGACGACATCCATGTGCTGGGCGATACCCCCGCCGTACTGCATGGCCTGCGCCAGCAGGCCGACAAGCCCGACGACCGCCCCAACCTGTGCCTGGCCGACTTCGTCGCGCCGCGAGGCAGCGGGCGCAGCGACTGGGTCGGTGCCTTCGCGGTCACTGCGGGCCTGGGCATCGAGCCGCACGTGGCCGCCTTCGAGAAGGCCAACGACGACTACAACGCGATCATGCTCAAGGCCCTCGCCGACCGCTTCGCCGAGGCCCTGGCCGAGCGCCTGCACCAGATCGTGCGCACGCAGCTGTGGGCCTACGCCCCGGACGAGGCGCTGGACAACGAAGCGCTGATCCGCGAGCAGTACCGCGGCATCCGGCCCGCGCCCGGTTACCCGGCGTGTCCGGAACACAGCGAGAAGGCGACGATCTTCCGCCTGCTCGACGCCGAGCGGCATACCGGCCTGCAGCTGACCGAAAGCTACGCGATGTATCCCGCCGCCGCGGTCAGCGGGCTGTATTTCTCGCACCCGGGCAGCCAGTACTTCGTGGTGGGCCGGCTTTCGCGCGAACAGGTGGCCGACTACGCCCGTCGCAAGGGCGTGGGGCTGGCCCAGGCCGAGCGCTGGCTGGCATCGAACCTGGACTACGACCCCGAATGAGCGCGGCGCCGGTCCCGGGCACGCGCGAATGGCCGGTGCGTGCGCGCACGCTGGGCGAAGACCGCGTTCCCGGCGACGACAACGCCCTGCCCCTGCGCCACCTGGCCTCGCTGATGGTGATCTGGGGGCACGGCTACACCCTGGCGGCGCCCGGCCACGGTGGCACTGACCGCCTGGCCGCATGGCTGCCAGGCTTCACCACCGCCACGCTGGCGGTGTACGTGTTCTTCGCGATCAGCGGCTACCTGGTGATGCTGAGCCTGCTGCGGCGCCCCGGCTTCTGGCCCTACCTGCGCAATCGCGCGCTGCGGATCCTGCCGGCCTACTGGGTGCAGCTGGTCCTTTGCGCGCTGGTGCTGGGTCCCGTATTCACCACGCTGCCCGTGGCGGACTACCTGGGCCACGCCGGCACCCTTGCCTACCTGCAGGGCAATGCCTTCCCGCTGAGCTTTGTCTGGGACCTGCCGGGCGTGTTCCAGGACCTGCCCTACCCGCGCGTGGTCAACGGCAGCCTGTGGTCGCTGGGGCTGGAGATGCGCTGGTACGGCTACCTGGGCCTGCTGCTGCTCCTGGGCGCCGCGCGCCGCCGCTGGGCGTTCACCGCGGTGGCGCTGGCCTTCCTGGGCTATGCGGGCGTGGAATGGCTGCAGGGCAAGCCCGATCCGCTGCACTACCGCGCCTTGTCCTGCACCTTCGTCGCGGCGGCACTGGCGGCGCACTGGCGCCACCGCATCCGCCTTTCACACGCGCTGATGCTGGCGCTGGTGGTGGCGACGGCCGCCTGCCGCGGCACGCCGGCCTTTGGCGCGCTGGCCACCGCCACGGTGCTGTATGCCAGCGGCTGGATCGTGTACGCACTGCCCGTGCTGCGCTGGCCTGCGCACCGCGACTATTCCTACGGACTGTTCCTGTACGGCTTTCCCTGCCAGCAGGCGGTGGTGGCGATATGGCCGGGCATCACGCCGGCGGGATTGTTTTTCGTGGCCACCGGACTGGCGGCCCTGCTGGCCGCGCTGTCCTGGCACCTGGTCGAATCGCCGGCGCTGCGCTGGAAGGCCGCGTCGCGCTGAGTCTCACCAGACCAGGTCGTCGGGCACCTGGTACTGCGGGTCGGCATAGGGATCCTCGCCCGGCGCCGCGTCCGGATCCACGCGCAGCGCCACCGCCGGGGCGAAGATCGCCTCGGCCTGCGCCAGCAGCGCTGCGGTGACCAGCAGGTAGCGGCCGTCGAGCTGCAGCACGCCCAGTTCGCCGGCATTGAGCTGGCGCAGCTGGTCGGCATTGACGTGGATGCGCTTGATCTTGCCGCCGTAGGGAAAGTGGCGGGCGATGTCGGCAGCAGGATCGTTGAGGCCCTGGTCCTTCACCAGCTCGGCCAGGCGGGCCTTGGCCTCGCGGCGCACACGCGCCTCTTCCTGGCGCAGGCGTTCGGCCTCGATGCGTTCTTCCTTTTCCTTCTGCGCGCGGATGGCGTAGGCCTTGGCCAGGTCCATCTCTTCCTGGCTGCGCGGCCTGGCCGGGCGGCGCGCACCGGGGGCGCGCGCTTCGCCGGGCTTGCCGGCGTGCGGCGGGCGGCCATCGCGGCGGGGTTCGCCGGGCTTGCCTGCGGGCGCGGGGCGGCCGTCGCGGCGCGGTTCGCCGGGCTTGCCTGGCCGGCCATCACGACGCGCTTCGCCCGGCTTGCCGGACGGGCGCCCATCGCGACGCGGCGAACCGGGAGGCCTGGGCCCGCGGTCGCTGCGCGGTTCGCGCGCCTCACCCGACTTTCCGCCACCGGGCGCGCGCTCGGCGCGTTCGGGCTTGCGTTCGGGCTCGGGCGCCTTGAAGCCCAGGCCCATCAGTTTTTCACGGAGCGAATTGCTCATCGGTGCGGCCTTGGATTCAGTAGTGCGGCGGCGGGGGTTCGGCGCCGGGATCCGCGTACAGCAGGGTGCGCAGCTGCTTGAGGTCGGTCAGCGCGCGCTGCAGCGAAAGAGTATTGCGGGTGATCTCGGCGCGGGCCTCGGCCAGCGCGTCGCTGAGCTCGGTCAGCGTGTGTTCCTGGAAGGCCTGGCGGGTTTCCAGTTCCGCCAGACGCGCTTCCAGCGCGGGGTCCGTGCCCGCGCTCATCGTGCGTCGGCCGGCGCAGGCAACAGGCTGCGGCCGCGGCCGATGCCGTAGTAGGCCAGGCCTGCGGATTCCACGGCCGCGGGCTCGTAGATGTTGCGGCCGTCGAACACCACCTTGCCGGCCAGTGCCTGTTCCAGCACACCGAAGTCCGGGCTCCAGAATGCCTTCCACTCGGTCACCACGATCAGTGCGTCGGCGCCCTGCAGGGCGGCCTGGGGCGTGGCGCAGAGGCGAAGGTCGGCACGCTCGCCGAACACGCGCGCAGCCTCGTCCATCGCCTCCGGGTCATGCGCCTGCACGCGGGCACCGGCATCCCAGAGCTGGGCCAGCAGGGTGCGGCTGGGCGCTTCGCGCATGTCGTCGGTGTTGGGCTTGAAGGCCAGGCCCCAGACCGCGAACGTACGCCCCGAGAGGTCGTTGCCGAAGTGGCGCTGCACCAGTTCGAACAGCTTGTGCTTCTGCGCGTGGTTTACCGCTTCCACCGCTTCCAGCAGGCCGGCACGGTACTGGTGCTGGCCGGCGATGCGGCCCAGGGCCTGCACGTCCTTGGGGAAACACGAGCCACCGTAGCCGGCGCCGGGATAGATGAAGCTGTAGCCGATGCGCGGATCCGAGCCGATGCCGTGGCGAACCATCTCGATGTCGGCGCCGACACGCTCGGCGATGTTGGCCATCTCGTTCATGAAGCTGATCTTGGTCGCCAGCATTGCGTTGGCGGCGTACTTGGTCAGTTCGGCCGAACGCTCGTCCATCACCACGAAGCGCTCGTGGTTGCGGTTGAAGGGCGCGTACAGGCGCTTCATCTGCTCGATCGCGTGCGTGCTGCGCGAGCCGATGACGATGCGGTCGGGGCGCATGCAGTCATTGACCGCCGCGCCCTCCTTCAGGAATTCGGGGTTGGAAACCACCTCGAAGGCGATGTCCACGCCGCGGGCCGACAGCTGCTCCGCGATCGCGGCGCGCACCTTGTCGGCGGTGCCTACCGGCACGGTGGACTTGTTCACCACCACGGCCGGGCGGGACAGGTGCTGGCCGATGCTGCGGGCCACGGCCAGGACGTACTGCAGGTCGGCGCTGCCGTCCTCGTCCGGAGGCGTGCCGACCGCGATGAACAGGATTTCGCCATGGGCGATGGCGGCGGGCGCGTCGGTGCTGAACTGCAGGCGGCCGGCCGCATGGTTGGCCAGCACCATGTCTTCCAGGCCGGGCTCGTAGATCGGGATGACGCCCTGGTTCAGGCCCTCGACCTTGGCGCGGTCGATATCCACGCAGACCACGTGGTTGCCCACTTCGGCCAGGCAGGTGCCGGTGACCAGGCCCACGTAGCCGGTGCCAAATACGGTGACTCGCATGCTCACTCCGTGCCGCTGTCCGGCGGCGGGCCCGCCGGGATGACGGGCGTGGGGCGGCCGGAATCCCGGCCGCCCGCGCGCGGCTTACTTGACGATTTCGATCAGCTCGACTTCGAACTTCAGGGTGGCGTTGGGCGGGATCGGGCCGCCGCCGCTTTCGCCGTAGCCCAGCTCGGCCGGGATCCAGAAGGTGTACTTGCTGCCGACCGGCATCAGGGCCACGCCCTCGGACCAGCCCGGGATGACCTGGTTGAGGCCGAACTCGGCCGGCTGGTTGCGGGCGTAGGAGCTGTCGAACTCGGTGCCGTCGAGCAGGGTGCCGCGGTACTGCACCTTCACCACGTCGTCCTTGGACGGCTTGGGGCCGTTGCCGGCGCGCACGACCTGGTACTGCAGGCCGCTGGCGGTGGTCTGCACGCCCGGCTTGCCCTTGTTCTCGGCCAGGAAGGCCGGGCCTTCGGTCTTGTTCTTCTCGCCCTGCTCGGCCATGCGCTTGGCTTCGGCCTCGGCCTCGGCGGCCTGCTTGGCCTGCATCTTCGCGGTGAAGGCCTGCTGGATCTGCACCGACTGCTCTTCGTTGATCTTCGGGGTCTCGCCGGCGAACACGGCCGCCATGGCCTCGGCCAGCACGTCCACGTCGATCTGGTCCTTCACCGGAGTCAGCGACTTGGCCATGTCCATGCCGATCATGTAGCTGACCTGGGCGCGCTCGGTGTCCAGGCCCTTGATGCCCTCGACCAGGGGCGCGTTGTCGGCATCGGTCTTGGCGGCGGTGTCGGCCGCGACGTCGGTCTTGGCGTCGGCCTTGCCGTCCTTGTCTTCGGGCTTGCAGGCAGCGAGGGAGAGCACCAGGCTGGCCAGGACCAGCGGCGCGGCGAAACGCAGGGCGGAATTCATTGCGGGAGGACTCCTGAGGGGGCGGGCCGGATCGGCGCGTCGGCGGCTATTGTCGCGGCGGCAGGCCTTCACGGCAATGACGGCGGGTCGGGGCGGTTCAGGCAGCCCCGGGCCGGGCTCTGGTCATGCCACCCACACGCCCGGCCGGCTGGAATACCGGGCATGGACACCCTGAAAGAGCTCGAGGCCCTGCGCGGCCGCCATCCCCAGCCCCCGGCCGCCGGCAGCGCCGAGGAGAAGCGCGCCCTGGCCACCTTCGGCCAGTTCTTCTCCAGCTTCGCCCCGGACCGGGTGAGCAGCTTGCTGCCGCAGACCTATGCCGAGGACGTGTATTTCAACGACACCCTGAAGGTGGTGCGCGGCCGCGAGGCGCTGGCGCATTACCTCAAGGACAGCGCCGAAGCGGTCGAGTCCTGCCGCGTGGAGATCCAGGAAGTGACGCGCACCGCGCACGACGAACACCTGGTGCGCTGGACGATGATGATCCGCTTCAAGCGCTTCAAGCGTGGCGTGGATACGTGGACGGTGGGCATGAGCCACCTGCGGTTCGATGCCGATGGTCGGGTGGTCTACCACCAAGACTACTGGAACGCGGCCGACGGCCTGTTCCAGCACATCCCGCTGCTGGGAACGGCGATCTCGGCGATCAAGCGCCGGCTCTGACCGCGCGGATCGATACGGCCACCTGCCGTACCGATCCGCAGCGATTCCCCTGCGCTCAGGCCTTCGGCGCCGGCTTGGCCGGAACCGGCGCGGCCAGCAGCTTTTCGATCTCGGCCACCAGCTTCGGATCATCGGGCTTGGTGCGGCTGCCGAAGCTGGCCACCACCTTGCCGTTGCGATCGAGCAGGTACTTGTGGAAATTCCAGCCCGGCTCTTCGCCGGTGGCCGCGGCCAGGTCGCGGTACAGCGGCGTGGCGCCGGTGCCGCGCACCTGCACCTTCTCGAACATCGGGAACTTCACGCCATAGGTCAGCGTGCAGAATTCCTGGATCTCTTCTTCGCTGCCCGGCTCCTGGCCCATGAAATCGTTGGACGGGAAACCCAGCACCGCGAAGCCGCGATCCTTGTACTTCGCGTGCATCGCTTCCAGGCCCTCGTACTGCGGCGTGAAGCCGCACTTGCTGGCCGTGTTCACCACCAGCAGCACCTGGCCGCCGTAGCTGGCCTGCAGGTTCACCTTCTCCTTGCCGGCGAGTGGCCGGTACTCGCGCTCCAGCAGGCCCTGCGCCGCCAGCGCCGGCGTCGCCGCCAGCAGGCCCGCCACCACCCATGAGGTCCAGCTTTTCATGTCCGACCGCTCCCCGGCCCGGAAGTGGGCCTATGCCATCAGTTTGGTCCGAAAAGTGTGCACGGGGTGTTGACAGGCCTTTTCCTAGTGTTATAGTTACCTACAACACCTATCCATTACCTCACCAAGACGGGAGGCGGTATGTACCCCAAGTTCAAGACCAACCTGATCGGACTGGCCGTGGCGCTGGGTTTCGTCGTGGTCGGGTTCGGCCTGGGCGAAGCGCCCCGGTCGTCCCTGCCGGTCGAGATCCCGCCGCCGGCGCTGGTCCAGGTCGATGCCACGCCCCAGCTGGCCCAGGCCTCCGACGACGAAGCCAGCGCCTCGCGCCCGGCCCGCCGTGGCGCCCTCAAGCGCCACCTGGCCCTGCCCTACGTGTCCTTTGCGGCCCTGCTGCCGCGCCAGGAGTCCTGAGATGAATATCGCCTGGAACGACAGCGCGCCGATCTACCGGCAGCTGAAGGACAAAGTGGTGGCGATGATGCTCGACGGCGTGCTGCAGCCGGGCGAGGCGCTGCCCTCGGTGCGCCAGATCGCCGCCGAGTACCAGCTCAATCCGATCACCGTCTCCCGCGCCTACCAGGAGCTGGCGGACGAAGAACTCGTGGAAAAACGAAGGGGACTTGGCATGTACGTGACCGACGGGGCGCGGGAGAAGCTGTTGGCATCCGAGCGCGAGCGCTTCCTCAAGGAAGAGTGGCCGCTGGTGGTCGAGCGCATCCAGCGCCTGGGCCTGGACATGGACCGCCTGGTGCGCAGCGCCGACAAGGAGAAGAAGTGATGAGCGCCGTGATCTCCGCCCGCAACCTGAGCAAGTCCTACGGCAAGAAGCCCGCCGTCAACGGCGTCACCTTCGACATCCCGGCCGGACGCATCGTCGGCCTGATTGGCCCCAACGGCTCAGGCAAGACCACCACGCTCAAGGCCGCGCTGGGCCTGGTGCCCTTCGAGGGCGAGCTCAAGGTGCTGGGCAAGAACCCGCGCACCGAGCGCGACGCGCTGATGCAGGACGTGTGCTTCATCGCCGACGTGGCCGTGCTGCCGCGCTGGCTCAAGGTGAAGGACGCGGTGGACTTCGTGGCCGGCGTGCACCCGCGCTTCGACCGCAAGAAGGCCCAGGCCTACATCGCCCACACCAAGCTGACCCCGAACATGCGGGTCAAGGAAATGTCCAAGGGCATGATCGTGCAGCTGCACCTGGCCCTGGTGATGGCCATCGACGCCAAGCTGCTGGTGCTGGACGAGCCCACGCTGGGCCTGGACATCCTGTACCGCAAGCAGTTCTACCAGAACCTGCTGGAAGACTATTTCGACGAGCAGAAGACCATCGTGGTCACCACCCACCAGGTCGAGGAGATCGAACACATCCTCACCGACCTGATGTTCATCCGCGACGGCCGCATCGTGCTGTCGGCCACCATGGACGAGGTGGGCGAACGCTTCACCGAAGTGATGGTGCCGGCCGACAAGGCCGAGGCCGCCCGTGCGCTCAAGCCGATCGACGAGCGCCAGGTGTTCGGCAAGGCCGTGATGCTGTTCGACGGCGTGCCGCGCAGCCAGCTGGCGAACTTCGGTGAAACCCGCAATCCCGGCATCGCCGACCTGTTCGTCGCCACCATGAAGGGGACCTACGCATGAACACTTTCAAATGGCTGCTCAAGCGCGAGTACTGGGAGCACCGCGGCGGTTTCCTGTGGGCGCCGATCATCACCGGCGCGATCTTCCTGCTGCTTTCGACGCTGGCCATCATCGCCGGTGAATCGGTGCGCCGCTCTTCCGAGGGCGAAGGCAGCGGCCTGATGATGAACGGTGTCCGGCTCAGCGACCTGACCCAGAACCTCAGCGCCCAGGAGCGCCTGGAGATGGCCGGCGGCCTCGACCTGGGCACCCTGCTCGCGGGCTCCTGGCCCTTCCTGGTGCTGGCTTTCGTGGTGTTCTTCTACTGCCTGGGCTCGCTGTTCGACGAGCGCAAGGACCGCAGCATCCTGTTCTGGAAGTCGCTGCCGCTGTCGGACACGCAGACGGTGCTGTCCAAGCTGGCCAGCGCGCTGGTGCTGGCCCCGCTGATCGCCACGCTGGCGGCCATCGTGACGTCGCTGGGCTTCCTGGTGCTGCTGAGCATCTATGCGATGTTCCATGGTGGCAACGCGTTCGACCTGATCTGGGGCCCGGCCAGTCCGCTCACCATCGCCTTCAGCCTGATCGCCGCCCTGCCCGTCTATGCGTTCTGGGCCCTGCCCACCGTGGGCTGGCTGATGCTGGTGTCGGCCTGGGCCAAGGGCAAGCCCTTCCTCTGGGCCCTGCTGGTGCCGCTGTTCGCCGGCCTGCTGGTCAGCTGGTTCGACGTGATGGAAATGTTCGGCATGAAGGCCGGATGGTTCTGGCAGCACGTGGTCGGCCGCATCCTGCTGGGCACGGTGCCGGGCATGGACCTGGTCTACCGCGGCGCCAATGACCCGGCCATGCAGAACTGGAACCCCGACGGCCCCGCCGACATCGTGGCCCTGTTCTCGGCGCAGAACGCCTGGGGCGCCTTTGCCACCCTCGACCTCTGGGTGGGCGCCGCGGCCGGCGCCGCGATGATCGCCGGCGCAGTTTACTTCCGCCGGGCCCGCGACGAGGGTTGATGTCTGCACGACGGGAGGCCCGCAGGGGCCTCCCGTTTTTTCGTGGAAGATTCGGAGAACCGCATGCCAAGTCCCCGTCACCTGTCGCTGCTTTTGCTCACCGCCACCCTCGCCCTCGGCGCCTGCCGCCAGGACGACGCCGGAACCGGCGAAGATCGCAGCATCGCCGACAGCATCCGCGATGAAGTGCGCGAAGAGCTGACCACCCAGAACCTTCAGGTCGGCGGCGGGAAGGCAGACCTGCCCCGCGCCGAGATCTCGCCGCAGGGCGAGTTCTTCATCGGGGGCAAGAAGCAGCCGCTCGATGCCAGCCAGCAGGCCCTGCTGCTGCGCTACCGCACCCAGCTGGCCACCGTGGCCGACGCCGGCAGCGAGGTCGGCCTGCAGGGCGCGGCCCTGGCCGGCTCGGCGCTGAAGGAAGCCGCCAAGGGCGCCCTGGGCGGCGACACCAAGGAAGGCGAGGCGCGGATCGAGGCCGAAGCCGAACGCGTGCGCGCCTCGGCCCGCCGGCTGTGCGATCTGCTACCCGGCCTGCATGCGTCGCAGGAAGCGGCCAAGGCCGCGATCCCGGCCTTCGCGCCTTACGCCGACATGGACGAATCCGACATCACCGACTGCCGCGCCGACATCGACCGGCGCTGAGTGCGGCGCCGATCCCGTTGACCCGACCGCAGCCTGAGGAATCAGGCGCGCATCAGCCCGCGCCGCCGCCGGGCTTGCCGTGGATGCCGCCCTTGGCCAGGGCGGCCGGTTCCAGCAGTCGGCGCAGGGTCTTTTCCGGCAGGCCGGTCACGTCGCGCGCCACATCGAGAACCGGGCGCCCTTCGCGATAGGCCTGCTTGGCGATGGCGGCGGCCTTCTCGTAGCCGATCACGGGGTTGAGCGCCGTCACCAGGATCGGATTGCGGTCCAGCGCCTCGCGCAACCGCGACTGACGCACCGTGAACCCCTGGATCGCGGCATCGGCGAGCAGGCGCGCACCATTGCCCAGCAGCTGGATCGACTGCAGCAGGTTGTGCGCGATCACCGGCAGCATCACGTTGAGCTGGAAATTGCCGCTGGCACCGGCAATGGTGACCGTGGCGTGGTTGCCCATCACCTGCGCGCAGGCCATGCACAGGGCCTCGGGCACCACGGGGTTGACCTTGCCCGGCATGATCGAGCTGCCCGGCTGCAGCGCCGGCAGTTCGATCTCGCCCAGGCCGGCGAGCGGGCCTGAGTTCATCCAGCGCAGGTCGTTGCCGATCTTCATCAGCGCCACGGCCAGCACGTTGAGCTGGCCGGACAGCTCCACCGAGCCGTCCTGGCTGGCGATGCCCTCGAACAGGTTGCGGGCCTGGCTGAAAGTCGTGCCCGACAGCCGGCGCAGGGACACCGCCACGCGCTTGCCGAAGCGCGGGTCGGCATTGATGCCGGTGCCGACCGCGGTGCCGCCGATCGGCAGCCGGCGCAGGCGCACCAGGCTGTCCCCGATGCGCTCCTCCGCCGAGGCCAGCTGCGCCGACCAGGTGCCCAATTCCTGGGCCAGGGTCAGGGGCATGGCGTCCATCAGGTGCGTGCGCCCGGTCTTGACCACCTTGCCCAGGCCCCGCGCACGGCGGTCCACCGTGGTGCGAAGGTGGCGCACCGCCGGCAGCAGCTGCTCGCGACAGGCCAGTACCGCCGCCACCTGCAGGGCGGTGGGGATGACGTCGTTGGAACTCTGGCCCATGTTGACGTGGTCGTTGGGATGCACGGCGCCCCGGGCACCGCGCGAGGCCAGGCGGGCGATCACCTCGTTGGCATTCATGTTGCTGGAGGTGCCCGACCCGGTCTGGAAGACGTCCACCGGGAACTGGTCGTCGAACTCGCCGGCGGCGACCTGCAGGGCCGCGGCGCGCACGCGCGCGGCCACGCCCTTGGGCAGGTGGCCCAGGCTGGCATTGGCCTCGGCGGCCGCGGCCTTGACCAGGCCCAGCGCGCGCAGGAATTCGCGCGGCATGCGCAGGCCGGAGATCGGGAAGTTCTGCACCGCGCGCTGGGTCTGGGCGCCGTACAGCGCCTCGGCCGGCACCTGCAGCGTGCCCAGGCTGTCGTGTTCGGTGCGGGTCTTGCCGGCCATCTCGGAACTCCCTGCGGACTGGCCCCGAGCATACCGCCCCGGCCGCGGCGGTGAACGCGGAGTGCCGCGACCGGAGCGGTTAGAATGGGCGTCTTGACCGACCTGCCGGGAACCCCGATGTCCGACGCCGCCCTGACTGCCCTTTCCCCGCTGGACGGGAGGTATGCCGCCAAGGTGGAGGCGCTGCGGCCGATTTTCTCCGAGTACGGACTGATCCGCGCCCGGGTGCGGGTGGAAGTGGAATGGCTGCTGGCCCTGGCCAGCGAATCCCACCTGGTCGAGCTGCCGCCCTTCTCGCCCGACGCGATCACCCGCCTCAGGGGCCTGGTGTCGGACTTCTCGGTGGACGATGCGGCGCGCGTGAAGGCGATCGAGCGCACCACCAACCACGACGTCAAGGCCGTGGAATATTTCATCAAGGAGCGGCTCCGGGACGATGCCGAGCTGGGCCCGGCGCTGGAGTTCGTGCACTTCGCCTGCACCAGCGAGGACATCAACAACCTCAGCTACGCGCTGATGCTGCACGAGGCCTACACCACCGTGCTGGCACCGCGCACCTGGGCCGTGGTCGAAACGCTGCAGTCGATGGCCCATGAGCACGCCGGGCTGCCGATGCTGTCGCGCACCCACGGCCAGACCGCCTCGCCGACCACGGTGGGCAAGGAGCTGGCCAACGTGGTGGCGCGACTGCAGCGCCAGGTGGCGGTGATGCACGGCATCGAGTTCCCCGGCAAGATCAACGGCGCCGTGGGCAACTACAACGCGCATGGGGTGGCCTATCCCGACGTGGACTGGCCGGCATTGGCGCAGCGCTTCGTCGAATCCCTGGGCCTGGACTTCAATGCCTACACCACCCAGATCGAACCGCACGACGGCATCGCCGAGCTCTGCGACGCACAGCGCCGCATCAACACCATCCTGGTGGACCTGTGCCGCGACATCTGGGGCTACATCTCGCTGGGCTATTTCAAGCAGGCGGTGAAGGCCGGTGAAGTGGGCAGTTCGACCATGCCGCACAAGGTCAACCCGATCGACTTCGAAAATGCCGAAGGCAACTTCGGCCTGGCCAATGCCCTGCTGGGCCACTTCTCCGAGAAGCTGCCGATCAGCCGCTGGCAGCGCGACCTGACCGACTCCACGGTGCTGCGCGCGCTGGGCACGGCCTTCGGCCACAGCCTGGTGGCGCTGGACGCGCTGCAGCGCGGCTTGGGCAAGCTCAGCGTCAATCCCGAGCGCCTGGCCGCCGACCTCGACGCGGCCTGGGAAGTGCTGGCCGAACCGGTGCAGACCGTGATGCGCCGCCACGGCCTGCCCAACCCCTACGAGCAGCTCAAGGCCCTCACCCGCGGCCAGGGCATCACCGCCGAGTCCATGCGCGCCTTCATCCAGGGCCTGGACCTGCCCGCCGATGCCAAGACCCGCCTGCTCGCCCTGACCCCCGCCAACTACACCGGCCTCGCGGAATTCCTCGCCAAGGATGTGTGAAAGCGTTTGGCCACGGATTTACGCGGATAAGCGCGGATCAGAAACTTAAGCTTTCATTACTCCTCGCTTTATCCGCGGTCATCCGCGTAAATCCGTGGCAAAAAAAATGAAACAACTCGCGATCGAAGTGAATGGGGCCGGGGCACCGCCGCTGGGCATGCGCCCCGAGGTGTTCCTGCGCGACTACTGGCAGAAGCGGCCGCTGCTGGTGCGGCAGGCCTTTCCGGGCTTCGTGTCGCCGATCACGCCCGAGGACCTGGCCGGGCTGGCCTGCGAGGAGGCGGCGCTGGCGCGGGTGGTGCTGCATGACCGCAAGCGCGACCGCTGGGAGCTGCGCAACGGCCCCTTCAGCGAAGACTCCTTCCCCCGGCTGCCGAAGAAGGACTGGACCCTGCTGGTGCAGGACGTGGACAAGTGGGACATGGACATCCGCGCGCTGCTGGCGGCGTTCCGGTTCCTGCCCTCGTGGCGGCTGGACGACGTGATGGTCAGCTTCGCCGTGCCCGGCGGTTCGGTCGGCGCGCACGTGGACCAGTACGACGTGTTCCTGCTGCAGGCCCACGGCCACCGCCGCTGGCAGATCGACTCGCGGCCTGGCGCGCCGACCGCGTTCCGGGACGACGTCGAGCTCAAGCTGCTGCGCGAGTTCGAGCCCGACCACGACTGGGTGCTGGCACCCGGCGATATGCTGTACCTGCCGCCCGGCGTGCCGCACCACGGCGTGGCCGAGGATGCCTGCCTCACCTTCTCGGTCGGCATGCGCGCGCCCTCGCAGGCCGAGCTGATGCTGGACCTGGCCGAGGAGCTGGCCGCCGCGCTGCCCGAGGAAGCGCGCTACGCCGATCCCGACCTGGCCCTGCCCGCCGATCCGCACGAAATCGACGAGGCGGCCTTCAACCGCGTGCGCGCGGCGGTCGCGGGCCTGCAGTCCCTGGACGAGGCCGCGCTGCGGACGTGGTTCGGGCGATTCATCACCCAGTACCGCGCCGCGGGCAGCCTGGCGCCGCCGGTGCGCGTGCCCTCGGTGGCTACGGTGGCCGACACCTTGGCCCGTGGCGGCCGGCTGCTGCGTCATCCCCACGCCCGGCACGCCTGGGCGCGCGAAGGACGCGCGGCGCGGCTGCATGCCAACGGCCTGTCCTGGCCGATGCCGGTGGCCTCGGCGCGGCTGTTGGCCGGCGCTGACGACATCGACGGCGACGCGCTGGCCCGCCTGGACGAGGCCGGCCGCACGGCGCTGCACGCGCTGCTCGCCCAGGGCCATTACCATCTGGAAAAACCCGCCCGCCGCCGCTGAGCCCGCCCCCCATGATCGAAAGTGACTTCCGCGTAGAACCCGCCGACTACCGCGCCGATTTCCAGCAGCTGCGGCAGGTGCGCGAAACCGTGTTCGTGCTCGAGCAGAAGGTGCCGATCGAGGAGGAATGGGACGACCTCGACCCGCAGTGCCGGCACGTGATCGCACGCGACCGCCACAACCAGCCCATCGGTACCGGGCGGCTGACGCCCGAACGCAAGATCGGCCGCATGGCCGTGCTGCCCGAGTGGCGCGGCAAGGGCGTGGGCGACGCGCTGCTGCTGGCCCTGATGCAGCAGGCGCGCGAGCTGGGCTGGACCGAGCTGCGGCTCAACGCACAGGTGAGCGCCGAACGTTTCTACGCCCGCCACGGCTTTGCGCCCTACGGCGAGCGCTTCATGGAAGCCGGCATCGAGCACCAGGCCATGCAGCGCACGCTGGAGCCGCTGCCGCGCCCGCAGCGCGATGGCGGCCAGCCGCGCGGTCCGTCGGTGCCCCTGCGCGAGTTCGAGGGCCTGGCCGCCGCCACCGAAGCCACCCTGGCCCTGATTCAGTCGGCCCGGCGCGAGCTGTGGATCTACAGCCGCGACCTGGAGCCGGCGCTGTACGCGCAGCCGGCCGTGCTCGAGGCGCTCAAGCAGTTCGCCATCGCCGGCCGCGGCGGCGTGGTGCAGGTGCTGCTGCAGGAACCGGGCACCGCGCAGGCGGTCGGGCACCCGCTGCTGGGCCTGGCCCAGCGCATGAGTACCGTGTTCCAGTTCCGCATGCCCACCGACCCGGTGGACCAGCAGTATCCTTCCGCCTTCCTGGCCAACGACCGCGACGGCTACCTGTTCCGGCTGCTCGGCAGCCGCTTCGAGGGCGACTGGAGCCCGGCCCAGCCGGCCCGTGCGCGCCAGCTGGAGGAACATTTCGGCCGCGTCTGGGAGCGTTCGCGCCCCTGCACCGAGCTTCGCATCCTCGGCATCTGACCCGGGCCACCCGGCCCGGGGCACTGAACCGCGACCATGGTCGAAGGCCCCGGCACCCCGCCGCGGGCCGCTTCGGGTTCTAAAGGCCGGCGTCGCCGGCTATAATCCCGGGCCTTGCCTCCGCCCGCCGGAGCGCAGCCGACATCCCATTCCATCAATCACTTACCCGCTACTTGTGCGGGCCAGGCCAGGGTCGTGGATAGTCTGATCAAGCAGTTCAAGCAGACCTCGCAACTTGCCGGCGGCAACGCCGCCTTCATCGAAGACCTGTACGAGCAGTACCTGGTCGATCCGGACAGCGTCTCGCCGACCTGGAAAACCTACTTCGACGGCTTCAAGGGCCGCGAAGCCGGTGACGTGCCGCACTCGGCCGTGATGGCCCGGGTGCAGGCTGCCGCCCGCAATGGCGCCTCGCCCGTGGCGATGGACGACGAGGCCGCGCGCAAGCAGGCCGCCGTGGGCAAGCTGGTCACCGCCTACCGCTCGCGCGGCCACCTGGCCGCCGACCTGGATCCGCTGGGCATGATGGCCAAGCAGGAAGCCCCGGACCTGGACCTGCCCTTCCACGGCCTGTCCCCGTCCGACCTGGACCAGGAATTCACGGTGGACACCTGGTTCGCCGAGGGCAAGCTCAAGCTGCGCGACCTGCTGGCCAAGCTGCGCGCTTCGTACTCGGGCAGCATCGGCGCCGAGTTCATGCACATTTCCGACGCCACCCAGCGCCGCTGGATGCAGCAGAAGCTGGAGGGCGCGGCCGGCAAGTACGGGTTCCAGGCGCAGGAGCGCCAGCGGCTGCTCGAGCGGCTCACCGCCGCCGAAGGCCTGGAGCGCTACCTGCACACCGCCTTCGTCGGCCAGAAGCGGTTCTCGCTGGAAGGTGGCGATTCGCTGATCCCGCTGATGGACACCCTGATCCGCCGCGGCGGCAGCGACGGCGTCAAGGACGTGGTGATCGGCATGGCCCACCGCGGCCGCCTCAACGTGCTCATCAACACGATGGGCAAGCCGCCGCACAAGCTGTTCAACGAATTCCGAGGCCAGTTCGAGCACAACGACGACCCCGCGCACTCGGGCGACGTGAAGTACCACATGGGTTATTCCTCCGACGTCGCCACGCCCGGCGGCCCGGTGCACCTGGCGCTGGCCTTCAATCCCTCGCACCTGGAAATCGTCGATCCAGTGGTCGCCGGCTCGGTGCGCGCGCGCCAGATGCGCCGCGAGGACGGCAAGCGCCAGCAGGTGCTGCCGGTGCTGATCCACGGCGACGCGGCGTTCGCGGGCCAGGGCGTGGTGATGGAGCTGTTCCAGATGTCGCAGGCGCGCGGCTTCGCGGTCGGCGGCACGGTGCACATCGTCATCAACAACCAGGTCGGCTTCACCATCAGCCGCCAGGACGACGCCCGCTCCACCTTCTACTGCACCGACCCGGCCAAGATCATCGGCGCGCCCGTGCTGCACGTGAACGGCGACGACCCCGATGCCGTGGCCTTCTGCGCCCAGCTGGCCTTCGACTTCCGCAAGCAGTTCCAGCGCGACGTGGTGATCGACCTGGTCTGCTACCGCCGCCACGGCCACAACGAGGCCGACGAGCCGGCCGCGACCCAGCCGCTGATGTACAAGAACATCCGCGCCCGCAAGACCACCCGCGAGCTGTACGCCGAGCGCCTGGCCGCCGATGGCGTGCTCGATGCCGCCGGCGCCAAGGCCCTGGTGGACTCCTACCGCGACCGCCTCGACAAGGGCGACGTCACCACCGAACTGGCCAAGGTCGGCCCCGACCCGTTCGCGGTCGACTGGACACCCTGGCTCAAGGGCAAGCTCTCGGACCCGGTGGACACGAAGGTGGCCCGTCCCGCGCTCGATGCGCTGGCGACGTCCATCAACACCCTGCCGCCGACGCTGACGCTGCACCCGCGCGTGGCCAAGATCTACGAAGATCGCCTGAAGATGAAGGCCGGCGAGCTGGCCATGGACTGGGGCTTCGCCGAGAACCTGGCCTACGCCAGCCTGCTCGCCGAAGGCTACAAGCTGCGCCTGGTGGGCCAGGACGCGGGCCGCGGCACCTTCTTCCATCGCCACGCGGTGCTGCACGACCAGGTCAAGGGCGAGGCCACCCTGCCGCTGCGCCAGCTGGCGGCCAATCCCGAACACGTGATGATCATCGACTCGCTGCTGAGCGAGGAAGCGGTGATGGCCTTCGAATACGGTTATTCCACCGCCGAGCCGGGCACGCTCAACATCTGGGAAGGCCAGTTCGGCGACTTCGCCAACGGCGCCCAGGTGGTGATCGACCAGTTCATCACCTCGGGTGAATCCAAGTGGGACCGCCTCTGCGGCCTGGTGCTGTTCCTGCCGCACGGCTACGAGGGCCAGGGCCCCGAGCACAGCTCGGCGCGACTGGAGCGCTTCCTGCAGCTGTGCGCGCTGGACAACATCCAGGTCTGCACCCCGACCACGCCCGCGCAGATGTTCCACATGCTGCGCCGGCAGATGCTGCGCCCCACCCGCAAGCCGCTGGTGGTGATGACGCCCAAGTCCATGCTGCGCAACAAGCTGTCGGTGTCCAGCCTGGACGAGCTCAGCGGCGGCGGGTTCCAGACGCTCATCCCCGACACCGTCGCGCGCGATGCCAAGAAGGTGAAGCGCGTGGTGGTCTGCGGTGGCAAGGTCTATTACGACCTGCTGGAAGCCGCGGAGACCAGGAAGATCACCGACGTGGCCTTGGTCCGCGTGGAGCAGCTGTATCCGTTCCCGCGTCCCGAGCTGGCCGCCGAGCTCAAGCGCCTGGGCGCCGCCAAGGAAGTGGTGTGGTGCCAGGAAGAGCCGATGAACCAGGGCGCCTGGTACCAGATCCGGCACCACCTGGACCATTGCCTGGGCAAGGGCCAGTCGCTGAGCTACGCCGGGCGTTCGCGCTCGGCCTCGCCGGCCGCCGGCCACGCCAACACGCACAACGAAGAGCACGCCCGCCTGATCGAGGATGCCCTCGTCAACGCGCCGAACACGCACACCGCCGAATAACCCCATTCCAAGCCACAGGACCTCGTCCATGAGCATCGAAGTCAAAGTCCCGGTCCTCCCGGAATCCGTTTCCGACGCCACCATCGCCACCTGGCACAAGAAGGCCGGCGACAGCGTGCGCCGCGACGAGAACCTGCTCGACCTGGAAACCGACAAGGTGGTGCTGGAAGTGCCCTCCCCGGTCGACGGCGTGCTCAAGGAGCTCAAGTTCAAGGAGGGTGACACCGTCACCAGCCAGCAGGTGATCGCGATCATCGAGGAAGGCGCCGTGGCCGCCGCCGAGCCGGCGAAGGCCGCGCCCGCGGCCGCTGCCAAGGCCGACGCCCCGGCGAAGGCCGAACCGGCCAAGGCCGCCGCGCCCGCCGCCGCCAAGTCCGGCGCCTCCGAGCTGCCGCCCGGTGCCGCGGCCCACGCCGCGCGCAACGACGTGAACCCGGCTGACGTCGCCGGCACCGGCCGCGGTGGCCGCGTGACCAAGGAAGACGTGGTCAACCACATCAAGGTCGGCGGCGGCGCCCGTCCCGAGCAGCGCGTGCCGATGACCCGCATCCGCCAGCGCATCGCCGAGCGCATGATGCAGTCCAAGAACTCCATCGCCATGCTGACCTCGTTCAACGAGGTCAACCTGTCCAAGGTGATGGCCATGCGCAAGGAGCTGGGCGAAGGCTTCGAGAAGTCGCACGGCATCAAGCTGGGCTTCATGAGCTTCTTCGCCAAGGCCGCGGCCAATGCGCTGCAGAAGTATCCTGTGGTCAATTCCTCGGTCGACGGCACCGACGTGATCTACCACGGCTACGCGGATATCTCGATCGCCGTGGCTACCGACAAGGGTCTGGTGACCCCGGTGCTGCGCAACGTCGAGAACATGTCCTTCGCCGACATCGAGGGCTCGATCGCCGGCTACGCCAAGGCGGCCCGCGAGGGCGGCCTGAAGCTCGAGGACCTGCAGGGCGGCACCTTCACCATCACCAACGGCGGCACCTTCGGCTCGCTGATGTCCACCCCGATCGTCAATCCGCCGCAGTCGGCCATCCTGGGCATGCACGCCATCAAGGAGCGCCCGATCGCCGAGAACGGCCAGGTGGTGATCGCGCCAATGATGTACATCGCGCTGTCGTACGACCATCGGATCATCGACGGCAAGGACGCGGTGCTGTTCCTGGTGGACATCAAGAACCAGCTGGAAAACCCGCACCGCATGCTGCTGGGGCTCTGACCATGGCCGACAACTACGACGTCGTCGTCATCGGCGCCGGCCCTGCCGGCTACCACGCCGCCATCCGCGCTGCGCAGCTGGGCATGAAAGTCGCCTGCATCGACGCCGCGCTGGGCAAGGACGGCAAGCCTGCGCTGGGCGGCACCTGCCTGCGGGTGGGCTGCGTGCCCTCCAAGGCCCTGCTCGATTCCTCGCGCCAGTACTGGAACATGCAGCACCTGTTCGCCGAGCACGGCATCACGGCCAAGGACGCAAGCATCGACGTGGCCACGATGGTCGGCCGCAAGGACAAGATCGTCAAGCAGTTCACCGGCGGCATCGCGATGCTGTTCAAGGCGAACAAGATCACGCCTTACTACGGCTTCGGCACCCTGCATCCGAACAAGACGGTGAAGGTGAAGCAGCACGACGGCACGGAAGTGGAGCTGGTCGGCAAGCACGTCGTCATCGCCGCAGGCTCGGATTCGATCGAGCTGCCGTTCGCGAAATTCGACGGCACGCACGTCGTCGACAACGTCGGCGCGCTCGATTTCACCGAAGTGCCCAAGCGCCTGGGCGTGATCGGCGCCGGCGTGATTGGCCTGGAGCTGGGCAGCGTGTGGAAGCGCCTGGGCGCCGAGGTCACCATCCTCGAAGCCATGCCCGATTTCCTGGCCGCGGCGGACGCCGAAGTGGCCAAGGTTGCGCTGAAGGAATTCAAGAAGCAGGGCCTGGACATCAAGCTCGGTGCCAAGGTCAGCAAGGCCGAGGTGAAGAAGGATGGCGTGCACCTGACCTACAACGACGGCAAGGCCGACGCCGAGCTGGTGGTCGACAAGCTGCTGGTGTCGGTGGGCCGCAAGGCCGCGTCCAAGGGCCTGCTGGCCGAAGGCACCGGCGTGAAGCTTACCGACCGCGGCCAGATCGAAGTGGACGAACACTGCTTCACCGGCGTCGAGGGCATCTGGGCGGTCGGCGACTGCGTGCGCGGCCCGATGCTGGCGCACAAGGGCTTCGAGGAAGGCATCGCGGTGGCCGAACTGATCGCGGGCCTGCCGGGCCACGTCAATCTCGACACCGTGCCCTGGGTCATCTACACCGAGCCGGAAATCGCCTGGGTCGGCAAGACCGAGCAGCAGCTCAAGGCCGAGGGCGTCCCCTACAAGACCGGCAGCTTCCCGTTCGCCGCCATCGCCCGCGCCGTGGCGATGGGCGAGCCCGCTGGCTTCGTCAAGGTGATCGCGCACGAGGAGACCGACCGCATCCTGGGCATGCACCTGGTGGGCGTGGGCGTGTCCGAGCTGGTGCACGAAGGCGTGCTGGCGATGGAATTCCACGGTTCGGCCGAGGACCTGGCGCGCATCTGCCATGCGCATCCGACCCTGTCGGAAGCCATCCACGACGCCGCCATGGCGGTCGACAAGCGCGCCATCCACAAGGCGAACTGAGCATGCGCGCGGCCGTGGCGTCGGCGCTGTCGCTCGCCCTGCTGGCGGGATGCGCAACCCAGGGCGGCGACGTGTCCGCGCAGGAGGAAGCTGACCTGGCTTCCTTCCTCACGCCGGTGCCCGCCTCCCGCCCGCCGCTGGCGACCGATGCCCCACTGGGCACGGAAGAAAATCCGGTCCGGGCCGTGGGCCCGGCCGGTCAGCGCGACTACCTGGCGCGCCTGCGCTGCAAGGACGGTTTGGCGCCGGAGTTTTCGCGCACGGGATCTGTCGGCCTGAGCGGCTACGGCAAGATGATGGACGGCTACCGCGTGCAGTGCCGCGGGGAAGCCGAACGCATCGTCGTCATGGACATGTACCACTGCGCGCAGGAATCGCGCACCGTGCCGGGCTTCCAGCTGATGGACAGCGTGGCCACGCCGATGACCCAGCAGGGATGCGACGCACCGTGAGCGCCCCGGCTGCGGCATTTCGCGCCTTCCGCATCCACACCGAGGGCGGCCACCGCGCCGGCATCGAGACGATCACGCTCGACGACCTGACGCCCGGCGAGGTGGTGGTCAAGGCGGCCTATTCCAGCGTCAACTTCAAGGATGCGCTGGCGGGCACCGGCCAGGGCAAGATCCTGCGCAAGCCCAGCCTGGTGGGCGGCATCGATCTCGCGGGCCACGTGGTCGCGTCCAGCGATCCGCGCTTCAAGGAAGGCGACGCGGTGCTGTGCACCGGCAGTGGCCTGTCGGAAACGCGCGACGGCGGCTACTCCGAGTACGTCAGGCTGGAAGCCGACTGGACGATTCCCCTGCCCGCCGGCCTGTCGCTGCGCGAGGCCATGGTGCTGGGCACCGCCGGCTTCACCGCCGGCCTGTCGCTACTGCGCATGGAGCACAACGGCCAGTCGCCCGACCAGGGCCCGGTGGTCGTCACCGGCGCCACCGGCGGCGTGGGCATGCTGGCCCTGGACCTGCTGACCCGCGCGGGCTACGAGGCCCATGCGATCTCCGGCAAGGCCGACCAGGCCGATTTCCTGCGTGCCCTGGGCGCCCGAGAGGTCTTCCCGCGCGACACGCTGGACGCGGCGCGGCGCCCGCTGGAAAACGCCCGCTGGGCCGGCGCCATCGACAACGTCGGCGATCCGGCCCTGGCCGCGCTGACCCGAGTGATCCAGCCCTACGGCAACATTGCCAGCTGCGGCCTGGCCGGCGGCCCGGGCCTCGCCACCACGGTGATGCCCTTCATCATCCGCGGCGTGTCCCTGCTGGGCATCGCCTCGGCCGGCACCGCCCGCGCCCAGCGCGAGCAGGTCTGGGAGCGGCTTGCCGGCCCCTGGAAGCCCGCCCACCTGGACACCATCTGCACCCGCGAAACCACGCTCGACTGCCTGCCCGAGGTATTCCCTGCCATGATGGCCGGGGCATCTTTCGGACGAACGGTTGTCCGGTACTGACCCCGGTTGCGCCCTGACCGCCCCCCCGGCATACAATCACCTACCTGTTGGAGGCCCATTCATGGCACGCATCCTGATCGTCGATGATTCCCCGTCCCAGCTCATGGGTATGAAGCGCATTGTTGAGAAGCTGGGGCACGAGGCCCTCACCGCCGAAGACGGCGCCGCCGGCGTGGACATGGCCAAGGCGCAGAAGCCCGACCTGATCCTGATGGACGTGGTGATGCCCAACCTCAACGGCTTCCAGGCCACGCGCGCGATCTCCAAGGAAGCCACCACCTCGCACATCCCCATCGTGCTGGTCACCACCAAGGACCAGGAGACCGACAAGGTCTGGGGCATGCGCCAGGGCGCGAAGGCCTACATCACCAAGCCCTTCAACGAAAACCAGCTGATCGAAGTCATCAACGGCCTGCTCTCGGCGGGCTGATCGCTTCCCGCGATTTCGTAAAGGCTTTTTTGCCACGGATTTACGCGGATGATCGCGGATCCAGAAGCAGGATCAGAAAAGTAGAAAGGGTCCCGCGAGGGACCCTTTCCTGTTTGCGATCATCAGTTTTATCCGCGTTCATCCGCGTAAATCCGCGGCAAAAACTCACGCCTTCCGCGCATCGAAGTCGAAGGCCTCCGCCATCTGGCGATAAAGCGCCTTCTGCGCGTCGGTGTCGGCACGCGGCGCGCGCACTTCGATCTCGACGATCTGGTCGCCGGCCGCCGGCTTGCCCGGCAGGCCGCGGCCGCGCAGGCGCAGCTTGCGGCCCGTGTCGGAATCGGCCGGGATGCGCAGTTCGACCGAGCCGCCCAGCGTGGGCACGCTCACCGTCGCGCCCAGCGCGGCCTGCCACGGCGCCAGCGGCAGCGTGTACAGCACGTTGCGGCCGTCCACCTCGAACTCGCCGTGCGGGCGGTAGTCCACTTCCAGCAGCAGGTCGGACGCGCGCCCGGCGCCGCGCTGGCCCTGCCCCGCCAGGCGGATCACCTGGCCGGGCGCGATGCCGGCGGGCACGTTCACTTCCAGCGTGCGTCCGTCCACGTTGATGCGCTGCTTGCCGCCGGTGTAGGCCAGCTCCAGCGGAATGGCCAGCTTGGCGCGCACGTCGCCCGCCGGCTGCGGCCGCGCGGGTCCCCGGCCGCCGCCGAACAGCGACTCGAAGAAATCGCTGAAGCCGCCGCCCTGGCCGAAGTCCTGCTGGTAATTGAAACCGCCCTGCCCGAAACCGCCCTGGCCGAACCCCGGCGGCGGCCGGAACTCTTCGCCGGGCCGGTAGCCCTGCGACTTGAGGCGATCGTATTCGGCGCGCTTTTCCTTGTCGCGCAGCACCTCGTAGGCCTCGTTGACGGCCTTGAAGCGCTCCTCCGCGCCTTTTTCCTTGCTCACGTCGGGGTGGTACTTGCGCGCCAGGCGGCGGTAGGCGGTCTTGATCTCCGCCTCGCCGGCACTGGCCTCCACGCCCAGCGTTTCGTAGTAGTCCTTGAACTGCATCGTGTGCCTCTGGCAAGTGAAAGCCCGCGGAGAGCATCCGCGGGCCTAGTCTACCTGTTGCACCGCGACGGTCTGCGGCGTGGCGCTTCCCTGGCCACGCCCGCGCGACCGCCGCGGGACCTCCACCCGGGGGAGCGGGCCTTACTGGACCTGGATGCGGCGCGGGGTCACTTCCGGGCGCTTGGGAATGGTGATCTCCAGCACGCCGTGCTTGCCGGCGGCGCTGATGCCCTCCGGGTTGGCGCTGTCGGGCAGCGCGAAGCGACGATAGAACACGCCGTGCGCACGCTCCACGCGCGAGAAGCGCGCGCCTTCCTCGCTCGCACCGGTGCTGCGCTCGCCCTTGATGGACAGGATGCCCTTGTCCATCTGCACTTCGATCGACGCCGGGTCCACGCCCGGCAGATCGGCGAAGATCACGAAGCGCTCGGCCTCTTCCTTGATGTCCACGCGCGGCACCCACTGGCTGGTGACGACGCTGGACGCGTCGGTGTCGTCGGCATTGAAGAACTTCTCGAACGCCTGCTTGATCTCGTCCTGCAGGTGGCGCGGTGCGGTCTGGGAATAACGGGTCAGGCTCATCTGCTCTCTCCTTGGGTTCGGCGGCCGCTCGACCGCCATGCCACCAACATAGGGCCCGCCCCGCCCGCTTCAAGCCGTTGAAATCGGCCGGTCGCGGCCCCAATCCGGGTCTTTCCGCCATCACAACCGGGTAGATCTGGCGCCGGGCGAGCCGCGGAGGTGCAGGTCACTTTCTGCTCAGAGAATCTGCGCCTTTGGCCGTCCCCGCCAGATTCGCTTCTCGGGATTGCCAGGAACTCACCTCCGCCGCCGGGCGGACAGGTGTCCCGGTCTCGACGTCCATCGAGCTCGCGACCATGGGGGTCGCGTGTCCAGGTGGACACGCACGCGCTGACGCGCGGGTGGCAGGTGCATCGAATCGTTTAACCGCGAGATCAGCAGGAGAGATGGCCCGCCTTGGTCCGGATCGCACACGCGCAAGCATCGAAGCGCGTGGTCGCGGGCCTTCCGTTGAGCACCCGCGGCGGAGGGACCGGCGGCGCCGTGGAAGCGAAGGTCACTTTCTGCGAAATAAAGGCCTTGCTGAGCAGAAAGTGACCTTCGCTTCCGCGGTGACGCCGGCGCCACGCACCCCCAAGCCGAGTGATAGCAACGAACAAGGGCTAGACTGTGGAGCCATCCCCTGCCCCGGAGACCCGCATGACCATCCAGATCGGCGACAAGATCCCGCACGCCACCCTCAACACCCTCAAGGACGGCGTGCAGGCCGTGGACACCGGCGAACTCTTCGAGGGCAAGAAGGTCGTGCTGTTCGCGGTGCCGGGTGCGTTCACTCCCACGTGCTCGGCCAAGCACCTGCCGGGTTACGTCGAGAAGTTCGGCGAGTTCAGCAAGCGCGGCATCGAAGTGGCCTGCCTGTCGGTCAACGATGCGTTCGTGATGGACGCCTGGGGCAAGAGCCAGGACGTGCCGGAGGAAGTGCACATGCTGGCCGACGGCAACGGCGCCTTCACCCAGGCCCTGGGCCTGGAGCTGGACGCCACCGCGTTCGGCATGGGCCTGCGCGCGAAGCGCTTCGCGCTGTACGCCGAAGACGGCGTGGTCAAGCAGCTGCACGTCGAGGCGCCGGGCGAGTTCAAGGTGTCGTCGGCCGACTACGTGCTGGAACACCTGCCCTGATCCCGGGCCGGCGCGCGCGGCGGCACGGGCCGCGGCGCGATCGCTTCAGCGCACCACGCGCAGCGTGATCTCCGCCCAGGCGCCGGTGTCGGCCAGGGCGGTGATCTGCTGTTCGCCCGGCGCGTCGAACACATGCGTCCACGGGCGTGCGCCGCGGGTTTCGCCCGCCAGGCGTCCATTCACCAGCCAGCGCACGCGTGTCTCGGTGCCCAGGGCACGCAGGCGCAGCGTGGCCGGCCTCGCACTGCCCGGTGCCCGGGCCAGACGGCTGCCGTCGGAAGCGCCGTCGATGCGCAGGTTCTCCATGCCATCGAGCGCATCCGGCGCGCAGTCGGCCGCCAGCGGCGGGATGGCGCTCGCGCGGCGCTGCGCGGCCGGCAACCAGGGATAGGCCAGGCCGGGCCAGCGCGCGATCACTTGCGACTGGCGGCGGTGGGACGCCGTGCAGGACGCCGACAAACGCTGGCCGGTACGCGCATCCACGTCCATCTGCAGCCGGCCGGCGCCCCAGCGATGCGCATCGCGCTCGGGCAGCGTGGGCGGCAGGCTTCCGGCCAGGGCCAGGGCCTTGCGCGTCTGCTGGCACAGCGCAGGTTCCGCCGGATCCGGCGGCAGCCCCAGCGGCCAGCAGATGTCCACGCGCTGCACCTCAGCCGGCAGCGCGCGGCGGCGCGCATCCTCGCTGGCGCGCGGCAGGCTGTCCACCACTTCAAACAGCAGCGGCAAGGCCGTGATCGCGCCGTACTGGCCGGGCAAGGGCGTGCCGTCCGGCCGCCCCACCCACACGCCGACGGTGTAGCGGGTCGTGCTGCCCAGCGCCCAGGCATCACGAAACCCGTAGCTGGTGCCGGTCTTCCAGGCCACGCGCGGGCGGCCGCTGGTGTCGAAGGCCTCGTCGCGCTGGCCGGGCCGGCCATGCTGTTCGAGCACGTCGCGGATGATCCAGGCCGCACCCGGCGACAGTAGGCGTCGCTCCTGCAGCGGATCCTCGGGCGCGTAGCGCACCTGCCCTGCCAAACCGTCGGCGTTGAGTGCGCGGTAGGCCCCGACCAGTTCCTCCAGCCGCGTGCCGGTGCCGCCCAGGATCATGGACAGGTTGGGCTTGGCGCCGCGCGGCAGCCGCAGGCGCAGGCCGGCATGCGCCAGGCGCGCGGCGAAGCGTTCGGGGCCCACGCGGTCCAGCAAGTCCACCGCGGGCACGTTCAAGGACAGGCGCAGCGCATCGGATACCGACACCGGGCCGTTGAACGCCGGATCGAAGTTCACCGGCCGGTAGTCGCCAAAGCTCTGCGGTGCATCCACCAGCAGGCTTTCCGAGTGCACCAGGCCGTCGTCCAGCGCCAGCCCGTACAGGAAGGGCTTGAGCGTGGAGCCGGGCGAGCGCGTGGCGCGCACCATGTCCACGTGGCCCAGGCGCCGGGCATCGGCGAATTCCAGCGAGCCTACGTAGGCGCGCGCCTGCAGCGTGGCGTTGTCCACCACCAGCAGCGCGGCCGAGGTGCGTTCGGGCAGCTGCGCGAAGTAGCCGGCCAGCCGCTGCTCGAGCACGCGCTGCAGGGGCGCGTCCAGCGTGCTCGGGATCCGCGACTGGCCGGGATGCGCCGCGCGCAGTCGCTGCGCCAGCAGCGCCGCCGACAGTGGCTGCTGCAGGCGTCGCGCCACCACCGGCTCGATGCGGGCGTCGGCCACCTCGGCCGGCGTCCAGGCGCGCTGCGCCACCATGCGCGCCAGCAGCTTGTCGCGTGCCGCGCGCGCCGCTTCGGGATGGCGATCCGGACGCAGCCGGCTCGGCGCCTGCGGCAGCACCGCCAGCAGCGCGGCCTCGGCCTGCGACAGGTGGCGCGCGGGCTTGCCCAGGTAGGCCCAGCTCGCCGCCTCGACGCCCTCGATGGTGCCGCCGAAGGGCGCGTGGTTGAGGTACAGCGTGAGGATCTGGTCCTTCGAGAAATGGGCTTCCAGCTGCAGCGCCCGCAGCGCCTGCCGCAGCTTGCCGCCAGGGGTGCGGCGGTGCGGCTCGAGGATGCGCGCGACCTGCATGCTCAGGGTCGAGCCGCCCGACACCACGCGTCCGTTGACCACCCATTGCCCCGCGGCGCGCAGCATCGCCACCGGATTGATGCCGAGGTGGTAACGGAACCAGCGGTCCTCGTAGGTGGTCAGCGCCTGCAGGTAATGGGGCGACACCTCATCGGGGACAACGGGATAGCGCCATACGCCGGAGCGGTTGGCGAAGGCGCGCAGCGGCGTGCCGTCGGCGGCCAGCACCACGCTGCCGTTGTCCCGGGGGTCGGGCAAGGGCAGCGGGTACATCTGATCGAGCGCGAACGGCGAGGCCAGCACCAGCAGCCCCGCCGCGACCATGCGCCATCGGCGCACGTCAGGGCTGGACGACGGTCACCGACGCCGGCACCGCCTTCCCGACGCCGCGCAGCTGCGGCCGGTACATGTCCTCCACCTGCGGCGGCGGCACCACGTAGGTGCCGGGCGTCACCGCCCGCACCAGGTAGAACAGCTGCGCCTGCTGGCCCTGGTAGAGCTTGAGCGCGGCCACGTAGCGGTCGTCGCGGTACTCCTCGTGCCGGATCTCGGACGCGTTGGCCCGCTCGGTGATCGTGACGCCCTCGATCACCACGTCGGCCCACTGGTCGGGATCGCTGAGGTTGAGGTTCTCGATCTCCAGGCCGGCGGGCAGCAGGTCCACCAGCAGTGCGTCGGGCATCGCCTCGCGTGCCTCGACGCGCAGCGCGGCCACCAGCACCTGGCCTTCGCGCAGCGGGCCGGGCTTCCAGGCCGTGCCGTCGGGGTTGTACCAGCTGCGCTTGACGCTGATGGCCGAGTCGTCGGCCACCGGCGCGGTGCGCGGCACACCGGCCACGTCGATGCTGGCGAACAGCGGCGCTTCGGCCTGCGGGGCGAAGCGCACGCCGGCCGCGAGGTCGCCGTAGCCGAAGTCGCGGCTGAACATGCGGTCGGCGTCCACGTCCGTATCCTGCGCACCGACAGTGAGCACACCCGAGAAGGTGCGCTGCGCATCCAGCGACAGGCCCTTGCCGAGGCGGGCCAGGGCGATCTGCTCCTGCGTGCTGAACCAGGCGTAGCCGCTGGCGTTGCGCGCCTGCATCTCGCGCGACAGTGCCATCAGGCGGTCGTCCTGCTGCTTGCTGCTGCGCTTGTGCTCGCGCAGCAGGGCCAGCATCAGGCTCTGGTCGCGCAGCTCGGAGCCGTAGTCGCCCAGCCAGCGCGGACGGGCGTCCTTCTTCGCCAGCGCCTCGGCGATGGCCTTGCCGGCGCGGGCCTCGTCGCCCTGCAGCGACAGCGCCAGGCCCAGGTGCAGCAACGGCAGGCCGGTGAGCGACTTGCTGCGCTCGTTGTCGTACAGCGCGCGCAGCGTGCCCAGCGGCGCCCGGTTGACCTTGGCCAGTACGTAGCCGGCCTGGGCCTGGTAGGCGAAGCGCAGGTGGTCGGCGTCGTCGTACGCGTAGAACGGCACGCCGCCGGTAAGCAGGTCCTCGTTGAGGCGCTCGAGCGACTTCTGCAGCATCGCATCCGGCACCGCGAACCCGGCCTCGCGCGCCGCGAGCATGAACTCGGTGATGTAGGGCGTGAGGATGGCGGTGGAATCGTTGCCGCCCCACATCGAGAAATGCCCGTTGGCCGACTGCAGTGCCGCCAGGCGGCTGAAGGAGGCCTCCAGCCGCTTGCGGCGGGCCTCTTCGTCCAGGCCCGGGAAGCCCATGCGGCGCGCGGTGTCGGCATCGAGCAGCAGGGCCGCATAACCGCGGGTGGTGGTCTGCTCGACGCAGCCGTACGGGTAGCTGAGCAGGTCCTGCAGCGCACGCGCGAACGGCAGCGGTGGCTGCGTGGTCAGGGTCATGCGCGCCGAGACCGTGCCGGGCATGAGGCCTGCGGCCACGTCGGCGCCCAGGGTCACGGCAGAACCCGGCTGCACGGTCTGCGCGCGCGAGCGCACGACGGTGCCCCAGGCGGCGCGCACCGGCACGTCGAACTCGCGGTTCACCGTGTAGCCGCCGCCTTCCACGCGCAGCTTGAGCGTGCCGACGCCGTAGCCTTCGGTGCCGCTGAGCACGTAGGTCAGGGTCTGCTTGGCTTCGTCGGCCAGCGATACGCTGCGGCGCTCGCCGGCTACCGCGATCGGCCCTTCGGTGCCGAGGGTGACGACAAAATCACCGGCCTTGCCGGTGTAGTTCTGCAGGTCCAGCGTGACCGTGCTGCGGTCGCCGGGCGCCAGCGCGCGCGGCGCGCTGACCTCGGCCAGCACCGGCGCGCGCAGGATGCTCTCGGTGCTGCCCTGGCCATAGACCTCGTCGCTGAAGACCAGGGCCGACACGCGCAGCGTGCCGTTGAAGTCCGGCACCATCACCTCGACCTGGGCCTTGCCCTGGGCATCGAGCTTCACCGGGCCCGAGAACAGGTCCACCGTCTGCACGCGCGCGGTCGGGCGGCGGGCCTGCGGCAACGCCAGCAGCGCCATGTCGCCACCGAAGCGCAGCGTGGCCGCCTCGCCCTCGAAGCTTTCGATCACGCGGCCGTAGAGATCGTAGGACTCGATGCCCAGGCGGCGCTGCGCGAAGAAATGCGCACCGGCATCGGGCACCGGGAAGCGGGTGATGTTGAGGATGCCCACGTCCACCGCCGACACCGTGGCCCACGCGGTCTTGCCGGCCAAGGCCGGCGCGCTGAGCGTGACCGGCAGGGCCTGCTCGGGACGGGTCTGCGCCGGCGCCGTGACGGTGACGGGCACCGAGCGCGCACTGCGGTCCATGGGCACGTGCGCCACGCCCACGGCGCGCGCCGGCGTCACCTTCTCCACCGCCGAACCGCCGCGCAGCACCAGCGCGGTGATGTAGACGTCATGGCGCTCCCATGCATCGGTGACCTGGAGCTCGTAGGTTTCGCCCGGCTTGGCCGCCAGCGGCTGCACGTGCAGCAGCTGGTCGCTTTCGACGATCAGCAGGCCCTGGCCCGGCTGGGGCGGCGTGACCGTCACGCGCAGCGTGTCGCCGGCCCGGTAGGCGGTCTTGTCCAGCGCAATCTTGACCTTGTCGGGACGCGCGTCCAGGCCGCGGTTCTGGTTGTCCCAGCTCCAGCCGGCCACGAAGGGCAGGCGCGACAGCAGGCCGGTCTGCGGATCGGTGATCTCCAGCCGGTACTCGCCCCACTCCACCGGGAAGTCGATGCGCACGTCGCCGTCGGCGCGCGCGTCCAGCGTGCGCGTTTCCACCGTCTCGTAGCGTGCGGTGTAGTCGTAGCCCCAGCCGCCGTCCTCTTCCTGGCGCCAGTGGTAGTCGCGCAGTTCGCGCACCAGGCTGACCTTCAGGCCGGCGCCCGCCAGGCGCTTGCCGGCGGCATCGCTGCGCAGGATCTCGAAACCGGCCACGCCGTTGGCGGGCGCGCTTTCCTTGATGTCGAACAGCGGGCGCACGCCCACCAGGGCCGGCGCCGGCCACAGCGTGCGCTTGAGGCTGCGGCTGACCGGGCGGCCGCCGCTTTCGTACACGCTGCCGCTGAGCACCACGGCCACCGGTGCGGCCGGCTTGGCGGCTTCCTCCGGCAGGTCGACGTCGACGCTGAGCTTGCCCTGCGCATCCAGCGCCTGGTCGATCACGTCCTTGCCGTCCTTGGGCAAGGACACGGTCGGGTCGCCGAAGAAGTGATCCGGGAACGCCTCCACCGGATGCTGGTCGGCCGCCACCGACAGACGCGCGGTGAAACGATTGCCCGCGGCCGGCGCGCCGTAGAGATAGGCGGCGTCCACGCGCAGCGGCAGCGCGTCGCCCGGCGCCAGCGTCGGCTTGGCGCTGGCCAGGTCGAGCTTCATGCGCTCGGGCAGGAACTCCTCGATGCGCAGCGACATGCCCTGCACCACTTCGGCCGCGCCCGGTGCGGTGCGGAACTCCACCTGCCAGCGGCCGGTCGGCACGTCCGGCGGCAGCGCCTGGCTGAAGCTGAAGTAGCCGCCCTCGCCCGGCGTGAGCCGCGTCTCCAGGAAGACCTTGCCGTCGGGCTGCTTCAGGCTCAGGAACAGCGGCTGCGCCTTCACCGCGCGGCCGTCGTAGTCGCGCATCAGTGCGGACAGGCGCACGGTCTCGCCCGGGCGATACAGGTCGCGGCCCGACCATGCGAACACGTCGAACCAGGCCTGCGGCCGGCCGGCCACCGCGAACTCGGACAGGTCCAGCGCCGGCTGGTTGAAGGGCAGCAGCGATACGTCGTTGCCGCTGCGCGCCACCAGCACGTGGCTGGCGTCGAGCTTGTAGGCCACCAGCGCATTGCCGGCGCCATCGGTGCTGGCGCGCGACACCACCTCGCCCTTGCGGTCGAGCACGGTCAGCGCGACGTCGCCGGCGGGATCGCCCGACTGCAGCGAGGCTGTGTGCACGAACACCTTGTCGTCGTAGGCGCGCAGGTGCAGGCCGATGTCGCTGACGAAGAAGATGGCGGTGTCGTAGTCGTCGCTGTACGCCCCGACCTTGCGCATCAGCGCGAAGTACAGGCCAGGCTCCTGCAGCTGGGCGATGTTCTGCACCGGCAGGTAGCTCAGCCGGCGCTCGTTGTCGGCGCCGCCCAGCACGAAGCGGTTGAGGTAGACCGAATCGGCCACGCGCGTGATCGCCACGCGGTCCTGCCATTCGCTGTCGCTGAGCTCCCAGCCGCCGCGGCGGCCGCCGCGCTGGTAGCCGACGAAGAAGTTGGCCACTTCGCTGTCGCGCACGCGCAGGAATTCGACGTCCACTTCCGGCACGTTCACCGACACCACCGGCAGGCCGCGGGTGTCGCGCGCGGGCAGCACGCTGCCCTGCGAGGCGAAGCCGACGGCCGGCTCGACCGGACCGGTGTTGACCTTGCGGGTGTCGTCCTTGCCCAGCGTCTTGCCATCGGCCGCGGCCAGCCCCGCGCGCAGCAGCACGCTGTAGTCGCGGCTGGCCTCGACCGCGGGGAAGCGCAGCTTGGTGGCGCTGTCGTCCAGCACCCAGCTGCCCTTCACCACTTCACCGTTGGTGCCGGTGACCACCAGCAGTTCGTCGAACACCTGGCTGGTGGCCAGCGGCTGCGAGAACTCGAGTTCGATCGCCAGTTCGCCGCCCTGTTCGCTGCGGCCGGCGCCGACCAGCGCGAAGCCTTCGACCTTGGGCCGGGCATCGACCGCGTCGCCGCCCTGCAGTTCGGGCACTTCGTTGGCGTCGCGCTTGCAGCCCGCGAACACCAGGGCAACCACGACGAGGATCAACAGTGCCGCGACGCGGCGGAGGGCGTTGCTTGCGATCATGGGGCCTGCTCCCGGGGGATGCGGCCAGTATAGGGCGAGCGCCGCGGCGCCGATGCGCCACGGATTCGTCTCGGGAAAACGGTCAGCGCCCGGCGCGATGCCGGGACGCGTTTACTCGCCGCCGGCGACCGGCAGTTTGGCCGCCTGCGCGGTGGCGGCGGCCACCTTGTCGATCGGGGTCATGCGCAGGGCCATGTCGGCCATGTCCAGGCCCAGGCCCGCGCCGCGCGAACGCGACATGGCGGCCAGGTCGATGTCGACGTAGCCCATGGGCTTGCCCTCATGGGTGAAGGCCAGTCCCGGCACGCCGTCCACCAGCAGCCGGTAGGTCGGGGTGCGGGTTTCGCCCAGTACCAGGCCGGGGCGGAACACGGGTACGCCGCCCCACTCGTCCGAGGTGCGCATCAGCGAAAAGAACACCGTGCCCGGCTCGGCCTTTTCACCCTGGGACAGGTCCACGTAGTCAAGCTTGCCGGCCGGCTTGCGCAGCCGCAGCCAGGCCAGGCCCAGTTCGGCGTCGCGCGTGACCAGGTCGGCCGGCAGCCATTCCTCGCTGTCGGCCAGGCGCACGCGGAAGTCGCTGGACTTGGCCACCGGCGCCGCTTGGCCCGGGGTGGTGCCACCGAAGGCGCTGAAGTCGAGGCTGACCGACCGGTCGGGCACCAGCAGCAGGCCATCGGCGCTGACCAGCACCGCCTGGGTGCGGTCCTCGATGCGCTGCTCGTTGCCGGAATTGGTCACCGACATCACGAACTTCACCGTCACCACGGCCTGGGCGTGCTGCTGCACCAGGTCCTTGTAGATCGGGCGGTAGTCTTCGAACACTTCGGCGGCGTGGACCGCGGGCGCCAGCAGCAGCAGGGCGGGCAGGACGAGCAGGCGGACCAGGGTCATGGTTTCTCCGTGAGCCAGTAGCGTTCGAGGTAGAGGATGCGGGTTTCGCTGCCGCGGATCACCTGCAGCGGGATCACGCTGCCGTTGCCCTTGGCCAGCGCCGCGTCCAGGGCCTGGTTGAGATCGGACAAGCCGCGCACGGGCTGGTCGGCCAGGCTGATGATGACGTCGCCGCCCTGCAGGTGGGCCAGGCCGGCCGGACCGCCGGCCTCGACACCGTCCACGATCACGCCGGCCTGGCTGGCCGGCAGACGGCGCGCGGCGCGGTCGTAGAAGCCGAACTCGCGCAGCTGCGCGCGCAGGCGGGTCAGGGCCAGGGTGCGCAGGCCCGAGGTGTTGGTGGGTGATTCGGCCAGCGTGACCTCGAAGCTGCGGGCCTTGCCGGCGCGCATCGCGTCGAAGCGGGCCTGGCTGCCGATGGCCAGGTCGCGCACGCGCTGGTGGTAGCCGTCGGCCGAGGTTTCGTTGGCGGCGCGCAGCGGCTCGCCGTCGATGGCGGTGAGCAGGTCGCCGACTTCGGCACCGGCTGCGGCCAGCGGGCTGCCGGGATAGACGCGGATGATGCGGTAACCCTGCGCGCCCAGCCCCAGATCGCGGGCCAGGGTGGTGGTGACAGGCTGCACTTCCACGCCCGACCAGGCCTTGGCCAGTTCGGGCAGCGGCGTGCGCATGCGGTCGCCATGGATGGGCACCAGTACCGCCAGGCGCTGCTCGGCCTCGCGCTGGAACTCCACCACCATCGGCGCGCCGGGCTCGGCGCCGGGCTTGCCGGCCACCGCCTCCAGCTCGGCCAGGCTGGCCACCGCCTTGCCATTGACGCGGCGGATCAGGTCGCCCTGGGCGAGGGCCGGACGGGCGATGGCGGCCGGGCCGCCGGGGCGGATGCCGGTGACCAGCAGGCCGCGCGGATCTTCGAAATTGCGGCGACGGCCCATGGCCGCGGTCATCTCCGACACCGACAGACCGAACGGGGCGAAGGCACGCTCGACCGCGCGGTCGTCGGGCTGCGACTGCGCCACGATGCTGACCGTGCTGCGCTTGCCGTCGCGGTCGATGTCCAGCTTCACCGGCTGCCCGATCGGCATCTCGGCGATGCGGCGCTGCAGCGCGGGCACGTCCACCGGCTGAAGTGCGCTCACCGCGCTGCCCTGGAGCTGGACGATGCGGTCGCCGGCGCGCAGGCCAGCCTTCTCGGCCGCCGAGCCGCGCTCGACCGCATTCACCAGCACGCCCTCGCGCAGGCCCGTGCCCTTCAACGAACGCAGCCGGAAGCCCAGCTGGGCGCGCGCGACGTGGCCGTGCTCGATCAGCGTGCGCACCACTTCACCGGCATCGGGGCCGGGGATGGCGAAGGCCAGGTCGCCGCCGAAGATCATGCCGCGGGTGTTCACGCCGACGATGCGGCCCGACAGGTCCACCAGCGGGCCGCCGGAATTGCCCGGCGCGATCGCGGCGTCGTGCTGGATCCAGGCGTAGTAGCGGCCGGTGGGTTCGTCGGCGCCCAGCCGGTCTTCGTAGTCGGCCTCGTCGTCGAACAGCGACACCAGCAGGCGGCGCGGGTTGTTCACCACGCCGGCGCTCATCGAATTGGACAGGCCCCAGGGCGCGCCCATCGCCAGCACGGTGTCGCCGGGACGCAGGTCCAGCGTGGAGGCGAACTCCGCATAGGCGAAGGTTTCCGGACGCGGCGTCACCACCTGCAGCACCGCCAGGTCGGACAGGGTGTCGGTGCCCACCAGGCGCGCCGGCAGCTCGCGGCCGTCGGCGAACACCACGCGAAAGCTCTTGCCCTTCTGGGTGACGTGGGCATTGGTGGCGATGTGGCCCTCGGCCGACACCACGGTGCCGCTGCCGCTGGACACACTCAGCACGGGCTCGCCCTGCTGGTGGTCTTCGCGCACGTTGAGGATGCTGACCACCACCGGAAGCACGCGGTCGCGCGCTTCGGAGATGCGGTTGGCGTCGCTGGCGCGGACCGGCGCGGGGTCCGGCGTGGCGGCGGGCTGGGCCTGCACCACGGCGGCGGCCAGCAGGAGCAGCGTGGCCACGGCGGCCGCGGCAGGTCGGATCAGGGGCATGCGGGGCTCCAGAGAGGTTCCGGGCTTAGGGTACAGGCCGCGCGGAGAGTTCCGCGCGGCCCGGACGTGGCGACGAGGCTCAAGCCTCGGGCTGGGGCGGCGACGGTTCCGTGACGGCCGGGGCGGCGCCCTCGGCCGGCTCGGCCGCTTCGGCGGCATCCAGCGGCTCGATCACGTCCACCCGCTCGACCGCGATCAGCTCCTCGTCGGCCGCCACCCGCATCAGGGTGACGCCCTGGGTGTTGCGGCCCACCTGCGACACTTCCGAGGCGCGGGTGCGCACCAGGGTGCCCTGGTCGGAGATCAGCAGGATCTCGTGCTGTTCGGTGAGCTGGATCGCGCCGACCAGCGCGCCGTTGCGCTCGCTGGTCTGCAGCGCGATGACGCCCTGGGTGCCGCGGCCCTTCTTGGGGTAGTCCTCGACCGGGGTGCGCTTGCCGAAGCCCTTGGCGCTGGCGGTCAGGATGTCGCCATCGCCATCGACGACGATCATGCTGACCACCTTGGCGCCCTGCCCTTCGTCGTCTTCCTTCAGGCGCATGCCGCGCACGCCGGTGGCGGTGCGGCCCATCGAGCGCACTTCGGACTCGTCGAAGCGCACGGCCTTGCCGCTGCTGGCGAACAGCATGATGTCGCGCTGGCCGTTGGTCAGCTGCACGTCCACCAGGCCGTCGCCCTCGTCCAGGTTGATGGCCCAGATGCCGGTGCTGCGCGGGCGCGAGTATTCCGACAGCGGCGTCTTCTTGACGGTGCCGTCGCGGGTGGCGAAGAACACGAAGTGGCTTTCGTCGAACTCGCGCACCGGCAGCACGGCCTGCACCTTCTCGCCTTCCTGCAGCGGGATCCAGTTGATGATCGGGCGGCCGCGCGAGTTGGGGCCGGCGTCGGGCAGCTGGTAGACCTTGAGCCAGAACACGCGTCCGGTGCTGGTGAAGGTGAGCAGGGTGTCGTGCGTGTTGACGATCCACAGCCGGTCGATGAAATCTTCTTCCTTCACTGCGGTGGCCGAGCGGCCCTTGCCGCCGCGCTTCTGGGCGCGGTAGGTGGTGAGCGGCTGGCGCTTGGCGTAGCCGGCGTGCGACAGCGTGACCACCACGTCTTCCGAGGCGATCAGGTCGAGGATGTCGAGGTCTTCCTCGCCCGGGCGGATCTCGGTGCGGCGCGGGTCGGCGTATTCGTCTCGCAGCGTGCGCAGCTCGGTGCGGATGACCTCGAGCAGGCGGTCGGGGTTTTCCAGGATGTGGATCAGGCCGCGGATGGTTTCCAGCAGCTGCTTGTACTCGTCGGTGAGCTTTTCCTGCTCCAGGCCGGTGAGGCGGTGCAGGCGCATCTCGAGGATCTGCTGGGCCTGGATGTCGCTGAGCTGGTAGCCGCCCGGCTGCATGCCCAGGCCGGGCGCGAGGTCCTCGGGCCGGGAATCGTCGGCACCGACGGCGCCGAGCAGCGCGCCGACCAGGCCGGGCTCCCAGACGCGGGCCAGCATGCGCTCCTTGGCCACCGTGGGGTTCTCGGAGGTCTTGATCAGCTCGATCATCGCGTCGATGTTGGCCAGCGCGACGGTGAGGCCCTCGAGGATGTGGGCGCGGGCGCGGGCCTTGCGCAGCTCGAAGATGGTGCGGCGGGTGACCACCTCGCGGCGGTGCCGGATGAAGGCCTCGAGCATCTGCTTGAGGTTGAGCACCTGCGGCCGGCCGTCGACCAGGGCCACCATGTTGATGCCGAACACCGATTCCATCGGCGTCTGCAGGTAGAGGTTGTTGAGCACCACTTCGGCCGACTCGCCGCGCTTGACCTCGATGAAGACGCGCATGCCGTCCTTGTCGGACTCGTCGCGCAGCTCGCTGATGCCTTCGAGCTTCTTTTCCTTCACCAGCTCGGCGATCTTCTCGATCAGCCGGGCCTTGTTCACCTGGTAGGGCAGCTCGGTGACGATGATGGCCTCGCGGCCGCTGTCCTCGTTGACCTCGACCTCGGCCTTGGCGCGGATGCGCACCCGGCCGCGGCCGGTGTGGTAGGCGGCATGGATGCCGGCGGCGCCGTTGATGATGCCGGCGGTCGGGAAATCCGGACCGGGCACGTACTGCATCAGGTCGCCGATGCTGGTTTCCGGGTCGTCGATCAGGGCGATGGTGGCGTCGATCACCTCGCCCAGGTTGTGCGGCGGGATGTTGGTGGCCATGCCGACCGCGATGCCGGCCGAGCCGTTGACCAGCAGGTTCGGGAAGCGCGCCGGCAGGACCGTGGGCTCCTCTTCCTTCTCGTCGTAGTTGGGCTGGAAGTCGACGGTTTCCTTGTCGATGTCGGCCAGCAGCTCGTGGGTGAGCTTGGCCATGCGGGCTTCGGTGTAGCGCATGGCGGCGGCGGAGTCGCCGTCCACCGAGCCGAAGTTGCCCTGGCCGTCGATCAGCATGTAGCGCAGCGAGAAGGGCTGGGCCATGCGCACCAGGGTGTCGTACACCGACTGGTCGCCGTGCGGATGGTATTTGCCGATCACGTCGCCGACGATGCGCGCCGACTTCACGTGGGGCTTGTTGCTGTGCGTGCCCAGTTCGTTCATCGCGAATAGGACGCGGCGGTGCACGGGCTTGAGGCCGTCGCGGACATCCGGCAGGGCGCGGCCGACGATCACGCTCATGGCGTAATCGAGGTAGCTCTTGCGCATCTCGTCTTCGAGGTTTACCGGGATGATTTCCTTCGCCAGATCTGCCATTCGTCTTCCGTTTCTCGAGAGGTCCGGGGCTGTTTTCCGGCCCGGTCCGGACTGCCTGCACGCCGGGGATTCCAGCGTGCCCTGCAAGCGTGAAATGATACCACGCACGCACCCCGCAAAGCCTTGTTTTCCATGGTCAAGATCCTCCGATGAGCCCGCCCGCAGCGGGCTCCGCACCGCCCCTCCCGCAAGCCCCGTTTTCTGCGTCCTGGCGCTCCGTCGCCGGCCTGCTGCTGGCCCTGCTGGCGGTCAAGGCCGTGTGGCTCTGGGGCGACCCGGGCATGCGGGTCTTCATGGGCGACTCCGGCTCCTACCTGCATTCGGCGCTGACCGGCTGGATTCCGACCGACCGCTCGTTCACGTACGGCTGGCTCGTGCGCCACAGCGCGCTGGCCTGGCAGTCGCCGATGGCGCTGGTGCTGCTGCAGACCGGCGCCGGGCTCGCCAGTGGCCTGCTGCTCTTCTGGCTGCTGCAGCGGCGGCTGGCCGTGGGCGCAGGCCTCGCCGCAGCCGCGGCCCTGCTGCTGGCGCTCGACCCGCTGCAGTTGCTGTACGAGCGGATGATGATGGCCGAAGCCGCCGGCAGCCTGGCCCTGGTGGGGCACGTGGCGATGTTGGCGGCCTTTGCCAGCTCGGGACGCTGGCGCTGGATGGCGCTGGCTGCCGTGGCCGGCATCGCGGCGGTGAGCCTGCGCTTCAGCCTGCTGCCGGTGGTGGTCGGCCTGGCAGCGACCGTGCCGGTGGCGGTGGCGCTGTGGGGTCCGCGGCGTGGTCCACGCTGGCGGTCCTTGCTGCTGCACCTTGGCGTGGCCGCGATCACCACCTTCGCGGCGCACCAGGCCTACACGCGCTACTACGGCCAGCTGTTCGGATCCGAGCCGACCTACCTGCAGGCCCGCGGCATGATGCGCATCGGCCTGGTGGCCCCGCTCGTCCGCGCCGAGCATTTCCGCGACACCGGCGTACCCGGCACCGTCCTGGACGAAGTGAAGCTGGACCTGCGCGACCCACGCCAGCGTGAGGCCCACGTTTGGCATCCCGAGGGCCTGTATGCGGCGCTGGCGCGCCATACCGGCGACCCGGAACGCGTGGCGCGCAAGATCACCAGCCGCGCCCTGCGTTCCGACCGCTGGGCGGTGGTGCGCCTGGGCCTGGTCAACCTGTCGGATTATTTCGATGCGCCCCTGCTGCAGCACCGGCTGCAGGACGACCTGGGCCGGCGCGCACCCGACCCCGGCATGGTGGAAGCGCTGCGCGAGCACCTGGGCTACGACTATCGCGGCGTTGCCGAAGGCCGCACGCCCGTCACGACCTGGTTCGAGGCGGGGTGGCCCTGGATGCTGGCTTGCCTGTTCGGCCTGGCACCGGTGGCCACGCTGGCATTGCTGCTGGGGTGGCGTTCACCGCAGCGTGCGCCGCTGGCCGTGCTGTGGCTGGCTTCGATGGGCCTGGTCGCCAGCCTCGCGCTTTTCTCGCACATCCCGTCGCTGCGTTACCTGCACCCGCTCCCGTTTTTCATGCTGGCCAACCTGGCGGTCGTGGCCGACCAGCTGCGGCGCCGGCGTCAGGGACCGGGCGTGGCCAGGTAGGCCAGCATCTTTTTTTCGCGGCGGCCGCGCGTGACCGTATCAAGCACCAGTCCGGCCGTGAGCGACAGGCCGGCCATCAGCGCCAGGCCGGTGGCGAGGATCGCGGTGGGAAAGCGCGGCACCAGGCCGGTGTCGAGGTAGGTCGCCACGACCGGCGCGGCCAGCCCCAGCGACAGGCCCGCCAGCGCCAGGGCCGCCAGCCCGTAGAAAGGCAGCGGCCGCTCGGCGACGTACAGGCGCAGGATGGTCCACAGCACGCGGCAGCCATCGCGCCAGGTGCTGAGCTTGCTCACCGAGCCTTCGGGGCGCTCCTTGTACGGCGTGTCCACTTCGCTGATCGGCATCGCCAGCTCCAGCGCATGCACGGTGAGTTCGGCCTCGATCCCGAACCCGGTGGACAGCACGGGGAAGGATTTCACGCAGCGCCGCGAGAGCGCGCGGTAGCCGCTGAGGATGTCCTTGCAGGGCCGGCCGAACAGCCAGGAAAGGAATCCGGTGAGCAGACGGTTTCCCAGCACGTGGCCGGGCCGGTAGGCCAGTTCCGCCGTGGAGACGCGCACGCCCACGACCATGTCGGCGCCGTGCTCCAGCACCTGCCGCACCAGCTGCGGCGCGCTGGCGGCATGGTAGGTGTCGTCGCCGTCCACCATCAGGTATACGTCGGCCTCGACGTCGGCGAACAGGCGGCGCATCACCTGCGCCTTGCCCTGCAGGCCGACGTGCCGCACCTGCGCACCGGCGGCGCGGGCCAGGTCGCCGGTGCCGTCGCGCGAGTTGTTGTCGTAGACGTAGACCTGCGCGCCGGGCAGCGCGGCCTGGAAATCGGCCACCACGCGGGCGATGGTGACCGCCTCGTTGTAGCAGGGCACCAGCACCGCGATGCGCGGCGACATCAGGCGTTCCCCGCGCCGAACACCGCGCGCATGGCCGCCGCATCGGGACGCTCCACCACGCCCCTCTCGGTCACGATGGCATCGATCAGGCCGGCCGGCGTCACGTCGAACACGGGATTCCATGCCGCCACGCCCTCGGCGACAGTCCGCGTGCCCGACATGGACAGCAGTTCGGCCGGATCGCGCATCTCGATCTCGATCGACTCGCCGCTGGCGGTGTCCATGTCCACGGTGGACGACGGCGCCACCACCATCACCTTCAGGCCATGGTGGCGGGCGGCGATGGCGTGGGAATAGGTGCCGATCTTGTTGGCGGTGTCGCCGTTGGCGCAGATGCGGTCGGCACCGACCACCAGCCACTGCACCTGGCCCGACTTCATCAGGTGGGCCGCGGCGCCATCGCCGATCAGCGTGGCCGGGATACCGTCCTGCAGCAGTTCCCACACCGTCAGGCGTGCGCCCTGCAGCCAGGGCCGGGTTTCGCTGGCGAATACGCGCTCGATGCGGCCTTCGGCGACGCCGGCGCGGATCACGCCCAGCGCCGTGCCGAAGCCGGCGGTGGCCAGCGAGCCGGTGTTGCAGTGCGTGAGCACGCCGCTGCCGGGCGCGATCAGCGCCGCGCCCAGCGCGCCCATGTAGCGGTTGGCGGCCAGGTCTTCGGTTTCGATGGAGCGCGCTTCGGCTTCCAGCACGGCCAGCCAGTCGCTGCCGGCCGTGGCCAGGGCGCGACGCAGCCGGGCCAGCGCCCACATCAGGTTCACCGCGGTCGGACGCGCGGCCTTCAGCCGGTCCAGGGCGGGCGCCATCCGGGCCAGCGCCTCGGGACCGTCGGCCGCGACCGTGCCCTGCCCCGCCAGCACCGCGCCCCACGCGGCCGCGATGCCGATGGCCGGGGCGCCGCGCACCACCAGGTCGTGGATGGCCCGGGCCACGGCATCGCTGTCGGCGCAGTCCACCATTTCCACGGCGAAGGGCAGCTTGCGCTGGTCGAGCAGCGTCAGGTGGTCACCCTGCCAGCGGATCGGGCGGATGCGGTCGTAGCGGTCGAAGTCCATGTGTAGGTCCAGGGGGCGCAGGCCGATGCCGGAGTTTACCAAGGCCGTCGCCGCGTTATGCTCCGGGCCATGAGCCCACGCCCTGCGCCCGCGTCCCGCCGCAAACCCGTGCTGGTCGACACCGGCATCGAGCCCCTGCTGCATGCGGCCTGCGTCAAGGCCGGCGCCGGCGCCGCGCTGCAGGTGGGCCTGGACCGGGTGCCGCTGCTCAAGCCCTTCCTGCCCACGCGGCTGCGCAGTGCGGGCAGCAGCGAATCGGCCGAGGACATCCAGCGCCGGCTGGTGCAGGCGATCTACCGGCGCTACAAGCTCAAGCCCGCCGGCTGGGAAATCGAAGGTGTGCTAGCGGTGGCTCAGACCCAGGCCGTGCTGAGCCCGCTGGCCACGCGCGAAGGTTTGCGCACGCTGCTGCGGGGCTGGCTGCCGGCGGCGGTGAGCACGCCGCTGATGCGCTACACGCCGCTCGAACCGCTGGTGACCGCGACGGTGCGCGCGATCGCCGCCACCTGGGCCGCAGGGCGTTACGCCGACAGCGTGTGCCGGCTGCGCAAGGCCGGCGCCGACTGGCTGCCGGCACCGCTGGCGGGCGCGCTGAACCTGGCTCCGTCCAAGCTCAAGGCGTGGAGCGCCGAAGCGCTGGCACTGGCGATGCCGCCGCTGAAACTGGCCAGCGCACTCGGTCGCCAGCTGACCCAGGTGGTCGCGCCCCAGGCGTTGAAACCAGCGGCCAAAAAAACTTCGCCGCGCAAGCGCGCGGCGAAGTCAGTGTCCGGCTCGCGGGCCAGGACTCAGTAGACGCGGAACTCGGCGCGGCAACCGCGCTCGACCCAGATGCCGTCGCGACGGAAGCCCCAGCTGTAGTTGAACTCGCAGCGGCTGTCGCTCAGACGCCGGACGATATCGGCGCGGCGCACGCCACCGGGCACGCGGCAGAAGCGCGGGCGGTCATCCTGCGACTCGCACCGGATCACCTGCGCACCGCGGTTGTAGCCCGGGCGGTAGCCGTCGTCGTAGCCCGGGCGGCCATAACCGTAGCCGCCGCCAACCTCGAAGCGTGCGCGGCAGCCGCGCGTGACCCAGATACCGCGGCGGTCATAGCCCCAGGTACGGCCCTCGATGCAGGGCGAGCGCGAGTCCTGCTGCACGATGCGCACGCCGCCGCGGGTGTCCACGTTGCAGCGACGCGTGCGGTCGTCGTTGGACTCGCAGCGCACGATGCCGGCGCTGCCGTAGCGCCCGTCGTCGTAGTAGCGGCCCTGGGCCGACGCCGCCAGCGGCAGCGAGGCCGCCACCAGGGCAAGCAGGGAAACGAGGATGCGGCTCATGGTCTGGTCTCCGTCGCGTCGGCCACCCGGCCGCTCGGTTCGAAATCTAGGGCCTGCAGGATGAATCGACGGAGAATCGGGCCGGCCCCGGCCGCCGTTGCTTACCGGCTGTTCATGCCCGGTCGAACGGAAAGGCCAGCACGTCGGCGATGCGGTCGGTGCCCAGCAGCGCCATCATCAGCCGGTCCATGCCCAGGGCCACGCCGGCGCAGTCGGGCAGCTTGCCCAGGCTGGCCAGCAGGCGTTCGTCCAGCGCCGGCAGCGCCGCGTTGCGTTCGCGGCGACGCGCCAGGTCGGACTCGAAGCGCTGGCGCTGCAGGCCGGGGTCCTTGAGTTCGTGGTAGCCGTTGGCCAGCTCCAGCGGCCCCAGGAAGGCCTCGAAGCGCTCGGCCACGGGCGGCTCACCCTCGCGGATGCGGGCCAGCGCGCACTGGCTGGCCGGATAGTCGTACACCAGCAGGATGCGGTTGCTCGGGATGGTGGGCTGGATCAGATGCGTCATCAGCAGATCCAGCCAATCGTCACGGGTCAGTCCCGCCGGATCGATGCCGTACACGCCCAGCGGCGAGCGCAGGTCTTCCTCGGGCGCGGTGAACACGTCCAGCCCGAAGCTGTCCTGATAGAGCTGTCGGAAACTGGTGTCGCGCACCGTGGCGCGGCGGCCGGCCAGGGCCAGCGCGGCCTTGATCAGTTCGGCCGTCTCGTCCATCAGCTGATGGTGGTCGAAGCCGACGCGGTACCACTCCAGCATCGTGAAGTCGGGGTTGTGGCGCTTGCCGGCCTCGCCATTGCGGAACACGCGGCCCAGTTCGTAGCAGTCGCCGACGCCGGCAGCCAGCAGGCGCTTGAGCGGGAACTCGGGCGAGGTGCGCAGCCAGCGCGTGGCTTCGCCGGCGCTGCGCGCGCCATCGAACTGCAACGCGAAGCTTTCGATATTGGGATCGGTGTTGCCGGCGCTTGAAAGCACGGGTGTCTCCACCTCCAGCACCTTGCGCTCGGCGAAGAAGCGACGCACCAGCGCGTACAGTTCGGCACGCAGGCGCAGGGCGCGGATGTTGGCGGTGGGTTTCCAGTCCTTCATGGGATTACTTTACGCCCGGCCCGCGCAGGCCGGATGCGCCGGACTCAGGGCGCCGGGTGATCGTTCAGGAAGGCCAGCAGCCGCGCCTCGTCCCAGACTTCCACGCCCAGCTCCTCGGCCTTGGCAAGCTTGGAGCCGGCGGCCTCGCCGGCGACCACGAAGCTGGTCTTCTTCGACACGCTGCCCGAGACCTTGGCGCCCAGGGCCTGCAGGCGATCGCCCGCCTCGTCGCGGCTCATGGCCGACAGGCCGCCGGTCAGCACCACGGTCTTGCCCGCCAGCGGGCCCTCGGCCGAACGCTGCGGCGGCCCCTCGGGCCAGGTCACACCGGCGTCGCGCAGGGCCTGCACCACCTCGCGGTTGTGCGCTTCGGCGAAGAAGCCGGCGATGCGCGCGGCAACCACCGGCCCGACGTCGGGCACCTCGACCAGGGCGGCTTCACTGGCGTCCATGATCGGATCCAGGGCGCCGAAGTGCCGGGCCAGGGTGCGGGCGGTGGATTCGCCCACGTCGCGGATGCCGAGCGCAAACAGAACGCGCTCCAGCGTGGTCTGGCGGCTGTCGGCGATGGCGCCGACCAGGTTCTCGGCCCACTTGCTGGCCACCTTCCCGGCCTTCACCGTCTCGGGCACGGTGTCGTCGCGCTCGTCGGCAAGCCGCTTCATCTCCAGGAACGCATCCAGGGTGAGCGTGTAGAGATCGGCCACGGTGCGCACGTAGTCGAAGTCCACCAGGGCTTCGATGAAGCGTTCGCCCAGGCCCTCGATGTCCATCGCGCGGCGCGAGGCGAAATGCACCAGCGCCTGCTTGCGCTGCGCCGGACAGAACAGGCCGCCGGAGCAGACGATGGCCGCGCCTTCGGCGTACTCGATGCCGCCGGCCTTGGTCGAGCGAAGCACCTTGCGCACGGCTTCCGTATGCGAGCCGCAGGCCGGGCAGGTTTCCGGGAAGACATAGGGCGCGTGCAGCGGCTGGCCAGCCGCGTCGCGTGGCCGCTGGTCCTCGATCACGCGCACCACTTCCGGGATCACGTCGCCGGCGCGGCGCACGATCACGGTGTCGCCCACGCGCACGTCCAGGCGCGCGATCTGGTCGGCGTTGTGCAGCGTGGCATTGGTGACGGTGACGCCCGCCACCTGCACCGGCGCCAGCCGCGCCACTGGCGTGAGCGCGCCGGTGCGACCAACCTGGACCTCGATCGCCTCGACGGTGGTCAGCTGTTCCTGGGCCGGGAACTTGTGCGCGATCGCCCAGCGCGGCGCGCGCGAGACGTAGCCCATCGCCGCCTGCTGGTCGTAGCGGTCGAGCTTGTAGACCACGCCGTCGATGTCGTATGGCAAGCCGTCGCGGCGCTGGCCCAGGCGCGCAAAATACGCGAGCAGGCCGGAAACGCCCGACGCCACCGCCACCTCCGGCGACACCGGAAAGCCCAGCGCCTTCAGCGCCTGCAGCATGGCCGAATGGGTGTCCGGAAGTTCGAAGCCGGCGGTGACGCCCAGGCCGTAGGCGTAGAAGCTCAGCGGGCGCGCAGCCGCGAGCCGCGGATCGAGCTGGCGCAGCGAACCGGCGGCGCCGTTGCGCGGATTGGCCAGCACCTTGCCGCCGGTGTCGCGCATGCGCGCGTTGTAGGCCTCGAAGCCGGCGCGCGGCATGTAGACCTCGCCGCGCACCTCCAGCACGGCGGGCGCCGCGGATCCGGTGGCCTCGCGCCGAAGCGTGAGGGGAATGGCATGGATCGTGCGCAGGTTTTGAGTGACGTCCTCGCCGGTGGCGCCGTCGCCGCGGGTGGCCCCACGCACGAACACGCCGTCTTCGTAGCGCAGGCTGATCGCCAGCCCATCGAGCTTGGGCTCGACCGAAAACGCGGGATCGGCCACGCCCAGCTGTCGCTCGATGCGCTGCACGAACTCCCGCACTTCCTCGTCGCTGAAGGCGTTGTTGAGCGACAGCATCGGCTGCTCGTGCACCACCTGCTCGAAGCCCGGCAGGATGCCCGCGCCGACCCGCTGGGTGGGCGAATCCGGCGTGCGCAGTTCGGGATTGGCCTGCTCCAGGCCCTGCAGTTCGCGCAGGAGGGCATCGTACTCAGCGTCCGGGATCGCCGGGTCGTCGAGCACGTGGTAGCGGTGGTTGGCGTCTTCCAGCAGGCGCCGCAGTTCGGCAGCGCGGGCGGCGGCGGCGGTCATCGCGGTCGCCTCAGCGGGTGGTGCGCAGGTCCCACTTCTGCTGCTTGCGGTCGTAGTTGCGCAAGTCCTCGCGGATGTGGGCGATGCGCTGGCGGCCCAGGGCGTTGCGCTCCTCATCCAGCAGCACGCCGTCGAGCAGTTCGGCCATGCGCTGGGCCGTGGGCAGCATCGCGTCCCAGGCGTCCAGCGCGGGCATCGGGCCCGGCAGCGCCATGAAGAAGCTGATGCCCGGCGTGCGCAGGTCCTGGATCTGGGTCATGTCGAAGGAACCGGGCTTGACCAGGTTGGCCACGCTGAAGATCGGGCCCTGCTCGGGGTGGTTGTCCACCAGCCGGTGGAAGATGTTCATGTGGCCGTAGACCAGGCCGGCCTTTTCGGCCGCGACCACCAGGTCCGGGCCGCTGAGCACCTGGCCCGCGCGCGCGGCCAGGAACAGGCTGACCACCTTGTCGAAGCTTTCGTCGGGTCGCGCGCCGGGCAGCGGTGCCGGGTGCGGGCGACGGTCCGGCACGGGCTCGCCGGCCAGGGTCTTTTCCAGCAGGTCGAGCTCGGACTGCTCGATCGCGGCGGCGTCGCCGCCGGCGCCGGCATCGGCTTCCATCAGTTCGCGCAGCGTCGGCTCCTGGCGCGGACCGCCGGTCTCGCGCTGGGGCGCCGTGCGCTTGCCCTGCTCGGGTTTCTTGCGGCTGGTGAGCAGGATCACCGCGAACAGGACCAGGGCGGCGACGCCGATGGCGATGCGAAGCAGCGCGGTTTCGCTGAGTCCGTCGAGCATGGCGTTCCTCCCTGGTTGCCGTCACGGCCCCGCGAAGGCGGCCTGCTGCGAAATGATGCCCGAATTCTGCGGCGAGGTCAGGCCGCACCGACCAGGCGGGTGGCCTCGGCCAGGTCCACCGACACCAGGCGGCTGCAGCCGGGCTCGCGCATGGTGACGCCGGAGAGCTGCTTGGCGGCTTCCATCGTGGCCTTGTTGTGGGTCACGAACAGGAACTGCACCTTCTCGCTCATCTCGGTGACCATCGCGCTGAAGCGGCCGACGTTGGCCTCGTCCAGTGGCGCGTCCACCTCGTCGAGCAGGCAGAACGGCGCCGGGTTGAGCCGGAAGATCGCAAACACCAGGGCCACCGCGGTCAGCGCCTTCTCGCCGCCCGAGAGCAGCGAGATGTTGCTGACGCGCTTGCCGGGCGGGCGCGCCATGATCGAGACGCCGGTGTCGAGCAGGTCTTCGCCGGTCAGCTCGAGGTAGGCGTGGCCGCCGCCGAACAGGCGCGGATAGAGCTCCTGCACGCCGGCGTTGACGCGGTCGAAGGTTTCCTTGAAGCGGCCGCGGGTTTCCTTGTCGATCTTGCGGATCGCGCCTTCCAGGGTTTCCAGCGCCGAGGTGAGGTCGTTGTTCTGGGCGTCGAGGTAGGTCTTGCGCTCGCTCTGCTCGCCGTATTCCTGGATCGCGGCCAGGTTGACCGGCTCGAGCCGGCGCATCTTGGCGTCGATGTCGGCCAGCGACTTCTGCCAGCCTTCCAGGTCGGCCTTCTCCGGCAGTGCCTGCAGCACGTCCTCCAGCACCAGGCCGGCGGCCGCGATGGCCTCCGACAGCTGGCCGGCGCGCAGGCTCAGGGCCTGCTCGTCCATGCGGCGGGCCGAGATCGCCTCGCGCTGCGCCAGCGCCTGCTGGTCGCGCTGCTGGCGGGTCTGCTCGTAGCCGCGCATTTCGCTTTCGATGCCGTCCAGCGCCGAACGCGCCGCGGCCAAGTCCTTCTCGACGATCACGCGCTGGTCCAGCGCAGCCTGGCGCTCGGCCTGCAGCGCCACCACCGGCGCATCGCCGTCGGCCAGCTGGGCCACCAGTTCATTGAGGCGAACCTCGAGCTGGGCCTTCTGGCTGCCCATGCGGGCCAGCGACTGGCTGAGCGCGATCACGCGGGCGCGCTGCGATTCCAGGGTCAGCGCCAGCTGGTGGGCGGCGTCGCGCGCCTCGCGGGCGCTGGTGCGGGCGGCGTCGCGCTGTTCGCCGAAGCTGCGGCGCTCGGCGTCCAGGCGCTGGCGTTCCGACTCCAGGTCACCCATCTTGCCGACCGCCTGTTCAAGGCGGGCGCGGGCTTCGCGGGCGTTGGCCTGCGACTCTTCCAGCGTGGTGGACAGGGTGCCCAGTTCGGTGTCGATGCGGGCCACGCGCGCCTGCGCCGATTCCAGGCGGCTCTGCTGGCCCTGCAGCTGGCCGGCCAGCTCGGACACGCTGCGGTGCGCCAGGTACAGCGAGCGCTGCGCATCCTCGCGATGCTGCTCGGCTTCCAGCAGGCGGTCGCGCATCGAGGTCAGACCCTCGTTGAGCTGCTGTTCCTTCTTGCCAAGCGCGTCGATCTCGGCGCGCAGGCTCTGGATCTCGCGTTCGCGGCCCAGCGCGCCCTGCTGCGATTCACCGCTGCGCAGCACGCGCAGCCAGCCCGCACCCAGCCATTCGCCGGTGCGCGTGATCACGGCCTCGCCGTGGCCCAGCGCGATGCCGCGCGCCTGCGACGCCGAATCCACCGCGTGGATGCCCGCCAGCAGGCGGCGCACGGCCGCAGGTCCCTGCACCTTCGCCGCCAGCGAGCCGGCCGGCACGTCCACTGCTTCCTGGCTGCCGCTCACCAGGGCCACGCGGCCCTGGGCCAGCCCGGCGATGGCCTCCAGCCATTCCGCCGGCGCGTCCACGGTGACGGCTTCCAGCAGGCTGCCGAGCACGGTCTCGACCGCGGTTTCCCAGCCGGCCTCGACCTGCAGCGCCTCGCCCAGGCGGGTGTTGCCGGCGATGCCCTGCGACTTGAGCCAGTCCAGGGCCACGTTCTTTTCCTGGCCCAGCGCGGCATGCTGCAGCGCCTCAAGCGAGGACAGGCGGCCACGCGCGGCCTGCGTCTGCTTGCGCACGTCCGCCAGCTCCGCCTGCTGGTGGCGCTGCTGTTCCTGCAGCGCGGTCAGCGACGCCTTGCGCTGCTCGAGCACGGTGCCCAGGCCATCGAGCCCGGACTTCTGGCTGTCGTGGTCGGCCACCAGCCTGGCCAGCGCCTCGGTGACGGCGCTGGTGTCCAGCCCGCTGCGCTCGCCCGACAGGGCCTCGCGGCGGCGGCCGGCGTCCAGCGCCTGCTTTTCCAGGTATTCGATCTTGGTGCGCTCGACCTCGGCCCAGCGCGCGGCCTCGGCCTGCGCCTTGGCGTAGGTGTCCCAGCGCTGCTGCCAGTCCTGCAGCGCGGCCTCGGCGGCACGCAGCGCCTCCTGGCGGCCGGCGTCCTCGGACCGCAGGGCTTCGAGCCGGGGATCGGCGGCGGCGATGGCGTTGTGCAGTTCGGCCAGCTGGCGCTCGTCGCCGCTGATGTGTTCCCCGACCTGGGCGAAGGCCGCGTCGGCCTCGGCGCGCGCCGTCTCCAGGCGCTGGCGCAGTTCACGCTGGTGCTGGATCTGCTGCTCGATGCGGGCCAGTTCGCCGCCCACGCGATAGACCTCGGCCTGGGCCTTGCCCAGCGCCTCGCTGGCTTCGCCGTGCTGGCTGCGGCAGGCCTCGATCTGCGCTTCGGCCTGGCGCTGGTCGGCCAGCAGCGCCTGCAGCTTGATCTCGTCCTGGGTCAGGGTCTCGTGCAGCGCCTTGAGGTCGCCATCGTAGCGGCGGAACTCCAGGGCCTTCAGCTGGGCGTCCTTGTTCAGGCGTTCGCCCTGCAGGGCTTGATACTGCTCGGCGGCGCGGGCCTGGCGCTTGAGGTGCTCGAGCTGCTTGTCCACTTCCTCGCGCAGGTCGTTGAGGCGGTCGAGGTTCTCGCGGGTGGCCTTGATGCGCGATTCGGTTTCCTTGCGGCGCTCCTTGTACTTGGAGATGCCGGCGGCCTCTTCGAGGTACACGCGCAGGTCTTCGGGCCGGGCCTCGATGATCTGGCTGATCATGCCCTGCTCGATGATCGAGTAGCTGCGCGCGCCCAGGCCGGTGCCCAGGAACAGGTCGGTGATGTCGCGGCGGCGGCAGCGGGCGCCGTTGAGGTAGTAGTTGGACTGGCCGTCGCGGCTGACCATGCGCTTGACCGAGATCTCGGCATAGCGCGCGTACTCGCCGCCGATGCTGCCCTCGGAGTTGTCGAACACCAGCTCCACCTGCGCCTGGCTGACCGGCTTGCGGGTGGACGAGCCGGAGAAGATCACGTCGGTGAGCGAGTCGCCGCGCAGGCGGCTGGCCGAGCTTTCGCCCATCACCCAGCGCACGGCGTCGATGATGTTGGACTTGCCGCAGCCATTGGGACCGACCACGCCGGTCATGTTGGTCGGCAGGTGCAGCACCGTGGGGTCAACGAAGGATTTGAAGCCGGACAGCTTGATGGTGGAAAGGCGCATTCGTCAGGGTTCTCAAGCAGCCGGCCAGTGGTCGCCGGCCACGGGGCGCGCAGGGCGCTCCGCCGCAGGGTCGAAGGGAAGCACGCGTGGGGGTCTGCAGCCCGGGCCAAGGGGTTGATTCCATTGGCATAGCGCGGTCCCCGGCACGCGGCCGTGGGCCAGTATACCAGCGGTGCCGGGCGCCCTCGCCCACCGGCCGCGCGGGCCGGGCTTCAGGCTTCGGCCGGGGTCCGGGCCTGGATGGACAGGGCGTGGATGTCGGTCTGCATCAGGTCGCCCAGCGCGGCGTAGACCAATCGGTGGCGCGCCAGCGGGGCCTTGCCGGCGAAGGCGTCGCTGACGATGACCACCGCGAAATGGCCGCGGCCGTCGCGGGCACCGGCGTGGCCGGCGTGCTTGTGGCTCTCGTCCACCACGTCGACGTGGCCCGGTGCAAAGGCCTCTTCCAGCAGGGCCCGGATCGCCTGCGGCCGCTGTGCCGGGGCCAGGCTCATGGCAGCACCGGCCGGAAGGGATAGACGTCCGCACGGACGTACACGCCGGCATCGAGATACGGATCGGCGGCGGCCCAGGCGCGCGCTTCCTGGATCGAGCCGAACTCCGCGACCACCAGGCTGCCGGTAAACCCCGCCGGACCCGGATCTTCGGCATCGATGGCCGGCAGCGGACCCGCCAGCTTGAGCCGGCCCGCATCGCGCAGTGCCTCCAGCCTGGCCAGGTGCGCCGGACGCGCGGCCTTGCGGCCTTCCAGCGAATTCGGAGCATCAATGCCGTGGATCACGTACCACATGGGGCTGGGCCATTTGATTGCGGGCCTGCATGATAGCGGCATGAGTGAGCGACTAAGCGTCCATCCCGTCAACCCGCAATCGCGCCTGATCGACAAGGCCGCGGCCGTTCTGAAGGCCGGCGGCCTGGCCCTGGTGCCCACCGATGCGGGCTATTCCCTGGTCTGGAGCCTGAACGGCAAGGACGCCGAGGACCGGGTGCTGCGCCTGCGCGAACTGGACAGGAAGCATCCTTTCACCTTACTCTGTCGGCAATTGAGTGAGGCCGGCCGCCTGGCCCGGCTCGACGATCCGGCCTTCCGGCTCCTGCGATCGCTGACCCCCGGACCCTGCACTTTCATTCTTCCGGCCTCAGCGGACCTGCCCAAGCGCATCAAGAACAGCGGCCGAAGCAAGCGCCGCGACATTGGCATACGCCTGCCCGACCACGTGGTCACGCGGGCCCTGCTGGAAGCGATGGGCGAGCCCTTGTTGTCGACCAGCCTGGTGTTGCCGGACGAGGTGGATCCGGTCAGCCACGAGGCCGAAGTGGTGGCCGAGCGCTGGTTGCGCTGGGCCGACGTGATGCTGGATGCCGAGGACTGCGAGCCCGGCCCCACCAGCGTGGTGGACTGCACGGGCGACGAGCCCGAGGTCGTGCGCCAGGGGTTCCATCCCGTGACACTGTGAGTCACCTATCCATGAGTCTTTGATGAGCGAACCGACCGCGATCCCAGCGGAGCACCCGGCGTTCCCGGTGCCGCCCCAGCAGCAGGAAATGCCCCTGGCCGTGTTCAAGGGCCAGCCCGTGCTGCAGATGCCGCAGGACCTCTACATCCCGCCGGATGCGCTGGAGGTGATCCTGGAGGCGTTCGAGGGTCCGCTGGACCTGCTGCTCTACCTGATCCGCCGCCAGAACCTGGACATCCTGGACATCCCGGTGGCGGAGATCACCCGCCAGTACGTCGACTACATCGGCGTGATGGAGGACCTGCGCTTCGAGCTGGCCGCCGAATACCTGGTCATGGCCGCCATCCTGGCCGAGATCAAGTCGCGCATGCTGCTGCCCCGCCCGCCCAGCGAGGAGGGCCTGGAGGCCGACCCGCGCGCCGAGCTGGTGCGCCGCCTGCAGGAGTACGAGCGCTTCAAGAAGGCCGCCGAGGACATCGACGAGCTCGACCGCCTGGACCGCGACACCCACGTGGTGCATGCCCACCTGCCCGAGCGCGCCGCGGTCAAGGTGCCGCCGCCGGTGGACCTGCGCGAGATGCTGTTGGCCCTGCGCGACGTGCTCAAGCGCGCCGACCTGTTCACCCACCACGCCATCCGGCGCGAGGCGCTCAGCGTCCGCCAGCGCATGGGCGACGTGCTGGGCCGGCTCTCGGACGGCAAGTTCCACGCCTTCGAAAGCCTGTTCAACGCCGAGGAAGGTCGCCTGGGCGTGGTGGTGACTTTCCTGTCCATCCTCGAGCTGGCCAAGGAACAGCTGCTTGAGATCGTGCAGGACCCGCCGCCGGAACACGCCAGCCTGCAGGGCCCGCGCCCGGTGCTGGCGCCGATCTACCTCAAGTCGCTGGCCGCCGGCGACGGCGAACCCGAACTTCCCGACCCCACCTCGGACGGCGGCGATGATGCCCTCGCCTGATACCGGAACCTTCGAATCCATGGATCCAAGCCTGATCAAACACATCGTCGAGGCGGCCCTGCTGGCCTCGCCGCAGCCGCTCACCCTGGCCCAGCTGGCCGGCCTGTTCCCCGAAGAGGAGCAGGCGCCGCCGGGCGCCATCGAACAGGCCATCGCCGAGCTGCGCGCCGGCGACGCCGACCGCGGCGTGGAGCTGGTGGAGGTGGCCTCGGGCTTCCGCTTCCAGGTCAAGGCGACCGTGCACGGCTGGGTGGCGCGCCTGTGGACCGAGCGCCAGACCAAGTACACCCGCGCCACGCTCGAGACCCTGGCGCTGATCGCCTACCGCCAGCCGATCACGCGCGGCGAGATCGAGCAGATCCGCGGCGTCAGCGTCAACGCCAACATGATCAAGATGCTGGAGGAGCGCGAATGGATCCGCTCGGTCGGCCATCGCGACGTGCCCGGCCGGCCCGAGCTGTTCGGCACCACCAAGACCTTCCTGGACTATTTCGGGCTCAAGAGCCTGGATGAACTGCCGCCGCTGGCCGAGCTCAAGGACATCCCCGAGCTCGAACCGCAGCTGCCGTTCGACATGAACCCGCCTGGCGTCGCCAACGCCGCGCTGCTGGCCGAGCTGGAAACCGGCGAGCTGCCGGACGGCGACGACGGCAGCCTCGACGACGAGGCCGACCTGGCCAACGACGATGGCGACGAAGACGAAGTACTGAACGACGATCCCGCCGTCGAGACGACGACCGGGCAATCCACCGATGAGGCCGGCGACCACGCCGAGCCGGAGCAGAAGTAATGAGCGACAAGATCAAGAAAACCCTGTCCCTGAAACTCAAGGGCAGCGAACCGGCGACCGCCAAGGTCGAAGAGCGCCTGCACAAGGTGCTCGCCCAGGCCGGCCTGGGCTCGCGCCGCGCGCTCGAGGAGCGCATCGCCCAGGGCCTGGTGAAGGTCAACGGCGCCGTGGCCCAGACCGGGCAGTCGGTGAAGGGCGGCGACCGCATCGACCTGGACGGCAAGACCTTCGTGGCCACCGCGCTGACCGAGCCGGCCAGCGTGCTGGTGTACAACAAGCCCGAAGGCGAAGTGACCACGCGCGAAGATCCCGAAGGCCGCCCCACCGTGTTCGAATCGCTGCCGCGCCTGAAGGGTGCGCGCTGGATCGCGGTCGGCCGCCTGGACATTAACACCACCGGCCTGCTGCTGCTCACCACCGACGGCGAGCTGGCCAATGCGCTGATGCATCCGTCCAGCGGCATCGCCCGCGAATACGTCTGCCGCATCCATGGCGAGGTGCCCGACGACGTGGTCGAGCGCCTGGCCAAGGGCGTGCAGCTCGAGGACGGCGCCGCCAAATTCGACGAGATCGAGCGCATCGGCAGCTCCGATTCGCACGCCTGGTTCAAGGTGGTGCTCACCGAGGGCCGCAACCGCGAAGTGCGCCGGCTGTGGGAGTCGCAGGGCTTCAACGTCAGCCGCCTCAAGCGCGTGAAGTACGGCAGCGTGCACCTGCCGCGCCTGCTCAAGCGCGGCCACTGCGAGGAAATGACGCCCGAGGCGGTGGAAAAGCTGCGCGCCCAGTTCCGCCTGGAAGACAACCCGCCGGTGCTGACGCTGCAGCCGGTGATCGGCCAGCGCAAGTCGCGGCCCACCGAGATCCGCGTCGGCAAGGACCGCAAGCAGGCGTCCTACGTCAACGGCGCGGTGGACGACGAGGCGCGCGAGCTGCGCCGGTTCGACACCTTCCGCGAAGACAAGCCCGGCGGCCGCGGTCGTGGCCGGCCCGGTGCCGGTGCCGGCAAGCCTTACGCGGGCAAGGGCAAGCGCGGTCCCGGCAAGCCCTTCTCCGGCCCGATGGGCGCCGATGCGCCGCGTGGCGCGCGGCCCGGTGGCCCGGGCGGTCCCGGCGGCAAGCCCTTCCGCGGCGGCAAGCCGCAGGGCGGTCCGCGCGACGACAACTTCGGCAACCGCGTCGATGGTCCGCGCGGTCCGCGGCCCGGTGCCGGTGGTGGCTTCGCCGGCAAACCGCGCGGCCCGCGCGGCGACGCGCAGCCCACGCACAATTCCAATGCCCACGACAGCAATCCGGCCGCGTTCCGCAGCTGGTACGTGCCCGAGGGCGTCGAGACCGGTTCCAAGGTGGCGCCGCCGCGCGGCCAGCGTCCGGCGGGTCGTCCGGCCGGTCCGCGCCCGCAGGGTGCGCCGCGTCCGTTCAACGAGCGGGGCCCGCGTCCGCAGGGTGACGGTCCCTACGGCCAGCGCGGTCCGCGCGGTCCCAAGCCGGCCGCCGATGCGCCTTACGGTCACTCGCGGGGTCCCGTGGGTCCGCGGGGTCCGAAGCCGGCGGGCGGTAGTCCCTACGCGGGTCCAGGCAATCGGGGTCCGCGCCCGCAGGGCGGCCAGGGTCCGCGCCCGGCCGACGGCAATCGCGGTCCGCGCAAGCCGGGTCCGGGCGCGCCGCCGCCGTTCAAGCGCAAGCGTCCTGAAGGCCTGCCCTCGGACGACTGAGCGCCGCCATGTCCGACCCCGAAACGCGCTGCCTGGACCGTGACTGGTTCTATCCGTTCCGACTCGCGTCGGGGCGGGTGACCCGCACCTACGTCAGCGCGGAGGTGGCGAAGATCCACGACACCCGCCTGCAGATGCTGCAGGCAGCGGTGCAGGCGCATTTCGGCGCCGATGCCTCCGGACGCAGCGCGGTGGACCTGGCCTGCCATGAAGGCTGGTTCTCGCAGCAGGTTTCGGCGCTGGGCTTCGCGCCGGTGCTGGGCCTGGATGCGCGCGAACAGCACGTGGCCGATGCGCGTCTGGCCGCGCAGGCCTGTGGCGCCAAGCACAGTCTGGTCTTCCGGCAGCAGGACGTGCACGCGATCACCGCCGGCGAGCACGGCCAGTTCGACCTGGTGCTGTGCCTGGGCCTCATCTACCACCTCGAGAATCCGGTAGGCGCACTGCGCGTGGCGCGTGCCCTCACCCGCGCCGGCGGCCTGTGCCTGGTCGAGACCCAGGTGGCGCCGGGGCTGTCGGGCCATATCGATTACGGCCACCACACCTTCGTCAAACCCGTCACCGGCAGCTTCGCGATCGTGGACGAAACCGACGAGACGCACGGTCCGGAAACCTCCACCACCGGCATCTGCCTGGTACCCAGCCTCGACGCGCTGCTGTGGATCCTGCGCAAGGTCGGCTTCGCGCGGGTGGAGTTGCTGCCCGTGCCGGACGATGGCTACGAGCAGCTGCGGCACCACAAGCGGGTGATGGTGGCGGCCTACGCCTGAGCCGGTGGCTCAGCGCAGTTCGAACGCGTCCGCGTCGAGCTGGGCCGGGAACCGTTCGCGGTGCCCGGCCAGGGCCTCGGCCGACAGCGTGGTGGTGGCCACGCGCACCTGGTCATCGAGTTCCACCAGCGGCTGCCCCAGGAAATCCAGCGCAACGCTGTCGCCGCTGTAGCCGTGGCCGTTGCCGTCGGTGCCGACGCGGTTGACCGCGGCGACGTAGCTCAGGTTCTCGATCGCACGCGCGCGCAGCAACGTCTGCCACGCGTAGCGGCGCGGGCTGGGCCAGTTGGCGACGAACAGCAGCAGGTCGTAGTCGAACCGCTCCGGCGCTTCGACCCCGAAGCGATTGCGGATGAAGACCGGAAAGCGCAGGTCGTAGCAGACCAGCGGACACACCCGCCAGCCCTTGAGGTCCAGCGTGAGGCGATCGCGACCGGCCGCATAGCGCTCGTGCTCACGCGCCATGCGGAACAGGTGGCGCTTGTCGTAGTGGTGCAGGCCGCCTTCCGGCGTGGCCCACAGCAGGCGGTTGTAGACGCCCTGCTCCGTGCGCAGCTGCACGCTTCCGGTCACCACGGCGCCGAGGCGCCGGGCCTGGTCGCGGATCCAGGCCACGGTCGGCCCCTGCATGTCTTCGGCCTGCGCCAGGGCGTCGTTGCTGAAGCCGGAGGTGAACGTTTCCGGCAGCAGCACCAGGTCGGTGGCGCCGGCCAGCGGCGCGATCAGCTCGGCATACATCGCGCGGTTGCCCGCCGGGTCGTGCCAGCGGGTGTCGCCCTGCACCAGGGACACGCGCAGGTCGGGGCGTGCCGCGGACGTCGCGCTCATATGCGCGCCAGCCTTTCGATCGCGGCGTCGAGCGTGGATTCCACCTTCGCGAAGCACAGGCGCGCCAGGCGCTGGCCCGGCGGCGGCGATTCGTAGAACGGCGACAGCGGGATCGCCGCCACCCCCTTCTCGATGGTGAGCCAGCGGCAGAATTCGGCGTCGGGCAGGTCGCTGATGGCCGAGTAGTCCACCAGCTGGAAATAGCCGCCCGGCACCGGCAGCGGCTGCAGGCGCGTGGTCTGCAGCTGCTCGCGGAAGCGGTCGCGCTTGGCCTGGTAGAAGGCGCCCAGGCCCTCGTAGTGTTCCGGCTCCTGCTCGATCATCGCGGCGAACGCCCACTGCGCCGGGGCGAAGGTGCAGAAGGTGTTGTACTGGTGCACCTTGCGGAATTCGGCGCTGAGTGCCGGCGGGGCAATGGCGTAGCCGATCTTCCAGCCGGTGCAGTGGTAGGTCTTGCCGAAGCTGGAGATGACGAAGGCGCGTTCGGCCAGTTCCGGGTAGCGCAGCACGCTTTCGTGGCGGCGGCCGTCGAAGATGATGTGTTCGTACACCTCGTCCGACAGCAGCAGGATGTCGGTGCCGCGCAGGAGGTCGGCCAGGGTCGCCAGGTCGTTGGCGTCCATCATCGCGCCCGAGGGATTGTGCGGCGTGTTGGTCATCAGCAGGCGCGTGCGCGGCGTGATCGCGTCGCGCACGCGCTGCCAGTCCACCGCGAAGGTGACCGGGTCCAGCGGCACGTGCACGGCGCGGGCGCCGGCCAGGTCGATAGCGGGCTCGTAGCAGTCGTAGCACGGGTCGAGCACGATCACTTCCTCGCCCGGGCGCACCACGGCGTGGATGGCGTTGAAGATCGCTTCGCTGGCGCCGCTGGTGACGGTGACTTCGGCATCGGCGTCGACCTGGCGGCCGTAGCAGCGCAGGGTCTTGGCGGCGATGGCCTGGCGCAGGGCCGGGATGCCGGTCATCGGCGCGTACTGGTTCTTGCCTTCGGCCATCGCCCGGGCCAGCTCGTCCACCAGCCGCTGCGGCACCGGGAAGTCCGGAAAGCCCTGTCCCAGGTTCACCGCCTTGTGGTCCAGCGCTAGCTGGGACATCACGGTGAAGATGGTGGTGCCCACCTTGGGCAGCTTGGTCTGGGGCGTCATGGCGGCATCCGCGGGGCGTGGCCCCCGATTATGCCGCCCCCCGCCCCGCCACGGAAAACATACCTGGTATGTTTTCCTGAGTCAGGGGGTGCAGCCCTGGGTGGCGCTGAGGGCGGTCATGGAACCGCTTTCGCTCCAGGTGCCGGGCAGGCCGCCGAAATAGGTGCCGCTGCTGGCGATCGAGGCGATGGTGTTGCTGCCGTAGGTGCGGCTCAGCGTGCCGATGGTCGTACGCACCGGGGCCGCGTGCGGGCCCAGGGGCGCGAAGCCGTTGAGCTGTTCCAGCGGCAGGGCGGCGCCGCCGGTGTTGAACGCACCCCCGCGCTCGGCCACCAGGAAGCGCGGCTGGCCCAGCCCGTCGTACGCGAACACGGCGTGGAACTCGTAGTTCGCATTGACCTGCACGCTGTAGCCATAGCCGGGCTTGGCCGCGTTGAACCAGTGCGAACTCACGTTCAGCGGCGAGCCGCCCACCGTCGGGCACCCGGTGAGGAAGGCTTGCATCGGCTCGGCGCCGGTGAAACCGTCGATGTTGTAGGCCATGGTGAAGGTGTTGCTGGTGGTGGGCGCGATCACCAGGTTGCCCACCGCCACCAGGTGGTTGGCTGCGCCGTTCCAGGCCGAGCGGTAGACGATGCCGTTGAACACGCCGTTGGCGCCGGGCTGGGCGCCCTGCACGTAGTACCAGGTCGGCGTGCCGTCCTGGAAGTAGGTGTACCAGAGCAGGGCCAGGTCCGGACCGGACGGATAGAAGAACACGCCATGGCCACCGCGCGGGGCGTTGAAGTACGAGCCCGGCTTCGCCACCAGGGCGGCGCCGCTGCTGTTGATGGTGGCGGTGACGGTGACCTGGGCCGTGCCCGCACCCGTGTTGACCGGCGTGAGGTACCAGCGCCCGGCCTGCAGCGCCGCGCCGGAGACCGTGATGGTCTGGTTGGCGCCGGCCGCCGTGGCGGCGATGACACCGGCGGCATTGCGCGCCGGTGCGGCCGCCACCACGGGCGTGGTCGGCGCCGCATCGCGCGCGGCGTACAGCGACACCGAGCCGCTGCCGCTGGTGGTGAAGGTCACCGAGGTGGCGTTGGCCGGCACCGTGAAGAACAGCCGCTCGTGCGCCGCACCGGCCGGCAGGGTCACCGCGCGGCCGACACCGGGCGCCAGCGCGAAGGGCTCGAAGCTGGTGCCGCTGCGCGTGAGCCGCACTTCCAGCGCATGCGCGGTGGAGCCGGCGGTGGGCTGGATCAGCACGTAGCCCACCCGTTCGGCTCCGGCCACCAGCGTCGCGTCGTCATAGCCCACGCGCAGCTTGAAGCCGGCGCCCGCCGCGGTGACGCCCGGACCGGTGGCCACCAGGCTGGCCCCATTGCCGGCCACCAGCGGCACCACGTAGGAATCCACGGTGACGCCGGTGCCCGCGCCGGAGAAGTTCTGCACCATCACCCAGTAGTTGGTCGCCGCGGCTTCGCTGAGCACGGACAACTCGCAGGTTTCCGCCGACTGCGCCGAGGTCGAACGGCACAGCTCTTCGCCGGCATCGGGCTCGCCGTTGCCGTTGGTGTCGCGCCCGACGAACAGGTCGATGTCCGGCGCCGCGGCGCGCGTGCCGACCCGCAGGCGCGTGGTGACCGGCGGGCTGCCGCCCGGCGTGGCCGGCACGACCAGGATGCGGCGATAGTTCGAGCCGACGTTGTCGTAGGGATCGTCGTTGCTGGGATCCACCGCGATGGTCTGGGTGCTGCTGGTCGGTGCAACGAGATTGGTGGCCGGGAAGCGCGCGTTGGCCAGCGGCACCAGATCGGTCAGGTCGAGGTCGAAAAAATCACGCTCGCGCGTGACGGTGCGGCTGACGCGGGCCAGGGAAGTCTCGGCCACCTGGCTCGCGAATGGCGTGGCATAGATGGCCACCGGCAGCTTGAGGTTGGGACGCCCGCCGCCCGCGGTGTTCACCAGCGTCACCGACCCGTAATGCCATTTGCCGGCCAGCTGGGGCGCATCGACGTTGATGCTGAAGGCGATCGAGGTGCCGGCGCCGCCATTGGGCGTGAACGAGGTGACGCTGGGCACCAGGGACACCCCAGCCGGCATCGACACCTGCACGTTGTAGTTGCCGGCAGCCGCGCCCGGCATCAGCTTGAACACGCGCGTGAGGCTGCAGGTGCGGAAGCAGGCCCCGTGCGCCAGGCTGGGCAGGTTGATGTCCTGCGCGCCGCCGCTGTAAGGATTGACGCGTGCGGTGGAGAAGCCGCCAGCGGGAACATCGAGGTAGACGCCGGCCTTCACCGCCAGCGAGGCGTCGATGGTGCCCGCGCCCTGTTCGTGCGGCGTGGCGGCCACGGCGCCGTTGGTGACCGAAGACCGCGCGGTCAGCACCAGGGCCGAGACCACCTGGCTGGGCGTCAGCGCCGGGTTGACCGAACGCACCAGCGCCGCCGCGCCCGCGACGTGCGGCGTGGCCATGGACGTGCCGCTGAGCGTGCGCGTGCTGGTGGCGCCGCTGGTGCCGGCGGCGATGATGGACACGCCCGGCGCGGTGACGTCGGGCTTGACCACACCCAGGGGCAGCACCGGACCGCGGCCGCTGAAGCTGGCCAGGCGATCGCCGGCACCGCTGCGGTCGTGGGTGGCGGCGGCGACGCCGATGACCCACGGCGCGTTGCCCGGATTGCCATGGGTGCCCGGCGAGGGGCCGTCGTTGCCCGCGGCCACCGCCACCACGATGCCGGCCTCGCGCGCGGCGAGGAAGGCTTCGTTGTCGTCGTTGATGGCGCCGCCCAGCGTGGCCCAGGGATCGTCCGGACCCGAGCCGATCGAATAGTTGATGACGTCCACGCCGTCGGCGACGGCCTGGTTGATGGCGGCCAGGATCGCCGAGCCGTTGCACTGGGTGTCCGGGCAGGCCTTGTAGGCGATCAGGTTGGCGCGCGGTGCCACGCCGCTGTAGGTGAGGAAGGCATTGCCCACTGCGGTGCTCGCCACGTGGGTGCCGTGGCCATCGTTGTCCACCGGGTCGGAGGTGTTGCCGGCGCCGACGGTGAAATCCCACAGGCCCACCAGCTTGGTGTTGCAGGCGGTGGGATTGGCCACGCAATAGCCGCGGAACCCGCCCAGCGGATTGCTGATGCCGGTGCCGGCGAAGGCGACATGGCTGCGGTTGATGCCGCTGTCGATCACGCCGACCACGACGCCTTCGCCGCGGTTGGCGGTACCGGTGGCGGCCCCGCTCCAGACCAGGTCGGCCTTTATCCACGCCGGGCCGCGATCGGTCTGCAGGAAACGGTGGAATTCGGGCTTGACGCTGCGAACGCCCGGCATCGTCGCCAGCGCCTCGGCCTCGGCCGGGCTGAGGGTCACGGCCATGCCGTTCATCGCATGGGTGTAGACCAGGCGCGAAACCAGCGGCCGGCCAAGGCGCACGGAAGCGTCGCCCAGGCGGAGCCGGCGCAGGTCGTCCAGGTAGGCGACGTAGGCGCGGGCCTGCGGGCTGTCGGCGTCATAGCGGTCCTGGCCGGTGGCGGCGGGACTGGTGGCGGCCAGGCGTGGCCGCTGCTTGTCGGTCGCCGGGAAGCCGCGGAAGCGCGCGGCGGCGGGCTCGTCGAACACCACGATGTAGGTCCGCATCGCGGGCGAGGACTTCAGCCCTGCGGAGGTGGAGGTGGCGGCCTGCAGGGCATCGGTGGGCAGGCCCAGCGCGAGCGCCATGGCGAGCATCAGGGGGGCTGCGCGCATCGTCATTCCTTGCTGCCATGGGGGGAAAGGTGGCATCGCGATTCTCACGCAGCGCCGCGTCGACCACAACGACGGAACTGGGCCTGGCGGGCCTCCAATCCGTGACCACCGTCACATTTCCCGCCAGCCAGGCTTGGGGATGGCCGCAAACGACGACGGCCCCGAAGGGCCGTCGAAGTTAAGCCTGGTCCAATTGCCGCAGGATCAGGGCGTGCAGCCCTGGGTGCCGCTGAGCGCGGTCATCGAACCGCTCTCGTTCCAGGTGCCCGGGACGCCGCCCACGAAGGTGCCGGTGCTGGCCATCGTGCTGAGCGTGCTCACGCCGTAGGCGCGCGTGAGCGAGCCGATGGTGGTGCGGGTCGGCGCCGAGTGCGTGCCCAGCGGCGAGAAGCCGGTGAGCTGCTCGAGCGGCAGCGGCGCGCCACCGGTGTTGAACGCACCGCTGCGCTCGGCCACCAGGAAGCGCGGAACGCCGATGCCGTCGTAGGCGAACACGGCATGGAACTCGTAGTTCGGGTTCACCTGCGTGCTGTAGCCGTAGCCCGCGCGCGCCGCGTTGTACCAGTGCGTGCTCACATCCAGCGGCGTACCCGAGACCGTCGGGCAGCCGGTAAGGAACGCCTGCATCGGCTCGACGCCGGTGAAGCCGTCGAGGTTGTAGGCCATCGTGAACGTGTTGCTCGAGCTTGGCGTGATCAGCATGTTGCCCACGGTGGTGAGCACATTGCTGGTGCCGTTCCAGGCCGAACGGTAGATGGTGGCGTTGAACACGCCGTTGGCGCCCGGCTGCGCGCCCTGCACGTAGTACCAGGTCGGCGTGCCGTCCTGGAAATACGTGTACCAGAGCAGGGCATGCTGGCCACCCGACGGGTAGAAGAAGATGCCGTGGCCGCCGCGCGTGGCGTTGTAGTACGAACCCGGCTTGGCCACCAGGGCCGCGCCGCTGCTGTTGATGGTCGCGGTGACGTTGACGTCCGCCGTGCCGCCGCCCGTGTTCACCGGCGTGACGTACCAACGGCCGGGCTGCAGGTTGCCGCCCGTCACGGTGATGGTCTGGCTGGCCCCGGCAGCGGTGGACGACAGCACGCCCGGCGCATTGCGCGCCGGAGCGGCCGCGACCACCGGGTTGCCCGGGGATGCGACGCGCGCCGCATACAGCGACACCGAGCCCGTGCCGGTGGTGGCGAAGGTCACCGAGGTGGCATTGGCCGGCACGTCGAACACCAGGGTCTCGTGCGCGGCACCCGCCGGCAGCGTGACCGCGCGGGCAACGCCCGGCGCCAGCGCATACGGCGCGAAGCCCGCACCGGTGCGGGCGATGCGCACCGGGATCGAATCCACGGTGCTGCCCGGGGTGGGCTGCAGCATCAGGTAGCCGATGCGGTTGGTACCCGGGATCATGGTGGCATCGTCGTAGGCCACGCGCACCTTGAAGTCGGTGTTGACCGGCACGTTGCCCGGGCCGGTGGCGCGCAGGCTGTTGCCGCTGCCGGGCACCAGCGCCACCGCGTAGGACTCCACCCGCACGTTTGTGCCCGGACCGCTCCAGTTCTGCGCCATCAGCCAGAACACCTGGGGCGTACCGGCGGTGGTGATGGTCAGCTCGCACACTTCGGTCGAGCCCGAGCTGCCCGAGATGCACAGTTCCTCGGACTCTTCGGGCGTGTTGTTGCCGTTGGAGTCACGGCCGACGTACAGGTCGATGTCGGGCGACGCGGCCGAGGTCGACACGCGCACCTTGTAGGTCACCGGGCCGGTGCCCGGGCTGGCGGGCACGACCACGGTGTCGACGTAGTTGATCGCCACGTTGTCATAGGCGTCGGTATTGGTGGTGTCGGCGGCGATGTTGGTGGTGACCACGTTCGGCGCCGTCAGGTCGGTGGTGACGAAGCGCGCATTCGGCAGCGGCACCAGCGAACCGAGGTCGACGTCCACGAAGCCGCGCTCCAGCGGCGCATTGATCGCGACCTGGGCCAGCGCATCGGCGTCGCTGGAATACGCCGCCGAGTAGACCGCGATCGGCAGGCGCAGGTTGGGACGGCCGTCGCCGGAGTTGTTGACCAGGGTGACGGTGCCATAGACCCACTTGCCGACCAGGCTGGGCGAGGACACGTTCACCGTGAAGCTGACGGGGCTGCCGCCCGCGCCGCTGGTGAAGCTGTTCACGCTCGGCGTGACGGTGGCGCCGGCGGCGATGCTGGTCTGGATGCTGTAGTTGCCCGCCGCCGCGCCCGGCATCAGCTTGAAGTTGCGGCTGAAGGTGCAGGACTGGAAGCAGCTGCCGTGCGCGAGCGCGGGCAGGTTGAGATTGTGCGCATCACCGGTGTAGGTGTTGGCGCGGGCGTTGCGGAAGGCGTTGGCGGGCACTTCCATGAACACGCCGGCGCGCGCCGCCAGGGCGACGTCGGTCATGCCGCTGCCCTGCTCGTGCGGATTGGCCACGTCGGTGACGTTGAGCTTCACCGAGGGACGCGCAGTGAGGTTGAGCGCCGAGATGATCTGGTCGGCGGTGAAATTCGGGTTGATCGACTTGAGCAGCGCCGCGGCGCCCGCAACGTGCGGGGTGGCCATCGAGGTGCCGCTAAGGGTGGCGGTGCTGGTGCTGCCGTTGATGCCGGCGGCGATGATGCTGACGCCCGGCGCGGTGATGTCGGGCTTGAGCACGCTGAATGGAAGCACCGGGCCCCGGCCGCTGAACGAGGCCAGGCGGTCGGCGGTGTTGATGTTGTTGCGGTCGTGGGTGGCCGCGGCCACGCCCATCGCCCACGGCACGTTGCCCGGGTTGGTCACGGTGCCGGCATTGGGGCCGTCGTTGCCGGCGGCGATGACGGCGACGATGCCGGCCTCGCGCACGGCCAGGAAGGCCTCGCTGTCGTCGGTGGCGCTGATGCCCACGGTCTGCCAGGGATCGTCCTGGCCACCGCCGATGGAATAGTTGATCACGTCCACGCCGTCGGCAACCGCGCGGTCGATGGACGCCAGCAGGGCCGAGCCCTGGCAGGTGTCACCCGGGCAGGCCTTGTAGGCGATGATGTTGGCGCGCGGCGCGACGCCGCTGTACTGGCCGAACACGTTGCCGGCCGCGGTGCTGGCGACATGGGTGCCGTGGCCGTCGGTATCCACCGGGTCGGAGGTGTTGCCGGCGGCGCCGTTGGTGAAGTCCCACAGGCCGATCAGCTTGCTGTTGCAGGCGGTGGGCGTGGTGGCGCAATAGCCGACGAAGCCGCCGAGGGGATTGCTGATGGCGCCGCCACCGGCGAACGAGGTGTGGGTGCGGTTGATGCCGCTGTCGATCACGCCGACGATGACGCCTTCGCCGCGGCGCGAGGGCACGCCCGGCACGGTGCCGTTCCAGATTTCGTCGGCATTGATCCAGCCCGGGCCGCGGTCGGTCTGCAGGCGGCGGGTGAATTCGGGCGCGATGGCCTTGACGCCGGGCATGGCCCCGACGATGCGGGCCTCGTCGGCGGTGAGCTCGACCGCGACGCCGTTCATCGCGTGCGAGTAGACATGCAGGGGCTCGAGGGGACGTGCGAGCTTGATGGCGGCGTCGTTGAGGCGCACGCGGCGCAGTTCGGACAGGTAGTCGACGTAGGCGACGGCCTCCAGGCTGCGCGCGTTGTATTTGCGCTCGCCGGTGGCGACCGGGCTGGTGGCGGCCAGGCGCGGGCGGTTCTTGTCGGAAGCATTGAAGCCACGGAAGCTGGCGGAGGGCGCTTCGTCGAAGACCACGATGTAGGTGCGCAGCGCGTCGGCGCGGGTGGTGGCTTCACGCACGGGCGTGGCGGCATCGGCGCCCACGGCGGGCAGGCCCAGTCCGAGGGCAATGGCAAGCATCAGGGGGGTCGCACGCATGTCTTGGCTGTCCTGCAGATGAATGAGCCCCTCGATTCTCACGTACATTCATTGCAATCACAATGTATCCGCCACCGTGCGGCACGGTTTGGTTCGTGAAGACCCGGGCGAGTGCGGATTGCAGTCTAAAATGGACACCGGTTTCCGCCAGTCGGTAGCATCCGCACGCCATGACCCCCTCGCCGTCCGCTCCGGCACTGCTGCTGCACGCCAGCGGGCTGTGCTTCGCCCGCAACGACGAGCCGGTGTTCGGGCCGCTGCGTTTCGACCTGGGACCCGGCGAAGCGCTGCTGGTGCTGGGCGGCAACGGCGCCGGCAAGACCACCCTGCTGCGCGTGCTGGCCGGCCTGCTGCCCGCCACTGAAGGCGAAGTACACCTGCAGGGCCGCCGCGTGGACCGCGAGCACCTGGCGCGCGGCACGGCCTACCTGAGCCACCTTCACGGCCACAAGGCCGAACTCTCCACGCTCGAGAACCTGGCCTACACCCGCGCACTGCAGGGCGGCGGCGGGACCTCGCCCGGCGAAGCCCTGGCCGAGGTCGGCCTGGCCGGCTACGAGGACACGCCCGCGCGCCGGCTGTCGGCGGGCCAGAACAAGCGCCTGTCCCTGGCCCGGCTGCGGCTGCAATCCGCGCCCGTGTGGTTGCTGGATGAGCCTTATGCGAACCTCGACCTCGACGGCATCGCGCTGGTGAACCGGCTGATCCAGGCCCATCTCGCCAGCGGCGGAGCCGCGCTGCTGACCACGCACGGCGCCTATGCCGCACCGCCCGTTCCCGTGCGCACCCTGGCCCTGGGCGCGCAGGAGCTGCCGGCATGACCGGTCCCGGCCTGTGGACCGCGGCCCGGGCCCAGGCCCGACGCGATCTGCAGCTGGTGTGGCGTCGTCGAGGCGACGCCGCCCAGCCGCTGCTGTTCGCGCTGATGGTGGTGGCCCTGTTTCCCCTGGCGCTGGGCTCGGACCCGGCGCAGCTGGCCCGCATCGCACCGGGCGTGCTGTGGGTGGCGGTGCTGCTCGCCGGCCTGCTCACGCTGGACCAGCTGTACCGAAGCGACGTCGAGGACGGCAGCCTGGAACAGATGCTGCTGGCGCCGGTGCCCCTGCCCTGGCTGCTGGCCGTGCGCGTGGCGGTGCACTGGCTCACCACCGCCCTGCCCCTGGTGCTGGCCACGCCCCTGCTGGCCGAGCTGATGTTCCTGCCTGCGGAACTCCTGCCGGTATTGATGGTCTCGCTGGCGGTGGGCACGCCGCTGCTGAGCCTGCTGGGCGCGGTGGTGGCGGCGCTGACGGTGGGGATACGCCGCTCTGGTATGCTTTTGGCCCTGTTGGCGCTGCCCCTGTTCCTGCCGGTGCTGGTGTTCGGGGCCGGCAGCGTGATGGCCGCCGCACAGGGCCTGCCCTGGCACGGTGCGCTGCTGATGCTGGGGGCCGGACTGGTCCTCGCCCTGGTGCTGGCTCCCCTCGCCGCGGCCGCGGCGATCCGCATTGCCTTGAACTGAAAACAATCCCGTGAACCCCGTCCTGCTCTGGTTCCACCAACTCGGCTCACCCCCCGTGTTCGACCGTTTCGCCGCGCGCTGGGCGCCGGTGGGCTTCGGCCTGGCCGCGCTGACGATGGCCGTGGGCCTGTACGGCGCGCTGTGGGTGGTGCCAGCCGACTACCAGCAGGGCGACAGCTTCCGCATCCTCTACATCCACGTGCCCAGCGCCTGGATGAGCCTGTTCGTGTACGCGCTGATGGCGTTTTACGCGGCCATCGCGCTGGTCTGGCGGATCAAGCTGTGCGAAGTGCTGGCCATGGCCTGCGCCCCGATCGGCGCCCTGTTCACCGCCGTCACGCTGGCCACCGGCTCGATCTGGGGCAAGCCGATGTGGGGCACCTGGTGGGACTGGGATCCGCGCCTGACCTCCGAACTGGTGCTGCTGTTCCTGTACCTGGGCGTGATCGGCCTGAATGCCGCCATCGAAGACCGCCGCGCCGCCGCACGCGCCGCCGGCTTCCTGGCCATTGTCGGCGTGGTGCTGCTGCCCGTCATCCGCTACTCGGTGGAATGGTGGAACTCGCTGCACCAGGGCGCGACGATCCGCCTGTTCGGCGAATCCACGATGGATTCGTCCATGACCTGGCCGCTGTGGGTGATGGTGCTGGCCACCAAGTTCTGGTTCATCGGCTCGCTGCTGCAGCGCGCCCGCGCCGACAACCTGGAACGGGAGTCGGGCAAGGACTGGGCGCGGGCCGCCGCCGGGGTGCCGCGATGAGCTATCGCGAATACGTGATCGGCGCCTATGCCGTCTTCGCCACCTTCCTGGCCTGGGACTTCCTGGTGCCGCGGATCCGGCTGGCGCGCGCCCGCCGGGCCATCCTGCAGCGCGTCGCGCGCGAGTCCGCGCGCGCGCAACACGCCGCCATGGTCAAGGACGCTGCCGAATGAACCCGACCCGCAAACGCCGCCTCTGGCTGATTGCCGCGCTGCTGCTGGCTTCCGGCGCCGCCGCGGCGCTGGTGACCCTGGCCCTGCGCGAGAACATCACCTACCTCTACACGCCCAGCCAGGTCTACGCCGGCGAAGCCGGTGACCAGGCGGTGTTTCGCCTGGGCGGCATGGTCGCCAAGGACAGCCTGCAGCGCGAGCCCGGCACGCTGAAGGTCAGCTTCGGCGTCACCGACGGCGACGCGGTGATGACCGCGCACTACGAAGGCATCCTTCCCGACCTGTTCCGCGAGAACCAGGCGGTGATCGCCACCGGCCGCCGCGAGGGTGACGCCTTCATCGCCACCCAGGTGCTGGCCAAGCACGACGAGGCCTACATGCCGCGCGAAGTGGCCGAAGCCATGGGCAAGGCGCACGAGAAGCACAAGGTGCCCGACGCGGCCGCCGCCGACGCGCCCGAGCCGGGAGCCTACTGAGTGCTGCCCGAACTCGGCCTGCTGAGCCTGGTGCTGGCGCTGCTGCTGGCCATCACGCTTTCCATCCTGCCCCTGCTGGGCGCGCACCGCGGCAATGCCGCGTGGATGGCCACCGCGCGGCCGCTGGCCTACGCGCAGCTGCTCACGGTCGCCTTTTCCTATGGCCTGCTGACCTGGGCGTTCCTGCAGCATGATTTTTCGGTGGCCTACGTGGCCACCAACTCCAACTCGCTGCTGCCGCGGGTATACCAGTTCACCGCGGTGTGGAGCGCGCACGAAGGCTCGCTGCTGCTGTGGATCCTGTTCCTGGCGCTGTGGGTGGCGGCGGTGGCGCGCTACTCGCGCTCGCTGCCCGAGCCGGTGGTGGCGCGGGTGCTGGCGGTGCTGGGCATGGTGGCGGTGGGCTTCCTGGCCTTCACGCTGTTCACGTCCAACCCCTTCGAGCGCCTGCTGCCGGGCGCCGACGAGGGCCGCGACATGAACCCGCTGCTGCAGGACCCGGGCATGATCTTCCACCCGCCCCTGCTCTACATCGGCTACGTCGGCTTCGCGGTGGCGTTCGCGTTCGCGGTGGCGGCGCTGATCGACGGCAAGGTGGACGCGCAGTGGGTGCGCTGGTCGCGGCCGTGGACCAATGTGGCCTGGGCGGTGTTGACCCTGGGCATCGCGCTGGGCAGCTTCTGGGCCTATTACGAACTGGGCTGGGGCGGCTGGTGGTTCTGGGATCCGGTCGAAAACGCCAGCTTCATGCCCTGGCTGGTCGGTGCGGCCCTTATCCACTCCCAAGCGGCTACGGAAAAACGCGGCAGCTTCCGCGGCTGGACCCTGCTGCTGGCGATCGCGGCGTTTTCGCTGTCGCTGCTGGGCACCTTCCTGGTGCGCTCGGGCGTGATCACCTCGGTGCACGCCTTTGCCTCCGACCCCGAGCGCGGCGTGTTCATCCTGGCCTTCCTGGCGCTGGTGGTCGGCGGCTCGCTGCTGCTTTACGCACTGCGCGCGCCGCGCGTGGAAACCGGCAAGCCCTTCGCCGCGTCCTCGCGCGAGACCTTCCTGCTGGCCAACAACCTGCTGCTCACCGCCGCCGCGGCGATGATCCTGCTGGGCACGCTTTACCCGCTGCTGGCCGAGGCGCTGGACCTGGGCAAAATCTCGGTCGGCCCGCCCTACTTCGGCCTGCTCTTCATCCTGCTGATGGCGCCGCTGGTGGCCCTGCTGCCGTTCGGGCCCCTGACCCGCTGGCAGCGCGAGGACCTGTCGCAGCCGCTGCGCTGGCTGGCGCCGTGGGCGGCCCTGGCGCTGGCGGTGGCCGTGATCACCTTCTTCGCCTGGCCCAACGGTACGCTCAAGACCGCGTTCGGCCTGCTGGGCGCCACCTGGATCCTCGCCGGCACCGCCCGCTTCATCTGGCAGCGCTCGCAGTCCCAGGGCAGCCGCTACACGGCCGAGATGGTGGGCATGATCTGCGCGCACGTGGGCGTGGGCGTCTTCGTGGCCGGCGTGTTCATCACCGAATCCACCAGCATCGAGCGTGACGTCGCCGCGCGTCCGGGCCAGAGCTTCGAGCTGCGCGGCTACGATTTCCATTTCGACGGCGTGGCCAAGCGGCAGGGCCCCAACTTCCTGGCCGACCGCGGCACCGTGCGCGTGACCCGCAACGGCGACGACGTGGCCGTGCTGCACCCCGAGAAGCGCGCCTACGCCAGCGGCGGCCAGGTGATGACCGAAGCGGCGCTGGACGGCGCGCTGTCGCGCGACCTGTACGTGGCCCTGGGTGAACCGCTGGACCAGGAGGGCACCTGGGCATTGCGCCTGTACGTGAAGCCCTTCATCCGCCTGATCTGGCTGGGCTCGATCTTCATGGCCCTGGGCGGCTTCATCGTGGTGTTCGACAAGCGCTTCCGGCGCCCGGTGGCGGCATGATGACGCGCCTGCTGCCGCTGCTGGCCTTCATCGCGCTGGCGGTGCTGCTGGGCGTGGGCGTGAAAATGAACTCGGGCAAGGACACCAGCGCGATCCCCTCGCCGCTGATCGGCAAGCCGGCCCCGGCCTTCTCCCTGCCGGTGCTGGGCGAGCCGTCCCGGATGATTTCCAACGCCGACCTGCGCGGCGAGCCCTACCTGCTCAACGTCTGGGGCAGCTGGTGCCCGGCCTGCCGCGACGAACACCCGGTGATCACGCAACTGGCGCAGGACGGCGTGGTCAAGGTGATCGGCTACGACTACAAGGACTCGCCCGAGGACGCGCAGCGCTGGCTGGACCAGTTCGGCAATCCCTACGCCCTGGTGATCACCGACCAGGACGGCCGCGCCGCGCTGGACTGGGGCATCTACGGCGCGCCCGAAAGTTTCCTGGTGGATGCCGAAGGCATCGTGCGCTGGAAGTTCATCGGCCCGATCACGCCCGAGGTAGTGCGCGAGCAGCTGATGCCCGAGCTGGAGAAACTCAAGTGAAGCGCTGGCTGCTGGTGCTGATGATGCTGCTGGCCGGCCTGGCCGCGGCGATGGAGCCGATCCGGTTCACCGACGCGGCCGAAGAGGCGCGCTTCCGCGCGCTGGCGGCCGAGCTGCGCTGCGTCATGTGCCAGAACCAGTCGCTGGCCGACTCCAACGCGCAGATCGCCCATGACCTGCGCCTGCAGGTGCTTGGCCTGATGCGCGAAGGCAGGACCGACGCGCAGATCAAGGAATACCTGGTCGCGCGCTATAGCGACTTCGTGCTCTACAACCCGCCGGTGCGCCCGGCCACGTGGTTGCTGTGGTTCGGTCCGGGCCTGCTGCTGGTGGGCGGGGCGGTGGTGGTGGCCGTGGTGGTGCGGCGCCGCGCCGCGGGCGCGCCGGCCAGTTCGCCGTCCGAAGACAGCCAGGAGTGGTGATGGCCGGTTTTGCGATTGCTTCCCTGCTGCTGCTGGCCATCGTGCTGGTGATCGTGCTGCCGCCGCTGTGGCGCGGCGCGCGACGCACGGCGCTGGTGCTGGCGCTGGCGCTGCCCTTGGGCGCCGCGGGTCTGTACCACCTGCTCGGCGTTCCGGCCGCGCTGGACCCCAAGAACGTGCAGGCGCCGGAAACGCTTGAGGACGCCATCGGCCAGCTTGAGCGCCGGCTGGCCGAAGAGCCGGGCAGCGTCGAGGGCTGGGTGCTGCTGGGCCGCAGCCGCATGGCCCAGCAGAAATACGTCGAGGCACGGGACGCGTTCGCGCGCGCCAACGCGCTGCTGCCCGACGAGCTCGACCTGCGGGTGGAACTCGCCGACGCGCAGATGCGCGCCGCGGGCGATGGTCGTTTCCCGGCGGAAGCGGTCGCCCTGCTGGAGTCGGTGGTGGCGGCCGAGCCCCGGCACCAGCGCGGGCTGTTCTTCCTGGGCGCGCAGCGCCTGCAGGCCGGCGAGCCGGCGCAGGCGGCGGAATTCTGGGAGCGGCTGCTGCCGCTGGTGGATGCGTCCACCGCGCAGGCGCTGCTGCCGCAGATCGCGATGGCGCGTGAGCAGGCCGGCCTGCCGCCGCTGGAACCGCCGGCCGCCGCCGCGGACGGCCCGTCCATCACCGTTCGCATCGAACTGGCGCCCGCGCTCGCTGCGCAGCTGGCCGCGGGCGACACGCTGTTCGTGTTCGCGCGCACGCCCGACGGCGCCGGCCTGCCGGTGGCGGTGAAGCGGCTGCCGGCCGCCGACTTCCCGCTGGAGATCACGCTGTCCGACGCCGATGGTCTGATGCCGGCGCAGAAGCTGTCCATGCAGCGCGACGTGCGGGTCATGGCGCGCATCTCCAGATCCGGCGACGCGGCCGCCGCGCCGGGCGACCTCGAGGCCAAGGCGCAGGTGATCGCCGTCGGTGACGCCGCCCGCCTCACGCTGGTGATCGACCAGGTGCGGCCGTGACCGAGACCATCCCGCCGGGCACGCAGTTCGTCGCCCTGCCCTCGCCCTTCGCCTTCAAGCGCGGCGGCGAACTGCACGGCGCGCGCATGGCCTTCGAAACCTGGGGCGAGCTGAACGCGGCGCGCGACAACGCCGTGCTGATCCTCACCGGCCTCTCGCCCAATGCCCACGCCGCCTCGCATGCGGACAACGCCGAGCCCGGCTGGTGGGAAGCGATGCTGGGGCCGGGGAAATACATCGACACGACGCGCTGGTTCGTCGTGTGCGTGAACTCGCTGGGCAGCTGCAAGGGATCGACCGGCGCCGCATCGCTGAATCCGCGCACCGGCGAGGCCTACCGGCTGGACTATCCGGACCTGTCGATCGAGGACGGCGCGCGCGCCGCGCACGTGGTCGTGCGCGCGCTGGGCATCGAGCGCCTGGCCTGCGTGATCGGCAATTCGATGGGCGGCATGACGGCGCTGGCCTACCTGCTGCTGCATCCGGGCGCAGCGCGCACCCACATCAACGTCTCGGGCAGCGCCCAGGCCCTGCCCTTCTCGATCGCGATCCGGTCGCTGCAGCGCGAGGCGATCCGGCTGGACCCGAACTGGAACCAGGGCCACTACACCGACCAGGATTACCCCGAAAACGGCATGCGCATCGCCCGCAAGCTGGGCGTGGTGACCTACCGTTCCGCCATGGAATGGGACGGCCGCTTCGGCCGCGTCCGCCTCGACAGCGAGATGCACAAGGACGAAGACCCCTTCGGCCAGGAGTTCGAGGTCGAACGCTACCTGGAAGGCCACGCGCGCCGCTTCGTGCGCAGCTTCGATCCCAACTGCTACCTCTACCTGGGCCGCTCGATGGACTGGTTCGACGTGGCCGAATACGGCGGCGGCGACGTGATGCGCGGCCTCGCCAGCATCCGGGTCGAACGCTCGCTGTCCATCGGCGTGCACACCGACATCCTCTTCCCGCTGCAGCAGCAGGAACAGGTGGCCGAGGGCCTGCGCGCCGGCGGCGCCGAGGCCGAATTCCTGCCCCTGCCTTCGCCGCAGGGGCACGATGCGTTCCTGGTGGACATTGCGCGCTTCGGGCCGGCGATTGGTGGGTTTCTTGGCAAGCTCTGAGGGCGTTTTTTGCCGCGGATTTACGCGGATGAACGCGGATAAGAGCAAATGAGGTTGATGGGGTCGCGCGCCCGGATAAAGCACGGGACGCCTAAGCGACACGTTCACCCTTTTCAGAATCGCACTATCGGCTTTTATCCGCGTTCATCCGCGTAAATCCGCGGCCAAAAAAAAGCCCGCAAGCGCGGGCATCTTTTGGTACCGGTGATAGGACTCGAACCTACACGACATCGCTGCCAAGGGATTTTGAGTCCCCCGCGTCTACCATTCCGCCACACCGGCACTGCGCGGGGATTATAGCCCAGCGCGCGCGATCAGGCCGCTTCGTCCAGGCCCAGCTGGCGGTCGGCCTTGGTGTACCAGCCATCGCCGGTGGGGTGGAAGTGGGCGCAGCAGGTCAGGGCCTGCTTGTAGATGTGCAGCGAGACCGCGATGGCGCTGGCGCTGGGGTTGCGGATGGTGTGGTACTCGTGCGGCGGGATCAGGCTGCCGGCCGAGCCGGCGCCGGCCAGGTGGGTGCCGACCGGGACGAAGCGGAAGCGGTCGCCCGCCTGCTCCTTGAGGTCGTACTGGGTGATCTCGAGCTGGCCGTGCCAGATGCCCTCGACGCACCAGACCCCGGAGTGGTCGTGGATGGACGTGCCCTGCCCCGGGCCCCAGGTCATGGCGACCACGCTGTAACCGGATTCCTCGCAGCGGTACAGCTCGCGCCGGGCGTAGTGGTCGGCCACCGGCTCGAGCACGCAGTCGGGCAGCTGGATCTCGCCATCGCGGATGGCATCGGACAGGCCATTGCGCAGCGCGTCGGTGACCGTCTTGTCGTCGCCGGCGGCGACGGCCTGGTCGATCATCGCCAGCAGGCGGCGACAACCGGGAAACTCTAGGGCCAACATGGCGTTACCCCGCGTGGATGGGTGTGCCGCCAGTTTAACACCGCCGTCACGTGGCCGGATTTGCGCCCGGTCAAGCCCAGGGCCACCAGCCGCGGCCGGTCTGCGCGTAGCGGTCGGCGGCCTGCTCGAAGCGGTTGCGGTGGCTGATGCCGCCGCAGGCGAAATACAGCGGCAGGAACAGCGGTCCCAGCACCAGGGCCTGGTAGACGTGGGCGCGCTCGTGGTCGCCCAGGCGCACGCGCTCGTCGTGGCCGCCGCGGGCGGCGCAGGCGTAGGTCCGGGTCTGCTCGTCCATCGAGGCACCGGTGTGCAGGATCACGCAGCCCAGGGTCAACGCGCCGCCCGGACCCCAGGGAAAGTGATGGAACACCAGCGCGGCGTCGGAGAAGCGTGCCCGCGCGCCGAACGGCAGCGCCACCAGCCCCGCCAGCAGTCCGGCCAGGCTCATCGGGCTGGCCCAGACCGCGCCCAGGGCGTACAGCAGCACCGCCCCGGCGCGGGCCATGGCTACTGGTCGCCGGCCCAGATCATGCGCGACAGGGCTTCGGCGCTGTCGGGCGAAAGCTGGGTGGCGTTGTGGGTCAGGGTGTTGATGGCCCAGCAGGCATCCTCGTCGGAGGCCGCGACCGGGTTCTGCACCACGGCTGCGATGCGTTCACCGAAGCGGCCCGGAAACTTCTGTCCCAGCAGCATCAGCGCATCCTGCCGCGCCGCCGCGTTCACCGGCTTGATCGGCGCCTGCGTCACCTCGGCCTTCAGCGCGCGCAGGTAGAAGTCCCAGAGGTTGTAGTGGTGGATCGGGGGCAGGCGCTCCAGCGCGGCATCGATGTCGCGGCTCAGCGGCAGGTCGAAATCGTCGGCCGGGCGCATCAGCTTGGCGCAGCTGTGCTGCGGCAGCCGCGGGATCATGGCCGCCATCGCCTTCGTGGCCTTGACCAGGGACGGACCGTCGAGCGACTGGGCGCCGCGCTTGAGCGCGAACTGCACTTCCGCGAACAGGCCCTTGCTGGTGAAGGTGCCGGCGAAGCGCTCGCGCAGCTGCGGATCGGCGTTGAACTGGTCCACGAAGCGCTGCTGCTGCGCGTACAGCGGCGAGGTGGGCGCCAGCACATTGGTGATGCCCGGCTCGGTCTTGAGCAGCGGAACATTGCCCTTGCCGCTTTCCTTCACGATGACCACCGCCACCACCAGCAACACCAGCGCGATCAGGACCTTCTTCATTCGACAACCCCTGTTTTCCCCGGCCGACATGATAATCCGACTTGTGGCCGGCCCGGGCAGTCTGCGAGGCTAGCGGCCTTAAGCCAGGGGATCCCATGGAACCGCACGCGCCCGCTCCCGAAGAACCCCAGCAGGTTCCCAAGCGCACCACCCCGACCTGGGAGATGGAGCTGCTGCTGTCGGGCGCCACGGTGTTCGCGCTGTGGCAGATCGCAGGCGCCATGGCGCCGTTCGCCTCGGAAATGATGCCGCGCCTGTCGCCCTCGATCGCGCAGATCCTGAGCGTGATCTACATCTATCTTTCCGGCGGCGTGATCATGATCGGGCTGGCCTTCATCCTGCACCTGATCCTGCGCGCGCACTGGGTGGCGCTGGTGGGCATGCACTCGGTGTTCCCCAACGGCCTGCGCACCGACAAGCTGGGCGGCGGGCCGATCATGCGCGAGGCGCTGCTGGCGCGCTGGCAGGACATGGAAGCGGCGATCGAGCGCGCCGACAACCGGGCCACGGTGGTGTTCGGGCTCGGCATCGGCGTGGCCAGCGTGCTGATCCCGATCACGATCACCGTGGTGGTGCTCTACGGGGTCACGGCGGCCTTGTGTTGGGCTGTCGGCCGCATGGATACCTTGTCCTGGGTATTCCCGGTGGTGTCCATGCTGGTGCTGTTGCCTTACGTGGGCGTGCAGCTGGTGGACCGCTATTTCGGCAAGCGCATGGCGCCCAAGGGCCGGGCCTACCGCACCGGCCTTCGGATCATCGGCGCGTACTCGCAGCTGGGACTGGGCCGCGAGGCCAATCCCCTGGTCACGCTGTACTCCAGTAATGTCGGCAACCGCAAAGGCACCGTGGTGGTGATGGTGGTGATGATGGTCTCGCTGCTGGTGGCCAGCGTGTCCCTGTTCGCGCAGCGCATGGACCTGGGGGTCGGCAACTACCGTGTCTTCCCGGAACCGTACCGGGGCATGCCCGACACCCTGGATGGAAGGTACTACGCGTCCATGCACGACCCGGGCGCGAGTCCGCTGGTGCCGCACATCCCGGACCCGGTGGTGCGCGGCGATTACCTGCGCCTGGTCATCCCTTACGTGCCTTTCCGCCAGGCCGGTCCGCTCGAGCGATGTGCAGACAAGGTGTCTGCGGCGGAATCGCCGGCCGACGACGGCACCACCGGCACGTCGGCTACGACCGGAAGCGTAGCCCTGCGGGAAGCCGCGCGACGCAGTGCGCTGCTGGCCTGCTGGGGCCGCCTGCACACCCTGCGCCTGGATGGCCAGCCGCTGGCGCTGACGCCGCAGTGGTACACCGACCCCCGCCGCAACCTGCGCGGTCTGGTCTACATGGTGCCGGTGCATGATCTCGCGCGCGGCCGCCACGAGCTGGAGCTGCGCAATCCCGATCCGCGCGAACCGGGCAGCGAGGAGCCGGTGCCTATTCCCGACCGGATCGCATTCTGGCGCTGATCACGAGTCGCGGCTGGGGTCGGCCAGTGCCAGCGATCCGAGCAGCACGCCGGCCTGGGTGCGGTTGCGCACGCCCAGCTTCTCGAAGATGGCGCTCATGTGCGCTTTCACCGTGCGCTCCTGGATGCCCAGCTCGTCGGCGATCTGCTTGTTGAGCCGGCCTTCGGCCACGCGCGTGAGCACCTTGAACTGCTGCGGGCTGAGCGTGGCCAGGCGGGCCGCCGTCTCGCGGTCCTTCGGATCGGACGCGGCCGCGGCCACCGACTCGCGCAGCGCCGGCGGCAGCCACTGTTCGCAGGCCAGCACCGCCTTGAGCCCGGCCTGCAGCTGCACCAGGTCGGCGCGCTTGGTCAGATAGCCGGCCGCGCCGTAGGCCAGCGCGCGGCGGATGGTGGCGGGGTCGTCGTGCGCCGAGATCATGGCCACGGCCACGCCCGGGTGCTCGGCACGCAGCGAGGCCAGGCCCATCAGTCCGTGGCTGCCGGGCATGTGCAGGTCCAGCAGCACCAGGTCGATGTCGGGATGCGCGCCCAACGCGGCGTGCACGCCGGCGATGTCTTCGGCCTCGGTGATGGCGGCGTCCGGCAGCACGCCGCGCACGGCCTGGGTCAGGGCCAGGCGATAGAGCGGATGGTCGTCGGCGATCAGCAGGTGGGTCATGCCGGCATTGTATGCGAGGCCTTCGCCGCCGCTGCCTACTCGACCCGCTTGAACGAGAACAGCGCCGACAGCGGATGGCGCCGCTTTTCGATGCCGGCCCGCAGCAGCGCGGCGCCGATCATGCTGTAGGTGATGCCGTTGCCGCCGTAGGCCATGGCGAACAGCACCCGCGGTCCCAGCGAGGGATGCGGGCCGAAGAACGGCAGCCCGTCCTCGGTTTCGGCGAAGGTGCCGGCCCAGGCGAAGGCCGGCGTGTAGTCCAGGTCCGGGAACACCTTGGCCAGCTTCTTCTGCAGCCGCGCCTGCTTCTTCTCCACGCGCGCATCGCGCCGCGCGGGCACGTCCACGGTGTCGTCCTCGCCGCCCACCAGCAGCCGGCCGTCGGCAGTGCTGCGCAGGTAGAGGTAGGGGCGCGCCGATTCCCACACCAGCGTGTCGGCGATGAATCCCAGGGCCTCGGGCGACATCGGATCGGAGATGAAGGCGTAGCTGCTGCGGTTGCTGGCCACGGACTTGGGCAGCCACTTCTGGCTGGCGTAGCCCGCCGCCATCACCACATGGCGCGCGCGGATCACCGCACCCTCCTCGGTCACCAGGCGCACGCCGCGGCTACCGGGGGTGATGTCCGAGATCCGCGTGCGGTCGTACACGCGGGCGCCGGACCTTTCCAGGCGCATGAAGAGACGGTAGGCCAGGCGATAGGGATCCACGCGGGCGGCCTGCGCGCTCAGGATGGCGCCCGGGGCATCGATGCGGAACCGGGACGCCAGGGCATCGCGGTCCAGCCATTCGACGTCGAAACCGGTGCGCTCGCGCAGCTCGAACTCCTTGCGCACCCCGCGCGCCTGCCAAAGCCCGGAGGCGTAGTAGAGGCTCTGCTGCTTCGCGAACTCGACATCGCGGAAAGGCCGTGTCACCTCACGCAGCGAGTCGATCGCCTGGTCGCAGGCGCGGTAGGCCAGCAGGGCGTCGTCCTCGCCGTACTTGCCGGCCAGGTCCACCAGGTGTTCGTCGATTTCGTACTGCAGCATCGAGGTGCTGGCCGAGGTGCTGCCCCAGCCGATGTCGCGCTGCTCCACCACCATCACCTCGTGGCCGTGGCGCGAGAGCTCGTCGGCGATCAGCGCGCCGGTGATGCCGCCACCGACCACCACCACGTCGGCGTCGGCATCCTCGCGCAGGCGCGGGAAGGCATGCATCAGCCCGTTCTTGACGGCCCAGTAGGGGTAACCACTCTTGAGGTCCACGGGCGCATCCAGTGCTGAGGGAGCGACACTGTAGCTTTCCGGACCCGTGCACGTTCCGTGAAGCACAACGCGGACTGAACCCGGCGCCCGGATTCATGCCCGGTTGTCGGGCTCCGGGCCAATGTCGGGCTTCCCCCTCCCAGGAGTTCCGCCATGAAAACGCTGCCGTTTGCCCTGTGCACCCTGCTCGCCACCGGCGCCGCCTTCGCCCAGTCGCAGGAAGTGACCTTGCCGGTCACCGAAGGCACCGTCACCGTCAAGTCGGTGCAGCCGCCCATCGCCAATGCCAGCGACTACCAGGTCAAGGTCGCCGACGTGGATGCCAATGGGGACGGCGTCATCAGCAAGAAGGAAGTGCCGACCGACCACGCGCTGTATTTCGAGTTCAAGCTGGTGGACACCGACGGCAACGGCCGCGTCACCGACGAAGAACTGGCCAACTGGAAGTAAGCCCTACTGCGCGGTCCAGCCGCCGTCCACCGGGATGGCGGCCCCCGTGAGGTTGTGGGACTGCTTGCGACACAACCACACCACCAGGTCCGCGATTTCGGCGGGCAGCGACATGCGCTGGCTGGGCTGCTTCTCGCGGAGTAGCTCGCGCACGCCGGCATCGCGGTTGCCGCCAACGTCTTGGGCCTTCGCGGTGATCTGCGGTTCGATCAGTGCGGTCTCCACCCAGCCCGGGCAGACACAGTTGACCGTCACGCCGCCGCTGTCGCGCGAGCCGGCCGACGCGTATTCCAGCCCCGCCACCTTGCTCAGGCCGATCAACCCGAACTTGCTGGCCACGTAGGGCGACTTGTTGATGGACGCCACCAGTCCGTGGACTGAGGCGATGTTGACCACGCGTCCGTAGCCGCGGGCGGCCATGCCGGGCAGCGCCAGGCGCATGGTGTGGAAGGCGGCGCTGAGGTTGATCGCGATCAGGCGGTCCCAGGTCGCGGCCGGCATGTCGGCGATCGGTGCGGCGTGCTGCACGCCGGCACAGTTCACCACGATGTCGGCCGGTGACCAGGCCGCGAGTGCCTGCATCATCTGCTCCACGGCACCGGCATCGGCCAGATCGGCACCGAAGTGACGCACCTGCGGCGCGCCCGCGGCGTGAACGGCGGCGACGGCCGCCGCAATCTGCGCCTCGTCACCCAGTCCGTTGACGGCCACCCGCGCGCCCGCGGCGCCCAGGGCCTCGGCGATCGCCAGGCCGATGCCCGAGGTCGAGCCGGTGACCAGCGCCGTACGGCCCGCGAGGAAAATGTCGCCCATGTGCCCTGCCCCGAATTTCGACCGGACCACCGTAGCAGCCATGCCCGCCGGCCGCGTCGTACCAAGGTACGATGCCGTCCTCGTGCACGGTTGATAAGGTCGGCGCATGAGCCCGAGCCCGCCGCTGCCTTCCCGCCCCCAGCCCGCCTGGGACCGCCGCACCCGGCCCGTGTCGCAGCGCCTGCCTGTGCCCGGGGCTCCGACGCCCGCGCGCGAACCGGAACTCCCGGCCCGGCCGGCGCCAGAGCCGCGCACCACGCTTGCCCTGGCCGTTCTGGCGGTCGCCCTGGCAGCCTGCACCGGTCCGGGCACCCGCGAGACCGCCGCTGCGGACCTGGCCCAGGGCATGCGCGTGCAAAGCCATGCCGAGGCCGATGACCTGCTGACAGCCGGACTGGGTGAAGCCGGACTGCGCAGTCCGGTGCCGCCGGCCTTCGCCGATGCGCTGTCCCCGACCGCGCAGGAACTTCGGCGTCGCGCCATCTGGTCGAACTGGCGCGGCATCGCCGACCTGTCGCCGGGCAGCGGCTATGGTTCGGCCTACGGATCCTTGGCCAGGGTGCCCGGCCGCGAATACCACGCCTTCGCCACGCTGCCGGGCCGGCAGCAGCCGCACCGCCTGATGGTGCAGCTGCCGGATGCGTTCGATCCGGACCGGCGCTGCGTCGTCGTCACCGCCTCGTCGGGATCGCGCGGCGTGTACGGTGCGATCGCGCTGGCCGGTGCCTGGGGCCTGCCGCGCGGCTGCGCCGTGGCCTACACCGACAAGGGCGCGGGCACGGGCTTCGTCGACACGGCCAGCGGCCAGGGCACCGCGCTGGACGGCCGTCCTGCCGCCGCCGGCGAAGTGGTCGAATTCCGCGTGCCTGCGCATGCCGGCGACGGCATCGCGCCGGTGGCGGTGAAACACGCGCACTCCGGCGACAACCCCGAAGCCGACTGGGGCCTGCACGTGCGCCAGGCCGCCGACTTCGCGCTGCAGGTGCTGGACCGGGCCCGCCCGGGCGAGGCGCCGTGGACACACGCGAACACCCGCGTGATCGCGGTCGGTGTGTCCAACGGCGGCGGCGCCGTGCTGCGCGCCGCTGGATTGCCGGGCGACTGGATGGATGCCGCGGTGGCGGTGTCGCCGAACATCCTGCCGCGTGACGGCGGGCGGGCGCTGTACGACTACGCCACCGAAGCCGCGATCTGGATGCCGTGTGCGCTAAACGCCGCGGCCTTCGACACGGTCGCGCTGGCGCGGCCCGGCGGCGCGAAGTCGCCTGCCGGCACCGCGCGCTGCGCGGCCCTCACCGCCGGCGGCGAACTGCAGGGCGACACCGCGCAGTCGCAAGCGGAAGCGGCCCGCGCGCACCTGTTGGCGCAGGGCTGGACCGATGCCGCGATCACCGCCGGCGCGCTGAGCACGGCCTTCGATCTTTGGCGCGCGGTGGACGTCACCTACGCGTCCTCCTACGCCGGCACCGGACCCGGCGACATGCCCTGCGGCTACTCGCTCGCGGCCGTGGACGCGGCCGGTGCGCCACGCGCGCCGACCGCGACCGAACGCGCCGCGTGGTGGAGCGATGCCAGCGGGATTCCGCCCAGTGCCGGTGTCGGCATCCTCGACACGCTGGCCGCCGGCGATGACCGTGCCCTGCCCGGCCTGCGCTGCCTGCGCGCGCTGTGGGATGGCCGCGATGCGCGTGTGCGCACCGCCATCGAGGCCACGCGCGCCGATCTGCCGCGGGCAGGCCTGCCCTTGGTGGTGATCCACGGGATTGACGACGGCTTGGTGCCGGAGGCCTTCAGCGGTGCGGCCTATGCCGCCTGGCTGCGTGCGAACGGGCGAGAACTGACCTACCTGCGCCATCCAAAGGCCCAGCATTTCGATGCCTTCGTGGCGCTGCCGGCGCTAAGCGGCCAGTACCAGCCGCTGCTGCCGCAGGCCTACCGCGCGCTGGACGAGGTGTGGCGGCAGCTGCAGGCGACGCCCGCGCACTGAACCACGCGGTCATCGCCTCCGGGCTTGCTCAGGCGGGCGCCAGCAGGCGCGACATCACCGACTTCAGCGCCAGAGGCTTGAGCGGCTTGTGCAGCAGCGTGCAGCCGGCCGCGGCAACCGCATCGCGCACCTCGGCGCTGTGGTCGGCGGTGATGATCACGCAGGGACGTACCGGCATGGCCGCCGCCAGCCGCTCGCGCAGCATCAGGCCGGTCTGGCCGCCATCGAGGTGGTAATCGAGCAGCAGCAGGTCGGGCGTGGCCTGCGACACCAGGCGCAGGGCCTCGTCGCCGTCGCGCGCGGCCAGCACCTCGCACTGCCAGCCCGACAGCAGCGCCTGCATGCCGCGCAGCACGTCGGCGTCGTTGTCCACCACCAGCACGCGGCTGCGCGGCGGCTCGGGCGTGGCGATCTCGGGCAGGGCTGCGGCTTTCGGCGCGGGCGCCGCGCGCGGCACCTGGATCGAAAACACGGTGCCGCGTCCCGGGCGCGAACGCAGGCCCAGCGGGTGGTCGAGCAGGCGCGCGATGCGTTCCGCGATGGCCAGGCCCAGGCCCAATCCCTGGCCGCCGCGGTCCAGGCGCCGGAACTCCTCGAAGATGACCGCCTGGTCGGCCTGGGCGATGCCGGGCCCGGTATCCCAGACCTCGATCGCCAGCGCGTCGCCGCGCCGGCGGCAGCCCACCACGATGCGGCCGCGCGCGGTGTAGCGCACCGCATTGCCCAGGAAGTTCTGCAGCACGCGCCGCAGCAGCTGCGGATCGGTGCGCACCCAGGCACTGCAGGCCACGCAGTCCAGCGGCAGGCCTTTTTCAGCCGCCAGCACGCGGAACTCCGCGGCCAGGTGCTGCAGCAGTTCGTCGATGCGGAACACCTGCGGCTTGGGCTCCATGCCGCCGGCATCGAGCCGCGAGATGTCGAGCAATCCCGAAAGCAGCGACTCGGCCGAGCCCAGCGCGCCGTCGATGTTGCCCAGGGCCTGCTGGTGCTCGGGGCGCGAGAGCTGCGGCGCGAGCGCATGCACGAACAGGTGCGCGGCGTTCAGCGGCTGCGCCAGGTCGTGGCTCACCGCGGCCAGGAAGCGCGTCTTGGCGCGGTTGGCGCGCTCGGCTTCGCCCTTGGCACCGGCCAGTTCGGCCGTGCGCTCGGCCACGCGCTGCTCCAGGGTCTCGGCCACCGACTTGAGCTCGGCCTCGCTGCGCCGGAAGTCGGTGACGTCGGTGAAGGTGGCCACGAAGCCGCCGCCGGGCATCGGATTGCCGCGGATCTCGACCACGGTGTCGCCGAAACGCCGCTCGGCCACGTAGGGCGTACCGGCGCGCATGTGCGCGATGCGCTTGTCGACCTCGCCGTCCTCGCGCCGCTCGCCGGCCAGGCCGCGCGCGATGTTGTGCGCCACCAGTTCCGACACCGGCACGCCCACGCGCAGCAGCGAGGGCGGATAGTCGAACAGTTCGGCGTAGGGGCGGTTCCAGGCCACCAGCCGCAGCTCGGCGTCCACGACGCTGATGCCCTGGCTCATGTTTTCCAGCGCGGCCTCGAGCACGCGCTGGTTGAAGCGCAGCGCCTGCGAGGCTTCGCCGACGATGGTGGCGACCGTGTCGAGGTCGCGGCCCTGTTCGCTGCGCGCGGCGTCCAGCAGCAGGCGCGCCGAGGCGGCACCCAGCACGGCGGCCAGTTCGCGCTCGATGCGGTGCTCCACTTCCTCGGGCACCGCGCCCTGACCGCGTGCATCGGCCAGCGCCGCGTCCACGCGCGGCATCGGCAGGAAACGCGCGGCCACCTCGCGCAGCGTGTCGCGCGACAGGCGGGCGCCGGCCTCGCGGTGCGGCGTGGCGTCCGGTCGCGACGCCAACATCCACGTCACCAGGCTGCCTGCGGCCAGGCTCAAGACTGTGGCACGCGCCAGCCGGCTCCATTCGCCCAGCCCCATCAGCGTGTCCGGCGCCAGCCAGGCCAGGCCCCACGGTCCCTCCAGCAGCCAGCCGCCGCGTTGGCCGAAGGCATCGGCCAGCGCCGGCACCAGCAGCACCCAGCTCCAGATCGCCACGGCGGCGAGCAGGCCGACCATCACTGCGCGCGCCGGCGTTTGCGGACGCCAGACCGCGAAGGCCACCGCCGGGGCCAGCGTGGCCAGGCCCGAGAACGACAGCGCGCCGATATCGGCCAGCGCATCGCTGCCCGCGATCGCGCGGCTGTACAGCCAGGCCAGCAGCACCACCACCAGGATGCCGACCCGGCGCTGCATCAGCACCGCGCCGCGCAGGTCTTCGCCCTTGCCGGTGCCGGCCCAGGCGCCGCGCACCAGCAGCGGCGCCAGCCAGTGGTTGCCGATCATCACGCTCAGCGCCAGCGTGGCCAGGATCACCATGCCGGTGGCGGCACTGAGGCCGCCCAGGAAGGCCAGCAGCGCCAGGGCCTCGTGGCCCTGCGCCAGCGGCAGGGCCAGCACGTAAAGGTCGGAGGGCACGCCCATCGGCGCCAGCAGCGCATCGCCCGCGCGCGCGATCGGCAGGATCGGCAGCGCGATCGCCAGCATGTACAGCGGGAACAGCCAGCGCGCGGTGCGCAGCTGGCGCTCGTCGCGGCACTCGACCACGCCGACGTGGAACTGGTGCGGCAGGGTGAACATGGCCAGCGCACCCAGCAGCACCAGCGCCGGGAAGCCGCTGGCGCCGTCGGTCGGCGGCGGGGGCGCCGGTACGTCCGGAAGATCGAGCCCGAACCAGACGAAGGCGCCCAGGGCCAGCATCGCGCCCAGCTTGAGCAGTGATTCCACGGCCATGGCGAGCACCAGGCCGCGGTTGTGTTCGGCCGCAGACGCGCGCCGCGTGCCGAACAGCATCGCGAACAGCGCCATCGCCAGCGCCACGTACAGCGCGCTGTCCTGCCACGGCGGCGGCGACAGGTCGGACGCGCGCGTGAGCAGGCCGTAGCTCATCGCCACCGCCTTGAGCTGCAGCGCGATGTAGGGAACGATGCCCAGCACCGCGACGAAGGTGACCACGGCCGCGAGCCAGGAGTTCTTGCCCAGGCGCGTGGCGATCAGGTCGGCCAGCGAGGTGGAGTTCTGCTCGCGCGCCAGCCGCAGCAGCTTGAGCAGGAAGCCGAATCCCAGCACGTAAAGCAGGATCGTGCCCAGGAAGGTCGGCGGGATCGGCCAGCCCGAACGCTGCGCCTGCGTGACCGTGCCGTAGAAGGTCCACGAGGTGCAGTAGACCGCCAGCGACAGGCTGTAGACGACGGGCCATTGCCGCGACAGCAGCCCCGGCCGGCGTTCGGCCCACAGCGCGGTGCCGAACAGCAGGCCCAGCCACAGCAGGCCTGCGCCGACAACCAGCGTATCGGTCAGCACGCGCCGCGCCCTCGCGGGGTCACGGTCGCCGCCTCAGCCGCAGGATCGCTCAAGGCGCAGGCGGCGCGCCCGCATCCAGCGGGGCGCCCAGCGCCGCCATGGCCGCGGCCAGCCAGCGCTGCTGGGCGCCGCGCCGGGTGTCGTAGTCCGGTCCCGTGTAACCCCACCAGTCCCAGCATGCTTTTGGATTCAGCGGCAGATAGCTCGATCGCACCTGAGGATACAGCACCACCAGGCGATGCACGTCGGCCCAGCGGTTGTAGCCGGCGTCGCGCACGAAAGCCTCGCCGACCTTTTCCTCGTTCTGTTCGCAGCCGTGGAAAACCACCAGCGCGCCGCAGGTTTCGCCCGCGGCGCAGGCGGCCGGCACGTACAGGAAACCGTCGGCCGCCAGCTGCGCGTCCTGTCCGTCGGCCAGCAGCACATCCTGGTCGAAGCGGCGCAGTTCGCCCGTGGCCGCCGCCGCAGGTACGGGGGCGTCGCCGAAGATCCAGGCCAGCTGTTCACCCGCGGCGTCCCAGCCGCAGGCGCCCAGGTAGGGGCTGCCGCCCGCGACGCAGTCGACGCCCGCGTCCACCGTCGGCATCAGGTGGCCGAAGGCGCGCTCGCCGTCCCAGTGCACGGCCGGAGCCTGGTCGGCGCCGCCCAGCTTTTCGTACAGCATTGCCGAGGCGCGGCTGACGACGGGGTTGACGATGCGGTCCCCGGTGCCGTGCGAGACGTGCACGCGATCCCTGGCCAGGCCGGCGAGCGGGGCGATGTCGCCCTGCTCCGCACGCCGCACCAGGCTGGCCGCCAATGCATCCACGTCGGGTGCGCCAGGGTCGGCGATCATGCAGGGGCCCAGCGCGGTTTCCATCTTGCCGTCGGCGCATCCATACGGACCGCCCGCCACCAGCCCGGCGCCGCGAAGGTGATCCGACCACGCGAAATGCGTCTGGGTGGCCATGTAGGCACCTGAGGACAGGCCCGCCACGGCCACGCGATCCGGGTCGATCACCAGCCGCGGCAACGGCGCCGGGCGCGGTTCGCTGCAGCCTGCCGCCAGCAGCATGACCGCCGGAACAAAAACACGGGCCGCTTGCGCGGCCCGTTGGGAAAATTCCCGGGGAATCGTCGACATCAGAACTCGTAGCGCGCCGACAGGCTGTACTGGCGCGGCGCACCGTAGAAGCCGGTCTGCACGCCCAGCGCCGCGTTGAGGTTGTAGCCCGTGGTGCGGTATTCCTTGTCGGCGAGATTGGTGCCCTGCAGGGCGAAGGACCAGGCGCCGCCGGTGTTCCAGATGATGCCGGCGTTGACCAGGCCATAGGCGTCCTGCGTGATCGGCAGCGCGCCGGTCCGCACGATCTCGGTGGTGGCCACCACGTCGTCCTGGTAGCTGTAGCCGATGCGGGCCGACAGGTCGCCGCCGCCCGAGAGCTCGGTGCGGTACTCGATGTTCAGCGCGCCGGAGAACTTGGGCGCATTGGTGAACTCCTGCTCGTCGGCGATGTTCAGGCCGGTGTAGATGAACTCGTCGTACTCGGCGTCCAGGTAGGCCAGGTTGCCGCTGATCAGCCAGTTGCGGGTCGGCAGCCACTGGTACTCGACCTCGATGCCCTGCACCGTGCCCTTGCCGGCGTTGGTGAAGTCGCCGAAGAACGCGTCCAGCGAGCCGTTGCCGTCGCTGTCGTAGCTGGTGAACACCGAGAGCTGGATGTCCTCGTACTTGTTGTGGAAGGCCGACAGGTTCAGGAACAAGCGCTGGTCGAGGAAGGACATCTTGGTGCCCACCTCGAAGCTGTCCACCACCTCGTCGTCGAAGGGCTCGGCCGAGCGCGGCACGGCCGTGGCCTGGGCGCGGATGTTGTAGCCGCCGGACTTGAAGCCGCGGGTGGCCAGGCCGTAGACCAGGATGTCGTCGTTGACTTGGTAGCCCAGCGAGATCTTGGGCGCGACGTTGGTGAAGTTGATGGTCTTGTCGAAGTCGGCGACCACGCTGATCGGCACCGTGTAGGTGGCGTTGGTGTAGCCGCGGTTGAGCACGTCGGCGCGCTTGTCCTCGTCGGTGAAGCGCACGCCCAGGTCCAGGTTCCACTGGTCGGTGAGGTCGATGCTCCAGTCGCCGTACAGGGCCACGCTTTCGGTGTAGACCGTGCCCTGGGTGTCGCCGAACAGCAGGTTGAAGAAGTTGTTGCGCACCTGGCCGCCGGCGGAACCGTCGAACACGTACAGGCCCATCACGCCGCGGTGGCGGCCGCCGCCGTCGTAGTTGAGCTGAAGCTCGTGGCTGACCTGCTCGTCGCTGTAGAAGGCCTTGACGTCCGCGATGATGTTGGGAAGGGTGTCGAAGTCGATGTTGGTCTCGGTATCCGACTCGCGCTTGGAGGTGACGAACTTGAAGTTCCAGTCGTCGTTGATGCGCCAGTTGGCCGTGGCCGAGACGCCGCCCATCGAGGTGTCGTTGATGTTGGGCATGCCGTTGCGCACGTCGTAGCGGCTGTCCATCGGCAGCGTGCCGGGCGCGAAGCGGTTGGCGGCCAGCATCTGCGCGCCGCGCACGCCGGACTGGTCGTCGAGCCAGTCGAAGGCGAACTGCAGGTTGAAGTCGTCGGTGACGTAGGCGCCCAGCTGGCCGCGCACCGCCAGGATTTCCTTGTCGCTCACTTCCTGGTCGGTGCGGGTGTTCTGGCCGAAGCCGTCGCGGCTCAGGCTGGCCACGGCCAGTCGCCCGCGCAGGGTCTGGCGCTCGTCGAAGGCACCGCCGATGGCGGCCTTCACGTCCAGCTGGTTGAAGTTGCCGATGGTCACCTGGGCGGTGCCGCCGAATTCGGTGGGCATGCCGCGGGAGATGTACTTGATGGCGCCGCCCACGGTGTTCTTGCCGTACAGCGTGCCCTGCGGGCCGCGCAGCACTTCCACCCGCTCCACGTCGAACACGTCCAGCAGCGCGCCCTGCGGGCGGGCGATGTAGACGTCGTCGAGGTAGATGCCCACGCCCGGGTCCACGCCCCAGAGCGGATCGGACTGGCCGACGCCGCGGATGTAGGCGGTGACGGTGCTGCTCGATCCACGCGCTGCGTAGATGGTCAGGTTCGGCACCTGCGCATCGAGGTCGGAGATGTCGCGGATGTTGAGCTTGTCCAGGGTCTCGGGGGTGAAGGCGGTGACGGCCACCGGCACTTCCTGCAGCGTTTCCTCGCGCTTGCGGGCGGTGACCTGCACGGCCTCGAGCGTCACCGACTCGTCGCTGGCGGGCGCCGCCGGGGCGGCTTCCTGGGCCTGCGCCTGCAGCGCGGCCAGGGACAGGGTCAGGCCGATGGCCAGGCTCAGATGGTTGCGCTTCATGGTCTCCCCTTGCGGAACGTGACAACGGCCGGTCGGCCGGTTGCCACGCAGACTATGACGCAGGGCCGGGGGCGGGTACCTGTACCTTGGTACAGGTGGCCGGCGGCACCGGGCCTGCGGACACTCGGGGCCTGGGAATTCCGGGGGAACCGAAGGCATGTCCTTCCTGATCGTGCTGGCCGCGCTGTGCTTCCTGATGCTGGTGGCCTACCGCGGCTACAGCGTCATCCTGTTCGCGCCGGTGGCGGCGCTGGGCGCGGTGCTGCTGACCGATCCGGCGCTGGTGGCGCCGATGTTCACCGGCCTGTTCATGGACAAGATGGTCGGCTTCCTGAAGCTGTATTTCCCGGTGTTCCTGCTGGGCGCCATCTTCGGCAAGCTGATCGAGGTCTCGGGCTTTTCCAAGTCCATCGTGTCGGCCGTGATCCGGCTGTTCGGGCCGGACCGGGCGATGCTTTCCATCGTGGTGGTGTGCGCACTGCTCACGTATGGCGGCGTTTCGCTGTTCGTGGTGGTGTTCGCGGTGTACCCGTTCGCGGCCGAACTCTTCCGCCAGGGCGACCTTCCCAAGCGCCTGATCCCGGGCACCATCGCGCTGGGCGCGTTCACCTTCACCATGGATGCACTGCCGGGTACGCCGCAGATCCAGAACATCATCCCGGCCTCCTTCTTCGGCACCGATGCCTGGGCCGCACCGGTGCTGGGCACGCTGGGCGGCGTGTTCATTCTGGCGCTCGGCCTGATGTACCTGCAGTGGCGCCTGCGCGTCGCACGCCGCGCCGGCGAAGGCTACGGCACCGAGTTGGTGAACGAGCCCGCGCCCTTCGTCGGCGACCGCCTGGCCAACCCCTGGGTGGCGCTGCTGCCGCTGCTGCTGGTGGGTGTATCCAACAAGGTGTTCACCCTGCTGATTCCGCGCTATTACGGCACCAGCCACGAATTCCTGCCTTCGGTGATCGGTGCGCCGGCACCCGTGGTGCAGGAGATCTCGAAGGTGGCGGCGATCTGGGCGGTGGAGGCGGCGCTGCTGGTGGGCATCCTGGCGGTGCTGCTGCTGGCCTGGCGCTCGGTGGCCACGCATTTCGCCGAAAGCACCAAGCCGGCGATCGGCGGCGCGCTGCTGGCCGCGATGAATACGGCGTCCGAGTACGGCTTCGGCGCGGTGATCGCGGCCCTGCCCGGCTTCCTGGTGGTGGCCAATGCGCTGGGTTCGATCGCCGACCCGCTGATCAATGAAGCCATCACCGTCACCTCGCTGGCCGGCATCACCGGCTCGGCCTCGGGCGGCATGTCGATCGCGCTGGCGGCGATGGCCGAAACCTTCATCGCCAATGCCAATGCGGCGGGCATCCCGATGGAGGTGCTGCACCGCGTGGCCTCGATGGCCAGCGGCGGCATGGACACCCTGCCCCACAACGGCGCGGTGATCACCCTGCTGGCCGTGACCGGGCTCACGCACCGGCAGGCCTACAAGGACATTTTCGCCATCACCATCATCAAGACGATGGCGGTGTTCTTCATCATCGCGGTGTTCTACGCCACCGGCTGGGTGTAGGCCGCCGTGGCTTGACAGGCCTGCCGCTGCGCTGAAAAGTAGCGGCCACCGATGTCCGACCAGAACGCCATTGAACGCGACGGCTACGTGCTGCTGCGCGGGCCGATCCCGGCCGCCTGGCTCGACGGGCTGCGCGCGTGCTTCGACCAGGGCGAGACGCCTTCGCACCTGTGGCCGGTGCCGCGCCAGCACGGCTGGCGGCATTCGCTGGTGGACCTGGACCCGACCGTGCAGGCCGTGTGCCGGCTGCCGCCCCTGCTGGAGGCCGTGGGCCGGCTGATCGGCGAACGCTTCTTCCTGTCGCAGGCCGAGGGCCGCGAACCGCTGCCGGGACATGGCCACCAGGGCCTGCATCGCGACCTGTCCGCCTTCCGGCCCGGCGACACGGTGAACGCCATGGTGTTCCTGGACGATTACGGTCCGCACAACGGCGCCACCCGCTTCGTCCCCGGCAGCCATCGCCCGGGCCCGGAGGCGCCGCCGCTTTGCGACGCCGACGAAGCGGCCGCGGTGCGGATCGCCGGCCGCGCCGGCGACATCCTGGTGTTCGATGCCGACCTGGCGCATGGGGCCAGCCAGAACACCAGCGGTGAACGCCGCCGGTCGCTGCTGGTCAGCTACCGCAGCCAGGGCCAGCGCGAGGACCACGCGCGCACGGCGCACCTGCGCGCGGTGCGCATGGCCACCGACGAATACTTCGACCCGCCCGCGCCCGGCCCCACGTGACGGCAAGGGGCACTTGCGCTAGTTTTGGCGCGACCCCCTCCCTGCCACGAGGCCACCGATGCGCGCGATCCATTGCCTGTTGCTGCTGACCAGCCTGGCCTTCACGGCTTCCCCGCGGACCGAAGCCGCGACCTACCGCATCGACCCGAACCACTCCACCGTGGTCGCCAGCTGGGAACATTTCGGATTCACCCGCACGGTGCTGCAGTTCTCGGCGCTGGACGGACAGGTGGTGTACGACCCTGCCAATGTCGGGAAATCCAGCGTCGACGTCCGCATTCCTTTTTCAGGCCTGCTCACGGGGGCGCCCGAGTTCCGGGACCACCTCGCCAGTTCGCAGTTCTTCGATGCCGACAAGTTTCCCGAGGCCCGGTTCACCAGCACGTCGGTACAGGCGGCCGGCACGGGCAAGCTCAAGGTGGTTGGCAACCTGACCCTCAAGGGCATCACGCGCCCGGTCACGCTGGACGCCACGCTCAACAAGGCCGGCATGCAGCCGATGGCGAGAAGGGATGCCGTCGGCTTCAGCGCCAAGGGCGTGATCCGACGCAGCGACTTCGACATGGGCGACTACGCACCCAACGTCAGTGACGAGGTCGAGCTGCAGATCTTCGTCGAGGCCATCGTGCCCCGTACCGATCCGTGACGCTTAAGCCGCGCCTCTCCCGCTTCGTCCTCCTGCTGCTGGTCTGCGCGGCTTTCGTCGCGCTCGGCATCTTCCTGGTCCTGCGCGGCCAGATGCTGCTGGGCTGGCTCAACGTCGGCTTCTTCGGACTGGGCGTGGCGGTGGCGGCGATCAGCCTGCTGCCGGGCAGCAATTACCTGCGATTGTCGCGCGACGGCTTCGAAGTCTGCTCGCTCTATCGCCGCGGGACGGTGCGCTGGCGGGACGTGCAGGCTTTTTTCCCTGCCGAGATCGCGCGGCGGCCGCTGGTGTGCTGGAACTATGCCGATGACTACGACCGCCAGCGCGCCGGGCGCCTGCTGGCCACCGAATTGGCCGGTGTCGAGGCCGCCTTGCCCGACACCTACGGCCTCTCGGCCGACGCCCTGGCGCAATTGCTCAACCAGTGGCGTGCCCGCAGTCTCGACGCCAGCAATACTCGCTAGCCTCACCGCTTCTTCGTGGACTACGCTCGGACCCCGGGGGCAGCCCAAGGTGTGCTGCACTCGGTGGATCAATCGACTAGGGGCGACACGATGGGCATGTGCATGGGGCTGTGTGCGGTAAGCGACGCGACCATCCAGCGCCTGCACGCGGACCCGCCGCTGGTCTGGCGCGTACTGGCCCCGGACGACGATGAGCCTTACACCGCGGCCCGCCAGGCCGGCCGCGGCTGGCTGGAGCGGCTGTTCGGAAGATCCGTGCCGGATCCTGCGCCCGTGGACCCGGCGCAGGGCGACGTGGACCTGGACAAGTCCTGGCACGGCATCCACTACCTGCTCACGGGCACGGCCTGGGCCGGCGAGCCGCCGCTCAACTTCCTGGCGGGCGCCGGTCAAACGGTGGGCAACGTGGATGTGGGCTATGGCCCGGCCCGCAGCTTTTCCTCCGACGAGGTGGCCGCCATCCACGCCGCGCTCGCGCCGGTAACCCGTGACTCACTGCGTGCGCGCTTCGATTCAGACGCGATGGCCAAGCTCGACATCTACCCCGCCATCTGGCGCGACGAGGGGGATGGCGCATTCGACTACTGCGCCGACTACTTCGACGAGCTCAAGGCCTTCATTGCCGATGCGTCCGCGCGGGGTCTGGGACTACTCATCCACACCTCGTGAACGGCGCGCAAGGACGCTCAGGGCTTTGGAATGCGTAGCGTCTTGCTGATCATCAGCGAGCCGGACACGGCGAACATCAGCACCAGCGGATGCAGCTGCCAGCCCAGGTCCACACTGCCCAGCCACAGGTCCGGGCCCAGCCGGCCCTGCCAGGCCGCGACTGCCAGCACCACCACCAGCGCCAGGCTGGTCGGGATGGGCGTGCCCTCGAAGAACGTGACCTTGCCTTCGTCACCGGAGAGCGCCTCGGCCGTGACGTTGTAGCGCGCCAGCCGGCTGACGCCGCAGCACACGAAGTAGGACAGCACCACCCAGTCCCAGCCGCCCTGCATGCCGCAGGCGTAGGCCAGCGCCGCCGGCGCGACGCCGAAGGAAATCACGTCCGACAGCGAGTCCAGTTCCCGCCCCAGCGTGGACGAGGTGTGCCGCGAGCGCGCGATCCGCCCGTCGAGTGCGTCGAAGATGAAGGCCAGCGGGATCAGCGCCATGCCCCACAGCAAGTAGGGCACGTGGCCATCCTGCAGGAAGCGCATCGCAGCGAAGATGGCCCCGGTGCCGCAGAAGGCGTTGCCCAGCGTGAACCAGTCGGCGAGGTGGAACTCGCGCAGCATCGAAAAATGTCGCTTCATGGCGTCGCACTCGCAGGGGGTTGTGCAACAGGGTGCCAAATTGCCGGCGACATTGCAGCGCGGATATCAAAAGCGGGCCGAAGCCCGCCGTCGCACTGTGCAGAATGCAGCCCCGGATACGGCCCGGGGCGCTGATCACTCAGGGCTGGCAGCCCTGCGTGGTGCCGGTGCCGCCCAAAGGCTGAACCGTATCCTGCGCGCTCCACGATCCCGGCACGATGCCGGTGTAGGTTCCGTTGACGCCCAACGTGACCAGGCTTCCGCCACTGATCGTGCGCGACAGAGTTCCGACATTTACGCGCGTCGGCGCCGACAGCCGCTCGCAGGTCGGGCAGAAACCAGTGAGCTGCTGAAGCGTGAGCGCCGCCGCCGGTCCGCCGATGGTCGGACGTTCGGCCAGCAGGTAGCGCGCGATGCCCTGGCCGTCATAGACAAACGCCGCATAGAACTCGTAGTTCGGGAACAGCTGCACGCTGTAGCCGGTGCCGCCTCGCGCGGGATCGAACCAGTGCGAGCTGGCATCCACCGACAGCCCGCCCACCGTCGGGCAACCGCGACCCAGGGCGGTCATCGGCTCCGAGCCGGTTTCTCCGTCGACCGAGAAGCTGAAGCGGAAGGCATCCGGCCCGGTCGGCGACACGACGGCCCGACCGATGACGGTGAGCTTGTTGCTGCTCCCGTTCCAGGCCGAACGGTACAGGGTTGCGTTCCAGAGGCCGTTGAGCCCCGGCTTGAGCCCCTGCAGGTAGTACCAGGTCGGCGTGCCGTCCTTGAGGTAGGTGTACCAGAGTCCGGCCCAGCTGCCGCCAGCGGGATAAAGGAACAGACCATGGCCGCCGCGGGCAGCATTGAAGTAGCTGCCCGGACGGATGACTGGCGCCACACCTGTGACGCTGGCGGTGAGGGTAACGATGGCCGCGCCCGTGGGGCTGGTGTTGACCGGCGTCACGTACCAGCGGCCCGGCGTGAGCTGGCTGCCCGCCAGGCTCACCTCGCGCGTGCCCTGCACGGCCATCAGCGACGCCGAAGCGGCGTTGCGCGCGGGCGCCAGGGCGATGCCGGGACCGGCGTCCTGCGCGCCGCGGGCGAGGTACACATCCACGTCGAAACCGCTGGCGGACACCGTGAGGCTGCTCGCGCCCTCGGGCACGTCGATGAACAGGCGCTCCTGCGCTTCGCCCGACGACAGACGCAAGCGATGGGCGATGCCCGACTGAAGGGCCTTGCCCGCGGACTGCCTGCCCACGCGATCGAAGCCCACGGGGAACTGGCCGTACTCGACACCGCCGGACAGGACGCGCACGAAGCCGCGGCGGCGCAAGCCATCCAGCGCGCCGGGCTCGTCCCAGCCCCAGGTCAGGCGGCCGGTCGCTGCCGGCGCCAGGCTGCCCGGTCCCGTGGCCACCAGCGTGCCGTCGGTCGCCACCAGCGGCACCGCGAACGCGTGCGTGTTCACCGCGCGGGTGTCGAAGTCGATGTTGTGCAGCATCACCCAGTAGGCCAGCGTGCCCGTGCCCGGGTGCTGCAGGCCGAAATCACAGGTCTCGGCGGCGGTGCCGGCCTTGAGCGAGGTGCAGCGCAGCTCGTCCAGCGCGGGCAACCCGTCGCCGTTGCTGTCCACGCCGACGTACAGGTCCACGTCGGCGGCCTGGGCCGCCGAGGCCTCCACCAGGATCCGGAACTTGCGAGGCAGGCCGTCCGTGGGCGCCGCGATCGTGTAGACGGCATGGCTGCTTCCAGACCTTCCGTTGTCCCAGGGCGAGGTGGGTGTGGCGTCGGGCGCGGGAGCGTGCTGCGTCACGTTGGGAACGGCCAGGGGCGTGGCCTGGAATTCAAGGGACGGCAGCGCCGGCAGGCCTTGCAACACGCTGCTCGAATTCCCCGACACCACCGCCGACGTCACCACCGACCGCGGCGACGGACGCAGAACGATCGTGGCCATGGCCTCGACGCAGCGACCGCCGGATTCGCACACCCGGTAGGCGAAGACATCCTCGCCGCTGAAGCCTTCGGCCGGCGCGTAGCGGATGAAGTCGTCGGCGGCGGAGCCCGAGGTGCCGGACGTCCAGGCCGAAGCGCTGCCGTGCAGCGCCGGCTCGGTGATCGTGACGCTGCCTCCGGCGAGGCGGGCGGCGGTGAATACGTCGTTGTCCAGCACGTCCAGCAGCGTTTCCGCGGCGTTGACCGGAAGCTCGTAGCGGTCGTCGCGGGCCGCCAACGGAGGCGGCAGCGGATTGTCGTTGTTGCGGATGGTTCCGACGGCCTGGTCGATGCCCAGCGTCGCATTGCTGACGCCGTGCAGCACGACACGGAAGGTTTCGTCAGTCTCGCTCACGCCATCGGCCATCAGGCTGACGGGGAAGGCCGCGCTGGTGTTTCCGGCGGAGATGGAAAGACTGGCCGTACGGCCGACGAAGTCGGCCCCGGACGTTGCCGTGCCGTTCTCGGTGCGCAGGCTGAATCCCACCGGCGCGGACGCGGCGCGATCAAGGCGGACCACGAACACGGCCTCGCTGCCCTCCTCGCCGCTCGCCGGCGAGAGGGAGAGGATGGGCAAGGTCTGCGCGGTGCCGGGCACGACGGCCGCCGACAGGGCCGACGGCAGGCCCGGACCGACCGCATTGATGGCGCGCACCGAGAACCGGTAGCTGGTGCCGTTCTGCAGCCCGGTGACGATGCGTCGCCGCGTCAGCGTACCCGCCTCGGCATCGATGGCGCCCGCCGGCGTGGAGGTGAGCAGGTAGCCCGTGATCGGACTGCTGCCCGGGTTGGCCGGCGGATCGAACGAGATGACGGCCTTGCCGTCGCCGGCGACCGCGACCGGCGCGTCGGGCGTGCCCGGCACGGCCGCGACCGCGCCCAGCGACACCACGCGGATGCGTTCGTTGTCCTCGTCGGAAACGAACACGCTGCCGCTGCCCTGCGCGGAGTAAGCCACGTCATTGACATGCGTGAAGCGGGCGCCGGCCGCGGGCCCACCATCGCCGAAGAATCCATAGTCGCCGTCGCCTGCGATCTGCTGCCACTGGCCGCCCACGGTCAGCTTGTGCACGCGACGCTCGTTGGCGATCGCCAGGTACAGGTTGCCCTCGGCATCGTCGTCCATGCCCAGCACCTGCCCCACGGGAATCTGGGTCGCGGTACCGGGCCCGGTGTACGGGACCATGCCATTGCCGGCGACGGTACTCACGACGCCATCGGCGGCAATGCGGCGAAGCCGGTAGTTGCCACAGTCGCCGACGTACAGCGAACCCTGCGAATGAAGCAGCGAGCACGGATTGCGGAAACTCGCGGCCGCCGCCTGGCCCCCGTCGCCGGAAAAGCCCGCCGCCACCGTGCCCGCGAACACCGACTGCACGCCGGCCGGGGTAATGCGCAGGATCTGGTTTCCGGCCACGGTGTAGAGGTTGCCGGCCGGGTCGCGTGCCAATCCCGTCAACCAGGGGATCTGGGCGAAGGTGGAGATGACACCGTCCGGGCCGACGCGGCGGATGCGCCACGCTGGCGAATCGACAAAGAAGACTTCCCCGGGCACACCACCGACCAGGCCGCCGACGCTGCCGATCTGGGCTGCAGACGCGGGGCCGCCATCGCCGGTGAATCCTTCCTGGCCAAACCCGGCCACGGTGCTGATGATGCCCGCGGGCGTGATGCGGCGGATGCGGCCGTAGGTGGAGACCAGCACATTGCCTTCGCCGTCCACGGCAACACGCCCGGTCTCGCCCAGGTAGGCCTGGCTGGCCGCGCCACCATCGCCCACGCCGCCGCCGGCGAAGCGCTGGATGCTGCCGCCGACGGTGGCGATGCGCACGGTGAAGCCATTGGCGACGATCGCGATCCGCCCGTCCGGCGCCAGCGTCACCGACTCCACGTAGCCCAGGCCGGCCTCGATGGCGGGGCCGCCGTCGCCGGTGGTGTCGGTGCCGCCATTGCCTGCGACGGTCGTGATCAGGCCACTGGCCACGCGCCGCACGCGGTTGGCGTTCTCTTCGCCGATGTAGAGCGCACCGTCCGGGCCGATGCCCACGCTGCTCGGCGCGCGCAGCTGCGCCTGCAGGGGCGGTATGCCGTCGGCATCGGTCATGCCGCCGCCGGCGACGGTCGAGATCTGGCCACCGGTATCCACGCGCCGCACCACGGCATGGAAGGGATCGGCGATGTAGAGGTTGCCGGCCGCGTCGAAGGCGACGTCGCTGGCGGCCGCGATGCTGGCGCTGGTGGCCGGGCCGCCGTCACCGGTATAACCCGCCACGCCGTTGCCGGCGACCGTGGTCAGGAAGCCATCGGGCGCCACCTTGCGGATGCGCTGGTGGTCGGCGCCGTCGGCGATGTAGACGTTGCCCGCCGCGTCCAGCGCCAGGGCGGACAGGTAGGAGAAGCCGCCCGTGAGGCCGGGGACGTTGTCACGGAAGACGCTGCTGCCGTCGCCCGCCAGCGTGGTGATGGTGCCGTTGGTCAACACCTTGCGCAGGCGCAGGTTGCCCAGGTCGGCGATGTAGAGATTGCCGGCGGCATCCACCGCCACGTCCATGGGTTGGCTGAGCCGGGCCGACGTCGCCGGGCCGCCATCGCCGCTGAAACCCGACACGCCAGTGCCGGCGACGGTGGTGATGACACCATTGGTGCCGACCTTGCGAACGCGATGGCCGCCACGTTCGGCGAAATAGAAATTGCCCGCGGCGTCGAAGGCACCGCCGGCCGCGCGGCGCACATAGGCCTGCGTGGCCTGGCCGCCGTCGCCGGCGCCGCCCCCGGCGAAGGTGGAGATGGTCTGCGCGGATGGGGCGGTGGGAACGGCCAACAGCAGCGAAAAAACAGCACAGAACGCGCGCACGCCCGACATCCCCATGAACCCCTGCCCTGTTGTCGTTTCCCCAGGCGCAACTTTAACCCACTCGGGTTCCTGCAGGTGGTGCACGGGTCGCAGATCTACGGAGACCCGCAAAGAAAAAGCGGGCCGAAGCCCGCTTTTCCTTCACCTGAGACAGGCGGGGAAGGCTTACAGCCCCTCGCCCTCTTCCACGGCCTTCATGGACAGGCGGATGCGGCCCTGCTTGTCCACTTCCAGCACCTTGACCTTGACGATGTCGCCTTCCTTGAGCTTATCGGAGACCTTCTCGACGCGCTCGTTGGAGATCTGCGACACGTGCACCAGGCCGTCCTTGCCGGGGGCGATGGTGACGAACGCACCGAAGTCCATCAGCTTGGCGACCTTGCCCTCGTAGATGCGGCCCGGCTCGACGTCGCTGGTGATCGACTCGATGCGCGCCTTCGCAGCCTGGGCGGCGGCGGCGTTCACGGAGGCGATGACGATGGTGCCGTCGTCCTGGATGTCGATCTGGGTGCCGGTTTCCTTGGTGATCGCCTGGATCACCGAGCCGCCCTTGCCGATCACTTCGCGGATCTTGTCCGGATGGATCTTCATGGTCAGCAGGCGCGGCGCGTACTCGGACATCTCGGTGCGCGAGGTGGAGATGACCTTGGCCATCTCGCCCAGGATGTGCAGGCGGCCCTGCTTGGCCTGCGCCAGCGCGACCTTCATGATGTCTTCGGTGATGCCGTCGATCTTGATGTCCATCTGCAGGGCGGAGATGCCGCCCTCGGTGCCGGCCACCTTGAAGTCCATGTCGCCCAGGTGGTCTTCGTCACCCAGGATGTCGGACAGCACGGCGAAGTCGGAACCTTCCTTGATCAGGCCCATCGCGATGCCCGCGACCGGCGCCTTGATCGGCACGCCCGCGTCCATCAGGGCCAGCGAGGAACCGCAGACCGAGGCCATGGACGAGGAACCGTTGGACTCGGTGATCTCCGAGACCACGCGGATGGTGTACGGGAACGACTCCATGGACGGCATCACGGCCTGGACGCCGCGGCGGGCAAGGCGGCCGTGGCCGATCTCGCGACGCTTCGGGCCCATCATGCGGCCGGCTTCACCCACCGAGTACGGCGGGAAGTTGTAGTGGAACAGGAAGTGGTCCTTGGACTCGCCTTCCACCGCGTCGATCACCTGGCCGTCGCGGGCCGTGCCGAGCGTGGTGACGACGATGGCCTGGGTCTCGCCGCGGGTGAACAGCGCCGAGCCGTGGGTGCGCGGCAGCACGCCGGTCTTCACGGTGATCGGGCGCACGGTGACCAAGTCGCGGCCGTCGATGCGGGTGCGGGTCTTGAGCACCGAGTTGCGCATGGTGCTGTATTCGAACTCGCCGAATTCCTTCGACAGTTCGGCCGCATTCCAGCCATTGGCTTCGATCTGCGGGGCCAGCGACGCCAGCACTTCCTTCTTCACCGCCGAGATGGCGTCCTTGCGCTCGAGCTTGTCGCGCACCTGGAAGGCGGCCGACAGCTTGTCGCCGATGGCGGCCTTGAGCGCGTCGATCGGGGCCTGGGCCTTTTCCGGCGCGGTCCAGGTCCAGTGCTTGACGCCGACTTCGGCGACCAGCTCGTTGATGGCGTTGATGACGACCTGCATCTGCTGGTGGCCGAACATCACGGCGCCCAGCATCACGTCCTCGGACAGCTCCCGGGCTTCCGACTCCACCATCAGCACCGCGTTGGCGGTACCGGCGACCACCAGCTCCAGGTCGGAGGTCTTGAGGTCGGTGGTGGACGGGTTGAGCAGGTACTGGCCGTTGGCGTAGCCGACCTTGGCGGCGCCGATCGGGCCCGCGAACGGGATGCCCGACAGGGCCAGCGCGGCGGAGGCGCCGATCAGGGCCGGGATGTCGCCGTGGATTTCGGGGTTCATCGACATCACGGTGGCGATGACCTGCACTTCATTGCGGAAGTGCTCGGGGAAGAGCGGGCGGATCGGGCGATCGATCAGGCGGGACACCAGGGTCTCGCGCTCGGTCTGGCGACCTTCGCGCTTGAAGAAGCCACCCGGGATGCGGCCGCCGGCGTAGAACTTCTCGATGTAGTCGACGGTGAGCGGGAAGAAATCCATGCCCTCCTTCGCATTCTTGTTGCCCACGGCCGTCACCAGCACGACGGTGTCGCCGAACTTGACGATGACCGAGCCACTGGCCTGGCGGGCGACTTCACCCGTCTCAAGCGTGACCTGGTGCTGACCGTACTGGAACGTCTTGGTTACTTTCGCCACGATTTTTTCTTCCTCTTTGCGGATTCATTCCGGCGGGCACCCTGCCCGGCGGTTTGGCCCCGGCGTTTCCGGGGCCCCAAATGCAACGCGGCGCATCACTGCGCCGCGTTGGTTTACTTGTCTTAGCGGCGCAGGCCCAAACGCTCGATCAGGGTCTGGTAGCGCGCGGCGTCCTTCTTCTTGAGGTAGCCCAGCAGGCTGCGACGCTGGTTGACCATCTTGAGCAGGCCGCGGCGGGAGTGGTGGTCCTGCTTGTGGGCCTTGAAGTGGTCGGTCAGCATGTCGATGCGGGCGGACAGCAGGGCGACCTGGACTTCCGGCGAGCCGGTGTCGTTGGGGACGCGACCGAAGTCCTGGATGATCTTGGCGGTGTCGACGGACATGGTGTTTTCTTCTCGGTAGATGCGCAGCCTGCAGGAACGACGCCAGGATTGACGCCGCACCGCGTGGCCCGCCGGTTGGGGAGGTGCTTGTGAAAGCCGCGAAATGATAGCCGACCGGGCCTTTTCGAACAAGGCTTTAGCGCGCTGAAGGCGGTCTCTGGCGGTCGTTGCCGGCGGTGTTCAGCACACGGAAGCCCAGCGGAACAGGCGCTTGGGCCAGGCGGTGCCGTCTTCACGCAGTTCGCCCAGGCCCAGTGAGCGGCCCGCGGCATCGGTGAGATTGAGCGTGGCGGCCGGGGTCCATCCCGCGGGCAGTTCGGGCCGGATGGCCTGGCCCTGCCCCAGCCTCCGGGCCTGGTCCGGGTCCACCACCAGGGCCGGCCAGTGCGCCAGCCCGGCCTCGACCGGCAGCAGCAGGGCATCCAGGGCGGTCTCGCCGCCGGCCGCGGACACGGCCTGCAGGTCCTCCAGCGTGTGCATGCGCGGGGCGGTGAAGGGCTCGACCCAGGTGCGACGCAGCGCGGTGATGTGGCCGCCGCAGCCCAGCACCTCGCCCAGGTCGCGGGCCAGGCTGCGGATGTAGGTGCCCGAGCCGCAGGTCACGTCCAGTTCCAGCCAGTCCGGCCCCAGCGCCAGCAGCTCGATGGCGATCACGTCCACCTCGCGCTCGGGCACCTCGATGAGTTCGCCGCGGCGGGCCTTCACGTACAGGGCTTCGCCGCCCTGCTTGAGCGCCGAGTAGATCGGCGGGCGCTGGCGGATGCGGCCGACGAAGCCCTGCAGGGCCTCACGCACGCGGGCGGCCTCCAGCGACGGGACCGGGCGTTCGCGCAAGACCACGCCGTCGGCGTCGTCGGTGTCGGTGGTCCGGCCCAGGGCAATGCCGGCGCGATAGGCCTTGCGGCCGCCCAGCAGCAGGCCCGCGATCTTGGTGGCCTCGCCGAAACACAGGGGCAGCAGGCCGGTGGCCAGCGGATCGAGCGCGCCGGTGTGGCCGCCCTTCTCGCCGCGATAGAGCAGGCGCGCCTGCTGCAGGGCCTGGTTGGAGCTCAGGCCCGCGGGCTTGTCCAGCAACAGGAGGCCGTCGAGCGGACGGAAGACGGTGCGGCCCACGCGGGCCTCAGTCGTTCGCGTCGTCGGTGGGCGGCGGCGTCGGGTTGTCGCGCAGCAGCTTGTCGATGCGCTCGCCCTTGTCCACCGAATCGTCGTAGTGGAAATGGATCTCGGGCACGTGCCGCATGCGCACGGCCTGGCCCAGGCGATAGCGCAGCTCGGGCGCGATTTCCTTCAGCGCCTTCACCGCCGCCGGGCCCTGCTCGGCCATCAGCGCGGTGACGAACACCTTGGCGTGCGCCAGGTCGCGCGTCACCTCGACGTCGGACACGCTGACCGAGGGCAGCCCGAACTCGCGCACCGCCTGGTGCACGATCTGGCCGATGTCGCGCCGCAGCTGGGCCGAGACGCGATCGGTGCGATGGAAGCTCTTGGTGGCCATGGCTGCGCGCGCGCCTTACAGCGTGCGCTGGACCTCGATGCGCTCGAAGCACTCGATCTGGTCACCCGGCTGCACGTCGTTGTAGGCCTTCACCGCGATGCCGCACTCGGTGCCGCTCTTGACCTCTTCGACGTTGTCCTTGAAGCGGCGCAGGGATTCCAGCTCGCCCTCGAACACCACCACGGAGTTGCGCAGCACGCGGATGGGCTTGGACTTCTTGACCGTGCCCTCGATGACCAGCGAACCGGCGACCGCACCGAACTTGGAGCTGCGGAACACGTCGCGGACCTCGGCGATGCCCAGGATCTCCTCGCGGATTTCCACGCCCAGCAGGCCGGAAGCCACCTGCTTCACCTGGTCGATGACGTCGTAGATGATCGAGAAGTAGCGCAGGTCCAGCCCGTTGCTCTCGATGATCTTGCGGGCGGTGGCGTCGGCGCGCACGTTGAAGCCGATGATGACGGCCTTGGAGGTCGCCGCCAGGGTGGCGTCGGACTCGGTGATGCCGCCCACGCCGGAGCTGATGACGTTGATCTTGATCAGGTCGTTGGACAGCGCGACCAGCGACTGGCGCAGCGCCTCCACCGAGCCCTGCACGTCGGCCTTGACCAGCAGGTTGAGGTTGGCCTGGCCCTGGTTCTGGCCCATGGACGCCATGATGTCTTCCATGCGCGAACCGGCGGTGGCGACCAGGCGCGACTCGCGGCGCTTGGCATCACGCTGCTGCGCCACTTCCTTGGCCAGGCGCTCGTCGGCCACGACCACGAAGTCGTCGCCGGCGTCGGGCACGCCCGACAGGCCCAGCACCTGCACCGGGATCGAGGGCGCGGCCGAATCGACCTGCTTGCCGTTTTCGTCGAACAGCGCGCGGACGCGGCCGTAGTGCACGCCGCAGACCAGGTAGTCGCTCTTCTTGAGCGTGCCCTGCTGCACCAGCACCGTGGCGACCGGGCCGCGGCCCTTGTCCAGTGCCGACTCGATGACCACGCCGGTGGCGCGGGCGTCGTAGACGGCCGTGAGTTCCATCACCTCGGCCTGCACCGAAATGGCATCCAGCAGGGCGTCCACGCCCATGCCGGTCTTGGCCGAGACGGGCACGAACTGCACGTCGCCGCCCCACTCTTCCGGCACCACTTCAAGCTTGACCAGGCCCTGCTTGACGTTGTCCGGGTTGGCCTCGGGCTTGTCCATCTTGTTCACGGCGATCAGCAGCGGCACCTTGGCGGCGCGCGCGTGGTTGACCGCTTCCACCGTCTGCGGCATCACGCCGTCGTCGGCCGCGACCACCAGCACCACGATGTCGGTGAGACGGGCGCCGCGGGCACGCATGGCGCTGAACGCCGAGTGGCCCGGGGTGTCGAGGAAGCTGATGACGCCCTTGTCGGTTTGGACGTGGTAGGCACCGATGTGCTGGGTGATGCCGCCGGCTTCGCCGGTGGCCACCTTGGTGCGGCGGATGTAGTCGAGCAGCGAGGTCTTGCCGTGGTCCACGTGGCCCATGATGGTGACCACCGGCGGGCGCGTGCGGCGCTCGCCCTGCAGTTCGTCCTGGTGCGCGACCAGCGCGACCTCGGCGTCGTCGTCGTTGGCCTTGCTGGCGCGGTGGCCCAGTTCCTCGACCACCAGCACCGCGGTGTCGTGGTCGATCACCTGGTTGATGGTGGCCATCACGCCCATCTTGAACAGCGAGCGCACCACTTCGCCGCCCTTCATGGCCAGCTTGGCGGCCAGGTCGGCGACGGTGATGGACTCACCGATGTAGACGTCGCGCACGATCGGCGCGGTGGGGCGCGAGAAGCCGTGCTGGCCGCTGGCCGTGCGCGAGGGCTCGGACGTGCGCAGCTTGGGCTTCTTGCGGTTGCCGGCAGCGCCGCGACGGGCGCGCTCGGAGTCGGTGAGGTGCAGCTGGCCGGCGGCGAAACGCTGCGCCTGGCCCTCTTCGCCCTCGTTGTCGACCATCGAGTTGGAGCCGCGCACGGTCTTGTTCTTCGGCGGGGTCTGCTGGCTCTTGTTGGCGCCGCCCGCGGGCGGGCGGTTCGGGCCGCTGGGGGCCGGACGGGCCGGCGGGCCCGGCTTGCGGTCCATGGCCGGACGCGCGGGGCGGTCCTCGACGCGGGCCGGCTTGCGCACTTCGGCTTCCACGGCCGCGGGGGCTGCTTCGGCCTCGGCGGCGGCAGCGGCCGCAGCGGCGCGGGCTTCCTCGGCGGCGCGGACACGGGCCTCTTCGGCGTCACGCTCCATCTTCCGCTTGCGGTCGACTTCGCTCAGGGCCGCCAGTTCGGCGTCGTTGCGGGCCTTGGACTCTTCAAGCTTGCGCAGGGCGTCCTGGCGCTCGTCGGTCACCGGCGCGTCGACGTCGTCACGCTTGACGTAGGTGCGCTTCTGGCGCACCTCGACCGTGACCGTGGACTTGGTCTTGCCGGCGCTGACGGTCAGCTCTTCCTGCTTGCGGCGCTGCAGGGTGATCTTCTTGGGCGCGGAGACTTCGGCCGGCTTCTCTTCCTTGCCGTGGGTACGGCGCAGGAAGCCGAGCAGCTTCATCTTCTCGGTGCTGCTGACCACCTGATCCGGCCCGCTGAAGGTCATGCCGGCGCCGGAAAGCTGCTCGAGCAGCTTCTCGGTGGGCATACCCAGCACTTTGGCCAGCGACGCTACGGTGACTTCAGACATTGGTTGGTGATTCCTTGGGGCTGCGCGCCGGGCGCGCGATGGTGTGTCCTGGAACGGCTTGGAGCGGTGGCCTTATTCGAACCAGTGCTGTCGCGCGGCCATGATCAGCTTGGCGGCGCGCTCGGCATCCATGCCGTCGATGTCGGTGATGTCGTCGGTGGCGAGGTCGGCGAGGTCGTCGCGGGTGACGATGCCCCGGCCGGCCAGCGTGTAGGCCAGGGTCTCGTCCATGCCGTCGAGCGAGAGCAGGTCGTCGGCGGGCTTGTGCTCCTCGATCTCCTCCTCGACCGCCAGGGCCTCGGTGAGCAGCGCGTCGCGGGCGCGGGCGCGCAGTTCCTCGACGATGTCCTCGTCGAAGCCCTCGACCGCCAGCAGCTCGGCCGCCGGCACGTAGGCGATTTCCTCGACCGTGCTGAAGCCCTCGGCCACCAGGATGCCGGCGATTTCCTCGTCCACTTCCAGCTTGTCCATGAACAGCTGGCGCGCGGCGGTCTGCTCGCCCTCGGACTTGGCGGTGACCTGGTCCTGGGTCATCACGTTGAGCTGCCAGCCGGTGAGGCGGCTGGCCAGGCGCACGTTCTGGCCGCCCTTGCCGATGGCCTGGGCCAGCTTGTCCTCGGCCACGGCCAGGTCCATCGAGTGCTTCTCTTCATCCACGATGATGGACTGCACCTCGGCCGGCGCCATGGCGTTGATGACGAACTGGGCCGGGTTGTCGGACCACAGCACGATGTCGATGCGCTCGCCGTTGAGCTCGTTGCTGACGGCCTGGACGCGCGAACCGCGCATGCCGATGCAGGCGCCGATCGGATCGGTGCGGTGGTCGTGGGCCAGCACGGCGATCTTGGCGCGGTCGCCGGAGTCGCGCGCCGCGGCCTTGATCTCGACCAGGCCCTGGCCGACTTCCGGCACCTCGAGCTTGAACAGCTCGATCATGAACTCGGGCGCGGTGCGGCTGATGAACAGCTGCGGGCCGCGGGTCTCGGCGCGCACGTCGAGCAGGTAGCCGCGCACGCGGTCGCCCGGGCGCAGCACGTCGCGCGGGATGGCCTTGTCCTTGGGGATGAAGGCCTCGGCGTTGCCGCCCAGGTCCACGTAGACGTTGCCGCGCTCGACCCGCTTGACGATGCCGTTCACCAGCTCGCCGATGCGGTCGCGCCAGGCTTCCAGCACCTGGGTACGCTCGGCCTCGCGCACGCGCTGCACGATCACCTGCTTGGCGGCCTGGGCGGCGATGCGGCCGAACTCGGCGTTCTCGACCTGCTCCTCGATGAAGTCGCCGATCTGGGCGTCTTCCTTTTCGTCCACCGCGTCCATCATGCGGATCTGGCGCTCGGGCGATTCCATCACCACGTCGTCGGCCACCACTTCCCAGCGGCGGAAGGTTTCGTAGCTGCCGTCCTTGGGGTTGATGGCCACGCGCACGGACACGTCCTGCTCGTGGTAACGCTTCTTGGCGGCCGAGGCCAGCGCGGCCTCCATCGCCTCGATGATCACGCCACGCGGCACGCCCTTTTCATTGGCCACCGCTTCCATCACCAGCAACAGTTCCTTGCTCATCTTTTGCAGCTCCGTCAAAGGCGGCCACGCCGCCTCGGGGTTGATCAGGATTCTTTCTTCGGGGCCTTGCGGCGCGAGCCGCCCGGACCGGTGGGCTTGGGCTGGGCGGCGAGGCCCAGGGCGACCAGGTCGGGGACCAGGCGCGCCTTTTCGATGTTGTCGTGCTCCACGCGCATGTCGCCGGCCTCGTGCGCCAGCAGCACCACGTTGCCCTCGACGCCGGTGATGCGGGCAATGAAACGGCGGCGGCCGTCCTGGGCCATGCGCAGCGTCAGCTTGGCCTGCTCGCCGACGAAGCGGCCGAACTGCTCGGCGGTGAACAGCGGGCGGTCGATGCCGGGCGAGGAGACTTCCAGCGTGTACTGCGAGGTAATCGGGTCTTCGACGTCGAGCACGGCGGCCACTTCGCGGCTCACGGCTTCGCAGTCCTCGATGCCGACCAGGCGGCCGGGGGCGTCGATGTACAGGCGCAGCAGCGCGCTGTGGCCGGTCGCCGCGAATTCCACGCCGAGCAATTCAAGCTCGAGCGCCGCGACGGTGGGCGCCAGCAGTTCGCTGATTTCGTTGGCCTTGCTGCTCATCGGTGCGGCGGTCGCCTCTGAATTTCTTGAATTTCGAAAACAAAAAAGGGCCGTAAGGCCCTTTTCCGGTACATCCAGGTTCCGGCTTCCCGGGGCTGCCATGTGGGCCAACCCGAGGGAAAAAGCCTGTGCGATGAATCCTTTCGGAACCAAAGCCAGAAACTGGTAGCGGGGGCAGGATTTGAACCTGCGACCTTCGGGTTATGAGCCCGACGAGCTGCCAGACTGCTCCACCCCGCAGCAGTAGACGCGCATTATAGGGGGCCGGGTGAATCCGGCGCAAGCCCAATGATGAGCGGGCGATTCAGGCCCGCCGGATCAGACCGGGAACGCCAGCCGGCACCAGCCCATGATCCATTCGGCGAACAGGCCCAGCACCAGCAGGGCAGAGGCGTTGACGGCGAATACCAGCCGCAGGTGGCCATCGGGATGAACCCGGGCGCCCTCGCCTTCCGGCTCGTCGAAGAACATCACCTTGATCACGCGCAGGTAGTAGAAGGCGCCGACCACCGCCATCACCACGCCGACCACGGCCAGCCACAGCAGGCCGGCGTCGACCGCGGCGCGCAGCACTTCGAGCTTGGCCCAGAAGCCCAGGAACGGCGGCACGCCGGCCAGCGAGGCCATCACGAACAGCACCAGCATGGCCTGCATCGGATTGCGCGACCACAGGCCCTTGAAGTCCTCCAGGTTCTCGGACTCGAAGCCCTTGCGCGACAGCGCGATGATCGCGCCGAAGGCCGCGGCCGCCATCACCGCATAGCTGATCGCGTAGAACATCGCCGCCGAGTAGCCCAGCTGCCCGCCCTGCGACAGGCCCATGAACAGGAAGCCCACGTGCGAGATGGTCGAGTAGGCCAGCATGCGCTTGAGGTTGGTCTGCACCAGCGCCACCAGGTTGCCGATCACCAGCGACAGCGCCGCCAGCCAGGCCACCATGTCCTGCCAGTAGGCATCGATGGGTCCGACGCCCGACTCGAGCAGCCGGTAGGCCATGGCGAAGGCCGCCAGCTTCGGGGCCGAGCCGATGAACAGCGTGATCGCGGTCGGGGCACCGTGGTAGACGTCCGGCAGCCACATGTGGAACGGCGCCGCGCCGAATTTGAAGGCGATGCCCACCAGCATGAAGACCACGCCGAACAGCAGCAGGGTGCGGTCGCCGACGCTGGACGCGGCCACGCTGATCTCGGCCAGCTCCAGGCTGCCGGTGGCGCCGTAGACCATGGACATGCCGTACAGCAGCAGGCCCGAGGCCAGCGAGCCGAGCACGAAGTACTTCATGGCCGCTTCCGACGAGCGCGGGTTGTCGCGGTCCATGCCGACCAGGCCGTAGGAGCTCAGCGCCAGCAGCTCCAGGCCCAGGTACAGGGTGAGCATGCTGCCGGCCGAGATCATCAGCATCATGCCCAGCACCGAGAACAGGCCCAGGGCGTAGAACTCGCCCTTGAACAGGCCGCGGTCCTGCAGGTACGGCTTGGCGTAGACGAAGGACATGCCGGCCACCACGTACACCGCCAGCTTGAGCACGTCGCTGGCGGTGTCGCGCACGAACAGGTTACCGAAGCCGTAGACCGGTTCCATCGCCATGTCGCGCGCGGTCAGCACCGCCGCCGCGGCCAGGATGAACAGGGCCAGGAAATGCGTGAGGCCGCGCCGCTGGTCGGACAGGAACAGGTCGATCATCAGCAGGGCGAAGGCCGCGCCGCAGACGAAAATTTCCGGCCCCAGGGGCAGCAGGTCGGCAACGGTGGGCATCGGCAGGGCCATCTTGTTCCTCTTACAGCTTGGTGGCGGCGAGCTGGGTGAGCAGCTGCGCGATCGGTGCTTCCATGAGGTCGGTCAGCGGCTTGGGGTACACGCCCAGCAGCAGGGTGCCCAGCGCGAACACGCCCAGCACCAGGGCCTCGCGGCCGTTGATGTCGGTCAGCTCGGCCACGTGGTGGTTGGCCACCTCGCCGAAGATGACCCGCTTCACCATCCACAGGGTGTAGGCGGCGCCCAGGATAAGAGTGAACGCGGCGCCGAAGGCGACCCACACGTTGTGCTGGAACGCGGCCAGGATGACCATGAACTCGCCCACGAAGCCGGACGTGCCGGGCAGGCCCGAGTTGGCCATCGCGAAGAAGACGAAGAAGGCGGCGAACCAGGGCATGGTGTTGGCCACGCCACCGTAGTCGCGGATCATGCGGCTGTGCATGCGGTCGTAGACCACGCCCACGCACGAGAACATCGCGCCGGAGATGAAGCCGTGCGAGATCATCTGCACCATCGCGCCCTGCAGGCCCAGCTGGGCCGCGTCGGTGCTGCCCAGCTCGCGCACCAGCGCGAAGGCGATGAAGGTGCCCAGGGTGACGAAGCCCATGTGCGCGACCGAGGAGTACGCGATCAGCTTCTTCATGTCCTCCTGCACCAGGGCCACCAGACCGACGTAGATCACCGCCGCCAGCGACAGGCCGATCACCAGCCAGGCCCACTCCTGCCCCGCGTCGGGCACGATCGGCAGGGTGAAACGCAGGAAGCCGTAGCCGCCGATCTTGAGCATGATCGCCGCCAGGATCACCGAGCCGCCGGTGGGTGCCTCCACGTGCGCGTCCGGCAACCAGGTGTGCACCGGGAACATCGGCACCTTGACCGCGAACGCGGCCAGGAAGGCGAAGAAGATCCAGGCCTGTTCGCTGGCGCTCAGCGGCAACGCATAGAAGTCGGCCAGCTGGAAGCTGGGATTGCCGGCCTCCACCGTCTGCAGGTACAGGTAGACCAGGCCGATCAGCATGAAGACCGAGCCCAGGAAGGTGTACAGGAAGAACTTCAGCGACGCGTAGACGCGGCGCGGGCCGCCCCAGACGCCGATGATGATGAACATCGGGATCAGCATGCCTTCGAAGAAGACATAGAACAGCATGGCGTCGAGCGCGCAGAACACGCCCACCATCAGGCCCTCGAGCACCAGGAAGGCGGCGAAATACTGGTGCGCGCGGCGCTCCACCGAGGTCCAGGCGCCGATCAGCACCAGGGCCGAGGTCAGCGTCGTCAGCGCGATCAGGGCGATGGACAGGCCGTCCACACCCAGGTGGTAACGGATGTCGAAGCTGGGGATCCAGGGCAGGTCCTCGACGAAGCGCATCGCCGGCGAGGCGTAGTCGTGGCCCACGAACAGCATCAGGCTGACCGCGAAGGTGGCCAGCGCCACCAGCAGCGCGAACACTTTCGCCTGCCCGGCACGGGCGTCGCCGAAAGCCAGCGTGAGCAGGCCGCCGACGATCGGCAGCCAGATCAACACGCTAAGCAGGGGCCAGGTGGCTTCCATCAGGTCTTCCTTGTGGGTCTCAGGCGCCGACCATCCGCACCAGCACCGCCAGCAGGACGATGAGGCCGAGGATCATGGCAAAGGCATAGTTGTAGAGGCGTCCGGTCTGCAGCTGGCGCACCAGGCCGGCCACGCGGTCGACCAGCAGGGCCGAGCCGTTGACGAAGAAGCCGTCGATCAGGCCGGCGTCGCCGCGCTTCCAGGAGAACTTGCCCAGCTTGATGCCGCCGCCGGCGAAGCCCTTGATCCAGAGGTCGTCGAAGCCGTACTTGTTCTCGAGGATGCGGGTGAAGAAGGCGCCGACCTTGCTGTGGCGCATCTTCGTGGCGGTATCCGGAAAGAACAGGTACAGCGCGGTGGCGGCCGCGAAGCCGGCGAACGCCATCCAGAACACGATCGAGCCGTAGAAGTGCAGGCCGAAGCCGACCGCGGCGCTGAGCCAGCCGTGCTGGTCATGCCACAGCGTCTTGCCCGCGGCGGCCACGGTGTCGTGCGCCGGCATCACCTCGATCGCACCGCGGAAGAAATCGCCGAACAGCATCGGACCGACGGTGAAGAAGCCGATCAGGATGGACGGGATGGCCAGCAGGATCAGCGGCACCGTCACCACCCACGGCGACTCGTGCGGCTCGACGGGACCATGGTGGTGGCCATGGTCGTCGTGCGCGTGCTCGTCGTGGTGGGCGTCGGCCTTGGCGATGTGCGGGCCGTCGTGCGCGCTGACATCGGGCTCGTGGTGGGTCTCGGGCTGGGCGTCGTCGTGCGGCATCTCGCCGTGGGCATGCGCCGGTGCGGCGTCACGGAAGCGCTCGCGGCCGTGGAAGGTCAGGTACAGCAGGCGGAAGCTGTAGAAGGCGGTGACGAACACGCCCAGCAGCACCGCCCAGTAGCCGTACTGCTGCACCCAGCCGCCGGTCTTGGCGGCCTCGTGCGCGGCCACGATGATGGTGTCCTTGGAGAAGTAGCCCGAGAAGAACGGCGTGCCCACCAGGGCCAGGGTACCGATCAGGCTGGTGATGTAGGTGATCGGCATGTACTTGCGCAGGCCGCCCATCTTGCGCATGTCCTGCTCGTGGTGCATGCCGATGATCACGCTGCCGGCCGCCAGGAACAGCAGGGCCTTGAAGAAGGCATGGGTCATCAGGTGGAACACCGCCGCCGAGTAGGCCGACACGCCCAAGGCCACGGTCATGTAGCCCAGCTGCGACAGCGTGGAATAGGCCACCACGCGCTTGATGTCGTTCTGCACGATGCCGATCAGGCCGGTGAACAGGGCCGTGGTGGCACCCACCACCAGCACGAAGGACAGCGCGGCCTCGCTCTGCTCGAACAGCGGCGACATGCGCGCCACCATGAAGATGCCCGCGGTCACCATGGTGGCGGCGTGGATCAGCGCCGAGATCGGGGTCGGGCCCTCCATCGAGTCCGGCAGCCACACATGCAGCGGCACCTGGGCCGACTTGCCCATCGCGCCGATGAACAGGCAGATGCAGATGAAGCTGATGACCTGCACCTCGACCGAACCCGACAGCACCTGCCAGGTGTGGCCGAACAGGCTGACCTGGCCCGACCACAGGCTGAAGGTGGAATGCAGCTCGGGGTTGGCGGCATTGGCGAAGGCGGTGGCGTAGTCCAGGGTCCCGATCCAGGCCAGCACGCCGGCGATGCCCAGCAGGAAGCCGAAGTCGCCCACGCGGTTGACCAGGAAGGCCTTGAGGTTGGCGAAGATGGCGGTCGGCCGCTTGTACCAGAAGCCGATCAGCAGGTAGGACACCAGGCCCACCGCTTCCCAGCCGAAGAACAGCTGCAGGAAGTTGTTGCTCATCACCAGCATCAGCATGCTGAAGGTGAACAGCGAGATGTAGCTGAAGAAGCGCTGGTAGCCCGGGTCCTCGGCCATGTAGCCGATGGTGTACACGTGCACCAGCAGCGACACGAAGGTGACCACCACCATCATCATGGCGGTGAGCCGGTCGACCATGAAGCCGACGTGGGCCGAATAGCCGCCCACTTCGAAGAAGGTGTAGACGTTCTGGTTGAACGGGTCGGCGTTCTGGGCCACCAGCAGCCAGAGCACCTGCAGCGACAGCGCGCAGCTCACCGCCACGCCCAGGATGGTGACCCAGTGCGCGCCGGCGCGGCCCACCTGCTTGCCGAACAGGCCGGCGATGGCGCTGCCCAGCAGGGGCGCCAGCGCGATGACCAGGAGCGTGTTCATCGAGATCATCGCGCGCTCAGCCCTTGAGTGAATCGAGTTCGGCGACGTTGATGGTCCGCTTGTTGCGGAACAGCGTCACCAGGATCGCCAGGCCGATGGCGGCCTCGGCGGCGGCCACGGTCAGGATGAAGAAGACGAAGATCTGCCCGTCCACGTCGCCCAGGAAGCGCGAGAAGGCCACGAAGTTGATGTTCACCGCCAGCAGCATCAGCTCGATGCACATCAGCAGCACGATCAGGTTCTTGCGGTTGATGAAGATGCCGGCGGTGCTGATGCAGAACAGCACGGCGCCCAGCGCGAGGTAGTGGCCCAGGCTGATCACGGGTTGCCCTCCTGGCGCGGCTCGGCGGCCATTTTGACGAGGCGGATGCGGTCTTCGCTGCGCACGGCCACCTGGCGGCCGGCGTCCTGGTGCTTGGTGCCCGGGCGGCGGCGCAGGGTCAGCATCACCGCCACCACCAGGGCCACCGTCAGGATCACGGCGGCGATCTCGAAGGGCAGGATGAACTTGCTGAACAGCGTCTCGCCGATCCATTCCAGGTTGGTCTTGCCGGCGGCGACCGCCGGATCGGTGGCCGACAGGCCCACCTCGAAGCGCTTGCCGCCGATCAGCATCACCATCTCGGCCGCCATCACCACCACCACGGCGGCGGTGAACGGCAGGTAGCGGGTGTAGCCCTCGCGCAGCGGCGTGGTGTTGATGTCCAGCATCATCACCACGAACAGGAACAGCACCATCACGGCGCCGATGTAGACCAGCACCAGCACCACGCCCAGGAACTCGGCCTGCAGCAGCAGCCACAGGCAGGCGGTGGAGAAGAAGGTCAGCACCAGGCTGAGCACGGCGTGCACCGGGTTGCGCGACAGGATGACGCCCATCGCGGCCAGCACGGTGACCGTGGCGAAGGCCCAGAAGGCGGCGAGTTCGTAGCTCATTCGGTCTGTCCCCTGCGCTCAGCGGTACGCCGCGTCGGCGGCCCGGCGCTGCGCGATCTCGTCTTCGAAGCGGTCGCCGATGGCCAGCAATTGCAGCTTGGTGACGACGTTCTCGCCGCGCTTCTCGAAGTGGTATTCGTGGATGTGGGTTTCGACGATCGAGTCCACCGGGCAGCTTTCCTCGCAGAAGCCGCAGTAGATGCACTTGAACAGGTCGATGTCGTAGCGGGTGGTGCGGCGCGAGCCGTCGGCACGCGGTTCGGAGTCGATGGTGATGGCCAGCGCCGGGCACACCGCCTCGCACAGCTTGCAGGCGATGCAGCGCTCTTCGCCGTTGGGATAGCGGCGCAGCGCGTGCAGGCCGCGGAAGCGGGCCGACTGCGGGATCTTCTCGAACGGATAGTTGACCGTGTACTTGGGCTGGAACAGGTAGCCCAGGGTCAGCTTCATGCCGGCCAGGAGTTCCAGCAGCATCAGGCTCTTGAGGTAGGTGGCGATGCGGTTCATGTGATCCTCAGGCCCCGATGGTGAACCAGTTGTTGTAGGCCATGACGGCGGTCACGAAGATCCAGAAGATCGTGATCGGGATGAACACCTTCCAGCCCAGGCGCATGATCTGGTCGTAGCGGTAGCGCGGGAACGTGGCGCGGAACCACAGGAAGCTGAAGGCGAAGAAGGCGAACTTGAGCGCCAGCCACCACCAGCCCGGCTCGCCCAGCAGGCCCCAGGAGGCCGGGAACGGCGACAGCCAGCCGCCCATGAACAGGATCGGCGTGAGCAGGCTGACCAGCATCATGTTGGCGTATTCGGCCAGGAAGAAGATGGCGAAGGCCGAACCGGAGTACTCGACGTGGAAGCCGGCGACGATTTCCGACTCGCCTTCGGCGACGTCGAAGGGCGCGCGGTTGGTTTCGGCCACGCCGGAGATGAAGTAGATGATGAACAGCGGGAACAGCGGGATGAAGAACCACTCCAGCGCGCCCTTGCTGCCGGCCTGTGCGTAGACGATCTCGCTCAGGTTCATGGTGCCGGCCGCGACCAGCACGCCGACCAGGGCGAAGCCCATCGCGATCTCGTAGCTGACCACCTGCGCCGCCGAACGCAGCGCGCCCAGGATGGCGTACTTGGAGTTCGAGGCCCAGCCGCCCAGGATGATGCCGTACACGCCCATCGAGGTCAGGGCCAGCAGCACCAGCAGGCCGGCGTTGACGTTGGCCAGCACCACGCCGTCGTCGAAGGGGATCACCGCCCAGGCCGCGAACGCCGGCGCCAGCGCCAGCAGCGGCGCCAGCCGGAACAGCAGCGGGCTGGCCGAACTGGGAATCACCAGCTCCTTGAACAGCATCTTGAACACGTCGGCGAAGGCCTGGATGACGCCGATGCCCATGAAGCCGCCGATGAACTGCGGCCCGTGGCGCACGTGCATCCAGCCGATCACCTTGCGCTCGGCCAGGGTGTAGAAGGCCACGCCGATGGTGATCGGCAGCACGATGACGATGATCTTGACCAGGGTCCAGAGCACCAGGCCCAGGTCGCCGAAGGAGAGGAAGAACTCGCGGATCGCGTCGATCATCTCAGGCCCCCACCACCGCGAGGCGCGCGACCGGCGACATCGGCGCGGTGGCTTCGTAGCCGTTCTCGATCCACACGGCGCCGCGCGGCACGCGCGGGCTGACGCTCACCGGCAGCGCGGCGCTGCCGACGCCGTCGCCGACCTTGGCGATGCCGCCGTCGGACAGGCCACGGGCCAGCGCTTCTTCCGGGTGCACCACCACGCGCGCGCCCAGCGTGAGCGGGTGCGCGTTGAGCGCCGCGGCGCGGCGCAGCACGGCATCGCCGCGGTAGATCGGCGTGCTGGCGATGCGCTCCAGGCCCGGATCGGCCTTGGCGACCTCGGCCAGGCCAGTCCCGGCCTTCGGAGCGGACGGCGCGAGGCCGGCGCGCAGGCCGTGCAGGTCGGTGAAGTCGAAACCGGCCAGTTCCAGCTGGCCGCCCAGCGCACGCAGCACGCGCCAGCCGGCGCGCGCCTCGCCCGGCAGCTTGCCGCCGGCCTGGGTGGCCTGGTCGGTGCCGTCGAGGTTGGTCAGCGTGGCCTCGATCTCGGGCAGCAGGCCGATGGGCAGGATCACGTGCGCCAGCTTGCGCAGCTCGTCGGAGGCGAAGGCGGCGAAGGCCACGACCTTGGCGCCGGCCAGGGCCTTGAGCGCCTGGGCGCCGTGCGCGAAGTCGTACTGCGGCTCTATGCCGTACAGCAGGTAGGCCGGCAGCGGCTTGGCCAGCATGGCGGCGGCGTGCCTGCCCTGCCCCGTCGGGTGCAGGCCGTGGCGCGCCAGGCCGATGGCGTTGGCGCCCTGCGGAATGCGGTTGAGCTGCGCGCCGGTGGCCTGGGCCAGGGCGCGCGCGGTGGCGCGCAGCCAGGACGCCTGCGCGTGGTTCTCGGCCAGCTCGCCCAGCACGATCACCGCGCTGCCGGCCTTGGCCAGCGCCTCGGCCATGGCCTGGGCGCCATCGTGGTCCTGCGCGGCGATGACCGAAGGCAGCGTGGCGCCGGCGGCGGCGGCGACCGCGGCGAAGGCGCCGGGCAGCTGCGAGGGCGCGACGATGCGCTTGCCGGCCAGGGCGAAGGTGGTTTCGAAGTCGACCGGGTTGATGGCGTAGACCTTGGCGCCGCGCTTGCCGGCCTTGTGCAGGCGCTGGTGCAGCAGCGGCAGCTCGTGGCGCAGGTTGCAGCCCACCAGCAGCACCGCGTCGGCGGTTTCCATCGCCGCCGAAGCCAGGCCGAACGGCTCGGCGTGGGCGTCGTCGGCGAAGTCGAGCGCCTTCAGGCGGTGGTCCACGTGGCCGGTGCCCAGGCCACGCGCGATGGAAGCCAGCAGCGCGCCTTCCTCATTGGACGTGGCCGGGTGCGCCAGCACGCCCAGCGATTCACCGGCCTCGCGCAGCAGCTTGGCGGCGAGCGGCAGCGCCTCGTCCCAGCTGGCTTCGCGCCAGGCGTCGCCTTCGCGCAGCAGCGGACGGGTGGCGCGGTCGGCCGCGGCCAGGCCCTGGTGCGAGTAGCGGTCGCGGTCGGACAGCCAGCATTCGTTCACGGCTTCGTTGTCGCGCGGCACGGTGCGCAGCACGTCGCCGCGGCGCGCGTGCAGGTAGAGGTTGGAGCCCAGCGCATCGTGGTAGCCGATGCTTTCGCGGGCCACCAGCTCCCAGGCGCGGGCGCGGAAGCGGAACACCTTGTTGGTCAGCGCGCCGACCGGGCAGACGTCGATGACGTTGCCCGACAGCTCGGTCATCAGCGGCTTGCCGTCGTAGGTGCCGATCTGCAGGTTCTCGCCGCGGCTCATGCCGCCCAGCTCGTAGGTGCCGGCGATGTCGGCGGTGAAGCGGATGCAGCGCGTGCACTGGATGCAGCGCGTCATGTCGGTGGCCACCAGTGGGCCCAGGTCCTCGTCGGCGACCACGCGCTTGCGGTCCACGTAGCGCGACACCGAGCGGCCGTAGCCCATCGACACGTCCTGCAGCTCGCATTCGCCGCCCTGGTCGCAGATCGGGCAGTCCAGCGGGTGGTTGATCAGCAGGAACTCCATGACGTTGCGCTGCGCGTCGAGCGCGCGCTTGGTCTGGGTGGTGACCTTCATGCCTTCCATCACCGGCGTGGCGCAGGCCGGGGCCGGCTTGGGCATCTTCTCCACGTCCACCAGGCACATGCGGCAGTTGGCGGCGATCGGCAGCTTCTCGTGGTAGCAGAAGCGCGGCACGGCGATGCCGGCCTTGTCGGCGGCCTGGATGATCATCGAGCCCTTGGGCGCGGTCATCGCGACGCCATTGATCTCGATGTTCACCACGTCGGGCGCGGTGGCGGGGGCGGTGGGGACGGCGCTCATGCGGCTTCCTCGGCGGCGACGACCAGCGTGCCGGCGGCCTGGTCATCGACGTAGAAACGCTTGTTGACGATGGCGTATTCGAATTCGTGCCAGTAGTGGCGCAGGAAACCCTGCACCGGCCAGGCGGCGGCCTCGCCGAAGGCGCAGATGGTGTGGCCCTCGATCTGGCCGGCGGCGCCCTTGAGCATGTGCAGGTCTTCCATGGTCGCCTTGCCTTCGGCGATGCGGGTCAGCACGCGGTACATCCAGCCGGTGCCCTCGCGGCACGGGGTGCACTGGCCGCAGGACTCGGCGTAGTAGAAGCGCGCGATGCGCTGGCAGGCACGCACCATGCAGGTGGTCTCGTCCATCACGATCACGGCGCCCGAGCCCAGGCCGGAACCGGCCTTCTGGATCGAGTCGTAGTCCATCGTGCAGGCCATCATGGTGTCGGCCGGCAGCACCGGCATGGACGAGCCACCCGGGATCACGGCCTTGAGCTTGCGGCCGCCCTTCACGCCGCCGGCCAGGGCCAGCAGGTCGGCGAACGGCGTGCCCAGGCGGATCTCGAAGTTGCCCGGGTTCTCGACGTGGCCGGAAACCGAGAAGATCTTCGGGCCGCCGTTGTTGGGCTTGCCCAGGTTGAGGAACCACTCGGCGCCGTTGCGGATGATCGCCGGCACAGAAGCGTAGGTCTCGGTGTTGTTGATGGTGGTCGGGCGGCCGAACAGGCCGTAGTTGGCCGGGAACGGCGGCTTGTAGCGCGGCTGGCCCTTCTTGCCTTCCAGCGACTCCATCATCGCGGTCTCTTCGCCGCAGATGTAGGCGCCCGCGCCCAGCGCGGCGTACATGTCCACGTCCACGCCCGAGCCCAGGATGTCCTTGCCCAGCCAGCCGTTGGCATAGGCTTCCTTCAGCGCTTCCTCGAAGTGCTCGAAGGGTTCGTGGTGGAACTCGCCGCGCAGGTAGTTGTAGGCCACGCTGCAGCCGGTGGCGTAGCAGGCGATGGCCATGCCCTCGATTACCGCGTGCGGGTTGTAGCGCAGGATGTCGCGGTCCTTGCAGGTGCCCGGCTCGGACTCGTCCGAATTGCACAGGATGTACTTCTGGCCCGGCGCGCTGCGCGGCATGAAGCTCCACTTCAGGCCCGTCGGGAAGCCGGCGCCGCCGCGGCCGCGCAGGCCCGACTGCTTGACCATGTCCACCACGGCGGCCGGATCGGTCTTCTCGGTCAGGATCTTGCGCCAGGCGGCATAGCCGCCGGTCTTGAGGTAGTTCTCGTAGGACCAGGGCTTGTCGAAGTGCAGCGTGGTGTAGACCACGCTGTGCTCCTGCGGCGCGGGGCCGACGGGACCGGTGGGCTCGGAGTAGTGGGAATGGTGCGCCATGGTCTTGCTCACTCCAGTCCGTCGAGCAGCGCATCCACTTTTTCAGTGGTGAGCTTCTCGTGGTAATGACCGTCCACCACCATCATCGGCGCGCCGGCGCAGGCGGCCAGGCACTCTTCCTCGACCTTCAGGAAGATGCGGCCGTCGGCGGTGCTTTCGCCGTGGCGGATGCCGAGCTTGCGCTCGCAGTGGCGCACGATGTCTTCGCCGCCGTTGAGCCAGCAGCTGATGTTGGTGCAGATGGCGACCTTGTGGCGGCCAACCGGCGCCAGGTCGAACATCGAATAGAAGGTGGCCACTTCATAGGCCCACACCGGCGGCAGGCCCAGGTACTTGGCGGTGGCGGCGATGATCTCGTCGCTCAGCCAGCCGCCGTTCTGGTCCTGCGCCGCCATCAGGCCCTGGATCACGGCCGAACGCTTGCGGTCGGCAGGGAATTTCGACACCCAGTGGTCGATGTGCGCGCGCGTGGCGTCCGACAGCGCGACCATCGGGTCGACGTGCTGGCAGGCGGCGAAGTTTCCTGTGGCTTTCATCGGTCAGTGGATCCTTAGCGATCGATTTCGCCGAAGACGATGTCGTAGGTGCCGATCATCGCGACGACGTCCGGCAGCATGTGCCCGCGCACGATGGTGTCCATGGACGAGAGGTGGGCGAAACCCGGGGCGCGCAGCTTGAGCCGGAACGGCTTGTTGGCGCCGTCGGAGACGATGTAGGCGCCGAACTCGCCCTTGGGCGCTTCCACCGCGGCATAAGCCTCGCCGGCGGGCGTGCAGTAGCCCTCGGTGAATAGCTTGAAGTGGTGAATCAGCGCTTCCATGTCGTCCTTCATTTCCGCGCGGCTGGGCGGCGCGACCTTGAAGTTCTTCACCATCACCGGGCCCGGGTTGGCACGCAGCCAGGCCACGCACTGCTTGATGATGCGGTTGGACTGGCGCATTTCCTCGACGCGGACCAGGTAGCGGTCGTAGCAGTCGCCCTGCACGCCCACCGGGATGTCGAAATCGACCTGGTCGTAGGCGGCGTAGGGCTGCTTCTTGCGCAGGTCCCAGGCCAGGCCCGAGCCGCGCAGCATCGGGCCGGTCATGCCCCAGGCCAGGGCCATTTCCGGCGGCACCACGCCGATGCCGACCGTGCGCTGCTTCCAGATGCGGTTGTCGGTAAGCAGGGTCTCGTACTCGTCCACGCGGCGCGGGAAGTCGTCGGTGAAGGCGTCCAGGAAGTCGAGCAGCGAACCCTCGCGCCATTCGTTGGCGCGCTTGAGGTCGGCGCCCTTGCGCCAGGGCGACTCGCGGTACTTGGGCATCGTATCGGGCAGGTCGCGGGCGACGCCGCCGGGACGGTAGTAGGTGGCGTGCATGCGCGCACCCGACACCGCCTCGTAGCAGTCCATCAGCTCTTCGCGCTCGCGGAAGGCGTACAGGAACACCGCCATCGCACCCAGGTCCAGGCCGTTGGAGCCGATCCACATCAGGTGGTTGAGGATGCGGGTGATCTCGTCGTACATCGTGCGGATGTACTGCGCGCGCACCGGCGCCTGCACGCCCAGTAGCTTCTCGATGGCCAGCACGTAGGCGTGCTCGTTGCACATCATGGACACATAGTCGAGCCGGTCCATGTAGCCGATGGACTGGTTGTAGGGCTTGGACTCGGCCAGCTTCTCGGTGCCCCGGTGCAGCAGGCCCACGTGCGGGTCGGCGCGCTGCACGACTTCGCCGTCCATCTCCAGCACCAGGCGCAGCACGCCGTGCGCGGCCGGATGCTGGGGGCCGAAGTTGAGGGTGTAGTTGCGGATTTCCTGGGTCATGGGGTGGCCGGGTCCTTGCGCGGGTGCTCGGTGGCGGCCTGTTCCCAGCGCGAGTCCTCGCGCACCACGCGCGGCACGCCCACGCGCGGGTCGATGCTGACCGGCTCGTACACCACGCGCTTGCGTTCGGCGTCGTAGCGGACCTCGACGTTGCCGGTGAGCGGGAAGTCCTTGCGGAACGGGTGGCCCACGAAGCCGTAGTCGGTGAGGATGCGGCGCAGGTCCGGGTGGCCTTCGAAGAGGATGCCGAACAGGTCGAAGCACTCGCGCTCGAACCAGTTTGCTACGGGAAATACATCAACAAGCGACGCGACGACAGGCAAACTATTGTCCGAGGCAAAACAACGGAGCCTCACGCGCCGGTTGTGCTTGACCGAAAGCAGGTGCGCGACCACCGCGAAGCGGCGCTCCGGACCGTTGCCGCGCGGGCGGTCGGCCCAGTTGAAGCGGCCCGGGCCGGCGCCTTCGACGCCGCGCGAGAAGCCTTCCGAGGAGACGTCGGTGGTGTCCCACTCGTCCTCGCCGTAGCCCAGGAAGTCGACGCCGCACAGGTCGATCAGCGACTCGAAGTGCAGGTCGGCGTCGTCCCGCAGCAGGCGTGCGCCCTCGAGCCAGCCTTCGGGCGTGAGCTCGACCGTGGTCTCGCCCAGCGCTTCGCGCACCGAGACGACGCGGTCCTGCAGGCGCGCCCGGAGGCGCTCGGTGAAGCTCGTCGTCGGTTCGACCATGGCGGCGGCGGGGTCCTTAGCGGGCGATGGTGTTGGTGCGGCGGATCTTCTTCTGCAGCTGCAGGATCCCGTAGATCAGCGCCTCGGCGGTCGGCGGGCAGCCGGGCACGTAGATGTCCACCGGCACCACGCGATCGCAGCCGCGCACCACCGAATACGAATAGTGGTAATAGCCGCCGCCGTTGGCGCAGCTGCCCATCGAGATCACCCACTTCGGATCGGGCATCTGGTCGTAGACCTTGCGCAGCGCCGGGGCCATCTTGTTGACCAGGGTGCCGGCCACGATCATCACGTCGGACTGGCGCGGCGAGGGGCGGAAGATCACGCCGTAGCGGTCCAGGTCCAGGCGCGAGGCGCCGGCGTGCATCATCTCGACCGCGCAGCAGGCCAGGCCGAAGGTCATCGGCCACATCGAGCCGGTGCGGGCCCAGTTCACCAGGGTGTCCACGCTGGTGGTGACGAAGCCGCGCTCGAGCAGCGGGTTGTCGCCTTCGGGGCGAAGGATGTCGTCCACCGAGCCGATCGGCTCGGGGTTGTTCATCACGCGCGCGATCGCCGAGGTCACTCCCATTCCAGGGCTCCCTTCTTCCAGACGTAGATGAAGCCCAGCACCAGCAGGCCGATGAAGATGCCCATCTCGGTGAGGCCGACGATGCCGAGGTTGCGGAAATTGACCGCCCACGGGAAAACGAAGGCGATTTCCAGGTCGAAGATGATGAACTGGATGGCGATGAGGTAGTAGCGCACGTCGAACTGCATGCGCGCGTCCTCGAAGGCCTCGAAGCCGCATTCGTAGGGAGAGAGTTTTTCGCTGGTGGGCCGCTTGGGGCCCAGGGCCCAGCCCATCACCAACAGGACGATGCCCAGGCCGGTGGACACGAACAGGAACAGCAGGATCGGCAGATATTCGCCCAGCACGCGCGCTTCCTCACCCTTGCGCCCGTGGGCGCGTTCGTGCCGCCGCTCCAGCTTCGCCGGGCGGCAGCCCGTACAACAAGTTGGTGCCCGAGGGGGGACTCGAACCCCCACGACTTACGTCGCTACCACCTCAAGGTAGTGCGTCTACCAATTCCGCCACCCGGGCAGGTGTGCCTCGTTTCCGGAAGCCCGGAAAGGAGGCGTCAAATTGTACCAGCCGATCAGCCGCCTTGGCTGCCCTGATCGTCATCCGCGGCCGGCGCAGGTTCGGCCGGGGCCGCTTCCGACGGGGTCGCTTCGGCCGCAGGCGCGGCCTTGCTGGCGGCCGGTTCGACGGCCGGGGCCACCGGCGCGTCGGCCGGGGCGTTGGTCGGCGCGACCGGGATCACCGGCACGTCGGAGGTCGGGGCCTTGCCTTCCGGCGCGGCGGGCGCGGCCGGCACGTCCGACATCACGCCCAGGTCTTCCTGACCGGGGGTGTGGACGATGGTGCGGGTGGCGTTCCAGGCCATGCCCAGGCTCATCAGGAAGAACACGACGGCCAGCCACTTGGTGGCTGTGGACAGGAAGTTGGCCGAGCCGCGCGCGCCGAACACGGTGGCCGAGGCGCCGGCACCGAAGCCCGAGCCCGCGGCGGCACCGGAGCCGCGCTGCATGAGGATGAGCACGATCATGGCGATCGCGACCAGCACGTAGATGACACTGACGATGGTGAGCAGCATGATGTGTTCGTTTACCTCGCCGCCGCGGCGACGATTGCCAGGAAATCCTGGGCCACGAGGGACGCGCCCCCGATGAGGCCACCATCGACGTCGGGCTGGGAAAACAGCTCGGCCGCGTTGGCGGGTTTGACGCTGCCGCCATAAAGCAGGGGCAGCGAGCCGGCGATTCTAGCATCGTGGGCCCGGAGTTCGCCACGGATGAAGGCGTGGACCTCCTGGGCCTGCTCCGGCGTGGCCGTGCGGCCGGTGCCGATGGCCCAGACCGGCTCGTAGGCCAGCACCGCGTCGGCGAAGGCGGCGATGCCCGCCAGGGCCAGCACCGGCTCCAGCTGGCGCTGGATGCACCACTCGGTCTGGCCGGCCTCGCGCTGGTGCAGGGTCTCGCCCACGCACAGGATCGGCCGCAGGCCGGCCTTACGGGCCGCGACGAACTTCTCGGCCACCAGCTGGCTGCTTTCCTCGTGGTACTGGCGGCGCTCGGAATGGCCCACCAGAGCGTAGCGGGCACCCACGTCCAGCAGCATCCGGCCCGAGGTCTCGCCGGTGTAGGCACCCTGCTCGTTCACCCCCAGGTCCTGGGCCCCGAAGGCGAGGCCGCGCGGGCCGTAGGCGGCGACCAGCTCGGCCAGGTAGGGCAAGGGCGGCAGGATGGCGATTTCGACGCCCGCTGCGGCCGGGGCGGAGGCTACCGCATCGAGCAGCTGCCGCGCGAAGGCGCGGTCCCCGTGGAGTTTCCAGTTGCCGGCGACGATCTTCTGGCGCATGTCGGTGTCCTCTGGCTCAGGCGCCAAGGATACCGCGCCCGGCTAGGGGCTGACGATGTCGCGGTGCATCGGTGCCAGCCGCACCAGCAGCCGGTTCTGGGCCCGTCGCGGGATGCCGCGCGCGTCCATCGCGTCCACCAGGTCTTCCACCAGCGCGTTGAAATCGGCCTCGGTCACCGCCAGCGTGGCGTGCGATTCGGCCATGGTCTTGCCGGTGTAGGTGCAGGGGCCGCCCACCTCCACGCAAATCTGCTCGACCAGGCGGTCATTGAGGTTGACCAGGTCCACCTCGGCGAAACCTTCGTTGATGCGCGGGTCTTCGAGCACGCGCACCAGCAGTTCCTCGACCAGTGCCTCGATGCCTGCGCGTTCGCCGAATTGCTGGTACAGGGTCTGGCGCGGCGTGCTGGCGCAGGCAGCCAGGGCCACCAGCAGGACGGTCAGGACGAGGTGGCGCAGGCGCATGCCGGGACCCTTCAGTAGCTCAGCTGCAGCGAAAGATAGGCGCCGCGCTGTTGGCGCAGGCCGGCGATGTCGCCCAGGTCGGCCCAGGCGGCCACCACGGCCACATGCTTGTTCGGGAACCACGCCACGAAGGCATCGCGCCAGTCGTCCTCGGCGGCGAAACCCAGGTTGTCGGGCTTCTGGCGATACTCCACGCCCACCGCCCAGCGGGGATCGAGCATCACCGCCGCCGAGCCCTCCCAGACCAGCGAACGGCCGCCATCGCGGTCGCCGCCGAAGCCCAGCAGGCCGGCCTGGTTGGCTCGGGTCGAGCGCAGGGTGGCGTTGAGCAGCAGCTGGTAACCGCCGGCCGCATCAAGGAACAGCTTGCTGGCACTCACGTAGACATCCGTGCCTTGGTCGTCGCGTGCGCCCACGGCCAACGGCAGCGCGCCGTCGCGCAGGCGCTTGCGCTGCACGCCCAGGCTCAGCTGCGGCCAGCCGCCGTAGACGAGGTCGCCGTGCAGGCGCAGCTTGGCGCCGAAGATGTCCTGCTCCAGCGCGTCCCAGGGCAGCGACAGCCGGTCCTGCAGGGCGCCCAGGTCGAAGCGCTGCCGGGCGATGGACAGCTCCAGCCGATTGCGGAAAGTCCACGCGGCGCCATAGGCGTCCAGCGCGTAGTCGCCGGTATCCACGCGGGTGTAGAAGGCGGTGCCGCCGTTTTCGTCGCGCGTGCCATAGCCCGCCAGCACGGCCCAGGGCACGATGCCGCCGCCGGCCGCGCCCTCGACCTGGCTGGCGCCGCCGGTGGCCAGCAGCCTGCCCTCGCCCGCCGCGGCCAGCGCGGGCGCGAACATCAGCATGAGAACGAGGAGGATGGAATGCCTGACCCGGACCATGGCCGGAAAAAGACCACAAGCCGCCCCGCCCTTCAAGCCCCGACCCCGGAAAAATCGCGGCACCAGTCCACCAGCGCCCCGCCCTCCAGCGGCGCGCTGAACAGGTAACCCTGCACCATGTCGCAGCGGTAGCGCTTGAGCAGGTCCAGGCTGATGTCGGTCTCGACGCCCTCGGCGATCACCGAAAGACCCATGTTGTGGCCCAGCTCGATGGTCGAGCGCACGATCACCGCGTCGTCGCTGCCTTCGGTCATCTGCATCACGAAGCTCTTGTCGATCTTGATCTCGTCCACCGGCATGCGCTTGAGCTGGGCCAGCGACGAATAGCCGGTGCCGAAATCGTCGATGGACAGCCGGATGCCGCCGGCGCGAAGCCGGTGCAACATGCGCACCGCGTAGTCGACGTCCCGCATCAGGGCGCTTTCGGTCACTTCCAGGATCAGCCGGGTCGGCGGCACCTGGTGCCGCCTCAGGCAGTCCTGGATGAAGTCGGGCAGGTCCGCGTCCATCAGGTCCATGGCCGAGAGATTGATCGCCATGCCCAGGTCCAGGCCCTGGGCGCGCCAGCGCTGGTTTTCCCGCAGCGCCGAATCAAGCACGAAACGGGTCAGCTCGTGCACGAAGCCGGAGCGCTCGGCCAGCGGGATGAACTCGTCCGGCGGCACCGAACCAAGCTGGGCGTGGGTCCACCGCAGCAGGGCCTCGACGTGGCGCACCTGGCGGCTGGCCAGGTCCACCTTGGGCTGGAACTTCAGGCCCAGCTCGCCGCGCGCGATCGACTGCCGCAGGTCGCCCATCAGGGTGAGCTGGCGCAGGTGCACCTCGTCGCGGCCGGGCTGGTACACCGCCACCCCGGTGCGCGCCTGCTTGGCGTCGTACAGCGCGATGTCGGCGCGTCGCAGCAGGGTCTGGGCGTCGTCGCCGTGGTCGGGATGCAGCACCATGCCGATGCTGCAGTCCAGGTTGATGCGGGTGCTGGGCAGGTCCAGCGGCAGCCGCAGGTGCTCGAGCAGCGACTGCGCGCGCCGCACGGCATGGTCGCGCTCCACGTCCTGCATCAGCACCATGAATTCGTCGCCGCCCAGCCGCGCCACCATGTCCTCGCTGCGCACGGCCTGGCGCAGGCGCTTGCCCACTTCCTTCAGCACCTGGTCGCCGAAGCCGTGGCCCAGGGTGTCGTTGATTTCCTTGAAGCGGTCCAGGTCCAGCATCAGCACCGCGCAACAGTGGCCGTCGGGAGGACGGATCGCGATGGCCTGCTCGAGCCGGTCGCGCGCATGGGCGCGGTTGGGCAGGCCGGTGAGGCCGTCGTGGTTGGCCTGGTGCAGGATGCGTTCCTCGCGGGCCGCGATGCCGCGCTGCATGTGGCCGAAGGCATTGGCCAGGCCAGAAATCTCGTCCTTGCCGGCGGCCTGGATCGGCTGGCTGTAGTCGCCGGACTGGATGCGCTGCGCGGCTTCGGACAGCTGGCTGACCGGCCGGCTGATGCTGCGCCCGAAATACGCGGCCACCAGCAGGGCCAGCAGGCCCGCGAGACCCGACAGCAGCAGGATGCGGCCCTTGAGCGACGCGTACGGCGCCATGGCGCGGTCCAGGGACCCCTGCAGCACCACCAGCACGGGCGCAGCGGTGTCACCCGGCAGGGCCTGGGCAAGCACGAAGTACTGGCTGCCGCCCAACTCCAGCCCGTGCACGCGCTGGTCGGCCTCGATGCGTTCACCCGCGGTGCCGGCCAGCGAGGTGCGCGCGGCCGCGGGCAGACTGGAGCCATAGACCCGGAGACGCTCGCCCTCGCGCCGCACGAAGCTGGCGTCCAGGCCCGTCAGCGCGCGGTAGTCGCCGGCATAGGCATCGCCGAAGGACGAGCCCAGCGCCACCCATGCGATCTGGTCGGGCGCCATCACCGGCAGCAGCGCGACCACGTGCAGCTCACCGTCCAGCGCCACCACCGACACCGCGAAGCCGTCCTCGCGCGCCTGCCGCAGCAGCGGCGCCATGGCCTCGAGCTGGCGCTGGGCATTGGCACCGGCCAGGCCCGCGCGCAAATCACCTTCCGGACCCAGCAGCAGGGCGGCGTCGGCGCCGATGCGGCTGGCCTGGTTGCGCAGTGCCGATTCCATCGTGGCGCGGTCGCCGCTGGCCGCCGCGGCCTTGAAGCCGAAGTCGTCGGCCAGCACCAGCGCTGATTCCAGCAGCTGGCTGCTGCGGTTGTCGTAGAAACGCTGCCACACGCGCTCGCCCAACTGCAGGGATTCCACCAACTGGCGGCTGACGCTGCGTTCGGTGGCCACGTGCACCACCGCGAACGTGGCGAGCTGGGCCGCCAGCACCAACAGCACCAGCAGCAGGAAGATCTTGGTCTGCAGGCGTGAACGCATCAGGGGTCCCGCTTGAGGCTGCGCAGTTTTTCCTGCAGCGCGCGCAGGCGTTCGCTGCCTTGCCGCAGCGGCGGCGCCGGGCCCAGGGCAAGGCTCAGATCCACCGGGACCTGGCCCGGGCCGATCACCACGTCCCGGTCAGCCAGGGGCGCCTTCTGTCGCGCATGCCACACGCGCAAACGGTACTTGCCGGGCGGCGCGGCGACGGCGACGCGGCCCTGGGCGTCGGTCTTGCCGAAGTACGGCGTCTCCAGCACCACGATGTAGCCGATCATCCAGTCGTGGATGTTGCAGCCCACCACCACCACGCCCGGCCGGTCGAACAGCACCGGTGCCTGCGGCGTGCCCGAATACAGCGGCAGCTCGAAAGGCTTGGGCGCGGAGAAGGAATAGACCTGGTGCTGCACGGTGTCGCTGTTGGGGAAGCTGACCCGGGTACCTACCTGCACGGCCAGCACGCCCGGTTCGAAGGCGGAATTGCGCTGGTCCATGACGGCCTCGCCGCCCTGCAGCGGCACTGCCTCGGCATGCAGGCTGACCACGGCATCGGGAACGGGCGCCGGGCCGTCGCTTACTGCAATCTTGAGTGGCGCGGCCTGCACCGGCCCCGACAGCGCCAGAACAAACAAGAGCCCGGCGTACCCGCCGAGCCTGTGGAAAACAGCCATGACACCCCCTGTGTCCGGCAGGCCCGGTCCAGGCCAGGTTCGATTAGCCCGCAGGCGCGGTGATAATGGCGCGAAGTCGGCCCTCCGCCGAGACGCCCGGAACCCAGAACCATGACGCAGTCCACGAAATCCGGCCACGCCCTCGTCACCGGCGCCTCCAGCGGCATCGGCGCCGCGATCGCCCGCGAGTATGCCCGGCGCGGCAAGCCGCTGGTGCTGGTGGCGCGCCGCGCCGACCGGCTCGAGGCACTGGCCGCCGAGCTGTCCGCCCGCGTGCCCTGCGTGGTGATCGCCGCCGACCTGGCCGATCCCGCCACGCCGGCGCGGTTGTTCGCCGATACCCAGGCGCGCGGGATCTTCGTCGACACCCTGGTCAACAACGCCGGTTACGGCGTGCCGGGCCGCTACCTGTCGGCCGACTGGAAGACCCACGCCGACTTCCTGCAGGTGCTGATGACCTCGGTGGCCGAACTCACCCACCGCTACCTGCCCGCGATGGAAGCGGCGCGCCATGGCCGCATCCTCAACGTGGCCTCGCTGGCCGGCCTGGTGCCCGCCACCGCCGGCCACACGCTCTACGGCGCGACCAAGCTCTGGCTGATCCGCTTTTCCGAATCGCTCGACCAGGAGATGCGCCCGCACGGCGTGCACGTCACTGCCCTGTGCCCGGGCATGACCTACACCGAATTCCACGACGTCAACGGCATGCGCGAGAAGGTGTCCAAGCTGCCCAAAGGCATCTGGCTGGGCAGCGATGACGTGGCCCGCCTGGGAGTGGACGCGGTGGAATCGGGCCGGGCGCGCATCGTCACCGGCCGCGCCAACCGGCTGATCGCGGCGCTGTCGAAGTACCTGCCGGACGCGCTGGCGCGGGCGCTGATCAGCTCGCGCTCGAAGGACTTCCGCGACGCCGATTGAGGCGCCGGCTCAGACCAGTTTGATCTCGCGCAGCCGCTCCATCAGGTACTCGTGCGAGGTGATGGGCGTCGGGTACCGGTCGGGATTTTCGGCCGTGACGCAGCCCGGCAGGGTCTTGATCAGGAAGTTCGGGTTGGGGTGCAGGAAGTACGGCGTCGAGTAGCGCGGCTTGCGCGCGGCCTCGCCCGGCGGATTCACCACGCGGTGGGTGGTGGACGGGTACACGTGGTTGCTCAGGCGCTGAAGCATGTCGCCGATGTTGACCACGATGGTGTCGGCGTCCGAGGTGAACGGCACCCACTCGCCCGCGCGCGAGCGCACTTCCAGGCCGGCGGCGCTGGCGCCGACCAGCAGGGTGATGAAGTTGATGTCCTCGTGCGCGCCGGCGCGCACGTTGGGAATGTCGTCGGCGGTGATCGGCGGGTAGTGGATCGGCCGCAGGATGGAATTGCCGAAGTTGGTCTTGTCGGCGAAGTAGTCCTCGGGCAGGCCGATGTGCAGGGCCAGCGCGCACAGCACGCGCGATCCCAGTTCATCCAGCGACTGGTAGAGGCCGTAGGCCACCTCCTTGAACTCGGGCACCTCGGCCGGCCAGAGGTTGGGCGGCATCACGTCGGCATACTTCGAGTCGCGCGGGATCTCGCGGCCGACGTGCCAGAACTCCTTGAGGTCGAAGTGCTTGGCGCCCTTGGCCGTCTCGATGCCGAACGGCGTGTAGCCGCGCGCGCCGCCGATGCCGGGCACGTGGTATTGCCGCTTGGTCTGCTCGGGCAGCGCGAAGAACTGCTGGAACACGTCGTAGGCGCGGTCGATCTGCGCCTGCGGGATGCCGTGGTTGCGGATGCCCGCGAAACCCCACTCCCGGTAGGCCGCGCCCAGCTCGGCGACGAAGGCCTCGCGGTCGGCGGCGCTGGAGGGATGGCTGAAGCGCTGGATGTCGAGAGTGGGGATTCGGGCGGTCACGGCGGGATTCCGGGATCAGGTTGGGGGGAAGTCTAGGCCAGGCGCGCCGCGCCTGCCTTGACCGGACTCAAACGGCGGCGCGCACCACGGTGGCCAGCTGGTCCAGCACCTGCCGCATCAGCTGGTCGTCGTCGGCCTCGACGGTGACGCGAACCACCGGCTCGGTGCCGGAGGGACGCAGCACGAGGCGGCCACGGCCGACCAGGGCACGTTCGGCCTCGGCGCGGGCGGCCTGCACGGCGGCCGACTCCAGCGGCTTCACGCCGGCGGCCACGCGCACGTTGATCGTCTGCTGCGGCAAGGGGCGGTAGCCCTGCAGCGCCTGCGCCAGCGACTTGCCCTGCGAGCGCAGCGAGGCCAGCACCTGCAGCGCGCTGACAATGGCGTCACCGGTGCCGGCGCGGTCCAGGCACAGCAGGTGGCCGGAGGCTTCGCCGCCCAGCACGCCGCCGCCCTCGACCAGGGCCTGGTGCACGAAGCGGTCGCCGACGCGCGCGCGCACGAAGCCGATGCCGGCCTCGCCCAGCGCACGCTCCATTGCGTAATTGGTCATCAGCGTGCCCACCACCGCGCCGCGCAGGCGGCCGTTGGCGTGCCAGTGGTGGGCCAGCACGTAGATCAGGCCGTCGCCGTCCACCAGCCGGCCCTGCCCGTCCACCATCAGCACGCGGTCGCCGTCGCCGTCGAAGGCGATGCCGAGGTCGGCGCCGGTTTCCAGCACGCGGGCCATCAGCGCCTCGGGATGGGTGGAGCCGACGCCATCGTTGATGTTCAGCCCGTCGGGCTCGGCACCGATCACGTCCACCTCGGCGCCCAGCTCGGTGAACACGCGCGGGGCGACCTGGTAGGTGGCGCCGTGGGCGCAGTCGAGTACCACCCGCAGGCCGTCGAGCTTGAAGTCCTCGTCCACGGTGGACTTGCAGAATTCGGCGTAGCGGCCCAGTGCATCATTGACGCGCGAGGCCTTGCCCAGGCGCTCGGAAGGCTGGGTGCTGAAGTCGCGCTCCAGCTCGGCCTCGATCGCCAGCTCGACCGCGTCGGCCAGCTTCTCGCCCTGGGCCGAGAAGAACTTGATGCCGTTGTCGTAGTGCGGGTTGTGCGAGGCGCTGATCACGATGCCGGCGTCGGCGCGCAGCGAGCGCGTCAGGTAGGCCACCGCAGGCGTGGGCATCGGGCCCAGCATGCGCACGTCGGCGCCCGCGGCCACCAGGCCCGCCTCCAGCGCCGCCTCGAACATGTAGCCGGAAATGCGGGTGTCCTTGCCGATCACCACCGTGGCCTGGTCCCTGCCCTCGCCCACCAGCACGCGACCGGCGGCCGCGCCCAGGCGCAGCATGAAATCGGCGGAGATGGGCCACGTACCGACCCGGCCGCGGATGCCGTCGGTGCCGAAATACTTGCGGCTGCTCATGCGGCGGTCGGCGCGGGGTCGGCGTCGGGCATCGGCTGGCGCATCATCAGGGCAAGCAGGGCCGACAGCTTGTCGCGCATCTGGCGGCGGTCGATGATCAGGTCCACGGCGCCGTGCTCGACCAGGAACTCCGAGCGCTGGAAGCCTTCGGGCAGGGTCTCGCGCACGGTCTGCTCGATCACGCGCGGCCCGGCGAAGCCGATCAGCGCATGCGGCTCGCCCACGTTGATGTCGCCCAGCATGCCCAGCGAGGCGGACACGCCGCCGGTGGTGGGATGGGTGAGCACCGAGACGAACGGCAGCCCGGCCGCCCGCAGGCGACCCAGCGCGGCCGAGGTCTTGGCCATCTGCATCAGCGAGAACAGGCCTTCCTGCATGCGGGCGCCGCCGGTGGCCGAGAAGCAGACCAGTGGGCAGCCGATCTCGAGCGCGCGCTCGGCGGCCAGGGTGAACTTCTCGCCCACCACCGAGCCCATCGAACCGCCCATGTAGCGGAACTCGAAGGCGGCCACGCAGATGTCGCGGCCCTTGAGCCGGCCCTGCACGGCCACCAGCGCGTCGCGCTCGCCGGTGGCCTTCTGCGCGGCCTTGATGCGGTCGGCGTACTTCTTCTGGTCCTTGAAGTGGAGCGCGTCCACCGGTCCCAGCGCCGCGCCGATTTCCTCGCCGCTGTCGTCATCCAGGAAGGCCACCAGGCGCTCGCGGGCGCCGATGCTCATGTGGTGGCTGCACTTGGGACAGACCCGCAGGTTCTTTTCCAGTTCGGGGCCGTAGAGGGCGGCGCCGCAGCGGTCGCACTTTTCCCACAGGCCCTCGGGCACGGCACGCTTGCCGCCGCCTTGGGTGCGGATGCGGGAAGGCATCAGTTTGGTCAGCCAGCTCATCGAGCCACCGGTCTTGTTCGGGTCGTGAAGTTTAGCCCGAAAGGCCGGGGCGGGAAGCCCGGCCCGGCCGCGGTTCAGGTCACGGCGTCCAGGGCCGCGCGCAGCGGCGTCAGGAAGGCCCGGGCGCGCTTGGCGGCCTCGTCCGGGCTGGTCGCGCCCGAGAGCGCGTCCACCAGGGCGCTGCCGACCACCACGCCATCGGCGGCCGGGGCCAGGGCCGCGGCCGAGGCCGCGTCGCGGATGCCGAAGCCCACCAGCACCGGCACCGTGGCCTGTGCGCGCAGTTGGCCCGCGCGTTCCAGCACGGCCCCGGTGTCGAGCTGGCCGCCGCCGGTGACGCCGGCGAAGGACACGTAGTACAGGTAACCCTGCGACTCGGTGGCCAGGCGGGCCAGCCGGTCCGGCGTGGTGGTCGGTGCGGCCAGCGAGATCAGCTGCAGGCCGGCGGCGTTGAAGGCGTCCCGGGTCGGGCCGGCCTCTTCCGGCGGAAGGTCGACCAGCAGCACGCCGTCCACCCCGGCTTCGGCGGCAACGCGGGCGAAGGCCTCGGCACCGCGCATCTCGACCGGATTGAGATAACCCATCAGCACCACCGGGGTGTCGGCATCCTGCCGGCGGAAGTCGGCCACGGCCTCGAGCACGTAGCGCAGCCCCGCGCCGCGCTCGATCGCGCGCTCGGAGCTGCGCTGGATCACCGGCCCGTCGGCCATCGGATCGGAGAACGGCACGCCGAGCTCGATCACGTCCGCCCCCGCCTGCACCAGCGCATGCATCACCGGCACCGTGGCCTCCAGCGAGGGATCACCGGCGGTGATGAACGGAACCAACGCCTTGCGGCGGGCGGCCTTGAGCTGGGCGAACCTGGAATCTATGCGGGTCATTGTTTTTTGGCCACGGATTTGCGCGGATGGACGCGGATTCAAAAGCGGATTTCGGACGGATGAAGACGGTTGGACGAAGGTGAGGGGATCGTACGCAGTGGCGCGGAGACAAATAAGGATCGCGGCGTCCGGAACGCCCAGACCCTAGGCGCAATCGGATTTATCCGCTCTTATCCGCGTCCATCCGCGCAAATCCGCGGCAAAACAATCAAAGCTCGATCCCCTCGCGGCGCGCGATGGTGAAGATGTCCTTGTCGCCGCGGCCCGAAAGGTTGCACAGGACCAGGGCGTCGCGCGGCAGGTCGCGGGCGAGCTTGATGGCCTGGGCCACGGCGTGGCTGGATTCCAGTGCGGCGAGGATGCCTTCCTGCCGGGCCAGCAGGTGGAAGGCCTCCATGGCCTCGTCGTCGGTGATGCCCACGTACTCGGCGCGGCCGGTGTCCTTGAGGAAGGCGTGCTCGGGGCCGACGCCGGGGTAGTCCAGGCCGGCGGAGATCGAGTGGGTCTCGGTGATCTGGCCGTCGTCGTCGCAGATCACGTAGGTGCGGTTGCCGTGCAGCACGCCCGGCCGGCCGGCCGACAGCGAGGCGGCATGGCGGCCGGTGGCGATGCCGTCGCCGGCGGCCTCGGCGCCGACGATGCGCACGTCGCGGTCGTTGAGGAAGGGGTGGAACATGCCGATGGCGTTGCTGCCGCCGCCGACGCAGGCCGTGATGGCGTCGGGCAGGCGGCCGTACTGCTCCAGCATCTGCGCGCGCGCCTCGGTGCCGACGACCGCATTGAAGTCGCGCACCAGCCGCGGGTACGGATGCGGGCCGGCCACGGTGCCGATGATGTAGAAGGTGTCGTGCACGTTGGTGACCCAGTCGCGCATGGCTTCGTTGAGCGCGTCCTTGAGCGTCTTCGAGCCCGAGGTGACCGGAACCACGGTGGCGCCCAGCAGCTTCATCCGGAACACGTTGGGCGCCTGCCGTTCGATGTCGGTGGCGCCCATGTACACCACGCACTCCAGGCCCAGGCGCGCGGCCACGGTGGCGCTGGCCACGCCGTGCTGGCCGGCGCCGGTCTCGGCGATGATGCGGGTCTTGCCCATGCGCTTGGCCAGCATGGCCTGGCCGATGGTGTTGTTGATCTTGTGCGCACCGGTGTGGTTCAGGTCCTCGCGCTTTAGCAGGATGCGGGCGCCGCCGACGTGCTGGCTCAGCCGCGCGGCGTGGTAGATCGGGCTGGGGCGGCCGACGTAGTGGCGGTAGTCGTGCTGCAGCTCGGCCAGGAACTCGGGGTCGGCGCGGTAGCGGTCATACGCGGCCTCAAGCTCGCGCAGCGGGCCGATCAGCGTTTCGGAGACGAACACGCCGCCGTAGCGGCCGAAGTGGCCGGCCGCATCGGGCCAGGCGCCGAAATCGGCGATGTCGGCGGCGGCGGGGATCTCATTCCGGGGCATTGCGGTCTGCACGTCTTACCTCGTCCACGAACTGCTGCATTTTTTCGCCGTCCTTCAGGCCCGGCGCGCTTTCGATGCCACTGGATACGTCCACGGCATAGGGCCGCGCCGCGCGGATGGCCTGCCCCACGTTCGACGGCACCAGGCCGCCCGCCAGGAAGACGGGGCGTCCCAGGGGTGGCAGGGTGGTCCAGTCGAAGCGCTCGCCGCGACCGCCGGGCTGGCCGGGGCCATGGCCGTCGAGCAGGAAGGCACTGGCCGAAGGGTAGCGTTTCCGCGCCAGCACCGCATCGTCCGCGCCCTGCCCCATGGGCACCACCTTGATGAAAGGCAGGCCGAAGCTGCGGCAGAAGGCGTCGTCCTCGCCGCCATGGAACTGCAGCAGGGTCGGCTTGAGCACGCGCAGCGCGGCCACCACCTCGCTGCCGGGGTTGTCCATGAACAGGGCGACCGCGTCGACCAGCGGCGGCACCGCCTGGCGCAGGCCTTCCAGCTGTTCGATCGCGAGCCGGCGCGGGCTGGCGGCGGCGAACACGAAGCCCAGCGCGTCCACGCCCAGCTCGACGGCCAGGCGCACGTCGCCGGGCCGCGTCATGCCGCAGAATTTTATCCGTGTGCGCATGGCCGCATTCTACCGGGCAGCCGTGCTGGGGCCGTGATGCTCCGGCAGATCATCCAGCGTGACCTCGGCCGGCAGCTGCCACTGCGAGGGATAGCGCGGGCCCAGGAAGACCAGGCCGTTGGAAGGCGCGGTCGGTCCGGCCAGAGTGCGGTCGCGCCCGGCCAGCAGGCGCGCGGGCCAGTCCTCCGGCTGCTCGCCGCGACCGACCGGCAGCAGGCTGCCGACGAAGTTGCGCACCATGTGGTGCAGGAAGGCATTGGCCTGCACCTCGATCACGACGCGGTCGTCCTCGCGCTGCACGCTGATCGAATGCACGTGGCGGTTCGGATGCGGGGCCTGGCAGTGCACGGTGCGGAAGGCGCTGAAGTCGTGCTCGCCGACCAGGCCCTGGGCGGCGCGATGCATCGCCGCCGCGTCCAGCGGCAGCCGCTCCCAGGTAAGGTAGTCGCGCTGGAAGGCTGCTCGCATGGGCCGGTTGAGCACGGTGTAGCGATAGCGGCGCGCGCGGGCGGAATAGCGGGCATGGAAATCCTGGGGCACCGGCTGGCACCACAGGATGGCGATACCGCCCGGCAGGCGGCTGTTGCCGCCCTGCTGCAGGGCGTACGGCGTGCGGCCCGATTCCGTGTCCAGGTGCACCACCTGGCAACGGGCGTGCACGCCGCTGTCGGTGCGTCCGGCGCAGACCACGTCCAGTGGATGGTTGGCCACGAACGACAGCGCCGACTCCACCGCGGCCTGCACCGAGGCGCCATGCGACAGCCGCTGCCATCCCTGGAAGCCGCTGCCGTCGTATTCGATGCCGAGTGCGTAGCGCATGCCGGTGACGAGAAGGGCCGGGTCGCCCCGGCCCTGCCTGTGGAAAGGGGCGGGAGCGCGAGGTTAGCCGATTTCGCGCAGCAGCCGCTCGGCCTCCGCGCGGCCCGCGGGCCCGGCCTCGGCCATCACTTCCTCCAGCATGCCCTTGGCACCATCGATGTCGCCGATGTCGAGGTAGGCCTTGGCCAGCTCGATCTTGGTGCTGCTGCCATCGTCGTCACTGCCGGTGTCGGGCGCGGCCTCGGTTGCGGGCGCCATGTCGGCCGCCTCTGAATCCGCATCGGTCGCCGCGACAACGGAGAAGCGGTCCCAATCTTCCTCCGGATCCACCGGATCGGGAGATCCCTGCAGCTCCAGCCCGGACAAGTCGTCCAGATCGGCGGCAGGCGCGGGCGTCGCGGCCGCTTCCGGCGCGGGCACGCCGGCGGTGGCGGGCAGGACCCCGGTGTCGCCGAACTTGGGCGCATTCCACCCGGCCTGGCTGAACAACGGATTGGCTGGCGACAGGGTCACGCCCATCACCACGGCCTCGCGCCAGCGCGGATCGAGCGTGCTTCGGACCTTGATGCGCATCGCCTGCGCGGCGACCTCGTACTGCGCCTTGTGGCCGTGCTTGTAGTGGTGGCGCAGCAGGCTGATGTGCGCCTCGAGGTCGTCCGGACGCTCGGCCACGTTCTGCTTGAGCTGGGCCAGCGCGGCTTCCTCGGCGGTGAGTGCGGGGGCATCGGCTTCGGCGTCGTCACCGGCGTCCGAATCGGCGCTGTCCAGGGCCGTCGGCCGGTTGCTTTCGAGGCTGGCCTTGAGCGCGTCGTCATCGGAAATCCGGCGGCCCACCACCGGCACCGGGCTGGCGGTCCGGCGACCGCGCAGCGCCAGCACCAGGCCGAACAGGACCAGCAGGCCTGCGCCACCAAGCACGAAGGGATTGAGGTACCAGGGCGCGGCGGCGGCAGGCTCGACCGCGACCGGGGTGGCGCCGGCGGCGGCCGGCTCGGCCGGCGCAGGCGCCGGGGCTGCCGGTTCGGGCGCGGCCTGGACCTGGCCCAGGCGCTCCTGCAGCGCCTTCATCTGGCTGTCCTGCATCTGGATCAGGCGCTGCGAATCGGCCTGCTGCTGCTCGAGTTCGGTCAGCTGCGAGCGCAGTTCGGACACTTCGGCCTCGCGGGCGGCCAAGTCCTCGCGGGCCTGGGTGAGCTCGGCGCGCAGTTCGGCGCCGGTGCCGGTACCGCTGGCACCCGACTGCACCGCCCGCGCGGACTGCTCGTCGCCCGAGGGCGGCACGATTTCCAGGCGACCATCGGCGCGCGGCGTTGCCGCCGGCCGCGTGGCCGGACGCGCAGGAGCGACCTCGGGCGCAGGCGCCGGTTCGGCGGCCACGGTCTCGGCGGGCTGCGGCACCGGCTGGCGACGCGACTGCCAGGCGTTGGCCTGTTCGCGCACCAGGGCGGCGGCCTCGGCCTCGCCCAGGGTGGCGACCTCGTCGCGCGCCGGGATGCGAAGCACGGCGCCGCGCTTGAGCTGGTTGATGTTGTCGTCGATGAAGGCTTCGGGGTTGGCCCGCTGCAGCGCCAGCATCATCTGGTTCACGGTGACCGAGGCGTCGGGCCGCACCGACTGCGCCAGGCTCCACAGGGTCTGGCCTTCGGTGACGGGGCCATAGCTGTCCGGGCTTGCAACGGGTTCCGGCGCCGGCGCCGGAATCGGCGGCGGCGGGGCCACCGGCTCGGGCACGGGCAGCGGCTCGGGCTCGGCGGCAATGGGTTCGGGCTGCGGCGCCGGTTCCGGTGCGGGCTCTGGAACGACCGGCTCGGGCTCGGGCATCACCGGCTCGGGCGCGGGCTCGGGGGCGGCAGCGACCGGCTCGGGCGGCAACGGCTCGGCCACCACCGCCTCCGGTTCCGGCTCGGGCAGCGGCGCCGGCTCGGGCAGCGGCTCGGGATCGAGCAGGGTGTCGGTGACGATCAGCTCCGGCTCTGGCTCCGGCACGGCCGCGGTTTCAGCCTCGGCCTCGGGCGCGTACACCGGGGGAGGCGGCGGCGCGGTGGGCTGCGTGGCCACGGCCGGCGCTTCCAGCGGACGGATCACGGCGGGTGCGATGTAGGGCGGATCCACCAGCGCGCTGTATTCGCGCACCACGCTGCCCCGACCCCAGTTGGCCTCGAGCAGGAAGGTGAGGAAAGGCTCGCTGAAGCGGCCGGGCGTGGTCACACGCACCACCGGCTGGCCGGCCGCGTTGCGACCGACGCTCATCTGCAGGTTGGCGGTCAGGCCGACCGGGCGCTCCAGCCCCACGCGGGCGAAAGCCTCGGGCGACGCCAGGCGCACCTCTAGCTCGTCGAGCTCGCCGGGGCCGGCCGAGAGGATGGGAATCTCGGCGACCAGGGGCTCGTTGAGCCCCGACTTCACTTCGATCTGGCCCAGCCCCAGCGCATGGGCGCTGGACGCGCCCAGGGCCAGTGCCAGGGCGAACGGTAGCTGCAGATGCCTGTTCTTCACGCTTTCACTCTCCCCGATGAAGGCTGGCGCGACCACTCCCCTGCAGCGGCCCCGTCGGTAAACGTCCCGAATATACCGGTCAGGAACGCTCTTTGACCACGAGTTCCGCCAACTGCACCGCGTTCAGGGCGGCGCCCTTGCGGATGTTGTCCGACACGATCCACAGGTCCAGGCCGCGCGGATGCGAAACGTCCTCGCGGATCCGGCCGACATAGACCGGGTCGGTGCCGGCCGCGTGGGTCACCGGCGTCGGATAGCCGCCCGGTGCGCGGTCGTCCACCACCACCACGCCCGGCGCGGCCTCGAGCAGGACGCGCGCATCGGCGGCCGACAGCTTCTGTCGCGTCTCCAGGTGCACCGCCTCGGAGTGACCGTAGAACACCGGCACGCGCACCGCGGTCGGATTGACCTGGATGCGGTCGTCGCCAAGGATCTTGCGGGTCTCCCACACCATCTTCATCTCTTCCTTGGTGTAGCCGTTGTCCAGGAATTCGTCGATGTGCGGGATCAGGTTGAAGGCGATCTGCACCGGGAACTTCGCCGGCTCGTAGGTCTGGAATCCCAGCATCGCCGCCGACTGCCGGCCGAGCTCCTCCATGCCGCTGCGGCCCGCGCCGGAGACCGACTGGTAGGTGGCCACGTTGATGCGCTCGATGCCCACGGCACGGTGGATCGGCGCCAGCGCCACCAGCATCTGCATGGTGGAGCAGTTGGGATTGGCAACGATGCCGCGCGGCCGGTTCGCCAGGTCCTGCGGATTGACCTCCGACACCACCAGCGGCACCTCGTCGTCGTAACGGAAGGCCGAGCTGTTGTCGATCACCACCGCGCCGGCCGCGGCGAACTTCGGCGCGTATTCCTTCGAAATGCCGCCGCCGGCGGAGAACAGCGCGATGTCCACCCCGGCGGGATCGAAGCCGGCCAGGTCCTCGACCACGATCTTGCGGGCGCCGTAGTCGATCTTCTCGCCGGCCGAGCGCGCGCTGGCCAGCAGGTGCAGCTTGCCGATCGGAAACTGGCGCTCGGCCAGCACGGACAGCATCGCCTCGCCCACCGCACCGGTGGCGCCGACGATGGCTACGTTGTAGGTCTTGCTCATGGGGTTTTAGGTATTCCAAGAATTTTGTTTTTTGGCCGCGGATTTACGCGGATAAGAGCGGATAGGGCGAACAGGGGGTGGGCCTCGGGGGCTTGGGGGTCAGGCGCGCGTGCGCGGGGACCTAGCTGCCCCGAGGCGATCGTTTTCGGGCCAGCACGATTCGGCTCTTGTCCGCGTCCATCCGCGTAAATCCGCGGCAAAAATCGCTCTTGTTCATGGCGAGGCACCCGGCAGACGGGGCGTGACCGGGCCGACGTCGCCGCACTGGGCGCGGTGGCGCAGGGCGTGGTCCATCAGCACCAGGGCCAGCATGGCTTCGCAGATCGGCGGGGCCCGCAGGCCCACGCAGGGGTCGTGGCGGCCGGTGGTGATCACCTCGGCCGGTGCGCCCTCGACGTCCACGGTGGCACCGGGCAGGCGCAGGCTGGACGTGGGCTTGAACGCCACCGAGCACGTGATGTCCTGGCCGCTGCTTATGCCGCCAAGGATGCCGCCCGCATGGTTGCTGGCGAACCCGGCCGGCGACATCAGGTCGCGGTGCTCGCTGCCCTTCTGAACGATGCTGCCGAAGCCGGCGCCGATCTCGACGCCCTTGACCGCATTGATGGACATCATGGCCGCGGCGATGTCGGCATCGAGCTTGCCGTACACCGGCTCGCCCCAGCCCGGGGGCACGTTGCGCGCGATGGCATCCACGCGCGCGCCCACCGAGTCGCCGGACTTGCGCAGCGCATCCATGAACGCCTCGAGCTCGGGCGCCTGGCCCCCGTCGGGCCAGAAGAAATCATTGCCCTCGACCGCGGCCCAGTCGAAGGCGCGAGGGCGCAGGTCGGCGATCTGCGACACGCAGGCCTGCACCGTGATGCCGTGGCGCTCAAGCAGCCACTTCTTGGCGATCACCGCGGCCGCCACCCGCATCGTGGTCTCGCGCGCCGAGCTGCGGCCGCCGCCGCGCGGATCGCGCAGGCCGTACTTCTGCCAATAGGTGTAGTCGGCGTGGCCGGGACGGAACTGCGCGGCGATCTTCGAATAGTCCTTGCTGCGCGCGTCGGTGTTGCGCACCAGCAGGCCGATCGGCGTGCCGGTGGTTAGGCCCTCGTACACACCGCTGAGGATCTCGACCTCGTCGGCCTCGTGGCGCTGCGAGGTGTGGCGGCTCTTGCCGGTGGCGCGGCGGTCCAGGTCGGTGCGGAAGTCGTCGGCCGTGATCGCGATGCCGGGCGGGCAGCCGTCGATGACGCAGCCGATGGCCGGTCCATGGCTTTCGCCGAAGGTGGTGACGCGCAGCAGCCGGCCGAAGCTGTTGTCGCTCATGCGGGGGGCTCAGGCGCGGCGGGCATCGGCCAGGGCCTTGATGCGCGCGTGGTGCGCCACCAGGTCCCCGCGCTCGGCGACGAAGATGCCCATCTGCCCCACCCTGAATTCGACCCAGGCCAGCGGCAGCTCCGGCAGCAGGGCCACCAGGGCGTGTTCGCTCTCGCCCACCTCGCAGATCAGCAGGCCGTTCTCGGACAGGTGCCGCGGCGCATCGCGCAGGATCTCCAGCGCCAGGTCCAGGCCATCGTCGCCGGCGCGCAGGCCCAACTCGGGCTCGTGCGCGTACTCGGGCGGCAGCGCGTCGGTTTCGGCATGGGTTACATAGGGCGGGTTGGTGACGATCAGGTCGTACACCTCGCCATCGAGGTTGCGGAACAGGTCCGAATGCACCAGGCGCACGTTGCGCGTCTCGAGCCGCTCGACGTTCTCGCGGGCCAGGGCCAGCGCGTCCTCGCTCAGGTCGGCGCCGTCCACCTGCCACTGCGGGTTGTAGTGCGCGGTGGCGATGGCGATGCAGCCCGAGCCGGTGCACATGTCGAGCACGCGCTGCACCTCGCGGCCCCCCAGCCAGGGCTCGAAGCCGGCTTCGATCAGCTCGGCAATCGGCGAACGCGGCACCAGGGCGCGCGCGTCGGTCTTGAAGCTCAGGCCGGCGAACCAGGCCTCGCCGGTGAGATAGCAGGCCGGAATGCGTTCCTGGATGCGCCGCTCGAACAGGGCCAGCACCGCGGCGCGCTCCTCGGCCACCAGCTTCGCGGTGCCGTAGGCCGGGCCGAGGTCCGGCGGCAGGTGCAGCGCATGCAGCACCAGCTGCGTGGCCTCGTCCAGCGCGTTGTCGTGGCCATGGCCGAAGCTCAGGCCGGCGGCGCCGAAACGGCTGGCGCCGTAGCGGATGAAGTCAACGATGGTTACAAGTTCGATCGACATCTTGTTGAAATTCCTTGCAATGGCCGGAGTATAGCCGCGCCCCGGCTATAATTGACGCCCCCTGCCCCGCCCCGGAGCGACCGTGTTCAATCGCAACACCCTGCTGATCCTCGTGGCCGCCCTGGCGGCGGGCCTGGGGCTGTGGGCGGCCCAGGTCGCCTTTGCGCCCCGACAGGGCACCGCGCCGGTGGTCGAGGCCACGGCGGCGCCGCCGGCCGCGGCGGTGGACCGCGCGCAGCTCAAGGCGGTGCGCCTCTACCCGCAGCACCGTGTGCTGCCCGCCTTCGCCCTGCAGCAGTCCGACGGCACCCCGCTGACCAATGACGAGCTGCGCGGCCACTGGACCGTGGTCTTCCTGGGCTTCACCCATTGCCCCGATGTCTGCCCGACCACCCTGTCGGACCTGGCCCAGGCGCAGAAAGCCTGGCAGGACCTGCCGGCCGACCGGCAGCCGCGGGTACTGTTCGTGTCGGTCGACCCCGAGCGCGACACGCCGCAGAAGACCGGTGAGTACGCCGCCTACTTCCACCCCGCCACCCTGGCCGCCACGGTGCCGGAACCGGCGCTGCAGGATTTCGCCAGCAGCCTGGGCCTGGTCTACATGAAGGTGGCCGGCATCGACGGCGACTACACCATGGACCACTCCACCGGCCTGGTGGTGATCGACCCGCAGGGCCGCCAGGCGGGCCTGATCCGTGCGCCGCTGGTGCCTGCCGACATCGCGGCCGACCTGGCCCTGCTGGCCCGGGACGCGCCATGAGCCCGAAGGTCGCCCTGCAGTACCTGCTGCCGCACCGGCTGCTCACCTCGCTGGCCTACCGGATGGCGCGCATCCGCACGCGCTGGTTCAAGGACTGGCTGATCGGCCTGGTCATCCGCCAGTTCAGGGTGGACATGGCCGAGGCCGCGGACCCGGAGCCGCGCAACTACCCGCACTTCAATGCCTTCTTCACCCGCGAACTGGCGCCGGGCATGCGCACCGCGGATCCGGACCCGGCCACGCTGGTGATGCCGGCCGATGGCAAGGTCAGCCAGGTGGGTCGCATCGAAGCAGGCCGCATCTTCCAGGCCAAGGGCCAGGCCTTCACCGCGGCCGAACTGCTGGGCGACGAGGCGATGGCCGCGCCCTATGCCGACGGCTGGTTCGCCAACATCTACCTCTCGCCGCGCGACTACCACCGCGTGCACATGCCCTGGACCGGCACCCTGGTGGAAACGCTGCACGTGCCCGGCCGCCTGTTCACGGTGGCGCCCTGGGGCGTGCAGGCCATTCCGCGCCTGTTCGCGCGCAACGAGCGCCTGGTGTGCCACTTCGACACCGACTTCGGGCCGATGTGCTCGGTGATGGTCGGCGCGCTGCTGGTGTCGGGCGTGGAGTCGGTCTGGAACGGCGAGGAAATCCCGCCCTACGCGCACAAGCCCGTGCGCCGCGACTGGCGCGGCCGCAACATCACGCTGGCGCGGTTCGCGGAGATGGCGCGCTTCAACTACGGCTCCACCGTGATCCTGCTGTTCCCGCGCGATGCGGTGACGCTGGACACGATCGCCACCGAAACCGTCACGCGCCTGGGCCGTCGCCTGGGCCAGGTGAACGCGCTGCGCTGAACGCGGCCTGCCGGCCGTTGGCACCGGGCTGAACGCCACGCGCGTCGGATGCGTGCGTGGCGCGTTCGCTGACCCCGCCTTCACCTGCGGACACGCGCGATCGGCGACCATGCGGTCTCGAACCCTGCGACGGCCGCATGCCACCCTTGCAAGATGCAGACGCTTGAAAAACTCGCGATCCTGGCCGACGCCGCCAAGTACGACGCGTCCTGCGCCTCCAGCGGCGCCGACCGTCGGAACTCGCTGGGCACGGGCGGCATCGGCAGCACCGAAGGCATGGGCATCTGCCATTCGTACACGCCCGACGGCCGCTGCGTTTCGCTGCTGAAGATCCTGCTCACCAACTTCTGCACCTTCGACTGCGCGTACTGCGTCAACCGGGTGTCGAGCAACGTGCGGCGCGCACGCTTCACGCCGCAGGAAGTGGTGGACCTGACGCTGGACTTCTACAAGCGCAACTACATCGAGGGCCTGTTCCTGTCCAGCGGCATCATCCGCGACAGCGACTACACGATGGAGCAACTGGTGGAAGTGGCGCGCTGCCTGCGCGAGGACCACAAGTTCGCCGGCTACATCCACCTCAAGACCATTCCCGACGCCACGCCCGAGCTGCTGGCGGCGGCCGGCCGCTACGCCGACCGGCTCAGCATCAATGTCGAACTGCCGACCGAAGCCGGCCTGGCGCAGCTGGCGCCGGAGAAGAAGCTGCCGGGCATCCGCGCGGCGATGGGCGACCTGCGCTGGCGCATCGAGGAAGGCAAGGAGGCGCGCAAGGCCGCGCCGAAATTCCGCGCCAAGCCGCCGCGCTTCGCACCTGCCGGCCAGAGCACGCAGATGATCGTCGGCGCGGACCAGGCCGACGACCGCGCCATCCTGACCACGACCGAAAACCTGTACGGCAACTATCGGCTGCGGCGCGTGTACTTCTCCGCCTTCAGCCCGATCCCCGACGCCTCGAAGAAACTGCCGCTGCTGGCACCGCCGCTGCAGCGCGAGCACCGTCTCTACCAGGCCGACTGGCTGCTGCGTTTCTATGGCTTTGGCGTGGACGAGATCGCGCCGGCCAGCGGCGACGGCATGCTGGACCTGGACGTGGACCCGAAGCTGGCCTGGGCGCTGCGGAACCCGGCCCGCTTCCCGGTGGACATGAACACCGCGCCGCGCGAGATGCTGCTGCGGGTGCCGGGCATGGGCACGCGCAATGTCGAGCGCGTGATCAGTTCGCGCCGGCACGGCGCGCTGCGGGTGGCCGATCTGGCCCGGCTGCGGGTGCCGATGAAGAAGGTGCTGCCCTTCGTGTCGCTGCTGGACCACCACCCCAAGGCCAGCCTGGACGATCCGCTGCGGCTGCGCACGCTGCTGGCGCCGCCGCCGCGCCAGCGCGGCCTGTTCGAGTGATCCTGCCGGCGTGTATTCGGCCAAGGTAGACCCGCCCTGGGACGGCGCCGCCTGGCGTCCGCTGGCGCGCGCCGCCCTTCGCGCCGGGGTGGCGCCGCCGGACATCGACTGGAGCGGCGATGCCCAGGCCACGCTGATGCCGGGACCGTCACTGGATTCGCTGCCGCCGCTGCGCGCCACGCCGCGGGTGCCTTCCGATTTCCTGTCGCTGGCCGACGCGGTGCTCTGCCATCGCGACCCGCAGCGCCACGCCCTGCTCTACCGCCTGCTCTGGCGCATCGCCGAGGGCGAGCGCGGCCTGCTCGAACGCGCCACCGATCCGGACGTTCGGCGCGCGCAGGTGCTGGAGAAGGCCGTGGGCCGCGACAGCCACAAGATGAAGGCCTTCGTGCGCTTCCGTGCGGTCCCGGGTCACGACAACACCTTCGTGGCCTGGTTCGAACCCGCGCACTACATCCTGGACCGCGTGGCGCCCTTCTTCGCGCGCCGTTTCGCGGGCATGCACTGGGCGATCAGCACGCCCTACCGCAGCGTGCGCTGGGACGGCGCCGCGCTGGCCTTCGGGCCCGGCGGCGCGCCCGGCGACGTGCCGGCGGAGGACGCGCAGGAAGACGCCTGGCGCATCTACTACGCCAACATCTTCAATCCCGCCCGCCTCAACCCGACCATGATGCGGCAGGAAATGCCGCAGAAATACTGGAAGAACCTGCCCGAGGCGGCCGAGCTGCCGCGGCTGATCCAGGGCGCCGGCGCGCGCGTGCGCGACATGGCCGAGCGCGAGGCCCAGCCCGCTCGCCGCCGCATTCCCGAGCGCGTCGCCACGCCGCTGCCCGCGCCGTCGGAGGGCCTGGCCGCGGCGCGTCGCGCGGCCAGCGATTGCCGTGCCTGCCCACTGTGGCAGCCCGCCACGCAGACCGTGTTCGGCGAGGGCCCGGACGATGCCAGGGTGATGGTGGTCGGCGAACAGCCCGGCGACGAGGAGGACCTGCGCGGCCGCCCCTTCGTCGGCCCTTCGGGAAAACTGCTGGACCAGGCCCTGGCCGAACTGGGCTTGGACCGGTCCACGTTCTACCTCACCAATGCGGTCAAACATTTCCGCTTCGATCAGCGCGGCAAGGCCCGCCTGCACCGCAACCCCGATGCCCTGCACGTGCAGGCCTGCCAGCGCTGGCTGATGCTGGAGCTGGCCAGCCTGCGACCGGACATCGTGCTGTGCCTGGGCGCCACCGCTGCGCGCGCGGTGCTGGGACCGGGCTTCCGGCTGATGCAGGAACGCGGCCGCTGGCACGCACTGCCCGACGGCACGCGGGTGCTGGCCACCGTGCATCCGTCCTGGATCCTGCGCCAGCGCGATCCCGCCGCGCGCGAATCGGCCTGGCGCGGCTTCCTGCACGACCTGCGCCTGCTGTTGCCTCCGTCGGCGCCGTAATAGACTGCGCGCATGGGAAACCAGCCCGCCATCCGACTGTTCCAGACCGTCGAACACGCCTGCGGCTACTGGCCGGACCGGCTGTCGCGCGACCTGATCATCGACCCCACCGATCCTTATCTGTCGACGCTGTTCGCCCGCGCGCTGGCGATGGGCTTCCGCCGCTCCGGCGGCCACGTGTACCGGCCCTACTGTTCGGGCTGCCGCGCCTGCATCTCGGTGCGGGTGCCGGCCGCCACGTTCGAGCCCAACCGCAACCAGAAGCGCTGCCTGGCCCGCAACGCCGACCTCGAGGTGCGGCATGCGCCGGCGCGGCGCACCGCCGAGAATTTCGCGCTGTATCGCCGCTACCTCGACACCCGGCATGCCGGCGGCGGCATGGACGATCCGGCGCCCGAAAACTTCGACGCCTTCCTGTCCTGCCACTGGAGCCCGACCGAGTTCATGGAGTTCCGCCTGGCCGGCGAGCTGGTGGCCGTGGCGGTCACCGATGTCGTGCCCGACGCCCTGTCGGCGGTGTACACCTTCTACGCGCCGGAACTGGCGGCGCGCAGCCTGGGCACCTACGCGATCCTGCGCCAGCTGCAGCGCGCGCGCGAGGAGGGCCGCAGCCACCTGTACCTGGGCTTCTGGCTCGAGGGCCACCCCAAGATGGCCTACAAGCGTGCGTACCGCCCGATGGAATTCCTCGACGGCGCGCACTGGCGACCCATGCCCTGATGCCGCCGCCACGGCGGATGCCGCGCGGCCCGATTCCCGGCACAATCGGCGCATGAAGAGACCCTGGTTTTTCCTCGCCGGCGGGCTGTGCCTGGCCCTGCTGGCCGCCTGCGCCGGATCCCGCACCCCGATGAGCACACCGACGCCTGCCGATACCGATGCCGCGGCGCGTCCGCTGCGCTTTGCCACGTTCAACGCCTCGCTGTACGACGAAGAGCACGGCGGCCTGGTGGCACGGCTGGCCGACGGCGACGAGGATGCGCGCCGGATCGCGGCCACGGTTCAGCACCTGCGGCCCGACGTGGTGCTGATCAACGAATTCGACTACGACGACGCGGGCCGGGCGAAGACGCTGTTCCTGAAGCTCTACCTGGGCGTGGGCCAGGACGGGCAGGATCCGATCCACTACCCCTACGCCTACACGGCCGAGGTGAACACCGGCGTGCCCAGCGGACTGGACCTGGACCAGGACGGCCGCATCGGTGGCGAAGGCCGCTACCACGGCAACGATGCCTGGGGTTACGGCCTGCATCCGGGCCAGTACGGCATGCTGGTGCTGTCCATGCATCCGATTGACGAGGCCGCGGTGCGCAGCTTCCGCCTGCTGCGCTGGAGCGCGATGCCCGGCGCCCTCAAGCCGGTGCGGCCCGATACCGGCCAGGCCTTCTACCCGGAGGCCGTGTGGTCGCAACTGCGCCTGAGTTCGAAGTCGCACTGGGACCTGCCGATCGACACGCCGCAGGGCCGCATCCATTTCCTGGTCGCCCACCCCACCCCGCCCGTGTTCGACGGCCCGGAGCGGCGCAATGCCGCGCGCAACCACGACGAGATCCGGCTGTGGGCGGAATACCTCAGCCCGGGCGAAAAACCCTGGCTCTGCGACGACGCCGGCCGCTGCGGCGGGCTGGCCGAAGGCGAACGCTTCGTGATCGCCGGCGACTACAACGCCGACCCGGCCGACGGCGGCAGCCTGCCCGGCAGCATCCACCAGCTGCTGGAACATCCGCGCGTGCTGCGCTTTGCCACGCCGCGCAGCGAAGGTGCCGTGGCCGCGGCGCAGGCCGAGCCCGCCAACCGCACGCATCGCACCGCCGCCGCGCACGACACCGCGTCCTTCGGCCCGCGCAACGGCAACTACCGCGTGGACTACGTGCTGCCCTCGGTCGGCCTACCGGTGCAGGCCAGCGGCGTGTTCTGGCCGCAGGCGGGCGAAACCGGTGCCGGTTGGCTGACGGCGACCGACCATCGTCTGGTCTGGGTGGACCTGGCCCCGGACGCGCGCTGAGCCGACCCAGCAGTTGCGGTGGCGGTATCGGACCGGACCGCGTCCGCCGATCGACTCACTCCGGCCGCAGCGTCACCGTCAGGGCGGCCGCTGCGCGACGCGCCTTGGCGCGCGCGGCCTCGATGTCCTCGCCGCGGGCCAAGGTCACCGCGACCCGCCGGTGGCCCTCGACGCGCGGCTTGCCGAACAGGCGCAGCGCGGTGTCGGGTTCAACCAGGGCCGCGTCCACGTTCGAGAACTCCGGAACGCCGTGGCCGGTGGCCAGCACCGCGCAGGACGCGGACGGGCCGAGCGTGGCGATGTTGGGGATGGGCAGCCCAAGGATGGCGCGCGCATGCAGCGCGAATTCACTCAGCTCCTGCGACACCAGCGTAACCAGGCCGGTGTCGTGCGGGCGCGGCGATACCTCGCTGAACCAGACTTCGTCGCCCTGCACGAACAGCTCCACGCCGAACAGGCCCCAGCCGCCCAGGTTGTCGGTGATGGCCGCAGCGATCTCGCGCGAACGCTGCAGCGCAAGTGCGGACATCGGCTGCGGCATCCAGCTTTCGCGGTAATCGCCGTCCACCTGCAGGTGGCCAACCGGATCGCAGAACGAGGTGCCATCGCGGTGGCGTACGGTGAGCAGCGTGATCTCGTAGTCGAATCGGATGAAGCCTTCGACGATGCAGCGGCCTTGGCCGGCGCGGCCGCCGGTCTGCGCGTAGTCCCAGGCCGCATCCACGTCGGCCGCGGTGCGCACGGTGCTCTGGCCCTTGCCCGAGGACGACATCACCGGCTTGACCACGCAGGGCAGGCCGATCGCGGCGACGGCGGCGTGGTATTCCTCGCGCGTGTCCACGAAGCGGTAGGGCGAGGTGGGCAGGCCCAGGGTCTCGGCCGCGAGCCGGCGGATGCCCTCGCGGTCCATGGTGAGGCGCGCGGCGCGCGCGGTGGGGATCACCCGCACGCCGCCCTCGCCTTCCAGCTCCACCAGGGTCGGGGTGTGGATGGCCTCGATCTCCGGAACCACCAGGTCGGGTTTTTCATGCGCGATCAGGTCGCGCAGGGCGGCCGGATCGAGCATGTTCAGCGTGTGGCAACGGTGCGCCACCTGCATCGCCGGCGCATGGTCGTAGCGGTCGGCGGCGATCACCTCCACGCCCAGCCGCTGCAGTTCGATCACCACTTCCTTGCCCAGTTCGCCCGAGCCCAGCATCAGCACGCGGCGCGCGTGCGGCGAGAGGGGCGTGCCGAGGGTGACGGGTCCGGGCGAAGTCATGGGTAGGTTCCGTGCGGGAAACCGTGGATTGTAGCGTTTGGCCCGGCCGCGCCGGCGGCCTCGGGCCGGATCCGGTTCTGCCCGGGGCGTGTTTCTGGCATCCTCGCTCTTCCAAGACAGAACCCCGCATGCATCGACTCCTGTTCGCCCTGCTCCTGCTGTCCGGGCCGGTTTTCGCCGCCCGCTGGTCCGCCCCCGAAGTCGCGGGGCTGGTCACGCACAAGGCGATGGACGAGATCAGCGGGCTGGCGCCTTCGCGCAGCCACCCGGGCTTGTTCTGGGCCATCAACGACGGCGGCAACAGCGCGCAGTTGCACCTGATGGATGCCCGCGGCCAGCACCAGGCCAGCGTGGACATCCAGGGCGTCCGCAACGTGGACTGGGAAGATCTGGCCTCGTTCGAACTCGACGGCCGCCATTACCTGCTGATCGCCGACACCGGCGACAACGGCGGCATCCGCCGCGACCTGGCCCTGCAAGTGATCGAGGAGCCCAGCGACCTGGCCTCGCCGGCGCCGGTGGCCTGGACGCTGGAGTTCGACTGGCCCGACGGCCCGCGTGACTGCGAGGCGGTGGCCGTGGACGTGGCCCGCGGCGAAGTGCTGCTGATCTCGAAAAAGCGCGTGCCCGCCGAGTTGTTCCGCATTCCCCTGGCCCGCAGCCCGCAGCGCCAGACCGCCGAGCTGGTGGGCACCCTGCAGGGCATCGAACAGCCCGACGGCAGCGACCTGCAGCGCAGCCCCACCTATGGCCGCTATCGCGCCCAGGTCACCGGGGTCGACCTGAGCCCCAATGGCCGCGTGCTGGCCGTGCTGAACTACCGCTCGATCCATTTCATCACCCGCGACGGCGGTGGCGACTGGGCCGAGGCGCTGGCGCGCCCGCTGCCGCACCTGGATCTGCCTTGGATGCCCCAGGCCGAGGCCGTGGCCTTCTCGCTGGATGGCCTCAGCCTGACCATCGCCAGCGAACAGCTGCCCTCGCCCCTGGTCCGGTTCCGGGTCGAGCGCTGAGCCGCGGGCCAGGCCGGAGGTCGGCCCGGCTTCCGGCATCTTGCAAGATGATATCTTTATGATATCGTCGGATCACCTCAAGGGAGATCCGCCATGAAAGAACAGTCGCTCCGCTCCGTCCCCGGCATTCCGACCGTGCTGGCCCTGCTGCTGGCGCTGGGCGGCGCGCTGGCCCTGTTCATCTACGGCATCCGGGAGCACGACGCCGCCTTCATCGTGGGCGCCCTGATCCTGGGCGTGGTCGCACTGTTCGGCATGTGCGGCTTCTACATGGTCGAGCCCAACCAGGCCGCCGTCCTTAGCCTGTTCGGCGAGTACAAGGGCACCTGCAAGGATCAGGGCCTGCGCTGGAACAACCCCTTCTACTCTGCAAAGAAGATTTCACTGCGCGTGCGCAACTTCGAGTCGGGCAAGCTCAAGGTCAACGACCTCGACGGCAGCCCGATCGAAATCGGCGCGGTGGTGGTCTGGCAGGTGGTGGATTCGGCCGAGGCCGTCTACAACGTGGACGACTACGAAAGCTTCGTGCACATCCAGTCCGAAGCCGCGCTGCGCGCGATGGCCACCAGCTATCCCTACGACCAGCACGAGGACGGCAAGATCTCGCTGCGCAGCCACGCCGCCGAAATCGCCAAGCACCTCACCGAAGAAATCCAGGAGCGCCTGGCCCAGGCCGGCGTGAACGTGGCCGAGGCCCGCATCAGCCACCTGGCCTACGCGCCGGAGATCGCCCAGGCCATGCTGCAGCGCCAGCAGGCCGGCGCGATCATCGCCGCCCGCACCCGCATCGTCGAAGGTGCGGTCAGCATGGTGGAAATGGCGCTGGAGCAGCTGTCGGCCCGCAAGGTGGTGGACCTGGACCCCGAGCGCCGCGCGGTGATGGTGAGCAACCTGCTGGTGGTGCTGTGCGGCGAGCGCGGTACCCAGCCGGTGGTGAACGCCGGCTCCATCTACTGAGATGGCCATGGACGAAATGCTGCTCGGTGGAATGATCGCGATCCTGAGCGCCCTGCCGGGCCTGGCCCTGGGCGTGGCCTTGCTGATGGGCAAGTGGCGGCCCGCGTCGATGAGCACGGCGCGGGACCCGGCGCGGGCGCGCGCGGCCCTGGGCATCTACCTGATCCTGATCGACGGCCTGATCCTGCTGATGGGCGTCCTGCTGATCGCGCTGCCCGCCGAGCGCGTCGTAGCCCTGGTCCCCTATGCGGTGGGCACGGTGGTGGCGGTGTCGACCCTGGGGCTGGTGCCGCTGCTCCGGGCCGGCCGAAGCTGAGCGATGGCCGAGAAAAAAGCCTATCCGCTGCGCATCAACGCCGAAGTCCTGGACGCGGTCCAGCGCTGGTCGGACGACGAGCTGCGCTCGCTCAACGCTCAGATCGAATACGTGCTGCGCGACGCGCTGCGCAAGGCCGGTCGCCTGCGCACGCCGGAAGGCGCCGACGATGCCGAGCCCGGCTGACCCCGCCCGGAACCCACGATGGACCGTCGCTTCGAACTCACCCCGCTGGGAAAGATGCCGATCCTGTTCGCGCTCGGCTTCGGCGCGCTGATCCCGCTGGGCGTAGCGGTGGCGATGGTGCTGCAGGTACAGGAGGGACGGTTGGATCCGATGGCGCTGCTGGTGATCCAGGCCGGGGTGGCGCTGGTGTCGCTGGCCGTGGTGCTGCCGATCTGGCGCCGCGAGGCCTGGTTCGACGGACAGCGGCTGAAGGTGAGGGCCACCTGGTACACACGCGAGGCGCCGCTGGAACAGTTCGACCTGGACCAGGCCCGGGTCACCAACCTTCGCGAGCAGAAGGAATTCCGGCCGCTGCTCAAGACCAACGGCTATGCCCTGCCCGGCCTGCGCGCGGGCCATTTCCGGTTGCGCGACCGGCGCAAGGCCTTCTGCCTGATCACCGACCCGACCCGGGTGATCGTGCTTCCCCACCGCGACGGCCGGGTCTGGCTGCTGAGCGTGCAGCACCCGCAGGCCGTGCTCGACATCCTGCGCCGGCCCCGGCGCTGACATCTTCCGGTCACACACTCGTCGCAGGCTGCGCGCATGGGCGAAGCCATCTTGGGACTGGGACTACTGCTGGCGCTGGGCACGGTGCTGGCGCTCGTGGTTCGCGCGCGGCGCCCGCGTGCGGCCCGCAAGCAGGACGGCCGCGGCGACGACATCTCGCCGCTCTGGGTAATCGGCGGCGGGGACACCGGCGGCGGTCGCGGCAAGCACGCCGACCACGGGCACGATGCCAGCGATGGCGGCGGTGACGGGGGCGGGGGCGGGGGCGGGGGCGGCGACTGAGCGCTTCCTTCGGCCGGGACGCGAAGGCTAAGCTGGCCGCATGCAGCCCCTGGACTGGCACCTGATCAACACCCAAGGCCTGGAGGCCGTGCCGGCGCGGCTGCTGCGCGCGCGCGCGAATGCGCACGCCCGCACGCTGGCGCAGGCGCAGTGGCTGGTGCGGCGCAAGCGCGATGGCCGCTTCCTGGGCGCGATCGCCCAGGGCCGGCTGCGGCCGCTGTCGCCAGCGCTGTGGCGCGAACCGGGTCTGGGCGAACTGCTGGACGCGCTGGGCGCGGCGCCCGAGCGCGCCGGTCTCGCGCCCTCGCTGCCGCTCGAGGGCCTGCGAGAACGCCTGCACCAGCTGGGCCTGGACGCGTCCTACGGCGACACGACCGGCCTGGCCCTGGTGGCCGAACCCGCGCGGCTGGAATTCGCCGGACGCGACCGCTACCGACGGCCACTGTGGCTGCTGGCGCCGGCGGCGCGCGCCTGGCGGCGCATGCAGGCGGCGGCCGTCACCGAAGGCGTGGTGCTGCAGGCGATCTCCGGCTACCGCAGCCACGACTACCAGCTGGGCATCTTCGAGCGGAAGCTGGCGCGCGGCCTGACCCTGGCCGACATCCTCGCGGTCAATGCCGCGCCCGGATACAGCGAGCATCACGGCGGCTGCACGATGGACATCAGCACACCCGGCGAACCGGCCGCGGAAGAAAGTTTCGAGACGACGCCGGCGTTTGCGTGGCTGTGCCGGCGTGCGGGCGACTTCGGTTTCGTGATGAGCTATCCGCGCGGCAACCCGCACGGCATCGTCTACGAGCCCTGGCATTGGCGCTGGCATGCGGGGCCGCGGGACGCGGGCGCTGCGGTCAATCCTGCGAGCGCTTGACCGGCGGCTTTGCCGGCGCGCCGCTGTCGGCGATCCGCCACAGGTACAGCGCGGCCAGCGTGCGGTAGGGTCCCCACTTCACCCCCCGTTCCAGCAGCTGCTTCGGTGTCGGCATCGCTTCGCTGCGGTCGAGCAGCTGCGCGCCCTTGCGCACGCCCAGGTCGTCCACCGGCAGCACGTCGGGCCGGCCCAGCTGGAACATCAGCATCATCTCCACCGTCCAGCGGCCAATGCCGCGCACGGCGGTGAGGCGCTGGATGATGTCGTCGTCGGCCATGCCGGCCATTTCGCGCGAGCCGGGCACTTCGCCGCGGGCCGCGCGCGCGGCCAGGTCGCGCAGGGCCAGGGTCTTGTTGCCCGACACGCCGCAGGCGCGCAGCGTGGCGTCGTCCACGCGCCCCAGGGTGTCGGCATGCAGCTTCTTCGCGCCGATGGCCTGCTCGACGCGGCCGACGATGGTGGCCGCGGCCTTGCCGGAAAGCTGCTGGTAGAGGATGGCGCGCGCCAGCGAATCGGTGGTGTCGAAGGGCTTGCGCCAGCGGGCGCCGACGTCCAGCGGGCCGATGCGGTCGATCCAGCGCACGAAGCGGCGGTCGCGCCGGCGCAGGTGTTCGCTGGCGGCCAGCAGGTCGAAGCCGCGCACGTGTCGGGTCATGGCCGCACCGCCGGACGCAGTGCGTCCGCGGCCAGCAGCAGCCAGCCCAGCATCAGCAGGATGCCGCCGGTGGGCGCCAGCGCCGTGGAGGCATCGAAGAACACGGCGGCCAGCAGGCTGCCGCAGAACAGGGCCACGCCCGCCACCAGCACGAACAGTCCTGCCAGCCGCAGTCGCGCCACCGCCGTGGGCGCCAGCACCAGCCAAGCCAGGCCGTGACCGAACAGGAAGGCCGCGGCCAGCGAGGCACGTTGGGAATCCTCGCCGTCGAGCCCGTGCATCGCGTAGGCCGACAGGCCGATCGCGGCCGCGCAGGCGAAGCCACCCGCCGCCGCGAGACCACGGCGCGCCGCGCCGCTCATGGTTGGCCTGCGAGATAGTCGCCGCGCGACTTCGCCAGGGCCTGCGCCTTGTACGGCGGCAGCAGGAACTGCCGGCCCTCGAAACTGGCCTGCCAGGCCGCGACCTGGGCTTCCAGGGCCGCCAGCCGCGTCGCCGGGTCGCCTGCCTCCTGCCGCGCCGTGTCGTCGGCAGCGCCGCGCGCGAACCAGGCCGAGGCGCGCTCGCGATCCAGGGAGACCGACAGGCGTGCCCAGGTCTGGCTGCCCTCGCCGGGCCAGGTCGAGACCGTGACAGCCAGGCCATCGACGCTTTCGAAGACCGCGGTTTGGGTCGGTGCGGTCCCCGAATCCCTGGCCACGTCATCAAGCGGAAGCTGGTCGGTGAAACCGGCGATGGCATTGCCTGCATCGGGATTGGCCAGCGCGGCAGACGCCAGGCCTTCCAGCACGAAATCGTCATCGCGGCGCGACAGCACGAAGGAGCGCCCCTGGGCCGGCGTCACGCGGACCGTCTGCACGCGCGCCATCGGCAGGTCGATCAGCCGGCGGTCGAGCCAGTCGGCGGGATTGCGCGCGGGCGCGATGTCCTGGTCCAGCAGCCAGGCCTGCGGGTCGTCGCCAACGCGCACGTAGCTGCCGCCCAGGGACGGATGATTGTTGCCCACGACCAGCGCGAGCGGCTCGCTACCCCCGCCGGACAGGCGCAGACCGACGCCCTTGGCGTCCGCGGCCGCGAGATCTTCCACGCCCAGCCGGACGTGCAGCGATGGCCTGGCGGTCTTGGCTTCGATGCGCCTGGCCTGCCCCAGCCGGAACAGCGCACGGCTGATCTCGCGCTGGTTGCCCGGCCACTGGTCGCGATCGGGCATGCGCCACTGTCCCTGCACCTTTTCCAGCGTGACCAGGGCGGCCTTGCCCGCGCCCGTCACTTCGATGCGATCGATGGTGTCCACGCGCGCCGCGAAGCCCAGCGCCAGCAGCCCGGGCCCGTCGCCCTGCCCCGCGCCATCGCGATCGAGCAGCCACCAGGCCGCGCCGGCCAGCGCCAGCACCGCGGCCGCAAGCGCCAGCAGGCGCACGGGACGCATGGCTCAGGCCACCGCGACGCGGCGGCGCGACCAGCGACGCCAGGCCACCAGCAGCGCCACCAGCACCACCAGCGCCGGCATGCCGAGGATGTTGAGCAGCTTCAGCCGCTGGCCGAGGTCCTCGATGTCGGCGTTGAGCCGGTGCTGCACGTCGCGCAGCTCCTTGCGCATGCGCAGCTTCTCGTCCTGGAATCGCAGGATCTCGGCCTGCTGCTGCGCGCTCAGCGCCTGCGCCTGGCCATCGGCCCCCGGCTGCTGCAGCGCGGTGAGCTGCTGCTCGAGCGCGTCGAGTTCGGTCTGCAGCTGCTGTTCGGTGCTGCGGTAGCGTTCTTCCGCACTGCGACGCAGCGCCGCGACGCGCTCGAACGGACGCGCCGAAGCCGCGCGCGTGCGCACCGAGATCAGGTCGGCGTTGCCCACCAGGTTGTCGACCGCGTTGAACACGAAGTCGCCGTTGTTGGCGAAGGCGTTGTAGACCGGCTGGCCCAGGAAATCGTTCACCTGCACCCACAGCCGATCCGACAGCACATCGGTGTCGGCCACCACGATCACGTTGACCGGCGATTGGCTGGCCGCCACGTGGTCCTTGCCGCTGCGGTCGGGGAAGGCCGTCTTCAGCGCGCCGGTGAAGCGCGCGGCCAGCACGTAGGCTTCGCCGGTGGGGCTGAAGCCTTCGCGCAGCCGGGCCGGGTCGGCCACGGCATCGCGCACCGCGGCCACGTCCGCCATCGCCGAGGCACCGGAGCTCTGCGCCAGCGGCTCCATCGCCAGCGTGGCCTCGCGCGCCAGGCCCAGGGCGCCGACGCTGGAGAAATGCACGGTCTGCAGCTCGGCCGACACCACGTCGTCCTGGTTCAGGGTGTCCTTGCCCAGGCCCAGCACCGCCAGGTGCCGCACCGGCGGACCGTTGGGGTCGGGCTGCACCTGCAGTGCGTGCTTGTCATCCAGCACCAGGCGCGTGGGATCGAATTCGATGCCCCAGCCGCGGAACAGCGTCGGAAGGTCCGAGCTGCGCGGGATGTCGCGCGAGAGCGGATCCAGCGGGTCGATCGCGGACTGGTCGGCCTCCGAGTCCGGGTCCACGAACACCAGCAGCCGGCCGCCGCGCAGCACGAACTGGTCGATCGCGTACTGGGTGTCCTCGGGGATGTCCTTGGGGTGGATCAGCATCAGCAGGTCGACGTCATCGGCGATGCTGGTGGGTGCACCCTGCAGGCGGCGCATCTCGAACAGTTCGCTGATCTGGCGGTCGATCACCCAGCCCGCACTGGGGCGGCCGGTGGGATCCATGCTGGGGCCGGTGGGCAGCCCGCTGATCACCGCCAGCACCGGCTTGGTGTCGACGCTGAGCGTGGACACCAGCTTGGCCACGTCGTATTCGAGGAACGCTTCCTTGTCGGGCTGGATGAACGGCATCGCGGTTTCGCCATCGGTGCTGTTCACGCCCACCAGGCCGAAGTAGAGCTTGTCGCCGGTGCTGCCCAGCGGCACCGCCTGCAGCCCGTAGGCCGCGGCCTGGTCCTCGGCCTCCGAGAACGGCTCGGGGTCGATCACTTCCAGCGTCAGCTTGCCGTTGGAGCGGGCGGCGATTTCCTCCAGCAGCTCGCGCACGCGGGTGGCGAACACGCGGAACTGCTGCAGATCGCGGGTGGCGTGCTCGGAGTAGTACAGCTTGAGCTGCACCGGCTCCTCCAGCCGGCCCAGGATATTGCGGGTGCCTTCGGACAGCGTGTAGAGCTGCTTGTCGGTCAGGTCCACGCGCGCGCCGCGCAGCAGCACGGACGACAGCGCCACCAGGGCGACGAAGGCCAGCGCCAGCAGGGCCAGCGCGAGCAGGGGAACGGAACGTCGGGGCAGGGCTTTCATCGCGCTCAGTCCGCTTTCTTCATGTCGATCACGACCACCGTCGCCGCCAGCCACGCAGCGATGCACAGCAGGAAGAACACCACGTCGCGCAGGTCGAGGACCCCGCGGCTGATGGCCTGGAAGTGGGTGAGGAAACTCAGGCCCGCGAACGCATCCACCCAGGCCTGCGGCGCCCAGCCGCGCACCAGGTCCAGCGCCATCGGGAAGCCCGCCAGCAGCAGCAACAGGCAGATCACCACGGTGAGGATGAAGGCCACCACCTGGCTGCGGGTGGCCGCGGACAGCGCGCTGCCGATCGCCAGGAACGCACCCGCCATCAGCCAGCTGCCCAGGTAGCCCGCCGCGATGACGCCGTGGTCGGGATCGCCGAGCCAGGCCACCGTGATCCACATCGGGAAGGTCAACGCCAGCGCCAGGCCGAGGAAGGCCCAGGCGGCCAGGAACTTGCCCAGCACCGCCTGCCACAGCGACAGCGGCAGGGTCAGCAGCAGCTCCAGCGTGCCGGTCTTGCGCTCCTCGGCCCACAGGCGCATGGCCACGGCCGGCGCCAGCAGCAGGTACAGCCAGGGATGGAAGCGGAAGAAGGGCTGCAGGTCGGCCTGCCCCGCTTCATAGAAACCGCCCAGGTAAAAGGTGAACGCACCCGCCAGCGCCAGGAAGATCACCAGGAACACCGCCGCCAATGGCGTGGCGAAATAGCTGGCGAACTCGCGCTTGAACACCGCGCGCACCGCGCTCATGCGCCCACCCCTTCGGTGGTGATGCGGCGGAAGACTTCGTCCAGGCGGCCGCGTTCGGGCTGCAGGCCGCTGTAGGCAACGCCGCGCTGGCGCAGGCGCTCGGCCACCGCATCGGCGGCCACGGGCTTGCCCTGCGGGAAAACGTACAGGCGGCCGTCGCCGGCGTCCTGGTGGAAGCCGCTGACGCCGGGCATGCCGTCGAGCGCGGCGCGTGCGGCGATGCTGTCGGCGGCCAGCAGCGACACCGCGCCCTGGTAGCGCGAACGCGCCAGCAGTTCGGCCGGCGTGGCATCGGCCAGCACCTTGCCGCGCGCGACGATCATGGCCCGGCTGCACACCGCCTCGACCTCTTCCAGGATGTGGGTGGACAGCAGCACGGTGCGGTCGCGCGCAAGCTCGCGGATCAGGCCGCGCACTTCGTGCTTCTGGTTGGGGTCCAGGCCGTCGGTGGGCTCGTCGAGAACCAGCGCGGGCGGATCGTGCAGGATCGCGGCGGCCAGGCCGACGCGCCGCTTGAAGCCCTTGGACAAGGTGTCGATGGGCTGGTGCAGCACGCCCTCGAGCGACAGCCGCTTGAACACCGCCTGCAGCCGCTCGCGCCGGCGCTCGCCGGAAAGTCCGCGCACGTCGGCGATGAAGCCCAGGAACCCCTCGGGGCTCATTTCGCCGTAGCCGGGTGCGCCCTCGGGCAGGTAGCCCAGCGCGCGACGCGCGGCGATCGGATCGGACTGCACGTCGTGCCCGCAGACCGTGGCCGTGCCCGAACTGGGCGCCAGGAAGCCCGCGATCATCTTCATCGTGGTGGACTTGCCGGCCCCGTTGGGGCCCAGGAACCCGAGCACTTCGCCCGGTTCAACCTTGAAACTGATGCCATCCACGGCCAGCAGGCGGCCGTAGCGCTTGTGCAGGGCATGTGCCTGGATCATCGGTTACCTCAGAAACGACAGGGCGGGCACTCGGCCCGCCCTGCGGTGTATCACTCAGGCGGCGGCCGGTGCTTCGGCCGGCGCTGCATCGGCCGGGGCCTCGGCGTCGGCCGGGGCGGCTTCGCCCTCGGGCGTTTCCGCGGCCGGCTCGGGCGCGATCTGCACCGGGTCGGCGGCTTCGACGCCCGGCACGCGGACCGGCCAGTACACGTTGAACTCCGCCTCTTCCGAGAGCATGTCCTTGATCGCGTCGAGGTATTCCTCGTACGGACGATCGACCGGCTCGGCACCGCGCACCATGGACCAGGCGCGCACCAGGTCACGCACGCGCGGCAGGCCGGGCGACGGACCGGTGTAGCTGGTCTTGGCGGCACGGATGGCCGGGTACTGCACGTACAGCACCGGACCCTCGACCTTCACCAGGTAACGCTCCAGCGGGGCATTCGGATCCACCGGCGCGGTGGCGACCGGGGCCGCGTCGGCGGCGTCGGCGGCGGGCTCGTTGCCCTCGCCTTCGCTGCCCTCGTCCGCGGCGGGCGCCGGGCCGGTGCCCTTCTTGCGGATCGGCTGCACCACGTCGAAACCATAGGTGTCGGTGGTGAATTCGTTGGTGACGATGCGCATCGGGCCGGCGGGCTCGAGGCCGTTCTTCTCCATCACCTGCTCGATCCACTTGTCCTGGTTGGTCATGGCCAGGGCGATGTCGTCGTTGGCGCGCTTGGCCGCCGTGGTCACCACCAGGGCGTTCACCGCCGGCAGGTCCACGAACTCGAAGCCGGGCTCATGCTGGCTGTAGTCGAAGCGCGGGATGGTGGTCAGCAGGTTGCTGAGCTTTTCCAGGCCACGCTTCATGTCGTCGCCGATCTTGTCGGTGACGTACAGGCCGGCGTAGCGACCGAACAGGTCATAGCCGTAGTCGACCGTGTAGCGCTGGGTGATCTTGACGTTCTGGTTGCGCTGGCCGGTCCGCTCGAAGCGGATGGTCATGCGCTTGTTCTCGCCGCGGCCCGGGGTCTGCAGGGCGTAGACGATCTTCTCGCCCGGCTCGCTTTCCACGATTTCCCAGCTGCCCTCGCCGACGGTCGCCTGCTGGGATACGAAGTCCAGCTTGGCACCGACGCCGGTCTCGGGGCCCGAGGTGGTCAGCGTCATGCGCGGGTCATAGTTGATCAGCGCGTTCCAGTCCTTGAACCGCGTGAAGCCGTTCAGGATGTCGTTCACCGTGGACATCGGGCGATTGGTCTCGACCGAATGCGAAACGGTGCGGGTAGAAGGCAGGAAAAGGCCGATCGCCACGAACAGGGCGATGACGATAACCAGGGAAATAATCCACTCGATAACTCGGGTCATTCGGAAGCTCTCCAAGAACGGACCCCTCGGCGGGTTCACGTGCCCGGCCGCAGGAAACCGGGAGGATATCAGGTCAGGCCGCCGCCCGGCAGGGGGCGCGGAAACCGGTGCCCAGGGCCGGGCCCGCAGGCCCTGCGGGCTTCACACCAGCTTGAGCTCGAAGGCCTTGAGCACGGCGCGCGTGCGGTCGCGCACGCCCAGCTTGGACAGGATGTTGGACACGTGGTTCTTCACCGTGCCCTCGGCCACGCCCAGCGAATTGGCGATTTCCTTGTTGGAGAAGCCGCCCGCCATCAACCGCAGGATCTCGGTCTCGCGATCGGTCAGCGGATCGGGCTGGTCGAGGCTGACGAACTCATTCTGCAGCCCTTCCAGCCCCGACAGCAGGCGCTGGGTGACGGCCGGCTGAACCAGCGAGCCGCCCTCGGCCACGGTCTGGATGGCGTTGACCAGCTGGTCCAGCGAGACATCCTTGAGCAGGTAGCCGCGCGCGCCGGCGCGGATGCCGGCCAGCACCAGCTGGTCGTCGTCGAAGGTGGTCAGGATGATGGTGGGCGGCAGCTGGCCCTTGGCGCTGAGCGCCTGCAGCGCCTCCAGGCCCGACATCACCGGCATGCGCATGTCCATCAGTACCACATCGGGCTTGACCTGCGGGATCAGCTCCACCGCCTGGCGGCCGTCGCCGGCCTCGGCCACCACTTCGATGCCCTCGGCCAGTTCGAGCAGCGATTTGACGCCCTGGCGCACCAGGGTCTGGTCGTCGACGAGGCAGACACGGATCATGCGGCGTTCTCCAGGGGCAATCGGATGTCGAGCGCGAATCCCTGCCCGCGCCCGGTGAGGATATCCACCCGGCCGCCATAGGCGAGCAGGCGTTCGCGGATGCCGCGCAGGCCATTGCCGTGGCAGGCCTCGGCATCGGCGCCGCGGCCGTCGTCGCGGGCCTGAATGCGGGCTTCGGCGGCGTCGCGGGCGATGCTGAGCCACAGCGTGGACGCGCCAGCGTGGCGCACGGCATTGGTGATGATTTCCTGGGTGCAGCGCAGCAGCACGTGCGCGCGCTCGGGGTCTTCGATGTTCAGCGGCTCGGGCAGGTCCAGCCGGATGTCCAGCGCCGGCACGCCCTCGACGAGGGTGCGGATGGCGCCGCTGAGGTCGATGGCGCCCTCGTCGCGCATCTCGCTGACCGCCTCGCGCACGTCGGTGAGCAGCAGCTTGGCCAGGGTGTGGCTCTGGCGCACGTGCTCCTGGGCGCGGCCCTCGGTGAGGTGGCCGGCCACTTCCAGGTTCAGGCTGAGCGCGGTGAGGTGGTGGCCCAGCAGGTCGTGCAGCTCGCGCGAGATGCGCACACGCTCGCTCATCCGCGAACTCTCGGCCAGCAGGGCGCGGGTGGCGCGCAGTTCCGCATTGAGCCGGCGCTGCTCTTCCCGGGCCTCGGCCTGCTGGCGCGCGACCAGGCCGATCACCATCGCGAAGCTGGAATAACCCACGTAGGTCATCGCCTGCAGCACCGCGAAGCCCGGCGTGAAGCCTTCGAGCTTGCTGAACACCGGCACCAGCGCGGCATGCTGCAGCACCAGCCACAGCACGCCGATCTGCAGCGGCACCAGCCAGGGGATGACGCCGGCGATGATCATCATCAGCACCGCGCCCACGCCGCTGCCGGTCTGGTAGCTGACCACGATGGCCGACACCGTCAGCGCCGCCAGCAGCACGATGTCGCCGGGGCGGCGCTTGCGCAGGCCCAGGGCGCGCGTCATCTGCCAATAGATCAGGCCGAAAGCGCCGTAGGCCAGCACCAGCAGCACCAGGCCCGCGTCGAGGATGCCGGGCACGCCCTCGGCCGCCTCGATGGCCGGGAAATACCAGGTCAGGGCCACCACGGGGATGCCGACCACCGCCCAGGTGAACAGGCCGGAGTAGCGCAGCAGCTGGGTGTGGGAGAGGCGGTTCAGCATCCGGGCATCATAGGCCGCCCGCGCCCGGGGCAAGGCCCCCGAAAGTCACGGGTCGGGCCGATGGCCTTCCGCCGCCCCGCCGCCGGGCACCCGTGCGATAATCCCAGCCCGATCGCCCGCCGGCACTCCCTGCACAGGCGGCCCTCATGCCATCGGAGTCCCGAAGACAATGCCGATCACCATCCGCGACGTGCGCGAGCACGAGCTGGATTCCGTACTTGCCCTGAACAACGCGGCCGGGCCGTCCATCCTGCCGATGGACCTGGCCAAGGTGCGCTTCTTCTGGGAACACGCCGAATACTTCCGCGTCGCCGAACAGGACGGCCTGATCACCGGCTTCCTGGTGGCGCTGAGCCAGGACGCGCCGCACGACAGCCCGAATTTCCTCTGGTTCCATGAGCATTACGACCGGTTCCTGTACGTGGACCGCATCGTCATCGCCCGGCCCCGCCGCGGCGGCGGCCGCGGCCGCGCCTTCTATGCCGACGTGCAGAGCTTCGCCGAAGTGCGCTGGCCCAAGCTGTGCTGCGAGGTCTTCCTGCAGGCGGGCAACGACCCGGCCCTGCTCTTCCACGGCAGCTTCGGCTTCCGCGAGGTCGGCCAGCAGGTGATGTCGGGCACCGACATCCGCGTGGCCATGCTGATCAAGGAAATGTGCAGCTACCCGTTCGTGGCCGACGCCTACGGCGACCACCTGCCCGACCAGGCCTGGCTGAGCGCGCGCGCCCTGCCCGGCCGCGCGCCCGCGCTGGCGACGGGGACCTGAGCATGGCTGCGACCACGATCGACTACGAACAGGCCGGCGAACTCAAGTTTGGCCAAGTCGGCATCGCCAACCTGCGCGTGCGCACGCTCGACCCCGCGCGCCTGGCCGCCGAGATGACCGAACGCGTGCAGCGTGCCCCGAAGATGTTCGCGCGGGCCGCGGTGGTGATCGATTTCGGCGGCCTGAGCCGCTGCCCGGACGCCAGCGAGGCGCTGGCCCTGATCGACGCGCTCAAGGGCGCCGGCGTGATGCCGGTGGCGCTGGCCTACGGCACCAGCGCAATCGAGGAACTTTCGCAGGCCGTGGGCCTGCCGCTGCTGGCCAAGTTCCGCGCGTCCTACGAGCGCGAGGGCGAGGCCGATCCGGCGCCCGCGCCCCGTCGCGCCGCCGCGCCCGAGCCCGCGCCGGCGCCCGTGCCCCCGTCGCCCGCCGCGAAGGCCGAACCCGGCCTGATGCACGTGCATCCCGTGCGCTCCGGCCAGCAGGTATATGCCCAGGACCGCGACCTGACCGTCTGCGCCACCGTGGGTGCCGGCGCGGAGGTCATCGCCGACGGCTCCATCCACGTCTACGGCGCCCTGCGCGGCCGCGCGCTGGCCGGTGCCGGCGGCCTGGCGAGCGCCCGCATCTTCTGCCGCGAGTTCCATGCCGAGCTGGTGGCCGTGGCCGGCCACTACAAGGTGCTTGAGGAAATTCCCAGGGAGCTGCTCGGCAAGGCCGTGCAGATCTGGCTGGAGCATGACAAGCTCCGCATCGAACAGCTGGACTGAAACCCTTTAAAACAAGTGTCCGCGCCCCGGGCGCGGCGTCATGGAGAAGCAAATTGACTGAAATCATCGTGGTGACCTCGGGCAAGGGCGGCGTCGGCAAGACCACCACCAGCGCCTCGCTGGCCTGCGGCCTGGCCAAGGCCGGCAAGAAGACCGTCGTCATCGATTTCGACGTCGGCCTGCGCAACCTGGACCTGATCATGGGCTGCGAGCGCCGGGTCGTTTACGACTTCGTCAACGTGGTCAACGACGAGGCCAACCTGAAGCAGGCCCTGATCAAGGACAAGCGGTTCGAGAACCTCTACGTGCTCGCCGCATCCCAGACCCGCGACAAGGATTCGCTGACCAAGGAAGGCGTCGAGAAGGTGCTCAAGGGCATGGTCGACGAAGGCTTCGACTTCATCGTCTGCGACTCGCCGGCCGGCATCGAGAAGGGCGCCTTCCTGGCGATGTACTTCGCCGACCGCGCCGTGGTGGTGGTCAACCCGGAAGTGAGCTCGGTGCGCGACTCCGACCGCATTCTCGGCCTGCTCGCTTCCAAGACCCGCAAGGCCGAGAACGGCGAGCGCGTGAAGGAGCACCTGCTGCTGACCCGCTACAGCCCCAAGCGCGTGGAGGCCGGCGACATGCTGTCCATCGCCGACGTGCAGGAAATCCTGGGCCTGGACGTGGTTGGTGTCATCCCCGAATCGCCCGAGGTGCTGCAGAGCTCCAACGCCGGCGTGCCGGTGATCCTGGACGAAGCCTCGCCCGCGGGCCAGGCCTACACCGACGCCGTCGCGCGCATCCTGGGCGAGAACCGGCCGATGCGCTTCACCACCGTCGAGAAGAAGGGTTTCTTCTCCAAGATGTTCGGGGGTTGAGCCATGGGCCTGTTTGATTTCCTCACCCAGCGCAGCAAGAACACCGCCAGCACCGCCAAGAGCCGCCTGCAGATCCTGATCCAGCAGGAGCGCTCGATGCGCGGCGCGCCCGACTACCTGCCGATGCTGCAGCGCGAACTGCTGGAGGTCATTCGCAAGTACATCAACGTGGACACCGATGCGGTGAAGGTGGCCATGCACAAGGACGGCGACAACGAGCTGCTGGACATCTCGGTGGCGCTGCCCGACAAGGCCGCCCCGGCGGGCGGCTGAGGCCACGGTCCGCGCCTCGGCGCGAACCGGGTACGTCACCCGTGATGGACGCATCGCCCCGCAGTCCGGCACCGGCCGCAGCGGACGTGCTGCGGCTGGACGCGCTGGGCTTCGCGCCGGCCGCCGCCCTGCTGGCCCGGCATGGCCTGTCGCTGCAGCGCGTGGCCGATGGCGAGCGCATTCCCGGCAGCTACTGGGGCGACTGCGAAGCCGGCCTGATCGGCTGCACTGTCTACGCACGCGCCGATACGCCCGTGCATTCGCTGCTGCACGAGGCCTGCCACCTGATCGTGATGCCGCCCGAGCGGCGTGCGCGCGTGCACACCGACGCCACCGATTCGGTGCCCGAGGAAGACGCGGCCTGCTGCCTGCAGATCCTGCTGGCCGACCAGCTGCCCGGCGTGGGCCGCGACCGCCTGATGGCCGACATGGATGCCTGGGGGTACAGCTTCCGGCTCGGGTCGGCGCGGGCCTGGTTCGAAAACGATGCCGAGGACGCCCTGGCCTTCCTCGCCCAGCGCGGCCTGGCGACCTGACGTACGCCCGGCCTGGCCAGGCCTCCGGCCCTTGCGTGGCCCCGGCGACGGGTCTAGCCTGCGGCGACTTCCGTTTCCCGCCGCTCTGGAGCCTTACCTGTGAAATCCCAACGCGCCCTGCTGGCGCTCGCCATTTCCGCCAGCCTGCTTGCCCTGGCTGCCTGCAACAAGACCGACACCGCGGCCCCGGCCGCTCCCGCCGCGGGCACGGCGCCGGCGACCTCCGCCGCCGCGCCGGCGGGTGAAACCGCCGACCAGTTCGTCGCCCGCGTCAACAAGACCGCGGTGGAGATGACGCCCGAGCTGACCTCGGCCGCCTGGCTGGGCGCCACCTACATCAACTCCGACAGCCAGCGCCTCGAGGCCCTGGCCAACGAGCGCTACCTCACCCTGAACAATGCCTTCGTCGAACAGGCCAAGTCCTACGACGTGACCGGGCTGAATGCCGACACCGCGCGCGCCCTCCACCTGCTCAAGGTGAGTGCGTCCCTGCCCGCCCCGCGCGACCCGGCCAAGCTCAAGGAGCTGACCGAGATCGTCAGCCGCATGGGCGGCACCTACGGCGCCGGCAAGTGGTGCCAGGACGGCGACAAGGGCTGCAAGGACATCGGCCAGGTGTCGGAGATCCTGGCCAACCCGGCCAGCAGCTACGACGACCTCAAGGCTGCCTGGGAAGGCTGGCACACCATTTCCGTGCCGATGCGCAAGGATTACCAGCGCTTCGTCGAGCTGACCAATGAAGGCGCGCGCGAGATGGGCTTCGCCAACACCGGCGACGTCTGGCGCGCGGGCTACGACATGCCGGCTGCCGACTTCCAGGCCGAGGCCGACCGCCTCTGGGGCCAGGTGCAGCCGCTGTACGAGCAGCTGCAGTGCTACACCCGCGAGAAGCTGGTGGCCAAGTACGGCGAGCAGGGTTCGGTGGACGGCATGATCCCGGCCCACCTCACCGGCAACCTGTGGCAGCAGGACTGGGGCAACCTCTGGCCGATCCTGCAGCCCTACGACGGCGTCGGCAGCCTGGACGTCACCGGCGCGCTGGAGAAGCAGCGTGACGCGATCCTGTCCGAGCTGGTGTCCGACGCCGGCGGCATGGGCAAGCTGACCGCGGCCGAGCAGGTCGAGATCGAGCGCAAGGCCGATTACCAGATGGCCACGCGCATGACCAAGCTGGCCGAAAGCTTCTACACCGGCCTGGGCATGCCGGCGCTGCCGGAAACCTTCTACACCGACTCGATGCTGGTGCAGCCGCGCGACCGTGAGGTGGTGTGCCACGCCAGCGCCTGGCCGATGAACACCAGCGGCGACGTGCGCATGAAGATGTGCATCAAGCCCAACGAGGAAGAGCTGACCACCATCTACCACGAGCTGGGCCACATCTATTATTACCTGGCCTACAAGGACAAGCCGCCGATGTTCCAGAACGGCGCGCACGACGGCTTCCACGAGGCCATCGGCGACACCATCGTGCTGTCCATGACGCCCGACTACCTGGCCTCGATCGGCCTGGTGGACAAGCCGGCGGTCAGCGACGAAGCGGTGATCAACTCGCAGATGCGCATGGCCCTGGCCAAGGTCGCCTTCCTGCCCTTCGGCCTGATGATCGACCGCTGGCGCTGGGGCGTGTTCGACGGTTCGATCGCGCCGGAGAACTACAACGCCGCCTGGTGGGAACTCAAGGCCAAGTACCAGGGCGTGGCGCCGTCCGGCGCGCGCGGCGAGGAGTTCTTCGACGCCGGCGCCAAGTACCACGTGCCGGGCAACACGCCGTACACGCGCTACTTCCTGTCGCACATCCTGCAGTTCCAGTTCTACAAGTCGCTGTGCGACGCGTCCGGCCACACCGGCCCGCTGTACACCTGCAACTTCGCCAACAATCCGGAAGCAGGCAAGCGCTACTGGGCGATGATGCAGCGCGGCGCCTCGCAGCCCTGGCAGCAGACGCTGAAGGAGCTGACCGGCGGCGAGCAGATGGACGGCTCGGCGGTGCTGGAGTACTTCGCGCCGCTGCAGACCTGGCTGGTGGAGCAGAACAAGGGCAAGTCCTGCGGCTGGACCCCCGGCGGCAATGCCCCGGCCACTCCGGCGCCGGCGACCCCTGCCGGTTGATCCTGCGCAAGGCGCAAGTCCGCGGCCGGCGAAGAAATTCTCCGGCCGTTTTTTTGTCCGACGGCCGCCGCTAGGGCAGCTTGAACTTCCGCATGGGGCGCAAGGGCCACAGCGAGGTGAAGCGGTCGCCCCCTTCCACCCGGAATCCGGCGGACACGCCCTGCAGCAGGCTGCTGGCCTCCAGCACGCGCTTGACCCGCCGGAACGAATGGCGCGGGTCGGGCGTCACGATGAACAGGCTGATCTCCTTGGCGCTGGTGTCGTAGCCGTCCAGGGTGGCCGCATCGCCCAGCGCCTGCTTCAGCTCGGTCTCGAGGGTCGGCAGGAAGGTTTCATCGGCGAGCGAGGCGCGCCAGAACTTGATTACGAGCTGATGGTTCATGGCAGGAAGTATGGGACCCGGGCCTGTATCGAGAGTGACGGCCGACCGGCAGCTCGGCAGGCCTTGCCGCCCCCGGGCTTTCGCGGACCCGGCCGCCGCGCAATACTGCCGTCTTGCCCCGATTGGCCCGCCCCATGAACCCGCCGCTGCCCGACCCGCTCGCCCCGCAGACCCTCGGCCACGCGCTGGCCCTGCACGCCGACTTCTACCGGGGCGAGGCCATGCTGGAGCGCGACCGCACGGCCGTGTTCGCCTGCAGCTGGCAGCTGGTGGGCCACGTGTCGGCGCTGGCCAACGCGGGCGACCACGTGGTGTCCGATATCGCTGGGCTGCCGGTGATCGTCATTCGCGACACCGCGGGCCAGCTGCGCGCCTACCACAACGTCTGCCGGCATCGCGCCGGTCCGCTGGCCACCTGCGACGGCAAGGCGGCCAAGGTGCTGCGCTGCAAGTACCACGGCTGGACCTACACCCTGGAAGGCGTGCTGCGCAGCGCGCCCGAGATGCAGACCGCCCAGGACTTCGAACCCGCGACCGTCCGGCTGCCGGAGCTGCGCGTGGCCGAGTGGGAAGGCCTGGTGTTCGTCGCCGGCGACGGCGCGCCGGCCTTCGCCGATTTCAGCGCGGGCTTCGACGATCCGCTGCGCGGGCTGTCGCCGAAAAACTACGTCTTCCACAAGCGGTTCCGCTACGAGGTGGCCTGCAACTGGAAGGTGTACTGCGACAACTACCTCGAGGGTTACCACGTGCCGCACATCCATCCGGGCCTGAACAGCCTGCTGGACTACCGGCAGTACGTGACCGAGGCCAGGGACTGGTTCTCCTTCCAGTACAGCCCGCTGCAGAGCGACGACGGCCTGTATGGCGACGGCGACGCGGTCTACTACTTCATCTACCCCAACACCATGCTCAACCTGCTGCCGGGACGGCTGCAGAGCAACCGCGTGCTGCCGCGGGGGCCGGACCGCTGCGTGGTCGAATTCGACTACTACTACGCACCCTCCGACTGCGCGGAGGCCGAGGCGCGCAAGCAGGCCGACCACGACTTCGCGCACCAGGTGCAGGACGAGGACATCGAGATATGCGAGCACGTCCAGCGCGGCCTGGCGTCGGGTTCGTATGAACCAGGCCGGCTGAATCCGCTGCGCGAGAATGCGGTGTTCCACTATCACGAGCTGCTGCGCGCCGCGTATCGCGCCTCGCCCTGAGGCGACCCCGCTCGGCCCCGCGAGTCACCCTGGCGGCACTAAGCCTCTGACTTGGCGTGCCTGGTGCTGTCTTGACCCTGCATCGAGGTCTGTCCGATATTCGGGAGTCCGACAGGGACGGCCAGGGGACCGGGCGAATGGACATGAACACCGTCGTACTGGGCGCCGCCGCGCTCATCTCCGTTGCGCTGGTGCTTGGCGCACTGACTTGGCGGGAGGGCTACGGCTGGCTGCCCGCCTTCCTGCTGGCCATTCCGGCGGCCATCTGGTTGCCCGGCTTCTTCTTCGCGCCCTGGCAGCGCACTGACCTGCTGTGGGCGCAGCTGGCGGGTTGGCCCTGGATCCTGATCGCGTTGGCGGCCGTTTGGACGCTGCGTCATCGCGTGCAGTGGTATGCCTGGGACAGCCGCAACTTTTTCGCCAGCCTCGTGCTCGGCTGGCTGGCCGCGGCCCTGGTAGCGCGTGGCGGGCTGGATGTGGTGCGCAAGCTGCCGGAACTGCTGGCCTCCAGCGCCACCGATGGCCTGGATCCGTGGCTGTACCGGCTGCTGACACTGGCGATGGTGCCGGTGATGGCCTGGTCGCTGTGGATGATCGGCGTGGCGCTGGGACGGGTGTTCGGCCTGCTGCCCATCGCGCTGCTGCGGCGCGTACGCGGCCTGGGCTTCTATTCCTCGCGCCTGAAATTCCGGCACCGCCCGGGCGAGGAAACCGTGGAGTGGCACTACCACTCCCGCAAGGCGCCCAAGGGCTGGCAGCGCCGCGACGTATCGCTGCGCCACCTGTCGATGTTCACCCATGAATCCCGCACCGAGCAGGTCTACGAACGCAACATCCAGACCTTCGAAGCGCGCGGCCGCTTCAGCGGCGAACAGATCACCGGCACCATCGAGGGGCCGGGCCAGTGGGTCAACCGCACGCGCTTCACCGGCAAGAGCCACCTCACGCTGGGCGACCTGTCGATGGAAGTGCCGACGCCGCAGGCGGCCAGCGCCAATCGCACCCTTGAGCTGCTGTTCAAGCGCTACGTCGGCGCCCTGCACCGCGCCGACAAGGAGCGCCAGGAGCAGGAAGTGCTGGCGGCGGTCGCGCAGCGGAAGGCCGAGGAAGCCCGGGCGCGCCAGCAGGCCATCGACGATGCCGAGGCCCAGCGCCAGCGCGAGGCCGAGGAGGCGGCGCAGCACCAGGCGCGGGTCGAGCGCTCGCGCATCGAGGCGCACGCGAACCTGCAGTCCCTGCTCGCGCAGGCCGGCCTGGCGGGCGAGGACCTGTGGAGCAAGTACGCGCACGACCTGGATGGCCGCATCGTCGCCCTGGTCGCGGCCAATCGCGCGGGTCGTGGCGTGGTCGTGCATGCCGACGGCAACGACACCTGGATCGGACAATGGCGCGGTGCCAGCGCGCGCGTCGCCGACGGGCGGCTGGAAGTGCAGGTGGACGATCCCGCCTGGCGCCGGCAGCACCTGAGCGAACGCCGCTTCGTGCTGGGCGAGCGATGGACGTCCGAGGAGCGCCAGACCTGGGCCGACCGGATCGGCCTGCTGTCGGCCGGCGCCGGCTGAGCGCGCCGGCCGCGACGGGTCAGAGCTCGCCGGTGGGCTCGTGCCGCGCGATGTTGGGATCCGGGTCCGGCACGTGCGGGTACCGCCCGCTGTGCGACACGTACCAGCGCCACAGCGCATAGGCCAACGCCGTGAACACCGCCGCGGCCAGCGCCAGGTGCAGTCCGCTGTCGCTGACCATCGGCGACAGCACGCCGGCGATGACCGCGTTCGACAGCAGGCCGACGAAGGCCTGCATGGACGAGGCGCCGCCGCGGTGGCGCGGATACATGTCCAGGATCGCCAGCGTGACGATCGGGAACACCAGCGCGATGCCGAACGCGCCCAGCGCCGTGGGCAGTACGGCCCAGGGCAGGGTCGGCGCGTCGGTCCAGGCGTTGTAGCCGATGTTGTAGGCCGCGGCGAGGCCGCAGAACAGGAAGCCCCACTCCACCAGCCGCTGGCCGCTGATGCGCCCGGCCGCACGTCCGCTGACGAAGGCGCCCAGCATCATGCCGCCGATGGTGGGCGCGAAGAACCAGACGAAATCCTGCTCGCCCAGCCCCAGCAGGTCCATCACGAAGGCCGGCGCCGAGGCGATGTACAGGAACAGCGCACCGAAGTTGAAGGTGCCCGCCAGCGCCAGCAGCCGGAACTTGCGGTTCGACAGCATGCGCGCGTAGTCGGTCACCAGCGTGCGCGCGTGCAGCGGCGTCCGGTTCGCCACCGGATGGCTTTCGGGCAGGCCCCAGGCCGTCAGCACCAGCAGCAGCAGGCCGAACAGCGCCAGGAACCAGAAGATGCCGTGCCAGTTGCTGAAGCCGAGGATCCAGCCGCCGATCACCGGCGCGATCGCCGGCGCGATGCCGAAGATCATCGATATCTGGCTCATCAGCCGCTGCGCGTCGTCACCCTGCAGGCAGTCGCGCACGATCGCGCGCCCCACGATCAGGCCGACGCCCGCGGAAAGACCCTGCAGCCCGCGGAACACCAGCATCGTGCGCATGTCGGTGGCCAGCGCACCGCCGATGCAGGCCAGCGTGAACACCACGATGCCCGCCAGCAGCACCTTCTTGCGCCCGATCGCATCGGAGATGGGGCCGTGGAACAGCGACATGGCCGCATAGCCGATCAGGTAGACGCTGATCGTCTGCTGCATGGCCACCTTGCCCACGCCCAGATCGCTGGCCATCACCGGGAAGGCCGGGAACACGGTGTCGATCGAGAACGGCCCGAACATGGCCAGCCCCCCCAGGATGAAGGCCAGACGCGCACGCGAAATCTGCAGATGGGGGATCATGGAGGCCTGGCGCGGAAAAACCGTGCAAGCATACAAGCCCGTCCCCTGCCCCGCTTGAACCCGGCCTCAACGCCCCAACCTGCCTGCCATGACCGACGCCCGCGCCCCGAACCCCGAAGCCCCGCCGGTCGCCGAACGCAGCCTGGGCGCCGTGCTGCGCGAACTGCTGCCCTTCCTGCGGCCTTACCTGGGCCGCATCCTGCTGGCGCTGGCGTTCCTGGTGGCGGCCAAGCTGGCCAACCTGGGCGTTCCACTGGTGCTCAAGCGCCTGGTGGACGGGCTGGACGTCGAGCCTTCGCTGCTGGTGCTGCCGGTGGCGCTGCTGCTGGCCTACGGCGCCGCGCGGCTGTCGGTGACGCTGTTCACCGAGATGCGCACCATCGTGTTCGCGCGGGTGATGGCGCGCAGTTCGCGCACCGTGATGCTGCGCGTGTTCCGCCACCTGCACGCGCTGAGCCTGCGCTTCCACCTCAACCGCCGCACCGGCGGCGTGGCGCGCGACGTCGAGCGCGGCGGCACCGCCATCTCCGACCTGCTGGACTGGACCATCTACACCATCCTGCCCACGATCCTGGAGATCACGCTGGTCACGGCGGTGCTGGTGTGGAACTACGACTGGGGCTTCGCGGCAATCACGCTGGGCACCATCGCGGTGTACGTGGCCTGGACCTTCCGCGTCACCGAGTGGCGCACGCGCTACTACCGCGCCGCGGTGGAGGCCGACACGCGCGCCAGTGCGCGCGGGGTGGACTCGCTACTCAACTACGAGACCGTGAAGTACTTCAACAACGAGGACCACGAGGCCCGGCGCTACGACGAGCACCTGCAGGACATGGAGAACGCCACGGTCAAGAGCCTGAAGTCGCTGGCCGTGCTCAACCTGGGCCAGAGCGCGATCATCGCCCTGGGCATCACCGCGCTGATGTGGCGTGCGGCCGCGGGCGTGGCCGCCGGCGAGATGACCATCGGCGACCTGGTGCTGGTCAATGCCTACCTGCTGCAGCTGTCGGCGCCGCTGAATTTCCTGGGCATGGTGTACCGCGAGGTCAAGCAGGCCATCACCAACATCGAGCGCCTGTTCGGCCTGCTGGACGAGGACCAGGAAGTGCGCGACCGGCCCGGCGCCCAAGTGCTGCAGGCGCGGCAGCCGCGCGTGGCCTTCGAGGACGTGCGCTTCGGCTACGACGCGCGCCGCGAGATCCTGCATGGCGTCAGCTTCGTGATTCCGCCCGGCGGCACGCTGGCCGTGGTGGGGCATTCGGGCAGCGGCAAGTCCACGCTTTCGCGGCTGCTGTACCGGTTCTACGAGATCGGCGGTGGCCGCATCAGCATCGACGGCCAGGACCTGCGCGACCTGACGCAGGACTCGGTGCGCGCCGCGATCGGCATCGTTCCGCAGGACACGGTGCTGTTCAACGACACCATCCGCTACAACATCCGCTACGGCCGGCCCGGCGCCAGCGATGCCGAAGTGGAGGAGGCCGCGCGCTCGGCCCACATCCACGACTTCATCCTGGGCCTGCCCGACGGTTATGACAGCGAAGTGGGCGAGCGCGGCCTGAAGCTGTCGGGTGGCGAGAAGCAGCGCGTGGCGATCGCGCGGGCCCTGCTCAAGAACCCGGCCATCCTGATCTTCGACGAGGCCACGTCGGCCCTGGACTCGGCCAGCGAGCAGGCCATCCAGGACGAGCTCGACCGCATCGCGATCGGCCGCACCACCCTGGTGATCGCCCACCGGCTGTCCACGGTGATGGACGCCGACGAGATCCTGGTACTGGACCAGGGCCGCGTGCTCGAACGCGGCAGCCATGCCCAGCTGCTGGCGCGCGACGGCCACTACGCGCGCATGTGGCGGCTGCAGCAGCAGGAGTCGCCGGCGGTCGCTACGGACTGACCGGGCCACCTGGGCCCGGTTTGTGGTTCCCGGCGCGCAAGGTTAAGGTCGGCCCAGGACCTTCCCGCAGCGACGGCATGCCCCGAGCCCGACCGACGTCATCCTGCTTGCCCGCCCGCGCCGCGGGATGGGCGCTGGCCCTGTCGGTTTTCGCAGGCCTCGCGCAGGCGCAGGTGGACTCCCCCGCCCCGGCCGAAACGCAGGTGCCGGCCGCGGCGCAATCCCCCGCCACGGCGTCGACGCCGGTGCCTGGTGCGAAGGTCGTGCCCGACGAGGCCACCCGCACCGCCGTTGCAGAATGGATCGACACGCTGCGGCCCTGGGCCAGCACCCTGGGTGCGTTCGGCGGCACCGGCGCCGAGCTGCGCTGGCGGCACCGTCACGCGCGGCTGGCGCAGGCCGCGCAGTCGCCTCACGTTCTCGACTACTGGCGGAAGCAGGCGGCGCTGGGCCGGGCCACGGGTTTCCATCCCTACCGCAAGCGCGCGCAGTCCGAGATCAGCAACCTGGGCTACCGCCGGGGCGACTACGCGCTGACCCAGGCGATCGAAGAAGAGGCGCTGGCCGATGCCCGCCGCTACGGTGACCTGCGCGACGAGGCGGGTTCGCTGCAGGACCTGGGCCTGGTGGCCACTGCCACCGGGCAGCCCGACCTGGCCGAGCAGCGCTTCAACGAGGCGCTGGCGATCTGGAACCGCCTGGACGACCCGCTGGGCAAGGCGCGGGCGCTGCGTGGCCTGGGTCGCGTGCAGGAAGTGCGCGGCCGCTACCCGCAGGCGATGGCCACGATGGTGTCGGGCCTGGAGCTGATGCTGCAGCACGGCAGCCAGATCGAGCAGTCGGAAAGCTATTACTCGCTGGCCCGCCTGTTCCTCAACCTGGAGGACTACGACGCGGCCCATCGCGCCATCAACGAGGCGATCCGCCTGATGGGGCCGACGCCGCCGGATTTCCCGCTGGGCCTGAACCTGGTCGCGCGCTCCACCATCCGCCGGCATCAGGAACGCTACGACCAGGCCGCCGAGGATGGCGTGCTGGCGCAGGACGCTTTCGCGCGTGCGCGCAGCCCGCTGGGGGGCGCCATCGCGCAGCTGGCGCTGGGCCAGGCCCGGGTCGCGCAGGGCCAGCCCGAGGCCGGACTGGCGATGCTGGCGGAAGGCGTGGACACCGCGCGCGGCCTGGGCGAAACCACCCTGGTCAGCGACCTGCTGCTGGCGCAAGGCGGCGCCCTGATTTCGCAAGGCCAGTACGACCAGGCCCTGCCTCTGCTGACCGAAGCCTATGCGATCGGCGAGCAACTGGGCCTGGACCGCCTGCGCCAGGACGTGAGCCTGGCCATGGAGTCCCTGCATTCCGGTCGCGGCGACAGCGCCCAGGCCCTGCTGTGGAGCCGGCGCGCCTTCGATTTCCGCGGGCGCCTGTCGGGCCTGCAGCAGCTGGGCGACCAGGCACAGTCGCGGCTGGACGACGCGGCCGAGGCCCGCAAGCGCTTCATGGCCATCGACCCGGCGCAGGTGCGCGCCGAACGCGAACCCGCGCAGGCGCCGACCGCGCCGCCGCCGTCCCGGGCCTGGATGTGGCTGCTGCTGCTGCCTTCGCTGCTGCTGCTCTGGGGCCTGCTGCGGGTGGTACGGCACGCGCGTGGCCTTCGGGCGGAAAAGGACCGCATGCACGACCGCCAGCGCGAGCTGGAAAGCGCGCACCTGGCGCTGCAGTCACAGTCCGAATACCTGCGCCGCCAGGTCAGCGTGGACCCGCTGACCGGCGCGATGACGCGGTCGGCCTTCGCGGCCGAACTCGAGGCGCTGCTGGCGCACGCGGCGGCGCACCACCAGCGGGTGGCGCTGATGGTGCTGGACCTGGACAACTTCAAGCAGATCAACGACCGCCACGGCCACCTCGCCGGCGACGCGGCACTGCAGCTGGTGGTCGGCATCGCCCGCGGAAAGCTGCGCAGCGAAGACCTGCTGGGCCGCTTCGGCGGCGATGAATTCCTGATCGCCTGCCGCGGCCTGGACCTGGCCGCCGCCGAAGCGCTGGCCGAGACCATCCGCTTCGACGTGGTCTGGCGCGGCGCCGACCAGGACCCGCCGATGGCGGAGCTGGGCATCAGCGTCGGCGTGGCCCTGGCCGACGTGAGCCAGGGCTATGCCACCGAATCGCTGTTCCGCCGCGCCGACACCGCGCTGTACGAAGCCAAGCGCGCCGGCCGCAACCGCGTGCACACCGCACAGGGCGACGTGCAGCCGCCGCCGGCGACCGAAGCACGGCTGCGGAAGCTGGGTGCCGCGCTGGACGACACGCCCGCCTGAGCGCGCGCGCGGGCTCAGACGCCCAGCCGCGTCTCGTAGTCGTCGCGCAGACGCTGCCACGTCGGCCAGAACGGCGCCGGCGAGTTGCCTTCGATGCGGTCGGCCAGGATGTCGAGGTGGGAATGCCAGCCTGCCGCCACCTTGAGCAGCACGTCGCGGCTCGGCGGCCGGCGGTGGTTCACCGTCAGCCGAACGTGGCGGCCCTCTTGCCGGAGGTCGAAGGACACCTCGCCTGCCTCTCCCCAGGTGAACGCCAGGCGATGCGGCGGCGACACCTCCAGGATCCGGCTGTGCATGCGGTGCTCGGCTTCGAAGCCGGCAGGCCGCGGGCCCGGGGGCGTGGTGAGCTCGTCGTTGCGCCACACCAGCTCGAACGGCGCCCCCACTTCCAGGCGCATCTGGCCGCTGGCCAGCCACTGTCGGCGCAGCTCGCCGCGGGTCAGGTAATCCCACACCCGGTCGATGGGGCCGGGCAGCACGCGTTCGAGGGTCAGGGTCGCGGGGTCGCTCAGCGCGGCGTGGCCGCGCTCCGGGGCAAGGGTGCTCATGCTCATTTCCTCTTGGGTCGGGAAGCGGACTTGCCGGCGTCGTCCTCGCGCAGCAGGCGGTCCAGCAGGTCGAGGCGATCGGTCCAGAAGGCCTCGTAGTGGCGCAGCCAGGCGTGGGCGCTGGCCAGCGGTCCCGGCTCGAGCCGGCAGACATGGGTGCGGCCGCGGATGTCGCGGCGGACCAGGCCCGCGTTCTCCAGGGCCTTGATGTGCTTGGACGCGGCCGCCAGCGAAATGTCGAAGGGGCCGGCCAGTTCGCCCACCGTGCATTCGCCGCGCGAGAGTTCGCGCAGCATCTGCCGCCGGGTGGCGTCGCCCAGGGCGCGGTAGACGAGATCGAGCTGGGAAGCGTTATATTCAACCATGTGGTTGAATGTAGGCGTCCCGCGCCAGATTGTCAACCCCTTGGTTGAATGAATCGTCCGCCCCGGGGGCGGACCCGCTATCCCGCCCCGAGCATCGGCGAGAACACGAAATACAGCCCCAGCAGCACCACGCCCACCAGCAGCAGGCGCACGACGAGGGCGGTGACTTTCCAGGCGATGAGCCCGGCGATGATGATCATGAGGATGCCGGCGATGGTCATGGTGCGCTCCGAGTGCAGGTGGGCCCATCCTGCGCCCTGCGCCTGAATCCACCGTGATTGCCCGGGTCGCGGCGATACAATGGCGGCTTACGCACTGCACGAGCCCCGCCCCGAATGACCGAGCCAGCCCGCCCCACCTTCCACGGCTTCGAACAGATCCCGCTGCGCGAGTACGCCGAGCGCGCCTACCTGGACTATTCGATGTACGTGGTGCTGGACCGCGCCCTGCCCTTCCTGGGCGACGGCCTCAAGCCGGTGCAGCGCCGCATCATCTACGCGATGAGCGAGCTCGGCCTGGGCGCGGGTGCCAAACCCAAGAAGTCGGCGCGCACCGTGGGCGATGTGATCGGCAAGTTCCACCCGCACGGCGACAGCGCCTGCTACGAGGCGCTGGTGCTGATGGCCCAGCCGTTCTCGTACCGCTATCCGCTGATCGAGGGCCAGGGCAACTTCGGCTCCACCGACGATCCCAAGTCGTTCGCGGCGATGCGCTACACCGAGTCCAAGCTCACGCCGATCGCCGAAGTGCTGCTGGGCGAACTGGGCCAGGGCACGGTGGACTGGGTGCCCAATTTCGACGGCACGCTGCAGGAGCCCAGCTGGCTGCCGGCGCGCCTGCCGCACCTGCTGCTCAATGGCACCACGGGCATCGCCGTGGGCATGGCCACCGACATCCCGCCGCACAACCTCAACGAGGTCGTCAGCGCCGCCATCCGCCTGCTCGACGACCCCGACGCGACCGTGCGCGACCTGTGCGAACACGTGCGCGGCCCGGACTACCCCACTGCCGCCGAGATCATCACCCCGGCCGCCGACCTGATCGCGATGTACGAGACCGGCGGCGGCAGCGTGCGCTCGCGCGCCACCTGGACCCGCGAGAACCTCAACATCGTCATCACCCACCTGCCCTACCAGGTCTCGCCGTCGAAGATCATGGAGCAGGTGGCGCTGCAGATGCGCGCCAAGAAGCTGCCCTGGCTGGAAGACCTGCGCGACGAGTCCGACCACGAGAACCCGGTGCGGCTGGTGCTGGTGCCACGCAGCAACCGCGTGGACTTCGATGGCCTGATGGGCCACCTGTTCGCCACCACCGACCTGGAGAAGAGCTTCCGGGTCAACTTCAACATCATCGGCCTCGACGGCCGGCCGCAGGTGAAGAACCTCAAGACCTTCCTCGGCGAGTGGCTCGAGTTCCGCACCCGCACCGTCGCCAAGCGCCTGGTGCATCGCCTGGAACGGGTCGAGCGCCGCCTGCACATGCTGCAGGGCCTGCTGGTGGCCTTCCTCAACCTGGATGAAGTGATCCGCATCATCCGCACCGAGGACGACCCCAAGGCGGTGCTGATGGCGCGCTTCGGCCTGGACGAGGAACAGACCGAGTACATCCTGGAAACCAAGCTCAAGCAGCTGGCCCGCCTGGAGGAGATGAAGATCCGCGGCGAGCAGGACGAGCTGGCCAAGGAGCGCGACAAGATCAAGTCCATCCTCGACTCGAAGGCCAAGCTGAAGAAGCAGGTGAAGGACGAGCTGCTGGCCGACGCGAAGAAGTTCGGCGACGCCCGCCGCTCGCCGCTGGTGCAGCGCGAGGCCGCGCAGGCCATCAGCGAGACCGACCTGGTGCCCAGCGAGCCGGTGACCGTGGTGCTGTCGAAGAAGGGCTGGATCCGCTCGGCCAAGGGCCATGACGTCGATGCCGCCTCGCTGAGCTACCGCGACGGCGACGGCCTGCTGCAGGCGGTGCGCGGGCGCAGCACGCAGCAGGTGGCCTTCGTGGACTCCACCGGCCGCAGCTATTCCACGCTGGCCCATACCCTGCCGTCGGCGCGCGGCAACGGCGAGCCGCTAAGCGGGCGCTTCTCGCCACCGGCGGGCGCGTCCTTCGTGGGCCTGGCCACGGCCGACAACGACGCGCGCTTCGTGCTGGCCTCCAGCTGGGGCTACGGCTTCGTCACGCGCTTCGAGAACTTCACCGGCCGCAACAAGGCCGGCAAGGCGCTGATCAATGCCGACGACGCCGCCGACATCCTGTCGCCGGTGGCAGTCACCGACGCCAAGTCGGACTGGATCGTCAGCATCACCAGCGCCGGCCACCTGCTGGCCTTCCCGATCACGGAACTGCCCGAGCTGGACAAGGGCAAGGGCAACAAGCTGATCCAGATCCCGCCGGCCAGGCTCAAGAGCGGCGAGGAAAAGGTGATCGCGCTGGCCAGTGTGCGCAACGGCGGCGAGCTGACGGTGTATTCGGGCAAGCAGAAGCTGGTGCTGAGCTGGCGCGACCTGCAGGCCTACGAAGGTTCGCGCGCCAGCCGCGGCAATCTGCTGCCGCGCGGCTTCACCAAGGTCGATCGCGTCGAGAGCACCTGAGTCCGGCCTTGCCCACTTCCTAGCCCCCGCATTCGATCCAAGGAGTCCGCCATGTCCCTGAAGTCCATCCTGCCGGGCAAGCTCGGTTTCGGCACCGCCCCGCTGGGCAACATGTTCCGCGCCATTCCCGAGGCCGAGGCGCAGGCCACGGTGGACGCCGCCTGGAACGACGGCATCCGCTACTTCGACAACGCGCCGTTCTACGGCGCCGGCCTGGCGGAGCTGCGCATGGGCCAGGCCCTGGCCGACAAGCCGCGCGACGAATACGTCATCAGCACCAAGGTCGGGCGGCTGGTGCTGGACGAAGTGGAGGACATGAGCGCCCGTGACCTCGGCGAAAAAGGCGACGTGTTCAAGCACGGCCGCCCGAACAAGGTCGTCAACGACTACTCGTACGACGCCACCCTGCGCTCGATCGAGGACAGCCTGGTGCGCCTGAAGACCGACCGCATCGAGATAGCCTGGGTGCACGACGTGGCCCAGGACTTCTACGGCGACGAGTGGCTGGCGATGTTCGAGAGCGCGCGCAAGGGCGCGTTCCGCGCGCTGGACCGGCTGCGCGACGAGGGCGTGATCAAGGCCTGGGGCCTGGGCGTGAACCGCGTCGAGGCGATCGAACTGCTGCTGGACCTGGAAGAACCGCGCCCCGACGGTTTCCTGTTGGCCGGCCGCTACACCCTGCTCGACCACAGCCGCGCGCTGCAGCGCCTGATGCCCAAGGTGGTCGAACGTGAGCTGGGCATCGTGGTCGGCGGGCCCTACAGCTCCGGCGCGCTGGTCGGTGGTCCCAACTTCGAATACGCGCCGGCCACGCCCGCGATCCTGGACAAGGTGGCACGCATCAAGGCCCTGGCCGATCGCCACGGCATCAGCATGAAGGCCGCCGGCCTGCAGTTCGCGCTGGCGCATCCGGCGGTGGCGGCGGTGATTCCCGGCGCCAGCCAGCCCAGCCGCATCGCGGAGGACAGCGCGGCCCTGCGCGAGCAGGTGCCATCGGATTTCTGGCGCGAGCTGCGGGCGGCCGGCCTGGTCGATCCGGCGGCGCCATTGCCTATCCCGGGCTGAATTCGGCGTCGCAGGGGCCGGCGGGTCCCTGCCTCATTCCTTCGCAGGCTATGCCAGACTTGCGCCTGGAGCGCGGCCGGCACCGCGCCAGGGGACAGGCATGGCGGAGGCACCGGGGCAGGCTCCCGTGACCGAACTGCTGGCGCGCAGCCGCGCCGGCGACGCGGCGGCCCGCGATGCCGCCTACGCCGCCGTCTACGCACAACTCAAGCAGGCCGCGCACAAGCAGCTGCGCGGCCAGCGCCACGCGCTGCAGACCACCGCCCTGGTGCACGAAGCCTGGCTCAAGCTGGCCGGCAATGCCGACCTCGCCCCGTCCGACCGCAACCATCTGGTGGCCCTGTCCACCCACGCCATGCGCCATGTGCTGGTTGATCATGCGCGCCAGGTGCACGCCGCCAAGCGCGGTGGCGGCCAGCCGCCGCTCACGCTCACCGCCAGCGGCGTGGCCGAACCGCAGGCCGAAGTGGAAGTGCTGGCCCTGCACGGACTGCTGGAGGAACTGCAGGGCTTCGACCCGCGCGCCGCGCAGATCGTCGAGCTGCGCTATTTCGGTGGCTACGAAGAACCTGAAATCGCCGCCCTGCTCGATGTCAGCCTGACCACCGTGCAGCGCGACTGGCGCCGCACGCGCGCCTGGCTGGCGGCCAGGCTCGGCGACTGAGCCCACGACCCGCGAGCCACACGCATGGGCACCGACCGCAGCACGCAGGCGATGCGAATCTTCGAACAGGTTGCCGACCTGCCGCCGCCGCAGCGCCGCGCGACACTGGACCACCTCTGTGCCGGCGATCCCGCCCTGCGCGCCCTGGTGGAAGCCATGCTGGCCGCCGATGAGCGCGCGGACGAACCCTTCTCCGGTAACGCCGCGCGATGGAGCGCGGCCTTGGGCAGCGACGCCGCCGATGAAGCGCCCGCCGCGCCGGCCGGCAGGACCCTCGGCCCCTGGCGCATCACCGGCGAACTCGGCCGCGGCGGCATGGGCGCGGTGCATGCCGTGCAGCGCGACGACGGTGCCTACACCCAGCGCGCGGCCCTGAAGCTGATCCGCAGCGCCGCCGATTCGCCGGCCGCGCGCGAACGTTTCCTGCGCGAGCGCCAGCTGCTGGCCCAGCTGCAGCACCCGCACATCGCCACCCTGCTCGACGGCGGCTTCACGACCGACGGCGACCCCTACTTCGTCATGGAATACGTCGACGGCCAGCCCATCGACGCCTGGTGCGACGCGCGCCGCCTGGGCCTGCGCGAACGCATCGCCCTGTTCGGCCAGGTGCTGGACGCGGTGAGCCACGCGCACCGCAACCTGGTCGTGCACCGCGACCTGAAACCCTCCAACCTGCTGGTGGACGCCCAGGGCCAGGTGAAGCTGCTCGACTTCGGCATCGCCAAGCCGCTGGAGGGCGCCGACGCGACCGCCACCAACGATCGTGCACTGACCTTCGAATACGCCAGCCCGGAGCAGCTGCATGCCGGGCCGATCACCACCGCGACCGACCTGTGGCAGCTGGGCATCGTGCTGCACCGGCTGCTGTCGGGCGCGCATCCGTTCGGCCTGGGCCGCGACACGCCGCTGCCCAGGCAACTGCAGCTGCTTGAACGCGAACCGGAACCGCTGACGCGGGCCGCAGCGCAGGCGGACGCGGAAACCGCTGGCTTGCGCGACGGCCTGAGCCCCGCGGCGCTGGCGAAGCAATTGCGCGGTGCACTGTCGAACGTGGTGCAGGGCTGCCTGCGCCGGGACCCGACCCAGCGTTACGCCAGCGCCGACGCCCTGGCCGACGACCTGCAGCGCTGGCTTCAGGATCGGCCGCTGCGCATCACCCCGCCCTCGCGCGCGACCGCCGCCCGCCTGTGGCTGCGCCGCAACCGCGGTCCGGCCGCCGCCGCCGCCGCCGTGGGGCTGGCGATCCTGGCGGGCAGCGGCGTCGCGCTGTGGCAGGCCCGGGAAGCGCGGGCACAGGCGACGATCGCGGAACAGCAGCGCAATGAAGCCCAGCGGCAATTCGCGGCCGCGCGCGCGTCGCTGCAATTCCTCACCGACACCCTGGCCGCCGCAGCCCCGGAAAACGCGCTGGATACCGAAGTCAGCGTGCGCCAGCTGCTGGACCATGCGCGCGCCACGCTCGATCGGCGCGGCGCGGTCGATCCGCAGGTGAAACAGCCGGTGCAGCGCCTGCTTGGCGAGCTCTACCACTCGCTGGGCGACCTGAAGACGGCGGCCGCGCTGTTCGCGGCCGGCTTCGAGGGCGTGGCGCCGCGCAGCCGAGAGGAAGCCGAAAGTCTGGCCAGGGAAATGGCCACGCACTCGGGCGTGCTGCACGGCCTGGAGCGTGGCGAAGAAAGCCTGGCCGCCGCCGAACGCGCCGCGGCCTGGTACCGGCTTGATGCCGAGGGCGATGCCGTCGCGCAGGTGAAGGCCCTGGTCGTGCTGGGGTCGGGGCACGCCGCCGTGGCCGACTACCCCGTGGCGGAAAAGCAATGGCAGGCCGCGATCGCGCTGGCCAAACCGATGCCCTCGCCACCGCGCGACGATGTCATCGAGGCCTACCAGCTGCTGGGTGGACTGCTGAACCTGACCGGCGAGTACGCGCGCGCCCTGAAGGTCCTGGACGAAGGCCTGGCCTTTGCCGACGCGCACGGCGTTCCGCCCGATTCGCTGCGGCGCGTCAGCCTGCTGCGCAACAAGGGCGAAGCCCTGGGCCACAACGGCGACTTCGCGGCGGCAGAAAGCACGATCCGCGCGGCCATCGCGCTGCAGGAAAAGGCCGTCGGCTCGCGCGGCACCACCACCAGCCTGCTGTACGGTGCACTGGGCACCGCGCTGAACAATCTCGGCCGCTACAAGCAAGCGCTGGCAGCGCTCGAGCACGCCGATGCCCTGGCCGTCGAGTCCCGCGGCGCGCCGCTGGACGCGGCCATCAACCTGAGCAACCTCGCTTCGGTCTACGAGAGCGCGGGCGACTATGCGAAGGCGGTCGAATTGTTCGAACGCAGCCTGGTGCGCCTGGAGGAAGCGCGTGACTCGGGCGAAGCCCAGGCGATGCGCTGGGGACTGGAACGCAACTACGCGCGCGGACTGGGCCAGGCTGGCCGGTTCACGGAAGCCGCCGCCATCTTCGACCGCCTGCGCGCCAAGGCACTGGCCGACGAAGGCGCGGACTCGTTCGCCTACGCCTTCATCCTCTGGCAGCAGGTGGTGCTGGCCAAGCGCATGGGCGATGCCGGGCGCGGATCGCCGCTGTTGGCAGAAGCGCGCGCGCGGCTGGGAAAACTGGCGCCGGCAGCCCACCCGGTCTTCGCCCACGCGCTGCGCGCCGAGGCCGAGTTCGCGCGGGTGCGGGGCGACCTGGCGGCCGCGGAAACCGCGCAGCGTGATGCGCTGGCGAGGCTGTCGGCGACCGGTGGCACCGACACCGCGATCGCGCAGGCGGAGCTGGCCGCCATCCTCGCCGGCGGCGGCAAACGCGACGAGGCGCAGGCCCTGCTGCGGCAGGCCCTGCCGGTGCTGCGCGAGGCGGTGCTGCCGCAGGAACTGCACCGCGCCGCCGCCGAGAAGCTGGCCTCGCAACTCGGGGTGTGACGGTCGGGCCGTCAGCATGGTGGGCTCCGATGGCTGGCGCGGTTCAGCGCCGGTCGCAGCGGGTGACGCTGTCGAAGACCAGGGTGCTGCCCTCGAGCTTGGCGACCATGTTCCCCATGTCGTTGCCGGAGAACCGCAGCTCGTGGCCCACCACCGACAGCGTGCCGCCGCCCGCGCTGGTGCGGTAGCGATTCCCGGCGATGTCGAAGCTTATGCTGGGGATCGAATCGACCATCATCATGGACGAGCCTCCGGCACCGGGCATGTAACGCACCGACGACACTACGCATTGCCAGTGACCGTCCAACTGCCCTGCGCCGCTGGCCACGGGCGCACCGGACACGGTGGCCGGTGCGACGGCCGCCGCGGTCGCCGCCGGGTCGGCCGCCGGCGCCGCTGGCAGCAGGCGGCCCACCTGCTCCGGCTCCATCTTCAGGATCTCTCGACTGTACTGGGCGGCCAGGGCGCGCGCCTGTTCGATCTGCGCCTGGTTGCCGGTCTGCTCACCGTCGATGTACAGCAGCAGTGGCAGGCTGATGCTGGCAATCAGCGTGTTGTACAGCGTGGACTTCTCCCGGTCGGAAACGCCGGCCAGGTCCGGCGCCAGGGTCTGGCCCATTTGCGCGAACAGCCGGTCCTCCGCGGCGCCATCGGGCACCTTGCCCGTCCAGACATAGCTCACGCCGCTGATGAAGAAGGTGTAGGCCCCGGCGACGTTGTTCTTCCAGCCCTTGGATGCGTAGCGCTGCTCGAAGATTTCGGTCTTCGCCGTGGTGATGGCCTGCAGCATCTGCTCGCGTTCGGACGCGTTGTTGCCCAGCTTGTCGGCGAACTCCTTCAGCGAGGCATCGCCGGGCGGTGCCGTGAACCGCAGCGCGGTCGCCGCCTGGGTAACGCCGGTGCACAGCATGAGCAGGATCGAAAGAGCGGCGGTGTGTTTCATGGCTTTGTCCATTGAGGGAGGGGGCTGGCTGAATCCGGCAGGATCAGCGCTGCAGGACGGCAGGCGACTTCACGTTGGGCCGGGGCACAGGGACCACGGGCTCACTCCTTGCAGTCGTCGACCTGGGTCCAGATGAAGGCTCCGAACGTGCGCGGCCCGGTGCAGGCGGTCATGCCCGCCCCCTGGCCGCAGATCTTTCCCATGGTGTAGATCGCGGTCATCTCCTCCTCCGGGCCGTGCAGCACATAGCTGCCCTTGGCATCGGCGAAACCCTTGCCACCGTCGAAGTGGAAGGTGAACTCGCCGCCGCGGTCGCTGGTGGGGTTGTGCGTCCAGGTCACCTTGCCGCCGCACACCTTGTTTGTGAACGGCTTGCTGACGTCGCAGACCGTGATCGGTTCCGAACAGGCGCCGTCGCCGGAGGCGACGATGCGGTAGCCATGCTTCTTCGTGTCGAAGTCCAGCGTGGCCCGACCGACGCCGCGCCGGCTGCGCGCTTCAAACGCGATGCTGGCGCTCTGGTCCTTCTTCTGCGGATTCTGGTAGTCGAACTGCGCGTCGGCCCGGACCTTGTCCCGCGGGTTCAGCGAATGCGCGCCGGTCAGCGTGGCGCGCACGGTGCCGCCGGCCGGCGCGCCGTCCTGCTTCGCCCGGGGTTCGGCGAACAGGGTGTAGGCGGTGTTCGGCCTCGCACCCTTGCGCTTGGCCGGGTCGCTGCGCACCGTCAGCTCGACGCAGCGGCCCGACTCCCACGGCGCCTGCTTCCCCATCGCGCCGCTCAACATCGCGTCGGCCATGAACCGCATCGTGCTCAGCGTGCCGTCGCGCAGCTTCTGAGTGTGCTCGGTGTCGCCGGGATTGAAGATGGTGAAGCCCCGCTGGCTTTCGACACCGCCGCTCACGGCGCCGGTGCGGTCGATGGCGGAGGTTTCGGTGAACGACAGCGGATTGCCCGAGGCGCCGGTGCCGCTCATCTCGATGTGGAATTCGTCCGCGGCGCCATCGGTTCCCTCGATCAGTTGGGCGTCGTCGTCCAGCCAGCGCTCGCGCCGGTACTTGATCTTCACCGCTCCGCTGTGCGCACCGGCACTCATCTGCGATTCGGTTTCGATGGTTATCACCAGCTTGCCCTGGGGATCGGGGCAGGCGTCGATATGCACTTTCGTCTTGACCTTGCCGGTGACGCCGTTTTCGTTGACGGTGTGTTCCAGCGTGGTGTCGAGCCCGCTCTGGGTAATGTCCACGCCCATGGCGCCCTGCGGGTCGTCGAACTTTATCGGGCCGTTCTCGATGGCCTGCGCGATCTGCGACTCGCTCAGCCCGCCGTTGAGCATGCCGCCGGCGAGGTAACCACCGACCAGGCCGTAACCGGCCCCCAGCAGGCCGGCGTCCATGCCGGTGCCGTCGAAGGTCGGGACCATGCGCGGCAGTTCGTTCTGCGCGGCCAGCGAGGAACGCTCGAAGGCCAGGCTGACCGCCTGCATCGCGGCAATGGCGTTCTGTTCGCCGCCCAGCGCTTCCTCCATGCCGGTGGCCTTCATCAGCTTGTAGTGCGCCCAGAATTCCAGCCTTGAGGCGGCGCGCGCGTACGGCAGCGGGCCGTCGACCCTGAGCCGCTCCAGGTCGGCGCGCGCAGCCGCCGGCGGTGTCGCCGCCGGATCGGCCGTGGCCGCGGCGGCGCGACCGGCGGACGCCTGCTGCCCGCCCTCGGGCGCCGGTGAACAGGCGCCGACCAGCAAGGCGATGGCGGAAGCGATGAACAGAGGGCGTGCGTGCATGGCGTTTCTCGTGTGTGGGTCCGGCGCCAGAGCACCGGAATCGGTTGCGACGGAACGACGCCGCCGGCTCAGGTACCGCGATTGAACAGGCCGCGCAGCAGACGCCGGCCGCGGCCTTCCTTCCGCTCGTCCGGGTCGCCGGCTTGCTCCAGGCCCAACACCAGGCTGGCGGTGGACTTGGTGCGCACGCGCACGTTCCACTCAGGCCTCCACGCCGCCAGCTTCCGCGCATCGGTCGGCCGCGGCGGATACGCGATGTGGGTTTCCGGTCCGTAGGCCGCCATGTTGAGCACCGCGACGCTCGCCACGCCGCTGTCGTCGGCGAAGATGCCCTGCGGCACGGTGCAGCTGCTGGCGCTGGCCGGCAGCAGCACGCGCTGCTTGAGCCAGTTGCTGATCTGGGGCGGGCCCAGGTAGTCAACCAGCGTCTGGCCCGCCCCGCCCACCTCGGCGCTGCTCCAGACCACCACGTCGAACTTGTTCACGCCCTGCCTGGCCGGCGTCTTCATCTGCGCGGCCTGCAGGAAATACGCCTGCGCGCGCTCCACCGGCGACCAGCGCAGCTCGATCGGCGCTTCGAGGTCGCCCTGGCCGGTGAGCGCGATCTCGGGCATGAAGTCGGCGTTGCGATCGAGGTCGAACTTCAGCGACGCCGGCACGCCCTGGCCGGTGAACCGGTGCGCACCGACCACGCTGGCACTTTCGGGAACGCGCGTGCTCTGCAATTCGTTGGGCCACAGCACGTGCGCCGGGCCCGGCTGGATGTCGCCATCGGGCGCGAACCGGCCGGCCGACACGCCCGCGCCGCTCACCGTGGCGTCGCCGGCCTTCAGGCGGAAGGTGGTGACCTTCGGCTGCCCACTGCGCACCGCCGCGCCGCAGCCCCAGTATTCATGCACGGTGAATTCGACATCGGGCGCATCGCCGTCCTGCTGGCCGGGCTGGGACGGGCCCACCGGAGGCGGCGGCATCAGCACCAGGGTGCCGCCTAGGCCCAGGCCGGCCGGGATCGCGTCTTCGACCTGCGCGCCCGGGCGCAGCCGGTTGTGCACGGCGACGTCGAGGTAACGGCCGGTGCCGCCGGGATGTTCGGTGGTCGGGTACTTCGGCTTCGACGCGTCGCGGTCCATCATGCGCTGCGCGAACCGGCCCATGCCGCCCAGGTCGGGTTCGTTGACGTGGTGGTGGGTGGCCACGTCGATCCAGACCTGGGTCGGCGGCGTCGGCGTCGCCGCCTGGCCGGCGGGCGGCGCGAGTGCGGCGGTGACGGCCAGCGCCAGGGCGAGGGGCGCGATGCGGGGGCGGTGCAGCGACGGGACCATGGGGTTCTCCTGGGAGCCGGGGTGGGGGACTCACAGGGCTTATCGCGAAGTCGGGGACACAGCCTTCATGCCCCGCCATCCACCGGGATGAAGGCTGTGTCCCCGGCTTCGCGATAAGCCCGGCATGGCGACAGGTCCGTCGCCGCCTTCCCACCGGAGAATCGCCATGTCCCGTTGCCGCGCCGCCCTGGTCAAGCCATGTCTTCCCTTCCTCTGCCTGGCGGGCGTGCTCGCCGTGATGGCACAGCCCGCGGGCGCGCAACGACGCGACAGCGCAACGGCGCTTCCGCAGGCCGCCGTCCCCGACGACTCGCCCGGCGCACGCGAGGCCGCGCTGCAGCGCCTGCGCAGCGCGGCCCCGCGCGCGGGCTGCGCCGACAGCGCGACCATGGGCAGCGTCTACGGCAGTTCCTGCAACAACCGCGAGTTTCCCGCGCCGCCGATCCTGGCCGCGCCGAACCGGAGCTGGCAGACGACGCCGGGCTGGTGGGGCGCGTGGTCGCCCTTTCTGGTCGGCGACCTGATGCTGACCGGCAGCTGCAACAACGACGGCAATGCCGGCCTGTCCGCGCTCGATCTGCGGACCGGCAGGACCGTCTGGCGCATCGCCGAGATATGCGCCGTCGGCAACCGGCGCGGCTCGACCGGCAATGTGGCGTTCCACGAACTCTCGTCAGGCAAGGTGCTGATGATCTATCCCCGCGACGACGGCGGCCCGACCGACTACTACGTGATCGACGTGGGCGCCGGGCGCCTCGCCGGTTCGCTCAAGCCGGCGGCGAACGTCACCCTGCGCGGGCTGGGCGGCGTCTTCACCGGCGTCAACCAGTCCTTCGGCGAAGGTGTCAGCAACGTGATCGGTTTCAGTGCGGACCTGGGCCAGGTGCGCTGGCGCAACCGTGGATTCCGCCTGGCGATGGACAAGAACGACTCGCACTACCAGCCCACCTTCAGTCCCACGGCGATGGCCGGCGGCGTGCTGTTCGTCACCGCGCGCAGCAAGGACCAGCCCGACCCGCCGACGCGGCAACTGCACGCCATCGACACCGCGACCGGGCGGACGCTGTGGCGGCATACGCAGCAGCCCAGGGCCGAGGGCGCGTGGCGTTCGGACGACGGCACGCCCATGGTCGCCGGCGGCAAGGTCATCGTCCGCGTCCAGGGTCTGCTGGGCGGAGTCAGCGAGGGCCGCAAGCCTGACGGCGATGCGCTGCGCGCCTTCGACCCCCGCAGCGGCGCGGTCGCCTGGACCTCGAAGCCGGTGCCGGGCACGGCCATCGCCAACTACGTTGCCGTCGGTGACACCCTGGTGGCCGAGGTCGACCGGGGCGGCGCACGCGAACTGTGGGGCTTGCGACTGGGCGACGGTTCGCTGGCCTGGCGCCGGCCCGCCGCGAAGGACACCCGGGTGCTGGCCTCGTCCGGCGGCGCGTTCTACGCGTCCGAACGCGTGCCGATCGCCGGCCGCGAAGCGGGCAACTTCGACTACCGCCTGCAGGGCTTCGACGGACAGACCGGCACCTCGCTGTGGACTACCACCCTGCCAGGCAAGAACCTGCTGTTCGACGACGGCTGGGGCATCGTGCCGGACCCGCGCCGCGATGGCGTGCAGGGCCCGGCGTGGCGCATCGGCCGGGACGGTGCGATCTACGGCGTGACGCTGACAGGCGCCTACCGCCTGCAGTGACACGCCGTGCAGTCCGGGCGTCGCCGATTACAGCGTGCGGATGGCAAGGCTGGCCATTGCCATCCCGGTCCTCAAGGCGCGTGCGTCGTCTCGGCCGCGGTGCGGAAAAGATGCGCCGCCGACAGCCACGCCGCGATGAAGAAGCCCGACAGGACGACTACGTAGCCATGCCCCGCCAGCGCGATCCAGGCCATCACCGCCGCCTGCGCCAGCGCCGTGGCCACCATCGCCCGCGCCATGCCCTGCGGGCGGAAGCGTCCGATCGCGGCGGCGATGGCGCCGACCATCAGGATGCCGAAGAACAGCTGGTTCACCGGGTTGTTCTCGTTGCCGACGATGCCGACCGCCAGGTTGATCCAGGTCATCAGGAAGCCCGCCGCGATCGCGACACCGAAGCCCGCGCGGTAGGCCCAGTGGCCCGACAGCCGCGCCCCCAGCTCGTAGACCAGGCAGCAGGTGCCCAGCATCACGCCCATCACGACGAAGTCCCCGGCGGTCCAGTCCACCTCGTCTGTGAACTGCATCGCGATCGCGGGCAGCAGCAGCAGGCCGGCCGCGGTGGTCCAGACCGGAATGCGCCACGGGTTGCCGCGGCGGGTGGGCGTGTTCGGGGCAGCTGCGGACATGGGTCTCTCCTGGGCCTTGAAGGGGATGGCGGCCAGCCTCGCGCCGCTCTGTGAAGCCAGCAAGAAGTCCGCCGCACGTGCCGCCGGCGCGGGCGGCTGCGCTATCCTCGGCGCACGGAGGTGGCATGGCGCGGATCCTGCTGGTGGAAGACGAAGGAGCGATCGCGCAGACGATCGAATTCGCGCTGCGCTCGGAGGGCTTCACCACCGCACACGCGCTCGGGGGCCGCGAGGCGCTGCGGCTGGCGTCCGGCGACCCCTTCGACCTGGCCATCCTGGACGTGGGACTGCCCGACACCGATGGCTTCACCCTGTGCCGCGAGCTGCGCCGCCGTGGTGACCTGCCGGTGATCTTCCTCACCGCACGCGATGCCGAAGCCGAGCGCGTGCGCGGCCTGGAGCTGGGCGCCGACGACTACGTGACCAAGCCCTTCTCGCCGCGCGAACTGGTGGCGCGGGTGCGCGCAGTGCTGCGCCGCAGCGGCGTGCGCGCGAGCGACGCGGGCTTCGAGCTCGACCCGGTCGGCCACCGCATCCACTTCCGCGGCAAGCGGCTGGACCTCACCCGCTACGAATACGGCCTGCTGGCCGAGCTGCTGCGCCGCCCCGGCGCCATCCTCACGCGCGCACAGCTGCTGGACCGGGTCTGGGGCAGCGAGCGCGACAGCACCGACCGCACCGTGGACACCCACGTCAAGACACTGCGCGCCAAGCTTCGCGACGTGGACGCCGCCGCCGACCCGATCCGAACGCAGCGCGGCCTGGGCTACAGCCTGCAGGTGGACTGAGGCGATGCGCATCGGTCTGCGGATCCTGCTGGGCTATTTCCTGGTGGTGGCGCTGGGCGCGCTGCTGGTCACCCAGGTGTTCGTGGCCCAGGTGAAACCGGGCGTGCGCCAGACCATGGAAGACACCCTGGTGGACATGGCCAATGTGCTGGCCGAGCTGGCGGCGCCGGACCTGCAGGCGGGCCGGATCGCGGACGGCCCGTTCGCCGGGCGGATCGTCCGGATGCGGGGGCGCGATCCGGGCGCGGAGATCTGGGGATTCCAGAAACGCGACGCGCCCTATCGCATCTACGTCACCGATGCGGCCGGCATCGTCGTGTTCGACAGCCACGGCCAGGACGTGGGCCGGGACTATTCCAAGTGGAACGACGTGCATCGCACGCTGCGTGGGCGCTACGGCGCGCGCTCCACCGCCACCGATCCCGCGGATCCGGAGTCGACCGTCATGCACGTGGCCGCGCCGGTGCGCGACGAGGCGGGCCGCCTCATCGGCGTGCTCACCGTGGCCAAGCCCAATGCGGTGATCGCGCCGTTCATCGAGCGCAGCCAGCGCATCGTCGCCACCTGGGGGCTGGTGCTGCTGGCCTCGGCCCTGCTGATCGGCCTGCTGGCCGCGAGCTGGCTGTCGCGTCAGCTGGCGGCGCTGCGCCGCTATGCGCAGGCCGTGACGGCCGGCGAGCGCACCACCCTGCCGCGCACCGCCGGCGAGTTCGCCGAGCTGGGCCAGGCGCTGGAAACCATGCGCGACAAGCTCGAAGGCAAACAGTACGCCGAACGCTACGTGCAGGATCTCACGCACGAGATGAAGAGCCCGCTGGCGGCGATTCGCGCCAGCGCCGAACTGCTGGAGACGCCGCTGCCACCGGCCGACCAGGCCCGCTTCGCCGAAGCGATCGGCCACCAGAGCGATCGCCTGGCGCAGATGATCGACCGGCTGCTGGCGCTGGCGGCGGTGGAGCATCGCCAGGCGCTGGACGCGCCCGAACGTCTCGACGTGGCCGCGCTGCTGGACGCCGTGGCGCAGGACAGCGCAACCCGGTTGGCGGAGAGGCAGCAGACCCTCGCCATCGACGCGCCGCCACGCATCGGGGTGACCGGCGACGGCTTCCTGCTGCGGCAGGCGCTGGACAACCTGGTCGACAACGCCTCGGCGTTCGGCCCGCCGGGCAGCGTGGTGGAACTGTCGGCCACGGTCGAAGCCGACCACGTGCTGCTGCGCGTGCGCGACCGTGGACCCGGTGTGCCCGACTTCGCCGCCGATCGCGTCTTCGAGCGCTTCTATTCCCTGCCCCGCCCCGACGGCAGCCACCGCAGCAGCGGCCTGGGCCTGAGCTTCGTGCGAGAAGTCGCCGCATTGCATGGCGGCTCAGCCAGCCTGGAAAACCGACCCGAGGGCGGTGCCTGCGCGACGCTGCGCGTTCCGCTCACGCCACCCCGGTAATCCGACCATCCCCTCAGGTGTTGCCGAGCGGGCTTCGCCTCACGCCGGAATCCGCTTCCCGAGATCGGCGCGCGCCGCAGGCTCCACGGCCAGCGCACCCGCGCGGCGCATGCTGGTATCGCCCATCATGATCGACCACAGCCTGCCGAAGCGCCGGAACACGCTCTCCTCGACATAGGGCACGCCGTGCTTGCGGCAGATGGCCTTGAGCCGGGGCGCGGCCTGGCGGTACTTGAGCAGCGGCAGGTCGGGCCAGACGTGGTGTTCGATCTGGTAGTTGAGGTAACCCTGCAGGTAATCCTGCACGTCGGTGCCGCCCGGGTAGTTCACCGAGCCGGCGCACTGCTGCAGGTAGAACTCGCCGCGGCTCCTGCAGCCGCTGTCGAAGCGATACAGGTCATCGCCCGTGTGGTTGGGCGCGATGGTGACGAAGGTGACCACGTTGGCCACCACCTCGGCCAGCAGCGAATTGACCAGCACCGCCATCCAGGCCCAGGTGCCCAGCGGCAGGAACAGCGCCGGGATCAGGCCGAACCGCACCAGGCCATAGGGCAGCACGCAGCGCAGCCAGAATTCGATACCCCAGGCCGTTACCGGCAGCATCACGCGTTCGCCCGGGATCACCAGGCACGCGACCTCGCCCATGGCGGGCAAGGGATGGGCCCTGGCCTGCGCCGCCGTCTGCGCGCGGATCCTGCGGTGCTGCTTGAGCGCGAAGAAGGTGTTGGGCGCGTAATACGTCAGCTTCCAGGTCATCATCACCAGCACGATGATCAGCGCCTTGACCGGGCGCGGCACCCGGCGGTGCCGGATGAACCAGGCGTTGCGTTCGACCAGGTCCGGGTCGCCCTGCTGGCCCGTCTGGAAGTGGTGCAGCTGGTTGTGCTCGTGCGCCCAGGCGTCCGGATGCAGCCAGTCCAGCCAGTCCAGCCAGCGGCGCCAGCCCATGGCGAAGCGCTTGCTGGTGTAGTGCGCGGGCACGCCCGGCACCGCGTCGTAGCCCCGGTGCATCACCGGGTGGGTCACGCAGGTCCAGCGACCCATGTTGCCCAGCCCCATCAACAGGGCGGCCACGGGGTTGGGCACGATCCAGGCCACCGCGTAGCCCAGCACCGTCAGCATGCGCGACCAGCGGGCCATCCTGCGCAGGTGCACCAGGTCTGCCTGTCCAAGGTCGGACTTGAGCGATCGGTGCAGGGCTTCGACATCGGCGGCGAAGGCCTTGAGGTCGATGCCCGCGAACGGCGAAGGCTGGCTCAAGGGCCGGTCAGCCGTGGACTTCGGCATGTGATGGGAATCCAGAAGGGGCACCGGGCAAAGGGTACACCGCCGTGTTGTACGGATCGTTCGCACTCCGCAAACCGGTCACATACCGCCCGCAAGAACGTCCCAAGTACAAGCCCGGCCGTTCCGGGCAGGGAGCAGGAACATGGTCACTACAGGTCTCAAGGCTTGGCTGGTTGGCGCGGCGCTGATCTATGCACTGGGCATGGCTTGGCTTCTTTGGCTGGGCGCGCCGCCGGCGGTTTTTGGCATGGCGTCATGCCTGGCAGGAACCCTCGTGGCGCTGGCGGCCGCGTGGCGCCGGACGTCGGCGCCGCGCGGTCGCTGCGCGCAGGCGGACTGGTGCCTGAGCGGCAGGTGGTTTAGCGTGCGCGCATCGTTCGCTGCCGGATTTCCCCGCACCAATGAGCTCTCCTCCTGGTCGTTACGCGCGCGCCGCCGCCTGCGGCCGCCCGCCCCTGCGTCTGCCCCGGTATTCGCTGCCCGCCCTGCTGCTGGCGCCCGCCGCCGCGCACGCCTCCGATCCCCTCGCCGACTGGCAGTGGATCGCGCTGGTGGCGATGGTGACCTCGGTCTTCGCGATCCTGGTGTACGCGCTCAGCGCCGCCCTGTTCCTGCGCTTGATCCGGCTCGGCAAGCTGGCCTCGCCGCGGCTGGCCCATGCGGTGCCGATGGCCGTGTTCGGGGCCTACGTGCTGCTGCGCGTGCTTTCGGGTTCGCTGCAGGATGGCGTGGTGGTGGCCGGCGTGCTGGTCGGCTGGCTCTGCGCCGCGGCCCCTTACACGCTGCTGGTGCAGTGGTATTGGGCAAAGCGGCAAGCCGAGCTGGGCCACGATGGCTGAACGGCCTGCCTTCACGGTACGCGCGCTGTCGGGCGACGACCTGCCGGCGATGCACGGCCTGCTGACGCTGTTCGGCGAAGCCTTCTTCCAGCCCGACGTCTACGGCGATGCCCGGCCCGACGACGCCTACCTGCGCCGGCTGCTGGACGGCGACAGCTTCATCGCCGTGGTGGCCGAGGCCGAAGGCCGCGTGATCGGGGGCATCGGCGCCTACGAGCTGCGCAAGTTCGAGCAGGCGCGCTCGGAAATCTACCTCTACGACCTGGCCGTGGCCGAGGACCAGCGCCGCCGCGGCGTTGCCACCGCGCTGATCCGCCGGCTGCAGGCGATCGCGCGCGAACGCGGGGCCTACGTGGTGTTCGTGCAGGCCGACCTGGAGGACGCGCCGGCCGTGGCGCTGTACACCAAGCTCGGCCTGCGCGAGGAGGTGCTGCATTTCGACCTGCCGCTGGATCCCGCGCGTGGGGACTGACACCGTGCCGGACGTCACTTGATTCCGTCGCGCCTGCGTCCGACGATGCGGGTGTCCAACGACCGGAGTGCCCCATGAAGATCCTGCTGACCGCGGTGTGCTGGTGCCTGCTGCTGGTCCTGGCGTGGCCGCTGGCCGTGGCCGTGCTGGTGCTGTGGCCGGTGCTGTGGCTGCTCAGCCTGCCGCTGCGCGCCGTCGGGATTGCCCTGGACGGCCTGTTCGCGCTGCTGCGGGCCGTCCTGATGCTGCCGGCAAGGCTGCTCGGCCATCGCCCTGCCCCGGCGACCGCGCGGTGATGCTGGCCACCGGGCATCGCTTGTGAGCGCACCCGCTGGCCCGCGGGCCGTCCTGGACTTCTGGTTCCACGAACTGGTGCCCGAAGCCTGGTGGAAGACCGATCCGATGCTGGACCTGCAGATCCGGGACCGCTTCATCGCGCTGTGGAAGCAGGCGGCTGCCGGTGAACTGGCCTGGTGGCGCGCCGATGCACGGGGCCGGCTGGCGGAAGTGATCGTGCTGGACCAGTTCTCGCGCAACCTGCACCGCGACAGCGGGCAGGCCTTCGCGCAGGACCCCATGGCCCTGGTGCTGGCGCAGGAGGCCGTGGCCGGTGGCGCGCTGGCGGCGCTGGACGCCGACGAGCGGAATTTCCTGTTGATGCCCGCCATGCACAGCGAATCGGCGGCGATCCATGCCTGGGGCGAGCCACTGTTCCGCGCGCATGCGCCCGAGAAGAATCACGCGTTCGAACTCAGGCACAAGGCCATCATCGACCGCTTCGGCCGCTACCCGCACCGCAATGCCGTGCTGGGCCGCGTATCCACTCCGGAGGAACTCGAATTCCTGCAGCAGCCGGGCTCCTCGTTCTGAGCGAGCCCGCTCCTCCGCCCTTGTCCGGAACCGACCATGGATGCCCCCTCCTCAATTGGTTCGGCCCTGCATCCGCTGCGCGATGCGATGCGCGAGCGCGCCGAGGTGGTCGAGCCCGGCGACTCCTACTGGTTCCATCGGCCGCAGCGCCGTTTCCCGCCGCCCTCGGTGCGCGATCCCGACGCCTACGACGGCGGCGACCGGCTGTCCCTGACGGTGACGCAGACTGACCTGCCGGCCGCCAGGCAGCGCGATCTGGTCAGGCGGTGGTGCCATCTGCTGCCGACGCTGACGGGCGTGCGCACGCTGTGGTTCCACACCAAGGTGACCCAGGAGCTGTTCGAGGCCGCCTGCGGCATGCCTGGCCTGGCCGGCCTGTACATCAAGTGGAGCAGCATCACCTCGCTCGCGCCGGTCGCGGGCCTGCAGGCGCTGTCCCATTTCCATCTCGGCGGTGCGCCGTCCGCACGCGACATCACGGCGCTGGCGTCGCTGCCGCGGCTGGTCGACCTGGAACTGCGCAAGGTGGCCGCGGCGGCCGACCTGGACTTCGTGCAGGGCCTGCCCGGACTGCGCGCGCTGCAGCTGGCCGGCGACACGCACGGCGGCAAGGCGCTGAAGCTGGCCAGCCTCGCGCCGCTGGCGGCGCTTGTAAACCTGGAGAAGCTGCAGCTGTTCGCCCTGCAGGTCGAGGATGGCTCGCTGGATGCACTGGCGATGCTGCCGGCGCTGCGATACCTCGACCTGTCCAACCAGTTCCCGATGGAAGCGGTGGCGCGCCTGGCCGGCCAGCGGCCGGACCTGGCCTGCACCAGCTTCGCGCCGGTGACCGGCCCGCACACGGCGTTTGCCTGCAAGACCTGCGGCCAGCGCCACATCCTGCAGCTCACCGGCAAGGGCAAACCCTGGCTGTGCAGTGACTGCGACGCCGCGCGGGTGGCGGAGCACATCGCGCGCTTCGAGGCCATCGTGCGGGCGCAGCGCGCCCTGCCTTGACGCCGGTTTCGCCGGCCGCCGCTACAATGGCGGCCTGTCGCCGCACCGATCCCAGGCCCCCGGACACCCCGCCCCCATGAATCCGACCATCGAACTCAACCTGGCGATGCTGCTGTTCCTGCCCTGGTTCGCCATCCTGGGCGGCCTGTTCTGGTGGTATCCGCGCGCGCCGCGCACGCCGGCGCGCCGCTGGTTCGACATCGCCAGCCTGGTGCTGGCAACCCTGGCCGCGGTGCTGGGCACCTGGTGGAGCTACTGGAATGCCGACCTCAGCGTGGGCAACCTCTGGCGCCAGCTGCTGGCCAGCACGATTTCCTACGGGCTGTTCCTGGGCGTCATGCTGCTGGCGATCTGGATCCGCCATCGCACCCTGATCCTGCCGAACCGGGCGCCGCCCGCCACGATGTCGGCCTGAGCCGCGCTTCCCCGACCGGGGCGGGGACATCAGCGACGCTACTTCTTCGGCTTCGGAGGCTTGGCCCACGGGTTGCAGTGGGGCCCGGACTGGCTGGGTTCGGGCGCCAGCCCGGTGTCGGTGGTGTCGCTCAGCTGCACCAGGTCGATGGCGCAGCCGCCCGTCACATCCTGCACGGCGCCGACGTAGCGCCGGCCTGGCTCGAACGTGTAGCTGGCGCCGGGTACGCAGGTGTAGGTGACATTGTAGTCGGCCCGCACCACGTAGGAGTACAGCGAAATCCGCTTGTTGGCCGGCACCTGGATGGTGCCGTCCTTGGCCACCTTGGCGTCGTAGCCCACGCCGTCGGCGCAGAACGACGGCGACGGCAGGCGGTCGGCCTGGATGATGGCCACCGGTTCGCCGGCGGCCGGCGCGTAGGTGGGCAGGATCACGCAGCCGCCCAGCAGGGCCGCGGCGGCAGGCAGCGCGAGCAGCAGTTTGCGGGCCATGCGCTCAGTCCTTCTTCGTTTCGACGATGACGCGCGACAGCACGTCGGCGGCGTCCAGCGCGCCAGGCCGGGCCTGGTCCAGCGGCAGGATGTAGATCATCGAGAAGGGCTTGCCGCCCAGCTGGTGGATGCCCAGGTCTTCGCCCACGGTGTTGTTGCGCGCCGCATCGCCCAGGCTCACGTAGGCCCAGAAGTGGGTCTTGCCCTTTTCCTGCACGACTTCGCAGGCGCGGCGCAGCACGTAGCGGCGCACGGTCTCGGCGTCGGTGTAACCGTTGGCGCCGAAGCCGACGGTCACCAGCTTGCCCGGTCCCGGCAGGTCGTAATAGCCGCCGGCCATGCCCGTGATCGGGTTGGTTCCGTCGGTGTAAGTGGTGGCGCAAGCGCCCAGCATCGCCATTGAAACGGCGAGCAAACCCGTGACTGCTCTGTTCCTGACCATCCCCTGGCCGATCCCCTGTTTTCCTGCGGGCAAACCACAGTACGCGGCGCCGCGCGGCGACTTTATCCGAGCCCGGCGGCAAGCCACAAGCCCGCGTAACAAGCTCAGGTCGCCGCGAGGTGCACCCCCGCCACCGCGCGCCCGGACGGATCGGCCGCGGCGGCGAAAGCCGGGTCCCAGGCAATGGCCGCCGGCGAGGAACAGGCGATCGACTTGCCGCCGGGAATCGTGCGTGCGCAGGCCTCGCCCGGGAACTCGCGCTCGAACAGGTCGCGGTACCAGTAGGCTTCCTTGGTCTGCGGCGGATTGACCGGGAAACGCAGCGGCGCCTGCGCCAGCATCGCATCGCTGACGTAGGTTTCCGCGTGCGCCTTGAGGCCATCGATCCAGCCATAGCCGACGCCGTCGCTGAACTGCTCCTTCTGCCGCCACAGGATTTCGTGCGGCAGCACGCCTTCGAAGGCCTCGCGCAGCACCGCCTTTTCCATCCGGCCCGGGCCGGCCATCTTGTGGCGCGCGTCCATGGACATCGCCAGGTCCAGGAACTCCAGGTCCAGGAAGGGCACGCGCGCTTCCACGCCCCAGGCCATCATCGCCTTGTTCGCCCGCAGGCAGTCGTACAGGTGCAGGGCATCGAGCTTGCGCACGGTCTCGTCGTGGAAGGCGCGGGCATCGGGCGCCTTGTGGAAGTACAGGTAGCCACCGAAGATCTCGTCGCTGCCCTCGCCGCTGAGCACCATCTTCACGCCCATGGCCTTGATGCGCCGCGCCAGCAGGTACATCGGCGTGGACGCGCGCACGGTGGTGACGTCGTAGCTTTCGATGTGGCGGATCACGTCGGGCAGCGCGTCCAGGCCTTCCTCGAAACGATAGGTGTAGCCGTGGTGCACCGTGCCCAGCGCCTTGGCCGCCACCTCCGCCGCAGCCAGGTCCGGCGAACCCGCCAGCCCGATCGCGAACGAGTGCAGGCGCGGCCACCAGGCCTCCCCGCGGTCGTCATCCTCGACCCGCTGCCGGGCGAAACGCGCCGCGCAGGCCGCCACCAGCGACGAATCCAGCCCGCCCGACAGCAGCACGCCGTAAGGCACGTCGGTCATCAGCTGGCGATGCACCGCGGCCTCGAAGCCGGCGCGCAGTGTCGCGGGTTCGACCGACACGCCCTGGGTCACGGCATGGTCGCGCCAGGGCCGGTCGTGGAAACGCACGGCGGCGCCCACCCGGCTGTCGTAGACATGGCCGGGCGGGAACGCCGCGACGTCGGCGCAGTGCCGCGCGAGCGCCTTCATCTCCGACGCCACCCACAGCCGGCCATCGGCATCGTGGCCCCAGTACAGCGGGCACACGCCCATCGGATCGCGCGCAATCAGGAAGCGTGCCTGCGCGGCGTCCCACAGCGCAAAGGCGTAGATGCCGTTGAGCCGCGCGATGCCGTCGGCACCTTCCTGGCGGTACAGCGCATTGATCACTTCACAGTCCGAACCGGACTGGAAGTCGTAAGGCACCGTGAGCGCGCGCTCGAGCTCGCGGTGGTTGTAGATCTCGCCGTTCACGGCCAGCGCCAGCGCCCCGTCGGCCGACAGCAGCGGCTGCGCGCCGCCGGCCGGGTCGACGATGGCCAGGCGCTCGTGCACCAGCAGGCACTGCGCGTGGGTGTACACGCCGGACCAGTCCGGGCCGCGATGCCGCTGCCGCGCCGACAGCGACAGCGCCAGCGGCCGCAGCGGCGTGAGGTCGGCGCCTTGGCGCAGGTCGAACACTCCGAGTATCGAACACATGGGACATCTCCTTGGACGGTTTCCGGAAGCACAAATGGAAACGGCCCGCACTTCGCAGTGCGGGCCGTCGGTGACTGGGGCGGGGAAGCGGTGCGCGCCTAGTCGTCGACCCGCAAGCGGGGACGATTATTGGTATTGGCGTTATTGACGGTGCCGCCGGCCAGCAAGCCGAGGGGCTTGCGCAGGGCAGTCGGGGCGATGGCGGCACGGCAGGACATGGGCCATCCTAGGCACAGACCCCGACGACCCGCAAGCCAAACCCATGCGCAAGCTGCTCCGCTTCACTTTCCGCCTGTCCGTCGTGCTGCTGGTGCTGGCGCTGCTGGCCGCGGTGCTGGCCTGGTGGGCCGTGCGCGGCAGCCTGGCCCGGCTCGACGGCGAACTGGCCCTGCCCGGCCTGAGCGCCCCGGTGCAGGTGCAGCGCGACGAACTGGGCGTGGCCACCGTCGAAGCCGCCAACGAGGCCGATGCCGCGCGTGCGCTGGGCTTCCTGCATGGCCAGGAACGTTACTTCGAGATGGACCTGCTGCGGCGCTCGGCCGCCGGCGAGCTGTCGGCGCTGTTTGGCCCGCGCGCGATCGAACGCGACAAGGCCGTGCGCGTGCACAGGCTGCGGGCGCGGGTGGCCGAGAACCTGGATGCCGTGGCCGGCGAGCGGCTGCCCGTGCTGGAGGCCTACCGCGACGGCGTCAACGCCGGCCTGGCCTCGCTGCGCAGCCGGCCCTGGCCCTACCTGCTGCTGCAGGCGCAGCCCGAGCCCTGGACCGTGCCCGACACCGCGCTGGCCGGCTACGCGATGTTCTTCGACCTGCAGGACGAGACCAACTCGCGCGAGCTGGCGCTGTGGCGCATCCGCGAAAACGTGCCGCCGGCGCTGTACGCGCTGATCGCGGTGGACGGCAGCGAGTGGGATGCGCCGCTGTTCGGGCAGGCGCGCGGCAATGCCGTGCTGCCGGGTCCGGACGTGCTGGACCTGCGCACGCTGCCGGCGCCGGAGGACAAGGCCGACTACGACGTGTCCGAGCCCGCCGCACCGGGCAGCAACAACTTCGCCGTGGCCTGGCAACTCACGGCCGATGGCAGGGCCATCGTCGCCGACGACATGCACCTGGGCCTGCGTGCGCCCAACCTGTGGTTCCGCGCCCGGCTGAAGTACGCCGATGCGCGCGCGCCCGGCGGACGCGTGGACGTGAGCGGCTTCACCCTGCCGGGCATTCCCGCGGTGATCGTGGGCAGCAACGGCCACGTGGCCTGGGGCTTCACCAACAGCTATGGCGACTGGCTGGATTTCTACCGGGTGGAATGGGCCAACAAGCAGCGCACGCGCTACCACGTGCCCGGCGGCGACCAGCAGGTGCTGCGCGTCAGCAGCGAATGGATCCAGATCAAGGGCGGCGCGGCGGTGGAACTGCCGGTGCGCGAAACCCGCTGGGGCCCGATCACCGCCGAACTCGACGGCACCACCTCGCTGGCGCTGCGCTGGACCGCGCAACTGCCGGGCGCCCTCAACTTCGGCCTGGCCGACCTGGCACACGCGGGCAATCTTGACGCCGGCCTGGCCGCGGCCGACCTGGCCGGCATTCCCGCGCAGAACCTGGTGATCGGCGACCGCACCGGCCGCATCGGCTGGCGCCTGACCGCGCAGTTGCCCGAGCGCGCGGGCACCTGCCCGGCCACCGCGCCGCTGGCGCTGGCCGATGCCTGCCGCTGGGCCGGCTGGCTGTCTCCGACCGAAAACCCGAGCCTGGTGGATCCGGCGAATGGCCGGCTGTGGACCGCCAACAATCGCCTGCTCGACGGCGAAGCGCTGCGGCTGGTCGGCGACGGCGGCTATGCCAATGGCGCCCGCGCGCGTCAGATCCGCGATGGCCTGCTGGCCAAGGACCGCTTCACCGAGGCCGACCTGCTGGCGATCCAGCTGGACGACCGCGCGCTGTACCTGCAGCGCTGGCATGCGGCGCTGCAGTCCGAGGCCGCGCGCGGCAACAGCGAGGCACTGAAGGCCCTGGCCACCGCGGCCGCGACCTGGGACGGACGGGCCAGCGTGGATTCGGTGAGCTACCGGCTGGTGCGCGCCTGGCGCCTGGCGGTGGTGGAGCGCATCCAGAACGGCCTGATGGCGCCCGCGCAGGCGGCCCTGGGCGATGCGTTCGTGATGCCCGACCTGCCCCAGCTGGAAGCCGTGGCCTGGCCGATGCTGCAGCAGAAACCCGCGCACCTGCTGCCGCGGCGCTTCGACAGCTGGGACGCCCTGCTCGATGACGCCGCGCGCGACATCCAGGGCCAGCTGCTGGCCCAGGGTCCGCTGGCGCAGCGCACCTGGGGCGAGCGCAACACCGCGGCCATCTGCCATCCACTGGCCGGTGCGCTGCCGGCGCTGCTGCGCGGCCCGCTGTGCATGCCGGCCGACCCCTTGCCCGGCGACGGCAACATGCCGCGGGTGCAGACGCCCACCTTCGGCGCCAGCCAGCGCATGGTGGTGTCGCCGGGCCACGAGGCCGACGGCATCATCCACATGCCCGGCGGCCAGAGCGGCCATCCGCTGTCGCCGTTCTGGGGCGCGGGCCACGCGGCCTGGGTGCGCGGCGAGCCCACGCCCTTCCTGCCCGGCGAGGCGCGCCACCGCCTGCAGTTGCGCCCGGAATCGTGAGCCCAGTCACAGTTTGAGCAAAAGTTGCTGACAGGCGTCACGTTTTGGGCCATAAACGGCGTGCTGCCCGGCTCGCTCCGCCGGTGCAGGGACGGGTTGGATCGCCGTCAGGGGGAGCGATCCACCGCACCGATTCTTCGAACCGGCAAGGTGGGTTGGTATGGATTTCCTGATCACGATGCTGACGCAGCTGCGTCGCATGATGTTGTCCAAACAGGCCGCGGCGGTCCGCCAGGCCGTGCTGGCCCTGAACATGGACCAGCGCAAGCAGACGGCCGAACACACGCTGTCCGAGATCCAGGCGGCGGCACGCCTGCCCCTGCCGCACCTTTACGGCGGCAATGGCGACTCGCTCTATCGTCCCTGGACGCCGGTGGCCACCACGGCTGCGGGCCGCGTTCGCGACCGCTCCATCCAGCTTCGCCAGCGCAGCATCGCCACGTGGCTGGCCGTGGTGTACCACGAGACCCGCAACGCGAAGGACGAGGGCCTGCTGGCCGTGCACCGCGAGGTGCTGGGCATCCTGCGCGAACTCAAGGACCACAAGGTGGCGCCCGCGGCCGAGAAGGCCTGGTTCAACGCGGCCGCCTGACGCAGACACACCGGGGGAATCGGACAGCGGGAGGTCAGGCGGGCAACAGCCGTTCGGCGATGGCTCGGAACAGCGCGGGGAGGCGCTCGAGTTCATCCACGGCGATGCGTTCGTCCACCTTGTGGATGCTGGCGTTCACGGGACCCAGCTCCACCACCTCGGCGCCCAGGGGCGCAATGAAGCGGGCGTCCGAGGTGCCGCCACCGGTGTTTTCTTCCGGGCGCATGCCCAGGGTTTCCTGAAGCACCGCGCGCACGGCCGCCCGCAGGCGGCCCTCGCCGGTGAGGAAAGGCTCGCCGCCGCGGTGCCAGGCCAGGGTGTACTGCAGGCCATGGCGGTCGAGCACGGCCTGGGTTTCGCGCTCCAGCGCCTCGGCGCTCCAGCCCGGGTTGTAGCGGAAGTTGAACACCACCTCGCAGTGGCCGGGGATGACGTTGTTGGCGCCGGTGCCCGCGTGGATGTTGGAAATCTGGAAGCTGGACGCCGGGAACTCCGGATAGCCGCTGTCCCATTCGCGCGCGCTGAGCTCGGCCAGGGCCGGCATGGCCTGGTGGATCGGGTTGCGCGCCTTTTCCGGATAGGCCACGTGGCCCTGGATGCCCTGCACGGTCAGCGTTCCCGACAGCGTGCCGCGGCGTCCCACGCGCAGCAGGTCGCCCAGCGCGGCCTTGGACGAGGGCTCGCCGGTGACGCAGAAGTCGATGCGGCGGCCGATGGCCCGGAAGTGGTCGGCGACGCGGCGTACGCCGTCGATGGCGTCGCCCTCCTCGTCCGAGGTCAGCAGCAGGGCCACCGTGCCCGCATGGTCCGGATGCGCGGCCACGAACTGCTCCAGGGCCACCACGAATGCGGCCACGCTGCCCTTCATGTCGGCCGCGCCGCGACCGTAGAGGTAGCCGTCGCGGATCTCGGGCACGAAGGGGTCGCTGGCCCAGGCCTCGCGCGGGCCCGGCGGCACCACGTCGGTGTGGCCCAGGAAACACAGCACGTCGCCGCCCTGCCCGTGCGTGGCCCAGAGGTTCTTCACCGCGCCGAAGTCCAGCGACTCGCAGGTGAAGCCGGCGGCGGCCAGCCGCGCCGCCAGCAGCGCCTGGCAGCCGGCATCCTCGGGGGTTACCGAGGCGCGGGCGATCAGGTCGCGGGTCAGGTCCAGCACCTGGCTCATTTGGATTTCCCGAAGCGCAGCTTGTAGGCATTGTCGGTGAAGCCGACGCTGACCGTGCCGTCGTCGGTCACCAGCACCGGGCGCTTCACCAGCGCCGGATGTTCCTTGATCAGCAGGGTCCATTCGGGGTCGCTGGCCGGCGCCTTGCGTGCCTCCGGCAGCTGGCGCCAGGTGGTGGAGGCGCGGTTGACCAGCTTGTCCCAACCGCCCAGCTGCGCGGCCCAGGCCTTCAGGGTTTCGGCCGGCACGCGGTTGGCGCGGTAGTCGACAAAGGCATGGTCGACTTCGAATCGCTTGAGCCAGTTGCGTGCCTTGCGGCACGTGTCGCAGGCCTCGAGGCCGTAAAGCGTCGTCGTCACTGGCTGTCTCCCGCGGGCATGCGGCCTAGTTTGCCCGTTCGCCGCCCAGGTGTGTGGCCAGGAAGGCGAGCAGGCGGGTGTAGTGGGCGCGCCGGTTGTCTTCGGCGAAGAAGCCGTGGCCCTCGGTGGAAACGTACAGGGTTTCGACCGGCGTTCCGGCCGCCTTCAGCGCGCGCTCCATCGCCCTGGTGTGTGCGATCGGGGCGATGCGGTCGCGTCCGCCGGCCACCAGCAGCACGGGCGCACGGATGCGGGCGGCCACCGTGGTGGCGGATGCCTCGCGCAAGGCCTCGCCCTCGCCTACCCATTCCGAGAGCCAGAGCTTGCTCGAGGCGCCGCGCCGCGCGTCATCGTCGACCATGCGCTGCAGGTCGTAGACGCCGACATAGCCGACGCCGCAGCGGTAGAGCCCGGGTTCGCGCGCCAGGCCCATCATGCTGGCGTAGGCGCCGTAGCTGGCACCGTAAAGGCAGATGCGGGCCGGATCGGCATGGCCCTGTGCGATCGCCCAGCGGGTGGCGTCGGTGACGTCGTCCTGCATGCGGCCTCCCCATTGGCGGGCACCGGCCTGCAGGAAGGCGCGACCTCGGTTGCCCGAACCGCGGAAATTCACCTGCAGCACCGCATAACCGGCCTGGGCCAGCAGTTGCGCTTCGTTGTCGAACTCCAGGGCATCGAACTCACCGAAGGGACCGCCATGCGGCATCACCACCATCGCCTTCGGCCCCGGCGCTCCCTTCGCGCGGGTCAGAAGGCCATGCAGCACGAGGCCGTCGCGCGCCTCGATGAGTACCGGTTCGACCGGAGCGGTGGCCGCGGGATGAAGCCACTCGCGTCGGCTCAGCACGCGGTTGGCCTTCTTGGCAACGGTGTCGAACAGGAAAAAATCGCCCGGGTTGCGCGCCGACCAGTTCAGCAACAGGGCCAGGCGGCCATCGTCGGTGCTGGAGATCACGTGCACGGGATCGCCCCCGAAGCCCTTTTCCAGGCTGCGTTGCAGCAGGGCTGCCGGGGATTTTTCGTCGAAGTAGGCAGTGCGCACTGAGGCGCCGCTATACATCACACCCAGGGGTGCCCGCGACCTGCCGGTATCGCGCACGATCCGGTAAGGGTCGAGCTCCTCGTCGCGCAACACGGGCCGGCGCTCGCCGGTGCGGGTGTCGAAGGCAACCACCGAATTGGGTCCCTGGGCATGCTCGACTTCGAGGTACGCGACCTGGTCGTCCGTGGCGAAGCCCAGGGGAAACTCGCGCACCCGGCTGCTGGACTCGTCGTTGACCAGCGTCCACTCGGCGTCGTTGTCGGCGCGATGGTAGAGCTTGCTGATGTTGTCGGCAGCCGCGCCCACGGCGAAGCGCACCCGGCCCGCATTGTCGGTGCCGAAGCTGGCGCGCGGTACCGGGCCTTCGGCAACGGGACTGCGCCTGCCGCTGCGAAGGTTCATCTTCTGGACCTTGGTGCGTGGCAGGGTCTCGTACGGCCACACCTCGATCAGCACGTGCTGGGGGTCGTCGGGAAGACGGTGCAACAGATGGGCCGCCACATCGCGCGGGCGGTTCAACTGGACCACGCCCACATGCGGCCTGGGATCATCGCCCGCGCGGAAACCCACCAGCGTTTTCGCTTCGCCATCCACGGCCGCGACGCCGTAGAGCTCGCCGGTGGGCACGGGGGTTTCCAGTGCACCGAACTTCTCGGCGATGGACACCAGCAGGTAGTCGTCGCTGACCCAGTCGAAATCGGTGACGTGGCTGTTCGGACCCAGGTTGAAGACTCCGGTGGCCGCCATGTCGCTGCGGCGGATCACCACCAGCGAGGTGGCGTTCTCCTGGGCCACGGTGGTCGCGTAGTAGGTGCCGGCGGGGGACAGCGCCAGGTCGTCGTAGGCGTTGGGCCGCAGGTGCGAAGACAGGTCGATGCCGGCGTTAGCCGGGCCCGCCAGTGCTGCCGCCGCAAGTAGGGCACCGGCGAGAACTACGGCTTTGACGCCTGCGCAGACGCCGGCCTGTCCCAACAGCCTCATGGCGCCTTCGCCTTGGCACCTCCAAGATGGCGCGAGAGGAAGTCGAGCAGTCGCGTGTAGTACTCGGTGCGGTGTTCGGGCGTGTAGAAGCCGTGGCCTTCAGTCTTGTAGTAGAGCGTTTCCACCTGCACGCCAGCGCGCTGCAGCGCCTTCTCCATGCGCTCGGTGTGCTCGATCGGCGCGATGCTGTCTTCGCCGCCGGCGGCCATGAACACCGGCGCCTTCACCTTGGCAGCCAGGGTGATGGCGGAGTTGGCCTGCAGCGTATTGATGGGACCGACCCAGTCGTTCATCCAGGTCTTCGCCGAGTCGCTGTCGCGGCTGTCCTGCTGGTGCATCATCGGCAGGTCGTACACGCCGACATAGCCGGCGGCACAGCGGTAAAGCTCGGGTTCGCGCGCCGCGCCCACCAGGGCCGCATAGGCGCCGTAGCTGGCGCCATAGATGCAGATGCGCGACGGATCGGCGATGCCCTGGGCGATGGCCCACCGCGTGGCATCGGTCACGTCGTCCTGCATGGCGCCGCCCCACTGGCGCGCGCCGGCCTGGTTGAAGGCCCGACCGTAGTTGCCGGAACCGCGGAAGTTGATCTTCAGCACCGCATAGCCCGCCTGTGCCAGCATCTGGGCCTCGTCGTCGAACTGCCAGGTGTCGAAGATTCCGAACGGGCCGCCGTGCGGAAGCACCACCATCGGCAGCTTGCCGGTGGCGCCACGGGGCCGCGTCAGGTAGCCATGCAGGGCCAGGCCGTCGCGGGACTTCAGCGTGACCGGCTCGGCCTGGGCCATCTGCTCGGGGTCGAACCAGTCGCGACGGCTGATGACGTGCTCGGCTTTCAGTGCTTCGCGGTCAAACACGTAGAAATCGCCCGGATTGCCGTCGGTGTAGGTCTGCACCAGCGACAGCTTGCCGTCGCGGGTGGTGGACGTGATCAGCACGGCCTGGCCGGCGAAGGCCTTCTCCAGCGTGCGGTAAAGCCGCGCATCGGCGGACGCGTTGTCGAAAAATTCGGTACGCGGCTTCCCGTCCATGAACACGGCGCCCACCGGCGCGCGACCCGCGCCCGTCTGCCGGATCACCAGCCACGGATCCACGCTGTCGTCGCTGAGCACGGTCTTGCGCTCGCCGCTGGCGACGTCATAGGCCACGATCAGGTCCGGACCCTGCCGCTGGTCGGACCGCAGGTAGGCGATGCGATCGTCGGGCGAAAAACCGATCACGCTGTCGACGCGGCCGGTCTTGAGCTCGTCGTTGATCAGCTCCCACTCGGTGTCGGCGTCCTTGCGGTAGTACAGCTTGCTGGCGTTGTCCGAACCGGCGCCCCGGGCAAAGCGAACCACGCCATGGTTGTCGGTGGCGAAGACGGCACGCTGCACCGGCACCCGGGCGGCCGTGGTCCGGCGGCCCGTGTAGACGTCCAGCCGCTCGGCGCGGGTGTAGGGCTCGGCACTGAACGGCGAGATCGAGACGATGACGTGCTTGTCCTCGTTGGGCAGATCGTCCACCAGCTCCGCAAACACGTTCTCGGCCTCCTTGGGCCGGATGCGGGTGCCGGCACCGGCGTTCTCGACGCGGAAGCCCACCAGGTTCTCCGCCCGCGAACCGTCCACGTTGACCGCGAACAGTTCACCGGTGAGCACGGGCTTGTCGAGCTGGCCGAAACTTTGCGACGGGCTGATCAGCACGCGGTCGTTGCTGACCCAGTTGAATTCCTCGATGTGGGTGTCCTTGCCCAGGGCGAAGGAGGCCGTCTTCTTGCCATCGGAACGCTGCAGGATGACCAGGCCGGTCCGGTCCTCCATGGGCACGGTGGCGGCGAGGTATTCGCCGGTGGGCGAGATCTTGATGTCGCGGAAGACGTCGCGCTTGACGAAGGCCGCCACATCCACGCCGGCGGCGCGTGCAGGCGGGGCGGTGAGCGTCGCGTTAAAGGCCAAGGCGAGAATCAGAAGGGAGGTGCGCATGGATTCCCCGAAATGTGGGCCAGGTGGATTTCCAGCGCCTAGTATTCCTGCACCGCCCCTGCCCGTCGATCCTGTAGCGACGTCGACATCGAAAATGGTGGCCCGCGTCACGGATCGCGGGCCGCGTTCCTACTCCAGCGCGCCCCGCAGCAGCTCGTTCACGGAGGTCTTTGCGCGCGTCTTGGCATCCACCTGCTTCACGATGACGGCGCAGTAAAGCGAGTACTTGCCATCCGCCGACGGCAGCGAACCGGAGACCACCACGCTGCCGGCCGGCACCCGGCCGTGCGTGACCTCGCCGGTGGCGCGGTTGTAGATGCGGGTGCTCTGGCCGATGAAGACGCCCATGCCGATCACGCTGCCCTTCTCCACCACCACACCTTCCACCACCTCGGCGCGGGCGCCGATGAAGCAGTCGTCCTCGATGATGGTCGGGCTGGCCTGCAGCGGCTCGAGCACGCCGCCGATGCCGGCGCCGCCCGAGAGATGGCAGTTCTTGCCGATCTGCGCGCAGCTGCCGACCGTGGCCCAGGTGTCGACCATGGTGCCGGCACCGACGTAGGCGCCGATGTTCACGAAGCTGGGCATCAGCACCACGTCCTTGCCGATGTGGCAGCCGGCGCGCACCACGGCGCCGGGCACCACGCGCGCGCCCACCTCGCGGAAGTCGGCCTCGTCGAAGCCCTGGAAGCGCTGCGGCACCTTGTCCCAGAACGGCGACGGGTAGGCTTCCACCAGTTCCATGTCGTTGACGCGGAAATACAGCAGCACGGCCTTCTTCAGCCACTGGTGCACTTCCCAGCCGCCCTTGGCCGGCGTGGCCACCCGAACGCGGCCGGACTCGAGCAGGGCGATGGCTTCCTCCACCGCGGGCCGGGTGGAGCCGTCGATTTCGGCGGCGCTCAGCGTGGCGCGGCGTTCGAAGGCATCTTCGATGATCGCCTGCAGCTGCTCAGTGTCGGGCTTCTTTCTTGCCATGCTCCATGTCTCCATCGACGCAGGCCACGATGGCCTGGCTCAGCTTGTCCAACAGGGCCTGGTCCTCGATGGCGCGGTCGCGCTCGTCGGTGAGCAGGAAAAAATCCTCGACCTTCTCGCCGAAGGTGGCGATGCGGGCATCGTGAACGCGCAGCCGGTGCTGGCGCAGCACCTGGGCCACGCCGGCCAGCAGCCCGGGCTGGTCGGTGCAGACCAGGCTCATGCGGGTGCGGCTGCCGTCGGGCAGGTGGTCGAAGGTGACGCGCGCGGGCACGCGGAAATGCCGCAGCTGGCGCGGCGCCGCGCGGCGGGCCGGGCGCACGCGCGCCGGGTCGCGCAGGGCGGCCAGCAGCGCGGCTTCCACCGCGGCCGGGTCGGGGGCCTGGCCCTGCGGCGCGACCAGCTGGAAACTGTCGAGCGCGTGGCCGTCGGCCGACCCCAGCACGCGCGCATCGAGCACGTTCAGGCCCAGCCGGTCGAGCGTGGCGACCAGGGCCGCGAACAGGCCGTCGCGGTCGGGCGTGCGCACGAACACCTCCAGCCCGTCCTGCTGCAGGTGCGGTCGCACCAGCACCTGGGTGTCGCCGCCGCGGGACTCGGCGATGCCGCGCGTCTGCCAGGCGATCTGTTCGGGCCGGTAGCGCAGGAAGCCGACGTCGGGATAGCTCTTCCAGATGGCTTCCACCTCGGCCTGGTCCAGGCCCTCGCCCAGCAGCCGCTCCATCGCCACCGCGCGGGTCTCGGCCATGATCTCGTTGGCGTGCACCGGGTTTTCCAGGCCACGCCGCAGCGCGAAACGCGTGGCCGAATACAGGTCGGCCAGCAGGCGGTCCTTCCAGGCATTCCACAGCTTGGGGCTGGTGCCGGCGATGTCGGCGCAGGTGAGCAGGTACAGGTAGTCCAGGTGTTCGCGGTCGGCCACCTTGTTGGCGAAGCGCGCGACGACGTCCGGGTCGGAGATGTCCTGGCGCTGCGCGGTCACCGACATCAGCAGGTGCTGTTCGACCAGCCAGGCCAGCAGGTCGGCGTCGGCGGCGGGCATCGCGTGCACCTGCGCGAACTCGCGCGCATCCACCGCGCCCAGCTCGGAATGGTCGCCGCCGCGGCCCTTCGCGATGTCATGGAACAGCCCGGCCAGCAGCAGCAGGTGCGGCTTGCGCAGGCGCGGCAGCACCTCGTGCGCGATCGCGAAGCGCTCGTCCACCCGGCGCGCGAAGCCATCCATGTGCGCCAGCACGGTCAGCGTGTGCTGGTCGACGGTGTAGACATGGAACAGGTCGTACTGCATGCGCCCCGACACCTTGCCGAAGGCCGGCAGGTAGCGCGCCAGCACGCCCATGCGCGCCATGCGGGTGAGCGTGGCCACCGCGCGGCGCGATTCGAGCAGCTGCATGAAGCGCTGGCGCACCTCGGGCGGCTGCTCGGTGCACGGCGCGATCGCCTGCAGCGACTCACCCAGCGCGCGCGCGGTTTCCGAATGCAGGCCGCGGGCCTCGGGCAATCCGTCCCAGACCGCGAACAGTTCCAGCATCGGCGCCAGGCCTTCGCGCAGTCGCTCGGGCCGGGTCATCGCCAGGTAGCCGTGGCGCAGCTCGTAGCCCTCGCCCGCCGGCACCGGCGGCTCGTCGCCCGAGAGCTGTTCCTCGAATCGCTGCAGCAGCCGGTCGTTGATGCGCATCACGGTGGCGGCGCTGCGGAAGAAGCCCTGCATCATCTGCTCCACCGCCAGGTTGTCGCGGTGTTCGTCCTTCAGGCCCAGCATGGCCGCCAGCGACTTCTGGTGGTCGAAGCCCAGGCGCTCCTCGCGCCGCGGCGCCAGCAGGTGCAGGCCGAAGCGCAGGCGGGCCAGCTGGCGCCATTCGCGCTCGAGGCTGGCGCATTCGTCTTCGCCCAGCAGGCCCAGCGGCGTCAGTGCACGCAGGCCCGGCACGCCGTACAGGCGCATGCCCATCCAGGTGACGGTCTGCAGGTCACGCAGTCCCCCGGGACCTTCCTTGATGTTGGGCTCGAGGTTGTGGGCGGTGTCGTGGAAGCGGGCGTGGCGCTGGCGCTGCTCCTCGCGCTTGGCGTGGAAATAGTCCGCCGGCGGCCAGATCGCCGGCGGCGCCAGGGCGCTGGCTAGGCGGCCGGGCGCCCCGGGTTCGCCCGACAGCAGGCGGCATTCCATCAGCGCGGTCAGCACCGTGATGTCCTCGCGCGCCGCATCCACGCACTGCGCCAGCGAGCGCACCGCCTGGCTGGTGGCCAGGCCGGCGTCCCACAGCAGCGAGAAGAAGTGGCCGATCGCGGTTTCGTGCGCCTGCTGGGCGGCGGGTTCGGCCAGCACCAGCAGGTCGATGTCCGACTGCGGATACAGCTCGGCGCGGCCGTAGCCGCCGGTGGCCAGCAGGTGCAGGGCCGCCTGCGCCGGCAGGCAGCGGGTCCAGGCCGACAGCACCACGGCATCGCTGGCTTCGGTGCACAGCGACACCAGCCGGTCGATGGCCTCGCCGGCCTCGAAGCGGCGGCGCAGCTCGAGCCGGCGCGCGGCCAGCCCGGCCTTGGCGGCCTCGCGCCAGGTGGCGTCGTCGCCGGCCGCGGCGAGGGCGGCCACCAGGGTCGGGGAAACGGGCGTGGGCACGGCGCTCATGGGCCGGCCCCGGTCACAGGTCGTTGTCGTCGCCGGGGAGGCGGGTGAGGATCTCGACGCCATCGTCGGTGACCGCCACCGTGTGCTCCCACTGGGCCGACAGCGACTTGTCCTTGGTCACGACGGTCCAGCCGTCGTTGAGCAGCTTCGTATGGCGGCTGCCTTCGTTGATCATCGGCTCGATGGTGAAGGTCATGCCCTTCTGCAGCACCACGCCCGACTGCGGCTGGCCGTAGTGCAGCACCTGCGGGTCCTCGTGGTAGATGCGGCCGATGCCGTGGCCGCAGTACTCGCGCACCACGCTGAAGCGCTCGGCTTCGGCGTACTTCTGGATGGCGTGGCCGATGTCGCCCAGGGTAATCCCCGGCTTGACGATGCGGATGGCGCGAAACATGGCCTCGCGGGTCACCTCGACCAGGCGGCGGGCCTTGATGCTGGGCTCGCCGACGAAATACATGCGGCTGGTGTCGCCGTGCCAGCCGTCCTTGATGACGGTGACGTCGATGTTGACGATGTCCCCGTCCTTGAGGATCTTGGCCTCGCTGGGGATGCCGTGGCAGATGACGTTGTTGACCGAGGTGCAGATGGTGGCCGGGAAGCCCTTGTAGCCCACGTTGGCCGGGATGGCCTTCTGCACGTCCACGATGTGGTCGTGGCAGATCCGGTCCAGCTCGGCGGTGCTGACGCCCGGCTTCACGTGCGGGGCCACGACCTGCAGCACCTCGGCGGCCAGGCGGCCGGCCACGCGCATGCGTTCGATGTCTTCGGGGGACTTCAGGGTGATCCTCATGCCCGGGATTATCCCTCAGTTGCGGCCGATTCGGCCAGCGGGCTATAATCCCGCGGCTTGATTCCCGCCAGACCCCTACCCGGGCCTGCCGGGGGGCCAAGTCCGCCCACGCCGGGCGTCACCGGTGAATTCACACACCTGGCACTACCCCGCCCCGGGGTGCCCGAGGGTCCGCAAGGTCCCGAAGGTTCGAGGCGGTGGCCAGGTGGAGGCCCAACCCCGGAGCTCCGAAGCCGCCAGCGTGCGGCCGGCTCCCTATTCAAGGAATACCCAGATGACCCAGGTCACCATGCGCCAGATGCTGGAAGCCGGCGTTCACTTCGGCCACCAGACCCGCTACTGGAACCCCAAGATGGGCCCGTACATCTTCGGCGCCCGCGGCAAGATCCACATCATCAACCTCGAGAAGACGCTGCCGCTGTTCACGGACGCGATGAACTTCATCTCGGGCATCGCCCAGAAGCGCGGCACCATCCTGTTCGTCGGCACCAAGCGTTCGGCCCGCGAAGCCATCAAGGAAGAGGCCACCCGCTGCAACCAGCCCTACATGAGCATGCGCTGGCTGGGCGGCACCCTGACCAACTTCGCCACGGTGAAGAAGTCGGTGGCCCGCCTGAAGGAGCTCGAGGCCGCTGAAACCGACGGCACCTTCGAGAAGCTGGTCAAGCACGAAGTGCTGGGCCTGCGCCGCGAGCGCGAGAAGCTGTTCGCGTCCCTGGGCGGCATCAAGGACATGAACCGCCTGCCCGACGCGCTGTTCGTGATCGACATCGGCCACGAGAACATCGCCGTGCAGGAAGCCAAGAAGCTCGGCATCCCGGTCATCGCCGTGGTCGACACCAACTACGACCCCAACCTGGTGGACTACGCCATCCCGGGCAACGACGACGCCATCCGCGCGGTGCAGCTGTACGTGCACGCGGCCGCCGACGCCGTGCTGGAAGGCAAGGCCGCCTCGCCGCAGGCCCACGTGGCCGCCGACGAGTTCGTCGAGCTCGACGCCGAGGGCAACCCGGTCGCCAAGGCCGACACCAAGCCCGCCCCGCGCCGCGCCCCGCGCGACGACAAGCGTCCGGCCCGTCGTGGCCCGGGCGGTCCCGGCGGCGACAAGCGCGACGCCCGCTGAGTCACCGCGGCGTCATGCCGCGGCGCCAAGCTGCGCCGCGGCACATCTTCGAGCGTGATGCCTGCACGGCATCGCGCCACTACCAATAGCTGGAGAAACTCATGGAAATCACTGCTTCCCTGGTCAAGGACCTGCGCGAGCGTACCGGCGCCGGCATGATGGAGTGCAAGAAGGCCCTCGTCGAAAACAAGGGCGACATCGACGCGGCCGCCGAGTGGCTGCGCAAGTCGGGCCTGGCCAAGGCCGACAAGAAGGCCGACCGCGTTGCCGCCGAAGGCCGCATCGTGGCCGCCAGCGAAGGCGGCAAGGCCGTGCTGGTCGAAGTCAACTCCGAGACCGACTTCGTGGCCAAGGACGACAACTTCCTGGCCTTCACCAACGCCGTCGCCCAGGCCGCCCTGGCTTCCGGCGCCGCCGATGCGGAAGCGCTGAAGTCCGCCAAGCTCGCCACCGGCGAGACCGTGGAAGAAGCCCGCGCCGCCGTCATCGCCAAGGTCGGCGAGAAGGTGGACGTGCGTCGCCTGGCCAAGGTCGACAGCGGCAACACGGTCGCTGCCTACATCCACGGCGGCCGCATCGGCGTGCTGGTCGAGCTCAAGGGCGGCGACGCCGAGCTGGCCCGCGGCATCGCCATGCACGTGGCGGCGATGAACCCGCCCTACAACAAGGCGGCCGACGTGCCGGCCGACTTCCTGGCCAAGGAAAAGGAAATCGAGCTGGCCAAGATGTCGGAGAAGGACAAGGCCAAGCCGGCCGAGATCCTCGAGAAGATCATCGGTGGCAAGGTCGCGAAGATCGTCAACGAGGTCACGCTGTACGGCCAGCCGTACGTGCTCAACACCGACCAGACGGTCGAGGCGGCGCTGAAGGCCGCGGGCGCGGACGTGGTGCAGTTCCAGCGCCTGGCCGTGGGCGAAGGCATCGAGAAGGTGGTCGAGGACTACGCGGCGGAAGTCGCGAAGGCCATGGCGGTCTGAGTCGTCGCGCCACCCGTTGAATGAAAAGGCCGCGGAGCGATCCGCGGCCTTTTTTCTTGCCGGCGCTTTTGGCTTGGGTCAGAACTCCCAGCGGAAGCCCAGCGACAGCGTCTGCTGGTCGATGCCCGAGCGGGCGACCAGGCGCTCGTAGGTGATGAAGCCCGAGCGGCCTTCGGTCAGCACCAGGGACAGGCCCAGGCCGATGCGGAAGTAGTCGTTGTCCAGGTCGTCGCCCAGCACCAGGATCGGGGTCTGGGTCGGGTCGTCGACGAAGAAGCCGCGGAAGGCCTCGGTGTCGCTGCCGTATTCGTGCACCCACTCGGCCTCCAGCTGCGGCACCAGGATGCCCCACGAGGCGCTGTGCGCGTAGGCCGCCTTGCCGCCCAGGGTCGAGGACAGGCCGGTGACGGTGCGCGACTCGACCCGCAGGGCCAGGCCATTGCCGTTGAGCGAATCGTCCACTTCTTCCTGGAAGGCGTCGAAGCCCAGGCGGCTGTACGCCGCGCGGCCATAGGCGCCGAAGGTCCAGGCGCCGCGCGAGAAATCGCGGCCGAAGGTGACCGTGGCGCTGAGGTCGGTACCGTCGGAGTCGGCCTTGGCGACCTGGTCCACCACTTCGCCGGGCAGCACGTACTGGATGCGGCGGGCGTGGTCGTACTGGTTGTTGCCCAGCGTCACCACGCTGTCCAGGTACCAGTCGTTGCCGTGGTACCAGGTGGAATAGCCCGACAGGCTCAGGCCCTGCATCTCGACCGAGCCCTGCCCGCCCGACAGGTCGGTGTCCTGGCGCGTGTAGCCCAGGGCCGCGCCCAGCACCAGGCTGTCGCTCCAGCGGTAGTCGACGCCGGCAGTGAGGCCTTCGACATCGAAGTCGTAGCGCGGCGTCAGGCGGGTGGGATCGGATTCACCGCGGCCGATGTTGCCCGACACGAAGAAGCCCCACTTCTCGAACGCCATTTCTTCCGCCGGTGCGGTCTCCGCCGCGCCCAGCAGCGACAGGCCCAGCGGCGCCAGCGCCACGCGGCCACCCGAGGCCGCCAGCGTGAGGCCCGCGAAGGACAGCTTGGCCACCGGCGCGCCGCTGCGCAGGCCCACCATGCGGGTGTTGAGGTTGTTGAACTGCGCGCCCACCGCCGCCTTGCCGGCATCGGCCTGGGTCTGGGCCACGTCGGGAAGCATCGCGGTCAAGGCTTCGCCCACCGCGCCCGGATCCGTCGTCGAAGCCAGGATCAGGGCATTGCACTGGTCCACCAGGTCCTGCTCTTCCGGCGTCAGCGTGCCGCTGCCGCCCAGCGTGAGGCAGGCCGCGTCCAGGGCTTCGGCCACCGAGGCCTCGTTGATGGACAGGCTGGGCAGCGCGGCCAGGTTGGAGTTGTGCGTGAAGCTGACGCTGGAGCCGACGAACTCGTTGAAGGTCGGGAAGCTGGCCGTCACCACCGTGGTGCCCGAGCCGGTGACCGTGACGCGGTTGCTGGTCTTGCCGGTGGCATCGGTGACGGTGGTGGCACTGTCGAGGGTGCCGCCGGTGGTGGTCCAGGTCACGGTCTGGCCCGCCAGCGGCGTGCCGTTGCCGTTCAAGGTCAGCTCCATCGGCGCCGAGGGCGTGCCCGGCGTCAGGGTCTGGCCGTCGCCGGTGGGCGCGGTGACGCTGGTCACCACCAGGGTGCCGGTGACGGTGGCAGTGAATTGCGTCACCACGCCGCCCGGCGCGGTGGCTTCGATCACCACCGGGCCCGGCGTCAGCCCCAGGGTCACCTGCGTGCTGGCCTGACCCGCGGCATCGGTGACGGTGTTGGCCGGCGCCAGCGTGGCGCTGCCCGAGACCACGACGAAGCTGATCGGCACGCCGGACAGGTCCGGCGCCGGATCCACCAGCTGGATCACCAGCGGCTGCGCCAGCGGATCGCCGGGATCGCCGGTCTGGCCGTCGCCGCTGGCCGCGGCGATGCCGCCGGGCGGCTGGCTGGTGGCCGAGGCGTCGGCGGTGGCGCCGTCGTTGAACACCGAGGCGCGGATCACGATCGGTCCCGGCTGGCTGCCATAGCTGAAGCCCACGTCGGCGTTGCCGCCGGCATCGGTCATGGACATCGGCGTGCTCAGCGTGGCCGAGCCCGACTCCACGGTCCAGGCCACGGTCTGGCCCGCCATCGGCGCGCCGTTGCCGTCGAGCAGCTGCACCTGCACCGGCGTCGCCGCCTGGCTGCCGGCCAGGCCGCTCTGGCCGTCGCCCGCCACCACGCTGAGCGTGGGCGGCGTGATGTTGAAGCTGAAGGTGACCGACAGGCCGGGCTGGTCCGCGCGTTGCGCGGTGACGGTGAACGGATCCAGGTCGAAGCCGGTGTCGGTGACGGTGATGGTGCTTTCGCCGGCGCCGTCGGTGATGGTGCTGTTCGAGCTCAGCTGCACGCCCGGCGAGGCGCTCCAGAAGATGGTGACGCCCGGATCCGGTGCGCCGTTGTCGGTGGCCAGCACCACCAGCGGGTTGGGCAGCGGATAGCCCTGCGCCTCGGTCTGGTTGTTGCCGCTGACGATGGCCAGGTCGCGCAGCTCGACCGCATTGACCGTGAAGGTCTGCTGCAGCAGCGGCGAGTCGGCGCGGCTGGCGCGCACGGTGATCGTGCCGGGGAACGGGCCCGCATCCACGAAGGCCTGCGCCAGGCCGTTGGCATCGCTCACCGCGGTGACGCCGCTGAGGCTGCCATTGCCGCTGATCACCTGCCAGGTCACGGCGACGCCGGCCTGCGGCGCGCCGTTTAGCTGGGTGCGCACGACCAGGGGCGCGGCGGTGGTGGTGTCCACCGGCGTGGTCTGGCCGTCGCCGGAAATCTTGTCCAGCGCGGCGATGTTGATGGTGAGCGTGAACACGGCGCCGACGCTGTTGTCGGTGCGCGTTGCGGTGACGGTGACGGGACCCGGACCCGGCCCGAGGCTGGTGACATTGACGCGCGCGCGGCCATCGGCGCCGGTGGTTGCGGTGGCTGCCGACAGCGTGGCGCCGCCCGTCACGGTCCACTGGATGGTGACGCCGGACGCCGCGCCGCCGCCATTGAGCGCCACGACTTCCAGCGGGATCGGCAGCGGGTTATTGGCCAGGCCGCTCTGGCCGTTGCCGGCCAGTATGGCCAGGGTGCCGGTGCTCGAACCGTTGTTGCCGTCGCCGTCCGAGCCGGTGGTCGAGGCCGCGCCGATCAGCGCCAGTCCGGCGCCGGCCCCCGCGACCCAGCGCAGGTCGCGCTGCTTTTCGCCGGTATCGGCCACGTCGGCGGCCGACGCCAGCACCACGATGCGATGCGCGACCAGCACGCAGTCGGCGGAGGCACAGCCGGCATCGCGCGGCATCTGCACGGTGATGCCGTGGCGGCCGGCCGTGGCCGCGGTGAAGCGCGCGCGGCCGGAGCCGGCGGCGACGCCTTCGCCGGCGGCGCGCGAGCTGGCGTCCAGGCGCTCGAGCTGTCCGGACCCGGGCGACTCCAGGGACCAGGTCAGGGCTTCGCCGGCCCGGGCCTGGCCATCGCGACTGGCGATGACCTGGAGTTCGACCGGCTCACCGACGCGGGCCGGCACTTCGGCCGGCTGGTCGGCCGGCGAGGCCAGGCCCGCGGTACCCGGGGCCTGCGCGGCGGCGGTGGAGACCAGCCCCAGCGCGAGCAGCAGCGTGGACGTGACCGCGCGGACCGCGCGCACCGACTTGCCGGCGAACTGGATCATGCATGCCCCCTGTGCCCGGCGGGCCGACCAAGACGGGCGGCGGTGTCCAGACTCGGGCTGGCACACATGCAAACGGGGCCGGGGGTGACGTTCGGCCACCCTGCGCTGCCCCAGCCGGCGCCGTGGCGCTCCCTGCCGATCCTGCTTGCCTTCATGCCGCCGCTCCCCTGTCGTGGCCCGTTCGGACCCTCATGCGGACCGAAGTCCGCGCCCTGTAACCCCCAGGGCGTGAAAGGAGGCCGGATTGGCTCAGGGCGCGCGGGTGGGCGGAGCAAGGCGGGCCGGACTCAGCCGCCCTGGGCCCGGTACAGCACTTCCTCGTAGGGCTGCACCACCACCCAGCCCTCGCCATGGAACTTGAGCTGGATGCTTTCGCCCGAGCCGCGGCCCAGCAGGGTGCGCAGGGTGATGTCGGTCTTGATCTCCGGCACCAGGCCGCCCGACCAGGCCACCGTGGCATTGGGGTCGGTGAACACCGGCCCGGTGCGGCGCGACACCGGCAGGGTCAGCGGCTCGTAGTGAGAGGTGATGGCCACCAGGCCGCTGCCGCTGAGCCGCATGTTGAACAGCCCGCCGGACATCATGCCGGCCATGCGCCGCATCATCGTGATTTCCGAGGCCACGCCCGACTCGAAGGCCAGCACGTCGTTGCCGTTGACGAAGATGGTGTCGTTCTCCAGCCGCAGCAGGGTCACCTTCTTGCCGGCATCGGCAACGTAGAGCCGGCCCTGGCCCTGCACCTTCATCAGCTGCATGCCCTCGCCGCTGAGCGCCTTCTTGAACAGCGTCGACAGGCCCTGCTCGCGGATGCCCTGGCGGATGAAGCGCAGGTCGCCGTGGTAGGCCACCATCGCGCCGGCCTTGGTCCAGACCCAGTCCTGCAGGCGTATTTCGAGCATCCGCGGGCTTTCGAGCTCGAAGGCCTCGGCGGAGGAGTCCTTCTGGGCCGAGGCGGCGAGGAACTGGGAGATCGTCTTGATGGCCATGCGGGGCGTCCGGAAAAGGTGGCCCAAGGTAGGCGATGGGTTCCACGGGCCGCAACTCCGACGCTGGCCGGAAGGCACGGCAGGGGTCGCGATCGGCTAGAATTCCGGCGTTTGCCCGCCTTCGGAGAGCCCCATGAGCCAGCCCCCCCTCAAGTACCGCCGCATCCTGCTCAAACTCTCCGGCGAGGCCCTGATGGGCGAGGTGGACTACGGCATCGACCCGGCGGTGATCAGCGCCCTGGCCGCCGAAATCGTCGAGGTGCAGCGCGCCGGCGCGCAGGTGGGCCTGGTGATCGGCGGCGGCAACATCTTCCGCGGCGCCGGCCTGGCCGCCAACGGCATGGACCGCGTCACCGGCGACCACATGGGCATGCTGGCCACCGTGATCAACGCGCTGGCCATGGCCGACGCGCTGGAGAAGCAGGGCGGCTTCGCCCGCGTGATGAGCGCGATCAAGATCAACGAGGTTTGCGAGGACTACATCCGGCGCCGCGCCATCCGGCACATGGAAAAGGGCCGCATCACCGTGTTCGCGGCCGGCACCGGCAATCCCTTCTTCACCACCGACTCGGCCGCGGCGCTGCGCGCCAGCGAGATCGGCGCCGACCTGCTGCTCAAGGCCACCAAGGTGGACGGCATCTACGATGCGGACCCGAAGAAGAACCCCGGCGCCAAGCGCTTCGACCGCCTCAGCTACGACGAGGTGATCGCCCGCAACCTGCAGGTGATGGATACCGCCGCCTTCGCGCTGTGCCGCGACAACCAGGTGCCGCTGCGCATCTACGACATGATGCAGCCCGGCGCGCTGATGCGGATCCTGCGCGGCGAAGACCTGGGCACGCTGGTCGCGTCCTGAACCGGCCCGGACCGCGCCTGAGCGCGGCCACCGCCCTGCCCCTATAATCCCCGACTGCCTGATTTCCGCGGAGCCCCCGATGCTGAACGACATCAAGAAAGACGCCCAGATCCGCATGACCAAGAGCGTGGACGGCTTCCGCCAGGAACTGACGAAGCTGCGCACCGGCCGCGCCACCACCGCCCTGGTCGACCATCTGAAGGTCAACTACTACGGCTCGGACATGCCGCTGTCGCAGGTGGCCACCGTGCAGGTCGCCGACGCGCGATCGCTGGTGATCACGCCCTGGGAGAAGGGCATGGTGGGTCCGGTCGAGAAGGCGATCCTGGCCTCCGACCTGGGCCTGAACCCCAACACCGCGGGCACCGCGATCCGCATCAACCTGCCCCCGCTCACCGAAGAGCGCCGCAAGGAGCTGTCCAAGCACGTGCACGCCGAAGGCGAGAATTCCAAGGTCGCCATCCGCAACGTGCGCCGCGACGCGATCCAGCAGGTGAAGGAACTGCTCAAGGAAAAGAAGGTCACCGAGGACGAGGCGCACCGCGCCGAGGACGAGATCCAGAAGCTCACCGACAAGCAGGTCAAGGACGTGGATGAAGTGGTCAAGGCCAAGGAACAGGAACTGATGGCGGTTTGAACCCCGCCGTCGCCATGTCCTCGCCTCCTCCCGCTTCCCGCACGCCCCGCCACCTGGCCGTCATCATGGACGGCAATGGCCGCTGGGCCGAGCGTCGCCAGCGTCCGCGCACGCTGGGCCACCGCGCCGGCGCCAAGGCGGTGCAGGTCTGCATCGAATTCTGCCTGGCCAATGGTGTCGAGGCCCTCACCCTGTTCGCCTTCTCCAGTGAAAACTGGAACCGGCCACAGGAAGAGGTCGGCGCGCTGATGAAGCTGTTCCTGCGCATGCTCGACTCGGAGGTCGAGGAAATGCACCGCCGCGGCATGCGGGTGGCCTTCATCGGCGACCGCAGCGGCTTCCCCGAGCCAATCCGCGCGCGCATGGCCCAGTCCGAAGCGCTCACGCGCGACAACCGCCGCATGGTGCTGACCATCGCCGCCGGCTATGGCGGCCGCTGGGACATCACCCAGGCCTGCCGGCAGCTGGCCGAGGACGCCGCCGCCGGGCGCGTCGACCCCGCTTCCATCGACGAATCCCTGGTGCAGTCGCGCCTGGGCCTGGCCGGCCTGCCCGAGCCCGACCTGTTCATCCGCACCGGGGGCGACGTGCGCATCAGCAACTTCCTGCTGTGGCAGCTGGCCTACACCGAAATGTGGTTCACCGACCTGCTGTGGCCCGACCTCGACACCGCCTCGCTGCAGGCCGCGTTCGATGCCTATGCCGCGCGCGAACGACGCTTCGGCCTCACCAGCGCCCAGGTGTCGGGAGGCGCGGCATGAGCCGGCGCCAGCGCATTACCACCGCCCTGGTGCTGGCGCCGCTGCCGGTGCTGGCCGTGCTGTTCCTGCCCACGCCTTGGCTGGCGGCCGGCGTCGCGGCGGTGATCCTGGCGGGTCTGTGGGAATGGACCGCATTCGCCGGGCTGGAGGACAAGACGCCGCGCGTCCTGTTCCTCACCGCCAATGCGCTGATGATGGCGGCGCTGGTCTGGGGCGGCGGGCCCAGCCTGTTCACGCTCAAGCTGGTCAGCCTGATCGGCGTGGTGTGGTGGGGACTGGTGCTGCTGTGGCTGGCACGCCCGCGCTTCGCCGCCGCCGACAACCACGCCACCCGCAGCCTGAAACTGCTGGCCGGCAGCCTGTGCGCCGTGCCCGCGTGGTGCGCGCTGGGCTGGCTTCATTCCGAGGGCGACCTGGGCCCACGCTGGACCCTGTTCGCGCTGGCCCTGGTCTGGGCCGCCGACAGCGGCGCCTATTTCGTCGGCTCCAAGTTCGGTCGCCGCAAGCTGGCCCCCAGCATCAGCCCGGGCAAGACCTGGGAAGGCGTGATCGGAGGTCTGGCCACCAGCGTCCTGCTGGCCGCGCTGGTGCTGCCGCTGCTGGGCCTGGGCTGGTCGGCGCTGCCGGCGCTGGCCCTGCTCACCGTGGTCACGGCCGCGATCTCGGTGGTCGGTGACCTGTTCGAAAGCCTGATGAAGCGGCATTCGGGCGTGAAGGATTCCGGTGCGCTGTTTCCCGGGCACGGCGGCCTGATGGACCGGCTGGACAGCCTACTGGCCGCGCTGCCGGTGTTCGCGGTGGGCAAGGCATGGCTGGGCCTCTGAACACCCTCGCCCTGCTGGGCGCCACCGGGTCGATCGGCGGTTCCACCCTGGACGTGGTGGCGCGGCACCCGGACCGCTTCCGCATCGGCGCGCTCAGCGCTCACTCGCGCGTGGACGAGCTGCTGGCGCTGTGCGCGCGGTTCCGTCCCGACGCGGCGGTGATCACCGACCCCGCCGGCTACGGCGCGCTGCGCGACGGCCTGCAGGCGCTGGGCCTGCCCACGCGGGCAATGGCGGGCCCGGCCGCGCTGGACGAGGTGGCCGCCGATCCCGCCAACGACATCGTCGTCGCCGCCATCGTCGGCGCGGCCGGCATGGCCTCGACCCTGGCCGCCGCGCGCGCCGGCAAGCGCCTGCTGCTGGCCAACAAGGAATCGGTGGTGCTGGCCGGCGACCTGCTGATGCAGGCCGTGCGCGAAGGCGGCGCGACCCTGCTGCCGGTGGACAGCGAGCACAACGCCATCTACCAGTGCCTGCCGGCCGATGGCCAGCGTGGCGGCGTAAGAAGGCTGCTGCTGACGGCGTCCGGCGGCCCGTTCCGCGGCCGACGCCGCGAGGACCTGGCCGACATCACGCCCGACCAGGCCTGCGCCCATCCCAACTGGGTGATGGGCCGCAAGATCTCGGTCGACTCGGCCACGCTGATGAACAAGGGCCTGGAGGTGATCGAGGCCCGGCACCTGTTCGGCTTGCCCGCCTCGCAGATCGAGGTGGTCGTTCACCCGCAGAGCGTGATCCATTCGCTGGTGGACTACGTGGACGGTTCGGTGCTGGCCCAGCTGGGCAATCCCGACATGCGCACCGCGCTGGCCTATGGCCTGGCCTGGCCCGAACGCATCGATTCGGGCGTGGCGCCGCTGGACCTCACCGAGCTGGCGCGCTTCGACTTCGAGCCGCCGGACCGGGCGGCCTTCCCCTGCCTGGACCTGGCCTACCGCGCCCTCGAGGCCGGCGGCAGCGCCCCGGCCGTGCTGAACGCGGCCAACGAAATCGCGGTTTCAGCCTTTCTTCAGGGCCAACTGGGTTTCCTAGGCATTCCCGACCTGATCCGGGCCTGCCTCGACGCCCACCCCGGCGGTCCGGCCGGCGACCTGGACCAGCTGATGCAAACCGACGCCGACACCCGGCGCGCGGCCGAGAGCCTGCTGCCGAGGATGCGCAAGCCATGACGGAGTTCTTCGGTTCGGTGTGGTGGCTGATCGTCAGCCTCGGCATCCTGGTCACCATCCACGAGTTCGGCCACTACTGGGTGGCGCGGCGCTGCGGCGTGCGCGTGCTGCGTTTCTCGGTGGGCTTCGGCAAGCCGCTGTGGACGCGGGTGGGCAAGGACGGCACCGAATGGGTGATCGCCATGCTGCCCCTGGGCGGCTACGTGAAGATGCTCGACGAACGTGAGGTCGAAGTGGCGCCGCACGAGCGCCACGAAAGCTTCAACGCCAAGCCCGTGGGCCAGCGCATCGCGATCGTCGCGGCCGGGCCGCTGGCCAACCTGCTGCTGTGCATCGTCCTGCTGTGGGCGATGTTCGTGATCGGCAAGCCCGACCTGCAGGCCGACATCGGCCGCGCCGAGGGCGTGGCGGCCGAGGTCGGGTTCCAGCCAGGCGACCGCTTGCTGGCGGTCGGCGAACGGGAAACGCGCAGCCTCACCGAGGCCGGCATCGCCCTGTCCAACGCGGTGATGGACCGCGCGGCCACCCCGGTGCGCGTACGCACCGCCCAGGGCGACGAGGCCGTGCGCGTGCTGCCGCTGGACCGGCCGGGGCTGGCGGTGCGCGAGGAGCAGCCCTTCCAGGACCTCGGTTTGGTGCTGGCCTACCCCGCCGTTGTCGGTGACGTGGCCGCCGGCAGCGCCGCCGACGGCCGCCTGCAGACGGGCGACCGGATCGTGGCGGTGGAGGGTGAAACCATCCACACCTACGACCAGGTCGGCCCCGCCGTGCAGCGCGCGGCCAGCAACGGCCAGACCCTGGACCTGCGGGTGGAGCGCGCCGGCCGCACGGTCGTGGTTCAGGTTGACCCGCAGCTGAGCAACGACGACGGCCCGTCCCGCTGGGTGATCGGCGTGCTTCCCCAGGCCCGGTCCGAGGACGCCCTGCTGCGCTTCGGCCCGCTGCAGGCCCTGCCCGAATCCCTGGCCAAAACCGCCGAAATGAGCGGGGATGTGCTGAAAATGCTGGGCCGGATGGTCACCGGGCAGGCCTCGCTGCAGAACATTTCCGGCCCGATCACCATCGCCCGGGTCGCCAACGGCAGCGCCAGCCTGGGCCCGGCCTGGTTCCTGAACTTCCTGGCGATCCTGTCCCTGAGCCTGTGCATCATGAACCTGCTGCCCATCCCGGTCTTGGATGGGGGGCACCTGCTGTATTACCTTATCGAGCTGGTCAAGGGCAGCCCGGTCGGCGAGCGTGCGCTCGTGGCGGGCCAGTACGTCGGCTTGGCCATGCTGGCCAGCCTGATGGGACTGGCCTTCTACAACGACATTCTCCGCCTCGGCTCCTGACCCCACTTTTTTCGCGGACGCACTTGCGTCCGTTACCAACGGATTGATGATGACGCGACCCACTGTTCGCCGCTGCCTCCTGAGCCTCGCGCTCGCCGCCGCCATTGCCGGCCCCGCGCACGCCCAGAACTTCGACGCCTTCACCGTCGCCGACATCCGGGTCGAGGGCCTGCAGCGCATCTCGGCCGGCACCGTGTTCACCTACCTGCCGGTGGAAAAGGGCGACACCCTGGACCGCGGCAGCTCGGGCGCCGCCATCCGCGCCTTGTTCAAGACCGGCTTCTTCAGCGACGTGCGGCTCGAGCGCCAGGGCGAGATCCTGGTCGTGGTCGTCACCGAGCGCCCGGCCATCAACACCATCACCCTGACCGGCAACAAGGACATCAAGTCCGAGGACCTGCTGAACGGCCTGAAGAACATCGGCCTGAGCGAGGGCGAGACCTTCAACCCGCTCAACCTCGACCGCGTCACCCAGGAACTGATCCGCCAGTACAACAACCGCGGCAAGTACAACGTCTCGATCACGCCGACGGTCACCAACCTCGACCGCAACCGCGTGGACGTGTCGATCGTGATCGCCGAGGGCAAGGCTGCGCGCATCCGCGACATCAACATCGTGGGCAACCAGACCTACCCCGACCTGGACATCCGCGAGGGCTGGGAATCGGGCACCAGCAACTGGCTGTCCTGGTACCGCCGCGACGACCAGTACTCGCGCGAGAAGCTCTCGGGCGACCTGGAGAAGCTCAACAACTACTACCTCGACCGCGGCTACGTCGACTTCAACGTCGAGTCCACCCAGGTCGCGATCAGCCCGAACAAGCGCGACATCTTCGTCACCGCCAACGTCGCCGAGGGCGAGGTCTACACGGTGTCGTCGGTGAAGGTGACCGGCGACACGATCCTGCCGATGGAGGACGTCGAAAAGCTGGTGGTGCTCAAGGAAGGCATGACCTTCTCGCGCGGCCTGGTCGAGCTGACCTCCGACAGCATCATCGCCACGCTGGGCAACATCGGCTACGCGTTCGCGCAGGTCAATCCGGTGCCGGAGATCGACCGCGAGAAGCGCGAGATCGGCCTGAACTTCTTCGTCGATCCGGGCCCGCGCGTGCAGGTTCGCCGCATCACCTTCAAGGGCAACACCAACACCGCCGACGAGGTGCTGCGCCGCGAGATGCGCCAGTTCGAGGGCGCCTGGTTCTCGCAGGCCGCGGTCGACCGCTCCAAGATCCGCCTGCAGCGCCTGGGCTTCTTCGAGGAAGTGGACATCGAGACCCCGGAAGTCACCGGTTCGCCCGACCAGGTGGACGTGGTGATCACGGTGAAGGAGCGCAACGCCGGCCAGTTCACCTTCGGCCTGGGCTACCAGCAGGCCTATGGCCTGATCACCAGCGTGCAGCTGGTGCAGAACAACTTCCTGGGCACCGGCAACCGCTTCAGCCTGGCGGTGCAGAACAACAGCTTCTCCAAGCAGTTCTCGTTCGGCGTCACCGACCCCTACTTCACCGATTCCGGTGTCAGCCTGGGCTACAACCTCAGCTACAGCGACTACGACTACTCCAGCCGCGACACCAACCTGGCGCAGTTCGACAACGCCGTGGCCGCCGGCGAGATCGTGCTGGGCATTCCGCTCACCGAAACCGACAGCATCAGCATGGCGCTGGGCATCGATCGCAACGAGCTGACCACCGACGACGGCAACACCCCGCCGCCGCTGATCGACTACCTGGTGGACTCGCTGGGCGACCGCCTGCGCTTCCCGCAGTTCCACATCAACGACGACCTCGACGACGACACGCCGCCCGAGAACGACGACGACGATCCGACCACGACCGACCCGCTGTCCACCGGCGGCTTCCGCAGCTGGAACGTCAACGCCTGGCGCGTGCAGCTGGGCTGGCAGCGCGATTCGCGCAACGACTTCCTGATGCCGACCCGCGGCACCTACCACCGCATCGGTGCCGAAGTGGTGCTGCCGGGCAGCGACCTGGAGTACTACCGCCTCAGCTACAACTTCGAGCACTACCGCCTGCTCACCAACTGGCTGGGCCTGAAGATCGGCGCCGAGCTGGGCTACGGCGACAGCTACGGCAAGACGGCCGACCAGGTCTGCACCGTGTACGACGACTTCGGCGCGATCGTGCCGGGCGCCACCACGTCCTGCGGCCTGCCCTTCTTCCGCAACTACTACGCCGGCGGCCCGCAGTCGGTGCGTGGCTTCGAGACCAACACCATCGGTCCGTTCTACGCCTTCAGCAGCGACTACCGCCAGCCGCTGGGCGGCCCGCTCAAGACCGTGGGCACGTTCGAGCTGTTCTTCCCGACCCTGTTCGACAGCCGCGGCACGCGCCTGTCGGCCTTCATCGACTACGGCAACGTCTACCGTTCCGTGGACGACTGGGAAGCCAAGACGCTGCGCATCTCGGCCGGCCTGGCGCTGCAGTGGCAGTCGCCGATGGGCCCGATCTCGATCAGCTACGCCGCGCCGATCCAGCGCGAGCGCTCCGACGAGATCGAACGCCTGCAGTTCACGTTCGGCGGCCAGTTCTAAGGGCCCGGCGTGCCGGCGCCGGCCCCGTCGCACAGCCTGGCCGAGCTCGCCGAGCGCTTCGGCCTCACGCTGCGCGGCGAAGGGACGGTGCGCATCCACGGCGTCGGCACGCTTGCCGCCGCCGGTCCCGGCCAGCTGGCCTTCCTGGCCAATCCGCGCTATCGCAAGGAGCTGGCGTCCACGTCCGCCAGCGCCGTGGTGCTGGCCGAAGCCGATGCCGAGCAGTGCCCGGTGCCCTGCCTGGTGGCGGCCTCTCCGTACACCAGCTTTGCGCGGATCGCGGCGCTGTTCGAACCCGTGGCGGAGGCCATGCCTGGCGTGCACGCCAGCGCGGTGATCGATCCGTCTGCCCACATCGATCCCTCGGCCCATGTCGGCCCCTACACCACGATAGGCCCCGGCAGCCGCATTGACGCCGGCGCCGTGATCGGCCCCGGCTGCATCATCGGCGAACACTGCGTGGTCGGCCCCGATTGCCGGCTGGTCGCGCGCGTCACCCTGGTGGCGCGGGTGCGGCTGGGCGCGCGCGTGCGCATCCACCCCGGTGCCGTGCTCGGCGCCGACGGCTTCGGCTTGGCCATGGAGTCCGGACGCTGGATCAAGGTGCCCCAGCTGGGCGGAGTCCAGGTCGGCGACGACTGCGAGATCGGCGCCAACACCACCATCGACCGCGGCGCCATCGAGGACACCGTGCTGGACGAGGACGTGCGCCTGGACAACCAGATCCAGGTCGGCCACAACGTCCGGATCGGCGCCCACACCGCCATCGCCGGCTGCGTGGCCATCGCCGGCTCGGCCCGGATCGGGCGCTATTGCCTGATCGGCGGCGCCGTCGGCATCACCGGCCACCTGGAAATCTGCGACCGGGTGACCGTCACCGCCATGAGCCTGGTCACCGCCTCGATCACCGAGCCGGGCGAGTATTCCTCGGGCATGCCGGTCCAGGACAGCCGGTCCTGGCGCCGCAATGGCGCCCGTTTCAGGCAACTCGACGAGCTGGCGCGTAGAATGGCGGCCCACGACCGGGATTGAAGGCAAGGAAACAGCGGATGAGCGACGACACCATCAAGATGCCCGTGGATGTCTCCTGCATCCTGCACCTGCTGCCGCACCGCTACCCCTTCCTGCTGGTGGACCGGGTGATCGAGCTGGAGCCGCACAAGCGCATCCGGGCCATCAAGAACGTCACCTTCAACGAACCCTTCTTCCAGGGCCACTTCCCCGGCCGCCCGGTGATGCCCGGCGTGCTGGTGATCGAGGCGATGGCGCAGGCCGGCGGCGTGCTGACGCAGCTCTCGCAGCCCAAGGACGAATGCCAGCAGGGCAAGCTGTTCTACCTGGTCAAGGTGGACAAGGCGCGCTTCAACCGCATGGTGGTGCCGGGCGACCAGCTCGACATCGAAGTGCGGGTCAAGCGCCTGATCCGCAACATGGCCCTGTACGAGTGCGTGGCGCGCGTGGACGGCAAGGACGTGGCCAGCGCCGAAATCCTCTGCGCCGAAGGCAAGCGCGACGCATGATCCATCCCAGCGCCCAGGTCGACCCCGGCGCGCGGCTGGGGGCCAACGTCAGCATCGGCGCCTTCGCCGTGATCGGCCCCGAGGTCGAGATCGGCGACGGCACACGCATCGATGCGCATACCGTGGTCACCGGCCCCACCCGCATCGGCCGCGACAACCACATCCATGCCCACGCCGCGGTCGGCGGCGATCCGCAGGACAAGAAGTTCGCCGGCGAGCGCACCGAACTGGTGATCGGCGACCGCAACTCGATCCGCGAGTTCACCACCATCAACCGCGGCACCGGCACCGGCGGCGGCACCACCCGCATCGGCAACGACAACTGGATCCTGGCGTACGCGCACATCGCGCACGACTGCCAGGTCGGCAACCACTGCGTGTTCTCCAACAACGCCACCCTGGCCGGGCACGTGGAAGTGGGCGACTACGTGATCCTGAGCGGCTTCGCCGGCATCCACCAGTTCTGCCGGATCGGTGCGCACGCCTTCATCGGCATGGGCGCGCTGGTCAATGCCGACGTGCCGCCCTACCTGATGGTCGCGGCCGAGGGCTACAGCCGTCCGCGCGGCATCAACGCCGAGGGCCTCAAGCGCCGCGGCTTCGACGCCACCCGCATCGCCCAGATCAAGCGTGCCTACCGCGCCCTGTACATGTCGGGCGCACCGATGGCCGCCGCCCGCGAGCAGCTGGCGCTGGTGGCGGCCGAGTCCGACGACGTGCGGCTGATGCTCGAGTTCATCGAGCGCAGCGAGCGCGGCCTGTTGCGCTGACCGCGGCGGCCCGGCCCGTGCCTGGCCCCTACCTGCCTCCCCTGCCCGGCCAAGCGGCGCCCGCGCCGCGGCGCTGGCGCATCGCCGTGGTCGCAGGCGAAGCCTCGGGCGACCTGCTGGGTTCGGGCCTGGTGCGCGAGCTTCGGCTGCGCTACCCCGAGGCGGAATTCGCCGGCGTCGGCGGCGAGCACCTGCGCAGCGCCGGCATGGACACCTGGCACGACTGCAGCGAGCTGGCGGTGATGGGCCTGGCCGAGGTGCTGCGGCACCTGCCGCGGCTGCTGCGGCTGCGGCGCGCGCTGCGCCAGCGCCTGCTGGCCTGGAAGCCGGACGTGTTCATCGGCATCGACGCGCCCGACTTCAACCTGGGCCTGGAGCGCCAGCTCAAGCGAGCCGGCATCCGCACCGTGCACTACGTCAGCCCCTCGGTGTGGGCCTGGCGCGAAGGCCGCGCGGCGAAGATCGGCCGCAGCGCGGACCGCGTGCTGTGTCTGTTCCCGATGGAGCCGCCGATCTACGCGCGCCACGGCATCGATGCGCGCTTCGTCGGGCACCCGCTGGCCGACGCCTTTCCGATGCACCCCGACCGCGAGGCCGCGCGCGCTCACCTGGGCCGCGATCCGGTGGCGCCCCTGCTCGCGGTGCTGCCCGGCAGCCGGCTGGGCGAGATCGAGCGGCTGCTGCCGACCTTCCTGGAAGCCGCGCGCTTCGTCACCGCGCAGGTGCCGGACCTGGTGGTGGTGATTCCCGCGGCCAACCCGGGCTGCCGCACGCTGATCGAATCGCTGCTGCACCGCTCGGCCCTGGCCAATGCCATCGTGGTGGACGGCCAGGCCCACGACGTGATGGTGGCCTCGGACGTGGTGCTGCTGGCCTCGGGCACCGCCGCGCTGGAAGCCATGCTGGCCAAGCGGCCGATGGTGGTGGGCTACCGCATTTCGGCCCTGACCTACCGCATCGTGATGGGCCTGGGCCTGATGAAGGTGAACCGCTACAGCCTGCCCAACGTGCTGGCCAACGAACCCATCGTGCCCGAGCTGATGCAGCACGACTGCACGCCGGAGAACCTGGGCGAAGCGGTGATGCAGTGGTTCCGCCAGCCCGAGGCCCGCGCCGCGCTGCTGCCGCGCTACCAGGCCATCCACGCCACGCTGCGCCGAGATGCCTCGGCCAGCGCCGCCGACGCCGTGGCCGAACTGCTGGAGCGCCCATGAGTGCGCGGCGCATCGCCGGCGTGGACGAAGCCGGCCGCGGCCCGCTGGCCGGCCCGGTGGCCGTGGCCGCGGTGATCCTGGATCCGCGCCGGCCGATCCCGGGCCTGGGCGATTCCAAGGCGCTCAGCCCGGCCCGCCGCGAGGCACTGGAACCACTGATCCGCGAACGCGCGCTGGCCTGGCAGCTGGAGCTGGTGAGCGCGGCCGAGATCGACCGCCTCAACATCCTGCGCGCCACGCTGGAAGGCATGGCGCGCGTGGTGCGCGCGCTGGTGCCCTGCGCCGAGCACGCGCTGATCGACGGCAACCGGCTGCCGCCGGGCCTGCCCTGCCCCGGCCAGACGCTGGTCCGCGGCGATGCGCTGGAACCGGCGATCATGGCCGCATCCATCCTGGCCAAGGTCGGCCGCGACCGCTGGATGTGCGAACTCGAACTGCGCCATCCCGGCTACGGTTTCGCGGTGCACAAGGGTTATCCCACGCCCGAACACCTGCACGCCCTACGCATGCTGGGTCCCTGCGACCAGCACCGGCGCAGCTTCGCGCCCGTGCGCGCCTGCCTGGCGCCGGAACTGCCGCACGTGTGATCGCGCCGCGCCGCGCCGCGCGCAAGCTGTCCGCAAACTGAATTAGCCCGAAGGTCACACTCACTTACGGGCGTCGTGCCTTCGTCTGCAACGCGGCACTCTGGTCGCGCATCCACAAGGATGTGCGCCGGCCGCGGAATGGTTCCGCGGTGACGCGATCACCGAGAGACCGCCATGAACGCCCGCCTCGCCACCGACCGCCTCGAACTCCGCCTGCCGCCCGAATCGCGCGATTCCCGCCGCCGCCAGGTCGGCGCGATCGCCATCGACGACGACGCCATGGCCCACTTCAACGCCCTGCTCGCGCAGCTGGATGCCAACGCCCCGCACGTCAGCGCCGACCAGATGGTCACGCTGGCGCGCTGGCTGCAGGACCAGCCGCGTGACGATGCGATGGCCGTGCTGTCCGAACGCCTGGGCCGCGCCGAGCAGCTGCGCCGCATGCTCAACGACAGCGACTGGGACGTGCCGGGCGACACCCGCGAGCGCGCCCGCATGCTGATCAGCTACCTGCAGCAGGTGCAGGACCTGATCCCCGACGACCAGCCGCTGGTCGGCCATCTGGATGACGCGCTGCTGGTGGAGCTGTCGTGGCCCGCCTTCGCCGCCGAGACCGTCGACTACGTCGATTTCTGCCGCTTCCGCAGCCAGGAGCGTCCGCGCGGCAGCGCCGCCGAACGCCGCCTGGCCTGGGAAACCGCCTGCCTGGCAGAAGCCGCGCTGCTGCAGCAGCGTCGCCAGGTGCGCGCCCGGCCCTACGCCGCGGCGCCACGCCTGCCCGACTTCCTGCGCGTGACCTGACCGTCTCTCCAACGGGGCGGGCGGCAAGGCCTGGCAACAGGGACTGTCAAGCCTTGTCCGCCCCCACCCTCGGGGTAAACTGCCGGTCGGCCACGCGGTCCCCGGCATGACGCCAAGCTTCGTCCACCTGCACCTGCACAGCGAGTATTCGCTTACCGACTCCACGATCCGCATCCCGGAACTGGTGGGGCGGTGCGCCGCGCTCGGGCTGCCGGCGGTGGCGATCACCGACACCAGCAACCTGTTCGCGCTGGTGAAGTTCTACAAGGCGGCCGAACCGGCCGGCCTCAAGCCAGTGGCCGGCGCCGACCTGTGGCTGTCGGGCGAAGGCAGCGCGCCCTCGCGGCTCACCCTGCTGTGCCAGGACCAGGCCGGCTACCTGTCGCTGTCGCGCCTGATCACGCGCGCCTTCCTCGAGGGCCACGCCGGCGACTACGTCGCCATCGAACCCGATTGGCTCTACCGCGACTGCCAGGGGCTGGTGGCGCTGGCCGGCCGCGAAAGCCCGCTGGGCCAGGCGCTGGCCGCGGGCCGCGAAGACCAGGCCGAGCGCGTGCTGTCGGAACTGCGCGCCGCCTTCCCCGACCGCCTGTACCTGGAGCTCACCCGCACCGGCCGCGACGGCGAGGAGGCCTTCAACACCGCCGCCGTGGCCCTGGCCACGCGCCACGGCCTGCCGCTGCTGGCCAGCAACGACGTGCGCTTCCTCTCGCGCGACGACTTCGACGCGCACGAGGCGCGCGTGTGCATCGCCACCGGCCGGGTGCTGGACGATCCCAAGCGGCCGCGCGAGTACTCGCGCGAGCAGTACCTCAAGTCGCCCGAGGAAATGGCCGAGCTGTTCGCCGACCTGCCCGACGCGCTGGAGAACACCGTCGAGCTGGCCAAGCGCTGCAACCTGGAGCTGAGCCTGGGCAAGTACTTCCTGCCCGACTTCCCGGTGCCCGAGGGCCACACGCTCGACAGCTGGATCGCCGAGGAATCCCACCGCGGCCTCGACCTGCGCCTGTCGCGCTTCGAGACGGCACCCGGCCACGATGCGGCGGCCTACCGCGCGCGCCTGGACGTCGAGCTGGGCGTGATCTGCAAGATGGGTTTCCCCGGCTACTTCCTGATCGTGGCCGACTTCATCAACTGGTCCAAGCGCAACGACATCCCGGTCGGACCGGGCCGCGGCTCCGGCGCCGGCTCGCTGGTGGCCTGGGCGCTGGGCATCACCGACCTCGACCCGATCCGCTACGACCTGCTGTTCGAGCGCTTCCTGAATCCCGAACGCGTGTCGATGCCCGACTTCGACATCGACTTCTGCATGGACCGGCGTGACGAGGTGATCGACTACGTCGGGCGCAAGTACGGGCGCGACAAGGTCAGCCAGATCATCACCTACGGCACCATGGCCGCCAAGGCCGCGGTGCGCGACTGCGGCCGCGTGCTGGGTTATCCCTACGGTTTCGTGGATTCGGTGGCCAAGCTCATCCCGCTCACGCTGGGCGTGACGCTGGAAGACGCGCTGGGCCTGAGCGACGCGGCCCGCAAGAACAGCGACCTGGCCTCGGCCGAGCTGATCCAGCGCTACCGCGACGAAGACGACGTGCGCGACCTGATCGACCTGGCGCGCAGCCTGGAAGACCTGACCCGCAACGCCGGCAAGCACGCCGGCGGCGTGGTGATCGCGCCGACGCCGCTGACCGACTTCAGCCCGCTGTTCGCCGAACACGTGGCCAAGGGCGAAACCGCCAAGTCCATCGTCACCCAGTTCGACAAGGACGACGTGGAAGCGGTGGGCCTGGTGAAGTTCGACTTCCTGGGCCTGCGCACGCTGACCATCATCGACTGGGCGGTGAAGGCGATCAACGCGCGCCGCGCCGAGGCCGGCGTGCCGGCGCTGGAAATCCTGGCGCTGCCGCTGGACGACCCGGGCACCTACGCGCTGCTGTCCAAGGGCCAGACCACCGCGGTGTTCCAGTTCGAATCCCGCGGCATGAAGGAGTACATCAAGAAGCTGCAGCCATCGACCTTCGAGGACCTGATCGCGCTGGCCGCGCTGTACCGCCCCGGTCCGCTCGGCGCGGGCATGGTCGACGACTTCATCGACCGACGCCACGGCCGCGCCGAAGTCAGCTATCCGCACAAGCTGCTCGAGCCGATCCTCAAGCCCACCTACGGCGTGATCGTCTACCAGGAACAGGTGATGCAGATCGCCCAGGTGCTGGCCGGCTACTCGCTGGGCGGTGCCGACCTGCTGCGCCGGGCGATGGGCAAGAAGAAGCCCGAGGAGATGGCCAAGGAGCGCGTCAAGTTCGAGTTCGGCGCCGAACAGCAGGGCATCGAGGCCGCGGTCGCCAGCCCGATCTTCGACCTGATGGAGAAGTTCGCCGACTACGGCTTCAACAAGTCGCACTCGGCCGCCTACGCGCTGGTGGCCTACCAGACCGCGTGGCTCAAGGCGCACCATCCGGCCGAGTTCATGGCCGCCACGATGTCCTCGGACATGGACAACACCGACAAGGTGGTGACCTTCCTGGAGGAATCGCGCGAGATCGGGCTGTCGGTGCGCGCGCCGGACGTCAATGCGTCGGACTACATGTTCGTCGCGCTCGACGGCAAGACCGTGCGCTATGGCCTGGGCGCGGTGAAGGGCGTCGGTCGCGGCGCCTGCGAATCCATCGTCGAGGCGCGCCGCAGCGGCGGGCCGTTCCGCGACCTGCTCGATTTCTGCCGCCGGGTGGATTCGTCCAAGCTCAACCGGCGCGTGCTGGAAGCCCTGGTGCATGCCGGCGCGCTGGACGCACTGGGCAGCAACCGCGCCTCGCTGATGCTGCAGCTGCCCGAGGTGATCAAGGCCACCGAGCAGATGGCGCGCGAGCGTGCGGCGGGCCAGGTGTCGCTGTTCGGCGGTGGCGGCGACGTGCCCGAGATCCAGCTCGAACTGCCCGAAGCGCCCGACTGGCCGCTGGAAACCAAGCTGCTGGGCGAACGCGAAACCCTGGGCCACTACCTCAGCGGCCATCCGCTCGATCCCTGGCGCGGCGAACTGCAGGCACTGGTGGGTTCGACCCTGGCCGACCTGGACACGCTGTGGAGCACGAAGAAGGATCGCCGCGGCGAGGCGGCGGTGGTGCTGGCCGGCATCGTCACCAACGTGCGCCGGCGTGGCGACAGCATGGGCTTCGCGCGCATCGAGGACGGCCGCGGCCAGCTTGAGGTCGCCTTCTTCCGCGAGGCCTTCGCCGAGTCGGGCCACCTGCTGTCGCGCGACCGCATCCTGCTGGTCGAAGGCAACCTGGCCGAAGACCAGTTCTCCGGTGGCTTCGTGCTGCGCGCCCGGCAGTGCTGGGACTTCCGCGCGCTGTGCGCCCAGCACGCGCGCCGCCTGGCGCTGACGGTCGACCTGCGGGCGCAGGGCGCCTGGGACCGCCTGCAGCAGACCCTGGCCGCCTTCCGGCCCGGCGCCACCCCGCTGCGGCTGGACATGCTGACCCCCAACAAGGCCCGCGGCACCCTGGACATCAACGGCAGCCAGGGCGTGCGCACCGACCCCGAGCTGATCAGCCAGCTGCGGGCCCTGCCCGGCATCAGCCAGGTCAGCCTGTCCCTGCACCGCCCCTGGCAACAGGGCGGCTGAGCGCCCGCGGGGGCCGGCATGGCCTGAGGGCGGCAAGCCCGCTAGAATCCCGGCTAGAACCTTTGCTCTAGACGCCCGGCCCCAGGCTGGCGGCGTCCTCCGCGAGTAGACAATGAACCCGAACTTCCTTGATTTCGAACAACCCATCGCTGAACTGGACGCCAAGATCCAGGAACTGCGGCGGGCCAGCACCGGCCCCGCGGTCAACATCGAAACCGAAGTCAACGGCCTGCAGGAGAAGCTGCGCGCCCGCACCGCCGAGATCTTCAAGGCGCTCACGCCCTGGCAGATCTCGCAGCTGGCCCGGCATCCGCAGCGGCCCTACACCAATGACTACCTCGGCCTGGTGTTCGACGAATTCCACGAACTGGCGGGCGACCGCGCCTATGCCGATGACGCCGCCATCGTGGGCGGGCTGGCGCGGCTCGATGGCCGCGCGGTGGTGGTGATCGGCCAGCAGAAGGGCCGCGACACCAAGTCCAAGATCCGCCGCAATTTCGGCATGCCGCGCCCCGAGGGTTACCGCAAGGCGCTGCGCCTGATGAAGATGGCCGAGCGCTTCCGGCTGCCCCTGCTCACCTTCATCGACACGCCGGGCGCGTATCCGGGCGTCGGCGCCGAGGAGCGCGGCCAGTCCGAGGCCATCGCCCGCAACCTGCTGGAGATGGCCGAGCTGCGCATCCCGGTCATCTGCACCGTGATTGGCGAAGGCGGTTCGGGCGGCGCCCTGGCCATCGGCGTCGGCGACCGCACGCTGATGCTCGAGTACAGCACCTACTCGGTGATCTCGCCTGAAGGCTGCGCCTCGATCCTGTGGAAGTCGGCCGACAAGGCCCGCGATGCCGCCGAGGCCCTGGGCCTGACCGCCAAGCGCCTGTTCGAGCACGGCCTGATCGACAAGATCGTGCCCGAGCCCCTGGGCGGTGCACATCGCGATCCCGCCGAAATGGCCCGCACGCTCAAGCAGACCATCCTGGTGGAGCTGGCCGCGCTGGACCGCGTGGACATCCCCGAGCTGCTGGAGCAGCGCTACCGCCGCCTGCGCAGCTACGGCGCCTACGAAGCGGCCTGAGCGCGCGGCCACCGCCGCGCCGGCGCCATGGTCCTGAGCCTGCCGCCACCGCCCCATCCCGGTCCGGTGGCCGTCGCCTTCAGCGGCGGCCTGGATTCGACCGTGCTGCTGCACAGGCTGGCCGCTGATCCGGCGATCCGTGCGCAGGGACTGCGCGCGCTGCACGTGGACCATGGCCTGCACCCCGAATCCGCGAAGTGGTCCGAGCACTGCCGCCTCGCCTGCGCGATGCGGGGCGTGCCCTTCGCCTCGCGCCGCGTGCAGGTGCAGGAAGCCGGCCAGGGACTCGAGGCCGCCGCCCGCGACGCGCGCCACGCGGCTTTCGCCCAATGGCTGCAGCCCGGCGAACTGGTCGCCCTGGCCCACCACCGCGACGACCAGGTGGAAACGGTGCTGCTGCGCCTGCTGCGCGGCTCCGGCGACGGGGTCGAAGGCATGCGTGATTTGCGACCCTTCGGGCAGGGCTGGCTGTGGCGGCCGCTGCTGGCCGTGCCGCGCTCGGAACTGCTGGACTACGCGCGCCAGCGCGGACTGGCCTGGATCGAGGATCCGTCCAACGACAGTCCGCGGCATGACCGCAACTTCCTGCGCCATCGCGTGCTGCCCGTGCTGGCCGAACGCTGGCCGCAGGCCGGCGCCGCAATCGCACGCAGCGCGCAGCTGCTCGCCACGCGTTCGGACCTGCTGGCGGACGAGGACCAGGTGCGGCTGGCGCAGGTGCAGGGCCTGGACCCGGCCTGCCTGTCGGTGCCGGCGCTGATGGCGCTGTCGCCGCCCTGGCGCGACCGCGTGCTGCGCGCCTGGGTCACGAACCTCGACCTGCCGCCGCTGCCGGGGCACGCCCTGGCCACGCTGGCCACCGACCTGCTGGCTGCGGACGACAGCGCGCAGCCGGAATACCACTGGAGCGGCGCGGTGATGCGCCGCTGGCGCGACCTGCTGCATGCCGGCCCGCCGCTGCCGCCGCTGCCCGAGGACTGGTCGGCCAGCTGGGACGGCCGTGCGCCGCTGGGACTGCCCACCGGCGAGAGCCTGTCATTGATGCCGGGCCTGCCTTTCGACGCACCCTGCCGCGTGCAGGCGCGCCAGGGCGGCGAACGCATCCGCCTGCCGGGACGCGCGCACCGCACCGAACTGCGCGACCTGCTGCAGACCCTGGGCATCCCGCCCTGGCAGCGCCGCCGGCTGCCGCTGCTGTTCGCGCCCGATGGCGAACTGCTGGCCGCGGGCGACGTTGCCCTGTCCGCCACCCTGGTCGCATGGCTGGATGAAAACCAGGCCCGGCTGCGCCTCACGGCCGCGTTCGCCTGATCGCAGCCGCCATTGACCGTGGCGGCACCCGCCGCGCAAACTTCACCCATGGCCGCCAAGACCCCCGCAACGCCGCCGTCGCCCGTCGCCCAGTTCGAGACCTCGCTCGACGAGCTTGAACAACTGGTCCAGAAAATGGAAAAGGGCGACCTGTCTTTGGATGATTCGCTGGCCGCGTACGAACGCGGCGTCGGCCTCTACCGTCAATGCCAGGGCGCCCTGGAACAGGCCGAACTGCGCGTGCGGCTGCTCACCGATCCCACCGATCCCGAGACCGCGCAACCGTTCCAGCCCGATGCTGCGTGAGCCGCACTGGGCGCGCTGGCGCCAGGGCGTGGAAACCGGACTGGAACGCGCACTGCCGGCCCATCCGCTCGGAAACAGCACGCTGCATGCAGCCATGCGCCACGCGGTGCTGGGCGGCGGCAAGCGCCTGCGACCGATGCTGGTGCATGCCGCCGGCGAGGCCACCGGCGCCGACGAAGCCCTGCTGATCGCCCCCGCGCTGGCGGTGGAACTGGTGCATGCGTTTTCGCTGGTGCACGACGACCTGCCGGCGATGGACGACGATGCGCTTCGCCGTGGCCAGCCCACGGTGCACGTGGCGTTTGACGAAGCCACCGCGATCCTGGCGGGCGATGCGCTGCAGTCGCTGGCCTTCAGCCTGCTCGCGCACGCCGATGCGCCGGCCGCGCTGCGGGTCGGCTGGCTGGCTACGCTGGCCGACGCCACCGGCATGGCCGGCATGTGCGGCGGCCAGGCGCTGGATATGGCGGCCACCGGCCAATCGCTGGACCTCGCGCAGCTGGAAGCACTGCATGCCCTCAAGACCGGCGCACTGATCCGCGCGTCGGTCCGCATGGGTGCCCTGGCCGGCGGCGCCGACAACGCGACGCTGGCTCGGCTGGACGATTACGCCAGCGCGCTGGGCCTGGCCTTCCAGATCCGCGACGACCTGCTCGACATCGAGGGCGACAGCGCGCAGTTGGGCAAGACCGCGGGCAAGGACCAGGCCCAGGACAAGTCCACCTACCCTGCCCTGCTGGGCATGGACGGCGCGCGCCAGGCGCTGCAGCACCAGCGCGAGCGCATGACGGCGGCACTGGCCGGCCTGCCCTCCGGTGCGGACGCCCTGGCGCAGCTGGGCGAATTCGCAGTCCGTCGCGAGCATTGATCTCGCTTCCGCGTCGACGCCGGCGCCATGAACCCACGCGCGCGAAAAAAAAGAGCGGCCCGAAGGCCGCTCCGTTTGCCAGGCGCCGAGAACCGCGCCAGCCGGGATTACTTCACCAGGCGGAGGGTGAACGGGTAGCGGTAGGCCACGCCCTCGTTGGCCTTGATGCCGGCCATGATGGTGAGCACGATCCAGGCCAGGCCCACGACCAGCAGCAGCAGGAAACCGATCAGGATCAGGGTGAGCAGGCCGCTGATGATGCCGGCGATGGCGACCGTGATGTTGAAGTTCAGCGCTTCCTTGCCCTGGTCGTCCACGAACGGCATCGTGTCCTTCTTCACCAGCCAGACCACCAGCGGTGCCAGGATGTTGCCGAGCGGGATGATGAAGCCGATCAGCGATGAAAGGTGGGCGATCATGCCCCAGGTCTTCTGTTCCTGCGTAACTTCGTTCATTGGTGCTCCCCTGCGTGATTCGGCGCCCGCGGCGCCGACATCCCGCTAATTTCCGGCCTTGTGACGACAGTGTCAAGGCAACGGGGAATCAGGCCTCTCCGGCCACCATCATCCGCCCCACCAGGATAGAACCCACGGCCACGTGGGACCGGCGGTCCACGTCGGCGCCCACGGCCTCGATGGCCTGGAACAGGTCCTGCATGCGGCCGGCGATGGTGAGCTCGTCCACCGGGTGCACGATCTCGCCGTCCTGGACCCAGAAGCCCGAGGCGCCGCGGGAATAGTCGCCGGTAACGGTATTGGCGCCCTGCCCCATCAGCTCGGTGACGAGAAGGCCGGTGCCCATGCCCCGCACCAGCGCATCCAGGCCCGGCGCATTGGCCTGCACCTGCAGGTTGTGCACGCCGCCGGCGTTGCCGGTGCTCTCCAGCCCCAGCTTGCGGGCCGAATAGCTGCCCAGCAGGTAGCGGCACAGCACACCGTCGCGCACCAGGTCCGAGTCCACGGTGGCCACGCCCTCGGCGTCGAACGCCGCCGAGCGCAGACCGCGCGGCAGGTGCGGGCGCTCCACGATCGAGAACCAGGGCGGCAGGATGCGCTGGCCGGCCTGGTCGAGCAGGAAGCTGGCGCGGCGGTACAGGGCGCCACCCGAGATCGCGCCCAGCAGGTGGCCGACCAGGCTGCGCGCCATCTCGGGCGCGAACAGCACCGGGTAGTCGCCGGTGCGGATCGGCCGGGGATCGAGCCGGGCCACGGTGCGTTCGGCGGCCTGGCGCCCGACCTGCAGGGGCGACTCCAGGTCGTCGGGCGACAGTGCGCTGGTGTACCAGTAGTCGCGCTGCATCCCGTCGCCGCTGCCGGCGATCAGGGACAGGCTGAGCGAATGCTGGGTGCCGCGCTCGGCGCCGACGAAGCCGTGGCTGTTGGCGTACACCGACAGGCTTTCGCTGCTGTTGGCGCCGGCGCCGTCGGAGTTGGCGATGCGCGGGTCGGCCTCGCGGCCGGCGGCCTCGGCTTCCAGCGCGAGGGCGATCGCGCGGTCGGCGTCCAGCGGCCACGGGTGCCAGCTGTCGAATTCGCGAAGGTCCGTGGCCAGGCGCGCGGCATCGGCCAGGCCCGCCGCAGGGTCGGGCTCGGTATGGCGCGCGATCGCGCAGGCCTGGGCCACGGTGGCCTGCAGGCTGGCCGGCTGCAGGTCGGCGGTGCTGGCGCTGCCCTTGCGCTGGCCGAAGTACACCGTGACGCCGACGCCGCGGTCGCGGGTGCGCTCGACGGTTTCCACCTCGCCCATGCGCACGTTCACCGACAGGCCGCTGTCCTCGTTCATGGCCACTTCGGCCTGGGTCGCGCCCAGGGCCTCGCACTGGCGCAGCACCTCGCGCGCCAGGCCCGACAGGCGCTGCAGGCGCGCCTGGGAATCATCGGAAGCTGCGGTCAGGGGGGTCATGGGCGTATCCTTTCGCTCCGGAACGGTGGTGGACGATGCACAGCGAAGATTTCGACGAGGAAGACCAGGACTTCGGCCCCAGCCGCAGCGAGCAGCGCCGCGAGGCGCTGGGCGTGTTCGAGCTGGCGCTGCAGCTGGTCGAGCAGAGCGACGCGCGCATCCTGCAGATCCCGATGGACGAGGACCTGCGCACCCTGGTGCTGCAGTCCAAGAAGATCACCGCCCAAATCGCGCGGAAGCGGCAGGTGCAGTTCCTGGCCAAGATGATGCGGCGCGAGGACGACGAGGCCCTGCAGGCCATCCGCGCCGCGCTGGACCACGACCGGGTCGAGCGCCGGCGCGAGGCCGCGTCCCTGCACCGGGTCGAATACTGGCGCGACCGCCTGCTGGCCGAAGGCGACGACGCGCTGTCGGAGCTGCTGGTGGAATACCCGGCCGGCGACCGCCAGCAGCTGCGCCAGCTGGCCCGAAACGCGGGCCAGGAAAAACTGAAGAACAAACCGCCGCACGCCTCGCGCGAACTCTTCCGCGAACTGCGCACCCTCATCGCTGCCGATGAGGGTGGGGACGGGGCGTCCTGACGGGAGAACTTTTTTTGCCACGGAATTACGCGGATGAACGCGGATAGGGCGAAGACATTCCAGTGAGGCGAGCATGTTCATGCCGGCCAGCCATATCCCGAACTTGCCTTTGCTTCATCCGCGTTCATCCGCGTAAATCCGCGGCAAAAATCTTCTTGGTCAAGCACGGGTGCCGCCGATGGTCATGGCGTCTATCTTGAGGGTGGGCTGGCCGACGCCGACGGGCACGCTCTGGCCGTCCTTGCCGCAGATGCCCACGCCCTCGTCCAGCGCCAGGTCGCGGCCGACCATGCTCACGCGCGTCATCGCCTCCGGGCCGTTGCCGATCAGCGTGGCGCCCTTGACCGGACGCGTGATCTTCCCGTCCTCGATCAGGTAGGCCTCGGTGGCCGAGAACACGAACTTGCCGCTGGTGATGTCCACCTGGCCGCCGCCGAAGTTGGGCGCGTACAGGCCCTTCTTCACCGAGGCGATGATTTCGGCGGGATCGTAGTTGCCGGCCAGCATGTAGGTGTTGGTCATGCGCGGCATCGGCAGGTGCGCGAAGCTTTCGCGGCGGCCGTTGCCGGTGGGCGCCACGCCCATCAGGCGTGCATTGAGCGTGTCCTGCAGGTAGCCGCGCAGGATGCCGTCCTCGATCAGCGTGGTGCACTGGGTGGGGCTGCCCTCGTCGTCGATGTTGAGCGAGCCGCGCCGCCCCGGCAGCGTACCGTCGTCGACGATGGTGACGCCCGGGGCCGCCACGCGCTCGCCGATGCGGCCGGCGTACACCGAGGTGCCCTTGCGGTTGAAGTCGCCCTCCAGCCCATGACCGACCGCTTCGTGCAGCAGCACGCCGGGCCAGCCCGGACCCAGCACCACCGGCAGCGTGCCGGCGGGCGCGTCCACGGCCTCCAGGTTCACCAGCGCCTGGCGCAGCGCTTCGGCAGCCACGGCCTGCGGCCGGCCACCGGAGAACAGTTCTTCGTACGAATAACGGCCGCCCGCACCCGAGTAGCCCTGCTCGCGACGCCCGTCCTGCTCGACGATCACCTGCACGTTGAAGCGAACCAGCGGCCGCACGTCGGCGGCGATCGCGCCGTCGCTGCGCGCCACCAGCACGGTGTCCACGCCGCCCGACAGGCTGACGATGACCTGGCGCACGCGCGGGTCGCGCGCGCGCAGCCACTGGTCCACCTCGCGCAGGGTGGCGATCTTGGCGTCGGTGGCCATGCCGTCCACCGGATCCACCGGCGCGTACAGTTCGCGGCCCGGCACCACGATGCGCTGGCCACCGTCGGCCTGCGCACCGCCGCGGCTGATCGCACGCGCGGCCGAGGCCGATTCGAGCAGCGCGTCGGCGCGGATGTCGTCGGAATACGCAAAGCCGGTCTTCTCGCCGCTGACCGCACGCACGCCCACGCCCTGCTCGATCGCATGCGAGCCGTCCTTGACGATGCCGTCCTCCAGGCTCCAGCTCTCGCGCCGGCTGTGCTGGAAATACAGGTCGCCGTAGTCCACGCCCGGGCCCATCAGCCGGCCGAACGCCGCATCCAGGCCCTCCAGGCCCAGGCCACCGGGCGTGAGCAGGCGTGATTGCGCGAGTTGCAGGGTGTCGGACATGGGCGGCCAGTCGGGAAGTGAGTGGATGATGTTACAGGTGGGGGCGGTGGGGGGCGGAGTCAATTCGCTGACGGCCGCACGCTCTCGCGCGCCGCCGGCGGCCCCTTCTCCACCACTTCCACCTTCGGATCCGCCCACGGCCCGGTCACGTGGTAGACGGTGCGCGCGGCCTGCTTGAGCGGCTTCTGCAGCACGGCCTGGGCGACGGCGCCGACGGCGGCACCGACGGGGCCGCCGGCGATCGCGCCGATCGCAGGCAGCACGCCGCCGGTCTTGGGCAGCACTTCGATGCGCTGGTCGTACTGCTGGCTGCGCAGGTCGGTGGCGCCGCTGACGCGGATCTCGGCGGCCGGGCCGTCGATGCGCAGCAGGTCGGTGGTGGCGCGGCCATCGGCGAACACGAACTCGCCGCTCATGGTGTTGAAGCCGAAACCCTTGTCGAAGAAGTCGCTGAAATCCAGGGTCAGCCGGCGCGGGATCTCGGCCAGGCTGATCAGGCCCAGCACGCGGCCGCCACCCCCGGGCTCGAGTTCCAGCAGCTGGCCTTCGCCGACGTCGGCCTTCATGCGGCCAGTGAAGCGCGAGAGCGCGAAGGCGCCGGGCGAACCGGGCCATCCGCCGTCGAGGCGGCCGCGGGTTTCGCCGTCCTCCACCATGCCGGCCAGGCCGAAGGCGCCGAGCAACTGCCCCAGGCTGCTGGCGCGGAATTCGACTGCGAAATCCGATCGGCTTGTGCCCACGCCGCTGCGGCGCCAGTCGCCGCTGGCCTTTAGCTCCAGGCTAGGCGTGCCGGTGGTGAAGCGCTCGATGCGCAGCCCGCCCTCGATCGGCTTGGCCACGAGTTCGGCGCGACCGAGTTCCAGTTTGCCCACGCGCAGGTCCTGCACGGCGAAATGCAGCGCCGGCACCGCCGCAGGATCGTTGCTGCGCCCGGCATCCTCGTCGGCGCGCTGCTGGTCGCGCGCCGCACGCGCGACGGCGTCGAGCTCCTCGACCGGCACCGGCGCGGGCTTCTCCGGCCAATGCAGGCGATCAAAGCTGCCCTTGACGCCGGCGGCGAGGTCGCGCGGGATCTCGACGTTGCCCAGGATGCCCGCGCCCGTCACCTGCACGCGCGTGCGCTGCGGTTCGCGCTGCAGGCGCAGGCGCGTGTCGGTGAAGGGTGAGCCCAGCAGGTCGAGCGAGGCGACGCGCAGGTCCACTTCGTTCAGCGCGCCGGCGCCATCGCCACCGGCTGCGAAGCCGATCCAGCCGGCGGCATCGAGCGTGTCCGCGGTGCCGCGCACCACCAAACCCTGGGCTGGCACCGGCAGCTCCGCACCCGGCCCGAGCTGCAGCAGTGCCGCCATCGCATCGTCGCGGCCCATGCGGCCACGCAGGCGCAGCAGGCTGCCCCATTCCAGCGTGACTTCGCCATCGGTCACCGGCAGCGGCGCGGACAGGCGCAGCGGCCGGCCGATGCCCGCGGCCTTGCCCAAGGGCGCCGGCAGGCCCACGACGGTGCCGACCAGATCGGATTCCACCTGCAGCCGCGCCGGCGGCGCCGGCTGCCCTGGCACCGCCTGCGGCACGTCCACGGCCACGCGCCAGGCGCTGCTGCCGCTGAGATATTCGCGCAGCCAGGCCAGCGGCTCATGCCGTGCCAGCAGCACCTGCGGCGGGAAAGTTCCGTCCAGGCGGGCGCGTGCGGCAAGCGCCGCGCTGCCGGTGTAGGGCTCACCCACCGCCAGGTTGAACACGCCGGGCTGGCCCTCGAACTCGACCTGCAGATCCTCGGTGCCGAAGCCCTGGTCACTGAAGCGCGTCGTGCCGTTGACCTTGGCCAGGTCGATCTGCCAGCGCGGGTCGGACAGGTTGGCGTCCTGCAGCGTGAGCGTGCCCTCGATGCGGCGGCCGCCCAGGCGCGCGGCCAGCGGAAGGTCCAGCTGCAGCGAAACGGTGGCCGGTCCGCGGATGCGCGCGCTGAGCAGGTGCTCCTCGTACTTCGCGCGCAGCGGGCTGGCCAGCATCAGCGCCTGCAGCGACTCGCCATTGGCCGGCGAGTCGATGTCCAGGCGCAGGCGCGGGTCGCGGAAATCGGCGATGCCGCCGGCCACGCGACGCACGCGGTTGCCCTGGATCATGCCTTCGCCTTCCAGCGCCATGCCGGGGCCATCGAAGCTCACGTCCAGGTCCAGGGCCTCGGCCTCGGGCCAGCCGGGATTGAAGGCAACGCGCGCCTCGCGCACGCGGGTGCGCGCATCGAAGCGGCCCTGGCCTTCGCGGAAGGGCCAGTCGTCCAGGTCGCCCGCCAGCACGGCGCGACCCCCGACCACGTCGCCCGCGCGCAGCGCATTGTCGAGCCATTCGATGGTGGCCGGCGGCATCTTGCCCTGCACCCAGAACTTGCCGGCCGCCTGCACCGTGGACGGATCCACCGTGGCCGCCAGGTCCAGCCGCGGCTTGCTGCCGTCGCCCTGGAACAGCAGCTCGGCGCGCACGTGCGCACCAAAGTCCTCGCCGCGCACGCGCAGGCCGCTGGCGCCTACGGTCCAAAGTCCGCCGTCGCGCCACCACGCAAGGTTTCCGGCCAGGCGGAAATCCAGCGGCTGCCGGAAGCGCGGCCAGCTGAAGCGCGCCGGCCCCTCGGCCAGGCGCAGCACGCCGCCGTCCTGGTCGAAGGCGGCGTGGCCGCCCAGTCCCTGCACGCCCGGGCGATCGCCGTAGGGACTCCAGCCCACCGCATCGAAGCGCGCGGTGCCGGTCCAGCGCTCGCGGGTGCCCTGCACGCGCACGTCGTGCAGCTCGCCGTCGGGCGCGGCCTCGTGCAGCCACTCGCGCAGGCCGGGCGGCAGCGCGTCGCTCAGGCTAGCCAGCGCACGCGCGGGCGCGAAATCCATCCGGGGCGCCTGCAGCGCGTAGCGTTTGCCGCCCGCCAGCCACAGGCCATCGAAACTGCGCGGTTCGCGGCGGCCGGTCTGGTGGAAATGAAGTTCGGGCGCGTGCAGCTGCCAGCCGTTGTCGTCCACCTGCCAGCGCGCCAGCACGTCGGCGCGTTCGAACGCCACCGCGGGTGACTGCAGCCCGCCCGCCTCGCGCCGGCGCCAGGGCGTGCGTGAACTCAGGGCCAGCGGCGCGAACGCGGCGCGCGTGCGCACGTCCATCACCCGCTGGTTGTCGATGCGTGCCCACAGGTCCAGCTCGGCGCGGCCCGCCACCACCAGACCGGTGTCGGCCAGCAGCGGCGACCATTCGCCCAGCGACAGCCGGTCGCCGCCGGCCCACAGCTCGCCCGACCAGTCTTCGCGCGCCAGGTCGACCACGCCCGACAGCGGGGTGCCGCGCGGCGTGGCCCAGGCGCGCACGCCGGCCCGCAGCCGCTCGCCGCTGACGCGCAGGCGCAGGTCCAGCCGCGGCAGCGACAGCGGCTGTTCCAGCGCCGGCGAACGCACCGCCAGGCGCGCATGCTCGATCTGCAGTTCGCCCAGGGCCTCGAGCACGTCCAGCGGATCCACGCCCGGCTGGGGCTGGAACGGCAGTCCGACCATGCGCCAGCGCCGGTCCTCGCCCTGCTCCAGCGACAGCGACAGGTCGCGCACCTTGAGTTCGGTCAGCGGTTCGCCCGGCAGCAGGCCGGAATACACGGCCACCAGCAGCTCGGCGCGGCCGATGTCGAGGCTGCGGTCGCCGGCGCCGATGCGCAGATCGTCGAGCGTGAAGCGGGGGCCGCGGCGCGTCCATTCCCCGCGCGCCAGACGGAAGCTGACGGGCTCACCCACTCGCTCGGACAGCCAGCTGGCCACCTTCTCGGGATTGCGCTCCACCAGCGGCAGCAGCTGGTTGAGCAGGCCCACCGCCACCGCCGCCAGGATCAGCACCACCAGCAGGCCGTACCCGACCCAGCGGCGCGTGTGGCGGATCCGTCGGCGCAGCGCGCTGGGCATGGCCGCTTAGAGCAGCACCACGTCGTACTGCTCCTGCGCGTACTGCTCGTCGGCCTGGAATCGGATGGTCTTGCCCAGGAATTCCTCAAGCTCGGCCACCGCGGCGGATTCCTCCTCGGTGATCTTGCCCACCACCTTGGGCGACGCGATCACCAGCAGCTGCGAGGCCTCGAACTGGCGCACGGCGCGGGTGATCTCGCGGAAGATCTCGTAGGTCAGGGTTTCGGCGGTCTTGAGCGTGCCGCGCCCGCCGCACTCATGGCAGGGCTCGCACAGCAGGCGCTCGAGGCTTTCGGTGGTGCGCTTGCGCGTCATTTCCACGAGGCCCAGCGGCGAGAACTCGTAGACCGAGGTGCGGGCGTGGTCGTGCGACAGGCCCTTCTCGAGCGTGCGCAGCACCTGGCGCTTGTGCTCGTCGTCGGTCATGTCGATGAAGTCGATGATGATGATGCCGCCCAGGTTGCGCAGCCGAAGCTGGCGCGCGACGGCCTGCGCCGCCTCGAGGTTGGTGCGGTAGACGGTTTCCTCCAGGTTGCGCTGGCCCAGGAAGGAGCCGGTGTTCACGTCCACCGTGGCCATGGCCTCGGTCTGGTCGATGATCAGGTAGCCGCCGGACTTGAGCGGCACCTGCTTCTGCATCGCGCGCAGGATCTCGTCCTCGACGCCGTAGAGGTCGAAGATGGGGCGCTCGCCGGCGTAGTGCTCGATGCGCTCGGCCAGTTCGGGCATGAACTGGCGCGCGAACGCGGTCAGCCGGTCGAAGGCCTCGCGCGAGTCCACCCGCACCTTGTCCACTTCCTTGCGCATCAGGTCGCGCACGGCGCGCAGCGGCAGCGACAGGTCCTCGTAGATGCGCTGGCCGACCTTGGTGCTGGCGCTGGCGGCCTGGATCACGCCCCAGGCGCGGCGCAGGTAGGCCACGTCCTCGGCCAGGGCCTCGTCGGGCTGGCCCTCGGCATTGGTGCGCACGATGTAGCCCTGGCCCGAGCCGTTGGCCAGGGTGGCCATCAGGGTCTTGAGCCGGGCGCGCTCGGTTTCGTCCTCGATGCGCGCCGACACGCCCAGCACGCGCGAATGCGGCAGGAACACCAGGTAGCGCGAAGGAATCGAGATCTGCGTGGTCAGGCGCGCGCCCTTGCCGCCGATCGGGTCCTTGACCACCTGCACCACGATCTCCTGGCCTTCGTGCACCAGCGAGTTGATGGTGGGCGTGGGGCCGGGCGCGGGGGGCGCGGATTCCTCGCCCTCCACGGGCTGCGCCAGCGGCAGCTTGAGGATGTCGGAGGCGTGCAGGAACGCGGCGCGATCCAGCCCGATTTCCACGAATGCCGCCTGCATGCCCGGCATCACCCGCTGCACGCGGCCCTTGTAGATGTTGCCGACCACGCCCCGGCGCGAAGCGCGCTCGATGTGCAGTTCCTGCAGCATGCCGTTCTCGACCACCGCCACGCGGGTCTCGCGCGGCGTCACGTTGATCAGGATTTCCTCGGACACGGGGTTCCCTCGGGTGGATCGATCGGGTGGTGCGGCGAAGGCCTCATTCCAGCAGGCCGAACCCGCGCAGCAACTCGGCGGTCTCGTGCAGCGGCAGGCCCATGACGCCGGAGTGGCTGCCGGAAAGGTGCGAGACGAAGGCCGCGGCGCGGCCTTGGATTGCGTAGGCGCCGGCCTTGCCGAAGCATTCGCCGGTGGCCAGGTAGGCGTCGATGCGGGCCGGCGTGAGCGTCTCGAAGCGCACGTCGGTCAGGCTGGTGGCATGCAGCTCGCGGCCGGCGTCCACCAGCCACACCGTGGACACCACGCGGTGCGTGCGGCCCGACAGCAGGCCGAGCATGCGGGCCGCCTCGGCCGCGTCAGCCGGCTTGCCGAACACGACGTCGTCAAGCACGACCTCGGTGTCCGCGCCCAGCACCACCGCACCGGGCGTGCCGACCACCGCCAGCAGGCCGGCGCCGGCCTTTTCGCGCGCCACGCGGCTGACATAGGCTTCGGGCGGTTCGCCCGGCAGGCGCTGTTCGGGAACGTCCACGTCCAGCAGCCCGAACTGCATCCCCAACTGGGTGAGCAACTCGCGGCGGCGTGGCGATTGCGAGGCTAGATAGAGCATCCGGCAAGCATAGCCGCTGAGGCCGGGGTCGGGCACCCGCGGCGGGTCGACGGCCCGCTGTCGTTCAGGCGCGATGGTAGGGATGGTTGGCCAGCAGGCTGGCGGCGCGATAGAGCTGCTCGGCCAGCACCAGCCGCACCAGCATGTGTGGCAGGGTCAGCGGCCCCAGCGACCAGCTTTCGGCCGAGGCCGCGATCACTTCGGGCGCATGTCCTTCCGGACCGCCGATCAGGAAGGCCAGGTCCCTGCCCTGCTGTCGCCAGTGCTCCAGTCGCTGCGCCAGCTGTTCGGACGACCAGGCCTTCCCGCGGCCATCCAGGCTGACCACATGCGCGCCGCGCGGCACCGCGGCCAGCACGCGCGCGCCTTCGTCCGACATCGCACGCGCGGCATCGCGGCCCTTGCCGCGCACGCCCGGCGCCACTTCCACCAGTTCCAGCGGCAGCCAGTGCGAAAGCCGCTTCTGGTACTCGCCAAACCCGGTCGCCACCCAGTCGGGGGCACGCTCGCCCACGGCGATCAGCCGGGCTTTCATGTGTGCGTAACGGAGGGCATTTCAGACGCGGACAAAAGCGCATGAACGCGGACAGAGCGTTGAAAATAAGGGTGCGTTCGCGCGCGTTCCGGGCCTGGCCCCATTTCTCTTCTCGCCCTTATCCGCGTCAATGCGCTCTTATCCGCGTCAAAAAACCGCTCCAGGCCCTATCCGCGGCCATCCGCGAAAATCCGCGGCAAAAAAATGCGGCAAAAAAATCAGGCGTGCCCGACATCTTCCGGCGGCTGGTCGCCCACGGTCCACAGCCGCTCGAGCGCGTAGAACTCGCGCACACGGGGCAGCATGACGTGCACGATGACGTCGCCCAGGTCCACCAGCACCCACTCGGCCTCGCGCTCGCCCTCGACGCCCAGCGGCATCACGCCGCACTTCTTGGCGAAGCGGACCACTTCGTCGGCGACCGACTTCACGTGGCGGGTGGAGGTGCCGGACACCACCACCAGGTAGTCGGCGATCGAGGTCTTGCCGCGCACGTCGATCTCGACGGCATCCTTGGCCTTCATCTCCTCCAGCGCCAGGTGGACCTGCTTGAGGATCGCCTCCGGCGAGGGGGCCGGGTCGGGCATCTGGGTCTTGATGACGTGGGTTGGCGTGGTCAACGTGGCGCTCTGGCGGGAAAGACGAGCCGGATTATACGCCCGCTAGCCGGCGCCGGCCCGGTACAGGCCGTGAACGGCGATAAACGCCGCCACGCCGGGCGCCAGCCAGTCACCGGTCGGTTGGCCGTCACGCAGCCGGTGGCGGATTTCGGTGGCCGAAGCGGGATGGGGCGGCATCTCCAGCACCAGCACCCTGCCCGCGGGCGCGGTCCACAGGTCAGCCGCGTCCCCGGTCCAGCGGCCCTCGCAGGCCTGCTGCAGCGCCTCGGGCAGGTCCGAAAGGTCGTGGCCAGGCCGAACCGCCACGACAAAATGGGCCAGGCCGGGCAAGTCACGCCAGTGGTGCCAGCTCGGCAGTCCGCGGAAGGCATCGGCCCCGATCAGCCAGACCACCGGGTGGTCGGGGCCGAGTTCGAGGCGCAACTCGTGCAGCGTGTCCACGGTCCAGGACGGGGTGCTGCGGCGCAATTCACGCCGGTCCACCTCGAAACCCGGGTGTCCGGACACCGCCAGGTCCAGCATTTCGGCGCGCTGCACGGCACTGGCGCCCGGCGCGGCGCGGTGCGGCGGATCCGCCGCGGGCAGGAAGTGCACCTGCGCCTGCAGCGCGTCGCGTGCGGCCTGCGCCACGGCCAGGTGGCCGGCGTGCACCGGGTCGAAGGTGCCGCCGTAGTACAGCACCCGGCTCACGAGGCCAGCAGCTTGCGCGCCCGCCCGTCGGCGATCGCCACCAGCAGGCGCTCGAGCAGCAGCCACGGATCGCCGTCGCCGCGGCCCTTGGCGGCGCGGTCGATGCGGCCGCATTCGGCGGCGAAGGCTTCCCAGCGCGGGGCCGGATGCCGCTCCAGCGCGCGCCGGTAGATCGGCTGCTTGCTGTCCCAGATGCGCGCCTCGCGCATGGCCGACGCCACGTTGCCGCCGTCGGCCACCGCCCGCGAGAGGCTGCACAGGCCCAGCACCTCGCGCGCGACCATGGGCATCAGCCCGGCCACCTGGTCGCCCTCGGCCCGCAGTGCGGACAGCATGCGCACCGCACGCACCGAATCACCGGCCAGCGCCGCATCCACGAGCTTGAACACATCGAAACGCGAAGAATCCGCGACCAGTTTTTCCATCTGCGCGGCGTCAATGGCCTCGGAGCGCGTGCCGCGCGCTGCGCCCACCAGCAGCGCCAGCTTGTCCACTTCCTGGGCGGCGGCGAGCAGGTTGCCTTCCACGCGGTCCGCCAGCCGCTGCACGGCATCGGGCGTGGCCACGAGGCCGCGGCTTCGCAGGCGGCGCTCGAGCCAGTCGCCCAGCTCGTGCGGCTTCAGCGGCCATACGGCCACCAGATGCCCCACGCGCGCGATGGCCTCGCTCCACTTGCCGGCGTGCGCGCGGCTCCAGTCCTGCGCGGTGATCAGCAGCACGGTGTCGGGCGGCGGGTTGTCGCAGTACTCGCGCAGGGCTTCGCTGCCGTCCTTGCCGGGCTTGCCGGTGGGCAGCCGCAGGTCGAACAGGCGGCGGCTGGCGAACAGGCTCAGCGAGGCCATGCCCTGGCCCAGGGTGTTCCAGTTGAAGCTGCCCTCGGCGTCGTAGACCTCGCGCTCGCCGTAGCCTTCTTCCCGGGCCTTGGCGCGGATCGCATCGGCGGCCTCCTGCACCAGCAGCGGCTCGGCGCCCGCCACCAGGTAGACCGGGCGCAGCGGCTCGCCGGCCAGCTGGCGCTCCAGGCGATCGGGCCGCAGCTCCATCAGTCGGCGCGCAGCACCGCGTCCACGCGCCGCAGGATGGCGGCCTGCATGTCGCGGCGCAGTTCGGCCTGGATCAGCTGCTGCTCGGCCGGGCTGCCCACGGAAGCGACCGAGTCGTAGGTGAACTCGCGCCGCAGTTCCACCACCTGCTGCGGAATCAGCGTGGCGCCGTCGGCGCCCTGCAGGTCGAACTGCACGCGGTAGCGGGTTTCGTACTCGCGCACCTGGGCGCGCTCGTCCACGACCAGCGGGCGCGTGTCCAGGGTCTCGCCCAGTACGCGCAGCACCGAGGCGGGCTGGCCGTCGACCGCCGGCTGCGCGCCGGCGCGCGCCAGCGCGGTGGACAGGCCCTGGCCCAGCGGGCTGTAGGGATCGGCGGTCTGCACCTTCACCGGGCCCAGCTCGGTGGCGAGGGCCAGCGAGGCGCGCGGACGGAAGCCGCAGGCCGAAAGGGCCACGACCAGGCAAACCAGGACCAGGACACGTGCCATGCGACTCACCCCGCGACGATGTTGACGATCTTGCCCGGCACGATGATCACCTTGCGCACGGACAAGCCTTCCATGAACTTTTGCACGTTCGGCTCGGCCAAGGCCAGCGTTTCGATGTTTTCCCGGCTGGCGCCGACCGCCACGTCCAGCGTGGCGCGCAGCTTGCCATTGACCTGCACCGCCAGCGTGACCGCGTCACGCACCAGCGCCGCCGGGTCGGCCTGCGGGAACGGCACGTCTTCCAGCGTGGTCTCGACGTGGCCCAGCAGCTGCCACAGCGCATGCGAGGTATGCGGGGTGATCGGATTGAGCAGCAGGGTCACGGCCTCGAAGGCCTCCTGGCGCAGCGCGCGCGCCTGGTCGCCCGACTCGTCGAACTTCGACAGCGCGTTGAGCAGCTCCATCACCGCGGCGATCGCGGTGTTGAAGGTGTGGCGGCGGCCGTAGTCGTCGCCGACCTTCTGGATGGTCTCGTGCAGCTGGCGGCGCAAGGCCTTGTGCGCGGCGTCCAGCGCGCCCGGATCCAGCGCCGGCGCCGGGCCTTCGGCCACGTGGCGGTTCACCTGCGACCACAGGCGGCGCAGGAAACGCGCCATGCCCTCCACGCCAGCCTCGTTCCACTCCAGGCTCTGCTCGGGCGGCGCCGCGAACATCGAGAACAGGCGCACCGTGTCGGCGCCGTAGCGGTCCACCATCGTCTGCGGATCGACGCCATTGTTCTTGGACTTGGCCATCTTCTCGGTGCCGCCGATCTTCACCGGCAGGCCGTCGCTGCGCAGCACCGCGCCGGTGGCATGGCCCCTGGCGTCGCGCACCACGTCCACGTCGGCCGGATTGAACCAGTCGTTGGGCGCGCCCGGATTCTCGCGGTAGAAGGTGTCGGCGATCACCATGCCCTGGCAAAGCAGGTTGGTGGCCGGTTCGTCCGTCTTCACCAGCCCCGCGTCGCGCATGAGCTTGTGATAGAAGCGGAAATACATCAGGTGCATGATCGCGTGCTCGATGCCGCCGATGTACTGGTCGACCGGCAGCCAGTGGTTGGCGCGTTCGTCCACCAGGTCGGTGGCACCCGGCGAGGTGTAGCGCGCGTAGTACCAGCTCGACTCCATGAAGGTGTCGAAGGTGTCGGTCTCGCGCTCGGCCGGGCCGCCGCACTGCGGGCAGGCGGTCTGGCGCCAGGCGGGGTCGGCCTTGATCGGCGAGGCGACGCCGGTGAAGGCCACGTCCTCGGGCAGCACCACCGGCAGCTGGTCCTCGGGCACGGGCAGCGCGCCGCAGGCCTGGCAGTACACCACCGGGATCGGGCAGCCCCAGTAGCGCTGGCGGCTGACGCCCCAGTCGCGCAAGCGGAAGTTGACGCGACGCTGGCCCTGCGACTGCTGCGCAAGCCGGGCCGCGAACGCCTCGAACGCGCCCTTGTGGTCCAGGCCGTCGAAATCGCCGGAGTTGACCACGCGCAGGCCCGGCGCGGCCTTGTCGGAGTACCAGTCCTGCCAGGCGGCCGCGTCGTAGTCGTGGCCGTCCACCGCGATCACCTGGCGGATCGGCAGCGCGTACTTGTGCGCGAACTCGAAGTCGCGCTGGTCGTGGCCCGGCACCGCCATCACCGCGCCGGTGCCGTAGCCCATCAGCACGAAGTTGGCGATCCACACCGGCACCGGCTCGCCGCTGACCGGGTGGGTCGCGTACAGGCCGGTGAAGATGCCCTTCTTTTCCTGCTGCTCCAGCTCGGCCTCGGACACGCCGCCGCGGCGGCATTCGTCGATGAAGGCGCGCACGGCGGCATCGGACTCACCGGCGCGCGCTGCCACCGGGTGTTCGGCGGCGACGGCGACGTAGGTGACGCCCATCAGCGTGTCGGGCCGGGTGGTGAACACGGTCAGCGGCTCGGCCTGGCCGGGCAGCGCGAACTGGATTTCCAGGCCCTCGCTGCGGCCGATCCAGTTGCGCTGCATGGTCTTGACCGCCTCGGGCCAGCCCGGCAGCGTGTCCAGGCCGTCGAGCAGTTCCTGGGCGTAGTCGGTGATCTTCAGGAACCACTGCGGGATCTCGCGCTTCTCCACCAGCGCGCCGCTGCGCCAGCCGCGGCCGTCGATCACCTGCTCGTTGGCCAGCACCGTGTGGTCGACCGGATCCCAGTTCACCACCGAATTCTTGCGGTACACCAGGCCCTTCTTCATCAGGCGGGTGAACATCAGCTGCTCCCACCGGTAGTACTCCGGGGTGCAGGTGGCGAAGGTGCGGCTCCAGTCGTAGGCGAAGCCCAGGCGCTCGAGCTGGGCGCGCATGTGCTCGATGTTCCGGTAGGTCCACTTGGCCGGCGCGGTGTTGTTCTTGATCGCGGCGTTCTCGGCGGGCAGGCCGAACGCATCCCAGCCCATCGGCTGCAGCACGTTGTAGCCCTTCATGCGCCGGTGCCGGCTTATCACGTCGCCGATGGTGTAGTTGCGCACGTGGCCCATGTGCAGCGCGCCCGACGGATACGGCAGCATCGAGAGGCAGTAGTACTTCGGGCGCGGGTCGTCCTCGCGCACCTGGAAGGCGGCGGTGGACTGCCAATGGGCTTGCGCGGCGGTTTCCACCGCCTTCGGGTCGTAGGCGCTGGGGTCTTGGATGTCGGACATGGGTTTGGGGCAGGGAAAAACAGGCGTCCAGCGTAACAAATCGGGGGTGGCAGGTCTGCGGCGGCGGCCGGGCCCCGCCGGGCCGGGGCCCGCTGCCGGCCGGGACGGCGGTTAACATCGGGCCTCACCCTGGAGACCCGCATGCGCCCGACCCGCACCCCGCTGTTGCTGGCCCTCGCCCTGGCCCTGCCTGTCCCGGCCCTGTCCGCGGGCCCGGCGCCCGAGGCCATCGCCCTGCACTGCGGCCTGCTGTTCGACAGCGCCCGCGGCCGCAGCACGGCCGACCAGACCGTGGTGGTGGCCGAGGGCAAGGTGCGCGAAATCCGGGCCGGCATGGCGCCGGTCGAAGGCGCCCGCTCGGTGGACCTGTCCGGCCATACCTGCAGCCCTGGCTGGATCGACCTGCACGTGCACCTGGACGGCGAGTCCAGCCCCGACAGCTATTCCGAAGGCTTCCGGCTCAACCCGGATTTCCTGGCGCTGCGCGCCTCGGGCTACGCCGGCAAGACCCTGGACGCGGGCTTCACCACGGTGCGCGACCTGGGCGGCGAAGTGACCCTGGCCCTGCGCGACGCGATCAACCAGGGGCTGGTGCGCGGCCCGCGCATCTACGCGGCAGGCAAGTCCATCGCCACCACCGGCGGCCATGCCGACCCCACCAATGGCGTGAGCCGCGAGATCGGCGCGGCCCTGGGCACGCCCGGCCCGGTGCAGGGCGTGATCAACAGCCCCGACGAGGCCCGCGCGGCCGTGCGCCAGCGCTACAAGGACGGATCGGACCTGATCAAGATCACCGCCACCGGCGGCGTGCTGAGTTACGCCAAGAGCGGCGACGGCCCGCAGTTCACGCTGGAGGAAGTGCAGGCGATCGTGGCGGCGGCCAAGGACTACGGCTACCGCGTGGCCGCCCACGCACATGGCAAGGAAGGCATGCGCCGCGCCATCGTCGGCGGCGTGACCTCGATCGAGCACGGCACCTACATGGACGACGAGATCTTCGCGCTGATGAAGAAGCACGGCACCTGGTACGTGCCCACCATCAGCGCCGGCCGCTTCGTGGCCGACAAGTCGAAGATCGACGGCTTCTACCCGGCCGTGGTGCGGCCGAAGGCCGCGCGCATCGGCGCGCTGATCCAGTCCACCTTCGGGCGCGCATTCCGGGCCGGGGTGAAGATCGGCTTCGGCACCGATTCCGGCGTGAGCCTGCACGGGCAGAACGCCGACGAATTCATCTACATGGTCGAGGCCGGGCTGCCCGCGAACGAGGCCCTGCGCACTGCCACCGTGAACGCGGCCCAGGTACTGGGCGTGGACGACATCGGCCAGCTGGCGCCGGGATTCCGCGCCGACGTGGTGGCGATGCCCGGCGACCCGCTGGCCGACATCAGCGTCGTCAAGCAGGTGGACTTCGTGATGAAGGACGGCGTGGTGGTGCGTTCGGCCGATGCCGCCGCCGGCGCCGCCACCCGCTGACCCCGACGCGCCCGCACTTGTCTCCGGGCCGTCCTGCCACCATCTCCGAGCCCAAGACCCGCCCCACGGACCCGACCCGATGAATGCCGCTGCCCCTGCCCACGTTTTCGACGCCACCCTGCCCAGCTTCGAGCAGGATGTGCTGCTCAAGTCAAAGGAAGTCCCCGTGCTGGTGGACTTCTGGGCCACCTGGTGCGGCCCCTGCAAGACGCTGGGCCCGGTGCTGGAGAAGCTCGCCGGCGAGTACAACGGCGGCTTCCTGCTGGCCAAGGTGGACGTGGACAAGGAACAGCAGCTGGCCGGCTACTTCCAGATCAAGTCGGTGCCGACGGTGATGCTGGTGAAGGACGGCCAGATCGTCGACGGGTTTCCCGGCGCGTTGCCGGAAGGCCAGCTGCGCGAGTTCCTGCAGCACCACGGCGTCGCGCCGATGGAGGCCGCGGAAGAAGAAGCCCCGGCCGCCGAGGCCCCGCGCGATCCGCACGAGGAGGTGGTGCGCCTGCGCGCCGCGACCGCGGCCGAGCCGGACAAGGACGAACTGCGCCTGGACCTGGCGCTGGCCCTGCTCAAGACCGGCGCCGTGGCCGAAGCGGAAAAGCTGCTCGACGGCCTGCCCGCCAACCTGGCGCAGGACGACCGCGCCCTGCGAGGCCGCGCCCGCCTGGGCTTCGCCGCGCTGCTGGCCGATGCGCCGCCGCGCGAGGTGCTGCAGGCCGCGATCGCCACCGACCCGGCCGACCTGCGCGCGCGCCACCTGCTGGGCGCGCACCTGATCGTGGCCAACGAATCGCAGGCGGGCCTGGAACAGTTCCTGGAGATGCTGCGGCGCGACCGCGGCTACCAGGACGGCCTGCCGCGCAAGGCCCTGATCGATGCCTTCCGCGTGGTCGAAGACGAGGACCTGGTGGGAAGCTACCGCCGCAAGATGGCGACGCTGATCTTCTGACCGCCGCGGCCGCGACCCGCTCAGGTCAAGGCGAAGGTGATCACGAACTGCAGCGTGCGGTAGAGGTAGACGCTGGCCAGCAGCATCAGGACCAGCAGCGGTACCGGCACCAGCAGGGCCAGCCACCACGGGCTGTCGTACGCGCGCCGCAGCCCGAAGCTGAAGTGCAGCACGATCAGGGCCGCCGTACCCACCGCCACGCCCAGCGGCAGCACGCCGGTGCCCTGCAACCCCAGCCAGTCGTAAACGTAGCCCCCGGGCAGCAGCACCAGCTGCAGGAACAGCAGCAGGAAGGTGAACTGGTGCGTGGCCACCACCAGGTGTTCGGCGAAATAGCGCCGCTGGCGGAAATACACCGCCCACAGTCCGACGGCCAGGAACGGGATGTGCACCACGATCAGCGCCTTGCCCACGTTGGCGGACTCGGCGTCGTATTCGCGCGCGTAGTTGGCGATCAGGTAGGGCGGCGACCGTTCCGGACGCGAGGCTTCCGGCAGCCGCGCCCAGCGCTGCCGCTGTTCGGCATTGCGCTGGGCGATTCGCTGCTCCACCCAGCCGGCCGTCAGCGCCGAGTGCGGCTGACCGTGCATCTGGTCGGTCAGCGGCAGGTTGAAGTCGCTGATGCCGGTCGGCAGCACGAAGTACAGCAGGTTGGCCAGCAGGAACAGCGTGGTCGGCGCCATCCAGTGTTTGCGGCGGCCGTCCAGGTAGTCGCGGGAAAGCCGGCCCGGCTGGAACAGCAGCGCCCGCAGGCTGCGCCAGAACCGCCCGTCGAGGTCGGTGGCCGAGGCAAAAAATTGCCCCAGCAGATGGCCCATGCGGCGATCGGCCTCGACCATACGCTTCTGGCCACAGGCGGCACAGTACAAACCGGTCAGCTTGTTGCCACAATTCGCGCAGACTTCGGCCATCGCCTCCCCTCCCCCGTCCCGAGCATAGCCTGACCGCATGAAAGCTTCCCGCCTGCGCCGCCTGCTGTCGTACTGGCCCGTCTTCCTGTTCGCGGGCATCCGCGTCACCCGCGTGGACGACGACTACGGGTACGCCCGGGTCGAGCTGCGGCAGCGCTGGTACAACCGCAACTACGTGGGCACCCATTTCGGCGGCAGCCTGTTCGCCATGACCGACCCGTTCTGGATGATCATGGTGCTGCAGCGCCTGGGCCCCGGCTACCTGGTCTGGGACCAGGCCGGCGAGATCCGGTTCGAGAAGCCGGGCCGCGGCACGGTCGTGGCCGAGTTCCGGCTCGAGGATGCCGTGGTGCAGGAAATCCGTGAGGCGGCCGCCGACGGCGGCAAGGTGCTGCGCTGGTTCGACGTGGACGTGGTGGACGCCGGCGGCGAGGTGGTGGCCCGGGTCCGCAAGCAGGTCTACGTACGCCGCAAGCGCGCCACCCCCGCCCACGCGCCGGCACTGGCCGACCCGGGCAAAGTGTGACGGGGCGCACGAATTCACAAATGGCTTGCCTGCCCGCCGGGCTGCCGTATGCTGGACAGCCCCGCCCCCTGAACCCCGCACCCTGGCGCCATGCAGCAGGAAGAAGAACTCTCCCCTGACGAACTGACCGCGCTGCTCTCGAGCTACATGCCCGAGATCCCCGGTTACCGCGTGCTGCGCCGGATCGGCAAGGGCGGCATGTCCCAGGTGTACCTGGGCGTGCAGGAATCGCTGGACCGCCAGGTGGCGGTGAAGGTGATGTCGCCGGCGGCGCTGACCGACGAAATCAGCAAGCAGCGCTTCGAGCACGAGGCGCGCACCATCGCCAAGCTCGAGCATCCCTGCATCGTCGGCATCCACGAGGTCGGTCGCACGCGCCAGGGCCTGCTGTATTACGTGCTGCCCTACCTGGCCAAGGGCCATTTGGGCCAGCGCGACTTCACCCAGGACGAAGACCGCGCCATCGAGGTGCTGCGCTCGCTGCTGTCGGCGCTGGAATACGCGCATGCGCGCGGCATCGTGCACCGCGACGTCAAGGCCGAGAACGTGCTGTTCGACAACGCCGACCGGCCGCTGCTCACCGACTTCGGCATCGCGCTCAGCAAGCGCGACCAGACCCGCATAACAACCGCTGGTCTCGCCGTAGGAAGCGGCGGCTACATGGCGCCCGAGCAGGCGCGCGGCGAAGTGGTGGACGGCCGCGCCGACCTCTACAGCGTGGGCGTGCTGGCCTACGAACTGCTGATCGGCCGCCTGCCCTACCAGGCCGCCGACCCGCTGGCCCTGGCGCTGATGCATGCCCAGGATCCGGTGCCGCGGCTGCCGCCCGAGAAAAAACACTGGCAGCCCTTCCTCGACCGGGCCATGGCCAAGTCGCCGGACAACCGCTACCGCAACGCGCAGCAGATGCTGGGCGCGCTGAACCAGATCGCCAGCGGCAAGGCCACCGAGCCCAAGTTCGATACCGCCCGCCTGGGCAACAAGCTGCGCGCCGCCTGGAAGCCGCTGCTGGCCGCGGTGGCCGGCGTGGCGATGGTGGCCGGCGTGTACGGCTGGATGCAGCGCGACCGCAGCGTGGACCCGCGCACCGATTTCTTCACGGTCGAGGGCGCCCCGGCCGCACCGGCACCGGTCGCCGCGGAGCCGCCCATCGCGACGCCGACCCCCGCCCCGACACCGGCGCCCGCGGTGGCCGAGCCGGCGCTGCCGCCCGCGCCGGTGGATGCCGCCCTGGCCAACGCTGCGCAGGCACCGGCCCCCGGCCTGATCGCCTCGCCCTTCGCGCAGGTGCAGGCAGAAGTCACGGTCACCGCGCTCGACTACGACCCCACCCGCGCCGGCGCGCGTGAACTGGCCGCGGCGCGCCGCCAGATCGACCGCAATCGCCTCAGCCTGCCGCCGGGCGACAACGCCATGCAGTCCCTGCGCGCCGCCCGCGAACTGGCGCCGCGCGAGCCCTCGCTCTACCGCATGGCCGACGAAGTGATTCGCTTCTACAGCGAACGCGTGCTGGCGGCCGTCAAGGCCGGCGACGACGACGCCGCGGTGGAGAACTACGGCCGCGTCTCGCCCTTCGTGGTCGAGATGGAGCGCCAGACCGGCAAGCCCTGGGTGGCGCTGCGCGATGGCCTGACGCCGGTGCTGCTGGCGCGCCTGCAGGCCGACCTGAAGAAGGTGGACGGCATCGCCGTGGCGCGCACCAAGGCGCTGGCCACGTCGCTGGAAGTGCCCCCGGCTGGGCTGGAACCGGCCTGGTCGCAGGCCGTGGAGCTGCCCAAGGCCGGCGACCGCCTGAAGGACGAAGGCGTGGCGATGAACCTGGTCAGCCTGCCCCGCGGCAATCGCCCCGGCCTGGCCGCCATGCGCGGCGAAGTGACGCGCAGCGAATACGCCGCCTTCGCCTCGGCCAATGGCCGCGCCGCGGCACGCTGCCGCAACCGCCTGGCGCCGATCACGCTGAAGAAGCGCAGCTGGGACGACCCTGGCTTCAACCAGAGCGGCAACCATCCGGTGGTGTGCGTGAGTTACGACGACGCCCGTGCCTATGCGCAGTGGCTCAGCCGCCGCACCGGCAGGGAATACCGCCTGCCCACGCGCGCCGAGTGGACGCCGCTGGCCAGCTACCGCGGCACCGGCAATGCCTGCCGCGACGGCCGCATCAACTGCAGCGGCGGCAGCGACGGCACGGCCAGCGCCAGCCAGGGCCCGAACAGCCACCTGGGCCTGGCCGGCCTGCGCGGCAACGCACGCGAATGGCTGTCGGACTGCGGCAAGAGCTGCAGCCGCCGGCTGGCCGCGGGCATGGGCTGGCGCGACACCGCCCAGCGCGGCACGCCCCAGGGCGCGGACGATTTCGACGCCGACACGGGCTATGACGACATCGGCTTCCGGCTGGTGCGCGAAGTGTCGGCCGAGGAACTGGGCGCGCGCTAGTTGCCCTACAATCCGGGCATGCGACGACTTCGTGCCTATTTTTTCACCGGCCTGCTGACCCTGCTGCCGATCTGGCTGGTCTGGATCGTGTTCAAGTTCGTGCTGGGGCTGCTGTCGGACATCAGCCAGCCCTGGGTTGGTCCGCTGTCGGTCTCGCTGGCCTCCGCGCACCCGGAGATGCTGGGCTGGCTGGACGATCCCTGGGCGCAGGCGGCCATCGCCATGCTGGGCACGGTGGTGGTGATCATCTCGGTGGGCGCACTGGCGCGGCGGGTGGTGGGCCAGCGGCTACTGGCCTGGTTCGAGGGCGTGATTGCGCGCATCCCGCTGATGAAGACCGTGTACGGCAGCGCCCGCAAGCTGCTGGACCTGCTGCAGACCAAGCCCGACGGCACCCAGCGCGTGGTGCTGATCGACTTCCCGCACCGCGACATGAAGTGCGTCGGCTTCGTCACCCGCATCATCCTGGAGGAAGGCACCGGCCGCGAACTGGCCGCCGTGTACGTGCCCACCACGCCCAATCCCACCTCGGGCTACCTGGAGATCGTGCCCGTTGAAAAGCTGACGCCCACCGACTGGTCGGTGGACCAGGCCATGACCTTCATCATCTCCGGCGGCGCGGTGAGTCCTGACCACATGCCGTTCGAGCGGAACCCGGCCCCGCCATGACCGGGCAGGAACGCGCGCAGCGGCTGTTCCTGGTGCTGGCGGTGTTCTTCGTCAGCAACGCCCTGCTGGCCGAGCTGATCGGCGTGAAGATCTTCGCGCTGGAAGACACGCTGGGCATGGCGCCACTGGAATGGAACCTGTTCGGCCAGACCGGTTCGCTCAACTTCACCGCCGGCACCCTGCTGTGGCCGATCGTGTTCGTGATGACGGACGTGATCAACGAGTTCTACGGCAAGCGCGGCGTGCGCTTCATCAGCTGGCTGGCGGTGGGCGTGATCGTGTACGGCTTCGTGTTCGCCTACCTGGCGATTTCGCTGGCGCCGGCGTCGTGGTGGGTGGGCGTGGCGGCCGACCAGGGGGTGCCGGATTACCAGAAGGCGTTCGCGGCGGTGTTCGGCCAAGGACTGTGGACGATCGGGGGATCGCTGGTGGCCTTCCTGGTCGGGCAGCTGATCGACGTGAGCGTGTTCCACCGCATCCGTCGCGCCACCGGCGAACGCGCCGTGTGGCTGCGCGCCACCGGCTCCACGGCGGTATCGCAGCTCGTGGACAGCTTCGTGGTGCTCTACATCGCCTTCGTGCTGGGCCCGCAGCAGTGGCCGACCAGCCTGTTCCTGGCGGTGGGCACGCTGAACTACGGCTACAAGATGGCCGCCGCCATCGCGCTGATTCCGCTGCTGTACCTGGTGCGGCGGGCCATCACCTCCTTCCTCGGCCACGGCCAGGCCGCGCAGCTGCGCGCCGCCGCGGCGCGCGACTGAAACCCCCACCGGAGCCCCGCCATGACGCGCTGGACGATCGCCCTCAGCCTGATGCTCGCCCTCGCCTTCCCGGCCTCGGCCAATGACCTGTTCATCGGGCCCGATGGCCAGCCGCTGCCGGACACCGCGTCCCGGCAGAGCAAGCGCGGCTTCTCGGGCGCCCTGGTCATCACCGCCGATCCCGACTGGCGCGCGAAGTGGGACCAGCCCAGCGACCGCACCCCGCAGTTCGAACCGGCCACGCAAGTGCGGCGCGGCGGACAGCTGAGCATGCTGGTCTTCTTCGCCAACCCGCGCCTGGACGCCGACCGCAAGGCCGACGTGCGCTGCGACATCCAGGTGACCCGTCCCGACGGCAGCGTCTCGGCCGAGCAGGACAACGTGGTGTGCTACCAGGGTCCGGCGCTGGGCAATGAGCTGCACGTCTACCTGGCGGCCCCGGTGATCTATTTCCTAGCCGAGCCCGAGGACCTGGCCGGCCGGTGGACCGTGAAGGTGACGCTTCGTGATGATGCGCGGCGAGTGATGCTTCCGCTGGAGGCGTCGTTCGAGCTGGTGGATTGAGCCCGGCTTGCGTTGACTGAACGCGTTGCAATGATCTGGAACCCGTGTTGGGCTGCAAGCTGTTGATCGGACATGGGTGACTGGTGGCAGTCCGGGTTTTGATAGACCGCGTTTCTGCTCGCATAAGTGGATATGCCGCTCATATGACGGATAACGTGGCAAACGGGGTTGGGTGCAAACTGCCGGCTGCTGCGGCAAGGTGTTGATTGGCGGGTTGTTGGTGGCTTGACTGGCATTTCGAGCTGGGGATACATACGGTGCTATGCCTCATATTTGAGGTCTATTAGGCGTTAGGTGCCGTATGAAGCTATCGGCTGTGTTTGGCGCTCTGCTTGTATTCTTCAGCTCATCCACTTCGGCTGGAGCAGACCCGCAGGTGCCGTCATTCGAGGAGAACCTGGCTCGAGCTGAGCATGTCTATGTGTTTCGGATCGTTTCGCAAGAACTCACCGATAGCGATATTTGGCCGTCCAAAGTGCGAGGCCGTGTTGCCGTCGTTCGCACTCTCTTGGGCGGTCAGCCTTCGATCCAACAGTTGGAGTTCACCATGGGAGCGCACTGCGGCATAAAGCTGGCGGTCGGCCGCTTCTACCTGGTTGCGCTCGAGAACGACACGACCAGCATTAGCCTTGTTCCCGGCGACCAATCAGTGCTGGACGTAACTGATGGGTTCAAAGATGGCTCCCGCAGCAATCCAGACGCATTGGGCCCCGTGCTGCAGTACTTGTCTGGTGAGCCCCTGCCCAAGGACTACCCTGGGGCCTATCGGCTAAGCTCAACCTTAAGCTGCTTGCCACCTCCGGCCGGCACCTAACTAATCATTCAAGCCGACGCCTTCGGCGCGACTTAACTTAGGCGTTAGGCGGCATATGAAGCTACTTGCACTGCTTGCTGTTTCAGTTTCCCTAGCTAGCACTGTGCAGGCCGTGCCGGAGCGCGACTGCGAGCCACTCGATCCCAGTCTGGTCCATTGCCCAACGCCCGAGGCGCCGCGCGTCACGGGGCTTGCAGAAGGGTCGGTTCTCATACGACTTACCGTACAGCCAGATGGGTCGGTCTCTGGAGCAACAGTTCTGTCATCTTCCGGCCATGCCGCGTGGAAGGAAGCAGCGCTGGAGGTAGTCCGGCGTTGGCGCTATAAAGCGACTGACGAGTCTTCCACCAGAGATGCGCCATTCAAATTCAGCTTGGGCGGCGAGCTGCCGCCTAACTGATCATTCAAGCCGACGCCTTCGGCGCGGCTTAACTTAGGCGTTAGGCCTCATGGGGCAGGATCCCTGCAAGACACTAAATGAGGCTTTAGCCGCTGCGGCCTCGGGTCCGTTCTTTCCCGATTGGGAGTTCGGCACCTTGCTTGGTATGTCTAGGGCAGAGGTGTCGGCCCTGATCGGCACAATCTCGAGTGCCGCGCCAACTGAGCAACAGCTCGTGGGAGTTGGCAATGCCGTTGCCAATCTTCTCGGCTATCCTCACGGCAAAGAGTCGCAATGGCCCCAGTGGTTTACATGTACCCCCAGCGAGCTGGAGGCCGCTTACGCGCAGTGGCAGGCCTCGGGCCACGAGGCCTAACTCATCATTCAAGCCGACGCCTTCGGCGCGGCTTAACTAAGGCGTTAGGCGTATGCGATCTCGCGCTGTACTTGGAATGGTCTTTCTGACTGTCGCCGCGTGCTCGCAACGACCGAGTAGTACGAATCTGGAGGACTTCGGCACAGCCTTCCAGCAAATGCAACTGGAGGAACAGTTCTT